>BAAFHK010000001.1:0-750307 GCA_042852035.1 Candidatus Altimarinota bacterium
TGGAAGCATCTTTGGATAATGCGAATTGGAGCTCAACACTTCCAGATCTTTCAGGAAATAAAACTCTCTTCGTTCGTGTAAAGGCCCAAGGAATTAATCCACCAAGCCAAGCAGTAACTCTGAATTTCTCAACTAATCCTATCGCTCCACCTCCTCCATCAGTAACCGCTGACGATAATAACAACACGGTTGTCGGATATAATGCGACTACTATGGAAGCATCTTTGGATAATGCGAATTGGAGCTCAACACTTCCAGATCTTTCAGGAAATAAAACTCTCTTCGTTCGTGTAAAGGCCCAAGGAATTAATCCACCAAGCCAAGCAGTAACTCTGAATTTTACTGTAAATAATACGATTTCTATTTCGGGCAGTGCTTTCGAGGCTCTTGCTGACATGACTATTTCTGATAATTATGGCCTCCCAATAACTCCTATTAATGCAGGATGAGTTACTGATACTCAAGGTCGAACCATTACCTATTCAACTACAGGATTACCTCCTACTATTACTATTAACCCAAGTACCGGAGTGATAACTGGTTCTTATGATGCTGGACTTCTAACATCATTTACAGTGACCGTCACAGCATCCAATGGCATAAGTATCGTTGAAAAAACCTTTGTTTTGACAATCAGAGATGATGGATAAAAAATCGAACTCAACTTTGATTTAATTCGAAATAACGAATTTTTTCAAAGTGGCTTTAATAGGAAAATTATATCCTATGTTATTTCCTATTATGAATTGAGAGGGTATTGTTGATAGGGTGAAGCTTATATTTGTTTGATTGCTATAGGTTCATAAATTCGTAGTTACACCCAATCTGGTTTTGCAGAAGTAATTTCAAACCGGATTCACATCGCCAACGAAACAAATCCCGTTTTTTACAATAAATAGTTTCTCAGTTCAGAATTCGAATATGTAATGCTTTGTTGCTGAGAGGGTTATTGGTTCCTTGATCTCTAGAGTGAGAGTCTTACCCGACAGAGCACTGTATCAGCCAAGCTTGGAGGATATCTCTGATCAGCTAAAACCTATATATTGTCCCGATGCTAGTATTTTAAACCCCGCTCAAGGATTGAGTGTTCAAGAGGAATTTTCTCTACAGAGGTGATCGGTTGGAAGTCTTCATGGGAATACAGAGAGCGTCATCAGATCAGGACATATTGTACTTGCCATATTAGTTATATCGGATAGAGCAGGCAGACTAAAATCTGCAGTTGCCAGTATGTTGTTTGGCATACAACGATAACGCTCGTTCCACCACTTATTTCATGCATCACAGAGGCTCATGGCTTCAAGATTTCCAGAAGATGTAAGATTTCAGTCCGCTAAAATATTCGGGGAGGCGGCGAGTATTTCATCTCGAAGAACAATTCTCTTCGATGGGGAGAGAAATGATCCAGATATGGTTCAAAGTCCATACATATATTCGATATCTTTCCTGACATTCTTTCGTATCCAATTATTGCCATAATTAACATATTTTTCTATTCATACCGGACTTGGTTTTACTCAAGTACATCAGAGTGGATTGATAATATATAACCCCCCAACCTTAATATCATCAAGGCTTTCGAGTAGATGGGTAGATTGGTTCTTACATCGAACTGAGGCTCAACTTGAGAATCGGGAATCAACGAGATTCACAAATGTTTGAGATGATGATGGGGTCTTGAGGATTCACCATCAACTCCCTGTATTAGTGACAACTACTACATTCCCAGTAGAGCTTAAGTTAATACTCGTTCATCGTACTCATACAACGATAATTTCTGTTCAAACGTTATAGGATCCAGTTTCGGTAAGGATACGTCACCAGACTGACCCATTTGAGAGCATAGCAGAAGCAATAGTTGTGCCATCTGGAAGTGTACCAAGATCGAGAGATATAGTTGTATCCCCATCAAGTCTCAGAATTGAACTATCAGCAAATACGATAGTCATAGTGCATCCTGGAGGGGTCTTTACTATATCTCAGGCTTTCAGTACATTTCATGTTGCTGTTAATCCTTGAGTATTATCGATACGATAATAGTCTGCTGGACAGTCTTGACTTTGTATTGTTGCGTAATCTGTAAGGAGAACATTAACGGTTCCACAGATTCTTTTTCCAGATGAGTCAATTCCTATATACTTCTGCCCTGATGAGCAACTTGAATCGTCTTTAAGATACCCGCTTGCCGATACGCCAGAAAGAGCGAGACTATTTGGGACTGTTCCATCACCTGCATAATTTCCGAGATCATTCGTACCAAGAAGTTTTGTAAAAACTTTTCCAATAGTACCATCTCAAATCGGTATACGTGGAAAGGCAGGAGTATCCGGAAATAGTCCTGGAAATAGCGCAAGAACTGAACCACTAATAAGTCCAAGACCAAGCAAAAGGAGAATAATTTTTTTCATGGGATAATATTAACGACAAAGAACATTTCCACTCGTATCGTATCCGTAGATGCACTTTCCAGCACCACAAGATTGATTTGGGGCAACCTGTTGAAAGCTTGTAACATCAAGTCCTCAGAGTTTCGCGCTATTAGCAACGGTGCCATCTCCATTGTAACTGACAACCTGATCTGGGGTGATACCGAGAATTTTCGCAAGAAGCTCACCGAAGAGTCCAGAGCTTGCAGCATCGACTACTGCTATCGTTGAGAGAAATCCAATAGCCCAGATGACTCAGGAGAGAAATATTCTTAAAGCTTTCATAGTAACAAAAAAGAGTGAGATTTTTGCAGCAAATCGGGAAATCTGATATAGTCTATAGTATGCAATTCGCTCGAAATCTCAAGCATATTTTTATCATCTGGTGCATCGCATTCCTTCTCATTCTCTTGTGAGTAAAGCTTTTTGATTCGACTTTTACGATTTCTTTTACGCATTATTTTGTGTATAGAAACTCCTGAATCCAGAGTATCCTTTTTCCATATCATTTTTCTCCTTCGAAAGATATAGCTCTTATTAAGATTGATGATGCGAGTCTGAATGCTTATCAAGCACAAAGAGGGCTAAAAATGCTTACGATACCAAAATCTCGATATGCAAATATAGTACGACTTCTTGAAAGTGCATCTGTAAAGGGAATTGCTTTTGATATTATCTTTCAGAATGTTGATCCATCGGAGGATCTTTTCATTAAGACCCTCAGTGCTAATAAAAATATTGTAATCGCAAGTAGTTATAAAAAAAATGCAGTATGTGTTGCAGGATCTTGATGATTATTTGAGGACTGTGAGGGAATACCGAGAAAGCCATATCAAAATATTCCATGGTGACTTATTAATCACTATGAACAAGGGGATCGCAGACCATTTGTTGTTGATGTGAGTGGGACTACTTATTCCGACTGGAAGACAGATACAAAAATATATACCCTTCCTCTTGCTCTTGCAAATATTCTCAATCTCCCTTATGAGAAGTCTCGATATGAAAATCAGGTTGGAAAGGATTTTCTTATCCCTTATTTTGGTTGAAGTAATACGTATGCTCAGACAACATATGGCTTTAATGATGTTCTCTCGATGCGTTCCGATGAACTTGAAGAGGCGTTTTCAGGAAAATACGTATTCATCTGAGAATGAGGATCTATTATTCACGACCAATTTCTTTCCCCAGTTTCTTCGACCATGATGGATGGAGTTGACTCTCATGCTCATCTTTTTGATGGGATCCTCCAAGGAAGATATTTAGAAGAGTTTAGCATGCGAGATTTAGGCTATAAAATTCTTATAGGATTCATTGCTCTTTTTCTTATCGTATTTTCACTTTTTCTCCCAAAATATATTTCACCGATATTTGCCTTACTGAGTATACTTTTGTTAATAGTGGCTTCTCGGTATCTCTATTTCCATTATGGATACGTTTTTCAAATCGATCCACTCATTCTTGCATGAGGGGTACTCACATTTCCATTAACCTTTATTTATCGATTCTTTGTTATTGATAAAGAGAAACGTCTTCTTACTTCCGCATTTTCACATTATGTTGATGGGAGAGTTGTTGAGAAGATTGCAGCTTCAGGAAAGCCAATAAATCTCTGATGAGAATCGAGACGATTAAGTATCCTCTTTTCCGATATTGCAGGATTTACGACACTTTCTGAGAAGCTTCCACCGACAGATCTTTTCCTTCTAATGTCTTCGTATCTCTCGAAGATGACAGAAATTCTGACTCAAAATGGTGGAACACTCGATAAATATAT
Organism: Candidatus Altimarinota bacterium; assembly: GCA_042852035.1. Lineage (GTDB taxonomy): Bacteria > Patescibacteriota > Gracilibacteria > BD1-5 > UBA2023 > JAGOMW01. The sequence goes on from BAAFHK010000001.1 coordinate 4,204, forward strand.
ATGAGATGCTGTGATGGGTTTTTATGGTGCTCCACTCGATGATGAGAGACATGCATATCATGCCTGTGAGACTGCACTTAAGATGCGAGAGATACTTCCACAATATAATCAAGAAATTGCCAAACAAGGCTTAGGCCCCATAGATTTCCGCGTTGGTATAGCAACTGGGGATGTGTTAGTCGGAAATATCTGATCAGCAAATCGATTTAATTACACGGTTCTTGGTGATACTGCGAATCTTGCTTCAAGACTTGAAAGTGCTTCAAAAGAGTATGGTACTCATATTATTGTTTCTGAATCTACCTACTTAGATACAAAAGAATTTTTTTCATTTCGAAAACTTGATAAAATTGCTGTAAAGGGGAAGAATGAGGGGGTATGTATTTATGAACTTGTCGCCAAAGGAGACTCTCAAACTCTAGACGGAAGTCTATGATACTATAAGAATTACGAAGATGCTCTAGAGTTGTACTTTCAAGGAAAATATCTTGAAGCAGGAAAACTCTTTGAAAAATATGCGAGCGTTGATGTTGCATCAGCTCTTCTTGCTAGAAGATGTCTCGATATCCTTGAATGAAGACTCAAAATAACAGATGGTATTTATAGGATGGAATATAAATAATACCAAATTATGAGGAAATATTTTCCCCCATTAAGCGAGTATTCTTGGATTATTTATGAGGAGATATATTTGAAATTTGAGATATTTGCTTGAGGAAATCTCTCGAGTCCTTCCAATTTTTAACCTCTGTCTTAATTTTTGTGACACTGAGGAGTATCATATCGTGTTTTGCATCAAACCGTTCTAGAAATGCGCGAAGGGCTTGAGGGGGGGTTCCTTGGTGGAAATCAAAATGATAGTTTTGCCCCACTTTTGATACTTTTGCAACGTGATATTGGCTGAGTATAAGTGAGGTTCGTATCATGAGAAAAAGGTTTTCCAATGGGGATTGTGCTCAATCATTCATAAGAAATGTCTCTTCAACTCGATCGAGATCTTCAAGGCTCTCAATAGCTTCGATTTCTCGAAAGAATGAAAGTTTATCTATATCAGAATCAAAGAAATCTGTTGGTAAAACATATGAGAGATCAAGTTCGATCTTCGTTTTTTCTTGATTATTTTTCCCACTTCGAATAGCATCAATTTTCTCCTCGAGGAGCTGAAAGTAGAGTGAAATTCCAACTTCTTTTGATTTTCCGCTTTGTCTGAATCAGAGTATATCGCCAGTCCCACGTATCTGCATATCACGCATTGCTATTTCATAGCCACTTCCGAGATGAGAATTTTCAGAAAGAACAATTAAACGTTCTCTTTCAATATCTGAAAGTTCGTACTTTCGGTACATAAGGTAGCATTTTCCGCTGATATCTTTTCGTCCCACCCTTCAGCGAATCTGATGAAGTTGTGCGAGTCAGAATTCTTCTGCTTCCGAGACAATTATAGTATTAGCTCAAAGAAAATTCACACCGTTTTCAATAATAGTGGTTGTAAGAAGGATATCGTATTTCCCGTGCTTAAAATCATGAATACGATTCTCTATTTCATCCGCAGGCATTTGTCCATGTGTGGTAATTATTTTCATTCATCTTCCTACAAAGAGTTCTTCTATCTCTTTTTCTATCATTGGCAATGCTCGGATTCTATTGTGAAGAATGATTGTCTGTCATCATCTCTCAAGTTCAAGCTCTATTGCATTTTTAATAATCGATTCATCCCAGCGCACTACGATTGTTTCGATGGGCTTTTTTCTTGGGGGTGGAGTAGTTAAGAGTGATATTTTTTTTAGACCAGAGAGTGCTAGATTGAGGCTTCTTGGGATAGGAGTTGCTGAGAGGGAGAGGATATCGATATGTGCTTTCATCTTTTTGAGGGCCTCCTTATGAGCCACGCCAAACCGATGCTCTTCATCGATGATAAGAAGTCCAAGTCTTCGGAAGTGAACATCCTCTGAAAGAAGTCGATGAGTTCCAACGATAACATCAATACTTCCATTCTTAAGTTGCTCAAGTATGGATTTCTGTTCTTTTTGAGTTGTGAGGCGAGTGAGAGATGCTATTTTTACTCAGAAAACACCAAGCCGTTCATCAAAAGTTTCTCTGTGTTCTTCTGCAAGAATGAGAAGAGGAGAAATCACAGCTACCTGCATCCCAGAAAGTATAGCCTTATAAATAGCGTTCATTGCTACTTCTGTCTTTCCGAATCCAACATCACCTGATATAAGGCGATCCATTGGAATCTCATCTTCCATGTCAGCAAAAATATCTTCGATAATTGACTTTTGATCTGGAGTATGAGTATAGGGAAATGCTTTGAGAAATGTTTCTTCTTCTGTTGGAAATTTTTTGAAGGGAATGCGTTTTGTAAGCTTTCTCTTTGCTTCTGTTGAGAGTATTTCTTCTGCGATTATTTGCACCTCAGCATCAGTCTTTGAGAGAGTGCGCTCCCACTCCTTTCCTTCTAATCGAGACAGTTCGATATCGGATTCACCGACGTATTTTGTAATTCGACCGAGCTCAGTGAGGGGAAGGTATACTTTATCATTTCAGCTATATCAAATTACCATATACTCCCTTTCTATAAGGCCGATACGCTTCTTTTCGAGGTTTAAATACTTTCCGATACCATGCTCACGGTGTACGACCAAATCTCATTCCTTGAGTGCGAGAAGAAGATCGAGGTGTTTTATAGAAGATTTACGAACACGATTTTCGATAAAAATCTTTCAGAAAATATCATCCCCAAGGAGAATGTAGGGAGTTAGGGCATCTTCTAATATAAAGCTTTCAAATTGATGTCGAGAAGACTCAACGTGAAATTTTTGGAGGTTGTTGAGCTCAAAAAATTCATTTAACTTTTTCTCATATCGACTCACAATTTTTTTTATACTTCAGGAGTATGTTGAGAGAAATGATTTAAGGGCTTCCGTATTTTCGATTTCGGGTTTTTTTATGCTTTTCTTTTCACTTCAAGTCCTCTCTAGAGATGAATACTCAATAATGATTTTGCTATTTTCGTGGAGCCAATCTCTTTCAGCAATAAACTCAGTAGCAATAAGTGCAAGTGGATACTGCGAAATATATTCTAACAATTCAAGATTTACAGAATCTTGAAGTGAGGAATTATTGACTTCACTCCCTATGCGTGGAAAAATTACAGAATCATGATGGACATGGCTTTCTCAAGACATTTCCATTATGCTTTCTATCTCATTATCAAAAAACTCAATCACCCACTCACTTTCCTTTGCCATTATCCGAATAATAGATCACTCTCTCTTATAGGTGCCGATTTCACCACGATAGTCACTCTGAGTATAACCGATATTGAGAAGATTCTCGATAAGGAGATTTTGCTCTATTTTATCTCACCGATTGAGTCGTAAAGTATGGAGTCTTTGGATTCATTCAAGATTTCCCTGAATTCTGAAAATATCAGCAGGAATAAGAAAAATGTGCTTATGACTTTTTTGGATTCCAAATACTTCACTTGCATGCGTGAGTGTTTCTATTTCTTGTCAAAGAAGAGACGCTCAGAGATTTTCTATCTCTTTTGATGAAGAATGAGTTCCAACATAAAGAATCGTTTTATCCTTTCATTTTACAAAATCCCTCAAGAGAAAGAGGGAGGCTGTAGTATGCGGAATTCACGAAAATATCATACAAATTATGGTTCACTAAACCTTCATTATCTCTGCTTCCTTTTGTTTCTCGATTTCATCAATATTTTTGATTGCTGAATCTACGGCTTTTTGGAGGTCGTTCTCATAACTTTTAATAACATCTTCGGAAAGTGTTTTTTCAGTCTTTGCCTGATCAAGCTTTTTCTTATAGTCTTGGCGAATATTGCGTATAGACACCTTTGCTTCCTCAGTCATTCGGCTTGAGAGTTTTACGAGGTCTCTTCTTCTTTCCTCAGTTAATGGAGGGATGTTAATAAGGATAGATTCACCATTGTTATTTGGATTAAGGCCAAGATTTGCATCAGTAATTCCTTTTTCAATATCGCGCATGATTGACTTATCCCAAGGCTGAATTGAAATTGTCTGAGCGTCAAGTGTCGATACTGCAGCTACATTTTTTAGGGGTTGACTACTTCAGTATGCCATGACAAACACACCTTCGACGATTGCGGGATTCGCTCTTCATGCCTGAAGCTTCGCAAGCTCATTCTTATAGTGTTCTATGGCTTTGTTAAGCTCTTGTTGAAGATTTGTGAGCATAATGAGAAAATATAATTAGAATACAAATGTACAAATAGTGTATCCAATTTCTCCTTTTCTACAAGGTTTTTTTTGACAAAGAATACTGATAACATATTATGTTCAGGACTATTTATTTCCTATATTTTCCTCAATCTATGCGATCTCTCACCATTAGTGTCGTCGCACTCGTCGTGCTTTCCCCAGTTGCGAGTGTTTTTGCTGCTGACGCAATAACCGCTGATCCAGCTGCAAATACTACACTTTCAGCTCCTACGAATGTTGCTCCATCTGCAGGTTCTTCGGCTTGAGAATATGCTTCAGTTGCGTGTAATTCAAACTCAGCTTTTGCAGTAAATAACTGTAACCAATGTTTTGATGGTGGATCAGTAAAAGTGGGACAAAGATTGACGGGACTTTTTGATAACTGGACAAATAACACACCGAATCCACTTACTGCATACAAGGATGAACAAAAAAATCCAAATATGGTAAAATTTGGAAATTCAACTTGGACTACTACTCCTGCAAGTGAAGTTTCAGTATGGAAGACTCCATCAGATATAGTTTGGACGAGTGGAAGTGGAGGAAAGTCTTCATTCATTCTTTCACCTGGAGGGAAGGTTCGCTTCATAGAAGCAGATTTAAATGCTGGATATACACTTGATAAGACTGATAAGAAGAATGGTGAACTCGTTGGTATCCTCAGATTCCCTGTGGTATCTCATGTTACAAATACTCAGACAGCAACTGAGGGTGCAGCAGATACTCACTATGAATGTGTCGCATATAAGCTCGATGCACCAGCTCCTACTCCAACCCCAACTCCAACAGTTGTTACTCCTACTCCAACCCCAACTCCAACAACCCCAACTCCAACCCCAGCTCCAAATCCTGGAAATATGACTCAGACTGAGACGGGTCCAGAAACACTTCTCCTTATTGCTGCAGCATTCTTTATCGCCTTTGGCATGATGATGACTCTTAGAAAGAGAAGTTAATTATTCTTACAAAAAAACCCAGGATATAGTCCTGGGTTTTTTTTATTGTGATTTTTTCGTGAATTGCAAGGTTGAATATTGACACTTTATATACTATATTTATATTTAAATGAATTTGTTTTAATGGCATAAAATATGTGAGATTTTTGCAAATATTAGCGAAATATGCTAACGTAGTCTGGTAATATATCTTTAAATTATTCCTTATGTTTACTCGCGATATAAAATCTTCTAGCATCATTGATTTCTCAAAATTGAAGCACCAGAAGAGGGCTGAAGCAGAACCAGCATGATGAGCATCAGTACAAAGCGTGGATGATTATATTGCAGCAATGAAAAAGCATATTGCGTCAATAAAGGAAAGAGATCCACAGAAGGCTCAAGTAATGGAGCAGGTTGTAGCTGATATTGAAAAGGCAAAGAGTACCCTCTGAAGATCACTTTCACGCCTTCATAAATCTATGCCGAAGCCAACGAGTTACGAAGATGGTGAGCAACTGGCTATTAGGGCTTTTACTTCAGTCGGTATAGATCAGAAAGTTGCTGAAGATTATGCTGAAGTTTTTGTCGATACTATAAAGAAGACTCAACTCGGCCTTGCGGAACTGAAAGTAAGCGTAGACCATAGTGATGGTATTGACTTTGCTGAGATGAAAGATTTGATCCTTGATCCAGCGAATTTTACAGAAACACAGAATAAAGAACGTTTCCTCTCAATCTTCCGTGGAATGAAGAAGTCAGCTGTTCGTACGAGTAACTTTGGAGCCCATCAGGTTGAATCTGCTATTAGCACCTACCTATGAGATGCTACTAAGCTTGCATCGAGTGTAAAAACAATTACAGGAAAGGATTTTGGAAAGGAAGAACCAGTAAATCAGGCATTAGCAAAGGAATATATTGCAAAAATAAATGAGCGTGCTGATTTTCTTTCTCGTATGTATGCTCTTTATAATGGAGCACCTCAGATGTGAGGACTTGAGGCTGTAATGTTAGGAAAGGATAATGAACTCCTTGCGACTCTCTTTGCTCGAGAGGATTTTGCTGCCAAATTAAAAGATAAATGAGTCAGCTCTGAAAGCCTTCTTCAATATGTAAAGGATACTGGAATCACTCTTCCAATCCCGTCACTTTGATTCATTGGATCATATACGAGTTCAATTGATACCAAGAGAAATGAAGCTGGATTAAGATCTAATAATAGCCACCTCGGAGAGGCAGCATATGTTGAATCGAATCTTTTTGGACTTATAGACCAAGCGAGAGGAAAGGAACCAGCAACATTTGGAAAGGTGGTGGCAGATATCGTACGTACGATTGTTCGTCCAGTGGAAGCTGGTGTATCAATCGATAGAAGAGCTCGACTTATAGAAAATAGTGCACTCGTTACAGCGCTTTCATGGAATGCTATCTTCGATATGAAGACAGGGACAGTAAATGAAGCATGGGAAGCGAATATTACAAAATTAGTAGAGGAATTTCAAAAATCAAATAGTCTCCCAGAAGGTTTTAGTAAAGAGGCTTTTGTTGCGAGTATGAAGGAAAAAGTAGCATACTTCGATACTATTAAGAGTACAGGAGATAAGGCTCAGGCAGAAAATGTTCTCAAACTTGGAGTTATGAGACAGGCATTCGTTAATCAAGCAGCTGAACTTACAGCAAGTCGTGTTGATCAAGGAGCAAAATTTGATGGAGTATCAGCAGGGTTAGCACTTGTGGTCCTTCCATTTGTAAAATTCAATACTTCAAATGTTGCCGTTTCTCGACAGGGAGTCTCAGAAGCATCAAATGATGTAGCAAGAGTATCGGCAGGGCTTGTCCGATGAAAAGAAGGACAACAGCTCGATGCGGTATGATTTACTCTCGCTCGAGATGGAGATAACTATGTCTATACTCCAAAAGAAGGGGTAAGCTATGATTATAAAAAGGTAACACTTCCAGAATGAGTCACTCTCTCAGCTGATGGAAAATCTCTAGTAAGTAAAGAACCACTTTCGCTTCATGTTACCCAGAGTAGTTCAGTTGACATGAGAAAGGGGGTATCTTCTGTTCTTGTAGTGAAGGTTGCTGAGGCGATAAAAACAAAGGTGGAACTAAAAAATATGTATACCCTTGATGCGGATGGTCGTACGTATACATTTAATGATAAACTCGGTAAGGCTACCCTTGATTTTAGTGCCGTAAAATGAGCTGCTTATGATGAGAAGGCAAAAAAACTCACACTTCCTTCATGAGTAGAAGTTGTTATGAGACCAGAAAAGGGCGCTGACGGTATCCTTACAAAGATAGTCTTCCTTCCGAAAGCAGTTTCATCCGTTGATGCTGCTCAGGATGCGGAATCACTGAGAAAGCTCGAGAAGTCACTTGGCGGATCAATTTATATCATGAGTCGTGAAGCAGCGAAGTACCCTGATTTTACAGACTTCCTCCTCTTAATTTCTGGTCAAAAATACTCTGAGGCAGCGAATGCGCTCGGAAAGATGAAGAAATACCAAGTAACACAAAATATCATAAAAGCTCTCGGTGGTATGGACGCTATTAACGCAAGTCCTGATAAGCTCGCCGTACTTCTTACTTATACTTACGGAGCTATCAATCGCCTTCTTTGAGGAAATGCGAAAGCATCAGATTACAGCGCTGCTCGTAAAGATACGCATAGAGCGGAAGTGAATCTTGCTCCGAATCGAGCCAATGATGCTAACGAAGCTACTTTTTCAAAGATTCAAAGTCATACGCCAACACCACTTACTGGAATTTACGGATCGGATCGTTCTATTGCTGTTTCAGTTTTTGCAACACCACTCTGAGGACGCCATCGTATCGATAAGGTGGACGGATCGATTAATGTCAGTAAAGAAGCAAGAGCAGAACTTAATGAGAACCAGAAAAAGGCAGTTATTGAAGAGCATGCAAAGATTATTCAAGCAGGACTTGACCGAGTGAACGCCATCCTTCCTGATGGTAAAAAAATGACATTAGAACAATACAAAGCAGTTCTTCTCAGTGGAAAAGTTGAAGGCTTTCCAGGACTTGAAATGGTAAAAAAGGCAGAATTCTTTGAAGCTCGTGCAATGATTCAATGAAACTTCTGTGCCAACAAAGTTGAAGGTATGGTGCTCCCATCATTTCGAGTGAAGAATGAAGGAGGGGACTATTCGTATGAAAGTAGCACACGTACTCCTCAGTATACCTCAGAGAGTATATTTAACGGAGATCGCATGGCAGTAGATGGAAGTAGTATAGGTATCGGTGCATTAAAGGCTCGTTCAAAAGGTCAAGATAAACCAGATGGCAGTACCGAGCCAGGTCAACAACCTGAACCAAATGGTAGCACTACCCCTGGAGTTATTAGGGACGGAAGTACCGGAACAACCTGAACTGGTGGTGCCTGACAGAGTGGCTCTACAAATATTATTAATGGTGGTGCCTCTGGGCCTGGTGGGAATATTATTAGGCCTCCTGCAACATGAGCTACAGGTCCATGAACTACGGTTCCTCCTGGTCCAGTAATCTCTCCAAGTGCAGCATCAGAATGATCAAACTTTGGTTCTCATATTACAAAAGCAGCTCTTGGAGCATGAGCGTGAAATGAGGCTTGGGATACTCTGCAATAGAGAGAATAATTGACAATATTTATTTCATATATACTATAACAAAAAAATACCATGAAACATATACATATTACATTATTTATTGCAGGGGTTCTTCTTGTTACCGGATGTACCCAGAATGCAGATAAAAATGCTTCACCAAACAAAGAGGTTCCACCTGTAGAAACTGTAACAAACACATCTTCACTCCAAGGAAATGTTACTCCAGAAAAAACTGAACTTCACGGAGCTGAAATCGCAGGGAAAACCCAAGACTTCCCAGCTCCAAGTGATGATGGTACTCCTCATACTCCAATTCCAGTAAGTGCTCCCATCGTTGGCGAATCCCAATCCTTTCCTCCCTCAGTAAAATAATTGTCCATCTCTAATTTTCTTTCTATGAAACGTTCATATTCCACCTTCCTAGGAACTGTGCTTGTCACACTTGCCACCACCATGGTTGGGCAGTCGGCATATGCATTTGACACGACTTGATGTGATCAAGTCTTTCCTTCAGTACCCTTGAGACAAGGGTATAGCTATACCTTCTATGATGATTATACAAATCACAATAGTTATAAGCATTGGGTAGGAAACCCAAGTGTTGTTATTCAAGAGCAGTATGACTATAATCAGTCATCAAACTTACCTGCCTTCGGTCTTTCGAGTGCTCTTTTAGGGCAATCGCAGATTGTGAATGGTGGACAGAAGATTCGTGCTATTCAGGCAGCTTCAAGTTATCCAATCATTGCTCGACCTGCTACACGAAGTCCAGACAATCTGGTAATACGTTATACGCTCGACTATTATGGAGAGAGTGGTCAATCATGGATTGGTCCTTATACTCATGTCGAATGTCAACCATACGAAATCACATGGTGTGGTGACGGAGTTGAAGATAGTAGTGAAGGTGAGCAATGTGATCTTGGTACATCAAACGGAAGGGAAGGATCTTCTTGTAGTGCTACCTGTACTGATGTTCCACCTCCTCCTCCAGTTGCAGGTGTCTGTAGTACTACAGTAACTTGACCTCAATCCTCTCCACTTACCAATGGATCATGTAATGTTGGTTCAGTAGTTGGATTTACTTCTGCTGGAACAAATCCTGTAAATTACTCATGGACTTGTAGTGGTCTTAATGGCGGACCTTCAAGCCCAACATGTAGAGCATCATATACTCCACCTCCCCCTCCAGTTGATGGTGTCTGTAGTTCAACCGTATCTTGAGAAGTGGCATATCCACTTACCAATGGATCATGTAATGTTGGTTCAGTAGTTGGATTTACTTCTGCTGGAACAAATCCTGTAAACTACAGTTGGAAATGTAGCTGACAAAATGGCGGAAACCAAAGTCCTACTTGTAGCGCAGTATATAGAACTCCAGTAAATGGTGTCTGTGGACCAACAAATGGAACTAATGTTGCATCAAAACCAAATACCGGTCTTTGTAGTGTTGGAACACCTTCAGTTGTTAATGGAAATGGTCCTTGGACTTGGTCATGTGCAGGAACAAACGGTGGTACAACTGCCAATTGTAGTGCAAATCCAATACCAGTAGATGGTGTTTGTTGACCTGCTGATGGTGTGGTAACCAATGTTGCACCAACCACTGGTCTTTGTAATGTTGGAACACCCTCAGCTGTTACTGGAACTGGTCCTTGGGCGTGGACGTGTGCTGGAACAAACGGTGGTGCAACTGCCAGCTGTGGAGCACCTATATGTGAACCGATGAATTTTATACTTTCAGTAAAGAAATACGTAGATGGATTCGATGCTCAAGATACTGATCCGCCAGTTGCCAAAAATCCCGGAGATTCTCTGATCTATACGATTATCGTAAAGAACGAATGAATTGCATCTACAAGTGGTGCAACGACTATACTTGATGATCTTCCATTCAATATTAGCCAAAATGGATCCCCCTCAGGACCTGGTTGGAATTGTAGCGCTAGTACGCCAACTCGAATATCATGTACCTCTACAGCAGTTATTCCTTCATGATCAACTTATCCAACTATTACTGTTCCTGCTAAGGTAGCGAGCGGTGCGACTGGATTGATTCGAAATCTTACGGTTGTAACTACAAGTAACCCTGATGGATCAACGGCTCCAGGAAGAGATAGAGACCCAGCTTCTATTATTCTTCCTCAGGATGGAAAATGTAGCTCTACTCTCAGTGGAACCCTTTCTTCACCTATAACTGCAGGTGCCTGTGATATTGGAACTCCTATTAACTTTACTGTTACCTGAACCAACCCGATTAATTATTCTTGGAATTGTACAGGTGTAAATAGTGGAGCAACAAGTCCTGTGTGTCGAGCGAACTATACATGTCAATCAAATCCATGTACTGGTAGTGATTATCCAGTGATTTCTATAAAGAAGGCAGCTGAAGGTCGTGATGGTCAAACAATCAGTGATGCTGCTCAAGTAGCTCCAGGATCATCATTTAGTTATACCTATACCGTTCAAAATACTGGATCTGGTACAGCTACAGGAGTGACTATTACTGATACTCTTCCTCAATACGTTTCTGTAACTGCAGTTCCTACTGGTACGGATTGGACTTGTGCTAAATGAACAAAGGTAGTTGCGAGTGTAACTCACCATACTATTGTCTGTACATATACAAAACCACTTCTTCCAAGAACTACAGCTCCAGTTGTTACAGTGCCAGCACTTCTAAGTCCTTCTACTCCAGTAGATAGTGCTCTTCGAAATGTTGCGTACGTTTGTCGCGCTTGAGCAAGCTTACTCGAATGTGATCATACTTGTACGAATCCAAATGACCCAAGTTGTACTCCACCTCCTCCTCCTCCAAATTGTGACCCAATGCCAGGAAGTCCAAATTATGACCCTGCATGTGTAACGACAGGGACTGGATTCAAACTATCCATAAAGAAATATGTTGATTTTAATGATGCTCAAACGACAGCTTCTGGTTATGTAGTAAGCTACAATCAACTTATAAATTACAGTATTATTGTAAAGAATGAGGGACCCCTTTCTACAACAGGTGTTACTACCGTAACTGATGCTCTGCCTGTCGGAGTGGCTCTCAGTGGTACTATTACTGGTACTGGATGGAGCTGTAGCGGAACATCGTCTATTAGCTGTAATTCATCTCTTGTTATTGCTTGAGGCTCAAGTTTTCCTGCGATAAATATCCCAGTTCGTGTTACTGCTACTTCTGGAAGCGTCCTCAACGAGGCAATCGTAAGCAATCCAAATGGGACAACTGATCCAGGAAAAGACAGAGATCCAGCCGTTATACTTATCGGAAATTATCTTCTTTCTATAAAAAAAGCAGCGAAAGGACTCGACGGTCAAGCACTTAGTGATGCTGCCCAAGTGGTTCCAGGTGAGTCATTTAACTATACCTATACCGTTCAAAATACTGGATCTGGTACAGCTACAGGAGTCACTATTACTGATACTCTTCCTCGTTATATTACTGTAACAGCTGTTCCAACTGGAACTGATTGGACTTGTTCAAAAGGCACAAAAACTTCTTCCTGAGTAACATATAATACAGTTATCTGTACCTACTCAAGACCACTTCTTGCCGGGGCAACAGCTCCAGTGGTTACAGTTCCTGCTATGGTAGATCCTGCAACTCCAGAGGGTTCTCAGCTTCGAAATGTGGCATATGTATGTTCGTCTGGAAATACCACAACAGAGTGTAATCCTGGATGTACAGACCCAAATAATCCAAGCTGTACTCCGCCTCCACCTCCTCCAAATTGTGACCCAATGCCAGGAAGTCCAAATTATGATCCTGCGTGTGTCGTTGCAAGTAGTGCAAAACGTTGTGATGCACTCATTTCAAGCCCATCTGCTTCTACTCTTGCTCCAGCTTCGAGTGTTTCATATAGCTGTACGGCTGCAGGTTCTGGAATAATTCTTGCAAACCTTGATTACCGTATTACCTGTGGTTCTACAGATTCTTCGGCAACATATGGTTCTTGAAATACAAAAAACTGTACTCTTCCGAATTCATATGGAGTATCACAAACAGTTACCTGTAGTGTAAAAGATAGAACAACTGGTGTGGTCTACTCAGGTTCAGATGCTGGTTCATGTAGTGTTACAAAATATACTACGAGTGGTGGATGTACATGAAATTGTGGATGAAGTAATATGTACTATATTCCAAAGTGTGTGAATAATATCCCAACTTGTACCCAGTATGTAGCAAATTCACTTGCTGACTGTAATGCAGCTAATGGAAATAACTGTATGTCTCATGCACAGTGTGATCCTGCTGGTCTTTCTTCACTTTCATGTTCATGAGGTGGTGGAGGAGGGTACTGTGGAGATGGCGTACTTCAACCTTCTTCTTGAGAAGAATGTGATGTATGATTTAGTCCACTTATCCCAAGCGATAAGCGCTGGTGTGGTCAACCTGGAGAAGTTGATGCTTCTGGAAATAGCGTTGCTTGTAAGGTTCGTACAACTACAAACCCTGGCGATAACCCAATCACTGGTCTCTGGATGACAATCCCTCGCCTCTCAAGTGCTCGACTTGGAAATTCACAACTCGATGTAGTTCCAGGAAGCCCAAATCTTGGTCGCGTAAACTTTGCCTCTTACCAAATGGTTCTCGGTCTTAATACTCAAGCCTTTACACTTGCTGATACTGTTGGATTTGGAATCAAGACAGGTGAGCCACTTGCTCTTGCTATTCCAAAGAATAAGTATTTCTGTCTTGGCACAGACGGTACAGCCCTCAATAGTAATACAATATGTACAACATTTGGAGCACTTGCGGATAGCACCTTCCAAACATATCCAAATGTTCTCGATCCAAGTAATCCATATATCCTTATAGGAGATGGTTACTACCAATACCCTTCGACACAAAATCCTGATGGTTCTTGGAACTATCTCTGAGGAAATGCAAGTTCGCCAAGCAATATGATTCTGTTCCGTTGACCGACAACATATGGTACAAATACTCTTGCTTCTGCCTTCCGTGGAGACAAACTTGGTACTGATAAGATTACTCTCTTCCACTATAGTGCTGTTTGAGCTCTTCCAATCGATCTCGTAACTCTCCCTGTAAAGGTTTCAAGTCCAATGGTTGGTACCTCTTCGACAACTCTTACTCGCAGTAGTATTACTACATTTATGAATAGCAGAGATGCTCTTCGAGATTTCCTTTCACACTTTAGTAATTCGACAACAACCTCAACAGTAGTAAATACTCCAAATTCAAATCCAAACACTGCTGTAAATGTAATCTCACTCGGATCAAAAACTGCTCCAATCGGAGGACTAAATGTCTCAGGTACGACAGAACTTGCTGGATATACTCTCAATGGAAACAGCAATGTCTACGCAGTAAAATGAGATGTTACTCTCAATTGTACAAGCGGAATAACAGCTACATCTCTTTCAGGAGTAAAGACACTTGTTGTCGAAAATGGAAATCTTACTATCAATTGTAATAATTCTTATCCTACTTCTGATACTTCTTCAAGTTGGGCATTCATTGTTAAGGGTGGAAACATAAAAATTTCTAATAATGTCACCAATATTGTTGGAGTTTACGTCACAATTCCAGAGGCAAGTGTTGGTGGAAAGTACCTCTCAAGTGAAGGAACAAACACCAATAGCATTATCACTATTAATGGTAGCCTCTACGGTGATGCTGCTGACCTTATGAGCAAGCGTAACTACCTTCGTGGTACGAATGCATATGATACACTCACAACAGGAGTAATTCTCTCTTACTCTAATCGTGCTCTCGTATCTCCTCCACCTCTTCTTACACAATATCTTAACAACTATACTGTTACCAGAGTGGTTAGATAAATAGGTCCCAGAAAAATACTCCCGAAATCGGGAGTATTTTTGTATATTTTGAATTGTTATTATTGAACTTGACCAAGTACCTTTTCTACCGCATTTTGAACACTTTCCGTTTCTTTATGAACATACACTATAGTTCAGGATTTTTTTCAAAGTTCATAATATCATGCTTGTTTGAGGTGGGGTCAGAGGGCCTCCCTTTTTTTCATATCAATAAGAGCACTGAGACATGTTTGCACTCAAGGAATGCTATTTCTTCTTGTAATCGCTAAGAGAGCACTCTGAATTTCAATTACTCTTCATTTCCTGCTTGCATGAGGATTGAGATTGATGCCCTGAGGGGGAACAATAATAATCCGATTTTGATGAAAAATCTCAGGAACTAAGAAGCTAAAACTTCCTGCATCACCATTCATATCCCAAGTGAGTAGCTTCTGTTCTCCAGTAAAAACTTTTCCATATTGCCCATCTGGATTTAAAAGTTCATGAACTCTTCGATTTGCTTGATTTTCGCTCCCATCCCAGATTTCTCAAAATCCATCTTTTATCCTACGGGGAAGAAAGGGGCGTTCTCAAATGGCATTGTATTGAATTTGCATATTGAGAAGTATAAACTATTTCTCAAGAATAGTAAAGCTACTTCATAGATTTTCTTAGCGCCATAAGTTCGTCTCTTATTTCTGCCGCACGTTCAAAATCAAGATTTGCAGCAGCTACATCCATCTCAAGTTCAAGACGTTTCTTGTAGGCTTCCATATTTGCAATATGACCTCCATCAAAGGGGTCTTTTTTCTTTGAAGGAATTCCGATTTCTTTAATCGATGAGAGAATTGTTTTTGGAGTAATTTTGTGTTTTTCGTTGTATGCCATTTGAATTTCGCGACGACGATAGGTTTCTGCTATGGCATCCTTCATGGCGATTGATTCTTTCTTATCGTGTGTATACATCACGACATGACCATTCACATTTCGTGCTGCACGACCAATAATTTGGAGGAGGGAAGTTTTCGAACGTAGAAATCCAATCTTTTCAGCATCAAGAATTGCAATAAATGAAGTTTCAGGAAGATCTAAACCTTCTCTGAGGAGATTAACC
The DNA here is from genome assembly GCA_042852035.1 of Candidatus Altimarinota bacterium. Lineage (GTDB taxonomy): Bacteria > Patescibacteriota > Gracilibacteria > BD1-5 > UBA2023 > JAGOMW01. The sequence continues at coordinate 19,901 of BAAFHK010000001.1, forward strand.
CCCACGATAACATCGATATTCCCGAGACGGAAATCTCGAAGTATTTCCAGACGTTCCAGGGTTTCTATCTCCGAATGGAGGTAGCGCACCTTGAGTCCGTTGCCTGCGAGGTATTCTGCAAGGTCTTCACTCGATCGTTTTGTAAGAGTGGTTATGATGGAGCGTTCGCCACGATTTTTTGCTGCATGAATATGTTTCATCACGGAATCAACCATGAATTCCATATCTTCGATAGTAATTTCGGGGTCAAGAAGTCCAGTAGGTCTAATGACTTGTTCGGCAATAATTTCACTTCGTTCAAGCTCAAGGGCTGCAGGAGTAGCTGAGACATAGAGTGTCTGACCCGCTTTTTTCTCGAATTCTTGGCTGCGCAGAGGTCGGTTCTCAAGGGCTGATGGAAGTCGAAATCCATAATTGACGAGATTTTCTTTGCGCGCTCGGTCTCAGGCATACATCCCGCCAATCTGTGGGATGGTAATATGAGATTCATCGACGAACATAAGATAGTCTTTTGGGAAGAAATCCATGAGCGTTGATGGTGGGTCTCCAGGCTTTCTATTTGAGAGATACATAGAATAGTTCTCAATTCCATTCACGAATCCAACCTCAGAAAGCATTTCTATGTCATACTCAACTCTCATTTTGATACGTTCAGCTTCAACCAATTTTCCATTATTTTTGAAGAATTCAACTTGAGCCTCCATTTCTTCGCGAATTTTTGGGATAACTTCATCGATGATAGATTTACTCGTTACGAAGTGTTTTGCTGGAAAGATAACAGCTTCTTCAAGCTCTTCGAGTGTGACATAGGTAAGGTATTCAGCTCGAGTAATGCGTTCGAGAGTGTCACCGAAGAATTCAAGACGGAAAAATGATTCACTTGAGCTTGGCCAAATCTCAACCGTATCGCCCATAATATGAAACATCCCCGCTTTAAAGTCCGCGGTTGATCGTTTGAATTGGAGATTTACAAGGGCAGCGATGAGGGCTTCGAGTTGATAATCTTCACCCACTTTAAATCGTAAGCACTGTTTCTCGTATTCATCTACTTCACCGATACCATAGATGCAGGATACGGATGCTACAATGATAACATCTCGACGTGTAAGGAGAGATTCGGTTGCTGCGTGTCGAAGTCTATCTATTTCCTCATTAATTGTCGCCTCTTTTTCTATATAAGCTCAAGTTTTTACCACGAATGCTTCCGGTTGGTAGTAGTCATAGTAAGATACAAAATAGTGTACCGCATTTTCTGGGAAAAATTCCTTGAATTCTTGAGCAAGTTGAGCAGCAAGTGTTTTATTGTGAGCAAGAATAAGGGCAGGTCTCTGGCTTCGGGCTATAATATTAGCCATCGTAAAAGTCTTTCCTGATCCAGTTACTCCGAGAAGCGTTTGATACTGGTGTCCAGAGTCGATAGATTCGAGCAGCTTCCCGATAGCCTCGGGCTGATCTCCGGTGGGAGAATATTTGGAATGGAGCTTAAATATATTGTGAGTCATAGAAAGAAATCACCGTATTCTAATGAAATTTACATAAGTTTCAAAATCTAAATTTTGGAAACAGGTATTTTCACTATAATCAAAGAACTTCTTTCTTTCTTCTATGCTTCTTTCCATCTTTTTTCTACTTGCCTGACTTATTCTCCTTACGGTTGGGGGGAACCTTCTCGTTGATGGTTCGATCTCTCTTGCAAAAAAATGGAAAATTTCAGAAGCAGTTATTGGACTTACTATTGTTGCTATAGGCACAAGTATGCCAGAACTTATAGTCTCCTTACTAGCATCAATTTCTGGAAATACGGATATTGCAATAGGGAATGTATTAGGTTCAAATATTGCAAATATTTTTCTTATTCTCTGAATTACAGCTATTGTGGCCCCGATTAACCTCTCTGCCACGACTCGATTTTTTGATCTTCCTGTGAATATTTTAGTATCAATCTTGCTTGGGGTTATCGTCAGTGATATATTCCTGGATGGATTACATCTAAATCTTATTGGACGAATTGACGGAATTATTCTCCTCTCTTTTGCTGTTATCTATATTCTTTATTCACTCAAGCATAACAACTTTATTCCAAGTGAGACGGATGAAGTTGAACGAATACTATCTTCTTGGAAGGCAATTCTATGGGTATTGGGTGGAATATGAGTACTCTTTATTGGATGAAAAATATTGGTCACGGGAGCGGTTGATCTCGCGAAAATGGTAGGAATTTCTGAAAGCATTATTGGTCTTACAATCGTTGCTATAGGTACGAGCACTCCAGAAATGATTACCTCAATTATCGCTGCAAAACGATGAAAGCCCGACATTGCTGTCGGGAATATCGTTGGTTCAAATATTATGAACATTCTCGTTATACTTTGAGTTTCTGCGTTTATAGCGCCACTTCCATTTAAGCTCGCATCATTTATTGATCTATTTATGGCATTTATAGCACCAGTAGTAGTGCTTGTGCTTTCGCTTGTATGGACGAGAAACAAACTTGAAAGAAGAGATGGGATTACTCTTGTTATTATGTATCTCATCTATCTTGGCTATTTGATTTCAGAAGAAATACTTTAAGATAAAACTTCTGGAATCTTCGGTAGTGATTTTCATCGTCTTGGACTTGATCGAGAGATTCTTCTCTTATAGAAAATATTTCCTCCACTCATTCACTCAGTTCGAAACTCAGTTACATAAGTGTCTCGAATGCTCGGATCAAGTTTATATACTATTTCACTTGCTTCTCGGAAGTTATATCATTCTTGCATAAGTCTAAATAATTCTCGTTGCACAATAACTCCTCTTACACTAATTCTTTGAAATGGTGGGACTATCGATGATGCTGTGAGGATTTCTGATGCGCCATTTTTGAGTATTTGGGTATCACTGAGGAGTATTGGCTCGTGATGTCATTCCTCATATCTTTCTCCCATAAGGTGAGGAAGTTTTTGTCATACGAGCTCCTCCTCATCACAGAGTGATGCGAGGATTTGTGCGAATTTTACTTCGTCTCGTATTCCCTCATTGCTTCTCGCGTGAGGGAATTTCATACGAATAAGTTCATGTATTCGAAGGGAAGTTCTCCAGACAGTTGTGCTGGTCTGTGATTCTATAAGAGAACGAGCCTCACAAAGATGTAAAAAGAGATCGTTATCTGAAAGCATAGATACTACTGAATTTCTTTTAATAATTTTTCAGCATGCCCCTTTGCTTTTACATTTCTCCATTCTTGCAGGATTTCTCCATTTTCATCCAGAAGAAAAGTTGATCGAATAACGCCTATATACACTTTTCCATAATTCTTTTTTTCTCCTATTACACCGAATTGTTCATGGAGTTCTCCACTTGTATCTGATATGAGCTCGATGCCGAGATTACATTTATCGCGAAATTTCGCATGAGATATTTCAGAGTCCTTTGATACCCCGATGATATGTATCCCGAGCGCCTTGAACTCATCTTTTAGTCTTGTAAAATCTTGAGCCTCAAGAGTGCATCAAGGAGTATCATCTTTCGGATAGAAATAGAGAAGCGTCTTTTTGTTCCCTTGTAAGATTTTCGTAAGATCCATAGTTTTTTGGTTTTGGAAGATTAAAGTGGTCAGTAACTTCTTTTTCATCGGGACTTTTTATCACTTTCAGCAAGAGCTCTATGTATCAGGTCTTCGATATGAGATTGTAACTCTCATACTCTTTCTCATATTCATGTGGAAACTTGGAGGGCTTGATGCATAGCAATCAAAACTTCTTCAGGTGGAAGGAGGGAGCGTAAGTATGCTAGGGCCCTTTTTCTGGTTGCTTCCATCTGCTCTTCGGTGAGTCTATTTATTTTTCCAGCATTTGGGTCATACTCAAGAAGTAATGGGGCATCTTCTTTTGGAGAGAAGTAGAGTTCAGTAAGTTCTGGATTGTGCTTGAGTACTTGGTCCATGAACTTCTGACTTCCTCGACTGAATATGGGGTGTTTATTAGTATCATTTCAATCATCGGGAGGGAATTCTTCATACAGGGTTCCTCGAGCCATTGCTTCTGCTATATCTTCATTAAGTGTCACGAAAGCTTGAGTAAAGAGAATGCTTCTGATGGAAGAAGAGTGTAATTTTCGTATCCAATCGCTTGTTATCTTTTTTGCCTCTTTATCGTTATCGACTCTTGTTCGTTCTTCATGAATCGACCAGAGTCTCATCATAAGTTTTTCCTCACGTCCTTTTCTCCGAGCTAAAAGTTTTTCTCGTTGATCATAGATGTCTCAATTTTCACGAAAACTTTTTCCCATACCAAGCAGTATAGACTATTTTTTAGTATTACAAGATATATATTATTTTTTTGAACGATATTTTAGGCAAAAGAGTTTCCTTCTTCGTCTATTTTTCTCTCTCATTCATCTGTATCAAGATGAATTTCATGAGATATGAGACGAATGCCTTTGATTCGGTATCTCATGTGCTCATCGTCCATCTCATATTCGAGTACAAAGTCATATGGTTCATCTGAATTACTCGAGAAGATATTTCGTAATTTTGCAGCCTCACTTTTTCCCATTCGATGTTCATAAAGATAGCTAAAATCCTCAAATAGAGGGTGCATAATTTCTTTCGTAGCTCGATCGAGGGTGTAGGTGAGATTTCCTGATGGTACATCAAGGTTTCTGAGAAGACTAAAAATATGAGCCTCCCTTCTTTCGCATTCAATAACCATCTTTTGTAATTCGAGTGCTTTTTTGTGAGAATTTTTGAGCTCTTTGAGAGATTCTTGTGCTATAAATCGTATTGCTTCGATAGTGCCTCATCCTTTCGACACTTCGATAAAGGATGCAGCGAGATAGGGATAGATCGAAGGAGTATTATTGAGAGGCATACATTATTTACTACTTTTGAGCGACAGGGGAGCCTTGAGGTTGAGTTCACTTTTTTCCTCAAAGAGTGTCCAAAAGTGCTGCGGCTCGACCTTGAGCCCGAGCAAGGGCTTCTGCTTTTTCTCGGGAAGCGGCTTGTTCTTGTTGGAGTCTTGCGGCATCTATACGTGCTTGATTTTCTTGTTCAGCTCGATTTGCAGCATCTGTACGTGCCTGTGTCATAGTTCCATCGAGGGAAGCGGCTCGTTCACTAGCACTTACGAGGGGCGCTCAAAAGAGTTTTTCAGCGAGTCTTCACTTTCCCGTTCGGATATAATCTTCAGCATCCCTACGGATGCCATCCGCCCAAAGTTTTTTCCCAGCATATCTCAGAGTGCTATCATTATTTTTCCCATCAATAATTGCTTTTAATTTTGCCCTCATGAGTGTGAGATCACTTTTTGTTTCAGTTCAGAGCTTTCCAAGGGCTTCAGTAACCTTAGGATCAACGAGGAGATCGCTTAACCCATCATTTTGTGACATGACTTCGGTTCACATATTGTAGAATTAGAAATTATAATTTAATACCAGACCTTCTTTCTCTTCATTTTCTTTTTCACTGTTTTCATACTGAGTTATTTTAGCAAGGGTTTTTCTTGAGAACTGTGACATATCATGGAAGTATTCCTCCACATATTTTTGCTTCTCGATGAGCGCCTCATCATCGAGGCTATCGAGCTCGAGGTAGATTGCTTTGAGTCACTTTGTGTCATTCACCTCAAATATTTCTCCAATAATCTCTGTAAGGTGGACGATATATTTCTGGCGTGCTTTCGAATCAACAAATCTTTTTTGCATAGCGTGAGTTCATAAAAGGAATAAATCTTCTATAATTATTCCATAACTCTTTATTTCCGTCAAAAAAAGAGGTGAATTCACCTCTTTTTTTATGCTTGTTTTGAATTTTTTCAGAAATTGAGCTCTGCCACCAATTGCTTCAGGGCAACATCGATAGCCTTCTGTCTTTGCGTCTGGACCCGCTCAGCAAATCCTCTAAATGCCAGAGCAACCTGTGAAGAATCCGTATGCTCTATAGCAGCAGTAATCGCAGAGTTTAACATCTCTTGAGCGTAAGGTGTTGCTTCATTGTGGAGTTTCTCGAGAAAATCTCTCACGTCTCGAGTGTCAAGAACGGGGTGAGCTTGAGCGAGTCTATCGACCTGCTCACGAGATCAGAGTTGTTCCGGTGAATATTGAGTCATATGTGTTTTTTTATGTTATATTTATGCGAGGATGATGCCTTCTAGAGATTTATCGAGATCTTTTTGCTCCTCCTTTTCGAGGTAGAGATGTTCCATACGTAGAAGTTGGTAGAAGTATGACTTATTGATTTCATTCGCCTTTAGGAAATAGTCATCGATGGAATCTTTCTTTTCCAGAAGAGTAGCATCATCAAGGGCTGAGAGTTCATTTATTATGATATTTCGACGCTCTTCACTTGAGATATCAAAAATCTGGAGAATAATCTCAGTAATCCCGATGATGAAATTTTTTCGTGCTTCTTCGGTAAAAAGTGCTTCCATGAGAATCAAAAACTATACGGTGCTAGAGTAACAGATAGAGCCTATTCTGTCAACTTCTTTGTCTCGTAGTTTCTTTAAAATGCGGTAAAAATATAGAATTAGCACGTAGATAAAAAAAGTGCTAAAAAGTTTTGACAGAAGAAAAAATTCTGATACAATTTTTTGCAAGTTTAGGTTTTCGGGGCATGGATTGCTTCGTACCTCGCAATGACGGGAGCACTAATCCCGTATTGAAAACTTATCACTTTATCATTCATAACTCACTCTCTCATATGTGAAAAATTATCGGTATCGATCTCGGAACCACCAACTCTTGTGTTGCCTTCATGGAAGGTGGACAGGCAAAAGTTATCCCCAATACTGAAGGGGGAAATACAACTCCATCAGTTGTTGCTCTTAAAAAAGATGGTGAAACTATCGTTGGTATGCCAGCTCGCCGCCAATCAGTGACGAATCCTACGAAGACCATCTACTCAGCGAAGCGATTTATCGGACGCAAATTCTCAGAAGTTCAAGATGAAATCAAGAATGTTCCATTTAAGGTGACTGAAGGACCAGATGGAGGAGCGATGATCGAATGGGACGGGAAGCCTGTACGTCCAGAAGAAATCTCAGCAAAAGTCCTCGAAAAGCTCAAGCATGATGCTGAGAAATATCTCGGACAGAAAGTAACAGAAGCGGTTATCACGGTTCCTGCTTACTTCAATGATGCAGAGCGTCAGGCAACTATCAATGCTGGAAAAATCGCAGGACTCGATGTGAAGCGTATCGTCAACGAACCAACCGCTGCTGCCCTCGCCTATGGTGCAGATAAAAATAAAGATCAAAAAGTAGCTGTCTACGACTTCGGTGGAGGAACATTCGATATCTCTATCCTCGAAATCGGAGCAGAAGGAACCTTCGAAGTGCTCGCGACCAATGGTGATACTCACCTCGGTGGTGATGACTTCGATCAGAAGATCTTCGAATACGTGATGAGCGAATTCCAGAAAGATACTGGTATCGATCTCCGTAAGGATCCTATGGCAGTACAGCGTGTCCGCTCTGCTTCTGAAAAGGCAAAAATCGAACTCTCAAGTGCGACTTCTACTGAGATCAACGAACCATTCATTGCGATGAATGATGGAGTGCCATCAAACCTCAATATGACGATTACTCGTGCGAAGTTCGAGGAGCTCATCGCCGACCTCGTAGAGCGCTCTATGGAGCCATGTCGAAAGGTGATGAAGGATGCAGGACTCCAAGCGAACCAGATTCACGAAGTAATCCTCGTCGGAGGTTCGACTCGTGTCCCGATGATTAAGCAAAAGGTGGAACAATTCTTCGGAAAGAAACCCAATGAATCCGTCCACCCAGACGAAGCAGTTGCTCTCGGAGCTGGTATCCAGGCAGGTATCATCCAGGGTGATGTGAAGGATGTTCTCCTCCTCGATGTCACTCCACTCTCACTCGGTATCGAGACTCTCGGAGGTGTGATGACTCGCATGATCGAGCGAAACACGACTATCCCAACCAGTAAATCTCAGGTCTACTCAACCGCTGCTGATAACCAAGACAGTGTAGAAATCCACATCCTCCAAGGTGAGCGTGAGATGGCGAATGATAATAAGTCTCTCGGACGATTCATCCTCTCGGGTATCGCTGCTGCTCCACGTGGTATCCCACAGATCGAGGTGACTCTTGATATCGATGCTTCAGGAGTCCTGCATGTCACTGCGAAGGATAAGGGAACCGGCAAAGAACAAAAAATCACCGTCCAAGGCTCAACCGGAATGAGTGATGATGAAATCGATAAACTCGTAAAGGAAGCTGAAGCAAACCGCGAAGCCGATAAGAAGAAAAAGGAAGCTATCGAAGTTCGCAATCACGCTGACTCCCTCGTCTACCAATCAGGCAAAACTCTCGAAGAGAACAAAGGAAAATATGAAGAAGCCGACGGCAAGACTGCAGAAAGTGCGCTCGAGAGACTGAAGCAAGTCCTCGCTGACTCGAACTCAAGCAAAGAAGACATCGAGGAAGCCACTAAGGTCCTCAATGATGTCATGATGAAGATTGGCCAAGCCATCTACTCACATGCGGGTGACCCTGAGAAAAAGGACGAAGCAGGAGAGAAGAAGAATGATGATGGAAGTGTCGAGGCTGAGGTAGAGGAGAAGTAATAGTTATCCCCACTAATTTTGAGTGGGGATTTTTTTAAATTTTTTAAATATGGCTCGTAAATTTTCAGAAATTCTTATCACAGAAGATTTATGAATAATTGATCTTATTCATTCAAAAATTCAAAAATTCAGGGATAGATTTTCATCAGAGAATGATCCAGCAGCAAATGCACTTAATAATGCTATGGCGTTTATTGAGGTTAAACAAGTTCGAAATATTGATCAAGCTACTAAGGATATATTTGAATTAATACAAAAAAACCCGAATGCTATTATGACAGATTCGATGGAATGACTTTGGGATTACTGTGGAGAAAGATATAGTAGTTTATATAAAAGTATTCGATGATTTAATGAATCCTGACCATGAGTACATGATATACTTATATCTAATGAATGGCAGAATTTCGAGAAGAATATAAAGTCGCAATTTCATGAGTTTGATAATTACCAAAATAGATATTCAGAAAAATTTGAGAAGATTAATGAATTAGAAAGTAGAACATATACTTTACTCTCGCTTGTAAAATCGGCAATACTAGAATCAAAATGAATATCAGAGCAAGTTAAATTACCTGATTGATTTGAGGAAGCTAATAAAATTGCTGATTCACTATTAAAAAATAAGAGCCTCATTGAATCAGGTATAGAGTCTAGTAAATCTATTCAAAATTTTAATGTAAATAATATTGATGAGGCATTAAAAAATGTGTGAGAAATGTTTTATAATAAAGACACTTATATACCATTTCAGAATCCAAAATGGACATGGAAGGATTTTATGAAATTTATTAAATTCAATATTTGAGAGGCTATCGTTGTTTTTTCTGAGGATTTCTTCAAATCTCCAAAGTGGTGGCTTCTCTTGGGAATGGTACCATTGATTACGATATTTTCTGTATTATGGTCAGAGTATAATTTTATTTTAATTTCTAAAGATGTAGACTTAAAGAAATATCAAGATTACTGGCAAATACTAGTTTCTACACATATAATTTTCGTATCATTTGTTTGATACATTGTTGTATTTTGCTTTTGAAATTATAGAAAGCTAGAAGCAAGAATGGAGAGTTATAAATTTAGATCTATTCTTACAAAGTCTTTTTGATATCTTATAAAATCAGCTGATGATGAACAAAAAAAGATCTTATACCCAAAAGCCTTGGACGCTATTTTTAAAGATTTACCTGAAGCAAATATAGGACAGGATTTAAATATTAACTTACCAGTTACAGAAATCATAAAATGATTAAATTCTAAATAAAAATCCCTCCATTTCGGAGGTTTTTTTATTGTGATAATAATATTGACTATTCATAATTAAATGTAATATATACAGATACTATTTCTTCCATATGCCTACCGTAGAACATCGAGCTCTCATAGGAGTCGAAACAGACCCAATCATCGTCCAAGAAGCAACTGATGGTGCAAATAAGACGATGATACGATTTGGACGACTCGTCGAGCTTATAGTGGGATTGTATCGTGAAGAGCGATTTGAGTATGTTGATGCGAAACCTCATTATGTACTTACCTCTCAGGGTGATAGGCTTCTTAGGGGTGATTTGGTAGATGTATATTGACCGAATACTGTTGAATTCATGCATATCTTAGCAAGAAAGCAGCTCATAAAAGAAGGAAAATTGAGAGGGCAGATTGGGTATGAAGGCGTCCATCTTCCTCCAAAGTTTTCCAAGCTCACCTATGATGAAATCGTAGAAACCCTTCTTTGGTATGCTGAGTACTCGAGTGATGAAGAACGAGAAGTTATTATGGAGTTTCTCCTCACTGATGGTCGATGTGGTGGATCATATAGGGAATTCAATGAGAAAAATAGAAGAGTCCAAACAATCCTGACCCAGGTTTCGAATTCGCAAGTTGGGCAAAAATTCCCTAAGGATGATTCCTTATAAAATCTAAAATTTCTCGTAGACGGAGAAATAAGAAAACGTGGTAACTCTAAAAATCCCTCCACATCGGAGGGATTTTTAATAAGTTGGATTTGGTTGCCAGACTCACTCGGGTTCATTGGGATTTGATTTATTTCAAAAAGCCTTTTTCTTATAGACAGGTATATCTCAGAGATGAGCAAGTATTTTTCCACGAACGACTCATTCATTTTCAGTTGGGATGACATTCGCATAACGCTTCATGAGTTCTGGAGGGAGTGTTATCCTCGACATCACCGATACTTGCACCCCGATCATTGTTGGTTGAATTTGCATGCCTACCACATCCATACCATGTTCTACTGGCAGCTCAGGAAATGGTTCTATAGGATCAATATGTCATTCAAATATAAGCTGACACTGAGTTTCTCCATTTTCTCCTGGGACAAACTTCGGTACCGATATAAGTTTTCTCTCCTCTGTTTCTATATCGTTTTGTGCGAGGAGTGAGAGGAGTGATTTCCAGTGTTGGAACTTCGTCATAAGTTCAGCTGCAATAATCCTATCCTGATCATGAGGAGAAAGGGTATTTGCAAGAGTAGTGTTTACAAGTTTTCGAGTGGTAAATCTTTGAAAAAGAGAGGGTTCTTTAATGACGACATGGTAGAGGAAACCTCACACCATTGAGAGTGACCTTTTTCGAATAGAGTCTTTTAGGCTTCGTGCTTCGAGGCTTTCACTTGGGTCATCTTTAAGGATTGCCCACTCTTCAGGGGCTACTTTTTCTATCCATTTGACTGAGAGTTCTTTTGGTGACTGCCATACAGCACTATTGGTGAGACTAAATAGAACATCATATGTTCGAGAATATCATTTCCGAATACGGCCCCAAAGCCTATGAGCAGCCTCAGCATAGATTTCATGTTTTTTTTCTAATTCCGTTGGTGCATTCATGAGACTTTTAAATAATTAGTGATAGATTCTTCAAGAAGATGTGAGGTCTAGAGTATCTCCTTCATATGGACTCAATTCTAAGAATGTTTCGAATTCATAATTTTTATATATTAATAATTATATCATCATGTCAAATTTATTTTCATGAATATTGCTATGAGATTTATTCTTCTCATTTTGGGATATATCATCCTCAGAGATTTTTTGCATCGAGTCTTGGAACTACTATGGTTCGGAAAATAAATTCGAGTCGACGTTCTGGAGTATTGTATTTCTCAACTTGTAGAAGTGGGAATCATCGTAGAATTGCAGCGTCAATCCACTCGAGGAATTCAGCATAACTTGATAGGAGTATCCGAGATTTTTCTCTATTTGTTCCGTATCGGGCAATCTGAATCTGCGCCTCCTTCACTTCCCCTTCACTGTGAGCAAGTTCGGTTACTGCAAGGATTGCGAGAAAGAGTAGAGGAGGGGTATAGTTTTCATCTCGAACAAATGAAGTGGCACTTACGTGGAGCTCAAGAAGTGGGTCAATAATTTCATAGTCATAGCCATGCTCTGAGTCAGGGCTTGACATAGGGATAGCTTCTGGAAAAAATCCTCTTTCATTCGAGAGAAGGTCCTGCTCAACATTATCAAAGTCAGCGGGATCTTCATCTTCCGTCTCTAGGATATACTGATGTTTTGCAGTGTAAGACAGAAGGTATTCCAAATAATCTTCTGTATCGGCATCTAGAGTGTCAGCCGTATATTTATAAAAATCAGCAACAGGGAGACTAATTTTATCAGGAGTTTCATCTTCCTCGTTAAATGAGAGAACACAGAGGGTATCGCTTGGGAGAACAGGACCTTCTTTCCCTTGGAGCAAATAGAGAACCTTTTTCCTACTAAGAATATCAAAAAATAATCGAACTCTTGGATTCTCTGGGAGTCTCTCGGTGTGTACTCCGAGGACTTGAGAAAGTTCTATAATTGTAGTGGCTCTACCAGCCATATGGGGAATAGTTCATGAACAAGCTCATCCATTATTTCATCAGTGATCTTTTTTTTCGACATTGGCGCGTGGGGTGAACTGAAGGACTTTCGAAGTCATTTTGCAAAATAGTATTAAAGAATTTTCTCTCTATGAGAGCTATCATTTCGAGCTCGTTATATTTATTTCGAGAAAGGTAAAACCTGAGATTCATTCACTTCTCGGCTGAGTGATCGATCGAGGTATGCTCCAATAATTTCAACTGTATCATCAAAATGTTGGAGAAGAGGATGGTTATCAAGAATTTCTGTGAGGCACGCGCCCTCAAGCTTGTCGTAAGAGATTCGAGTTACGTGAGTTCTATGAGTTTTATATGAATAGCGCATTATCTCCACTTGAGTTGATCCATCATAACGCTTGCTACTATCTCCATGGGTTTGCTCAAGATAGGCGGCCACAAGATCGATGAGTCTTGCTTCAGGATGTCACTCGAGTACCATATCAGGATCAGCTGTGATGCCTTCTTCTTCAGGATCATATGTGGAGATAGAATAGAAATAATCTCAACTTACAAAAACTCTTTCACCGAGACATTCTAAAGACCATGCTTCATCTTCGATATGATCCAGATGATCACTCGGAGAAAAATTCAAAGCCTCAAGATATATATGAATTCTCTGAAATATCTCTTCGAGGAATGGGAGAATTTCCTCGACTTTGTATGGAGGTTCTGTGAAATCTCCTTCTGTGAGGAGGTGAAGAAAGTCACCAAGACTTATCACGTAAGGAGTATCCCCTGGAGGTGCAACATAAAAAAGTATCGCAGTATTATCAATAACATCTGCCTCTATATGAAGTTCTACAGTACTTACTTTTTGAAGTCCTGCTAGGAATTCGCTTGAGCTCTGTTGTAGGGTTGCGACTTTTTTTGGATTAAGGGGGAGGCAATTTCTCAGAAGACTTTCCACTGTAGCAACCGCTCTTCAGGGTCATTTATCACCAATGACTGATTCTCTTCTGGCCTTTCAAAAATGTGGATAGACGACGTCATTCATAATTATTGTGTGAGAATTTCTACTGGGGTCCGTGAGGTAGAGTATGAATTTTATTATAAATAATAAATTCCATTGTCAAAAATATTCTTAGAAATACCAAATCATTATTGACAATAAAATATAATTCTCTATTTTATATTAATGTCAATAAGTCAACACAGATCAGTTTATGGGGCTCTTGAGTTCGATACATGAGGTATTGTTCATGCTGCACTCAAAATGAGAGATGCCCCTCTTTTGACTCCAACTGATTTAAAGCAATCCTGCATCATGGCTCACGATTATGTGACACAGGTGGCAAGAGTTCTTGATAAGCCAAGAACGGGTTGGACTCTTGCAGAGAGGCATATCGATAGTGATTCCCAAGAAACTATCTGAGCTCATCTTGTGAAGGTGTCTCTCGGAGTATGGCATCTTGTGGAAGGTCTTGTCCTCTGGCATCGAAAAAGGGGTGAGACTCCCTCACGAGAACTTATGGAATTGTATGTTCATGTCTGAAGAAGGCTCCATCTCGTGAGGAAGGGATTTTTTCATGATTTTTCCGAATGGGGAAATCATCGTGATTATCGACCAGGCGAATTATCTAAAGCAGAAAAACTGAGAAGAGAGACCCAAGCCCTTGAAGAATATAAAGATATAACAGGGGATAGTTATCCTCTTGGAATATTTCTCACCATCAAGGATCCAACACTTGAAAACACAATATTAGAAAATATAGATAAGACGGATCCTGCTATCATGGCATTGAATTATCAAAAAAACTTGCCTCAAGCAGAAGTGAGTGAATTTTTTCGGTCATCTTTTGATAAGATAAATCTCCCACTTGTGAGGGAAGTACTTGAGGCTCTCATACTCTACAGAGATGATTATCCGAGTGATATGTTTTTACAGTATCTCATTCTTCTTCAGAATGGGTGAGATATTTGAAAGTGGAGGCGCATAATGGAGGAGCACCAATAATATGTTATATACCTAACAAGTATTTTTCGTAGAGTTGTTTTTCTTGAAGGAGTTTTTATACTCAGAGGTATGTCGCATCATAATTTTAGATACAACATCCTTCATCTTCTTTCGTTAGTATTTTTAGTGCTGACAGGGATATTTCTTATCGGACTTCAGTATCGGATCGAGGGGTGGGTACTGTATTTTTTTGGACTTTTTTCACTTATCTTTTCGCATAAGTCTTTCGCAAAATATTTTATACTTCTCTATGTAAGTATCGGGTTGCTTGGCATCACTCCTATAACCACAGACACAAGCCTCCAGCATATTGCTATCATGAGCATAACCCTTGGCCTTGCTCTACTCGTTCCATATCTTATGGTTCGATTTGTATATAAAGATGATACCATACGATATGGCGCATTTCTCACAAGAAGATGGACGACAGGGGAAAGAATATGGTTATGTTTTACATTTATAGTTGGGTATCTTCTTTTGCCATATTATCTCAGAGATACTCTATCGTATTTGAATTGGACGGTGAAGCCAGGTTGGAGCGAGATTATGATTTTATTTCTTGGTACGAATGCGCTAGGTATCTGGGATGAACTTTTCTTTGTAAATACTGTTCTTCAGGTTCTTCGTCGATATTTCCCGTTTGTGATTGCCAACATTTCTCAGGCGCTTCTTTTTACTTCATTTCTTTATGAACTTGGATTTAGAGGGTGGTGACCAGTGATGATTTTTCCTTTTGCTCTCGCGCAGGGATATGTTTTCCGAGAAACAAAAAATCTTACCTATATAATTAGTCTACATCTTGCGCTCGATTTCATTTTATTTCTCGCTCTCATCTACCTTCATAAACCAGATTGGTGGGTAAAGATATTCTTTTTCTAAAGAAATTCTTCTTTGTTTTCCTTAAAGAATAGCTACGTTCTATTTATAAAAAAATTTACTATAGCGACCGGGGTATTTTTTATGATTTACATCTGAGAAATTTGGAGAAATCAGGAAATAACGCTAGACTGTTTCTACTTCGTAATAAAACAAATATGAAAATTTCTTTTTTTCCAATCTCTTTTCTTTTGGGGCTTTCTTTTTTTATCGGGAATGTTTCTGCCGAATCACTTGAACATTTTGCTACAAATGACGGAAGGCATTTTTGTTCTGTCTTTATGAAAAGTGAATTTAAACCTTGTGAGGAATTCGGAGTGGTCTATGAGGGTGACCGAGTTGTAACAGGGAGTGA
The DNA here is from genome assembly GCA_042852035.1 of Candidatus Altimarinota bacterium. Lineage (GTDB taxonomy): Bacteria > Patescibacteriota > Gracilibacteria > BD1-5 > UBA2023 > JAGOMW01. The sequence continues at coordinate 35,535 of BAAFHK010000001.1, forward strand.
GCCAGGTTTTTCTGCAGGATTTCCGAGTATCGAAAAGGTTACTATTGGTAGTGAGGAATTTTGCGTCGAAGGATCACTTGATGCCCCTGGGCATGAGGTAGATATGGAGAAATGTAATTCCGCTTCTGAGAATACAACGGTACAAGAATATGAAGAAAATGGGGTAAAAGTACGAATAAAAATGTGAAATACTTCTCTTTCTGATTCTGAAGATACAGGCATAACTACTTCTGATTCCCTTCAGAATTCTTCTTCATCATCAGAGAATTCTTGAATTACCGATGAGTCTCTCACTCCATCCGAATCTGAAGATATATCAGGAACAGGAGAGAGTTTTACTCCTTCAGAGAGAGCCATAGCAGTTCCAGTATCTCATACTGAGAAGCCACAATTTACTCCCATCAAGGAAATTAAAGGAAGTTGTAAAGTGAATGGTCAAGAAGTTGACTGCGAGCAAGTGGCAAATGAAGTAAAAGCAGTGGCAAAAGCTGGATTGGGTATACTCGGTATGGTTCTTATCTTTGGTTTTATTTTTAGTATTTTCTGGATTTGGATGTTGGCACATGCGCTTATGAATCCTATACCAAACAAGACACTCTGGATACTTGCTATTTTCTTTCTCTCTCCATTTGGAGCAATTATCTACTTCTTTGCAGTGAAAAAGAATTTTCAGCCCCAAAATTCTTACAACCAATACCCACAGACAACTCATCTTCCCCCAACTCAAGTCAATCCAACACCCTGAGTAACTCAAGTTCCTACTGAAATGAATACAATGCCGATTATTACTCCTGTTGTAGCTCCGAGTATTCAAACAAGTACTTACTTATCTGAATCAAACCTGGGAGTTCAGTCTTCTTTCCAGAGCGGATCAGTATCACCAGAGACTACTTCGACTTGACTACATGATTCTCAAACCTCAGCCTGAGATATATCTTCTTCAACTCCTTGAAATACTACTGAAAATCAGGGGTAGTTGCTCTAAGATTTCTTAAAAATGATGAAACCTAATGGTTTCATCATTTTTTTAGAAAAATGTCACACTTTCTTTTTTTCGTCGTCTTTTTATAATGAACGAAAGAGTTCTATCTTTACCTTACTTTTTATGAAAAAATATATTTTTCTCCTCTGACTTTTTGCCTTTCCGGTATTTGCTTCAGCTTCTGACATAGTCGTATGTACTATGGAATATGCTCCAGTATGTGGTCAACCCCCTATGCCATTATGTCCAACAGGGATGGCATGTATTCAATCATTTCCAGCTCCGAAGACATATTCCAATACTTGTATGATGAAAGCAGATAATGCGGCGCTCATTCATACTGGAGAATGTGAATCAGTAAACACTCCAAAAGCTTGTACCAAAGAATATATGCCAGTATGTGGCATGAAGCAGGTGCAGTGTTTTACTACACCATGTAATCCTATCCGAACTGATTATGGAAATCGGTGCATGGCTGAGGCAGATGGGGCGACAGATATTACATATGGAACCTGTCAGATGAGCGAAGGAAATCCTCCAGTTGTATGAGGCGATAAAGACAAATATGGATGTATCCCATCAGCAGGATACACTTGGGATGAATCACTGAAGTCATGTATCCGTCCTTGGGAATACCAAGACAAGGTTGATTGGGCATATAATAAAAAAATCACGAAATATACTTCGATAAATGAGTTTAAGTATGGAAATATACTTACTCGACAAGAAGCAGCAGCTTTTATTACGCGATATCTCATCGAAGGTCTTGGTCGATCAGAAGCTCTCTGTAAACTTTCTTATAAAGATTTAAGCAGTATAGATACAAGTCTTACGCCTTCTATAAGTCGTGCTTGTGGACTTGGAGTTATGCTTTGAGATAGATGATACTTTCATCCTCGACGTGGACTCACTCGTGCCGAAGCACTCGCTGTGCTTATACGCGCAATTGATCAAAAAAGACGGGATGAATCGCTTTTTCCATGGTATCAGAACTATATAACACGAGCAAATGAACTCGGTCTTTCTCTCCCAAATAAGCCAGAAAATTTCAATCAATTTATCACTCGAGGTGAGTTTATTGAATGGCTCAAGACTCTTTCTGAAAACCAGACTTGAACTAACGATACGACACTTTTAGGTGATTGGAAGCTCGAGGGATATACAGATGCAAAAGGAAAAGAGTATAGCGTAAGCCCGACAACGCTTACATTTACGGCGAATCGTTTTAGTGCGAAGTTTTGTAATAGTATAAGTGGAGAATATAGTGCAAAGGATGGAATGATTACCGCTAAATCAGTTATGAGCACTATGATGGCATGTGCCGATGATACTCTGACGATGCTTGAGGGAGCCTTTGATCTCGACTGAGCAACATATTCTGTTATGATAGCAAGTGTCATGCCGTGATACACTGGACCAACAATGTGGGTGAATATTCGAACATCCGCCGGTGCAACATACAGATTTGGCCGATAGAGAAAGTTTGGAAATGCGGAGAATTTCCCTATAATTTATCTATCTTTTTTCTCCAAAATATGCCACAAATGTCACGAGATGATTTTACTGATAAAGTCCAAGAATATATCAAAAGGATTAATCAGATTGCTGAAGAGCAGGGATACTCTGTAATGATGGCATATTATATTGCCTGAGATGAAACATCCCCCGATGACTTTATTATTGATTGGAGAAATATGAGCCTCAATGATAACCTCTATGCTCTTTCACGATGGAACCAAGATATTATGAATAACTTTGATGAAGGAGCTCTTGAGGATGGGAAAGAAAGATGGGGAAGAGGTGATTTTACCAATCAATAACTCGGTATTGACAAAAAATAACTATTTTATATAGTTATTTTTATGTCTAGAAATGATATAAGTCAAGCAGAACTTGAAGATCTTGAACTAATCTGTCGATCACTCGAAGAAGAATGAGTGCTTGATGGACTTGTTCAGGGTGTTGATTGAGTTCGCAGAGAGGCATTCAAAAGGATTGAACTTACCCTTTCAAAGTCTCAAGAATCAAATCCTCGAGTAAAAGAAAATTTTCCATTTCTTCTCTATCGTCTTTGAGATGTACTTTGAGCTGTTCATTTTGTCCTTTCAGAAATCGAAACTTACTGAATCCGAGACGTCCCGCGAATTGTGGATACATTTAAACTCGCCGTAGAATGATATGAGCAGCTTCAATGAGTCGAGCCATCTGAATCAGAACTTGTTACCGAAAGGGATAATGCGCAACTTCGGGAGCTTTCTCTCGGACTCAATCGGATTCTCTCATTTTTGCCCTCTGATCTTCCAGATTCGTTTCGACTCCGCTCTCTCTATGCTTCAAAAATAGAGAAAAATGAAAAATCAGCGAGTGATATATATGAGGATTTTTTCCGGAGTAAAGAACAAAAAACAGTCGAAGATTATAAAGAGAGTGCGAAACTTCTGGAGCTCCAATGAAGACTTGAAGAATCCTTCAATCGACTTCGTGACGGATGTGACATGAGCAAGGATTACTCTCTTTTTGAGCAGTATATCCGTATGGCTCTCATATTTCTCCCCGAAGAAGTTGCGAGAGAGATTTTTGATTTTTCCCGACCACCGAAGTATCCCTACCCATTCAGTTTTCATAGAGGATGAATTACTTCATTTACAGAACTTCGCGAATTGAGATCGGTTGTATGATATTTCGAGAAGCATCTTACTGATAATACATGATATGCGATATATTTTGAAGCATCTAATGCATTTTGTAATCATTTAATCGAAGGTGCATCACAATATGCAGTAAAGAAGGATTTTTCATGAGAGATGAAACTGGATGATGATCTTAAGAAATACTTTCGAGTTTTACTTGAGGCGCTCGAAACGCAGTTATTTTATTTGCGTGATTTTACCCATCTCAATCATTATCTTGCGATTATTGATACTCTAAAAGATACTCCAGAGGGTCAGACATTTCTTTTTGAATATTTTACTGATACATCGCTTTCACCTTCGCCAAAAGAACAAGTTGAGCTTACGAAGGATAGAATTGAGCGCTGTGGGACTTCGCTTTCAACTTTTGATGAGGATGTTGGATGACTCTATACGCCCATAACTGGATCAAATGCTCTTGAGAATGGATTTATGTCGGAACTTTCTTATCGGTATGTCTTGCTTGCAAAGTATATTTATGGAACCAATGGAACGAATGAGGTGAATTCATGAGGAGGTGAGACATCATGAACTCTTTCCAAAGAATCCTATACACTTGAGGGAATGCGGGATTCACTTGATGGGATGAGTCATTCACTCGTGAAATATGGGAGTGAAATTGAGGATTTTCGGCTTCGTCAGTGAGCCCGTGAACAATTTCTCTCCCGAACATGAATTGAGGTTGCGACAGAATTCCAGGAGTTTAGAGAGGCATTGATTTTAAAATATGGAATAACTCTGATTCATGTCATTAAAACTGAAGCAATGGATGAAGATTACACTTGATCTTCAGCTCCGCATATATGTCTTGCTCATCCAGAGCTCAGTCTTTATTTCTATACGGAGAGAATTCTTGCTGGATATGAAGAAAATTTTAGTGAATCTATCGCAGAAATATATGGAGATCATAAGTGGATGTATCTCCCTCATCGTCATATTCTGTTTTTTGCGGAGATGTTGCTTGCAAATAGTCGACCGAGTGAGGCAATCTTAATTCTTTCTCGTTATCCTGATTCTGCCGTAAATCTCGATGCCTTGAATTGTATGATTCGATCAATTGCCCGTATTCGTGCGAGTAAAAATACTGAATTACTTGATACAACACTGGCAGAACTTGATAATTTTGCTTCGAAGATGAGCGGACATGAAACCTTCGAATCTCTCCTCCTCACCCTCACTCAGAGTTATAGTGAGGATCTTGATGCTGCAGAGACGAGCCAAGAGAGTTCAGAAGACGAGAAAGAACAGATTAAAACCGATCTTGCTCTTTCATCATATCTGTTTGGGGCAACTCTTCGATATTCTGCCCCTTCTGAAGCCCTTCACTATCTAGAAGTTGCAAGATGATATGGGAGTATCGAGGCGCTTGTAGAAATCGCAGAAATAGATCTCGAGAAAGGGACGGGTGATCCTGAGAATATTATCGATGGATTTGAGGGGCAGATGGATGGTATAACATGAGAAACATATTTGCGAGTTCTTCGTGCTATTATACGAGCAGGTGCAAAAATTATAGAGAGTGATGAAGATTCTCAGATAAAAGAAAAAGCAAAAAATGCCATACATCATGCCATTCAAGCTGCTCGAAATGAATCTGATCCAAATATTCTATGATGTGCAGTGGAGGCATTTCTTGGGAATCCCGTTACTCGGAGGTATTTTTATTCATACTTTGCAAGCGTAAGTGATGATGATATACTTGCTCTTGATAAGAAAGAGTTAGAGTCTATAAGAGATGCCTGTCAGAAAGATCTTTCGATACAAGATCTTCCAATTGCCCTGAAAATGGCAATTATCTATGCCAAAGTTCGACTCTCAACCATCAGCGAATCTTCCTTTACTCTCTCTACTTGGTGAGAATTCCTTCGAGCCCTAGAAGATGGACTTCCAGAGCTCGATAGTCCAAAATGACAGATAAGTGTTACTGCCTTTGCAGAAATAATTTATCAAAATATTTCCATGGAAAGCGTTTCTGAAAATGCTGTTCTTTCACTTCATGCATTTGCCTGTGATATTCATAGAGATGCTGTTGTAACGATAAAAGATGAATGTGTAGCAGATAAAAAGATAAAAAATAAAGAAAGGTATAAAGAGCTTCTTGGAATTCATGCCTCACTTCTTGAAGTTATTCTGAGAGTTTTCTCAAATTTCAAAGAAGCAAAAGAGCTTCTGGTCGAAGCGCCATCAAGTGATGATGAAGAGAATACCATGTCACATCGGAGTATTTTTGAATATTGGCAGAGAAGATACTATGATGTTGTTACTACTAAAGCATATTATGAGGCTCATGAGAGCCTGAAAGATTCAGTACCAATTCGCACTCTCGGATCAGAAAGCGTGTTAATCCATTAGAATTCATGTCTCACGTAATAGAAAGAACTGAACATCCTGAAGAATATGATCTCCTGGCGGACGAGGCAATCATCTCGGGTCTTTCCTCTGATTCTTTTCGGCAAAGACAGAGAGTCTGAGCACAAGTACATAAAACAATTTCACGAGATCAACTCGGTGAAGTGAGTAAAAAATTATTTGAAGAAAGGCATGCCTTGTATGGATGGATTGAATACTGCCTCAGGAATAATCTCCCCATAGATGAATCAGATGTGGAATCGGTCTTTCAGGAATATAGAAAAGATTATGTAGCCCGTAAACAAATCGCAGACTACTCATATGGAGATCGAGAGGATCAAGCCCTTGAGGAGGTTTCAATAATCTTTCAACGGTTACAAAACCTCTCGAGACTTCTTACACGAAATCCAGATTTGATACGACTTTCTGTTCTTACGCGAGCAAGGATAATGAGAGACACGAGCCAAGATATTGAAGCTACTATTTTACTTCTTGAATCCCACCCTGAGATTCTCGGTGTACACATAGAACTTATGGAGATTCTTGCTTGGGCGTATGAGCAAATTGGACAAGATGAGAAAGCATTTGATATCTATGAAGATCTCCAGTGCACTACCTGACAATTGAAATTTCTTGAGAAAGAAATTGAAATTCTCTATAGACTTTGAAGGCCTCATGAGGCAGATCGTCGTTATGAATTTATGGCGAATGTGGAGGATCCAAAAATCCCGAAACTCAGACCAAAGGTATATTATCGCACAACAATCGAAGATACTTCTGATCTTGCAGAGCTTGATATTGCACTTGAAAGAGTTCTTATGGGCGATGTTTTCGATGAACAATCAAAAACAATTCTCAAGAATGCAGAGGAATATATTGAGAAAAGGCTGAAAGCGCTTTCAAAGAAGATTAAAAGTCTTTTTAAAAGGACAGGACAATTATATAATCCAGATGCAGAGCCACTTCATCTTGAATTTCTCTATCTTTTAGAAATTTCTGCTTGTGTACTTTTTCTTGTTCCCGGGAAGAATAAGGATCAAATGCGCTGAATTCACCGCTATCTTTATGTCTTGTCTGATCATTATGATGACTATAGAAAAAATCCAGCATGATCAATGCTGAATGCATATTTTTCGGAATATAACAGGGACTTTATTGCTCGTATTCGAAAGCTCCAATGTGAAGAAGCTCAAGATGAGGAGAATGAAGGGAAGTCGTGAGATACTATTATTCCAGAAGCTTACGCAGGTATACCATATCATCTCGCGGAGACTCTTGAATTTCTTTTCGATCGCACGGACAGTCCAACACATGAAAATCGAGCCATTCAGGATGATATTGAGGAGCTTCATGATAAAATCGCTGCCCATATAGTAGATATAGAACCGATTAATGAAGATGATTTTGAAGGATGTTCACAGATTATTCTCGTACGACTTGAGGTACTCAATGAGGATGATCAAAGAATTTATGAATCATTAAAAAAATATGTCATATGAAAGTATGGAAGAACGGTATTTGAGTTGGTTTCATTTTATGCTCATACCATAGATAATTTTTCTGAACTTGCCCTTGATGCTATACGTAAAGATCCAAATGTTCTTCTCTACTCGATACTTACCACACTTTTATGATGAGGTCACCATTCCTATGATAGGCTTGCATATTTTGTGCTTGATCCTATCCTTGAAGCCCTTGATCCAAAAGATGCATATTTTCTTTCTACGATGCTTTTTCGAGAGGGTCATTATTCACTCCTGGCTGAATTTCTTCTCAATGATGCATATTTGCTCTGACGGCCTGAATTTCTAGAGCTATTTCTATTAGCACTTACTTACTGTAGTGATCTAGAGGCTATGAAATTTCTCGATGACTGCGAATGAGAGATGCTTCCTGATAGGTATGATTTTAATACGATAGGGGCATTTATAGATGCATTGGAGCGAGACAATCGAGGGCGAAATCCGCGATCTCACTTGACTCATGCGAGATTTCTTTATTCGAGGCTCCAAGAGGAGAAAATTACTTTTGAGGCATTTTCCTTAGCTCCTATTCCTTCGGACATGAGACTTACTCGTGTGCAAGCATCTCAGTATTTTAGTATATTTCGCTCACTTCCATATCCAAAGTCAGAAGCAGAAAAAATTGAACGAATCGCTTATCTTGAGAGTCTCTATCCTTTTATGTGATTTGAGAAGCGACCAGTAATTGAGGCTATATTTCTGCTTGCTGCGGAGTCACCATCCCAATATGAGACCATTCGGAAATATCTTCGTACAGCAGGACTTTTTGACGAAATATCACTTGGACTTTGGAAATACTTTCCTTGAGTACTCTGAACGGAGGAACAATTTCGACATACACTCGCTTCGCTCGCTTCAAATCCAAATATTTCATCTATTCCTGAAGAAGTTCTTTATAGGATACATAAACGTCCTATTGATAGACTTCATTCTGGTCATCTTCTTCAAAGACAATTCATTTTGCTACACTCACGAGGTTCTCTCAAGGAGGTTCTTGATGGGGGACGTTCTTATTTTGAGCTTCTTTGAAGAGTCCTAGCAATTCACTCAACATGAGGGCAAAATTGGAGTGAAAATTATGATCTCATATGTGAGCTTGTTCAACCAGAAGGCTATAGTGGATTAAAAGGGCAAATAACTATCGATACTGAATTTGAATATCGTACAAAAATTGCGCATTTAATACTCGAACAATTTGATCGTATTCGCCAGCATGCTTTTGAACAATTTATGAGAGAGGCGAATATGGACGAGCAATCTACAGAGTCAGAAGATGAACCAGATTCGAATCTTTGGAGAGATACATTTACTTCGTGTGTTGCGATTTTCCGTGAATTTTGAATTGATATGTGATTTGGATCTAGGATTGAACGAATTATTGAGGATGATATCCGGATGCTTCTTTCGTGAGAGGTGCTTTCTGATATTTGGGAGGATCCAAAGGAAGAAAGAAAAATTGAATTTGAGCCAGGACGAGTCGTTCACTAGAATTGTTCCCAGAAAATACTATTTTTTTCTATGCCAAGTGCTTCAAGTTTTCCTCGAGCACTTTTTACCATGGCTGGAGATCCACAGAGATAGTATTCTTCATAGTGAGAAATATTCTCCCTCGTTATCCAATCGGTTACATATCATGTCCGTGATTGGTGAACTTGGCTGGTATCTTCAAGGTTTTCCTCCCGAGAATAGTACTGAATATAGGTAAAAGCTTCAAAGTTTTTACCAACTTTTTCTATGTCTTCACCATAAAAATAATCTTCGTGGTGGCGTACTCAGAATATAAATGCAACAGTGCTGGGTTTGTTTTTTGCTAGACTTGAGGCAAGCATCTGGCAGTATACGGGAGCAAATCCTGTACCAGTTCCAATAAAACATTTACTCCGAGGAGTATCCCTAAGAAGAAAGTGTCCAAGTGGAATTATTGCGTGAAAGACGGTCCCAATTTCAGCATCACAGATAATTGGACTTCCTCTTCACTCAGGAATTCTTTTAATAATAAGCGTAAAGTCAGTCTCACGAATTATAGCTATTGAATATGCACGGTTTAACCCTGGAGCAAGTTGGAACATTACATAGTGTCACGGTTTTGGAGATTCTTGTATCATTTCCGCACAATAATAAGTGAGTTCAAATACGTCATGGGTAAGTTGTTTTTTTGCAGTGAGTGTTATAGTCGTGCGCAACATAGGCGGGTAGTTTGGAGCTTGGGTAGGTATGAAAAAATCCCTCGTATTATGGAGAGATTTTTTAATTTTACAAGATTCAAAAATATATTTATCTTATGCTACTTTTTGCTCTGATGCAGTATCATTTGCAGCAATATTTGAAGTTCAGACATGTCAAAGCACTCCGTGAACCTGCTCATTTTTTTGTAATCATGTTTGGACTACTTGGGAAGGTGTCTGATTCAATATGCTATCAATATTTACACGAGTACTTCCAATACCTACGATTCAAAGAACTCCCAACAATGTCTCACGAAGAGGTCCAATTTGGTTAGCTCGTTGTGCAAGATTCATGTATGCGATATTTTCAGAAGTAGACATAAAAAATCTATACCATAATTATAGCATAGATTCAATCCTTTGCAAACTATTTTGCCTTTCGTACTTCTTTTTCCATCTCTTTGAGAAGTTTCTCATTCTGTTTTAGAAAGTCACGAGCATTTTCTCTACCCTGTCAGAGGCGCGTTTCACCATAGGAGTAGAATGATCCAGATTTTTTTATGATACCCCGTTCAGTACCGATATCGAGCACTTCTCATGCCCGAGAAATCCCTTCATTAAAGAGCACATCGATTTCAACTTCTCGGAATGGAGGTGCAACCTTATTCTTTACTACCTTCACCTTCACGCGATTTCCAGTTGCTTCTTTATCATCTCAGGTACCACTTTCAAGTTTTTCTTTACGGCGGATTTCCAGTCGCTGTGATGCATAGAACTTAAGTGCATTTCCTCCAGTAGTGGTTTCTGGGTTTCCAAACATTACTCCAATCTTCATGCGGATCTGGTTAATAAAGATGACCGTACTATTGGATTTATTGATTACGCCGGTTACTTTACGAAGTGCTTGACTCATGAGACGAGCCTGAAGACCCATAAATGAATCTCCCATATTTCCTTCAATTTCAGCTTTCGGAGTGAGGGCAGCTACGGAATCAACAACGATGAGATCAACTGCTCCAGAACGTACGAGAGCATCGACAATTTCTAAGGCTTGCTCACCATAGTCAGGCTGAGAGACGATAAGATTATCGATATCTACTCCAATCTTGCGCGCGTATTCTGGATCAAGGGCATGTTCAGCATCTACGAAAGCAGCAGTACCTCCGGCACGTTGAACTTCGGCGATAGCATGAAGCGTGAGTGTTGTTTTACCAGAAGATTCAGGTCCAAAGATTTCGATGATGCGACCTTTTGCATATCCGCCACCGAGTGCCTCATCGAGGGCGATTGATCCAGAACTGGAAGTTTCGACCTTCATGTGAGTTTTTTCACCGAGTTTCATTACGGATCCAGCACCAAATTGTTTTTCTATCATCGAGAGTGCTGCATTAAGAGCATCTTTTTTATTATCAGTCATAAGAGAGGGGTAAAAAATGGAAAGTAAATTTAGAGAGCAAAATAGTATGAGAGTCTTGAGAGAAGACTATTTCCTTTTCTTCTTTTAATGTTTTCTCTTTTCTCAAGAAGATAGGTGCTATGTTGTTTTTTTGTTGTTCCGATAAGAGTGAGCATACTAAGAATTATTACAAAAATATTAATTAAAGAGGGTTCCTGGAAATGAACGAATAAATATTCATTGTACCATTATGTTTCCATCAGATTCATCAAGAATAATTGGTTTGTGAAGGGGATTGGTTGAATGAGGAATGAGGTATACGCAATTTTCGATTTGTCGATATTCCTTAAGGGTAGCTTCATCATTAATCAGTGCGACGACAATTTTTCCGTTTTCAGGAATATTCGTCTTTCGTATAAGTACCAGATCACCATCTTCTACTCATTTCTTGTTCATCGAGTCTCATTCAGCCCTGAGGAAGAAGTATTCATCTCAAGAAGAGAGAAGTTTTGTTGATATAGGAATCTTGGTTTCGATATTTTCTTCTGCGAATATCGGCATTCCACAGGCTATAGCACCGACGAGAGGGATTCATCGAACCTCATAGCTATCAGTACTATACTGAGGAGAGATTTTGATTTCATCTCTTGTATCTCGGTAGATCCAACCTTTTTCCATAATTTGATCGAGAAGGACTGATATCGAACGAGGAGAAGCATATCCCAGAGCACTCTGGAGTGCTCGTATAGTGATTTTTTCTCCATTCGAGAGATATTCTCTTACTTTTTGGAAAACAAGTTGTTCTTTGTTGGTAAGTTTTTCCATAAGAAATAATAATACATACAATGTATACAAAAGAGTATATTTGTATACATTTTGAATGCAAATTAAAAACTCTCGACAAAGAGAGTTTTTTAGAGAATGCTATAATTATTATTTTTTTCTTTCGTAATGTTCTTTGAGTCCTTCTATGGTTCCAATGGCAATACGTTTTCCATGGCATATGGGGCATTCATAGAGGTATTCTTTCATTTTCTTTCCGATTTTTTGTGGTTCGAGCTTGATGGCTTCGACTTGCTTCCAACAGTCACGACAAAAAAATCCGACATCACCACGCTCAGGATTGAAGGTGTCTTCACGTTTTTTTCCAAAAGAGGGAACATTGACGAGGTCATTATAGGAGGTAGTCATGCTTCTAGTATAAAGAATTATGAGAGATTGCAAGATTTGTTCCTGGCAATGACAGGAGCGAAATAGAGTATATTTTCCTACTCAAAAATCCCTTCAAAGAATCATTTTTCCATCTTTTTTCCACTCTCGAGCTCAAGAAGGGCTGTGTAGAGTTTTTTTTCTTCACTTGAGAGTTTTGTCGGAATATCAATCTCATAGTGGATGATAAGGTCTCACTTCATTCCTCTTCGATCAAGGCGAGGAAATCACTCATCTCGGAATTTGAGAGTTTCACCAGAAGAGGTTCCGTGTTTGATTTCGAGCGCACGTTTTCAGAGAATAGGAATCTCGATATCAAGCCTTCCACCAAGTACTGCGAGAGCTGGGGAGAGTTTTACTATATAGTGGAGATTTGCTCAGTCTCGCTCGAGTCACCCCTCTCGGTCGGGGACATCGAAGGTAATATAGAGGTCACCATTACCATCTCTTCCTCCATGTCATTCATCTCGGAGTTTTATGCTCATTCCATTTTCTATACCAGCAGGGATATCAATATCTTTTTTAATAGATACATCTTCGTATTTTTTTCCGTGACAGACACTACATTTTTCTATGATTTGTTTTCCAGTTCCGTGACATACTCCACAGTTTCGAGTTTGTTCCATTGTACCGAAAACGGTTTGTACTCGTTCACGTACTCGCCCATTTCCTCCACAACTTTCGCAGGTTTTTGTGGTTCCACCATATCCTTGGCATGATCCACATAAGGTTCGGCGTTTAAATTCAACTTTTCGAGTATTTCCCTTGATAGCATCTTCAAGTGAGATATTCATCCGAATCTCGATATCTTCACCGATATCTGCATGTTTTCTTCAAGCATTTGAAAATCCTCCACCAAAGAATTGGGAAAAAATATCTCCGAGATCTGAAGCATCAAAACCTCATTGAAATCATCAAAATCCCCCCATTCATTCCGTAGTGCCGAATCGATCATAATGAGCTTTTTTCTGCTCATCAGAAAGAGTAGCGTACGCTTCGTTTACTTTTTTAAATTGAGCCTCTTTTTCCTTATCTCAACCATGACGATCGGGATGAAGCTCCATTGCCTTTTTCTTATAGGCACGTTTGATTTCATCTGCAGTTGCTGTACGCTCGATTTCGAGGATAGAATAGTATTCGTATTGCATTATAAAAAATTTCTAGGAAAAAATATGTCACTTCAATCTGGTGAGATTCTAGATTAAAATAGATTTCTCACTTTGGCTGAAATGACAAAAAAGGGAATAAGAATTATGCATGTTTCATTATGGCAGCCTCAAGTGTTGCAATATCTTGAACTCCAACAAATTTTTCAACGGCTTGACCATCTTTAAAAATAATAATGGTAGGTATACTCATGATACGAAACTGTCCAGGAGTATTTGGTTCATTATCAACATCGTGCTTCATAACTTTTGCCTTTCATTCAACTTTGCTTGCAAGTTCTTCGAGACGGGGAAGCATAATCTGACATGGTCCACACCACTCAGCCCAGAAGTCGACAAGGGTAATTCAAGAGGCAATATTGGTAGCGAAATCTGCATCGGTAGAAATTTGAGGTGACATAAGCAAAATAATTACAAGGTATATGAATGAAACATTTACTGATAAAACATTTCTCGTCGAATATTATAGAAAATTCCTGTATAATTGCAAGATAAGTAATGAGAATAATTCTCATTACTTATACTGATTTTTATCTATCTTTATAGCTTTAAGGGTGCTATATTTTTTCTTTCAAGAATCATGATGCTATCATCAATATCGGTTTTCTCGAGCTTGTAGGGGATGGTATTGATTTCTAGGTAGGAGTAGAGATTTTCCATCTTATCGCGAAATTTCTCAACATCATCAATAACGATAATTGCATCCTCTGTTAGTTTTCGAAGAGAGAGGAGGAGATAGTCGAGATATTCTCGCTTCATGGCATCGATATAGAGGAAATCAAAGTATGCATCTGCGAGAGTGGGTATGATGGCTTTTGCATCTCACCATAGGGCATAAATATTTTTACTTTTACAATTCTTGAAGTGCTCTACTGCCTCAACGTGAGCATTCCAAGCATACTCGATAGTAGTAATAGTGCTACTATCTGCAACTGCTTGGGAAAATTGAAGTGCTGAATACCCGTTGGCGGTTCCGATTTCAAGAAGATGCTTTGGGGCCTTTTCTCGGATAAGATCTTTTATAAATTCGGCATTTTCCTCACTGATATTTGGAATTTTTCTCTCTATTCCATTCTGTTTGAGTTTTTTAAGATATGTTTGCAAAAATTGAGTCATAGAAAAAGCATAGAGAGAAATCTTGCGAAATCAATGCTACTTTCAACGAATTTCACCAATATTAATGACGTCACTCGTAAGCATTCTTAACCAATTTTTATAATCTTCGGATGCTATATAATTGAGGAGATCTTCTTTTGTAATTGTTTTCGGACGTTGATAGAGAATTGGGATTTTTGCTCCTTCGGCCTCCTCTATAAATCTCTGAAAGAGGGAAATATCACTTTCTGGAAGTTTTACTTCAAGTCATTTTCCGGCATGTCCGTCTGGGCCAGCTACAGCAAGCATAAACTGTTCCTGTGTTGCGGTATCGAGATTTCTCCAAAACGTGAGAAAAAATGACTGCATTCTATTTGAAAATGGGGAAAGTCAGAGAAAACTTTCATTTTTTACAGTTGCTACCATGCGTCTTATAAAGTACTTTTGGGATCTTTTGTGAGATTGTAGTATTGCATAAGTAGCACTGTAGGGATGGCTTCGCCTTTTTCCTTTCCATCATGCCTCTATTACACGAGCCTGTTCATCATCGATACAGGTTAATCTTTCATCAGTAAGGACAATATCGTCCGTTTCTTCAAGTTTATGAAACTCAAGTATTCCTCGAGCAGTATGAATTTCTGGTATAATAACGCCACTTTTTATATCGGAGACATATCATTTTGAGATTTTGAGCCCACCATTTTTTACTCGTACTACCGCCTTATCGATGAGTGATTTCTCCGATGGACTAAGAGGTATTTTTCCAGTATTTTCTCTCTTATATGTTCCTGCTATCATGGCTTCAATTTGAGCAAAGCTATATCATTTCTTTCAGCCTTTCAGTTTCTCTTTTAGGACTTGTTCTTCATAAACGAGTCTTCCCATAAGCGCAATCAAAAGATAGGCATCTGTGGTAATTTGCCCGAGCGCTCTATCGAGGGAAGCACTCTCTATTTCCTGATTTCTTGAGAGTACAAAATATGGAACATCTTCTTTTCGAGATGCCTTATATACTATGTTTGGTCAATCTTCTTTTCTGCATACCAATTCGAGATTATAATTTTTCCCACGCGTACTCCAATCATCGACGAGGTTAATTTCTATTCAATATGAAGAAAAAACTGATTGGAGTGCTGAGAATTTTCCAGGGTGGAGTGGACTTTTAAATATATCGCCCCCATATCGATCCTGAATACGAGATGTAAAAAGAAGATCGCTTACCTCAATAGTTTCCTCAGATGCAGAGGATGTTTTTTCTTCTATAAGTGCAGAAAGTACTTGTTTTACTCGGGAGTGGAGTCATTCAAGTTGATTTAGGAGGGTGCTTTCTCGAAGTTCTTTCATCGCTGAAATAAATGGTGGAAGCGCTGGAAGCAGTTCTTTTTCAATCTCGGCAAGCTCTATTCAGCTTGTATTATCCGCACTGAGATGGATAGAGTTCTCGGCGATATTAATAGAGAAACGAATGAGTGGTTCTACCATGAAAATTCACAGAATATATCCTGAAAAAGCTCATCCAAAAGAAATAATGCTCCCGTCTCACTTCTTTTCCATGATTTCCATAATCTCAAGTGCAACATCAAGAGTTCTGTCAGGAATACTGTCTGTTCATGTTTGTAATGAAATTGCCTCAGTGGGAAGGGTGATTTCCTCAACCTGAGTTC
This sequence comes from Candidatus Altimarinota bacterium, assembly GCA_042852035.1. Taxonomy (GTDB): domain Bacteria; phylum Patescibacteriota; class Gracilibacteria; order BD1-5; family UBA2023; genus JAGOMW01. Next base: position 51,774 of record BAAFHK010000001.1, read on the forward strand.
GTATATGATCACTGTGTCTGGCTACTCATGCTCAGGTCGATCCAGCTAGTGAGTGGATATCTGGGTTTCGGAAGTGTTTTCACTCTCATCATTCAGTTCCAGTAGTTGCTGGTTTTGGATTTCTTGGTGTTACAGTGATGCGTGTTTGCGGAAAATCGTCTCATTCAATCGTTGATGGTGTGGATTGTGTATCTCAAAAAACAAAAATAAACTCGGTTTTTTCAGTAATTTTTTCTATTTTTATCAGCTCGCCCCGAGCATACTTTTCCCATCCGACTCATGGTCCTCCCCAAATCCAGAGAAGAGCACCTTCGGGAAGGTTTGTTGCTGTGAGTTCTGTAATTCTCTCAAAGCTATTTCCTCATGAGAGAATATTTTGAAATCCACCATAAATTCCTGGAGAAGGAAATCATTTTGCTATTTCTGGTGATTTTTTAATTGCAGATACACTCGGTAACTCAGGCCCTGAATGAGATGGTCGTAGAGCGGGGGGAGTTTTTCTAATGCGGGAAGGAGGAGTTTTCTTTACAGGAACAGATACGCCTTTTAATTGTGGAACAGATGCTTCGATTTGCAGTTTCTCAAGATACTTCCATCCTTCTTCCCAGCCACACCTTTCGTGCATATTCACAAGGAAAAAATCCTTATGTTTCCGCAAAAAGGCTTCCATGACTTTCTTATAGGGAGGATGGGTTTGAATTGGTCCAAAAAGCACATACTGCTCCTCTAAATAGGAAATATCACTTGCTGGTGCAGGGACTCATACCTTTGGTTCGATATCTCAGAGCGAAGAAAATACTGGTGGGATATTTTTTTGGTCGATGACTCGGGAGTTGTGTATTTTTTTTGCGGTATCTCCGTCATAGCCTATCGCATATAGGTAGTGTTTTCCTCCTTCTTTGTATCCCGTAAATGAACCCCAAGCATTCATGGCTTCTTTTGAAACTTTCTCAAGAGCATTTCCTCTATTATTCGGATCATATTCACTTACGGTTGGAATTCTCGCAAAACATCGATGATTCACTCAGAGTTTCTTCCACATGAAAAGAAGTCAAAACATGTAGAGGAATCGGTCTTTGTGTTCAGGTCCCATGTAGTATGGGGCAATAAAAATAGTTCAAGAATGAATGTCAGCCTCTTGAAAGCTTGTATCGAAAAATTCTTTGATGGCTTCTATTCGTTTTCTTGCATCAACTTCTTGAACTTTTTCATTGATTCCCTCATCTTCGGGAAGGTCTGTATTTTTCACTCACTGCGTCATGAAGAGGAGGGTTTCATATGCAATACGGTTCGATTTGAGTGAGTTCAGTACGTTGAGTCACGATAGCATTCTTTGTTTTATGCCCATAAGAGCTTCTTCTCATATTCAGAGGAGTTGTGCTCGTTCGATTTGCTCAGGATTGAGTGGGAAATATTTTCATAGTCCCTCTGCTGATCAGAGGGAAGAAGTCGGGGCTTCAGGATGTCACAGAGTGTCTATTCACATATATCCCTTCTATTATAGAGGAAATATATTAAAAATCAATTTATAATATGTCAATAAACTATAGTTTTTTATACTAAAATGTATTTTTAAACATATTCCATTGACTTATATAAATTTAGTATAATATTTAATTATTAAATTCGTTATTTAAAAAAAATGCAAGGCAATACTCATATGCGAAATGGTGATATCGTGGATGTATATGGAAGAGTTATTACGAGAGAAGAGGCTTTTGATATAATGCGAATGGCTCACGGGCTGCCGGCTGCAAGCATGAGAGCTGATATTCTCCATGCTTTGGAACATCACCCGATAACTATAGTACAAGGAGAAACTGGAAGTTGAAAAACAACACAAATACCAAAATTTTTAGTGGAAAGATATCCAAATAAGCAAATTGTCGTAACTCAACCAAGAGTGCTTTCTGCCATAGCAAATTCGAATCGTGTAGCGCTAGAGCTCCTTGCTGAGACTGGAAATCCAAGATTTTCAATATGACAAAAAGTTTGATTCCGTACATGACCACAAAAAAGCCACCCCTCTACAGCCCCACTTTCTTTTCATACCGATGGACTGGAGCTGAGGAGACAGTTGGTAGCATCCATCATACCTGATATTCTTGTTCTTGATGAGGCACATGGATTTCCTGTCGCAGGAGAAATGATTTCGTGGAATATGCGAGAGAAACTCAGGAAAGATCCTAAACTTCGAATGATTATCACCTCAGCAACTCTTGATCCAGCAGTATTTCGAGAGTACTATAAGGGTATAGATCGTGATATTCCTCTCATTCAAATTCCTGGGAGGACATTTCCAGTTGATCGGAAACTGGACGCAGAAAGCTCTCTGATAGATGAGGTTGTTATGGCTTATAGAAATTGAGAAAACATACTCGTTTTTGAAGCGTGAAAAAAAGAAATCGAGCTTGAAATCGAAAAACTCCGAACAATTCTCTGACCTGATGCCCAGATATTTCCTTTGCACGCAGAAATGCCAAAAGAAGAGCAAGAAAAACTTTTAAAAAAGGATCCCAACGACCGAAGGCCTCGAATTATTGTAGCAACGAACGTTGCCGAAGAGAGTATTACTATTGATTACATTGATCGAGTTGTAGATAGTGCTCGATATAAAGTTTCGCGTTATAATGAGGCCTGAATCCCAGGACTGTATCTCGAAGATATTCCCATGTCGAGCGTTAAGCAACGTTCCTGAAGAGTATGAAGAACCCATCCATGAATATATTCTCGTCATAGTGATACACCGTTCAATGAATTGCCAGAATACGGGGATGCCCCGATAGAAAAAGAAATGCTTGATCAGCACATTCTTATGCTCCTTGCGGAAGGTTATGACATGCGAACAATTATAGATGAAGCTAAGAGTCGTGGAGAAAGTCCATTTTATCATAGATTTGATGTGTGACTTCTTCGTATTTCTTATGAGAGACTCAAACAAATTGGTGCAATTACCAAAAATGGAGCCCTCACAGAATTAGGATACACACTTTTACGTTACCCTCTTGATGTTTATTACGGACGCATGCTCCATGAATCCATTGATCGATCTTGTGTTGATGAGATGATGATTATTGTATCGATACTTGAAAAGAAAGGATTCCTTTCTAAAGAAGACACATGGAAGAATCTTGGTATTGTAAAACCGGGTACGTCAGACCTTGCTGGATATACGGCATTATTTCGTTTCTTTACAGCCACAGAAATTACCCCTAAACAAGCAGAAAAACTGAAAGAATTCTGAGCAAATCCGGATGAAGTTGACGATTTTATGACACGAAGGCACTCGAAGAATAATCCAAGACTTTTTGAGATAGTTGATCTTACTCCAATTGGCGTAAAAAAAGCAAGGATTAAAGCAGTATATGATAAGTACCTTGAGCTCCAAAAACGATTTGAGATGCTTGAAATACCTATAACAACAGGAAAAGATAAAAATGCTATTGCGATTTCTATAGCTACATGAAGTCCATTCTTTCTCTATTCTTATAATGATGAAGAAGGATGATTTATCTCACAAAAACAATCAGGAAGCAAAGATGCGGATATATTTCGAATGGGGGATATTTCACTCGTGGAGCCTGAAGACGGTGCGCGTTACATAGGGCAACCATTTATTATTTGACCGAAAGATGAATCGAGCTCGTGAATGAGGCTCCTATCATTTATTACTCAGGTAGATGATGCTATTATAAAGGAAGCACAGGCTACCAATGCTCGTTATGCAAAAGCAGAATATTCTCATGAAGAATGAAATGTCCATCATGCTGGTATTTTAGAGTGGACATGAAATCAAGGAGGAGGATCTGGAGGTGTCACTCAGGCGTGAGCGAGATCTTTACAATGACAATCAACCGCAGCAAAGGGAAGTCCTCATCGAGCTGAGAAACTCGCGCATTATCCTGATATAGCATTAGGAGAAGAAACTTATGCAAACTCTCTTGAGCAACTTTATGATGCTCCATTTACCTCTGATGAAGCATCTCGGGATTATTATCTTCGATACTGTCTTCCACTTTTTCTTATAGAACACAATCAGGCAATTCGAAAATATATAAAATGAAAATCACCAGAATGGGTTGCAATATTTCGAGAGTTGCTCACACGATTCGTTCTTGATGAGGCTCAACGTATTCGATTACAGAATTTAGAAGTAACAGAACGAAGTTTTCGTTATGACTCATGAATTCTCCAGAGATTTGAGGAATCAAATGACTTTCATATTCGTTACTTCAGGATTCATGGGATGCTTCCTGAGATACGAGGACCAAAAGAGGGCGCTCCAAAAGAAAGTGATTTTGACATTTTGGACTATCCAGATGAAGATATTGAGGGAATGAGAAAGCAATATGCAAAAAGACTCGGATGAGCAAACCGATTCAGTGTAGCTATCGATTCCGATAGTATCGAAGAGCAATATTTTACATCGCGAGTACTCGCCATTAGTGAATGAGATGGAACTGAAGAAGAAATAGGTGCATATGCTGTTATAAAGGACATATATGATTCAGTTGGTCGATTGGATCAAGTTGAGAGAGGATCAATGAGTCGATGACTCAAGAAGATGAGTTCTCAAAAGAAGGATATTGATAAGCTCGCGAAAAAAATATGAGGACTTCAAGTAGTATATGATGCACTTTCTATGGCTTCAGATTTACGATATAGGGCATCAAGTTTACGAGTACATCAAAAGGTGCTCCATGATGCATGAAAAATTTTTGAGGATTTTTGAATTTGAGGATCTTATAATCAGGCCCTCCAAAGAGCATTTTCAGATGATTCGAAAAAAAGAAAAAGAGGCGCAAATGCCCTTAAATGATACCGAACAGCATTGGGGGGATTAATTCATTCACATTCTGAAAGAAAACGTGAATTGGAAGGGCAACTTTCATTTGCAGAATTTCCACAACTTCGAACTCTTTGAGATACGTTGAATCGTTTGGCTGCGAGTATGTATCAAGGTGACTACTTAAGACTGCGAATTCAACCAAAGATGCTAGAAACTTTACGGGCTCTTGTGCGAGATTATGGAACAGAACGTCTATGAATGGATGCTCTACTAACGAATTTTATTTATCATAGACAATCAGGGAATTTCCTTGTGGACGATGGAGTAAAATTTCAAGAAATCCGAGAATATCTCGATGCATGGGAAGTTATAGAAAATCATCAGATGGATATCGCTGAAGAAGTTAAGAAATCAGACGATGCTGAATATATTCGATTGATGCTCAAAAAACTTGAAGAGGCAATATGAAATCTAGAAGAGTCGCACAAAAAGCTCAAGCGAAATCCAATCTATAAGAAATTCCAAGAATCTGTTAAGGCCTAGAAAGGAGAGATGGAATTTTCGGAGCAAATATAATTCTAATAACCATCTCTCGTCTCAGGTTTATGAACTGCTCTAGGAATTTGAGTACAAATTCTATATCTGATTCACTGCGTTTCGTACTGAGGAGAGCTTTTGAAGTGTCACGATTATAAGCAAGAGCTCTACCGCTTTTTATATTTCTTTTTCTCTGATTTCTTCTTTCTATTCCAGAAAGAATATTTGGTAGTGCTGTTTCAAATTCTCTTCTTCCTTTTGCCAAATTTTCAAGATCGAGAAGGAGTTCTTTATGCATTTTTTCTCTCGTCTCATAAGACAAAGTTCTTTTTTTATGCTCATGAGCAAGGAATGCTGCCACGCGTCACCTTACCCTGTATCCAAGTCTCATCCATGTATTTCATACCTGTGAGGGAGAAATCTTATTACTCGCAAGGTCTTCAATCGATAATGTATCCTGAGAAGTATGTTCCATAATTATTTTTTTGATTTCATCCACTCTTCGATGTCCTCTCTGATTTCTGAGATGAGATTCACATCTCGGAGATCTGCAAAGTGAAAGTCTGGAACGCCAGATTGCCTTACCCCGTAAACTTCTCATGGTCATCTGAGTTCGAGATCTATTTCTGCAAGCTCAAATCCATCATTCGTTTTTTCCATTGCCTTCAGACGATCAGTCTTGTATTCCTTTGTTGTAAAAAGATAACAATAACTCTGATGTTCACCTCGGCCGACACGCCCGCGAAATTGGTGGAGTTGTGAAAGTCAGAATCGTTCCGAAGCCTCGATACAGATAATAGTTGCGTTCGGATTATTTACTCAGACTTCTACGACAGAAGTGGAAGAGAGGATATGAATTTTGTTTTCATAAAAATCTTGCATCACCTGATCTTTTTCTTTCCCGCTCATTTTCCCATGAATGAGGCCGATACTCAGCTTAGGAAAAACGCTTGAGAGGGTTACTTGCATCTCGGTTGCGCTTGCTATATCAAGGGTTTCTGATTCGCTCACAAGTGGAGAAATCCAATAGACCTGACGTCCTTGTCGTACTTCCTCCTCGATAAATCGATACACTTCTACACGCTGATCTTCCCGGATGACTCGAGTATGGATTGGTTTTCTTCCTGCTGGATATTCATCAAGGACTGAAACATCCTGATCTCCATAGATGGTGAGGGCGAGAGTCCGAGGGATAGGAGTTGCTGACATATTGAGTCGATGTGGAACAATTTTTGATCGACTACAGTACTCTTCAAGAGTTTTGCGTTGTTCTACACCAAACCGGTGTTGCTCATCAACGACCACGAATCAGAGGTTCGCAAAGCCTACCGTATCTTGTATGAGAGCATGAGTTCCAAAAATGATATCCGTTTGTCCATTTTTGAGTCGTTCTCGAGCATCTTCCTTCATTCGAGGAGTGAGTGAGCCAACGAGGAGATCAGACTGAATACCGAGTTCTATAAGCCAAGCCTCATTGCCACTGAAGTGTTGTCTTGCAAGGATTTCAGTAGGGGCCATGATGGCTACTTGAATGGCTTTGGTCTTTATTATGTGTATGGCAGCAAGTAAAGCGACTATAGTTTTTCCCGTTCATACATCACCCTGGAGAAGACGAGCCATAGCATGGGGTTTTTCCATATCTTTGAGAATCTGGAAGAGAACAATTTTTTGTTTATTTGTCAGAGGGAAAGGGAGTCCTTCGATAAGAGTCTTCATGAGTTCACTGTCGAGTGGAGTGTTCATTGCATGACCTTCACTTTCAGCAAGGGCTTTGTATTTTTTTTCGACGCCTATCATTTGGAATCGAAATAATTCTCCATATCAGAGTTCAAATTTTGCACGTTCAAAATCTTCGATAGAAGAAGGGTAATGGATATCATGTATCGAATCGGATTTGATTCGAAGTCTTTTTTTCTTCCTGATATCATCAGGAATATCATCTTCAATCTCTGAAACAAAAGATGAGAGAAGCTTCATCTTATCTCTGATCCAGCTACCAGGAATATAGTTTACATCAGAATATACGGGTTGTATTTCTTGTCGTTTGGGAGAAAAATGCTCGATTTCCACACTCGGAAAAGAAAGTCTTCCATATTCATACTTTGCTTTCCCATAAATAAGTACGCTATCTCCTTTGGTAAACTTCGAAAGAATAAGGCGCTGATTAAACCACACAGCTTCGGCATGCATTCCATCGCTGTCAGTAAGCACTGCCTTGATGAGGAGTTTCTTATTTCTCGTCATCTCACTTGTAATCAGTTCTATAGTGCACTTGATTGCTTGTTTCTCAGTTATATTTATGAGGGAAAATTTTGAGAGAACATCACTTTTATCTTCGTATTCTTTCGGAAAAAGCATCAAAAAATCCCGAGTTGTTTCGATACCAGCCTCTTTTAATTTTTTTATATATACATCGGTAGTGTGGAGGAGTGATTTTGTGAGGAGCATTTCTCGTATAGTAGAGAAAAAATAAGAAAAGGCAAAAAATGAAAAAGGCCACACTGCATACTGCAGGGGCCAATGTAGGTTGGAAACTCCTTTCGGAGTCAAAGAGCAATCCTTTCCGGTTGCCTAAGTGGTCAGAGACCATTCCGTGATTGATATGCCACCATGGTTATTTTGACTTCTGGTGGAGGAGAGATGTCAGGGCGCCTTCACGAGGTGAACATCGAGTTGCCATTGATGCTTCTTGCGCAGCCAGTCAGCGCAGCCAGGGCAGATCTTGATGCCGGTGGCTTCGAGGCAAGCGATGAAGCGTTCCTGTTCAGCGGCACCAGCAGCCACCAGAGCGTTCCAGCTCGACTGCAACTTCTGCAGCACGATGACCCCATTGGTCGCAAGACCTTGGAGCATCTTGCTGATGCTCGAATGTATCCCGTCTTCACGGGAGCCTTTCGGTTTTCTCATGTCGTTGTCTTCCTTGTCTCAGATGTCTGATTTCCCACCATTCTTCAGGTGAGACCTTTTACCACAGGATCAGTGTGGTAAATAGTAAATTAGAGATTTATTTTATTTTGTCAATATAAAAAAGATTCACGATTGGGTGAATCTTAGGTTTATACAAGTGAAGGCCCGCGCAGTGGCGGGCCTCTTTACCATTCCCTCGTTTCTCCTTTCATTCCTTACTTTCGTAGAAACTTAGGAGAATGGTTGTTGGAGGGGTTCAGTGCAGCCGGAGTTTCTTCCGCTTGCTCTTGGCGGCTTCGATGAGGTCATGCGCCGACTGGAAGGGTGACTTTTCGCCGTGGCGACGCTTCACACCGTGTTCTTCCAGCAGGCGCTCTTCCTCTTGCTTGAAGGCAAGAATCGTCGGGGACAACTTCGTCCCCGAGGCGTGATTCTTGTCCAGTTCATAAGCCGTTGCCAAGAGCTTGGTCCAGCGGTCCTTCTTCTGGGCCGAACGCTTCTGCCGGGCATGCCAGCTTTGGCGCATCCGGTCACCACGGGACCTGTCATTTTCGTGAGTTTGCAGTTGTTGCATTTCCCCTCCTCAAGGGAATAGGTCAAATAATGAACTGGCGCCCCACGGCACCATCATCCTATTAAATGACACCTGTAGTCTATCGCTTCTCTAGTTTCTTGTCAAACAAATTTTCTCATTTTATATATGAAAATGATTCTCACTCTTTCATTTTACTCGGTTCTTTTTTTAGATATAATACGTCTATATTAAATTTTTACTATGTCATTTATTCTTCCTTCTCTCCCATACGCTCTTGATGCACTCGAGCCTCATATCTCAAAAGAAACTCTTGAATATCACTATGGGAAACACCATCAGACCTACGTTGATAATCTGAATCGTCTCCTTCCAGGAAGCGAATACGAAGGGAAAACTCTTGAGGAAATTATAAAGAATGCCCCTGCTTGAGGAATATTTAATAATGCAGCCCAAATCTGGAACCATACATTTTATTTTGAATCCCTCACGCCTGCTGGGCACCATATTCCTTCGAAATCACTCTATGATGCGATTAATCTGAGGTGGGAATCTCTTGATAATTTCATTGCAGAATTCAACAAGGCAGCTCTCGCAAATTTTGGATCAGGCTGGACCTGGCTTGTTACAAAAAAAGATGGAACACTCGAGATTGTATCCACGAAAAATGCAGATACTCCTCTTACTACCTCTGAGATTCCACTCCTTACTTGTGATGTCTGGGAGCATGCATACTATATTGATTACCGAAATGCTCGAGCGAAGTATGTAGAAAATTTCTGGAAGGTAGTCGATTGGCATCGAGTGAGTGATCGTTATGATAAAAGATAAAAATAAAAAATCCCGCACCTGCGGGATTTTTTATTTTTTCTTCACGATTGAGAGAATCTTTGTCATAAAGAGAGTGATGATTGCGATAAAAATAAAGAGAATTATTTTTCCTTTTGTATCAAGGAAAATAGCTGCGATTCAAAAGCTTGCTGCGAGAATGTATATGATATTGCGAATATTTGCATGAGTGAATCCAAGTTCAAGGAGACGAAAATGGAGGTGATGAGTCTGATCTCATTTCATCGGATTTTTCCCTTGCATAATACGAACCCCGACTACATATATAAGATCAATAAGATAAATCCCAATCACTGACATTGCAGTAGCAATCTTCCCTCATGCTACGATCGCAAGAGTTGCAATAAAGAATGCGAGGAGTATTGTTCCAGAATCTCCCATAATCCCACTCCGATGAATATCATGATAGGTTACAAGAGCTGTTATGGGCAAAAGAATCATCACGAAAATAAGGATGAATTGACTGTTTTCAACTGCAGCTTCTGTAGTATCTGTGAGTGAGAGTTTAAGAGCGAGAAATCAAAGAATTACGAAGCTAATAAGAGAGAATCATCATGTTAGCCCAGGGATTCCATCAGAAAAATTTATGCTATTAAATACTAGAACGTACCAAAAAATTGTTATAATAAGAGGAATATAGTAGATGGTAAAAAGCTTTCCAAAAATCTCAAACTCAAAGAAAAATTCATCGAGCCTAAGAATTCCGCCAAAAAGATTTGAAATATAATTGATTTTTATACTTGTGATCCCGATAATAAGACCAACACCAATTTGCATGAAAAGTCGAAAAATTGGAGGAACAGATATTCGACTTTTCCCAATGGTATCAAGATCGTCGAGGGCGCTAATAATTCAAATAATCGCAGAAAGTGAAAGTACAATATAGAGTTTTTTCTCAAGTGCAGGTGAAATCTCGAAGAGATAGGGAATTATGGGGGCTACTATGAGAAGCGTTGAAACAATAGCAATTCATATACCATATGGAACTGGCTTTCTTCAAGCCTCTGTTTTATAGAGATGGGGACGATCAAGGATTCCAAATTTCTTCGCGAATCTCAAAACAAGTTTTAGTACAAAAAATCCCACCAAATATGAAAAGAGGGCAAGAATGATGAGATTGGTGAAAATAGATAGCATATCGTTCTAGGAAATTTCTCATTTTTGGAGTCGTTTCTTTGTTTCTTTTTCGAGAATTTCTTTCTCCTTTTCTTTCATGTAATTCTTTAGAGAATCCCTTCGAAAAAAATAAAGATAGGCTCAAATGCCGATAAAGATTGCCATCATAATCATTCCGAGATTATCGAGAATAGTTTCATAATTATCGATGAAATATATTCCAAGGAGATTGATAGATATGGCCCATATAATAGATCATACCATATTATAGAGCCAGAATTTGCTCTCTTGCATTCCACTTGATCCAGCAATAAATGGTATAAATGCTCGGGTGAAATTATGAAATTTCCCAAGGACAATATACCAAAATCCGTTTTGCTCGAGTTGTTTATGAAGGATGGCCGCTTCCGTCTTTCCGAGACCAAACCAGTCACCATACTTCTCGATGAGCTCACTTCCATACCATTTTCCAATCCAATATCCTAAATAGTTTCCAATCATAGCCCCAAATGAGGCAAGTGCTATTGTAAAAACGCTATGGTGAACTCCCCAGAATCCTCCGACTAAAATCATAATATTCATCCCAGGAAGGGCTGTTCCGATGATCGGAAGAGATTCGATACAGGCAGAGCTAAATGCAATCAAATAGTTCCAATTTCAAAGCGTTTTAATAAGCTCCCTAATCCAGGCAACCCCATCTTTTATCCATTCAGGTCTCATGAGAGATATGAGGATAAGGGCAAATGTTGCAATCGTGAAAAAAATCGCAAGTGTTTTTGCGAAGATTTTGAGAATATATTTGAGTGCCTGTTTCACGAGAAGCACAATATCAAAAATGGACGTATTTGCAAGAGGGAATTACTCTAATTCTCGTCGCATGCGTAGTACAAGATGGGAAAGGAGCTCTACTCCTTTTCTTGATTGAAATCATATTGCGTATTCAACCATTTTCTTACGTTCTCAATACCATCATTCTCATTTGAGAAGAAGTCATTTTTCAAGAAGTCATGTAGTAATTTCTAGAAGGCGAACAAAATCATTTTGCCATCTTTCAGACCGTTCGTTTACTGTCTCCATGAGTTCCTGATAGCTCGAAGGGATTCTATCGAAAAGTTCATGAACGGTATCCGATACCCTTTGAGGAATTCACAAAAGAAGTGATCGAAGACTTTTTGGATCTGGGGTTTGCTGTGATGGAGTATTCTCTCTGCTACTCGGAGTGAGAGTATCTCAATGTGATAAAGATGATGACCCTAAATGTATTGACATATGTATAAGTATATAAAATAATCATTTTTTTCAACATTTTCTTTAAATTGCATTTCTCGTCGTATTCTGCTAGACTGAATTCTATGTGGACAGAAGTTGTATCAGAACATGATGTTATTATTCGAATTGCGCTTGCTATGGTATTGGCGCTTGCTCTCGGTATCGAACGGGAGTTTAAGCAGCAGCCAGCAGGAATCCGTACTCATATTCTTATATCGGTCGGATCTTGCTTGCTTATGTTACTCTCTATCATTGTGCCTCATATATATCATTCGACGAATAATGATCCTGCTCGAATTGCGGCACAAATTGTCTCAGGAATAGGATTTCTTGGGGCAGGTGCCATCATGAGAAATGGCTTAACAACAAAAGGTCTTACAACTGCTGCCAATGTCTGGGTCACTGCTGCGATAGGCATGGCGGTTGGCGCTTGACTCTATTTTATTGCGATTATTTCAACCGGAGTTATTCTTGCAAATCTTATCTTTTTTGGACGTGCGAAAGGTTGGTTTTTTCCACAGAACCGATACTGCAACATCCAGATAACTACGGAAAAAAAGGGTCCAACACCAGGAGAAATCCATGAGTCGATAAAATGACTTCCTGTTGAGATTGTATCCTATTCTCTCAAAGAAAATAAAAAAAGTCATGAACTCGATTTAATAGTAAGACTTGAAAGGAGTATTACAATTTTCTCCCTTGAGAAGGATATCAAAAAAATTCCTGATATTGAAACACTCCATATTAGTGAAAATATTCGGGTATAAAAAATTTTTTGACATATTTCTCTATTTCTATACATTCAGATATATGAAGGCAGTTTCATCTTCACTTCTCGTGCTCATTCTTCTTCCATTATTGGGAGGTATTTGAGCATAAGAATATAAACGCTTCGAATCCCTCCCGTAAAACGGAGGGTTTTATTTTTTTACTTTTTATACCTATGAATTCTATGACCCCAGGACAGCAGGCAACTTTTCGTGAAGTAACATCATGGATGAGGACTCCACCATCACATATCATGGGTGATGTTACGGCACGTGATGGGATACAGGCTATCCCATGGTATCATGTTCCAACCAAGGAAAATCGTGCACAATGGGCGAAATCAATGCTTAAATTTGGGTTTCCACATATTGAGATTGGTTTTCCTGTTCTTGACTGAGATCCTGAGACATTAGCTGTAAGACATGTTGTTGAACAGACCCGAGATCTTGCTGGATGAATCTTTGTGCTAGCAAGACTCAATGAAGCCGATATTGAACAATGTGCAAAGGTTCTCGAAGGCGCTAAGCATTGAGGAATTCATACATTTATCGGGACTTCACCCGAGCATCGAGAAGCTCTTGGTATGAATCAAGATCAGATAGTTCAAGCAGTATGAGATAGAGTTGAGCAAATACGAAAACTTTGATTTATGGCACAATTTTCTGCAGAAGATGCTACAAGAACAGAAAATGATTTTCTTTCACGGGTGTATAAGGCGGCAAGTGATTCAGGTGCTCAAATATTAAATGTCCCTGATACGGTTTGATATGCAGATTGGGATGATTTCAAGGGTAAGCTTGAAGTAGTAAAAGATGTTGCTTGAAATTCGATAATTTCTGTACATTCACATAATGATATGAGTTTTGGCGAAGCAAATCCTGCGATGGCCATTAAGCATGGTCTTACACAAAAAGTTGAAGGAACAATATTTGGGATCTGAGAAAGAACCGGAAATACGGATCTTACATCACTTATTATTACCCTCTCTACACATCCTGAGTATAGAAAATATGTTACGAACCTCATAAAAGATAAACGACATCTCGCAAGAATTATAGAGCTTGTAGAGGCTGCAACAGGTTATACCTCACGGCCAGTCCAACCATGATATGGGTTTGATGCCTTAGTAAATAGATCTTGAGTTCATCAGGCGAAAGTGGCAAAAATGAAACAGGCATACCTTTGGGCTGATCCAGAACAATTTTGACTTCGAGATAGGAGTACTATAGATGTTTGACCACTTTCTGGAAAAGCTTGAGTTGAGTCTCTACTTCAAGAACTTAAAATCCAATATAACCCGGATGACTTAATAAAACTTACTTCCCTTATAAGAGCAATCTTCTCTCCCGATACGAATATTCATGATATTGAAGTAATGTTTCCTGAAATTCCTGAAGTCAAGATCAATAGGCTTTCAAATGAAGTTCAAGCCATAAGAAGAGAAGCAAGAATGCTTATACCTACGATCAGATATCAGAAACAGTGGAAACAAAGAACGCACGCTATTGTAAAAGATGCAGTTCGATATTTTTATGGAGAAAAAGAGTAGGAAACTCGGAGAGTATATTATTTTCCAGCAGCTATTTTTACAAGATATATTTCTCAAATAGTGATGACTCCCGTTATTCCTAACATATTTGCAAGAGGGGTATATCATTGGAGATAAAGTATTGCATCAACAGCTAAGGCAATTCCAGCTACTTTTTCGATTGAAAGTTTTCAAGATAGAAATGGAATTATATCTCTCAGTTTTTTAAGAGTTTCAACTTTTACAAGTTGGGGAGAGATTTTTATGTCTTCCTGGGTTAAAGAATTCATGGAGGAAAAATTTAGAGAAATTCGTGAACCTGAACATCTCACTCATTTTTTCATTCCCAAATTGTACTAGTATTCTTGAGGGGAGAATGAATTTTTTACGTTTATCCTTTTCATGTATGAAGATGCCAAAAATCATCCTATGAGTCCACCAAGTATTCCAAAAATAAAATTCAGGGTGAATCATCCATTTCTACTCATAGGCAAGTTATCTCGAGCTCAATCCTTATCAATGATAAGCTTATCTTGCCCATATTCCTTGAGTACAAGCACAGGTTCACCTTGGTTATTAACCATACGCAGAAGAGCTGTTGCTAGACCATTTTGATCGTTGAGAACGATACCTGGAACCCCATCTCCATAAAGTCCTATAGAGATTCGAGGAGTTCATTTTGTATCATAGAAAAAGAGGGCTGGAGATCCCTCACCTGATTTTGTGAGTTGGGCAGTTGTGTGGCCATGTCCATCTGTAAGGATAAAGTTGTCTGACTCGACCGTCTGAGCAAAAATCCCAAATGGAAAAGTAAGGAGAAGGAAAAGAAAGAATGTTTTCATAAAAAATATTTTATGAATTTTCTTTCCATGATAAAAAAATATGGATTGACATATTAATTCTATAATTCCATATCTTTTTCCTCTAGATGAGCAATAACTTTCGTAAGCTCAGTAACCATAGATTTAAATATTTCTTGCCCTGTCGATTTGAGAGCAATTTGTGGGAGAAATCTCTGATTTAACAGAGAATCGCGAACTTCCTCGATTTTTCGTATCAAGTTTTTTCTTTCGTGTTCGAGCATTCCATCTCATCGGACTTTTATGCGATATTCCGCCTCTTTCATCATGACTTCATAGCGGATTTTTTTAAGCTCAAGTATAAGTGAGAGTATGTGTCGAACTCCGAGTTTTCCTATAGCCCCTTTTCTTTGGGAGCGATGTTGTTTCATGCTCTTGGTGAAGCTCTCTATGACTCCCTTTATTCTATGAAATGGTGCACCAATTTCAGGGATTTTTCAGAGTTCTTCATGGTATCTTTCAATGATTCGTATAAATTCTTTTAGGCGATGTGTTTGCTCTCCTTTGAGATTTTCAGTTTCGTCTACTTTATTTGGATCAAACCCATCAAGTAGGGCATTAAGTTCAGGAATTTCTCGAATTACCTCTTCATAAAAGCGTTCGAAAGCACTGCGTGCTTGTCTTTCAGAATCCCTGATCCACTCTGCCTGCCCTAGGATTCCATTTCTTTTTCCAATTTTTTCTTCTATAGCTCGAATCATATCATTACAGGCTCAAATGAGTCGAAGCTTATCTTGTTCAGGATGTTGGAATCGTATCTTTTGTATTCTGTCTTCTCTTGCTCTTCGTTCGTGGTATCAGGTTTTGCCTTTGAGTTCTTTTTCAAGAACAGCAAGATCCTGTCTCTTTTTATCATCGTCATAATCTTTTCTTTGCCATCGCAAGATGATTGCTGGTATATCGTCATCGCGAATTCTTTTGAGATTTTTGAGCTTTCTCTCAAGACCGACTTTAGCATGACGCTGACTTCTCAAGAGGCTATAGTGGTCTTTATAAAATTTCGGAATAATTCTTCGCCTCATACTTCGTCGTTTTTTCTCACGATCACTTTCGATTTCATTTATTTCTTGAAAGACTATATATCCACCAAAATGTGGATTTTTTTCGTCACTCACACGAGCAATGCGACCTGTTGTACTTTTTCATCAAAGCTTGAGCGGAGCAAGTGCTTTAAGAAGATTTTTAATATTGGGAATGAGTTGGATTTTTTTCGAAATTTTTTGAGAAGTTGGAAGTCAGTCTTTCTCTTCCTCACTCATGAGTCCGAGACTGACAAGAAAATCATCAGAGAGGTATTCAGGCTGAATTACAATCGCTTCGATAAAATCTTCATATGAAGTTTGAGTTTCAATTTTTTGCTTCGGGATTCTATAGTCTTTTGGAAGAGAGAAGGCTCTGAGAGCAAAGAAGGGGATCGCATGGCGGAGTTCGCGAGCCATATATTCTTCTCTTCGTGCATCATCAATAGGTCGGATATCTTTGGTAATCCCTGCCTGTTCTCGCAAGTCTCTCTGTGCATCGAGAGATCGAGTAATCTCACGTACGGTAGGTTCAAGTTCAGTAAGTCTTGCCACTTCTTTTATTGCCCATGCCTTTAATCGAGCATTTCATTGCTCTATCTTGTCTTGCAATTCTGGAAGGGTCTCGAATCCGACGAGTATGGAAGCATCTCATTTCATAAGAATATACTACTATTTTTTTTATATTGTAAAGGTAATTATTGACGAAATATATATTTGTAGGGTATATATTGAAATGAATTGACAGATTTATTTTAAAATTTAAAATCCATGTGTTTTTTATGGAAAATGTACAAAAGAGGAATCTCTCAAACCCATACAATACGTTCAGCACTATTTGTGAAACCTTCTCTCGTAGAGAAGGTATAGAAAGGAGATATTGATCTCTTCTTTTTCCCAGCCGATATGCGCCAGATATCTCTGGACTCGCACAGATTATAGCAAGAGGTCTGGATGGAAGATCGGGACCAGTAAGTATCGAGTTAACAACAATCTCAAGCAAAGTACAGAGGCGAATTGATGAGGTAGTGACTCAAATGTTAAGCTCAAAAAGAAGAATAAATCTCGCAACGAGAGATGGTGTAGATCAATGGAACGCTAAACACTGAATTTTTTATCCGAACTCTCTCTGAGAGCTTGAATATGTTCTTGCAATGAACGAAGGGGTTATGGTTCACTGAAGTATTCCTGATGTGATTTTTATTTCAGATGCTCTTTCTGAAAAGTATGAATGATTCCCAAAGTAAAAAAGAGGAAATATTATTGACATAGTTTATATAATATATATTATATACTTCACTTATCCAGGACTTGCACACGTCGTGCGAGAATGGAAAGTACAACCACAGGAGCCAGCATGTCCCCATTTGAATCGTTGTTCGACCAAGGCCAAGGTCCCCAAGAGCTCGAATCCCTCTTCGAGATGCTTCAGGGCATCGAAGGACTCGAATCCCTCATCCGCAACCAGGGCCGTCCCAAGAAGCTCGACCTGGTCGACGCAACCATCAGCATCGCCATGATGATGATGGTTGATGTGCCCAAGGAAGTAATCCGGGATTCGCAGCTCAAGTCTGGCATCAGCCAGTTGAAGAGCGAACTGGAGTCTGCAGTGCAGGCCCACCTCGCACCGCTCGAGACGCTCGCCAAGGCCGCCGCCGATCGGCACAATCGTGCCCTCATCGCGCGGCTTGCGAAGCGGAAGCTCTCGCCCGAGGGTCTCCTCGAGCAGTGCACGCCGCGACTCGCGCTCGCAGTCGAAGCGTTCCGTCGTGAACTGGCCGAAGCACGCGCCGAACAGGCGATGTGCTACGCAGACTACTGCCACGGCGAACTCAGGACCATCGAGGCCGAGGCTCGGAAGCGTCACCATCGCTCGACGGCTCGCCGAGCAGGTGCTGCGGCCCGCCGGGTCAAGCAGAAGGTGCCGCCGAAAGGCTGATGCATCAACAATGGGGCTCATGAGGCTCCTCACACAAGGCCGCCCTCGGGCGGACTTTTCTTTATAAAAAAACCCTCTTTTAGAGGGATTTATTTTTGATTTCTTCTCCGATTCTTCTTTCGAAGTCATCGATATATTCGGTCGTTTGAGTTTTTGTCTTAAAATTTCGTACCGCGAGACTGCTTGATTTCATCTCTTGTTCTCCGACGACAAGAATATAGTTTACATGATCTGTTTCAGCATTTCTAATCTTTTTCCCGAGAGAGTCTGACGAGTCATCAACGCTAACGCGAATATTCGTATCAAGAAGATTTTTCTTTACAGCATAACCATATTCTACGAACGCTTCACCCACTGGGATGACACGAACTTGCTCTGGAGCAAGCCAGAGAGGGAAAACTCCAGCGAAGTGTTCGATCATGATTCCCATAAATCGTTCAAGGCTTCCTGAAATGGCACGATGAATCACGACAGGTTGTTCATCTTCCCCTTGTTCATTTTTAAATGAGAGTCCAAATCGGTTTGGCTGATTAAAATCACACTGTATAGTCGCAAGTTGCCACTCTCGTCCGATAGCATCCTTGAACATGAAGTCAAGTTTGGGTCCATAGAAAGCTGCCTCACCTGGCATTGGTCGATAGTTCAGACCATTGGCGATTGCTGCATCTTCGAGGGCTTTTTCTGCGATTTCCCAGACGCTATTGTCTCAGAGGTATTTTTCTGGAGTACTCATATCACGGATAGAAAGTGATACCCAGTATCCATCCATAAGTCCAAAAGTCGTATAGAATTCTTTAATAATATTTACAATTGTGGAAACTTCATCTTTGATCTGACTGACACGACAAAACAGATGTCCATCATCTTGAGTGATAGATCTCACACGAGTGAGTCCTGAAAGTTGTCCAGTTTTTTCATCACGGTAGACGGTTGCTGGTTCGAAATAGCGGATAGGCATATCACGGTATGAGAACTGATTATCCGCGAAAAGTTGCATATGGTGAGGACAGTTCATTGGCTTCAAAAAGAAGTTCTCCTTCGAAGTTCCACCATACACTGAGAACATATCTTCGAGGTATTTTCCGGCATGTCCTGAAGTTTGATAGAGTTCTTCTTTCGCGAGGTGAGGGGTCCAGACTCGGTGGTATCCTTTATCAGCATGTAGGCTCCAGAGATAATCTTCTATTGCCTTTCTCATGATCATTCCTTTTGGTTGAATGAGTGGAAGCCCAGAACCAACAAGATCAGAAACCGTGAAAAGTTTCATCTTCTTTCCGAGGATTCGATGATCACGTTTTTTTGCTTCCTCCATCATTGTCTTATAGGCATCAAGCTCAGTTCCAGTCTCGAAAGCAAGACCATAAATACGAGTGAGTTGTTTGTTTTTTGCATCTCCTCTCCAGTAAGCTCCTGCGAGTTTATCGAGGGAAAATGAGTCTTCAGAAATCTCATTTGTATTTATTACATGAGGCCCCTGGCACATATCGATAAAAGTCGAAGTACGGAAATCGAAATTGGTTTTTCCTTGATTTTCACCTACAACGGATCGACCATTTGTATCTTCGATAGCATAGGAGTCAGGATTATTTAAAAACTCAAATCCTTCATATGCAGGGTTATGGAACTTTCCGATATTTGCAAAAAATGAAATCGTAGTTTCACCCTTCTTCTCAAGATCCTCAATCATTTCGAGTTTATAAGTTTCACCAAGAGTGGAGACAAGAGTTTTTGCATCATTTACTGAGAGTGAAAATTGCTTAAATTCCTGACCCTCACGAACAATGGCTTTCATTTTTTTCTCGATATCTTTGAGTTTGCTTTCTTCGAGTGTTGATTCTCCGAAATCGATATCATAGTACCAACCATTATCGACATCTGGTCCGATAGCGAGTTTCGCATTGGCGCCCATAACCATGCGAGTGGCTTGTGCCATGATGTGAGAGAGGGAGTGACGGCGAGTAGAGAGAGGGAGTGACATAGGTGAAATTTGAAATGAAAATTAAAAGTTTATATTTTTGCTCGATTTGATTACCTGCGTAATTCTATCTACTTCTGCATTTAGACGAATTGCAAATTCATCACTTGATGCATCTATATTTCTTATTATGATTTTAGAAATATCCGAATCTGACTTATCATCCTTAAATTTATCGTTGTTTTTTCTTTGAAGGTATGTGCTTAAATTCGCATAGAGTTCATTTTGAATTTCTAGAATTCAATCAAGATTTACTGATTTTTCCAGGTCACTTATAGTAATACAAGCTATTGCATATGCTGAAGTTAAATTTTTCCAGGATTTTATTACATTTTCCCAATGTTTATTTCTTATATTTTCCTCTGTATCAGTTAGTAAAAAACCAATTGGTCGGGCTTGTTCTATTGAGATTTCGTAGTCCTTTAATGCGGTAAGTAGATTTATTCAAGATTCTGTATTCTTTTTAATTTTTTCTTGTTTTTTCCATAAAGTAAATCATATATAAATTCAAATAATTGTAGTGATTAGGCTTATTATTCCTCTTGAAATCTCATTTGTAATATTGATACTTCAACTCCAGTCGATAGAACATGACGTCATGAAGAAGAGAAGCGGGATGAGGAGGAGGGAGAGTTTCATTTTTTCTATGCTTTAATTTTTTTCTTATCTGATTTCCACCAAATACAAGTTGAAACGATACATATTGTTATAATAATAACTGTACACATAGCACAGAGAGGACAAAAAACACCGACAATAATTTCTTGAGAGATGACATATGAGTTAAAAAGTATACCACCAGCCGAAAGTCCAGTAAGGATTTTTGCTGGGCACGTTGTTTTCGAAAACCATCCCCAAAGTGCTATAAGAAAAAGAATTGGATAGACAATCGCTGCCACCATAGGAAATGCTACCTTAAAATCTCCAATCGAGAAAATAATAGCGCGTGGATTCTGGAGGATTCCAGAACAAGAAAGTTTATCAGAAATATCACATGGCATCATCTGGAGGGCGCTACTATTGGCTCCATTCCAATATTCGTAGGCAGGGATGGAGAGGTATATTGCGTTGAATATACCGATAGCAGCGAGAACAGCAATAACGAGATATTTTTTCATAGAAAGAAAGGTAAAGAAATAGGTATTTAAAAACTCCCCGCATCTTGAGGGGAGTTTTTGATTTATAAAAATGAACCACTACAAGATGATCGAAGAATTCAGGTATGTGCTCGTACCAAGTCATGCGACCATATTATTGGTTGGTTAGTGATTCCAATATAGAAAAATCGAGTGAAAAGTCAAAAAAATCCACCTTTCAGGCGGACTTCAGAAACGATTTATAACTATTGCCTCTTTTTTTTATCTTCATCTTTGATGAATATTTTGTCCGTCGAGATGCTATTCCACCATTCTACAAAATCGGTAAGCATCGTATTTCTTGATGGATAAATACCATTTTTAGCAAGCTGTTGTCGAATCGATTCATACGTACTTTCTCCTCCAACAATACTGATTCCGATAAAATTTGAGAAATCATTAGAAGTCATAAGCATTTTTCCATCTGCTTTTATAGTTCTTCCCGTTTCACTTCTTCCATCTTCTATTGAGCAAGTTTTCCAGAGTCATGCAAGGTCTTTTCTGCAAGAATCCTTTGTCATTCGCTTAAATGTTTCTGAGATTTGATATACGATATTCACGCCCGGTTTTTGAAAAAGTGGAATATTCAGAGGAGTATCTTTATAGGATACTTTATACCATCGATATTTTTTATTTATTCCTCCTGCCTCAGGAACATCTAGTACGCCTGTTTGAGTAACTTTTAGGTCGGGAATTTTCTCGATATCAAGAGTATTATCGATGAGCTCTGGAGGAAGTTCCTTTGCTCGAAGGGTTTCCGGTGAATTTGCCATATATTATTTATGCTATAAGTTGCACAGGAAACGTAGTTGCATATTTTTGCCCCTCTCGCTTGATCTCAAGTTGCCCATTTGAGTAGAGCGTTACAGTTGCTCCCGCGAGGTTCTTGTTTGCGATATGGTGTGAGAAGTCATGGATTCCAAGTTCTCGAGAAATATCGCCGATTGAGTGTTCAGCGCTCACGATGAGGCTATTAAGTTCATGGAGTGCATCACGTGTTGCTGCATAGATTTCTTCTCGAGCTTCCTCGAGAAAGTTTCCTGATTTCTCAAGGTGTTCTGGTTTCTCATCGTGCCAATGGACGAGCTCGGGTGAGGCTGAGCTGGCTACTACTGATTGCATAGTTTTGGTAAATTTTTGAAATGACTCAATCATCATGTCACAATTCTTCTTACTTTGCAAATTTTTGCTCACTTTTTCTTCACAGAAATTTTGCAAAAAAACGAAGTGTGAGTATGATATTTTTGTTCTGATTTTTCAGTGATTCTGGAGTGGCGTCCAGATGAGAAAAATCCGTACAAATAAAGTTGTCCCAATTCGGGAAACTTGGGTGGAACCGTTCTAAAATTTTGGAACCCCAAGAAAAATCTATTTTTTCATGGGGATTTTTTATGTCTTCTCTCGAACATCTCGAAAAAGAAATCGAAACTCTCAAAGCTCGAAATATTCGAGTTGAGAAAGAGAAGGCGTGGGAAACTTCTTGGCAGAGGAAACTTGGAATTATCGTCACAACGTATTTCGTGATGATTCTCGTTTTTTGGTCACTTGGGAATGAATCCCCATTTCTCAATGCTATCGTTCCAACACTCGGATATACGCTTTCTACTTTGTCGATGAACTTTCTCAAAAAAAGATTCTTAAAAAATAACTCTTAACTTTTCTTCCTATGTCTCTCGATATGCCATCACTCGTCACCTTTGCGAAAACCAAAGGTTTCGTCTATCCAGGTTCTGATATCTACGGAGGTCTTGCGAACTCTTGGGACTATGGTCCACTCGGATCTCTTATGAAGGAGAATATCAAAAATCTCTGGATTAAAAATTTCGTCCAAAAACGAAAAGATATGACTCTCCTCGATGCTGCGATTCTCATGAATCCACAAGTTTGGGTGGCATCTGGACATGTTGGGGGATTTTCGGATCCACTCATCGATGATAAAAAAACGAAAGAACGATTTCGTGCCGATAAGCTCCTCGAAGATCTCATCGAGAAAATGGGAGATAATGCAGAGTCACTGAAATCTAAATATGGCGTTGCGAATCTTGTTCCTGAATCGTGGCCTCTTGAAAAACAATCCGAAGTGATGCGAGGAGAGCAGGTAAAAAATCCGAATACGGGAGAAGTGGGCGATTGGACAGATGCGAAGAAGTTTAACCTCATGTTCCGCACCTTCCAGGGAGTTCATGAAGATAGCGCAGCAACGGTCTACATGCGTCCTGAGACGGCTCAAGGGATATTTGTGAATTTCCCGAATATTGCGCGATCAACTCGTAAGAAGGTCCCATTCTGAGTCGCACAAGTTGGAAAGGCATTTCGAAATGAAATCACTCCTGGAAACTTCATCTTTCGAACTCGCGAGTTCGAGCAAATGGAAATCGAGTACTTCTGTGAGCCTGAGCATATCGCTCCAGGAAAACATCTCGAGCTTCATGCACAGTGGAAGATGGAATGTAAACGTTTTCTCACGGATGTTATCGGGCTCAAGGAAGAAAATCTTCGTCTTCGTGATCATGAAAAAGAGGAGCTTTCACATTACTCTGCTGCGACGACGGATATCGAATTCAAGTTTCCATTTGGATGGGGAGAGCTCTGGGGAATTGCGGATCGTACTGATTTCGACCTCAAGGCACACATGGCAGAATCAAAACAAGACCTCTCATATATGGATCCGTATACGAATACGAAATATATCCCATATGTCATCGAACCATCGGTTGGTCTCACTCGACTCTTTCTCGCGACACTCGCGAATGCCTATGATGAGATTAGCAATGAAGAGGGAACTCGTATCGTCATGCGGCTTGCTCCTGCAGTAGCGCCGATAAAAGTAGCAGTCTATCCACTCGTGAAGAAATTTGCCGATCAGGCAAATGAGCTTTATACGCTTCTCTCAGAACATTTCGTGTGTGAATATGATGAGGCGGGTACTATTGGAAAGCGATATCAGAGAAGTGAAGAAATGGGGATACCGTATGCTATCGCGGTAGAGCCAGAAAATTATGACCAAGGACAAGTTACTGTCAGAGATCGAGATACTGGAGAACAGGAGATTGTAAAAATCGAAAATCTGGTCGAATGGCTCAAAAATAAGGGATGCGAGTAATCTCGGGGGTTGTATTTTCTCGAGTTTTGCCTAGACTTAGTTTATGTCAAAAACCGAAGTTACATGATTTCTTGTTACTGCTATACAGCTTCCAAAAGATACCCCTCTTTCACAGGTGGAGGATGTTTTTAAAGCGAAGCTCGTAAAATCCATCGATTCCAGCTATTCGTGCCAGATAGTAAAAGGAAAGAATATTTTTTTCTACAAATTCTCTGTAATTGTTTTTACCGGGTATAGTGATGAGGAAATTGCTTATTATTATGAACAACTTGGCGGAAGTCAAAAGAATCTTGAATCCAAATCTGAACAGTATGAAGTGGTAGTTAATCCATATCTTACAAAAGAATATGTACTCGATGATACGAGCATTACCATAAAGGCAGAGTCCTACGAGCGTCTTGAGATTATTGCCTTCTCGTTAGCTCATTCTGTTGCGATGGACTATTATGAGGGTCGTACCGAAGAGCTGCTTCAGAAGATGAATTTCTATGATGATCTTAAAAAGTATAACAAAATTAAGCTCACCGATAAGGAAGCCATGAAGCTTATTGCTGAAATCCTTTCGAATAAGCATCGACTCGTTTCTGAGCTCTATCTTTTTGATAAGCCAGATATAATATGGGATGACATAGAACTCGAACGTCTCTATCATGCACTGTATGCGTATTTTGATATCGATGATCGATTCAAGTCCATCGAGTACAAGAATAACCTTATGAATGATAATATTACTTTTCTTCATGATGTGATAGACACAAGGAAGGCACATACTCTTGAGCTTATTGTCGTATTTCTTATTGCATTCGAAGTCCTTTTTACACTTTGAGAGTTCATACATAAATATTTTATTATAGGAAATCTCTAGGTCCATTTTTGTTTTTAATAAAAGCAAAATGAGCTCAATAGAGTATAATAATACATACTTTTTATCGATAATACAGAGACAAAGTCCAAAAAAGTCTTGATATAGGGTGGGATTTTTTATAATGATTTTTCTTGTTTCTTAACCAAAAAACCCACTATGACACCATCTGAACCATGAGCGTGATGCACACAAGTAGCACTTTCTGATTTTCTTTCCGAAGCTGAGATTGCTTCTCTGAAAAAAGCAGAACAAAACTATCCAAAACCAACCCTTTTTCTTTTTAGGCATCGTATCAGAGACAACTATCGAAAGCTGAAAAATCTCTACCCAGATACAGAAATATTTTATGCTGTAAAGGCCTGTCCCCATGTGAAGATCCTTGAAACTCTCATTGCAGAATGATCAAACTTTGATGTAGCATCTGTTTATGAGCTTGATCGAGTCCTTTCTCTCGGATGCGCCCCAGAGAGAATAAGTTATGGAAATACTATTAAGAAAGAAAAGGATATCGCTCATGCATATAAGATGGGAATACGAATGTTTGCGACTGATTCAGATGAAGATGTTGAGAAGCTTGCACGAAATGCCCCAGGTTCACGAGTATATTTTCGCATCCTTACACCAACTTTTGCGGCAGATTGGCCACTTTCGAAGAAATTCGGAGCTGAAAAGCATGTAGCTATTCGTCTTGCTGAGAAGGCAAGAGACATGGGATTGGTACCCTACGGAGTATCTTTCCATGTTGGTTCCCAGCAAAAGGCTACTGAAGCCTGGGATGCAGCGCTTGATGGAGCCAAGACGATTTTTGATATCCTCTCAGAAAAGGGGATAGAGCTCGAGATGGTGAATCTTTGAGGGGGGCTACCGACACCATATATTTCTCCGATTCCATCTGATGAAGAATACCGAAGTTCAATACACGAATCAATGCATCGATATTTTGGGAACAGAAAGGTGAGATTTCTTCAGGAGCCTGGTCGATCACTTGCGGGAAATATAGGAGTTATTGCTTCAGAAGTAGTTCTTGTTTCGAAAAAATCTGATCTCCCTCATGAACCACGTTGGGTTTATATCGATCTTGGGAAATTCTCAGGGCTTCCAGAGACTCTCGATGAAGCGATAAAATATCCACTCGTTACTTCAAAGGATGGTGAGACAGGTCCAGTGATAATGGCGGGTCCAACGTGTGATAGTGCAGATATCCTTTATGAGGATTTCCGCTATGACCTCCCGCTTTCTCTTTGTTCAGGTGATTCTATCTATATACTTTCTACTGGTGCTTATACGCAGAGTTATAGTGCTATAGAGTTCAATGGTTTCCCTCCACTCAATACGGTTGTTATTGAAGATGAAATTGACAATAAATAAAATTCCCTATAATAAAATTATGCTTACAGCACGAAACATTATCATTATCCCGTCGTAGACGAGAGATGCTTTTGTTTTGTATCCTCTCGTCATTTACGAGGGGATTTTTTATATTTTTTCTATGAACAAACCAGTAATAACATGATCTTCTGAAGGTCTTCAAATTCCTAAAGAGAATAAACTCTTACATAGGCTGCAAGAATTTGTAGGAAATCATGGATTATGGCAACAATGATTAGTAATCCTTTTGAGAGAAGGGATTTGAGATTCTGTCTTTTTAGAGTATCCGGGAGTATTTAATCGTATTATTTGATTAAAAAATCGGGGTCTTTCTGGGAAGAATCCGAAATCATACTATGAAACATTTCTGTACGAGGTATATTCAATTATTGAATTTGATCATGGAAGGCAAGTTGCCTGAGATCTAAGACAAAGAAAAACTGATTCCCCTGAGGCTGCTACTCTCAGAAATATGATGCAGGAGATTATCTCTGAAATCCAAAGAGCGAGAAGAATTGCACAAGATCTCCGTACAAAAAAAATTCCTGTAATTACTTCAGGAAAATCTTTTTGATTTGCTCGCGAGGTTGCTCAAAAGGTGAATCGAGTTTCCAGAAGAGGTCAAAACTAACGTTTTTTTGTAGAGGTTGATTTTGTAGAGGCTGATGATTCAGTAGGAGTTGTGGTTTCTCCAGTTGCAGACTGAACAGCTTTCTGCACATCTCGTAATGTATCTCCGAGTCATGGAGGAAGGAGTTGTTGTACGCCTCGTAAGATATCCGCCTTCTGTTTCTCAGAGACTTTTTTTATGCTTTCATTTATAGTCTCGGAGAGAAGCTTATATGAATTCTCCATTAACTGCGAGCGATACATATAGGCAAGTGCCACGACTGAAATAATGAGAAGAAATTTCATCACTCACATAAAGACCTTTCGTTTTCTTCGATTTTCTTGAGCCTTTAGTACATTATATATGTAGGTAAGTTTCTGCTCATTTGAAGGTTCTGGAAGAGTTCCCATAGAGAAATATTAGGAATATTAAGAATTGCTAGTAGACTCGCCTGAGATAGTTCAGTTATTCGAGGTATCGAGGGTATTTTTTGTTTCAAAGAATACTATTACTCCAGTTCCTACAACGGATATAATGAGGGCAATTACAGTGATAATGGTAAGAATTTTTCGCATAAAATATGAAGAAGGGAATTATGGATTTGTGTCTGAACCTGAAAATGGATATGAAGAAGATTCAGTTTCTCAAGTTATTTCATCGTCGAGTGATATCTCATCTGACCAAGTTTCTGGGGGGGCAATCGCTTCAAGCGCATTCGAAAGTTCGCTAAACGGAGTACTTTCTTTTGGGACTTCTATTGTGCCATCCCATTTTTCTTTCTTGCCTTCGATATGTATTTCACCGTGTGAGCTAATGCTCGGGTTTTCAGGGCTTACTACATCGAGAATAAGGTGGATAAGTTCTTTATTTAGATTGAGTCAGACGGTAGCTTGTATAACTGTTTCATCTCCACTTTTCAGTAGGAAAGGTCATCGAAGCATTCATCCTGTTCCTGGTGTAAGATCAAGGGTGAGGCTTGTGCCAATCATAGCTCATTTTATGCTAAGTCACTTGAGAGAGGAATTTTCTCCTATGCTTCCATTCCAAGTAAGATTTCCCATTCATGCATCGAGTTTTCCGCTAAAGGTTCAATCTGTTGATACATTATGTTCCAAGGAAACGGAAAGTCCATCATCTTTAGAGCTAAGTTTTGCATCAAGGTGCGTAAATTTCTTCCCTTGAAAACCGAGATTTGCCTCTATGCGAGCAACCTCCTCATTATTTTCTGATATTGCAGCTAGGATATTATATCAATCTCATTTTTCTGTAAGAGAAATGCTTAATGATGAATCCGACGTTGTTGATACGAGCTTCCAACCATCAGATAACTCATCAAGTAGGAGAGTCATTACTGATCCATCCGTTGCTGTTATAGTGATGTTTGTCTTGGCAACTTTTGGATTTTTTGGATCGTATGCAATAGTTCACTGTACCTTCTTTTCATTTAGATTTGCCTCTAGGCTCTTTCTTGCCTCTTCGGAGAGTCATTTTCCAGTGGATTTTTCACTAAATTCGTTAACGAGCGCTATAATATTCTCATTTGAAAGCTCGACTTCATATTTCATAAGTCCATTCTCATTTCAGAGTGATTGTACTTCTTTCCAGAGAGGATACTTTGTAAGGTACATTTCTATATCTTCAAGCTTAATTTTTCCTAATGCTTGACTCATCTGGTAGGCAATCATGTCTTCTTCACTTGATCATGAAAGGGTATCAAGGAGATTTTTTTCAGTCAGCGCAAGCCAAATATTGTTATACTTTGCAAGCACCTCTTTCATACTATCTTCCATAAGTGCAACTCCCTCTATTCCGTCGTACTTAAGGTACATATCTCCTCAGCGCGAGATGATAGTTGCTTCTTTTGCAAAAAGTCCTCCAGAAGCATTGAGGGTTTCATATGAGAATTTTGGATTTACGAACGTAACACGAGAATCTTGACTCAGTCCGTATCACTCAATTACAGCGTTGTATTCAGTGCTTGCCGATCCACTCATTAAGAGGAGGGGAACATCCACCATCGCACTCAGTGATCATTTCGTTTCATATTTTCCTATATAGCCAAGCCTCTCAGCAATGGACTGAAATGATTGGACTTGAGATATGGTATGTTCCTTGTAGAGGCTCGCGAAGTCAACCTTTTTATTTAGACCAGAGAATGTACAACCTGAAATAAAAGGAACGAGAATGATAAGAATGGCACTAATTTTTTTAGAATTCATGTATGAAAATATTAATGCCATTCAGTATATACGAGAAAAGAAAAACTCCAACTTTTGTTTTTGATTTTTTTATGATTTTCCCTATTCTTAACGTGTTTTTATTCTTAAATACATCCTATGGCAAATATCGACCATGCACCAAGTAAATATATGCTCAATCTTCTTCATGTTCTTCCAGCTTTTTCTGATGAAGGAGCCCTGAGGATTAACACGATTATTGAACTCAATTCAATGACGATTAATAAATATGAAATAATTACTGAATCTGGACAACTTAAGCTTGATCGAGTAGGGTATTCATCACTTTCATACCCGTTTGCTTATGGGGCGATTCCATGCACTTGGGATGAAGATGGAGATCCTCTTGATGTTGAGATTGTTGGAGTGACTGAGCCACTTATTCCAGGTTCAGTTGCTGAGGTTCGTATTATAGGTATTATGAAATTTAACGATGGAGGAGAAGTTGATGATAAAGTTATTGGAGTTCTTGCTGATGATAAGCGTATGGATCACATTACTTCATATGAGCAACTTGGAGCCCATTGGCTCAAGGAGACGACATATTACTGGGAACACTATAAAGATCTTAAGAAGCCAGGGACTTGTAAGGTGGATGGATTTTTTGATTCAAGTGAAGCTGTAAAAATTATCAAAGAATGTGAAGATCGATATAAAGCAGAATATCTTCCGAAGTTTCAATAAGAAAACTCTACCCAATGGGTAGAGTTTTTTGATAAAAGTACGAAATTCGTGTACACTTGTGTAAGTCTCTCGAATACAAGGATTTTTCAATGAAATTGCTCATAAAGCTCTTTTTGGTCTTGGTCTTTGTGCTCTGGGGACTACCAATACTGGTCCCTATAGCTCTTGTTACCATGAACAGCACTCCTGTTGTCTCATTGGTAATATTCGCTTTTCTGGGACTCCTTCTCTTGATCATCTTCAAATGGTGATTTGAGGGTTGGAAAAGAAGGGGCAGTCTACTGCCCCTTTATCTATATGAGAATTATTTTAATGAGTCTTCGAGAATCAGTCTTGCACTTTCTGCATCGATATCATCAGCTCCTGACATCTTCGCTTCCGCCGTAGTAAGTCGTTCATCGTGAAGTACTATCTCTTTTGTTGGGAATGATAATGCTAGTTCTTTTGCAAAAGTTCGCACTTTCTTAGAGTGACTTGATTCAGTTCCATCGATATTGAGTGGAAGTCCGAGAACGATAGTATTGCATTTTTGGCATTTTTCCCATTTTAAAAGATATTCAATGAGTTCCTTGGTTGGAATGGTTGTATGACTAAAGCAAAAAGATTCGACCGAAAAAGCGAGTCCGCATTTGCGAGTCCCGTAGTCGATGGAGATGCAATCTTTTTTTATCATTGAAGCGATTACTTTTCCTCCACTTTGACATCTACAATAATTTTTGCCATTGTATCTCGAGTGATGTGAAGGTAGACGAGATGAGTTCCAGTTTTTTTAATGTGAGTTTTGTTCGGGAGTTTGATATCATTTTTTTCGAAGTGGATACCGAACTTCTCATTGACTT
Organism: Candidatus Altimarinota bacterium; assembly: GCA_042852035.1. GTDB lineage: Bacteria > Patescibacteriota > Gracilibacteria > BD1-5 > UBA2023 > JAGOMW01. Next base: position 82,704 of record BAAFHK010000001.1, read on the forward strand.
TCGTAGCAATCGCATGCTCATCGAGTCCACCAAAAACTTTAGTTCATACTCACTTGAGGGTAAATTCAAAAATTTGGCCGTCAATCATTTTTTGAATATCGAAAGCTTTCTCAAGTCTTTCTCGTGCTTGATCTTTGGATCGTTTTTCTTTTTCTGCAATTTGCTTCAGTCTTTCTGGTGTAACTTCACGGGCCATTTTTTTGGGGATGAGAAAGTTCCGGGCTTGAGCTGCAGTAACTTCAATAATATCTCACTTTCGGCCCATGTGAGCGATATCAAGGAGGAGTTCTACGGAAATTTTTGATTGCATAAATCTACTATATCCAGAATCAAGATTCCTTCAAGTGTTTATCATTGATTCGAGTCATGCGGTACTGGGAGCGGATTTCAAGGAATGGGAGGAAGAATAAGCCTCCTTCCATTATTATCATGATATATTGGTTCTCAAAGTAGCGACATTCTTCAGGCAAAGCAATTTCCTGATTTTGAATCTATGAGTCAGTCAGCATTCAGGCGTAAATTCATACACGTATATGTTGCTTTATTGAGTCATTTTAGTTCATATGTCTTTGGTCAGAAATCTTTTTCGTTTCATATTTTACAACTGATAAATCCTACTCGGAGTGGATTTTCTGTATAGGTGCATTCTCATGGTCCAGAGATTCCTTCTCAGCGAAGGATTCAATTAATATGTGTGATAGTAAGTTCTTGGAATTTCCTACTTTTTATGTCATAGAATCATCGATATGAAACCATAATATTTCATACTCACAAAGCAACCGCTCATGAAACCAAGAGAGCAAAGGGATGTTTTTTTATCCATTTGGGAGCTTTTTCTCAGGCAAGTCCTCTAAGATTTAGTGCAGACATTATTTCAATATATATAAAATATTTTTTTTGTCAAAAGTCATATTTTTTATACCAATCTTGTAAGATGCCTACTTCTTCCTGGAAAGAAAATCAAGCGAACTGAAAAATTTTGACTTTTTATATTTTTCACTATAATCCGCGAGTTCTCGTACTATTGGGGTATCGCCAAGCGGTAAGGCAGCGGACTTTGACTCCGCCATTCCTAGGTTCGAATCCTAGTACCCCAGCCATACAATTAAGCACTACGGAAATAAGAAAACACGAGCATAAATCAGTAGAGGTTTCAAATCAAAATTCCTCTCTTAATGTCAAGAGATTTTCCTCGACACAAGCTCTTACCTCTGTATAATACTCCGCGTTCGGTACTGGGAAATACGGTTTCTCACTATCGGATTCGAAGAATCCAAAATTCTATTTTCGCTTCGTTACAAGGAAAAACAAAGCATTCTCTCTGAGTAGGAATCCCTTGTATGAGCATAACTTATTTTTTATATGATCGCAGTTGTAGAAATCGGTGGAAAACAATATACCATTGAAAAATGACAGGTTATTGATGTAGATAATCAGAATCTTGAAGTAGGAAAGACTCTTGAGGTTACTCCACTTCTTGTTGCCTCAAAAGATGGAAAAGATGTAAAAGTTGGAGCTCCAAAAGTTGAATGAGCAACTGTAAAGCTCAAGGTAGTTGAGAATTTTAAAGATGAGAAGGTAAGTGTTTTTAAGATAATTGCTAAGAAGCGTCATACAAGGAATTTTGGTTTCCGGGCAATGCGTACTCGTCTCGAGGTAACATCTATTGCCTAATCGGGTACTCGAAAGAGAACCCTTTTATTCCTAAAACTTCCGAATGAATCGATACCTCAATACGCATGCTCGCATTAAACGAGCTTTGCGTAATAATCAAAAGGTGTATTCGGCGACTGAATCGTTTAAGAGATTTCGATGGTTTACTTTGGGGCTCATTGTATTGCTCCCAATTTATCCTTCTCTTGCGATTATTGGATCTGACTATGAGGTTCAGGCTGGCGATTATGATGAGACAACAATTATTACGGCGTATGAAGGGGATGAGGGAATGGAAGGGAGTTATATAAACAAGTCAGGTCTGATTAGTACCGATTTTGATGTTGTTACTTCGGTAAAAAAACAGCAACAGCAGGAGGAAAAAAATATGCCACTTAATGAAAATGAAAGGGCAAAAAGTTATAAAATTGTTTCTTGAGATACGCTTGCTTCTATAGCAAAAAGAAATGGTATCACTCAAGAGGCGCTTGCTTGGGCTAATGATTTAGATCCAAGTGAATGACTTCAGGTTGGTGCAATTCTAAGAATTCCACCCGTTTCTTGAGTCGTTCATAAAATTGCAAAGGGGGATACTATTTCGGAAATCGCGAAGAAATATCACGTGGATCAAGATGAAATTTTCAGAATAAATCACATGACAGGTGATTCAACCCTGCGCATTGGTATGAAGCTCATGATACCTTGAGCTGCTCCAGTAAAATCAGTTACCGCATCAGATCCTGCTCCAGCGAAAAAAACAAATGATTTAAAGCCAATACCAACAGAAAGCCCAGGACTAAAACCAACAGTTGTTGATACAAAGACAGGACTGAAATCCCGTTATGTCGTAAAATATACCTGACTTTCACGTGGTTTTGCATGGGGGAATTGTACTTGGTATGTTGCGCAAAATAAGACCGTAACATGGAGAGGGAATGCAAATGCTTGGATAAAGAATGCAAAAGCAAAGGGAGTTCCAACGGGTCAAAAGCCAATCCCGGGCGCTATCGTACAGTTCACCGGAAGATGATATAATCGCTATTACGGACATGTTGGTATTGTTGCTGACGTAACGGATGATTACATTATTGTGAAGGATATGAACTATCGTAAAATCAATGAAGTTACTATCCGAAAGGTTCCACGTGATGACTCAACAATAGATGGGTATATTTACGTTGATTAGAAATCGCTCAAACGAAAAAATTTGCATTCTTATAAAAGGAGATATAATAATAGAGTCGGATTGTATCCTTTTTGTGCTCAAAAAAGTCAAAGAGTGGTGTCACGGCATTTTATTTTCTACTCTTTTTTCTTATGAGTACCGGTACAGTTAAGCGTTTATTTGTTGGAAACGTTCCATTTCGTATTGAGGCTGAAGAGCTTCGTGCACTTTTTGAAGAAGTAGCTCCAGTAGCTGATTTCTTTTGGCCTATGGATCGTGAAACAGGTCGCAAAAAAGGATTCCTTTTCGTTGATGTTGATGAGGCTGATGTAGCTAAGGTAATCGAAGCTATGAATGGTAAGGAAGTTATGGGTCGTCCTCTCGCCGTGAACGAGGCTCGTCCACGTGAAGAACGTTAATTCGTAAATTAAAAAATCTCCCTGGTTTCAGGGGGATTTTTTTTGAGTCTCTATTATCAAAATGAAAATTATATCTCATGCAAGGTATAATTCTTGAGCGATATTGATTTTTCTGGATAAATAGAGAATGTATTGATATGAGCAATTTTTCTATAGAGCATATCTCCTTTATTATGGATGGGAATAGAACTTGGGCAAAGGACCGACTTTTGCCGAGTCTTGAGTGACACAGAAGATGATATGAGAATGCAAAGAATATTATCCGACTGGTAAAAAAAAGAAATATTCCATACGTGAGTCTTTGGGTTCTTTCAGATGATAATATAATCAATCGTTCAAAAGAAGAAGTATCATATCTTTTTGATCTTCTAGAAAGGGGAATGAGAGATATTGCTCGAGAAGCAAAACAGGAAGGTAATAAAATCGTCGTTATTGGTAATAGAGATCTTCTTCCAGCTGCTTGTCGGGAAAGTATCGATTATGCTGAAAATCTAACTCAACATGAGGTAGGTACTACGGCTATTATAGCTTTATGATACGGTGGGCAGGATGAAATTATTCGAGCAGTTCAGAAAATTTTAGAGAACTGAATCCGCCCCGAGACACTTACAAAAGAAGTTTTTCAATCATTTGTTGAAAGCGCACAATATCCAAATCCTGACCTCATTGTCCGGACAGGATGACATCAAAGACATTCTGGATTTCTTTTGTTCCAAAGCCCATATGCAGAATATTATTTTTCTGAAAAAAACTGGCCAGAATTTAGTGAAGATGACTTGGATGTTGTCTTGTTGAGTTTTCAAAATCGTGACAGAAAGTTCGGAAAATAGATTCTCTTTTCTTGTGTTAAGTTTTAATGTATAAAAAATTCACCTATCTATGCTTCAGGAATGGTATGCTGCATATAAATCAAATGTTGATGAGGCTATAGAAGAGTATTTTATAAAACGTTATGCAGTAGTATCACGCTCGCCAGAAGAAAAACGTTTTGAGGAAGCTCTTCGATACGCGGTAATGACTCCAGGAAAACGCCTTCGTCCAATTCTCGCGATGATTGCCTATGAAGAGTTTGCTGAAATTTCAGGGGATAGGGTTCTTCCATACTTTATAGGACTTGAAATGATACATGCATATTCGCTTGTACATGATGATCTTCCGGTAATAGATAATGATGAACTTCGCCGTGGTCAGCCGACAGTGTGGAAGAGGTATGATGAGGCAACTGCTATACTTGTTGGTGATGCTCTTCAGATAATGGGTATCGAATGTCTTGCACAATCGGATAACATAAAAGTTATTGTTGAAATCTCATGGGCCATCGGAGATATGGGTATGGTTCGAGGACAGATTCGTGATGTTATGATTGATGCCACATCTCTCAATCAAGATGAAATGTTACGACTTCACGATGAAAAAACAGGTCGCCTCATCTCTTCTTCTTTGATTATTTGAGCTTTAACTGCTTGAGTTTATGAAGGTCAAATGTTTGATCGATTAAGGTTATTTTGAATTTTGCTTGGTCGCGCCTTTCAGATTCGAGATGATATTCTCGATTATGAAGGTCAAATAGAAAGTCTAGGGAAAGCGGTAGGAAAAGATATTGCTAATAAGAAGGGGGTTGTATCGTATATGGGAATAGATAGAACAAAAAAATTGCTTCAAGATCTTGAACATGAACTTATTGATATCGCAAAATCCTTTCATACCTCAAAATTTATAGATATCGTCGAATATGTTCTTAGAAGAGAAAAATAGATACCAATCTTTGATGAGGCGGGTTTAGCTTGGGTAAAAAAAGTTCTCTTCAAGTGAAGTGTAGGTATATGTCTCCTACTTTTTTCGGGTCCATATTACTTTGGAGTCTTATCACGATCCGGATATTACAAGCAGTTTAGAAATATTTTTTCTGAGATTGGTACGCTTTCCATGTATTCTCAATAAGTGTTGCAACAGTCATAGGGCCAACTCCACCAGGTGTTGGGGTAATCGCCATAATCGTATCTTTTAGATCCTCAAAGTCAGTATCGCCTCGAGCTACGCCATCTATAAATGTGCTTCATACATCAATAACAATCGATTTTTCATGTACCATATCTTTCGTTAGGAGTCCAGGATGACCAGCAGCTACGATAACAATATCAGCTGATTTTGTCTTCTCTATAAGGTTTTCGGTGGAGCTATTGCAACTTATTACGGTGGCTCAAGCATTAATAAGCATAAGTGCCATGGGCTTCCCAACAATGTTTGATCTCCCAATTACGACCACATTTTTTCCGGCAACATCAATTTTATAGTGTTTAAGAAGTGTCATAATTCATTTTGGCGTGCAACTCCAAAGACCATCATGACCGAGGTACATATTTCCGATTTGAGTTTTTGTAAATCCATCAACATCTTTTCGAGAATCAATACATTCTGTAACAGAATATCGATCGATATGATTCGGAAGAGGAGCTTGTATGATAAGCCCGTGGATACGGTCGTCGCTTGAGAGTTTTTTTACTTCAGTTTCAAGCTCTTCTTGAGATATTGTTGCCTCATATTTATAAAGTCCAAATCCCATTCCAACTTCTCGTGCGCGTTTCTCCTTCATTCGAATATAGGCGAGGCTTGCTTCATTATTCCCCACTAAGACCACCGCAAGCATTGGCTTATCGGTTCAGGTAGGAGAGTATGTAATCTGATTTTTTATACTTTCGAGAATTTGGGATGCGACGATGCGTCAATCGAGAATCATATTGATAGTATAAAAAGAGAGGATTTTTTTGCAATTCTTTATGTCTTCGGATTTTTGAAAAAAATTTAAATATAGGATATCATAGATTTGTTACTCTAAAAAATATGGCACTCTCAAATTTTCCTGATTATTCATATGACATGCTTTGACCGCCTTTGGATACTAAAAAGGTGGAACCACCAAGCTTACCCTCTTTTATGAAAGAAGGGGTACATGAAAGTGTAGAAATGAATCTTGCAGAACTTAGAAAAACACTCATTCCTACAGATGAAATGGCACGTCAAATCGATAGACAGTCTGATCCTATTTGAGGCATACATTGACTCAAACTAGTTCTCTCGAAAACGAATAACTATAAATGAAAAATTGATGGAAACATTGATGAATGAAAGAATGTATGAGGTTCAAGAATTAATCCACTGGTAAAATGACTTATTGATTTCCAGGTTTCCTATAATAGCCCATTTCGCCTTGGAGAAGATGGAAGACCGCTGGATAAATCAAGTCCAGGCACTGAATATAAGCAATGAATCCCTAGGAATGAAATCGGAAAGCTTTGACCTGTGACTTTAACGGTTCTTCTTGATTTTGCGAAAAATAATGGTCTTACTCTTCCACCTTCCCGTTGAGATAAGAAATTTGAAAACACTTGAGAGTTTATACAGAAATATGGTCCGATGGTTGATTATTTGACTCAAGCACTCGGTCTTCCTAAAAATTTGATTCTCTGAATAGCAAAACAAGAATCGAATCTTTGAACCAATCCAAATGACTATTGGTGAGGGAATGGAGTGCTTCAGCTCACTAGTGCTCCTTTGGCAGACATGACGGGGGTTACTCAAAATAAGTCTGTTATTGATTGGAGAAAGATTGGAATTTACCAAAATATTTTTAAAAAGATTGATTCAAAGTTCTTAAAAACCATTCCATTTTGATCAGTTATGAATAATGTTGGATCGAGTCTGGATGATGATGCATGGAGTGTTGTGGATACTCTTTGTTCTGGAAATACTGACCCAAAGAGTTTCCGTGAGGCTATGTTAAAGGTTCAATCTTGGGAAAGAGGAAAATTCCGATGACTGACATATCATACACTCAATATACTCGTCGGATCCGCTTACCTCTCTTATATACAAAATTATCGACTGAAATGAAGTCAGAATGTGGCAAGCATTGCTCAAGCATATAATTGATCATGACATAAAGAACTCTATGCTCAATCAGTGAGTAGACATGTGAAATCATTTAGTATTGCCTGAAGACCAAATACAAAGCCTCAATCAAATCAAACTCTTCTAGCTCAAGACGATAATCTCGATAACGATGTTGCTTAGATTTTTGGGTGAGAAATATATTCCTCACCCTTTTTTGTAATCTGCCTCCCACGTGGAGTTCTTTCGATGAGTCCAATCTGAAGGAGATATGGCTCTACCACATCCTCAATTGTAGACACCTCTTCGCCGATAACTGAGGCAATTGTAGAAAGTCCAGTCGCTCTTCAGGAGAAAGTATCCCGTAGATGATGAAGAAGCTTCCTATCGAGAGAATCGAGCCCAGCGATATCTACCCCAAATCCATGAAATATTTCATCGCAATCTTCTTTTGTGGAGATATTTCTTCCAGTAGTCATGTAATCGCGTAGAATTTTCACGTATCTATTTGCGATACGTGGAGTTCCACGAGAACGAAGGGCGATAGAAGTAATCGTATCAGATTCAACCTTCTCTAAAGAAAGAATCTTAAATGATCGTTGTACAATTGTTGCAAGCTCCTCAGTATTATAGAAATCAAGTTTGAGGACATTCCCAAATCGATCTCGGAGAGGATTCGAGAGGCTGGAAAGTTTTGTTGTTGCTCCAATAAGTGTAAATTTTGGAATATCCATTTTAACACTTGTGCTTCCTGTTCCACTTCCAATCATGATATCAATCTGAAAGTCCTCCATCGCTGAATATAGAATTTCTTCGATTTGTGGCCTGAGGCGATGAATTTCGTCAATGAAAAGAATTTCTCACTCAGTAAGGCTTGTGAGAAGGGAAATAATGTCAGCCTGTTTTTCTATAGCTGGACCACTTGTATGCTTAATTGGTGATCCCATCTCGTGGGCGATTACGGTCGAAATTGTGGTCTTCCCAAGCCCTGGAGGACCATAAAAAAGAATGTGCTCAAGTGGGGATTTTCGTATTTTTGCACTTTGTATAGCCACTCCGAGATGTCTTTTCATCGATTCCTGTCAGACATACTCGCCGAGAGTCCGGGGGCGGAGAGATATTTCGGAGATGATTTCTTCTTCGCTTTGCTCGGGTTTCACAATTCGTGTAATGTCAGAAGAGGATTTGATAGCCATAATAAGGGAGATTATATTAAAAAAATGATGCCAAGCAAAGAGAAAAAATGAATTAATTATTAAAAAAGTCAATAATAATATTGACTTTTTTAAATAAAAGGTTATTTTTAACTGAATTTTATTCAATACAGTGATTAGTACCGCTAAAACTTCATGATCAGAATCTGCTACTATTGAGCCGTTTTTTGACCAAAAAGTAGCTCAGGAGATGCCAAACGTATCACTCATAAGGGGTGGTGGTGAAAAACCTGTCCTTTCCGTCTGAAGGGTTCAATTAGCAATGTCGATGAATCCGAAGGTCTTGGTAGAAAAAATACGGAATCACCCAAAAAATCCCGCCAAGAGACCAATTGATAAGCAAAAACTTAATAAGGCAATCAGCCTCGCTATGGGGCTTCCATTTAAGCCAAGAAAATCATGAGAGCCTTATGTGGCACATCTTTTGAGATCAGCACTTTACTATCTCAATTTTTGTCCAAACCCTACTGTTGATGGCTTGATGGCAGCCATCCATCACGATTCATATGAGGAGCACCCGGAAGGAGTGAATAGAATTCGTTGAGCCATTGGAGTTACATCACTTGAAACCGTTATGGCACTCTCAAAAATGCCACCTAAACTTTTGGAAGAGACTGATCGGAAGTGAATTTCCCCAAGAGTGATGGGGGTTCATAAGCGAGTACGAAGTGCCCTAGAAAGCCATAGTATGGTTTTAGATGCGCTAAATTTTGAGGCAACTGCCTTCAAACTTGCGAGAAATTCTCTTGAAATGCTCCCATTTCTGCGGGAACTTGTAACTCCAGAGGTCTTTTTAAGAGAGCTTGCAGCTACGGAATAATCTCTCGTAGGATCGCGTTCACATAACCCAGATGACTTGATTGCTCTCTGAGAGCTCTATCAGAGGCTTAGAATGTGAAGCGACAATGAAGATCTTTATGAAGAGATGGCTCTTGCAATAGGGCTTTTAGAAACAGAAGAGAATGATTTGGAACGTCTTTATATAAAAATAAGCTGAGATAGAATAGATAATATAATCGATATTACATCCCTTCGTACTATAGTAAATAGAGCAAAAACTGACTCGAGTGTTCTTGCGAAAGCAAAAAAGGCACTTTGAAGTGCTACTAAGACTCTTGTGACTACAAAATTCTACCTTCACCTTGTCAAAACTCGTCTTAAAAATCCTGAGTTATATGCTGTTTTATCGACTCTTGTTGGTTGGTACGAAAATGAAATATTTTCTCTCGAACTGTCGCTACGATAGATTTATATAAACCGAAAGACTTTTTGGCTTTTCTGAAAAAAACGATCTAAACTCTCCGAAAAAGCTTTTTCAAACGTAAGAAGCTCTAGATTTATGAGAGGCTTTCCTGTGCGTACTGTCACATACTTTTCTGTCACTTTCACGCTTTGTATATAAGGAAAAAGGTCATCTCTTCCAGCCTCATGGAGAGTTTTTTTTAGAGCATTCCAGGCAAGAGCTGTTTCGATATCATGAGAATTATGTCGCGTTTTTATTCCTGGGAGGGGGATTTTGAGTTTTTCCATAGAGTGGATGATGGAGTCAGAATGTTTTACTTTTCCAGGATGTTCCAGTTTTTACTGATCGTAAGAAAACTTCTTTGGTAACGATGCTTTCTACGAGAATAAATCAGTCTTCAAGTATTGCAACAATACGGGCACAATTTTTTGAGCAGAAATTCATTATTCCAATTGGAATTTCGCTTGCATGAACTGTAATGCGATGTTCACCATAGGCCTCAATAAGAGAGTTTGCTATAGGAGTTCGAGTAAAGGTGGACATTATAAACGAATTTTTATAATTTCTCTCCCTACAGTCTGAAGAGATCGACGATAGAGGAGACTTCATTTCATAGTATTGAGCTTCATATGAGAAGGAAGGAGAGGAATAGTTCGAAAACCATACTTTTCGAGAATTTCATAGATTTCCGAAAAATATACAAATCGGTCTTCGATATTCCAGAAAGGGAAAGACATAACAATATTCCCTGAAAATTTCAATTTTTTCAGTCAGGAGAAGAAGCCATCGTAAAGTTCAGAAAGTTTTTTTCGTTCAAGCCTTACTCTTTCAAGATTGATATCTTTACTCGACATTATTTCTCCAAGATATCCTTCACTTGCAATAACTGCTTGGCTTACCCATGAGCTATCTTTTACTAAATTAATACGAGCAGCATCTTGCTCGAAAATAGAGGTCTGAAGGTTGCGAAAATCTTTTGTCGGAACCCCGCCAGCTTTTATGATACGCTCTTGCCAAATCTTCTCTTCTTCTATAAAGTCTGCGAGGCTTTTCTTGCTTGAATGTACCATCCGAGGAGAGATATCACTTCCATAGAGGATGTGTTTTCCCATATTTGCTCCTTCGATGAGAAATGTTCAGAGTCCACAAAATGGATCATAGAGTCAATCTCTCCCGGTATCTCATGCAATATTTATCATCATCTGACAAAGTTTCGGAGGCATCATCCCCACGACCATATCACGTGATTTTTCCGTATCTCTTTTTGCATATGCATCCACATCCTGACAGGCGAGAGTGACAGTAAGATAGGATTTTTCTCCCATTTTTAAGAGATTATATTCACTCTGACTTTTTCCAAGTCTTTCTTTCTTCCATCAAGCAGCATTAATATTCTTATTCTCGGTATTAATTAGGCGTGCTGAAATTCATTTTTCCCCAAGGGTTTTTTTAATCCTCAGACCAACATGATTTTGCTCAAAATCTTCCCCGTAGACTCAGAGGGCAAAGTGAAATTTTCCCTCGGGTTTTCCAATATGTTCTATTACATCCGTTGCAAATTTCTTTGTCTCGGTTTCCTGAAGAACTTTCATGACACGAATTGATCCTCATATATTGCGAAAATTTGCTATAATATCTTTTTCTTTGTCGAGGAGTTGAAATATGGTCACTTGTTCGTTATGGCAAACATAGGATTTTTCTCAAAAAATCGAAAATAGTTCTGCGAGTGAGAGCTTCCACTCTCGACCAAGAGTAAAGGCGTAATGGTTGTTTGTCATTGGGAGAAAGCGAGTAAATTCGGTAATAGGGAAAGATTTGAGATTTATTTAAAAGACTCTTCCTGTCTGAGTCACTCAGGAATGCCACTTAGAGAAGCAAAAGTATACGATATTTTATTATCTTTTCAAGAAAGTCTTGTTTTTCAATTTCTAGCAAAACTTATATCTTAAACATCTACCCATGGTGATATATTAAATCCACTTTGTTTTTTTGCTTCTATGCAGTATTTTTCTATAGAGTTCCCAAAATAGTCGGGAAGTGACTCTTGGATTTTTCCGATAGTAAAATATCCGATAAGCATCATGAGTGGATAATTGATTCCTTCAAAGAGGGGAATATTTATCTGATTTCCCCCATATCGTATCTGGCTTTTATTTTCGAAACAGAGAAATAGTTCTTTCGAATCTGGTACTACTGTAGTTGCATGCTTCATTTGTTCATGTGAGAAGATATCTCTTGCTACTTTTCGACCAAAAAGTTCGATAAATTTTACTTCAAACATTTCTCTCAGGAGGACAAATTCATTAGGAATAACGAGAAAGAACGAAGTCAAATTTCCTATCTCTATATCCTTCAGAATTCATTTTAAGAGGGGAGTGAGTATATCTGAAAGATAGGCCTCAAGATCTGTAAGTGAACTTTCTGGATATTCTGCGAGCATATATCCAAAATAGGTTGAGGTATTATATGTGTAAGGTTCACGTATTTTCGGCATGACTATACTTCCATCAGCAATAGTTCTCCCGCTACTTTTTTCACTGGATGAGATAAGAAAGGTATTTTTCCCAAGCTTTTTAGCATTCTCAAGAATAATTGGTGCATGTTTTTCTCCGCTTGCTGAGACAACAACCACGTCTGTAATAGAAGAGATATTCTCGATTTTTCCCATAAATTCACTTTCTCCCGCAAAATAGGCAGGACTATTTCGAAAGAGAATGCGACCTGTATAATAACCGTTTCAACTTCAGACAACGAGAGGTGTCTTAAATTGTTTTATATCAAGCTTTGGAAGGTTCTTGGCGCCTTTAAAACACTCAATAGTAGACAAGACGATTTCACAGAGTGATGGGTATTGCATAGGAGAATAATTAGATGAAAATTATATCCAGAAAAAAATATTCGCAAAAAATAATCCCGTTTTCACGGGATTATTTGTTAACAAAGAAAGAAAAAGTTAAAAATAAACCATATGCTATCGCACATGCCATAGGTATGGTAAATATCCATGCCCATACGATTCTAAATGTCATTCCCCATTTTACGGCACGAGCATTTTTTGCAGATCCTACTCAAGAAATAGCACCAGTGATAGTATGCGTAGTAGAGACAGGGACTCCAAGTGCTGAAGCAGTAAACAGGGTGATTGCACTTGCTGTTTCTGCAGCAAATCCATCTATAGGGGTGAGTTTTACGATTTTTGATCCCATGGTTTTCACGATTCTCCAACCTCATGTCATAGTTCCAAGAGCAATCGCAACGTAAGCCCCGATAATTACCCACATAGGAATCGGTGCTCATTTTTCCAGAAGATGTACCGAAAGAAGAAGGCTCATGATGATTCCCATTGTTTTTTGGGCATCATTTGATCCATGACCGAGTGAATATAGTGCTGATGAGGCAAGCTGAAGAAAACGAGAAGCCTTATTCATTATAGATAGGGAAAAATTCTTTCCAATCCACATCGCAAGAATGAGAAGTGTAAATCAGAGAGCAGCACCCATGAGTGGTGCGAGAAAGATGAAAATCAATGTTTTTGTCCATCCAGAAGCAATCACAACACTCCATCAACCATTGGCAAGAGCAGCACCGAGGTATCCTCCAAGAAGAGCATGAGAGGAGCTTGTTGGAAGACCAAGCCACCAAGTAATAAGGTTCCAAGAAATGGCACCAAGAAGTCATGCAAAGATTACAAGCGGAGTTACATAAGATATATCAATCATCCCTTTTCCAATAGTTTTTGCTACCGCAGTACCAACAACGAATATTGCCACAAAGTTAAAGAATGCAGCCCAAAGCACCGCCATACGAGGCGAAAGTACTCGAGTAGCAACAACCGTAGCGATAGAGTTCGCTGCATCATGCATTCCATTCGTAAAATCAAAAGCAAAGGCAACAAGAATAATAAAGGCAACAAACGGGTAATCTGTTACCAAATGTGTAATAAATGAAAAGAATTCCATAGTAATATATAAGAGTATGAAGTAAAAGAGAATTAGCTCGCCTTTAACTTGATACCCTCGATAGTATTTGCTGCTTGTTCAAAGCTATCCATAGCAGCTTCCATATTTTCGATAGCAACCCTCCATTTCATAAGTGTAATTGGGTCTTTTTCTTTCGTGAAGATTTCTCTGATATTTTTTACATAAATATCATCACCCTGACCCTCAAGAGTATGGATTGCAACTATAACTTTTGAAGTATTAATGTGCTTATTTTTCTTCTTTCCAAAAAGCGCTTTCAGAAGTTCGCCAATACTCTCTGCTGACTCATCATAAAGCTGAGCAAATTCATCGATACAAGCTCGTTTCTCAGTAATATCATACATATAAAAACTTTGGATAACATTCTCAAGATCGTCGACAACATCATCAAGTCCGACAACAAGTGCGTGAAGATCTTCTCGATCATATGGGGTGATGAATGCAGTTTGGAGTTCGTTCAGAATCCTATGTGTAGCATCATCTGCTTGTTCCTCGATAATTCGAGCCTTATGTGCGAATCGTTCAAAATCACCGAAGTTATTTCGGAACTCATGCACGAGTTTAACCATGTCCTTAATGCTTTCGGCAAGTTCGAGGAAGAGGTTGTCGAACTTATTGTTCTGAGGAAACAGGATACTCATAGGGGTAAAGATAAAAGATAAAAAAATCCGCCCTCAGTATAAGCAGGGCGCGATTTTTTGCAAATGAGTCGATATGGAATTAATCGGCTATTAATCTTTCGATTAATTTTAGATATTTGGTATAAGTACTTTCATTCATGATTGTTTCTTTGCTGCTTTAAATTCAGAAGAGAGTCAATTATTTCGAGCAGCAAGGTAGACTCATTGGAGCTCACAATATCCTAATAACTTTGTTCATTGATATCCATTCATTACCTTACTCAAAAATCTAGCGTCAACCGTTCATGTTCTTTTGATGTGTTTTTTGGTTATATCATAGTAGAGTTTTGTTGCCCTTCATCATCAGCATACAAGAACGGCTCAAAGAAATGCCGTAAACGCAATCACCGTTTCTATCTCTCCTCAGTAATAAAGTGTGGTTCAGAGTGTTGTGTCGGCAACTAAAAGAACTCTATTTTTTATATTTCATGAAAGACATTCCACGCTAAATTTTCAAAATCTTTTTAGAGTTTCAATTCGAGATTCAGGAGCAGTTTTTTTAAAATCATCTAGCCTTCCCATACTGCCGTTATAACATTTTCATTACTATTTGTTTCTTGAGGACTGTTGCCTCATTCTATGATTTTCTCAAGTCCAATCCGCCCCTTTTCCTTATCGACTGAGTAGACTTTTACTTTGACGACTTCGCCCACTTTTGCGACATCATTCACATTCGCGATTCGTTCTTTGACTCCGAATTTCGAAATGTGAATCATTCCTTCTTTTCCTTTAGTGAGTTCGACAATGGCACCAACCGTATCAAGAATTTTTACAATTTTTCCTTCGTAGGTGTCACCTACTTCGATATCTTTGAGAATACCCTTGATGAAGGCGAGGGCAGCCTGACCTGCTTCTTGAGTTTTTGCGGTGATGGTACAGTGTCCATCATCTTCGAGATTGACCTCAACACCAAAATCTTTCTCGATACCTTGGATCGTTTCTCCACCCTTTCCGATAACTTCACGCATTTTTTCTTCTGGTACAAATACTGCGAGGAGAAATGGTGCATATGGTGAGAGTTCACTTCGTGGACTTGAAAGGCATTTCTTCATCTCTCCCATGATGTACCCACAAGCATCTATGGATTTATCGAAGACATTCTTTATAACTTCCATCTTGAGTCCAGCAATTTTACAGTCCATCTGGAGTGCAGTAATCCCCTTATCAGTTCGAGCTACCTTGAAGTCCATATCTCCGAGGAAGTCTTCTTGAGCTTGTATGTCAGCGAGGATTTCATATTTTCCAGTATCTTCATCATAGATCATTCCCATTGCGACTCAGGCAACCATAGCCTTGATTGGAACTCAGGCATCCATGAGTGACATAGTTGAACCACAGACTGATGCCATCGAACTCGACCCATTACATGTTGTCGTTTCAGAAACAACACGCATCATGTATGGAAAATCTGCCTCATCTGGGAGGACTGGTTCGAGTGCTTTCTCAGCGAGACGTCCGTGACCAACCTCACGTCGTCCTACTCCACGAAGTGGCTTCACTTCACCTACAGAAAAAGGAGGGAAGTTATAGTGGTGGATGTATCGTTTCGTATCCTCCTCATACATATCGTCAATAATCTGGATGTCGCTTGGTCCACCAAGCGTTGTTACTGAGAGAACTTGTGTTACTCCACGCTCGAAGAGGGCAGAGCCATGAGTTCTTGGAAGGACTGGAGCAGTCGCACGTACAGGGCGCACCTCATCAACACGACGTCCATCGAGGCGAGTTTGGGTGCTGAGTACAGTATTCCTCATATGTCCTGATACCACTTTTTTCACGCTATCAGCGATGTCTCCCATTTTTGGAGTATTTGTTTCTTCGTCGTATCAGAGTTTTTCAGCAACTGATTCCACGAGATTGTGAAGTGCATCATGGAATTCGAGCTTTCCGAGATTATAGAGAGCAACGATTTCTTCCTCGCTCACGAGTCATTTTACTTTCTCGATAACCTCAGTATCAGTATCGACAACCGTAAGTTCTGTTACTGGAAGGGCATGAACTTTGCTATATTCTTTCATGAAATCATTTTGTGCTTCACAAAGCTCCTTGATGATGCTATGTGCAAATTCGAAAGCGCGCACCATGAGGTCATTGCTTACTTCCTTTCCTTGACTCTCTACCATAGTAATAGCATCGAGCGTTCCAGCAACTGTGAGATCGAGATGAGCATTCGTGAGCTCATCGAATGTTGGATCAAAAATGAATTTCCCACCCTCGTCTGAGGCAATACGAACTCAGGCAACAGGTCCTTCGAACTCTTTCACTCCTGCGAGCATAATCGAGAGGGAAGCGCCAGTAACTCCATACCATCCAAAATCAGAGAGTCCAGAGGAGCTCATAATCGTCGAAATAATCTGAGTATCAGTACGGGTATTTTTCGGGAACATTGGACGAATTGGACGATCAATGACACGACTATTGAGAATCGCAGCTTCACTCGGTCGCCCCTCACGTTTTTGGAATCGGTTTCCACCAATCTTTCCTCCGGCATAATATTTCTCCTGGAACTCTACCGTGAGTGGGAAAAAATCTCCATCTTTTGGATTTCCAATCCCTGTGGTGGTGAGAAGGTAGTTTCCATCTTCATCTTTGATTACTACTGAACCTGTCGCAAAGAGTGCGAGTCGACCTGATTCGAATGTAATCTTTTTGCCCGCAATCGTATACGACTTCGTGACAATAGCACGTTCGAGCGCGTGCTTATCTTTGAGAGCTACTATCATAAAAAATAGTTTAAAATGTAAGAGCTATATTCACTCGTCTCTCCAAACAAATACACGGAATATGTCCTTGTTCGGATGGGCGAGAGGAATAGAGCGGATGTATTATAGTGGTGGAGCGAAAAATT
The DNA here is from genome assembly GCA_042852035.1 of Candidatus Altimarinota bacterium. Taxonomy (GTDB): domain Bacteria; phylum Patescibacteriota; class Gracilibacteria; order BD1-5; family UBA2023; genus JAGOMW01. The sequence goes on from BAAFHK010000001.1 coordinate 99,794, forward strand.
GCAAAAGATAAGAACTTTAACCTATAAGATATCACGCTTTCAGAAGAGCATATTATATTGACTATTTCATATTCTGTTTATAGTAAAGTTATCTCCAATCTTATGGAGGAAAAACACATAATGAGTCAAATTCCTCATACTTCAATTTTTCGAAAGGAGACTTCATGAATTGGGTCACTTGGATCCTTGTCATCTGTCTCCTCGTGAGCGGATGTAATGGTGAAGGAAGCACCGAAAAACCTTCTCCCGTAGAGTCCGCGTCAGCGACTACTCGTGATGTGCCTCTCGGAAGCTGTCCGAAGGATGCTCTGACACTCGTGTCATGGAACGTCATGAACTTCGGATCGAAGAAAACAGATGAGACCATCAAACGCATGTCTGACATCCTCCTCTCTCGAGGACTGATCTATCGAAATCAAGAAAAGATTCGAGCGAATATCATCCTCCTTCAAGAGGTGAACGCCGGATCTCGTACGGGTGGAGTCCAGACAGTTGCTCGTCTCGGGTCTGCCCTCGGGCAAGATTGGGACTCGGTGACGAGTGACAGTACCTCGGGTGATGGAGTCGAGCGGTATGCTATCCTCTGGGAGAAATCTGCTTTCGAGGTGAATCGTCGAGATGCTTATCTGGTGCAAGATCTCCGTGATGCGATTGATCGAGAACCCTTCGGTCTCAGGCTCACTCGAGGTGGACAATCCTTTTGGGTTTATAGCTACCACGCAGTACCGACGGCAAAAAAACCCATACGGGAAATAAAAGTCGTCAGAGGTTCGGCAGAGCTCGAGTCACGAAGTGCTGCTATCCTTGCTGGAGACTTCAATCTCGGTCGCACATCGGTGGTGGATATCTTCGCGGGATGGACTGATCACATCGACGGGAAAACCTCACTCAAGTCAACGATCGGAAAGGATGGAAGCTACCTCTCCTACCAATACGATCACATCCTCACAAAGGGTGGTGTACGAGTCTGTGAGAGTGGCATTATCGACTTCGTGTCACTCCATTTTTCTCCTGTTGATGTCGAAAACCTGAGACGTGCTCGTGAAATAAGCGACCACCTGCCCGTCTACATACGATTCACTCTGAAACCAGAAGGGAACTAATAGAGGCATTAACCTCGAACTTAAAATAAGACCTCTAGATTATACCGAAATAAATATTAGCCTCGAAGATGCGAGCAATCGCTGTCCTCAGGTTGTTGCATAGGAGAAGATTCTCCTGAGCATTTCCTCCCCCGTGAAATATCGGGGGAGAATTTTTTATTTAATAAAAATCCCAAGAACAAGTCTTGGAATTTTGTATTTTTCTGGAGCAGGTAATGGGACTCGAACCCACAACAGCCGCCATGGCAAGGCGGTACTCTAGCCAATTGAGCTATACCTGCGTGTGGGATGTATATTATGTATTTTTATATTTTTTCAAGAGGAATTAAAAAATCTCCCTGAAAAGAGAGTTTTTATTTACTGGATTGCTTCCTTTCACTCGCAATGACGGAAAACTATTTTTTTGAAAATTGCTTCTTTAGCCAATCTGCCCCCATTCGGAGGAGATCGTCCTTATAGTCACCATCATTATTTTTATCGAGGAGATTCACGGCGAGGGATTCAAGCATTGAGCGAGAGTTCTTACTGGTACTCGAGAGGACTCATGAGAGATTATCGAGGGTGATCCCGCCTTTTGATTTCTCTTCTCCGAGGGCTCCGAGGAGGAGTGGAGCAATGGCTGCGAGTGCACTGCCAGCTTGGCTCTTCGAGACTCCACTTTCTCGGGCAATCGTATCAGCAGTCGTCTCTTTCTCATCTCCGAAGATGTGACCGATAATCTTTTGTCCGTCAGTATCATCATCATCGATATCAGTCTTTGCACTTGTATGCTTATCGAGGGCATCATAGAGAGCGCTTGCTCATTCTTGAGACTCTGCATTTTTTGAGAGCTTTTCGAGGAGGAGCGGGGCTCCGAGGGCGATGAGTTTTTTGGCTTGAGCATTATCGACTCAGAGCTTGGCAGCTATTTTATCAGTAGCACCCGAGGCAATAGCAGATTGGAGAAGGCTTGAGATATCCATAAGTGGGAAGGGTTATTATTCTGCCGGGAGGACTTTCGGATTGGTGCGAACAGTCGCTTCTGTTATCGGAAATGGTTTATCAGAATTGAGGATTGGGGTACGAGAGTAGACAGGAGCAGTTGTTTCTGGTTCTGTTTTTTTCGTGGTGGTAGTTTTTGTTGTTGTTTTTTTTGGTGATTGAGCAATTGGTGGGGTTGCTCCAGTGTTATTTATGTTTTCTTCATTCGTTGTTTCGACTTTTGTTCCCGCGAGACTTTCACAGACGATACCATCCTTATCTCGGTCGAGTCCGTAGAGATCAAGTGACTTTACCTTTTTTGCATCGACGCCATCATTGTAGCTCGCGATATCGTTCGCACACTGATCATATTTTGCTTGGGCTTCTGTTTGGGTCGCGAAATTTTTACAGTCGAGCTCATTTTTATCATTGCCGATTGGCTTCACACACGAGCCCATGATTTTGAGTCCATCTTTCGTATGTTGTACTCGAGAGGCTTGTATATCTCAGGTTTCCCAGAGCTTCCCGAGATCGAGATCATAGTTAAATGTCTCGATACCGATAGCAGCGAGGATGAGGATTGCGAGACCAATCGCGAATCCTTTTTTGATAATCCCAAGTATGAAGAGAAGGAGAATTACTGCGAGGAGGAGTACCATGAACCAGATACGAGTTGATTTGGTATTGCGAGCATTTTGTGCTCCTGCCTTGAGATTTTCAGCGGCTTGCTTGAGATCTGCCATAGAGAAAAATAAAGGATAAATGACGAGTCGAGTATAATCTCTTTCTTTCGAATTACAATATGCTAGGCTCACTCCTTTTTACGAAGCCATTTCACGATAGGGTAGAGAAATGGAGTGATGGCGACTTCTGTAGCAAGCTTCCAGATATAGTTCGAGAGAAACATCGAAATGAGGATATCGGTCGAAAATATGGCTCCGAATGTATCACCGAAGATTGCGAAAATCCCAGAAAAGGCGACGATGAGGAATATCGCGGTATCGAGGGCATGTCCGATAACGGATGACCCGAGAGTGCGCATCCAGAGATGTTTTCATTCCGTGAGTTTCCGTATTTTCATGAGGATGGTCGCATTCGCGAGTTCTCAGGCGAGGTAGGCGATGAGGCTTGCGAGGATGATGCGAGGAGTAGATCCGAGGATGGTGTCATATGATGCCTGATTAGTCCATTCGGCATTCGCAGGGATGCGCCCGACTGCCCAGGTGATGAGCGAGAAAAGAAGGAGTGAAGCAAATCCCGTCCAGATGATTTGTCGAGCATTTTTAATCCCATAGATCTCCGTGAGTATATCTCCGAGGATGTAGGCAAGTGGGAAGATGATTGTCCCCCCGTCGAAGGTAAATGGTCCAATATCGATGAGCTTCACGCTCGTGATATTGGCGATGATGAGAGTGGCGACGAAGAGTCCAGAAATGATAGGAAGCATGGAGAATTTTAATTGTTATTTGGAATGGTTTATATTCTGGTGCTCCCGGCGAGAATCGAACTCACGTTTTGAGCTTCGGAGGCCCATGTTCTTCCACTATACTACGGGAGCTGTGAAGATTTAGGATATTCAAAGTGAATAAAAAGACAAAAAATAAAACCTCCATTCGGAGGTTTTATTTTACTGTTTCTGTTGTGGCTTGTCGGAAGTAAGTGCGGTTTTTTTTATTTTTGGAGAAAATAGCAATCTGCTTTTTTCCAGATCACTCGATGCCTTTTTCGATTAATGTTTTGAGGTTTTCTAGGTTCATAAGTGGTTATTCGTGATTTTGAAGTACCAGAGCTTGAGCCAAGCCATGAAACTTCCACTTCCGCGATAATTCGCAATCAGTGTATTCTGAAAACTTTCGATGTCAAGGGTGAGACGTTCTTTATTGTAGAATACTCACATAGAGTATCATATTCTGAATTTTTTACAAAAACTTTCCAAAGTTTTTATCCCATCATAGGTTCGGTAGGTAAACTCGTGTTTATCGATGTTATGATAGGTTTTACTCGCGACAAATAAAAATATATTATACTCATCACGAGCGCGAAAAGCATTTTCGATCGAAGAATAAAACCCATCGATAAATACAGGAACAGGAACATTCCTCATTTTGTACATCTTTCTGAGAAAGGTGTAATAAAATGAAATTCGAGGTTCTTGGAAGATAAGTGTAACCATAACCTTTCGTTCATAGTGCATGCACTGGTCGAGATTTTGTTTCACCTTTTCATAGCTCCGAAATGTTCCATCGAAGATGAAATTCAAGTGATTATGGAAGCAGTATTTGAGAATCTTATCAGCAACTCGTACCGATGCTTTTTGGTATTCACTCGCATTCTCTCCGTTGTAACCACGGAACATTTTCCTATATGCATCTATATCTATGACGATAAAATTCGACTTGAGATCAGAGAATATGGTCTCGAGGAATTCACTTTTTCCAGCTCATGGAGCTCACGCAAGAAAAATAGCAGAGATATCGAGAGGATCTTTGATCGCATATTTTTCCTTCTTTCCAAAACTCTCGATGATATATTCCGCGAGTTTCTCTATTCCGGCTTCGGTGTTGTCGAATTTTGTTCGGAGATCGAGCATCTTGAATATTACTAACTAAGGAGTTTGTATTTTTTGAGCCTGTTTAGCGTCCCCTAGCTTTTTTAGTCATTGAAGTCTAGTATTTTTATCGTGTCTTTTTATGTACCATTCTTCCAAGAGAAATTCTATTAACCACTTTAATTGATCAACTTCTCATTCATCTATATCTATAATGAGGTTGATATCTTTCTCCATATGAGCTCAGATATTTCAAGTTTTTCTTAGAGTCTCAATAGCGTCAATGATATCAGTATCGTGTATAACATTTTTTAATTCATCAATTTCATCAACCAATCGTGATTTTACTATTTTATGAAAATCACGAATCATTCATTGCAAGCATCTTCGCAAAAGTGTGGCAGAGGCCTTAGGTGAGAGTGATGCTATTTTGCATGCTTCATTATAATCTTCAATTATTGGTTCTGGAATAATTCATGAAGGGAACTGTTTTGCCAGAGAGTCAGGCACAAGTTGCCAGCTATTTATAACTTCAAATTTTGAACTAATCCCATCTTCTTCACTTTCATAATCAATATAAGATCCAAGTGTTGCAGTTACTTGATGCATTCTGCACTCGGGATTCGTACAAACGATTATGTCAGTATTAAAGTAGAGACGTTTTTTTAAGTAAACAGTTTCAATTTCAAAGTCATGATATGAATTGGCATGGCTCGAATTAGAATCATTTACTACCATTCTTGTTCAGCAGTATGGACAATGGTTTGTATGACTCATAAAAAATAGTTCATTAAAAATTACTTTTCTTCTTTTTCATCTACAACATGAATCGGCTTCATAAATGGAAAATACTGCACTTCTCGGATCGGCTTATCTTCGAGGAATGCAAAGAGTCGCTCACCAAATCCAAATCCACATGTCGGAGGCATCCCATGCTCGAGCATCTCGACGAAATCCCAATCTGGCATCATCGCTTCATCATCACCGCTTGCGAGCATTTCTTGTTGTTTTTCGAAACGAGCACGTTGATCGAGCGGATCATTTAACTCTGAGTAGCCATTTCCGATTTCACTTCCTCCGAGAATCACTTGGAATCGTTCGACGGTTCCTGGATTTTTGCTACTTGCTTTCGCGAGAGGAGAGATAAGAGCCGGGTGATTCACGAGAAATGCGGGTCCAGAGATGAGCTTACGAGTATATTTCCAGAGGGTATCGGTGAGGCGTTCGCGATTGGTTCCGTCATACTTTACCCCGAGTTCTTCGAGTTTTTTTCGCATCTCATCATCGGTTGCTGTGAGGATATCGATTCCTGTTTTTTCTTTCACTGCCGTCACATAGTCGACTCGTCTCCATTCATCGGCGAGATTGAATTCGTGCCCACGGGCAGAGAATTTTGTCTTTCCATAAACTTCGATTGCGATATATCGATACATTTCTTCGACGAGTTTCATGCCCATCTCATAATCCGCATATCCCCAGTAGAACTCCATATTCGTGAATTCCTGAAGGTGATCAGGGCTTGATCCCTCGTTTCGGAATGCTCGACCGATTTCGAAGGTCTTCGGAAATCCTCCCGCCATGAGACGTTTCTGCCAGAGTTCTCCGATAGAGATGCGAAGGTAAACATCGACATCGAAATCATTGTGATGTGTTGCGAATGGACGAGCTTCAGCTCCACCAGTTGTGTGTTCGAGAGTTGGGGTATCTACTTCGAGGAATCACTTGTTTATGAGGAAGTCACGAGTGGCTTTCCAGAACTTACTTTTGCGGATGAATGTCGCACGGAGTTCATCATCCATGGTCATATCGAGGTATCTTTTACGGTAGCGTTCGTCATCACTTTCGATCCCATGGAATTTCTCTGGAAGTGGGCGGATAGCCTTCGTGAGAAATGAGAATTCCTTCACGAAGAGGGTAAGCTCACCTTTATGGGTATAAAAAAGCTCTCACTTTACGCCGATGAAGTCTCCAAGATCGATAAGTTTTTCTGCGAATTTATAGGCTGATACTGGTTCTGTTTCTCCTGTGAGTTCAGTTTTTGACTCACTTCCGAGATTGATCGAGCAATTTTCTCTCGAGAAAAGCACTTGTATTCTTCCTGTTCCATCAGAAATCGTCGCGAAACAAATCTTCCCAAAACTTCGATGAAGCATCACTCTTCCTGCGAGGGCGATATCTCCATTTGGATTTGGTATCACCTCTTCAACTGATCGGAATGAAGAAGTTTCTCCCTCTTCGATTTTGCTTTTGTAAGCTCAGAGAATGGCCCCAATTTGGTGGGTTGTATCAAATTTAGTCGCAAAGGGATTCACTCCAAGCGTACGGATGCGTTCGAGTTTCTTGATACGGTCGAGGGTTTCGGTAGAGTAATTTGGTGTAGACATGAGGAAAATAATTATACAATTCGTTCTTTTAAGAGGGATGCCAGATCAACACGGATGCTATTGGCAGTATTTTCGATACCAGCTCAGGGTCGAGCACATTCGCTTGTGAAACAATCCGTTTCGATAACAACCTTGTTATCTGTTCCTGTGAGTGATCCTAGAGGGCTTTCGAGAGAAACTTCTTGTGGTCCAACATGAATCGATGCTTTTTGATTTTTAGTTTTCATCGAAGCGATATATCTGAGAGTCTTTCATTCTGATTTGAGTCTGGTAATTCTATGAGAAAAATCAAGATCAAGATGGGCAATATTCTCAAAGAATGTCTTTCAAGAATAAGAAGCATATTCTTGAGAAATAAATGGCACAATCTCAATATCTTCTATCGAGATATCGTATCCAGCCGTTCGAGCCAGTATAAGTATTTTTTTTGCAACATCGAATCCAGAAAGGTCATCCCATGGGTTTGGTTCTGTGTATTTTCGAGAGTGAGCATCTTTCACGATTTCAGAAAATTTCTTCGATTTTTCAAGCTCAGTACAGATATATGCAAGGGTTCCTGAAAAACATCATTCAATAGAGTGAACGGTATTTTTTGTATCATAGGCTCAGGCAATTTCATTTACAGCAGGTCCTCCAGCCATTACTGAGGCGCGGTAGGCATATTTCCTGCGATCACGAGTGAGATATCGGAATTCTTCTACACTTGAGAGGGCAATAGGGTTTTTATTTGCGGTGACGATAACTCAACCCCTTCTTATGACTTCCTTATGGAATTCAAGATTCTCCTTTGAGGCATCAGCTGTGGTATCAATAAAAACAATATCAGATTCTCTGAGTCAGAGGGTTTTTAGTGAATGGAGGATACTCCAGTATCACTCACGGATGGTTACTCACATTCGATCGATATCTTTTTTTATATCTTCACTCTGCTCCCAAGAAAGTCCCTGAAGGACAGAGTTAGGATCTGCAAGGAGAATTTTCTTACTATTTGCAACTCAGAGGATGCGAGTGGGATGGAGATGGTCACTGTCCCAAAAATCACAACGATTAATTTGTTCGATTACTTTTCCTCATACTCATCAGGTTGCCCCTATAATAAAGACATTTTGTGCGTGAATGTGCCCATGCCAGTGCATAAACGATGATAATAACCTGTAGAATATACAGAAAATATTGAGAATTACAACCCTTTCTCCAGGCTCATCTGACTTTATGAAAAAGAATAGAGTCACCCCATAAGGTTTCTTATCCGTAACGAAAGAGAAATGATGGATCTGGACAGAAGTTTCTTATGCTTGAGAGATCTTTCTCGCTACAATATCATCGGTTTTTCCATGTATCCAGGTCTTGACCTGTAAATACTTGGAGATGAAGGTGTGGAAACCAATTCCCATTCTCTTCTGGTGCACCAAGAGTTGCGAGATATTCTCATCGTTTTACAAAAGTATTTTTCGTAATCGAATCCAAAGAAAGATGTCCATAAAGAGCGTAAAATTTCATTGTATCGAGGATATACTCTATTATAATATATCATCCATAATTCCCATCTCATGGTTCATATCAGCTCTCATAAACTCTGCCATCAAGAGGGTTATAGAGCTTTGTTTTTGCCTCAAAAAGTATATCTATACCGAGATGATAGATTCGGCCCTCTTCACGAATATGTGTTCCCGTGAGTATATGGGATCGATCCTCGAGGTATCCTCATATTGCCCATGTGGCTCAAGAATTATTAAGAAGTGAACGATTATACTCCTCCATGGATTCCATATTTCTCGGATCGATAACCAGAAATTCTGGAACTGAGTAATCAAGAGAAGCTGGAGGGGTGGTAGTATTCTCACCGAAGAGTGGAAAAATATCGAGATGTTGAGAAAGTAAAGGAAGTGGATACATAAAAAGAATTAGGAATGAATAAGTGAGAGGTAATGGTCACGCACAGTATGGCAGATTTTCTCTGGATTGAGTGATCCGAGCGAGAAAGTACGAAGTTCTGAAGCACTATCTCCATAACCATCTATAGTTCGGTTATGATTGTGCGGCTCAGGTAAATCTCATCAGATGTCGACATGGTTATAGAGGAGCTCACTCGAATGGAACTCAACTCCGCTCTGGAGTGCGTATCGTATGGATTGAGGAGAATGTGTCGCATCCGTTCCGAGTGCTCGATATTCTCAGTAAACATTATGATTTCCTCTGTGGAGCGCTTCGACGTGAAGTGCGGTTGCGAGGGTACTCATGATGCCTTGTCCACGATATTGTGGGAGAGTAGAAGACTCAGTGAGCTCTCCATGTTCCACTTTTCTTCCATCATCGAGAATATGGGGTTGATGATTATAGAGGATGGATGCTACGAGGAGCCCTCTATGGTTCCTTACCCCGAGTACAAAATCACCCTCTTTACTTCAAAGAGTTTCTTCACATGCTTCTGTAGACCATCAGAAGGGAATCCAGAGATGTGCGAGTTCTTCTGCCTCAATATCTTTGGTAAGTCTGTATCATTGATTTCGAAATCTTTCGAGTCAAGTGAGGGCATGATGTTTGAAGTCTCCGATTTCCTCGAGAATACGTGCACGATAGGCCCTATTAATCTCCCTGAGGCGTAATTGAGTCTGATTGTTTGGATTTCGATCCTCACGATTGTGAGAGTATGTTATATACCAAATATTTTTCCCTCATACAGAGTAATCAGGATAGTATGAGAGGGTTCCGCCACACGATTGGATAATTCTCTCTTCGAGTTCCTGGATTTCGTGCTTGTCCGCTTTTAGGAGAGATCGTATCACGAGTCGTGATCGAGAGCTACGTTTAAATATCTCGAGAATTTCTCCTACGTTTTTGAGGAAGTTGGTTGGCGTGAGTAAGGTCTGTCGATTTTCATAAGTAAGCCGGTGGTATGAAGCATCGAGATTGATGCCTTCATGTGATCCTCAGGAGTATCAAGAGGCTTGGGGAAGGGGATGTGTCATGAGTAGTAAAATAAGCTAAAAAATAAACTTCGAACCTTTGCATCTTTGCTTTTCAAAGACGATGATATAAAAGCTTTTTCAAGTAGTCTTCCTTATAAAAAATCCACCCTGAAGTGAGTGGATTTTGTTCTTTTTTTCTGCCAATAAGAATCAAAAAGAATCCCACTCATAGAGAAGGTTCTTCTTTTTCTTTGAGGTATGATTTCCTGAGTAAAACATAATTTTTATGAAGTTGAAAATAAAAAACCTCTCCGAGAAATCGGAGAGGTTTGGAGTTGCTTGCATTACACCAAAGAGCCTATCCGATTGGAGAGGCGAGCTTCTTTGTTGTGATAGAGTGGGAGAACATGAATTTGAATATATGAATGAAGTATTGAATGTCAATTAATTCACATTTCTTTTCGGGAAGATATCTGTTGCGGCTGTTTCGACAGCTCTTCTTACTTTTTCGATTCTGGCTTCAGGAGAAAGGTCTTTGAGGTTGAGTCTGAGATAGTGTACTCCTTCTTCTGGCTCTGCCTTTCTCATGGCATCGATTGTGGCTTGGAACTCTCCGTCTTCGGGAAGGATGATGCCACTATCGCTAAGTTCTCTTCTGAATTGTGCATGATGAGAAGTTTCGAGGATTACGATAGGAGTTCAGGCTCTTTGATGGTCTGCGAGCGTTCCATCAATGGTTGGAGTGGCAGCAGTAGCTGTATGGGTTTCGATAGGGTGACCATAGAGATCAAGAAATTCTTGGATGGTACCGAGTCGTTGCTCATTTGTACTTTTTGATGAACTGAAAATACTCTGAATATTTCTTCGTGTTTCAGCATCAACTTCAAAATATCATTTATTCTTCAGATCGACATTATACCATTGGTTTATCTTTGCTTGATCTCATCCGCAAGCAAGAAATATTGCTCGTTCAAGATTACTTGATTTTGCAATATCTTGAGATGGTGCATTCGAAATAAATACTTTTTGTTCTTCACGAGGAGCGTATCTTCCTGTTTTTATAAATTCATCGAGAACGTCATTCTCATTGGTGGCAACATGGATTTTTATTGGGAGTCCCATATATTTCGCATACATTCCTGCAAGGGCATCTCAGAAATTCCCAGAAGGTACAGAAAAAACCACCTCTTCTCATGACGTGATAACTCACTGTTTTATGAGTTCGGTATAAGCTCGGAAATAATAGACAGTTTGTGCGAGTATGCGAGCGATATTAATAGAGTTAAAGGAAGTAATCCCATACTCTTGCTTAAATGAAGAAAAACCTTCTCCATTGAGAGCCTTGATAACATCTTGAGCTGGATCAAAGGGGACATCTACAAGGAGGGTGAGAGCATTAGGATTATTCATAAGCCCATGAGTCGCTTGGAGAGCCTGTACTTCAGAGGGGCCTTTTCCAGTTCGAGCATCTCTTTCTGGGAGCATGAAAATTGATTTGATATTTTCTGTGCCTTTTACCCCGAAATGTGCTGCATTGATAGTGTCGCCACTCGACGCTCCGAGTACATGATGGACCTTTGCTTTTGTTCATCTTCGGGTAAGTTTCTCGATAATAGCATCCAAAAAACGAGGAAGGAATTCGAGAGCGACATTTTTAAATGCCATAGTAGGGCCGTATCAAAGATGAAGCGAGTAGAGTCATTCTCAGATATGTTTTACAGGAGTTGTATCTTTACTGTACCAATCGTTTCCACTTGGTTTGCTCCATTGTTCTCCATAAGCCTCATCGATAATTGCAGCAAGCTCATCTCTTGAGATTCCCCAATCAAATGAAGAAAGTATAACCTTTGCCAAAGCCCGATAATCGAGATTTGCCATTCAGGCGAGATATTCAGTGTTGAATTTTGGAAAGTCACCCTCACTCATCGTGTAGAGTCAGCCACCAGACTGAGGTTGGCTCTTATATACTGCTTGGGGAAGATCCTCTTTCTCAACAAAACCTCGTGAATCTACGAGCTGGAAACGCAATACTCGAGCATGTGCATGTTTTTTTAGGGTATACATAGAGCGATTGAAAAAGTTTAAAATCCATAAACATAAAATACTCTACGTTTTACTTGAGTAAAGTCAATAGACATGAATAATAAAACAGAATCCTCTCCCTAAAAATACTACTGATTTTTTTCTTCCCCCCACCATTCCGCGACTTTTAAGAGTTTCTTTATAAGTCCTTCACCTTTTGCTGATAGACCATAACTTCCTTCAGTTTTACATTTCTCGAGAACTCCTAGATCTACAAGCTCATTGAGTCGATCAGTTAGTATCTTGGTATTTGCCTCACCAACTCATTTCCTAATATCTGTAAATGTATGAGCTCCGTGATAGATGGCATTCAAAATAAAAAGAGACCACTTCTTTCCAATAAGAGAAAAAAGACTTGTTGCATTTGGACATGAACATTTGGGTTGCTTCACCATATGAAAAGTATAATAGTCAATTTCTTTTTCAAAGCAAAAAATTTGCAAAACAAGAAAAAATCTATAGTATCCATTTACTTTATTTTTTAAACTAAATTAATCATGGCTCTAATAGATTCACTTAAATGGAGATATGCGACAAAGAAATTTGATACGGAAAAAGTAGTAATGAATGAAGACCTCGATACAATACTTGAGGCGATACGTCTCGCTCCTGCTTCACTTAATCTTCAAGCATATAAAATCCATGTAGTAAAAGATCAAGAAACTAAGGATAAGATTCAAGCGGTTGCATGGAATCAGGCACAGATTTGAACTTGTTCACACCTTCTTGTATTTACTGCGCGTACAGATTTGATTGATGCAAAGGAGGAGCTTTTCTCTATGCTCTCTGGATGAGACGCGCACGTGAGAAATCAACTTGCCGGATATGAAGGGATGGTGAGTGGACTCATTACAGGACTTGAGGCATCAAATAGCGCTCTTGCATGGTCAGCGAAACAATCCTATATTGCTCTTGGATTTGGTATGGTTGCGGCAGCAGAGCTTCGCATAGATAGTTGTCCGATGGAAGGATTTGATGGGGGGAGTGTTGGGGAGATTCTTTCTCTTCCTCCTTCTGAGACGGCGGTTGTGATGCTTCCGATAGGATATCGAGCTGAAGGTGAGGGTCCTCGCAGTCCTGAGAAGGTAAGACTTCCGAAAGATGCACTCTTCGTATAAGGATTAAAAAGACTGGAACAATCTCCAGTCTTTTTTTGCATCGAATTTACCCACTCTATTCTTCTTTTTGGTCTTACGATAACTGAAATCTAGAAATTAGAATTTCTCTGAGTTAAGCACCTGTCTCATAGTTTCAGGATCGAGATCATCCTCGGGATTTTCTTTTTGAGGTGCATTCGATTTATCAGATTTTTTTACAATCAAAGCAGGACCTTCCTTTCTTGCTTTCTCTCTCTTTTTTTCACTCTCTGGGAGGCTTTCAGGGGAGAGAATTGCATTTGCATCGTAGATAACCTTCGATCATTGGAATACATTTTTTTTCTCCTTTTCTTTCATTTTTTTTCTATGACTTTGATAGAAAGAATTTGAAAAATAGAGTATTCCAATAATAGCAATCGGATATTGGTAGGCTTTAAGGAAGTCGAGAATAAATGCAAATTGATTCATCCAAGATACTCCCTCACGAATGAGAAAGTTTCTATTCTCAGAATCAAGCCAAAAGCCCGTGAGCTCATGATCCCAAAGGAAGAGTATAGTTATGAAGAGGAGAAAAAAGATAAAAAGGAGGAATTTTCTCATATGAGAAGGGGTTATGTATTGTGTATGGGGCAAACTTCTGGTTCAGGATCGGTATCAAGATGGAGAGTGATGGTTGCTCCAAGAAAACGGGCTCATAAGGCTGACTCAAGAGATTCAGACACATTATGAGCATCCTGGAGAGATATTTTTTTGTCACGGAAAACGATATGTGCTTCGATAAATATATCATCTCATGACCGTCTTGTTTTAAGGAAATGGTAGGATTCAAGTCATTTCTCACTCTTTAATAAACTATCAATTTCCTTTATTTCCTCTTCGCTTAATGATCGATCAAGAAGCATATTGATTCAATTCCAAAGGATTGGCAGCGCGTTTTTAAGTATCCAAAGAGCTATGGCAATAGCAAAAATCGAATCTGTCCACCATAAACCGAAGAATTTCGTAAGTATAAGAGCGAGAAGTATTCCTATATTCATGACAAGATCTGATGAATAATGGAGTGCATCTGATTGAATAAGAAGTGACTTTTGTATTTTTGAGACTCGCAAAAAATTCCACATAATGAGAATGGTTCAGAGTATTGCAAGAATCATGGCAGAAATTTCAATACCCGAGATTTCAGGATGTTTTTGGGCTGTAAAATTTACTATGCCGTTATATCAAAGGAATAGTCCAGAACCCAGCACGATACTTCATTCGAAAATTGCAGCAAATCCTTGAACTTTCCCAAGGCCATAAGAATAGTTTCGAGTTTTATCCTTTTCTGAAAGCCATAGTGCTCAGGCATTTACAGAGGAAACGAACATATCCATAAATGAATCAAGAGCCGATCAAAGAATAGCAAGAGATCCTGATAAGAAACCTATAACTGCCTTTAGAATTGCTAAAACAAGAGAGATAATCAGTGCAAATCTGATTGCGAATTTAGGGGTGCTAGGAAGTTTCATAAAAGACAGATATAAAATGAGCATATTCATTTTTTATCTTTCATCAATCAAAACTCTCAAGTTAAACTCATTATATGGGTTTATATTTTTTTTAATGTTGAGTATATTCACTGGTTTCGGTCGATTCTTCATGATGATGGTGCTCTGCAAATAATGACATAAAGAGTACTCCTATAAGAAATGCGAGGATGGAGAGGTATTTGTTTTTTGTCGTTGAGTGAATGACAGGTAAGAGGTCAGTCGTTGCTATGTAAAGTAATGAACCACCAGCAAATGCTGCAGCAAGACCAACGATAACTTCACTTACATTTGACAGCATAAAATCTGAAATAAAGTACCCCAATGGTGCTGCGAATGCAAATAAGGTAACCAAGACTATTTGAAATCGTTTCTGTAACTTTGATTCACGCATAAGTGCCGCAAGGGAGAGCGAGACAGGGATTTGATGGACTCATACTCAAAAAAGTATCGCATATCCTGCCGCTTCTGAGAGTCACATTCCGGCACGAATGCCAACTCCATCAAGGAGTGTATGACTAAATATCGCAAGAAAAGATACGACTGCCACATGATCATAGTGTTCGTGTGGGTCTTCGTGTGCATGATCACCATGTGAGTGATCATGTCGATGAGGAGTAAGAAGCTCCTCAATAAGATAGATACTAATAAAACCACTGAGAAATGCATATACAGCAAGCTCTGTTTGTTCGAGTGATTCTGGGAAAATATGTACCAATGAAACAGCAAGCATCGATCATGCACCAACGGCAATAAGAAGGTTTAAAAGCGCTGTATTAATTTTTTGAAAAAAATAGAGCAGAAGTCATGTAGCTGAAATTGCCGTGAGAATAGAGAGAGGAAGTAACATAAATATGAATTGATTTATAATGAATTAAGATGCAAAGAGTACTGATCTACCCGCCGTGCTACACTCATCGAGGAGTTTTCTGATGAGAGCTTCATCCATATTTTTCCCGATAAAAACAAGCTGAGAATTATTCGGTACACTTCGATGCCACGGTTCCATAGTGAATCTCGCTCACGCTTTTTGTATGAGCCACCATTCTCCGGGTTTTTCCGTGAACTCAACAAATCACTTTACTCGATAGGCATCGGTTGTGAGATCTTCGAAGAATTGGTCGAGTTCGCGGGCTTTCATTTTTCCGTTCGGGGTATAGGAGAAAACTTGGAGGTCCTCATGACCATGTTTGCTTTTTTCTTTTCCTTGCTCATACATCTCCGGATAGAGGGAAAATCTTTCGGTTGAGAGGAGGAGGTTAAGGTCTACTTTTCCGTATTCGGTATAAATAATAGGAGCAAATGCATTCACCCTTTGTATGAGTCATTCAAGATATTTTTTCTTAGATGATTCAATAAGGTCACACTTGTTCATGATTATAAAATCTGCAAATTCAAGCTGATCCAGTGCGATATCTGGATTTGAAATGAGTAGGTTTTCAAAATTGAGCGCATCAACCAGGCATATTATGGAATCAAGTTTTACCCTTCAGCCCATGTCATTCATAAGAAAAGACTGCGCTATCGGAAGGGGTTCGCTTGCTCAGGATGCCTCGATTACAATCGCATCAATCTTTTTGCCACTATCAAGGAGTCTTTCAATCGCATCCATCCAATCTTTGCGAACAACGCAACACATACAACCGTTCGAGACTTCGATGAGCTCTTCGCTTGATTTTTCGATGAGGTCAGAATCAATAGAAGTTTCTCAAAACTCATTTTCGACCACCGCAATTTTGATACCATGATCCCCAGTGAGTATGTGGTTGAGGAGAGTAGTTTTTCCGCTCCCAAGAAAACCAGTGACGATAGTTATAGGTATCATGAGTTAGTTTTTACAGTGGTTACAATTTTTTATGAGTTCTATGGTTTCCGATTTTATGGAATCAGGAGCAAGTGGAGTATGTTTTTCTTCGATGCTGTGGCAATTTATGCAGCATTTGAGCGTCACAGCATCCTCCTTTTTTTTGCACTGACAGAGAGTAAAATATTTTTCCCCGTCATACTCGACCCGATGAATGATTCACTCACTCATGAACTTATCGAGGATTCGATAGAGTGTTGTTTGATTCATTTCATGTGTATGGATAAAGCATTCTTTCAGTTTCCGAAGAGAACTTGTTTTTACATTTTCTAAAAATGAAAGAATATGTCTTCTGTGAATTGTGGAAAGCATAAAATGGATTCTATTTAAAATGCATTTTTTTTGCAAATGCATTTTTTTATATCTTGAAGGTACAAAAAAACCTGCCGAAGCAGGGAATTGTGTTTAGTGAATCATACAGGCATTACAGTTTTTCATTCGAGCAAAGGTGTCGCTTGAAATGTATGGATTTGCAAGTTTTGAGTGTACGTCATAGATAGCTCAACAATTCTCACAAAAACTTATTGTTATGGCATCATTTGGTCCAGCGTGTTCACACTGACATGGGAATATTACTCGTTCTCAAGCAACAGTCATCTCGTGTATAAGTCCTTGATCACGAAATGCGTCAACAATTCGATAGAGTGTGGCGAGATTCATTCCTGGATGTCATTTCTTTCCGACAAGCTGCTTTTTTAAATCAGAAAAGGTAATTCGATTTGCTTGACTCAGTGCTTCGACAAATCTTTTTCGTGGTTCGGTAATTCGTGTTTCTGCCATGTTCTTTTGGGTGTAAAATTTTAACGAGATTGGAAATATAGCGAGTTTTTTTATATTTGCAAATTTTTGCGCAGAAAATTATTTTTGTACTTTTTGCACAAGGAGATTCAATGAGATTTATCAACCTTAAAGGAAAATATTCTTCTCAATTTTTACCAGTTCCAGACCGTTCCAGCAACTCAAACCTCAAAAATCTGTCATTGATATTCTGGTCTTTTTTTTGCTTCAGCAAGATCATCCAATGGATCATCTTGATTGTCATCGGCGAGGTCAAAAGTAGAATGGTGGATTCCTATAGCTTTTTTGACCTTAAGCTCTCTTTGTATTTGCATACCTTCAAATGGGTCGGTATGCACTGGAGCCATGAACCAACGAGGCTTGTAAGCACCGATAGGAATCAGTCCAAAATCAAAACCATCATCAAATTTTGAAGCAACCTTTTTTATGAATTCACCATATCAAGTATCTCAGGCAAAGTAGAGTGATTTTCATGCAATCTCGATTCGAAAACCTCACCAGAGCGTTCTATTTCTGTCAGTAACTCAGCGAGCAGAAAAGTGCTGCGAAGGGAGATATGTGATTGTTGCTTTCCCATTTTCTGTATACTCTTCACTATCCCACCAATCCATCTCGATAACATGATTGATTGATCGTTTTTTGAGGTACTTTTTATTCCCAAGACCAGTGTATATAACAGGATTATCTCGTTCTTCCAATTTTTGGAGGGTTGGTACCTCCATATGATCATAATGATTGTGAGAAAGAAGGATGATATCTATTTTTGGAAGGTTTTCGAATGTGATTCCAGGGTCTTGATATCGTTTTGGTCCAATCCATGACCATGGGCTTGATCGGTTATTCCAAACTGGATCAGTAAGGATATTGAGTCCATCGGTTTGGATGAGATATGTTGCATGTCAGACATTCGTAATACGAAATCATTTATCATTGGTTGCTTGAGGTACAACAGGGGTTATTTCTCGTTTTATCCACTTTCTTTTATTTCTGTGGAGAAGCCAATAAATAAGTCCTCCTTTTCTTTCTCGTCACCATTCTATTTGAAGGGATTCTCGAGGAGACCATCAAATATTGTAAAAATGTTTTCCATCAAAATGATCTGTTTTTTTACCAGGAAATTTGTCGCTCGCATAAAAATGGTTCGCTACTAATAGTGCTATACCAAAAAGTATACCACTGTAGAATATCGAGAAGAGAAGTGTAATAATCGTATCCATGTAAGAGAAAGCCGACCTTAGGCCGGCGCCAAACCTTGGCGGAGTATAAAGAAGTTTAGCATTTCTGCAAGCGAATTCCTAAACAAAGAGAGTTTTCAGAACAAAGAAAATAGTTCCAGCAAGGACGGTTGAAACAGGGAGTGTGAGAACCCAAGCCATAAGAATTGCTTTAATGGTATCTCCTTGAAGTCCACCTTTTCCGTGTTCATGAGCCATAGTTCCAGCTACTCCAGATGAGAGAATGTGTGTTGTTGATACAGGGAGATGAAGGTGCGATGCTGATTCTATGGTAATGGCTGTCATGAGAGAAGCGACCGTTGCTTGAGCATAGGTAAGTTTATCTTTTCCGATTTTTTCCCCGATGGTGATAACGATACGCTTCCATCCAACCATGGTTCCGAGTCCGAGAGAAATAGAAATCATGATAATTACCCAATATGGAATTTGCTCTGTTCCACTAATAATACCAGCGATATTATAATCTGCTGGGAAGAATGCTATAAGGATAAGCATAGCAAGTCCGACTCATTTTTGACCGTCATTTGATCCATGTGCAAAACTCACGAATGCACTTGAAGTTATGAGAGTGCTTTTGATCCAAGTCTTTGGATATTTATTCCAGAAACGCCCCGGATGTTTAAAGAAGTCCTTATTTGTTACATAAAGATGAAGGATATGCATAGCACCAAAAGCAAGAACAAATCCCACAAAAGGAGAAACAAGGAGAGATTCAAGAGTTTCAATAACTTTATGCCAAGGAAGAAGTACTGAGTTATCTGAAAATTTCATCACAAGCCCTACTCAAAGGATTGATCCAATAAGCGTATGTGAGCTCGATGCTGGGATACCAAGATACCAAGTTCCAAAATTCCAGATAATTGCTGCAATAAGTAGAGAAAGTACGGCACAAATCCCAAAGGACATGCTAGAGGCGGCTATTTTATCGAGAGGAAGAAGCTTCATAATACCAATAGCAACTCAAGTTCCTCAAACAACTACACCGAGAAAGTTAAAGAATGCTGCGAGAAGTACGGCTTTTTTTGCTGAGAGTGAATTTGAATAGATTACTGGAGCAACAGCATTGGCTGTATCATGAAAGCCATTAATAAATTCAAAGGCACATACGAGCGCAAGACAAAGGCTTGCAAAAATAAGAGGAGCGTCCATAGGTAAAAAAGGATAAATACCGAAATATTCTCTCATAATTCGTGATTAAATGCAAAAAACTCAATCTTTTTTGTCGTTCTTTTGCTTTTTTATAAGAAATTTTTATTATGGAGACTACGAATCGTGAATATTCACTATACGTGGAAGAGAGTATCTTCATCTTATTTTCTCATAATTAAAACTTATGTGTTGAGTTTTTGGTTATCTGGGTCGATCTGGAAAAGCTGCTCAAGAGGTTATCGCGTGACTTCAACGTCTCGAGTATCGATGATATGATTCCGCGGGCATATGTGTACTTGATGAGAATCATGCTATAGAGGTGATTAAGGCAGTAGGAAAAGTTGGGAATCTGAAAATGAAAACGGATTCTTATAATTTTTCTTCCTATCATGCGGGAATTGGGCATACTCGGTGGGCCACTCATGGAGGGGTAACTGAGGACAATTGTCATCCACATATTTCTCAGTCAGGAAGATTTGTCGTCATCCATAATGGTATAATCGAGAATTATAGCGAACTGAAATCTGAACTTATCCAGAAGGGGTATACATTTTATTCGCAGACAGATACAGAAGTTACGGCAAAGCTCTTCGAAGATCTTTTTGATGGGAATCATATTACTACTCTTCAGAAACTCATTAAGAAGATACATGGTGCGTATGGTCTTGTGTTTCTAGATCGAGAGCATCCAGATAAAATATTCTGAACCAAAAAGGGAAGCCCGATGGTAATCGGGTTTGGGAAGTGAGAACGATATGTTTCGTCCGATTATAGGGCTCTTATTGGTCTTATTGATGATTATATTATTCTCGAAGACGGAGATTTGTTCCTCATGACCCCAGAAACATATACAATCCTTTCTGAAGATACTCGAGTACAGAGGGAAACACATACTATTGATGAGGCTGAGAAACCTGCTGAACTCTGAGACTTTGAGCACTTTATGCTCAAAGAAATATATGACCAAGGATCAGTTATACGAGATGTATTTCGTGGAAGGGTTGATTTCGAAAAAGCAACTCTCCACTCAGAGACTCTCGAAGCTATCGGTCCTGATGACTATGATCGAGTGGTGATTGTGGCATCGGGGACCAGTTACCATGCTTGACTCATGGGGAAATACTATCTTGAAGAATATGCTGATCTTCCGACTGATGTTATTGTTTCTGCAGAATTTAAGTTCAAAAAGAAATTTATTGATCCGCGTACCCTCCATGTCTTTGTTTCTCAGTCAGGAGAAACTATTGATCTTCTTGAGTGTGTAAAAATCGTGAAAGATCAGGGTGGTCATATTTTTGGTATTGTAAATGTGCCTGGATCAGCGATTGCCCGTACCTGTGGAAGGGGACTTTATACTCGAGCTGGTATAGAGGTGTGAGTTGCGTCTACGAAAGCCTTCTCTACTCAGGTAGTGACTTTCCTTATTATGGCTCTCCATTTCGGGAAAAAGAGAAACCTCGATTATAGAAAATATCGAGATATTCTTTCTGCACTTGAACGGCTACCAGACGCTATTGAATCCCTTATTGCTAAAAAGTCTGAGATTCAGGCGGTCGCAAATACCTACTCTCAGTATAAAAACTTCTTTTTTATCGGTCGTAATGTCGAGCTTCCAATCGCAATGGAGGGATCTCTCAAGCTGAAAGAAATATCATATATTCATTCAGAGGCGTATGCGAGCTGAGAGTTAAAACACGGTTCTATCGCCCTCATTGATGAAGATTTTCCTACGGTTATCGTCAATGGAGCTACGTCACTCTATGAGAAAAATGTGAGTTCTGTCCAGGAAATTAAGGCGAGAAATGGGAAGGTAATTGGCGTCATTTCTTCTCTCGATAAAAAGAAAGATCTCTATGATGCAGTTTTAGAATTTGACTCGCTTCATCCAGAGGTGGACCCAATTCTTGAAGTAGTCATCCTCCAGCTCTTCTCCTATTTTGTAGCTCTTCATCTCGGACGTGAGATAGACAAGCCGAGAAATCTTGCAAAATCTGTAACCGTTGAATAATTTTAATTATGCGCATTATCTCCTGGAACGTAAACGGTATCCGTGCGACCTATAATAAATGAGAACTTGGAAAATTCATCGAGGCTCATGATCCAGATGTTATCTTTATGCAGGAAATTAAGGCAACTCTAGATAAGCTTCCGGAGGAGTTAAGAGCTCCAGAGGGGTATGAGGCATTTTATAATTCAGCAGAAAAGCCCGGATATGCAGGGACGGGTATCTGGGTTAAAAATGAATATAGAAAGTATATTCATTCGATTCAGACAGGATTTGAAGGTGACCCAACCGCCAATGAATGACGAGTTTCACACCTTATCTTAGAAAAGGATGGAGAAATTTTTGATATATTTGGCATCTATTTTCCGAACGGTGGGAAAAGTGAGGAGGCTTGGAAGGGGAAAATCGTATTCTATCATGAATTTGCGAAACGCATGGATGAGCTTCGTTCTTTAGGGCACTATGTTCTTTGGGGGTGAGATCTTAATTGTGCGCATCATGAAATTGACCTTGCACGACCAAAGGAAAATGATGGAAAAATCTGATTTCATCCGGTTGAACGTGCTTGGCTCGATGGGAGGCAAAAAGATGGTTGGAGTGATATTTGGAGAGAAAAAAACCCCACAACTTCTGAGGTGTATTCTTGGTGGGATCCGGTTACTCGATCTCGAGAACGAAATGTTGGCTGGAGGATAGATGCTTGGTGGGGAGAATCAAAAATAAATGCAAAAATTCGCAATATAGAATATCTCCCCCTGCAAATGGGATCGGATCATTGCCCCATTTTGGTAAAAATTGATTTCTAGATGAGAACTAGAATGGACACTTTATATCGGTAGATCAGTTTTGACAATTCTTTTTCATATCTGGAATTGCCTTTTTCTCGAGGGCTTCAATAGTCGTAAGGAGATTGAGATGTATATCTACGAGATCATTGAGGAGTTTTGCATTGAGTGGTTCATCACCACTTTTGAGTTTGACAAGATTCCCCCAATAATTCGATATATCCGTAGAAATACGATTCTTCTCGCGAGAAAATGTGAGAGTCCGTTTAATAAATTCATCCGTGGTTTTTGATTGGAATATTTTTGGCTTTAGGCCTGATACTACCGTATCGAATCAAATCACATACTGTCTCTGACATTCAAAGTCAGCCTTTGCTCGTTCTTCAGGAGGGGAAGATGGGTCTGTTTTTTGTTCAGGGCAAGTAAGATTACTGAGCATTGCCTTCTTTGCATTTTGAGAAAGTCATTGTCTCGCCATTTCTACTTGAAGAAGGCGACTTTGAAGTTTGACATACTCTGCGGTTCCTTTGTTTTTTCATTGAAATAGAGCGATAGCCTCTTCCCAAGCTTTATGTCCATTTTTTGTTCCTTTTGTGAGATTTCCGATTTTTGTCATGATGGTTCATGCAATATTCTCGATATTTTGTTCACTATTACACGCGCTGGTAGCCTCTGGGGAATAGTTTGTTTTTATGGAGCTAATTAATGTGTCATATTTTTCGAGTCATTCAGGAGTGGTTGGATTTCCGGTAGAGGCAGTCCAAAAAAAACGTTCAATTTTTCTATTTACACGAAGAATATTTCCGATTCTTGTTTCAGGAGTTCAACCAGAAGGAAGCTTTGCATCGAGAGAACAAAGGGATGTTATGCTTTCAAGAGTTGGTATAATCGTTGTATTCTCGAGGTTCTTGAAGAGTTTCCCTTGGTTTGTAACTGGACTCCTGGTCTTTCATTCAGCAGCAAGAGATACATTATAGAGAAAATCCATAGCAATATCACTCGGAAGACTGACGATGTCATCGGTAGCTGATCCATCAAGATCTATTCGATCAAGGTATTCGAGAAATCTTCTCTCTGATGCAAATGATCCCGCTGAGGTACCACACTTATTCGTTCCTCCTGCTTCGGTTCGTATTTTTGCAATTTCTGTTTTTACATCATTAATGTACTTTACTACTTCTGGGGGAGGTCATTTTTCTATGCTACAGGCAGCTCGAGCATCATTCATGAAAAATGGGAGGCTCAGCAATACGAGTATGGATATTTTTTTATTCATAAACTTATTTGACGGGTTTACTTTTCATGGGTTCAAGGATGGTCATAATATCTCGAATCTCAGCATTCATAGACATGGTAAATGCTTGTATTTCTGTGAGATCGGTTGAAAGTGAGTTGTAGTATGTTTGTCTTCATTCACGCATATATTCATTCATACATCCACTCATTTGAGCTGTGGAGACTGCCTCTTTTGGTCATATAGGACGAGCATCAAGTGATTTTGAGTCTGTAGTAGTTCATCTTCCGGCATATCACATTCCATCGATACTATTTGCTAGCGCTAGATTCGTTGGCAATCCAGAGGAAATATATCCGCAATCAATAACCGCCTTGAGCTCCGCATTATCTTTTGCTTGAGTTCTCTCATCCTTATCTCTTCGTGTTGGTTGTGGTTGATTTCAGAGATAGATTCGAAGCCCCCCGATAGACTTCCAGAGCTGGAGATTTTTTATAGGGAATGAACCAGCATTATTCGTCATCTTTTGGTAGGCGAGGCTACTTTCTGAAATTGGGAGAAGGTGTTTCGTAAAGGTATCGAGTATTCATTCAATCGATATATTTTTCCCTCATCCGAGAGTAATATTTCCTCCAGGAACAGTCTTAATTTCAATACAAAACATACTTCCTTTTTGGCAGGGCATTTTATGGTAAAAATCATTTGATGCTGTTTTTGGTTGCGATCAAGATCCCTGATTATTAACATTATTTCATGCACTATATCCTCAGGAAGGATTATTTGAATATGTTCCACCAGCAATGGTAGAGTTTAACTCTTGAAGAAATGATTCATCCAAATTTACATCAATTGGACCTGCAAGTCACGAGTTTGTACACGTGCTTCCAAGAAGGCTTTCTATGGTTTGAGATCATTGATTTCAGTTATTTGATCCTGAATTTGAATTTGATCCTGAATTTGAATCAGGCAAAGGAGCTATGATGGATGCTGTTCCAGTTAAGAGTGGGGGCGGGCTATTTCAAGCAAGAAGACTTGCAAGTGATTTGCTTGAGATGTTTTTCGTTCCATTATATTTAATCTCGGTAGAGAAAATAATCTGATTTATGCGCTCGATGTCGTAGATAATATCGTAGTCTGAATTGGATTTATCACCATCGGCATAAAGTCATATAGAGGCTATTGTTTCTCTTGCGTTTTGCTCTTTTGAAATATCATCTTTGAGATTTTTATATTCACTAGCTAGGCAGGTTGAGAGTTCATGGAATTGTTCTGAGTTTATAGATTTTCCTTTGAGGAGTCAATTTAATCAAGCGTAATTTTGGTTTTCAATTCAAGCCAAAACCTGTTCATCTACCGGGGCATCTCCAAGAAGTTTTATGTTTTTACATTTTCTTCAGAATTGGCTAAAGCTTCCACTTTTTCTGAGTTTCTGAGTAACAAGTTTTTGCTGGATGGCATAAGTTCAGCTATCAATTTTTGAATAAAAATCAAATCATGGATTTTCTCATAAAAATCAGCCTTCAGCAAAAATTATACTTGGCACAAAGCACAAGATGAAGATGTATGAGAAACCGATAGTATTCCGCATATATACATATTGTAATGAAAATGAATAAAAAATGCAATTCTTCACCTATTTTCTCTTTTGTGAAAATATCTGTTTCATAAAAGATTCCTATCTAGAATAGAGACAAATTTGCACTCTTAAAAAAAACTCTATAATAGAAGCATATTTATTTTTTAAAGTTCATTGATATATGTTGAAATATCTTTTCATTGCGAGCTTACTATTACTGACGAGTTGTAATGCGACAACTCCTTCTTCTTGAAGTTCTTCAAACAATACAAAGGTAAATCCTCAGGTTCTTATTCCTTCTCCGACGTATGGCTCATGAAAGCATACGCTTACACTTTATGCAGATTTCCAGTGTCCAGCTTGTATCGTATTTTCGAAATTGGTATGACCGATACTTGAGGAATATGCAAATAAGGGATATCTCGTGATTACCTATAAACAATTTCCACTTACCAATATACACCCAAATGCAGAGCGTGATTCTGTGGCGGCTCTTTGTGCGGCTGAACAGGGGAAATATATGGATTACAAGAAGGCTCTCTATGCTATGGAAGAGGCAAAATCAGGAGGTAAAGTATCTGATGAGGATCGCGTAAGTGCTGCTCAGTGAATTCTTGACGAAGCAAACCTCCGAGAGTGTCTTAAAACAGATAAATATCTCCCACAAGTACGCGCAGAAATGGCGGAAGGTGATGCTGCTTGAGTTGGTGGCACTCCTACTGTATTTCTCGATGGAAAAAAGCTAGATCCAGCAGTCTATCGAGATACGAAAGTTCTTCGCACTATACTTGATAGACTCCTTGAGGTTCCAAGTACTTCGACTGATGGAACATCAACCGGAGCTCAAACAACAAAATAAAAAAATCCCTACCGCAAGGTGGGATATTTTTTTAGCTGTCTTCAGAGTTTTCTCCAGTAGAGGGCTAGCTTTGGTCATATTCATACTTCTTCAGCTTGTTCTCTTTCAGCTTCAGTCATCAGGTGGGGGAGATATCTTGCCTTTCTTTTTTCGAGATATTTCAGATTAAGTTGCTTTATATATTTGAAAACAGGAAGCTTGAACCAGGAAGTTATTTTTCCTCATTCTAATACAATAGATGAAGCAAGATCTATGACGACAGGTTCTCAAGAAGGGGTGATAATTATATCTACCGAATGAGCAAAATCTGGGTCAGCAACTCATCGTGAGTGAATTTCTCTGAGTATGTGTCTGAGTTTTTCGAAAGTATCTTCTGGGATTTCTTTTCACTCTCTTTCCCGGAGGGTTTCTCATTCTACAAATACGCTAATAAATGATACAGGGGAATCTTGGCGTACAAGCTCTTGAACTCATTTTACTCCTTTAAGTCGTTCAAGGACTTTTACCTCATGAGCTGCCATGAGATGTGCAAAACGTCATTTTACAGTCTTTCGAACATAGGCAACTCAATTTTCTTCAAAGTAGTCAATTCGTGTTCATTTTGATTCAAATAAAACTTCCATATTTATTCTATTACCTTAAAGAGCTCATCGAGACTTGTTTTTCCTTGCATGGCTTTGAGTATCCCATCTTCGCGCATGAGCATGAGGTCTTCTTTTCGAGCGAGTTCGATGATTTCTTTTGGGCTTCAGCCCTTTCTGATAAGGGCTCGAATATTATCCGAAAAGAATAAAACCTCATAAACTCCGATGCGTCACTTATACCCACTCATTCCACAGAGCTCACATCATTTCCCTTTGTAGAGAGTGTATCCATCGCGTTTTGCTGCAACTTCAGCCATACCGATATCCTTAAGCATCCACTCAATGATATCCATTTCTGATCTATCAGCATCGTATCGTTCGCTACAGTGTGGACAGAGACGACGCACGAGCCGTTGGGCGATGATGACATCGAGACCTGATGCGAGGATATAGGAAGGTACACCCATATTCATGAGGCGTTCTATAGTTTCTCAGGCGCTTTTGGTATGGAGGGTAGAGAGGACGAGGTGCCCAGTCATCGCCGCCTGCATCGCGATAGTTGCCGAATCAAGATCGCGGATTTCACCGATCATGATAACGTCAGGATCTTGGCGCATTAGGGCTTTTAACCCAGTAGAATAAAGATAATTTTTCTTCTCATCGACTTCACTCTGAACGATTCCTGGCAGTTCATACTCGATTGGGTCTTCGAGGGTGATAATTTTTCGATCTGGAGTATTCAGGGTCGTCATCATCGAATAAAGGGTCGTCGTCTTTCCTGATCCAGTTGGTCAGGTCACGAGGATAGTTCCATTTTTCTTCTTTAGAGCTTTATCGATCTGTCGCTTACTCGTCCACATGAATCCGAGATCACCTACGGTTGGTATAGATTTTGTTGAATCCAAGATACGACAAACAGCATTTTCCCCATATCGCACTGGAAGAGTTGAGACACGTACGTCGATACGATCTCCATTATCAGTAATTCGATATTTCCCATCCTGAGGAACTTCTGTGATATTGAGTTTGAGATTGGATTTGTATTTGAGTCGTTCGAGGAGGAGTTTATATTCTGATTTTTCGAGAGTAGTAATAGTGACGAGTTCTCCATCGATACGGATACGGATGGCAATATTGGTATCAGATGTATCATAGTGGATATCTGAAGTTCATAATCCGAGAGCTCACTTGGTCATCAATGTAAGCGCCGCTTCGCTATCTTGGAGCCTGAGTTTTTCGTGAAGCGCATCAGCAAGAGGTCGGAAACGATCATTATCCATGTGACTATGAACTTTTTCTTTTGCCTCTTCGATTTTATCGTGAAACTCCTCCTCACTTGTGATGGTGGGATTTATTTTTGATTCAGCTTGATTTATTTTCTCAGAATGCTCTGATTCTTCCTCTTTTTGAGTATCTGGCATGCATACATCATAGCAGAAAGGTTCTCATTTTGCAAAATTGGATGCTTTCCTTTTTTTGGAAATATAGTATACTTCTTCTATGGGTTTTATTATGCGAAATGAGTCATTTACGTGTGAACACTGTGGGAGGTTAGTAGATATCCATCCAACTTGATCCGCTCGAAATCATTGTCCAGTCTGTCTTTATTCAAAACATGTTGATGATGTGAAGCCGTGAGATCGGCTTTCAAGCTGTCATGGGCTCATGAGTCCAGTCGGGATGGATTATCGTAAAGGAAAATGAGATATGATTCGCCATCAGTGTCAAAAATGTGGGAAAGAAATGCTCAATAAAGTCGCACCAGATGATGATGTGATAGGATTTGTGAGAGAAAAAAATAAGAAAATTCTCTAAAAGAAAAATGGAACGAAATTTTCTAGAATCATTCTCGAAGTATATAAAAAAAGATGATATTCTCATTCTCGCTGTGAGCGGGGGAGTCGATAGTATGGCTATGGTTCATATGATTCTTTGTACTCATGACAAGGAGAAAATTATTATTGCTCACTTTGACCATTCACTCAGGGGGGATGAGTCAGATGGTGACAGGATATTTGTTGAGAACTATTGTCGAACAAGGGGGATTTTATTTGTATGAGAAAAACTTGATATATCTCAGCTTGCCCGAGAAGAGAAGATGAGTATAGAACATGCTGCTCGAAAGTATCGTTATGAGTTCCTTTTTCGTATCGCACGAGAAAAAAATGCAGGATATCTTCTAACCGCTCATCATAGCGATGACCGAATTGAAACTGCTATTTTTAATCTCATACGATGATCGAAGCTCGCATGAATCCATGCACTTTCAGGACTCGAACATCGAGCATGAATTACTCTATTTCGACCCCTGATTGGGATAACAAAGGCTGATATTCTTGAGTATGCAGAGAAACATGGTATCGAATTTCGTGAGGATTCTACAAACAAAGACACCGAGTATCAGAGAAATCATCTGCGAATTTCAGTGCTTCCTGAATTCGAAAAAATCAATCCTGAATATCGAAAGGTAATATCAACCTTTATCGAATATACCGAAGAACTCAAGAATTGGATAGATCAGGAGGTGGAGAAATTTTTTGGAGAGAAAAGCGAGTTTTCTGCTCTAGAATTTGCTCACAAAACATCATTTTTCCAGAAAGAAGCAATCAGATACCTCTACGAGAAGACTCATCAAGGAACTATATGACTCTCAGAAGGCAATATTGACGAACTTATTCGATTTATCTGCACTGCCAATGGTGGGACGGAGAAGAGGATTGGTAAACTTATTTTAAAAAAGAAAACATCAACCATATACTATGGAGTTGATTTATAAAGGGCACTTGTTGGATCATATGGGGTTACTTTCCCATCTTTTGTAGTGATTTCGAGAGTGACATGAAACTCGTCATTTTCAATAATTTTTATTCATTTAATTCATAATTGATAGCGTCTATCG
Source organism: Candidatus Altimarinota bacterium (assembly GCA_042852035.1). Lineage (GTDB taxonomy): Bacteria > Patescibacteriota > Gracilibacteria > BD1-5 > UBA2023 > JAGOMW01. The sequence goes on from BAAFHK010000001.1 coordinate 129,391, forward strand.
GCCTGTTCGATGATAAGTTTCGAAATCACAGCCAAGGTTTTACAGCTTCATATTCATTGAGCAAGCACTTCTGATACGGTTCGGTTCTGTATAAGTCCATGCCATTCCCTTGCTAAATCTGGATCAGAGAGTAAGAATTTTCTCAGTGTGGGGCTATCAGCCATAGATTGAATAAATTCTAAACTCCCTTTTTCTAATGATGCAAATGCACTATCAATAAATTCTTTCATATAGTCTCATGTAAGTCTTGTGTCAGCCCTCATTCGTCAGAGATATCTTTTGAGAATCATTTTTTGTGCTGGATTCATTCCTATCTTCTTCGGATCTATTTTATCAATAAATCATCATTGCTCTTCATCAAGTGGTACCTCACGAAAAAGTCCATAATTGAGTGCATCATATCGCATTTTTTCCCTGAGTATTTCAGTCCAAGGGTCGAGAATATCGGTAAGATTTTTTGGTATATTCTTTTCTTCGATACGTCGAAAAATAGGGCTAACATTTCCGAGCTGAAAATGGGGAAGTACGGATCCTTCCGCACGAAATTCAAAATTTTCACCTGTACTATTTTTTCACATATATTCTAGTATATATAAAAAACAGAATTTTGTCATTTTTTCCTTGCATTTTCACATATTTTTTTATAATGTGCGTGCTTCAAACGTTTATCTACCGATAATCTCTCTTTATTTCCCGATTAAGATGAGAAAATCGAAACATGGTCTTGTGACAGGAAGATGCATGTAACTTTTATTTTTATGGCTAAAAAACCAACAAAAGTTGTAAAACTTCAACTTAAGGCTGGACAAGCAAACCCAGCACCTCCAGTTGGTACCGCTCTCGGTCCTACTGGTATCCAGATTGCAGAATTTTGTAAACAGTTCAACGACAAAACTAAGGACCAAATGGGAAAAATTCTCCCTACGGTTATCAATATCTACGAAGATCGAAGTTTTGACTTCTATACGAAGCAACCTCCGATGACTTGGTGGATTAAAGATGCGCTTAAGCTCGCATCTGGATCAAAAGAGGCTCATAAGACAAAAGTCGGACACCTCACTATGGCACAACTCAAGACCATTGCTGAAGGAAAAATGCCAGATCTCAATGCCAATGATCTCGATCATGCTATGTCTATCGTAGCAGGTTCTGCTCGTTCTATGGGTATCACTTCGGATCTCAAGAAATAATTTCTGAACTTAGGCCACTTGCGCCTAAGTTTATGGCGCTATCGTCTAGTGGTTAGGACACGGGATTCTCATTCCCGGAACCGGAGTTCGATTCTCCGTAGCGCTACCATGTAAAAATCAAATTTCCTCACGAAAGTGAGGATTTTTTAATACAAAAAAAGGGGCCCCATGGGGGCCCCTGAGCGAGCTCAGCGCTTCATGTCTTGGAGCAGACGAGCCCGTTGTTCGGGCGTCATCGCTTTCAGACGAGCATCGAGCTCGGCGCCATCAGCGCGCTGTATGCCATCCTTGCGGACGGCATCAGCGCGCGCAGCTGCACCATCTTCTCGGGCCGTGCTTGCGAGCACTGGGATCGAGTCGTTCGAGAACGACTCGATATCCACAGTGCCGCTGCCCGTGTCCGAGTAGCCGATGGTGACGATATCACCCTTCTCGGTGATAGGGAGGGTCACAGAGACCCCTGAGGTTGCCACGAAGATATGCTTCGGGCGGCCTTCTAGCCGGAAGTAGAAGAAGGTGTTGCCGCCACGGACGTCTTGTCCGAAGCGTTCCACCTTGCCACTGAACTTCTCCCGCTGTTTGAGCGGGTCGGCTACGGCCGAATTGCCTCGCGAGGCGAGCTTGCTCCGGTAGTTCCGGAGTGCTTCTTGTTTGGTGTCACCCACGCCGACGATTTCATAGTTCTCTACTGAGACCATCGCCACGGCCTTCACGAGTCCTGCGTTGTCCTTGAGGGGACCAACGTAGGTCGGTTTGCCGGCTATGTTGTAGATGATGAAGTTCGTCGCGTCGTACTTCATTGCCTGCGTAGCGCCTTCGGCCGATCTCTCGGCTTCACCTTCGGTCGCTCCCGCGACGTCATAGCGCTTGATAGCCTTGGTACGGCTGTCGATGAGGAGGAACGCCGTGATGCTGTTGTCCTTCCCCGTGGATGTCAGGCCCGAGTACCAGTAGGCTCGACCATCGTTGCCGTAGACGAGCCTGAGTTCCTTGTTCGAGGTCTTCAGGATTTCGTCATGAGCCCAGACAGCGTTCCACCAGCCGTGGATGTATTCACCCCACCAGTTGATTTGGTCATGGATGAAGTCTTCCGGCTGGATACGGTCCACCCATGCTGGTGCGTCTTCGATCGAGTACTCTTTCAGGGTGCCCGTCTCGACGTCGACAAGGATGATTCCAGTAGCGTCCTCTCCCGAGGCGCCAACCTTCTTCTGGTAGATGGTGGCCACATAGTAGGGCCGGCCTTCGTCGTCGATCTCGAACGTGTAGTCCGTCACGCCACGGGTGGCGTAGCCGTTCATGTAGATGTGACGTTCGAGGTCTTGCCCGAAGTAGGCGTTCGGCTGGTAGCGAATATGGATCGGCTTGTCGCCAATCTTCTCGACCAGTCGGACGTTGTCCGGGTTCGTCGCCGAGACCATGACATAACCAGGAGTACCTTCGCTCCCGAACTGGGACCACTTGCGGAACCCAGTATGCATGAGTGGAGCCACCCAGTAGAGGTCATCTTTCACCCGCTGGATGTGCATGTCACCGAGTACGACACGCGAGCCGAGACCAGCATCGCTGCCGAGTTGCTTGCTGCCAAGCTTCACGGCCATGTCGTGATCGACGATTCGCAGGTGGGCGGGATCCACCGGTGCAATGTCTTGGGTGAAGACCGATGTCTTGATATCACCCAGAAGGCTCCGGTAGTTGCCCGATTGGTGGATGCCCCAGGTGCTCACGGGCAGGATCACCACGAACATGACGAGTCCCAGGATCACTGGTGCTGCGCGCATGAGCGTGGCGCGATTGGCTTCATTCCTGCCAGCGAGCTGACGGAAGATGAGCGGGATGCCGGCTGAGACGACCATGAGGATCCACAGGTCCGACCACCAGAAGTTGATGGTTGGAAGCGTCAGATAGGTCAGTAAAGCACCTATTACAGCGATTGCGATATAGGTCATGCGACCTTCTCCTTTCCTTCGAGAAGAATGTTAAAGAATTGCTGTTACAGCAGCTTTTAAATTATACATTAATTATTAGTTATAGCAAATAATCACATCATAATATTGACAATATCCTGAAACTCTATACTATCATCGAACCCCTTGATGGGGCAAAAAGTGTCATGCTCGCCTGATCATCGAGTATGATGCACCTACAACGTGAGTTCCTGGAGATTTGTGAATGGCAAACAGTAGTAATAAGCCCGCGGTCATTTTTGGCCACAATGTTGGTCGTGCTGAGGAGGACCTGAACATCCAGCAAGACCTCGGACGTCGGCGATTCGTGCCGGTCGCGTTCCGCGTCGGAACCCACAAGAACGAAGCGGGTACCAATACGTCCACGCTGAAGTTATTGATTTGGGCAACCCGAAAAGGGCTCGGAAACAAGATGACGCTCGATGGCTTCCTCCCGTACTTTGCGGAGTATTGGAATGAGACCAATAACGGCACTCGCGCACCTTCCTGGTCGAGTCATCGCAACTTGCATGAACTTTGGCGTCTGTGGCGGCGTAATCCCAAGACCCTCGTGTCCGATGTTTTTGAGCTTTACGGCTCGGCATTTGCCCCGAAGGAGTCTGCCACTACCTGACCAAGCTCACGAATACACAAACAAAATAGTTCCTGTGTAGAAATCAACCACTGATACTGGGTTTACCGATCCAGTTGTCACGTTCAGATCGATTTCAACCCCCTTACCCGGGGGTTTTCGTTTTTTATGAGGAATATTTCAATTTAACTTGAGTCAGGTCGCTATCTCTATATACTTAATTAGAGTAACCTATCCTGTATGGAAACCAATAATAAACAAAAATATAGTGAGCTATTCGGAGAATTAAGAAATCTCCTTATCGAAAAAAAACTTAACGGAACGGATTGGAAGTATGGTATTATAATGCTTACCATAGCAGGATTTCTCTATGCCATTGGGATTTATTTTATGCCTCTATTCGGTCCGGTTCTCACAGTTTTCTATTTTTCTCTTCTCTTTGTTGAGATGGGGTATATTTCTCATGATATCATTCATAATCAATACTTTCAGAGCGTGCGCATGAATCGAGCGATAGCCATGATCTATGCGAATATGGGTATCGGACTTTCATCATCCTGGTGGATTGAGAAGCACAATGTTGGGCACCATAATTCGACCAATTCTAATATTCATGATACGGATATTAGAGATTATGATGAGATTTTTACAGGAAGAGTGGGGAAGCATCCATTTTTTCATAAACACAAAAAAGTACTCTTTTGGATTGCTCCGATATTTCTCTATTTCAATCTTCTGATTGAGTCGTATAAATTCCTTTTCCGTAAAAAATATTTTCCTGAAATGTTGATGAATCTACTGTTCCTCCTTTTTCCAACATTATTGATAATCCAATTTGGTGCTATCATTTGAATTTTTGTATTTCTTGCTATAGGAGTTATTGTCGGAATGATTCTTGGTTATGTATTTATGGTGAACCATATTGGACTCGAGATTATCGATGGTCTTCATATAAGAGAATATGCATGGATTGATCTCCAGACTCGCACCTCACGTAATATCTTATGAACACGTCTTACGACTGAGATTTTTTGAGGTCTTGATAAACAGATTGAACACCACCTCTTCCCACAGATTTCGAGGAGAAAGATTAGGAAGGTTGCAAAGGTGGTAAAGGAGTTTTGTATAGCAAATAATCTTCCATATCATGAAGTTTCCTTTTTTGAGGGACTTTCAGAAATAGCGCATACCCTAAAAACAGGAGAGACGCTCAATATTGGCAAATCCTTATAGCTTTGTTTTCTTTCAAAATGCTCCAAGTTGATTCGCGGCTTTTAGTGAGGTGACAGTTTCTCATTCTTCAACGAATGTTTGTACTTGCTTTTCTTCATAGAGTCATGCTTCTCGACCAAATCCATCACCATCAGCAACTGAAAGAGTATCATATTCAGTAAGATCGAGAGAGAAAGAACGTATAAATTCAAATGTATTTACTCATTCATCATGGAATGTATGAATGCCTCATTCCTCGATTCCTTGGGGTAGAAATATTTTAGTTAGCCCAGTAGCAAAAACTGTTTTAACATTTTTTCCAGGTCACAAAGTCAATGTTTTAATAGTGAGGGGAGCTTCGAGAATCTCGAGAACCTCTTTGAGTCATACATTTCCTTCAGATTTTATTCGTTTACTGAGGTATCTCGTTCGAGCTAGTTGTACGAGTAATATTGCTTTTACTATTGGGATGCCACCACCTTCAAGATAGGGAACAATGATTTCCGGCTTCCCATTTTTCCGCCCAATAAGGACGATTTCTTCAAGTGATTCCTCATATGCGGTGAGTCAAGGGGATTTATCAGCTCTTCCAGCAGGGAGTGTATATTTGCCTGCATCAGTCGGAGCTCAAGCATCTCGACGCAGAAGGGGAATTCTTTTTCCATCTTTTGTTTCTATGCTTAGAGCTGCCACTCAAGAAAAAAGTATACCCTCCTTTGATTTATTTCGTAGCTCCCCGACAGTGGCTATTTTTGGTGCATCAACTTTATCATTGAGTCGCACGAAGGAATCTTCGGTGATGACGACATATGTTCCATCAGGATTTTGCTCAATAGAGCTCGCTTTATAAAAAACTTTATCATAGAGGGGATGACTTTCTTGGAGGAGTGAAGCATTTGCTCATTCTCTTGTAAGTGAAAGGAGGTGTGCGTAGGCTACAAGTTCTTCTCCAGTTGATTCTCCCTCGATAACTTGAGTTACCCCATCTTTCAGTTGAGCTTGAAGTTTTTCAAGGACTCATTCTTGAGTCTGGGTCGGTTGTACGACCCCTGTTTCATCAACTTTTACCATAAGAAAGAGAGTAATATATGATTTATATTATAATTATTATTTAAATAGAGTCAAAATATTAACCTCAATTCTATATTGAATGAAATCAGAGTTTTGCAATCCCTTAGAGAATCAATATTGACTTTATAACTTAAGTTTCTATAATTATGAATTATTCTTATCCTGATCCATGACTGCTACAAAAAGCCCTGTATTATTTGTTTCAATTTGAGATGCTCCACTTTGAGTAAGGTGAAGGTTATCCCAGTGACAATCGAGTCTGAATCTAGGTGTTAGTTCTCCTCAGCAGCTTTCAGCTATGATAAAAGCCCATGTTTACGAATCAGTTACTATAATGAATCCATATGACTACCAAGTTGATTGAGGTTGAGTAATATCTTGAGTTTTTGCAGAGGTTTTTTGAGATATATATTTTGATCCGAAAACATGTAACTTTGCCAATAATCTTCCACAAACACTATTAACGGGTTCAAAAATTGTAGTTATTGATACGCGGTGACATGTATCTTTGTTGATTATTAATCAAAAAATCGAACGCTAATTCTTTTTATACCAAAATCGACACTCTTCACTTCCGTTGAGGAGTTTTTTATTGGCAAGACCATGTCGAATATCTACGGGGAAAGTAGTGATAAACCCTCATCCATATTCTCGTATTTCCTTGATCAGTTTGGTATATATTTCATGGAGTGATTCGCTTTCGAGACGTTTCCCATATGGAGGATTGGTTACGATAGTGTGATTATTATTTGTCGTAAGGTATTCTGTGCATGAAAAATTTATATCACCCGCAACGCCAGCACGTTCGGCATTTCTCTTGGCGATATCAATCATATTTTTATCTAGATCAGAAGCAGAAATGGTGTAACTTCCACTCGGGTAGATTTTGCTTTTAAGATTTTCTTTTGCTTCCAAAAAAAGTGTTCGATTGTGAATTGGGAGGCTTTCGATACGGAAGTGCCTCATGAGTCCTGGGGCAATATTTCGTGCCATCATGGCAGCTTCGATAGCGATGGTTCCGCTTCAGCAAAATGGATCGAGCATCGGTTCTCGAAATCTCCAACCCGAAAAAGCAATCAGAGCTGCTGCAAGGGATTCTTTAATAGGAGCTTCTCATGATTCGGCTCTATAGCCTCGCTTATGGAGTGGGTCTCCAGTTATATCAAGAAGAATATGAGCAACATCATCGATAAGAAGGATGAGGATATGAACTTCTACTGCATGGGCGTTATCGGGGGTATGGAGAGTTGAGTATATGGCTTTTTGCCCGACCGACTGAATTGTTGGGATACTTGTAAGAGTTGATCTCGTTGAGCTCGCCTCGATTACGATGACTTCTTTTCCGCTGAGGTAATCCCCCCATGTGATACTTGCGAGTACATCATGAAGCGTGTCAAAATCGGTAATCTTTTCTTTCGCGATTTCGATATAGACCCGATTAGAAAATCGACTTCCAATAAGGAGTTTATAGAGAGTTTCGAGATTTCATTCTCCAAAAACAAGTCGATCTTGACCGCTTGTTTGGCTGAGTCCTAGTCTCTCACTTTCTCTTCGTACGAGTGACTCAAGTCCCGATTGGCAGGTGAGAGTTATATGGATATGTTCTTTATCGAAAGGGGGGAGTTCGATTTTTTTGACTTCTTTGACGGGTGTTGCCGATTTTTTGTGCGCTATGATTTTCATGTCTCGAGTATAGAGAGAAAGGCTCAAATGTAAAAGAATTCATAGAAATATTGACCAATTAAAAATTTTATATATTTTCATACTATGAATCATCCAAAACCAATCCCATGAACTGAGTCTCTGGATTATAAATGTGCTACGTGTGAGTATGTTGCTCGATGAGCAAACGGTCGTGCATTTTGCATTCTTAATCAAAGTGTTCCAGGCGGGAATATTCCGAATGATATTTGAGTCCAAAGGCTTGAGGCGGGCATAGAGTCACGTCCTATCATTATTAGAAGGATTCTTGAATGAATGACTCATCCAGGTCAAGAAAATGCCTGCAACTATCATAGTGAAAAGGTAAGAGATGAGGAAATGCAAGGGGTAGAACTCACACTTCTTGACTGGAAACAGAAACCAGTAGATGAGTGGGGATTATCCGTACGAGTAACAAACGCTTTAAAAGTGGAACAGGTTACCTTAGAGGATCTTATCCAAATGGGTGCTTCAGGGTTTAGAACTCGATTGCGACGAATGTGAAAGAAAAGTGAGGTGGAAGTAAAATTTTTTTTAAAAAGGATATGAGTAACCTGGAAAGAATAACGCGTCTTTCAGATTGCTTTTCATTCGCTTCTGAGTAGAAATATCCTATGATTATCACACCTCTCGGTCATACCGAATTTCTCGTTGATATCGAGAATAATGAAAAGCGAAATGTTCGCATCATGGTTGATGCTTGGCTTTCAGATTATGCGATTTGAGACCTTATGGAGCGCACAGTAAAGGTGAGGCTTAATCCTGAAAAGCTCAAAACTTTGGATGCTATATATATTTCTCACGCTCACTGTGATCATCTTGATCCATATACACTTCGTGAGATATATGAGCATGCGAATCCTACCCTTATATTGCCTTTTACGATGAGATATCTTGAGGGGCTTTTTCACGAATATCTTCCTGATGCTCAGGTTATTTGGCTTGAAAATAAAAAATCCTTTCATCTTCATGGTATTGAAATCACGGGATATATGTGGTCCAATCCAGTCATTACAAATGAAGATGATGTGATGATGCTTGCGATTTCGAATGATCGAGAGCTCGTTTTTGCTGAGATTGATACCGTTCCCGATATGGAGGATGAAGAAGTACAGAAATCTCTCTATAAGGTCTTTACTCGAAGAGATTATGAAACAACATGTTATCTCGCGAGCCGAAATTGTCTCGAAGGACAGATTCCATACTATGATGTAAAACCCGAAAAAAGGAAAGCCTATCGAGATAACTATATCGCAGGACAAAAAGAAGAAATTGCCTTCCAATATGAACGATTCGAATACGAAGAATTTACTCATCATCCGAACCTCTTTTCGCTCTCAGGATTTGTTCGTGGATTTATCTGACAGGGGATAGCATATCCACGAAAAATGAGTGAAGAACTTTTTGGTCTTGCTCTTTTTCCACTCGATGAATTCGTTTCTATCGAGAACGATTATGCAAAAAATGCTGGATACAATTTTCCACAAAAAGCACTTATTCCTGGAAGGCAATACCGAGTTGAAAATGGAGGTATAGAAGTAGGGAGAAAGGAATTCTCTCTCTGAGTCCTCGAGAAAACACTCGTGAGTGAACAGAAAGAATTCAAAGAAAGGCAATATGCCAGTGCTCCACTCATTTCTCAAGACTTTTCTCTTGAGGATCTTATGAAAAGGAAAAGACAGATTCTCGAAATACTTAATACTCGATTTCTCCCGTATTGGTCAGCTTCTTCAGTTGCGAGCCTCAGGGAATCGCTTCTGCGAAACCAGGGATTCTATCGTATACGGTTTTTTGTATCTGATTCGAGTGTTGTATTTGAATATAGTACTGCTCGAAGTGGTTTTTGTGAGGTTCCATTTGCGCAAAATATGAATATTGATGAAGAATATTGGCTTATCGATATTCTTGATTTTCTCGATGGAAAACTCGAAATGTACTCATCATTTTGGCATAACCTTGATCCGAAAAAGATCTACCGACTCTGGACATGCCTCGGAGCAAATTTTTGTAATAATGATCTCGTAGAAAAGAAATATCGATACCACTTTGAACGAGCAAGAAATGGGGATACAGCAATATGATTTGTAGAATGAATTCTTAGCACCATCCCTCATTCGTAACTATCATTGAAATTTTTTTATGCACCTTCACGCCTATGTCGTACTCTGTCTCTATGCAGCGTTTCTCGCTATTCTTAGAGCATATCTCACATGAGATACTATTCTTGGTGGACTTGTCTGGAACCTGATTCTTGCACTTATTCCATATTTCTTCGCGATGTTAGCCGTGAAGGAAAAAGGATATCTTCACTGAATCTTTTTCCTTCTCTGGCTTTTTTTCTTCCCGAATTCTCTCTATATCTTCACTGACTTTATTCACCTCGGGAAACTTCCTGAATATATCCATTTTGATATTGTCCTGATTGCTACCTCTGCTCTTGCTGGGATGATATCAGGTTTTGCTTCACTTGAGCTCTTTCATATCTATTGGAATAAAAAATACCATCACACAAAATGATGGATATTTGTAACGATTATTATGTGTCTCTCTATTTTCTGAGTCTATCTCGGTCGATTCCTCCGATTTAATAGCTGGGATATTCTCCATGAACCAGGAAGTCTCATACGAGAGATTGGATCAATTCTTATTGAACCAAATAGAGTTCCTATCATAGAAAATGTTTCGAGAGCAGGGGAAAGTCTCGTCTTCTGAGCGCATCCCATTAATGTGTATCTCTTTGTTGGCCTCTATTTTGGTCTCTATATGCTCCTCTATGTTTTTCTGTATCACTCAAAGAAAGTGAGATAATCATTTATTTTACCAAAGAAGGAACTAGTTTTGAATCTTTTAAAGACTTTGTTTGGTTGCTTGAGCTAGCGACATTTTTCCCGTCTAGTTAGATTATTGCTAGTATTAGATCTAAATATTAAGGAATCAATTATCACTATTGCTTTCAAAACTCACTAATAAAACCTCAGACAGCATTGGGATTTACGAGATAGAGCGCATGATCGATTTTTTTGTATCCTCATTCGATTTTATCTCAATAAAATATAATCCCATAGTACTCTGGACTCAGGTGATATTGCTTCATTGATTTTTTTTCTTTCTCGATTTCTTTTTTTACATCATCAAGAAAGAAGTTTGATTCCCAGTTCCAATTTTTACTATCGAGCATGAGAATCTTCCCACCCGAATAGGTAATCGCATGGCTGATTCCTCATATTCAAGATGGGGTTTCGCTTCCTGAATCTCTATTTTCATGATGATTTTTTGCCATGTTGACGGATAGGTTCTCTCTATTTTTCTCCGAGCCAAAATCTGAGGATTGACCTATCTTCCATTCGACTCACTTTGGCTGATATTTCTTATAACTTTTTAGTCAAGAATGCAGACGGGTTTTATGTATAACAGTTCCTCAAATCATAAAAAGAGTATTATTGACTAACTTTAATATTATATCATAATAATTTATTGAGGTCAATTTCAATTTTTTATCTTTCTCGATATAATTCATTTTATGAATACTTGAAAACAAAAACATCTTCATGTTATTGGTATTGGCGGGATCGGCGTTTCAGCACTCGCTCGATACTATAAATATCTCGGGTACACTGTTTCTGGTTCTGATGGATCAAATTCTGCATTTCTCGATACCCTTCGAAATGAGGGGTTCGATATTTCTCTAGGTCATCATGCAAAAAACCTCTACGAATGAACGGACTTAGTTATTTATTCTGAGGCGATTATTACGAAGCCAGATCTCTCTCCAGAAGAGCAAATATATGCCAATCCAGAGCTTGCTCGAGCAAAAGAACTTCACATCGAACACCTCTCATACCCTGCGGCACTGGGGAGAATTTTTGATGCAAAACAGGGGATAGCTATTACTGGTTCTCATGGGAAGTCGACAACGACCGCGATGACGGCACTTATGCTCGCGAATGAATATTCGGATAATCCAACGATTGAGATTCCTGCTGATTGAGCTTTTGCTTATACTCCGAATTCACCGGGATGTTCTGCCATCATCGGGACGCAGGTGCCTCAACTTGGAAATTCAAATTTCTATAGCGAGATACAAACAGAAAATTTCGTCATAGAGGCATGTGAGTATAAACGTTCGTTTCTTCAGTACCATCCCTATATTACCGTCATTACCAATATTGATCTTGATCATCTTGATTACTATAAGAGTCTTGAAGATTATATTTCTGCGTTTCAGAGTATCGTCGATCAGACCCGAGGATTCGTGATTGTCTCAGCAAATGATGAGAATTCAAAAAAGCTCAATATTCCTGAAGAGAAAAAGATTATCGTCGGAAATGAGAAAATTATATACTTTCCACGAGTTGAAGAACGAAAATGAGAAACTCTTGAGGTTTATACCGTTGAAAAATTTCTCCCTCTTCCGAAGCTTTCTCTTCGGGTTCCAGGAAGCCATCTCGAGCAAGATGCATATCTTGCTTATACTGTGGGACGACTTCTCGGGATGCAAGATGCCATCATAATACCAAAGCTAGAAAACTACAAAGGTTCATGGAGGCGATCAGAAATCGTCTGAACAACAAAAAATGGAAATGTTCTCATGAGTGATTATGGTCACCATCCGAATGAAATTCGCCCAACACTCAAGGCAATAAAAGAGAAATACCATGATAAGAAACTTTTTGTTGTTTTTCAGCCTCATCAATACTCACGTACGCGCGAACTTCTCTCTGAGTTTGCGACCGCTTTTGCAGATATTGATACTCTTGTTATTCCCAATATTTATTTTTCCCGTGACAAAAAAGAGGATGTCGAGTGGATGACGACTGAGAAACTGATATGAGAAATCGCCAAGAATCAACCGAAAGTTCAAGATGGCAATGGTCTCGAAAATACAGCCAGACTTGTAATGGAATATGATGAAACAAATCCAGACTCATCTATTATTCTCCTTCTCGGGGCGGGCGATGTTGATAGACTGAGATATAAAGTGCTTTAGTAATGTATGTTATTCTCTCGCAACATTAGTATACTTCTCATTCTACGGGCAGTGAGATGGTTTTTGGTAGTGATGCCAATAATCACGATTTTTTACCAGAGGCATGGACTCTCGATGCAAGAAATTTTTCTCATTCAGTCAGTTTTTTCTATTTGAGTGGTTCTTTTTGAGGTTCCTACTGGCTATTTTGCTGATGTTATTGGGAGGAAGCAGTCGCTCATTATCGGTATGTTATTTGCAATAATAGGATTGGCACTTTATGCTTTTTCTCATGAATTTTGGTGATTTCTTTGTGCTGAGCTTATTCTCTGACTTGGTTCAAGTTTTATTTCCGGGACAGATTCTGCGATGATATACGATACTCTTATTGATGAGGGGCATGAGGGTAAAAATAAAAAAATTCAATGATACCTTCAATCGGTTTCCAGTATCTCGGAATCTCTTGCAAGTCTTCTTGGATGATTCCTTGCGGTAATAAGTATTTCTCTTCCATTTTATGTCGAGCTTGGCGTTTTTGTGATGTTTTTTCCTCTGGTATTCCTCTTAAAAGAACCCAATCGACATAAGCACAAGAATGCCGAATGAATACTGCGATGAATTACGAAGATTGTACGATATTCGCTACATGAGCATAAAGAAATAAAATGGCTTATTATTTTTTCATGATTTTTTGGTTCTTCTACGCTTGTTATGACTTGGCTTCTTCAGTTATATTTCACGAAAGTTGGAGTGCCACTTCAGTATTTTTGAGCTATTTGGATGATCTTCAATCTTTCGATAATACCATTTTCATTTCTTGCTCATAAGATTGAGTGACTTCTTGGCTGGAAATACTCTTTGATTCTCCTTTCACTACTTCCGGCACTCTGATACTTTTTTCTTGGTTTTTTCCAATCCATTATCGGACTTATATTTGTCTTTTTCTTTTATATTGCTCGAGGTTTTGGTTCGGTGATATTAAATGACTACGTCAATACTCTTATTTCTTCAGATATTCGGGCTACAGTACTTTCTGTTCAGGCTCTCGCATTTCGTTGAGTATTTAGCGTTATTGGCCCTATTATTGGTTGGATTACAGATGCTACATCAATGAGAATTTCCCTCTTTGTTGCTGGTTTTATTTTTCTTATGAGCACTCTTTCTTCGCTGTTTTTTCTTTGAAAAAATAAGTCTTTTTAATTACGTAATAGAATTCACATGAACCCAGAAACACTGAGTCTCCAAGTTCCGAACTCTCTCGAACAAACTGATATATCGACGATGAATTTTTCTCCGACACATCTTTTTTGAATCAGCATAATAGTGATTGTGGTTTCTCATTTTGGTGCGCAGTATCTTGCATCGATTACTCCTCGAGGGTATTGGTTCTGGTTTACTATACTCAATATCGCTGTTTGATTATTTTTTATTTAGTATTGCAATATTAAAAATATCACTAAAATGCGACTCTCTTTCGAGAGTATTTCTCTTTGAGTTTTCGAGTTCGATTTGAATCTCGTGAATCCAAAAAGAAATGTCCTTGATGAGCTCGAGTGATCGAAGCAAATCAACATGAATGATGCATTTGGCTGTCTGAGTTGTAAGACCAGGAGTGCCAGCCGATTGATTCTTTCATTCATGAAAAACATTTCCCGGACTGCGCCTTGAAGAATGGCAGTCCGGTTTTTTTTTATTGCATTTTTTTATTTTTTCTACACTATACCTTTCATGTTATTTCTCATTCCTACAGATACGTGTTATTGACTTGCTTGAGAGTTTTCAGAGCAGGATTATAGTGCGATTAATGTCCTCAAATGAAGAGATGATACGAAGAGGCTTGCTCTCTTGGTTGAAGATTTTTCTGATATGAAACAATTTGTGACCTTGAGTGATGAACAAATCGATTTTTTAAGAAATTATCCACATCCATGGAGTTTTCTTGGGACAAGAAGTTCGAATTTTCAAATTCCTGAGTGGATGGACGGGGGAAAATATGAAAAAATTTCCCTGAGGGTTGCCAAGGTTTGTATCCCGAATTACTCACGAGCACTTTTTGGGGACACTTCTTTTCCATTCTTTCTTACTTCCGCGAATCTTTCTGGTCATTCTGAATCGAAAACTCTCATTGAGGCAGAGAGTGTTTTTCCTTGAATTTTCGGCATTGACGGAGGTTTATGTAATAGGCCCCCTTCAGATATATTCTCCATGAATGAATCAGGAGAGCTTGAGTATTTGAGAAGAAATTATAATGTACAATAAAAAACCTCTCAGTATTGAGAGGTTTTTTTATGAGAGAAATTTTTTATAAAGCTTCTTATCTCTTTTCACACCACATATACGTCCAAGCCGCAACAACAGCACCAAGAAGTGGGGCTACCCAGAAAAGCCACAGTTGACTCCATGCATCACCGCCTGCCAATAGGGCTGGTCCAAGTGATCGAGCAGGATTGACGCTCGTACCAGTTACTGGGATAAATACGATATGTATCACTGCAAGCGTAAGACCGATAACGAGACCTGCAAGAGGCCCAGCACCTGACTTATCTCCAGTGGAAGCGAGTACCACTCGAACAAAAATCATAGTAGCAAGAAATTCAGCGATAAAAGCCTGAAGCGTACTAAAATCTCCTTGGATTACATTTTGCCCGAGTTTATCACTCATAAATGCTCCTGTGGCGATATAAGAAAGGACAGCAGCACCGATAATGGCACCAGCACTTTGCGCGACGATATACCAGAGTCCTTCACTCCATTTCATTCGACCTGATACACACATACCGACCGTAACGGCAGGGTTTATATGGCAACCAGAAACATGACCAATAGTATATGCCATAGCTACCACAGCAAGACCAAATGCGAGAGCTATATGGAGATTTCCAGCAGTCATCCCAGCAAGTACAGCGGAGCCACAACCCAGAAGCACAAGCACCATAGTGCCCATAGCCTCTGCAGCATACTTTTTCATATGTTGCATAGAAAAAAAGTGAAAAAATAAAGGAATCTTCGACTATGTGTTTTTGCTTTTTACGGAGGATTAACCTCACATATTTGTCTGAAAAAGAGTTGACCAATCTCTTTTTAGAGCATCGAACTTCGACAAAAAAGTCCGTAAAAAAGACAATTATATATAATATCAAATTCCCTTCTTTGTCAAAAGAAAAGGTATTGACGAATAAAAATAGTGTACAAAATACTAGTTGTCGCTTCCTCAAAATTGTCTGAGAAGTTCATCTCTTGTTTTCGATCCGTTCTTTATTTGCATAAACCAGCTAAATATTCTGTTTTCATCAAGATTCGCTCAAGGGTAATAGATGTCGATACAATTCTTAAAATCTTCCACTTTAGTGCCCAAATGATCTCTAAATATCTCTTCCACATTTCATGCTCACCGTAAGATATAATCTATAATCATGAGAATCCGACGAAGAAACCTCTCTTTCCTATCAAGTCTTCCTAACTCACGATCCGGTAAGTTTATAATTCATAACCTTCGGTCTTCAGGAGAAAGAAGTCAGGGAGTGGTAATGCCGGTAAGTACCCGCTGAATCTCAGCTTCATAGAAAGATCCCAATAATCAAGTAGGATTTCATGCCTTAATGGCCCTGATATAGCGATCGAGAGCGGTAGCAGTATCTTCAGTTCTAAATGATGGGGAGATTACAGCCATATCGTTTATTCCACGTTATCTGCCGTTTTGCGTAGTTTCTTGAATGTTGTTGTACGAGACTGATAGCATCTTCAAGAGTGGATTTTTCTTCGAGATAATCGACAACTTCTTTGTATCCTATAGTCTCGAGGCCAGGGCAGTGAGAAGTAAAACTTGATATATTATACTTTACTTCTTCTATAAGTCAATTATTAAACATATCCTGAACTCGACTATCAATCTTTTCATAGAGGAATTTCCGATTTTCAGGACTATCGAGATAGGGAGTCACAAAAAATGGAGAGAATCGAAGGCTTTTTGTATTGTGAGATTCTCGTTTTGATCTTCAGGTATCACGCATGACTTCGAGCCCGCGTATAATATATCGATAATTTGAGGGGGAAAGCTCTTTTGCATATTCCGGATCAACTTCAAAAAGCATATTCCAAAGAAATTCGTTTCATTTTTCTTGTCGAATTGCTTCGAGCTCGTTTCGATATTTCCAATCGGGAGGGTTCTCAGGAAAGGCCATATCATAGAGGACGGCATCGATATAAAGTCATGTTCCTCCGCATAAAATAGGGACAATATTCTCACTTTCCCAAAGAGGAAGATTGTCGAAATCGCGCCTATAGTCAATCATCGAATACTTCGTGTTCGGATCTATAATATCGAGTAAGTGATGTGGAATTCAGTCCATCTCAGATGGAAGTATTTTTCAGGTGCCAATATCAAGTCATCTATAAACCTGGCGGCTATCTGCTGAGATTATTTCTGGAAAGTACCCATGCTCCAAAAGGAGCCTTCCAATCTCTACGGAAAGTCCACTTTTTCCGCTAGCAGTAGGACCATAGATGACTATTATCTTCGGAAGGGTTGTCTCGCTTGAGAGAAATGAGAACAGATGTTTTTTATGCTCAAGTGACAGGCTTAGCATATCGTTTTTTTAACTCCGCACGGATAGTGCTAATATAAACATCGAAATCTTCTACAAGTCATATGAGGATCGAAAAAAGAGGCACTCCAATCAAGAGTCAAAGAAGTCCAAAAGCGTGCTCTGAAATGAGAAGAATAACAAAGGTGATAAAGACAGGAAAATGAACATAAGAGGATACTATCTTTGGATTGAGATAATATGCCTCCACAGCATGAACTATCGCAATCATGGTGATAAGAGCTATTACGACAGGAATGCCTCAGTAACCATAACCAAGTATAAGTATTGGTACTCAGGAAAGGAAGGTTCCAAACACGGGTATAAAACCACAGATAAATACAATCAGGGAAAGAGTGATAATAAAAGGGAAGGCTCCTCCATTAAATATGCTTATAAGTATGAGTCCAATACTGGTTAATACTGCATTTACGAGAGCAATGATTGATTGGGCTTTAAAAATCAGACCAAAACCAGTTCATACCTTTCGAGCAATGATTGCCCACTCATCATAAAGAAATTGGAAGTTTCCATTTCGGATTTGGGCGAGAAATTTTTCGATGCGTACTCGTTCTATGAGAAACAAATAGGATAAAAGAAGGGCAAGGAGAAATTTTGTAAATATGATCCCTGCATTTGTTACATATGAGAAGGCTTTTTGTCAGAGTGATTTGAGATTCTCTGAGCTTACAAACTCTCAAACCATCTCCTTAAGTCAAAGATTCAAGTTTGTTGCTGTTTCTACTTTTGCGATGAAGTCTTCTCCCTGGCGAGCAATATTACCAGCATCATCTATAAATCTATCAATTTCTCCACCAATTTGAGGTATTATATTCACAAAGATAAATACAAGAATCCCAATAAAAACGACATAAAGTCCAGTTATCACAATACTAACGGTTGCATATTTTCTTGCGAGGAGATGTGCTCTATCTCATTTTCAATGAGTTCCCCATGTGTGTATTTTTTGAGCAAGATAGGTTCAGAGCTCGAGAAAAATATAAGCAAAAAGGAACGTAATAAAAAAGAGTATAATGAAATTATTGAGGCTATATCCTATGAGAAATAGAATGGAGAAGGCAATCAACTTCCTCCAAAATACTGGTCCGAAAATGATAGGAAGCGCGTTTTTTAGAGTAAACATAATTGAAGACAGAGAGTCTATTTATTGTATAAAAATACAGAGAATTGCAACCTTCTAGAAAATTCCTTCGGCAATATTTGAGTTTATGGATTCTTTTAGTTCACACAATACTTCCCAATTACCTCCAAATATTTGACTACACGTTTCTGCTATAAGATTGCGAATTTTTGGAGGATTGACTCGTTCATAATTCCATTTTTTTTGAAATATAAGCGTGAGATTGGTTCCATCCAGTGAAAATCTTGCCGTTTTAAGGTCTGTTGTAAGTGCTGGACTTACTTCGATAAGTTTTTTTATCAGGAGAGGAAACGAGAAGCTTATATCATTTTTTATTGCTTCATCTTGTGTTACTGTTGGCTGAGGTTGGATTTTTGTTTCTTCGTTTTGTTCAGGATTCTTTGCTTGAGCAGGAGGAGGCACTATTTTTTCTCATTTTGGTTCTCATTTTTCCTGAATTTTTGATGATTGAGTCCGATTGAGTGAATTTGTTTCGGTGGATGCAGGTTTTCCTGAGCGTTTGACTATTCTTAGGAGAGTAATTTCTATAAGCATCAATCCATCTGGGATATTTCTAATTCGCGAGTATGCATCTTCGATAAGATTCATGATTTCGCTATAGACATAAAAATCTGAATCGTCGATATGTTCAAGCATAAGATCGCGCAATCGGTACATGAGCTGATCGAAAAATGAACGTACTTGAATATGTCGTTCTTTGAGTGAATCAATGATGCTACGAATGAGCGCGATATCGCTTCACTTCAGTCATTCAATAATCTTCTCAAGAAGGTCTTCATCGATAAGTGAAAGCGTATAGCGAACGTGTTCCGTTGATACTTCGTTATCGATGATATTCTGCTCGAGAAGGGTAAGGGCATCACGGAGTCAGCCACGTGCTGTTTTTGCGATGATTTGGAGAGCAGATTCCTCTGCGATGATTCACTCTTCTTTGGTTACAAAATTCAATCGGTCAATAATATCTCCGAAAGTAATTTTCTTAAAATCGAAACGAAGCGTGCGAGATCGTATCGTTTCCGGTACCTTATCAATTTCTGTGGTGGCAAGGATAAACTTAACATGTGCGGGTGGTTCTTCAAGGATCTTGAGAAGAGCATTAAATGCCCCAGTTGAGAGCATATGTACTTCATCAATAATATAGATTTTATATTTTCACTGATTTGGTTCGAATTTTGCTCTTTCGATGAGTTCACGAACATTCTCAACGCCATTGTTACTTGCTCCATCGATTTCTATGATATCGAGCATCGTGTCATTATCGAAGGCTCGACAATTCTCACATTCGTGACAAGGATTTCATTCTTTTGGATTCGTGCAATTGAGTGCTTTTGCGAGTATGCGAGCACTTGTAGTTTTTCCTGTTCCACGTGATCCATGAAAAAGGTAAGCATGACTCACTCTTCATGATTTGAGGCTATTTCGGAGTATGGTTGTGATATAGTCTTGAGATACGACAGAATCCCAATCCCGAGGACGATATTTGGTATAGAGAGACATGGCTCTACTATATGCAAAATCAGAGTGAAGGCAATAAAAATCTTCTCTTCTCTGAGTTTGGCTAATTCAGAATAACACTACTCTTTCAGCCATTGCCTGCTTCCCTTATAGGTTCAAATGTTACAGGAAATGCATTCACACGGATTGGCAGTCCTTTCTCATTTAAGTAGTCTTCCACATAGAGCATTTTACATGCCTGTGATGCGGTACTTGCAAATCATACTACGTCTCAATTTTCATCTTTAAAAGAATTTCAAGATACTCAAGTAATTACAGCCTCCTCACAGGTTCTTCCTGATTTTTTTAGAAGATCGATATATTCTTGTCTACTGATATAAACAGTAGCCTGTCTCGGTATTTGTCTGTCCATATAGGCCCTTCCACTTATTTGAAAACAGGTGCTACTATTTTTGTCATCTCAATCTGGTAGGCATCAGTGCATGTGAACTTGCGCCATGTGAAGCATACCACCATAGAGGGATGATCGATTGAGTACCCTTGGATTATCAGTTGTTTCAAAAGAGATTCAGGATCCCTCTTTGTAGAGTCGAGTTAGACTTCTTGCAAGGATATAGTCTACTCAATCTTGACCTCTTTTATATCCAGGGGTTACACAGTGTTTAGCGGTGCCAATAAATGTCTCAGTTCGGTCTTGAATGGGGATGCTTATTTTGTTAAAATGGCATATTCATGCAACTTCTCAACGAACCTTCATTACCATATGTGCTACATTATTTGCTCGAGCCTCTTCAGCTGTGATGTATCGAATACGCGATGTGACAATATTTGGATATAAGTCTATGGTTCTGGGTGCTTGAGCATTGGCAGTACTTACTGCTGCTGCAAGAGCAAATGATGTAAGAGTCGAACCGACAGAAAATTTGGACATTTTATATGACATTAGGGCTAGCGCTTTGATCGATTACGACTTTTTTTCCAGAGTTAAGGGGCTTTTTCTCAAGAGAATCCATTTTTACGTATCAGCTTACATCCGGACCCGTATGAATAGTAAACTTGTAGTAACGAACCCCCTGAATCTCAATAACTTCTCAGGTAAGCCGTACGGCATTTCACTTTGAGAGATGTAGAGGGCTATCCTGCATTTTTAGAGTATCCCAGGTAAAATACCCAGAGTCAGACTTCAGAGTATATATTTGTCATTGTACTGTGGTATCGCGCATTTCTAGTGGCTTCGGTGCTGGAGCAGGGGAGTATTTTTTTAGAAATGCTTCTTCAAGTTTGCTTTGGGTCAGTGGTCAAAATGCGCCATCCACATCATCTCAGGTGAGTCCGAGTAATTCCTGGAGTTTTTTACAGTTTTCTACAGATTCTCTACTATAGATATCAGAATCATAGAATTTCTTGAATGCATTACGTATTCTCATTCATTCATCTCAGGATGGATGAATAATTTGTCCATCAGCAAAAATCGTAGTCGAACGTTTCTTGAAGGACATCATCTGCTCATGATTGTAGGCAAGTATTTTTGTATCACTGTCATCGATAATGATCTTCGAAGGATTTTGGGCATCGAGTTTTATGACTTCGAGTTTTCCACGAGTATCCTCTTTAAGTGTTACGACTTCTTCATCTGCCTTTTTCCTTGCATTAGCTCTCGCAATCGCTATTTCACGAACTTGTTCGCTCGAGAGATTATATCGAGACATATCGCCATATCCGACATTTTTTCTCTCCCCTGAGACGTACATACTAACATCAAATGCATTACGTGCCATAGTATAATTGGTTATTTTATATATAATATATTATTTTCTTAGAAATGCAAGATAAGAATATTCCATAAAAAGTCATCATTTGTATTTCACTCTGATGAATTTTTTTAGAAGGAGAAGTGTCTCTTATTTCAATGTTTCGATTATATGATTACACGATTGGATATCACTTGTTTTTTCAGCTTCTCTCAGAGTACAAGCGACACTATATACATCACCTCATACTGTTTTCCATGCCTCTTTGTGGTAAAATTCATTTTGTCAGAGAGTGGTTGTGTATTCGACATATTTTCCAGGAACCCCTCAGACATTTAGATTATTTATTGCTAAGGCTCATCTTGCCTTATAGTGTTCGAATATTTCAGCATCAGTCTTTGGGGTAACTATTTTTTGTTTTCCGGCGACGATAATTGATTTCGTTTTTTCATTGAGAAAATTGACATATCATCCAGTTTCTTTGCCCGCTTTCCATGATGAGGGATACTCTAGTTCCATTCAGTTTGTTCCCGTATATTTCGTATAACCGCCAGATCCACATGAGGTGAGAAATAAAGAAAGAACCGAAAAGATACCGAGAGAGAGTATTGCCTTCATAGAAAAAAATAATTATAGAATAGGCGTAACAAATTCAGTATAGACAAAATCAAAACAGAAACAATATTATCCCCTCCAGCTTTTTCCGACAAGCTTCTCAGTAATATGAAATACCCATGCAAAACGATGACGGGGTTTCTTGCGAAAACAAAGGAGCCAAACTGCAAGATTTGATCCTGCGAGATAGAGTGGATAGATAAGGTCATGAAAGGTATAATTTTCTACCGCTATAAGTGAAAATATTCAGGAGAGCATCGCGAGGAACCAAGCCCATTTGTCTTCCGTTTCGGGTTCTTTGTAGAGTTTTGTGAATATAGAAATAGCACCCATTGCATCGATAAGGGTATTCGTAAAAAGAACAATCATAGCTACCTGTAATTCGTCGAATTCCAATTCTCAGGCGACATGAGGAAAATGTGAAAATACTGCCCAAATAATGAGGGAAAAAAGAGAAATCGCAAAATAAAAAACTTCAACTTTATTAATTTTTGCTTCCCCATACTGAAATGCGAGTATAATGATGAGGAGTTGATTGATCGCATAAGCAAGAGCTGCTACTATTGTACTCATGCTATTGAGCTCATAGGCCGATATGAGGACGCAGATTGTCGCGAGCTCATAAAGTATCCATCCGACGATGTTTGGCTTTGTTTCTCCTCGGATAATCGATCGCATATAGCGAAACGATGACGCGAAAATAATGACGGTACTAATAGCCGCTGCAAGCTCATGAAACGTAATCGATGTCTTTAAGAATGTAGAGAGAAAATCCATATTTATTCGTATTCATCAGCCTCTTCGACAGCATCATCGATGAACTGATTGACAAAATTCTTGGAGAGAAGGAGTATGATCATCCCTATGGCGAGTGATGCGATGGAGGACTTTATCGGATGACCGACAAAGAGGAAGTTATCTGCAAGATTCCATATCCCACGCCAAAAAAGGATAATCGCCGCACCAATAAGAAATGCTTCAATACGTTTCATCCAGAGTTCCCAGAGCGTATAGCGATGATGAAAGAAGCGGAATCTTCGTATTTTATCGACAGTACTCACTAATTTGTCATAAAATCCTCGTTTTGGATGAAGTTTTTCGAAAAATCGGCTTCCAATCGGTGCCGTTTCTTCGACTTGGCGAGTCATCCATTTTTCCGCATGCTCAAGTTTGTTCTTGAGTGTTTCAATTTCTGCGAGAAGTTCTTGTTCTCTTTTGGTAGCCATAATCTGAGTGTATCATAACATTCTTTTTATTGCAAAAAAGTATGATTTTTATATATTGGAAGAAGCTTACCTATATTTTCTTTTATGATTGATATCAAAATCCTCCGAACGAATCCTGAGATCGTCCGCAAAACCCTCCATGACAAAGTCACGAAATGAGTGGATCTCGATGAAGTACTCCGTCTCGATAGTGAACGTGTGAGACTCCAACAAGAACTCGATGCTCTCAGGGCTCGCAAGAATGAAATCTCTGCGAGTATGGGAAAAGGGAAGCCTGAACCTGCGGTTCTCGAAGAAGCAAAAAGCGTGAAAGAAAAAATCCAATCCCTCGAACCAGAATATGATCGAGTCGAATCTGAATTTCTCACGCTCTTCAAAAAAATCCCAAATATCCCAACTTCAGATACTCCGATAGGGCTCACAGAAGAAGAAAATGTGACCGTTAAACAATGGGGGAAGATTCGAGAATTCGATTTTCCAGTCCGAAATCATGCCGAAATCGCTGAAATCCGTGGATGGATCGATAAAGAGCGCGCCGCTAATGTTGCTGGTTCTCGTTTTGCCTACCTCAAGGGTGACCTCGTGAAACTCCAATTCGCCCTCATCCAGTGGGTGATGGATACGCTCTGAGATAGTGCGGTCCTCGATAAGGTTATCGCCGAACATGGACTGTCGGTATCAAACAAACCATTCACTCCCGTCCTTCCTCCATACATGATCAAGACCGCTCCCTATGATGCGATGGATAGACTCGAGCCTCGCGAAGAACGCTACAAAATCGAAGGAGAAGATCTCTGGCTCCAGGGAAGTGCTGAGCACGTCCTCGGTTCGATGCACGCAGGGGAGATATTCGCAGAAGCCGATATGCCGGTCCGCTATCTCGGATATGCGACATCATTTCGTGGTGAAGCTGGTACCTATGGGAAGGATATGGAGGGGATTATCCGCATGCACCAATTCGATAAACTCGAGATGGAGTCATTCTCTACCGCTGAGGCCTCTCACGATGAGCACCTCCTCTTCGCAGGACTCCAGGAATACCTTATGCAGCAACTCGAAATCCCATACCAAAAACTCCAGAAGTGTACCTTCGACATCGGAAAGCCGAATGCAAAAGGATCTGATATCGAGGCATGGCTTCCAGGACAGCAGAAATATCGAGAGACGCATACTGCTGACTATATGACCGACTATCAGTCTCGTCGCCTCCAGACTCGTGTACGCAGAGCTTCAGGTGAGGTAGAGCTCATACACACGAACGATGCTACAGCATTCGCCTGCGGTCGTGCACTCGTCGCGATCATGGAGAACTATCAGAATGCCGATGCCACTATCACAATTCCGAAAGTGCTCAGGAATTATATGGGAGGGAAGGAGAGGATATAATTTACTTTCTAACCAAACTTAATATGACAGCCATTGTTGTAGTCTTAAATAAGAATTGAGTTTGAATAGCTGCAGATAGGGCATGAAGTGTTAATTGAGAGGTAACAAAAGTATTTGATAGCAATAAGCTATTCAGGCTTTCTAGAACAATTCCAGTTGGATTGTCAGTATATGCAAATTCAGAATTCATGTGAGTACCATGGGAAATTCTAGTCAAAGAATATAAAAAAAATGATAAATGTTTACATAGTATTGGTGATTACAAAAGTGACTTTATAAAATTTCTCTGAAATTTTGATTTACATGATCCAACGCCGCTTGAAAGACAGGTAATTTATCATTTCTTTTCAAAGTTAAGATCAAAAACAATTACAACTATTGATAGAGCTATTGATAATAATCCATGACTAAATTATGATCAAATCACAGAGATTATTAAAAATGAAATCATTTTAAATACTTATAATGATATAAATTTATCAGTAAAGCAAGTATCTCCAAATATATGAATGACTTCTAAAATGATAAACGATATAATTAAATGAAATATTGAATTGATTGCAGGGCAAATTAAAATAATTTTCAAAAATATCGAATTGAAAAATGAGGATTTGGAGCTACTTATTAAGGCAATTAAGCTAGAATTAAAGTACTTTATTTACTGGAAATCCTATTCGTGAGTTATAATTACTTGATTCTGAAAAAATGATATATTTCCCTCCCTGAAAGAAATTATATTTTATTGAAAAATTTATTGAAAAATAATCTATAAAGATTGAGAAGACTTTGCTATTACTCATAAGGTTACGTGATGAATCATTCCTTTTGCACAAAAAGATGTTGTCCAAAATATAATAAATTGAATAAATCCTTTAGTAGAATGAAATCTTAAATCGGAGACAATGGCACTTATTAATAAATCCAAACTATCTAAGCCAAATAAAGAACTTTTAAATAAGTCAATTATTGAAAAATTTTCAGAAACAAAACGAGCTTACTCAGAAAAATTAGTTAATATGTTGGAATTTTTTTCAATAAATGAGTTATGAAATATTGCTGAAACACTTATCAACCTTACCTCATTCAATAGAAGAGTGAGAATGGAAGATGAATCAGTTTGACTTTGAACCGATGTTGCTATAATATCTAAGTATGATTGATTCATTTGGAGTAAGCGAAAACACTATTTTGAACCCAATTTAAATCCTCATTATTTTAAGTAATATGACAAAATTAGCAGATTTTGAAATCAATGTACCTCCGGAAGTAAAAAAGATGAAGTTTAATTCTAAGAAGGATATTTATGAGAATCTCTTTAATCTAGATATTGATTTTAAGAACTAGCCCAAAACGGGCTTTTTTTATGCTTTAATTCTCTATGTATAAAATTAAAAACATCACTCTTAGTCTCCTTACGTCTCGCACCATCCTCATCCTATTCTCTACGGATGGGCGAGTCCATAACTATGAGCTTCACTAAGAATCTTGTCTCGTGAATATAAATCTCTAATGTTGTACCAAAAATCCCTATCATAAGGGATTTTAAAATATATGCTTCTCTTTAGTCCACCTTCTTCACAAACTCGGTTCGTAGGACGAGTCACTTAATCTCGGGAGTATTGGCGGTGATTTCTTCAGAATCATCCGTCAGTCGGATATTTTTCACTTTGGTTCATTTTTTGAGAGTGACTTTGGTTCACTTTACTGAGAGTTCGCGAGTGAGCTGGACTGAGTCTCCAGAGGAGAGAGTATTTCCGAATGCGTCGGTGACGATGCTGTCTGACATTTTGTAAAGGTAAAAGGTAAGATACAGAGAGTATAGTTGTATTCGACAGAAAATAAAAGTTTTCTCGTATTAAAACTCTTTGGTTTTTCCTGGTCTCACTATCCTTCAAAAGGAGAGAGAATATATATAAGCCTACATCGTGAGTTGTATCGAGCGAGTAAGGCACTCTATCTAATGACCAACAAACCACTCAAATAATCTCCCACTCTCGAGATATTCTGGATGCCACTGCACGCCATAGTGGGGGAGCGTTGTATGCTCGATGGCTTCGATTTCTTCATCGAAGGAGCTACGAGCAACGACACGGAGTCATGCCCCGAGCGAGTCGACGGCTTGGTGGTGGATGGAGTTGATTTTGAGCTTTTTGCTCACGTAGAGTGCTGAGAGGAAGGTATCATCTTCGATGTGGATCTCATCGATTTTCTCATAGCCACGTTCGGGTTGGAAGTGGTAGGTATTTTCTTCGAGGTCTTGTTTCAGAGTTCCACCGTGATAGACATTTATGAGCTGCATCCCTTTACATATACCGAGGATGGGCTTATTGTTTTTTGTAATCTCTTCCATCGAAGACAGGAGGAATCGGTCATAACTCGGGATGGTTCCACGAGCTCCGTCCATATCTCGACCATAGAGTGAAGGATCGATATCCTGTCCACCAGGGAAGATGAAGGCGTCAGAGAGATTGAGGTAGAATTTGATATTTGAAGAGAAGCAGGGGATGATGATGGCGATACTTCAGGTTGCTTCAATCTTTGAAATATAATCAAATGACAGATTATTAAAGAGTCTGCCTGCATATTCCCGACGTTGAGCGAAGATACCGATATGTTTCATAATTGGATTATGAGATTTTTTTCATTTTTTCAAATGAGAATTCCTTCTTGGAAATGGATTCTTCCTTGATTTTCCCAAAGGAAAGATATCATAGGGTGTATAATAATCCTTTTTATGAAATTTTTTCTCCTTCTTGCTCTTTTATTTTTTGTACCATCATATGCATTCGCGGCTTCTCTATGAGTTCCTGGAAGTGACCGTGATGAGCATGGATGTATCTGATCAGCAGGATATAGTTGGTCTTCGCCACTTGAGAAGTGTATCCGAAGCTGGGAATACTATACTATCGATATAGCGTCGCTTCCTTTACTTGGTAATGAGAAGCTCGAAAAAATGGTCCTTCGAGAAACCAAACGAATAGAACAACAATTTCGACAAAATGCCGAAGAAATCATCCGTGATATGAGTGGGGAGGTGATAGATCCAGATAGATACATGCTCAATATCACCTATGAGGTAGTAAATACAGGAAGTATTATCTCAGTCCTTATGAATACCTATACCTATCTCTGAGGAGCACACGGTGCTGATACGGTATCTACATGGAATTACGACACCAAGGCTCGACGTCTTATCCCATTGTGGAAGGTGGTTACTCCGACTCGACTCAAGACAGAATCGAAGCGTATAGCTGATTCACTCCAATCCTACTATACAAAAGAGGGATATCCTCTGGATAAGGTATGGCTCGAAGAGTGACTCAATCCAAAAGTAATAGCCAACTATAAGAGCTGGACTCTATCAACTGATGCGAGTGGGAACTTCCTCGATATGCTTGTCTATTTTGCTGACTATCAGGTAGGTCCACATGCTATCGGTATGCCAAAAGCGAAGATCAATCTTGCTCCTACTTCAAAATAATTTATACCCCTCTTCTTTTATGAAAAGACTTTTTATTCCCCTTCTTGTTCTTCCTGTGGTGCTTTCTCCTTTTGTTGGGAATACTCTTGGTGTTACTGGGACGATTGTTGTTTCGGGTGAAACGAAAATAAATACGAAATCTCCTCGACTCAATCAAACTCAACTGACTCGCATACAGCTTCAGAGAAAACTCGTGGCACTTTTGGGAGAAATGCAGACCCTCAAGCAGAAGATAAAAATAGTAAAACTTCGTATAGAACGAAAGGTTCGTATGAACCTCACGCATACGATAGATGATGCCTCTCTTCAAAATCTCTTAAAGCAATATGATGAAGCACAAAAAGCAGCATCCGATATAAAGAAGAAACTTGAAGATACTGCTTCGGGGGCTCTCCAAAAAATCGGATAACGAACGCTACTTATGGCTTTCCTCATGATTGAGGAGCCATTTTTTTCGTTCAATACCTGCCCCATATCAGACGAGGCTTCCATCAGCACCGATAACTCGATGACAGGGAATAATGATAATGATGGGATTTTTATTGTTTGCCCCACCTACGGCTCGGATTGCTTTCGGATTTCACATAATTGCAGCTTCTTCTTTGTAGCTTCTTGTTTCTCCGTAAGGGATTTTTTTGAGAGCATCCCAGGCTTTTTTCTGGAATTCAGATCCACTTGGATCGAGGGGGATCGAGAATTCTTTACGTACTCAGGCAAAGAATTCGCTGAGTTCTTTTTTTGTTTGGACGATTATAGTGTTTTCACCTCAAAAATCGTCAGGATTACTATCATGGGCGTCATCGAATCTGAGTTCACAGAGATGTGAATCAGTTGCTCGGGCAATGATATTTCCTAACGGGGAGTCTATACGAGTAGAAAAGAATTTCATAGTAAAATCACTATAATGAAACCTCGTGATTACAAAAATAGGAACTAATTGATATTTATAATAATTATGTTATAATAAAAAAATGAATGCCGTAAAAGGATATACAGACACAACAACGGATTCTGTGCTTGTATGAAGCGCACAGTGAATCACTGCTCCGAATCTTATTGCTCTTTGTTGACCAAGAATCGATGCAATTGAATCGATACAATTACGAAATGCTCTCTGAGAATTACTCGGGCGGATACAAGAGAGGATGTCAAGAAAAGATATCTGAGGAGCTCTCACACAGATTCACAATATTCCACTTCAGTATCATATGCTTTCTGGTGTTCCATTGAGTGATATTCATCGGTGTAGTGAGCTTTATACATTGCTCCTTTGAGAAAATGATCGACTCTTTGGTCTTATGTATCCCTCTGAAGTCAGGCAAAAGGCTGATCAGATTATAAAAAAGTAAAAAAAACACCTAAGATGGTGTTTTTTTACTGAAACAATTGGATTACCATCGGTGATTTACTTGCTTCTCAGTTGAAGTTATATCCAGCTGAAGTCTTTTCGATCGTGTAGCCAAACTTCTTTAATGAATCTATGAGCTTCTCAGTCATTTCTGAATCTGTTCCAGAGAGAGTTCCTGATATCGTTTTTTCACCAATATCAAGGGTATAAGAAAGAGTTTTATCATTTATGATTCGGGTACCATTATATTTCCCGATAGATGCTGGAGTATTCATCATGCTTTCTCGGATTTTATTCATTCTTGTATAGAATTCTTGTTGTTCTCTGTGGAAGTTTTCGATTTCATCCTCTATGTCTGTTTCATGGAATCGAGGGAAATCATGTCTCATTTTTGGCCATCCGTTTGTCGCTATGGTGTCTCGCATATAGAACATATTTCATCGACCCTCATAGAGAGAATGTTCTCTGAAAAACATGATAACCAATAATGCAAAAAGCAGTGCTATAACCATCCATGGAAATCATGGATTTTTTAAGCATGTATCGAGAAACGATTTTTTGTGATTTTTTCCATCATGTCCGTGAGATTCATGAGATTTCTTATTATCATGAGATTCATTTTCTTCATGATTTTGAGGAGCTTTATCGTTCATAAGAAAAAAATTATGTGTAAGCTAAAATATTGTATGAAATTGTAGGTAAAAAGCGAGTAAGAAAAACCCTGATAATTCAGGGTTATGCGAGTGATTGAAGTTCCTTTTGTACCTTTTCGAGGTCTCATTTTGCCTCATCGTCACTCGGATTTTCTTCGAGGTAGTCTTTGAGATATGCTTCGGTGCTTTCAAGAGATTGTTTCCTCAGAAGTTTTTCTGATTCACTTTGTCGTTTCTCAAGGCGGCGTTTCTCATATTTTTGGAGATCAACTCATTCAGGAAGATGACGAACATCTGCTGGAAGTGAGCGTACTTCTTCAAACTCTGAGAGAAGAGGATTCCACGTCTTCCATGGACTCCACCAGTCACCGAGATATGCACGAGGAAGGAAGTCTGGATTCTCATCAAGAAATGTTCTATAAGCATCATAGTCATCGAAATCTTTCTGGAATGTATGAACTTTCCCGTTCACATTTGATCGGGAGATGACACGTCATTTGAACATATGCAAAGGGGTTAAGGATAAGTATTTGTGCTCATTTTGAGAGGTGGGGGAGGTTCTATACTGAGGAGCTCTAGCTCCGAGAATCTCCCACGCACCATCTCATATTAGCACATACATTATATACGTGCTAAAATTAAAATCAAGAATAATATTTCACTTTTTATGGTACGGAAGATATTGACAGATAAATTTATATGATATAATTAAATTCCATCTAACCCTAAAATCTATGTCATTTGATACACCACAAGAGCTTACTCTTGGAGAAATGAACGCAGAAATTATGAGAAAACTTGATACGGCATTTGGAGGAATTAGTGATAATGTAGCATCTGCTGTAATATCCCTCCCGAAAAGTGTAAGAGAGGCTCTTCTTGCAGCATGAGATAAGGATGAAGTTGAGAGAGTATGGAATACCTATCTTCATTCCGTTGTTGATCTTATGCCAAAGTGAGATTATGGTGATTTGGATGAATTCAGACGAAATCATGGACATAGATACACTGATAGTGCAGCTTGAATCCTTGCTCAGAATTAGTTTCGTACTACTTTTGAAATAAGGTTTCTTCCAGATTCTGATAGCTTATTCCATTTTGCATAGAATCATCCTTTGATGAAGATATCTTGGAGTTCGTCGAGCTTAAAGCCATGATAATAGCGAGTATGCTCTCCGATTTTGATGTCAAAATCACCGTTTCATCGGTGATTTTTTGCATACTTTTCTTGCTCCAAGAGATTCCAATTTGTCATATAGAGGGATCCCTTTGGAGAGAGATATTTTTTTATGTTTTCGAGACAGGTAGCTCTTTCTTCGGTTGTTTCCAGATGGTGGAATGAGGCAAGCAAAATAATAGCGTCAAATTGTTTCTCAGGCATGTTCTCAAATTTGGGCATAGAACTCACGAGAAAAGTACCCGTGGGATATATTTTTTGAGCTTCTTCTATCATTCATTTTGAAGAATCAATCCCAATATAAGACATATTTCTTATGCTCTCTCTTTTTTGTATTTCACCGAATAATCTCCCGTTTCCGCATCAAACATCCAAGATGGAGTGATATCAATTATCTTCGATATCTGTGAGGATTTCATCGATTTCAGGCCAGTGCATATTTTTTCTTGAATTCGAGAATGTCTCCGCGAATGCATCGTAGTTTGTCATGGATATGAGTATAGCTTGAAAATGGAATTTGTAAAAAAACGAAGGATTTTTCCCCTATAATTCCAATTTTCTTACTAGAGTTTATTCATATCACTCTGAATCCATGTTCTCCATTCGTTCTCGCTCATCAAGCCTCCAGTAGTTATAAGAGATCGGGCATCTGCTCGGAGGCTTGGTATCAATCAAAACATATTTATAAGTACCATTTTTGATAGAGTTCTATAATTGGTGTCATCATCGGGGTGCTGGCTTGATATCACAGAATCGGTCTTGTAGGTATATGTTATACCGGTACTCATTGTAATCGAAATTGATTGATTTTTCTTAGGATCGAATCATCTCAACTCTTGGAATATATTTTTCATTGAATCAAACATATAATGGACTCATTTTGTTTTTCAAGGAACAATGATGTAGGCGTGTCATTCTACCACTTTTTTTCAATTCGGCAGTGTATAGCTTATAATGCCTCGACTCACATAATGTGGAATTTTTTGTTTACTGAGAAATGTTGAGGCAATCATGGTTTGCTCTAGGCAGGTTCCACGCGGTCTATTTTTGTCGGTTCCAATGTTTCAGGGTATAGTATATTGAGACATGTCTGGTGAATAGGGATTTACTCGTGTGAGAGAGAGTACTCGCATGGCTACCTGTAGATAGGATCCCAAAGGAAGATTTTCTTCTATACGAAACTTTGAATCACTAAGGAGCTCTTCTTTTATCCATCGAAGTCTTGAGGAGAGAAATACATCAAATGCAAGCTTTGATCGTTCCGCTCAACCAGGCTCCCTGATTCGATCGCATTCATCTTTATACTGAGTATAGAGTCCAAGTAATATTGGATTCTCTTTGATGGTATCCCAATTCCATTTGGAATCGATACTGGAGCTTGTGTAGAGATTGTCTGTAGCACTCATGGCTGCTCAGGTTCTCACACCAGAATTTATTTCGTCACATGATGATATTCACATGTAAATATCCTAACACTTTTTCATTTTTTAAACAAATCTCCATCAAAATAGAAGAAATATACATTTCATATTTTTTAGAAAATTCCTCCAGAAGAAGAGTGAGTTTTTGATTGACTTATAATGCTTATTTCCCATAATCCGGTGTATCAATAAAATATATGCATTTCACACTTCGTATTACCTGAGCTGCTTGACTCGGTATCAACTCTCTTGCTGACATTACTGGAAACATGTTGTCACATCTTGGCTACTATGTTACGGGTGATCTTGAGTATGAATCTCGGATTAAATGAGGGACAAACTGGTTTGATCTCAATATTTCCGATACTCGACCGAGCGTCCGTCGCACGATAGATGTACTTCTTGCTTATGATATCGGCGGACTTAAAAAAAGTATCACTGCAATCAGAGAGGGGGGATTCATTATTGCAAATGCGAAACTCAAAGAGAAATTCACTCCAGAAATCGAGAGTGCTATTGCTGAAAGAAAACTCAATTTTCTTTCGATAGAAATCACTGATAAATATGAGAATGTTTACTTACTTGGTATACTTGTAAAACTTCTTGGAATCGATGCATCTACCGTTCATGATGAGATTCGTATGGTATTTGGAAAAAAAGGAGAGGAGGTTGTATCTCATAATATTGGAGTGGTTGATACCATTTATGCGAGTTATGAACTTGGCGTAACTTCACCATGGAAGATGAGCTCTCAAGGAGTGCATCGTGAATTTACTTATGGGAACAAGATTATTGCCCTTGGGGCAGTTGATTCTGAGCTTGAATACTACAGTGCTTATCCGATGACACCTGCGAGTTCTGTCTTGACGGAGATTATTGCCTCAGGAAAAGTTCCATACCTCCAGGCAGAAGATGAAATAGCTGTTATGAATAGTGCTCTCGGGGCAGCGTTTACTGGTGCTCGTGCGATGGTGGGGACATCAGGTGGAGGATTTGCCCTCATGACTGAGTGACTCTCATTCGCGGCTCAGGCAGAATTCCCGATTGTTGCTCTTCTTTCTCAGCGCGCTGGTCCAAGTACAGGAACTCCAACCTTCCATGAACAAGGAGAAATCAGATATGCACTGGTTCCTACTTTTGGGGAATTTGGTCATGTGGTACTTTGTCCGTCAAGCTTTCATGAAGCATATCTTTTTGCGGGTCTCGCTCTCAATATTGCTCAGAAATACCAAACTATTGTTATCCTTCTTACGGACAAACAATTTTCAGAACTTCACTCATCGTATGATGCTCTTCCACCTCCAACTCCTGTTGATCGTGGAAAGCTCCTTGAAACTCCTTCTCCTGACTACAAAAGATATGAACTTACAGAAGATGGAATCTCTCCGTACGTAAAAGTCGGAACAGAAAATGGTGACTTTATCGCTACTTCTTATGAGCATGATGAGTATGGAGCAACGACCGAAAGTCCAGAATTGAAGGGAAAAATGACAGAAAAGCGTGCGAAAAAGCTCGATAATTTCTTTGAAAAAGAATGATATCGAGGATACGAGATGGTAAATGGTGGAGCAAAGAAGATTATCGTTACTCTTTCGGCAAACCGTATAGTAGCAGAGGACTTTATCGCAGAAAATCCAGAATACGGACTCATGGTTATAAAATTCCTTCTTCCTGTTGATACAAAGATTCGTGATGAACTTATTGGAAAAGATGAGGTGATTTTTATGGAAGGGAACTACTCTGGTCAACTCGAGGAACATCTTGTTCGCACTCTTGATATCGATCATATCGATGGACTCAAGATTTCAAATTTCAGAAAATATACCCTCTATCCTTTCTACCGAGAAGAAATGGATGAAAGATTTAAAAAATAAAATTTATGAAAACCATCCTCGTTGATGCATGGAATACTTTCGTTACTGAATTTGGAGTAAGCCAAGAAATATATGAAATGCTTGAGAAATTCCAGAATCCAAAAATTATACTAACAAATGCGAATGCTGAAGAAAAAGTAAAATATGGAATAGTCGACATGCCCTATGAAGTTTTTACCCTTGAACATAATCCGAATAAGACGGACCCAGCCTATTATATCCAGATGCTTTCATATTTTTGATTATGAATGTGAGATGTTCTCTACTTTGAGCATAATCCTGATGCCGTGGTTTCTGCGCAATCAGTATGAATAAAAACATTTCATTATAATAAAGATAAAAAAGATATAAATTCCCTTCAAAAATTTCTCATTGATAACCTCTAATCTATGCGCTCAGGTCTCACAAACATCCAATGGTGTCCCGGTTGCGGTGACTTCCTTATCATCATGGCGATAAAAAATGCTTTTAAAGAGCTTGGAATCCCATCACATAAGCGAGTTATTGTTTCTTGAGTAGGATGCTCATGAAAGGCTTCTCAGTATATCGATGGGTATGCAGCTGAAACTCTCCATGGTCGAACACTTCCTTTTGCAACAGGAGTGAAAATGGCAAATCCAGAGCTCACTGTTATCGCTGTTTGAGGTGATGGTGATGGATATGGTATCGGTATGGGTCACTTTATCCATGCATGCCGTCGGGACCTCGATATTACATATATCGTATTTAATAATGAAAACTACGCCCTCACTACAGGTCAGGCATCCCCAACAACTCCAATAGGTGCAAAAACTAAGACAACCCCTCTTGGGAATCTTATAGCTCCAATTAATCCTATAGAACTCGCGAAACAAGCAGGATGTCATCATGCAGTGCATGCGACGGATACAAAATTTGCCGAACTCAAAGAAATCATAAAAGCAGCGATACAGCATCCTGGTTTTGCTCTCGTAGATGTTGGGCAATCATGTCCAAGTTATAAGAGATGGTAGAGGAACTTATTTTTCTTCTTGAATCTCGTAGAAAAACCATACACTAGAGTGAATATTTCTTCACTCTTTTTTTATGAAAAAAATTCTTCTTCTCGCCACGCTATTACTCCTCTCGAGTTGTATGAAATTTGAATGAGAGATTCAGTTTGCTAGCGATGGAACAGCAAATACAAAAGCCTCAGTTGATATGACAAAGTTTATGGTTCTTATGGAAGCATTTGGATCAGGATCAAATACTTCAACTATTAACAAGAATCTCTGTCTCGATGAGAACTTCTCTGGTGGTCTTTCTGAGTGAATGTGAAAAAGTAAGGTAAAAATGAATAATTTTCAGTGTACCTCACTCTGAGACTATAAAGTCCAAATAACGGGTGATCTAGACTATAGAAAGCAAAAGTGAATCATCTTCCAGTCTGGTGGTACGATTGTAGCTGATTTGTTACTTCTTTGAGATGGTGAAACCACTCCAAGCTCTTCAGAGAGAACAGCCGAATGAACTAAAGAAGCAGAAGATATGGGATTCTCGATGAGCCAAAAGTATACTTTTCCTGGTAAAGTATCATTTATTGATGCTGGTACTATTACCTCAGATAATACTGTTTCACTCAATCTTCTCGATTCGAAAATACTAAACCGCCGCTCACTTATCGTTATTGTGACTTCAGATGGAAGAAAACTTTCAAGAAAAGAAATTAATGGTTATAAGCTTCAACTTAAGAAATATAATCGAACGATTCAATAATTTTGTCACAGAAAAAATAAAATCCCGTCTTGTCATACATAAAGACGGGATTTTTTAATAAACTTCAGTATACTTCTGTTGGTTTCAAAGAGATTTTCCGCCTTGAATTATTCTTTAATCATATTTTTTATGAATCAAAATCTTATCGCGAGCATAATACTTGCATTTGGTATTATTGGAGGGGCTTATCTTATTGGAAGTCAGTGATTTACGATTTCTACCGCTCCTGCCATAAAGACTCTTTCGACTTCAGCCGAAGGAAAGGTAAAAATTATTCCCGATACACTCCTAATCTCAGCCGGAGTTGAAGTTCGGGTGAAGCCATCTCAAGATGAGGCCTATAACGATATGAATACAAGCATCAATAAGGTAAAAGAAATACTTAAAGCAAATGGGATTGAAGAAAAGAATATTCAAACTTCCAACTTGAGTGCTTGAGCTGAGTACAGTTATAAAGATGGAAATCCTATACGTGAATGATACCAGGCAATCTCCTCTCTCATGATTCGCGTAGAAAAAAAAGATCAAAAAGTGACGAATGATATCCTGGATGCGATTGCAAAAGTAGAAAATATTCGAATTAATGGAGTTGACTATGATCTTTCAGACAAGGAGAAGGTCTATGCAGAAGCTCGTAAGCTTGCTCTCGAAAAAGCTCGATCAAAAGCCGATGAGATGGCGAAAGCTGCCTGAGTAACTATAGCTGGAGTGGCAAGCATTTTGGAAAGTGGAAATAATTATCCAATCCCCATGTATGCTCAGAATTTTAAGTCACTCGATGTGGCATGAGGAGCACCAGCGAATCAAACAACTGATATTTCTGTAGGTCAAGTTGAATATACGGCAACAGTTTCCGTTGCTTATGAAATTCAGTAACTTTTTATTAAAGCTTTAATACAATCCTCTATGGTCAGATAGGGGATTTTTTCTTGTCTTCTAACTCGATTTTCATACACTCCTTCCATGAATCAAGAGGAGGTCTTCGACATACTTACGATGGGATATAATGTCTTCCTCACAGGAGCAGCTGGAAGTGGGAAAACCTTCCTTGTGAATCGATTTATTAGGCACTGTCATGAGCATGGTATAGGAGTCGCAGTGACTGCCTCTACTGGCATTGCTGCCACACATATAGGAGGGATGACGATTCATTCTTGGAGTGGGATGGGGATACGTGATACACTTTCACAACAAGACTTGGAGTATATTCTTGCAAGAGAATATCTAATGAAGCGATTTATAAAGACCCATGTTCTTGTTATTGATGAGATTTCGATGCTTTCAGGTGGATTTCTCGAATCTCTCGATATCCTTCTTCAGCGAGCTCGTATGAATCCTGAGCCATTTGGTGGTATGCAAGTCCTCCTTGTTGGTGATTTTTTTCAGCTTCCACCCGTTACCCGTGATCAGTATGTTGAATATGCTTTTGAGCATCCAACATGGAGAACTCTAAAGCTCGCCATATGTGTACTTACGACGCAGTATCGGCAATCGTCAGAGAATTTCTCCCTCTGAGGAGGCTTAAATAAAGGCGGAGATCCACTCCTTTCTATTCTTTCAGAGATTCGTTCCTGAAATGTAAGTGAGAAATCACGAGAGCTTCTAGAGGGGCGTTATGTAAGAGTTGAGACAGAGGATCATACAGAACTTTTTACGAGAAATGTATCGGTCGATGCCTACAATAAAGAAAAGCTTGATAGCATTTCAGGTGATATTTTCATCTTTGAGATGCACTCAAAATGAGCTGAGAAATTGGTCGAAGCACTCAAAAAATGATGTCTTGCTCCAGAAATACTCATTCTTAAAATTGGAGCGAGAGTTATGTTTGTCAAAAACAATTTTGAGGCAGGATATGTCAATGGTTCCATCGGACATATTATCGGAAGAAAAGAATGACTCCCTATTGTTGAGCTTGAGGATGGTACTACAATCGTTGCTGATTATGCGAGCTGGATTGTTGAAGAGGGAGGTAAACCAAAGGCAGAGATTGCTCAGATTCCTCTTAGACTTGCTTGGGCAATCACGGTCCATAAGTCTCAAGGTATGACTCTTGATTCGGCAGTTATGGATCTCTCAGATGCATTTGTTCCTGGACAGTGATATGTTGCTCTTTCACGTGTACGATCGCTTGCTTGACTTACTCTTCGTGGATGTAATGAATTAGCTCTTAGAATCGATCCTCGAGTGATAGCCTACGATAAGATACTTCGAGCTACTTCGGAAAGGGTAGGGGAGAAAATTAGAAATTATTCTCAAATTGAAAAAGAAAAGATTCGCAATGATGCCATTATCAGACTTGGGTGAAGTCTCGAAAAACAGAAGGTTCATGAAAAATCTCTTGGCTCGGGGAAGAAAGTTTCCACGCATGA
Source organism: Candidatus Altimarinota bacterium (assembly GCA_042852035.1). Lineage (GTDB taxonomy): Bacteria > Patescibacteriota > Gracilibacteria > BD1-5 > UBA2023 > JAGOMW01. The sequence goes on from BAAFHK010000001.1 coordinate 168,304, forward strand.
AGAAACTCTTCTTTATATAAAAATGGGGCTTTCACTTGAAGAAATTGCACTTGAACGAGAGGTCAAAGTTTCAACAGTTGTTTCTCATATCGAAAAACTTCTCGAAGAGGGGAAGGAGTTTGATCTAGAATACTTTCGACTTGAAGATACAGAACGACTTAGTATAATTCTCTCTGGATTTGAAGCTCTATCGACTGATGCTCTCTCTCCCGTGCGTGAGTACCTTTTTGAAACATACTGAGAACATTTTGATTTTGATGAAGTTCGCATAGCGAGATTATTTCGAAAGAAATAGAAAATCAATAAAAAAATCCCTCTCATAAGATGAGAGGGATTTTTATTTAGAATTATGCAATAGTGTTACCTCCGCTTGCAATAGTGTTACCTCCGCTTGCAATAGTGTTACCTCCGCTTGCAATAGTGTTACCTCCGCTGGCCATCATCGAAGAAGTACCGAGACTCATAACACTCGAGAGAGTAATGGTTGCAATAGCAACAACTGAAACGACCTTTTTATTCATATTTGTATTTGTTTAAGATATAAAGGTGATAGTATTTTAGCACAAATTTTTTTTAATTACAAATTAAATTTGACATTTATTAAATTTAATTAATATTGAAAATATATTCACTGAATAATATTAATTATGGAGGTATATCTTTTTGACAATGATCAGTTGCCAAAACTAGACGATACATACCCAACATTTCAAAATATTGAGCCGACTCTCAGGGAACGGATTTGACGACAGGATACCACCTTTCGATCTCTTGCATTTCCTGACTCTGTCTATTTTTCCGATCCTCTCTTACCAGATAATCCTGAACAACTCGAGACCTACCTTGTGAGTTATGTATCTGGTATTTATAATTTCAAAAATAAACACCCATCATTAGCATATTTTCGATTAACTCAAGTATTACGAGATGTACAAAAGTTTCCAAAGATAGTTACTAGCCCCATATATCTAAGGGTGAAAGCTGAGTGGATTGCTGCAGCTATGTTTAGTGGGGATTTTTCATCTGTATACGATTCCAGAGTGTCTCTTGAGTCGAGCTTATCGGATCATATTTCTCGGATGACACATGGAGTACCTCTACAGAGTGAAGGACTCGTTCTTGATGATGAGATGATCTACGAATATAGGGCCCATTTGCTCCAATTTATCAATTATTTCTCAAAATACTACTATAGTGTCTGACTTTATAATGAAGCAAGTATCATCTCTGCCAAATGAATTAAGATTGCTGCACTCATGAGCGCTGCACATCCAAAATTTAATCTGCTACTTGATAGGCTTATGGCTATTATTGAGCAAGGCGAGTTCGATACCCAAGAATTTCAAGAAACTCTCAGAATCGGAAGAATATGATCTCAGGTACTTACTGACTTCTTTGAACAAAGAGGGAGTGCTGATGTTGCAAAAACCATACAAGATCAATTGAAAATTGTTGAACTCTATTGAGAAGTAAAAAGCTTTAAAGGATGTGATGCACTGAAATTAGCTGAATTTATTCAGCGCTGGGAGTGACTCAATAATAATGCAACTATCGATCAGGATGATAGAGCAAAACTTGCACATATAGAGATGATGCTCTATGTTCAGTACAGAGATCTACAAGAAGAACAAAATTCATTACTTGATGCCAAATCACATCACCATGAAGAGTTTAATAGGATATTGCTTTTCTGAGCAAAGCTCGTGAATCAGGGATTTGAACTTGATAAATATAAAGATAGTCCAGATGCACGATTTTTTCTCGCATCTTTTATAGATCATTTAGAATTTAATGTCAGATCACTTGTATGATCAAGTAAATGAAAAACCAATAACCAGAAAATACTTAGTGTGAGAAATGCAATCGTTGATATTTATCGACTTGCAGTTGGAGTTGATGAATCAGGGATTGATGTTTTTAGGAGAATGAGTTTTTATCGGCAGTTTATTAATGCGGCAAGGCTTTATTTTCATCATATCGGTGTCTCTGATATTGGAAATGATAATACCGTACTCATGCAGATTCGACTCATTTCTCAAGAGTTAGAGCAAGAGGCGCATGTGAATCATGGTAAAATGATTGAGTATATAGTAGCGAGGTGGAAAAGAATTTCTCAGATTAGTCTCTCAAAAACTACTGAAGATGGTGAAAAAGAAGATGGAAATAAGGTAATATATGAGTGAAATTGTCAGCAAAATGACTTTAGACAAGTCATACACAGTCTCTCTTGAGGGGCCAAATATAAATTTACAGTAGCTGTAAGAGGAGCCCCATTTGGCCAAAGAGACTTAGCACTCTTAGCTACCGATCTCGCGAAACTCCTCGCATATGAGACAAAAAAAATGATTGAGACAGAAGTGTCTGGTACTATGAGGATTCTTAGGCATGATTTAACAAATCTAATAGGAAGCATATGACCAGCAAGTCAACTCTTAGATCAACGAGTCAGTCAAGTTGAAGAAGAAGTGGATCGAATTATCTGAATTCCTGGAAATCCAAGGGAAACAGTTGAACGACTTGAAAGATTATCTGCCTGAAATCTGAAAATAATACGCCGCCTTACTGCAGCGCTCGCAAGTAATGCAAGTGGAATTGGTGACTTTACAGCAAGAATGGTTGATGAGATTGATGCTATTATGCAATGATATAAACTGAGTAGGCAACCCCTCAATGTGACAAAATATATTTCTGATAAAATGTGAACTGGTGCAGGGCAGTGAATCGATTTTCAAGTAATAGGGAATGATACTTTGGTGTTAGTAAATATATGAATGTTTGGTGGGCTTGTTGATAATATCGTTCAAAATGCAAAGCGATACAAAAGACCAACCGAAGAAAAAGCAAAATTAACAATCTCCATTCATGATAGTTCAGATGGTGTTACGGTTGCTTTTATGGATGAGTGAATTGGCATGACGAATAAAGCAATTTGAACGTTTCTCTCGGCACATACTGGTGCAGAATTGGATTATTGATCTGAAGCTGCAAGAACAATTGAGTCAAAACGGCTCGGAGCAAAAAGTATTATGAATACCGTAAGAGCACATAATGCATCACTCCAGATAGAAAGTGAGGTAGGGAAATACACGAATTTTCTATTCACCTTTCCAAAAAGCTAAGGATTCCATATTGATTTTTTTGTATCGGAGTATATACTCTATGAACTTTATATTCTAAACGAGTAAATATGTTTTACGATGCAGTTATTACCCTCCCCAAGGCTCGCCTCAAAGGTCTACTATCCCTCATTGAAAAAATTGAATCACAAGTCAAAGAAAAAAATATGATTGATGCTGAGGTTCTCAATCTCCGTCTTGCTCCTGATATGTTTTCTTTTGCGAAGCAAATCCAGATAGCAACTGATAATGCAAAGGGTATGGCATCTCGATTGGCACGGGTAGAGGCTCCGAAATTTGAAGATAATGAGACAACTCTTTCAGACTTAAAGAATCGACTCAATAAAACTATTTCCTATCTTGAAACTTTCACTTCTGAACATTTTAAAGATGCAGATACTGCTGAGGCTCGATTCCCGTATTTTCCAGGAATGAAGATGGTTGGGAAGGGATATGTCTTTACTTATGGGATACCGAATTTTATGTTCCATGTTGTTACGGCATATTCTATACTGCGGAATGCTGGATTTGATATTGGGAAAGCAGATTTTATGGGAGGGCAGATAGAGTTTCATCCAGATACTGTATAAAAAAATCCCACGAAAGTGGGATTTTTAGATGATTTATTTCGTCCAATCCTTCTTTTTATTTACTTTTCCATGGGGGCGAGCATTAGGAGTTTTTATGGACTCTTTTTTCTTTTGTCCTCATTCCCATGATTTTTTTGGTCCAGAATATTGAGATTTGGGTGGACGAGGTTTTTCCCGTCTATGGGAGTTTCCAAGATTTCCACTCTCGAGATCCCAAGTTGGTTTTTCTTTTTCGGGGCGAACTCGCTCTGGGCGTTCCTTGCGAGGAGTATCCTTTCTTTCTTTATCCCATTTTCGATGTCCATTTCCATCTTTCGGCGCGAATTTTCCACCCTCTTTTTTTTCGAAAACTTTCTTTGTCGGCTTGCTCCCTGTTTTTGAGAGAAATGCAGGTTCTGTAAGTCGAGTTGCAGGGTAGGGATGATTTTCTATGACGGGAATACTTTTTGCAATCAGCTGTTCGATATCTCGGAGCCAAGCTCGTTCCTCAATATCACAAAATGATAGTGCTATTCCACGAGCTCAGGCTCGTCCCGTACGTCCGATACGATGAACATAGGTTTCAGAGATATTTGGAATTTCAAAATTGATTACATGCTCGAGCTCATCGATATCGATTCCTCTTGCGGCAATATCGGTTGCGACTAATACCCGTGTGGTTTGTGCCTTGAAGTTTGCGAGCGCTTTTTGTCGAGCTGATTGAGCTTTATTTCCATGGATCGCTTCAGCTGGAATCTTGTTTTCGAGGAGGAGTTTTACAACTTTATTGGCTCCATGTTTTGTTCGAGTGAATACAAGCGCCGTTTTGATCTCGTCTGTATTTAGGAGATCAAGAAGGAGTTTTGGTTTATTTGCTTTATCGACATGATATACTTTTTGAGCAATGATTTCTGCGGTCGAAGAGACAGGAGTAACGGTCACGCGAGCAGGTTTATAAAGTATTGAGTCAGAGAGTTTTACTATCTCTTTTGGCATTGTTGCCGAGAAAAAAAGTGTCTGGCGTCTCTCAGGAAGCATTGAGATAATTTTTCTTACATCGTGGATAAAGCCCATATCAAGCATGCGATCGGCTTCATCAAGTACGAATATTTCTATGTCAGTGAGCCGAACATGCCCCTGAGAAATGAGATCAAGAAGACGACCTGGGGTGGCGATAACGATATCTACTCACTCTCGCATGTTTGCGATTTGTCCACCCTGTCCGACTCATCCGAATATTACGGTCGAACGGAGTTTTGTATGACGACCATATGCATCAAAACTTTCTTTAATCTGACTTGCAAGCTCACGGGTAGGAGTGAGTATAAGGCAGCGGGTTCTGCGTTTTAGGATGAATGGCTTTTTTCCATCTTTTGTTATTCAGGATGCTTGTGATTCTGTTTGTTTTTCGGATCATTTTGAAAGTCGTTGGATAATCGGGAGTGCAAATGCTGCCGTCTTTCCTGTTCCAGTCTGCGCGCATCCAAGGAGGTCAAATCCCCCAAGAATAACAGGGATAGATTTTTCCTGGATAGGAGTAGGGTTTTTATATCCTTCTTCTTCAAGAGCTTTTAGGATTGGGGCTGAGAGTTGGAGTTCTGAGAAAAGCATCGGTTTTAGGATTAAGAAAAAGAAATGAGGGCAAATGCCCTCAAAGGAATTGATGAAGAGATAGTACCTAGAAAACTGAAAAAAGCGAATCTGAATTTAGAAGATACGATGCATGCTTGAATACTACTACAATAATCTATGAAAGTTAAATAATTATGATATTACAATAAAAATTACAATGTCAATTGAATCTGAAATTCAAAAGATGATATAATAGATTTATGTATAAAATCAAATTATGACTCAAAACCTCGCTCTCTCTATCAAAGGACTCTCAAAAACCTACCAAAATGGAAAAAAGGCACTCGATGATGTTGATTTTTCTATTCCGGTTTGAGGATTTGTAGCACTTCTCGGAGAGAATGGAGCATGAAAATCAACTCTCATAAATATTGTTTCTGGATTGATTCCAAAGACTCATGGTTCAATCCAAATCTTTGGAAAAGATATTGATAAATACCGAGAGGATTCCAAGCTTTCCATCGGCATTATGCCACAAGAAATCAATCTTTCTATTTTTGAGAAATGTATTGATATCGTCACAACTGTAGGAGGCTATTATGGTGTACCGCTTTCAGTTGCTCGACCTCGTGCCGAGCGTCTTCTCGATGCACTCTGACTTGGTGATAAAAAAGAATCCATGGCACGAACTCTCTCTGGGGGTATGAAACGTCGATTGATGCTTGCCCGAGCGCTGATTCATGAGCCAAAACTTCTTATTCTTGATGAGCCAACTGCAGGGGTAGATGTTGCTCTGCGTCGTGGAATGTGGGAATATCTTCAAAATCTTCAGAAGGAGACGGGTATGACTATACTTCTTACGACTCACTATCTCGAAGAAGTCGAGGCACTCTGTGATCATGTGACGATTCTTAATCAGGGTAAAGTCGTCTCATCAGACTCTGTAAAAAATACCCTCAAGAAACTTGAGAGTGAAACATATCTTATAGAAATTGATGGTCAAAACTGTAAAGAAATACCTGGATTGGTCCAATTTCAGGATCAAGTTTTGGAAGTGATAATTGATAAGAAGAATACCCTCTCTCATGTATTTGATATTCTTCGATCTCAGTCGATTGCCATCCTTTCTGTAAAGCCAAAAGAGAACCGGCTTGAAGCATTCTTTCTTACTAAAAATTCTGAATCCTAATCCTTTATGTAGGGATTTTCATCGGTATCATCTTCTTTGTATATAGTCATTCAACGAATAATGAGGGTATTTCTCTCATTTTTTTTCTCGAGAATATAATAAATACGTATCCCACTTTCGAATGATAGAGACTGCCACTCATCTGATTCGGTTATGAGCACGTTTGGTCCTGAGCTAAAATCATGTTGTCGACTTATATCAACTTTTCAAAGAATTGATCCAGTAAAGAGTTCATCACCTATTTTTTGTCAAAAAGAATTTGTACCACGAAATCAAGGTCATACAAATATGCTTGAGAGGGGAATGTTTTTGCAGCTTGGATATTTTGATATAAAAGAATCTCTATTATTTTTGATGGTAGCAAGCTCATTTATTCATCCTACACTCTCACGACAAGCTTTTGGAATTTTAAAGAAAAAAACATACTGAAATTTTTCGTATCAGAGCTCATAAGCGTATCAATAATCTCATGCAGAAACTCCAAGAGCACCACCTCAAACCTTATCCATAACTTCAAATAAATCACTCGCATAGAGGTGGATATCCTCCAATCAAACTCAAGCCGTAAGTGTTCCATGAGAATATTTTGAGGGGACACTTCCTCACCAAATAAAAAAACTAGCACTACTAGCAATTATCAAAAGAAGAATTCATAGGATGATGAGCTGATATCTCATAGAAGAACTATTTATACGCTATTATAGATATTTTTTTCTTTTTCAAAATATATAAAGTTTCATATACTTGGGACTATGGCAGTCAGGATTAATCCATCTTGGTATAGGCTCCTAGAAGATGAGTTTCAGAAACCCTATTGGGATTCGTTAACCCATTTTGTAAAAGAGGAATACATTCATAATAACTGCTTTCCAGAAGGAAAAAATATCTTCAGAGCTTATGATTTGACTCCATTTGAAAGTGTAAAAGTCGTTATCTTGGGGCAAGATCCTTACCATACCCCAGGTGCAGCTATGGGCCTCTCATTCTCTGTACCTGATGGATCAAAGCCCCAACCATCACTGCGAAATATATTTAAAGAAATTACGTCAGATCTTGGTATTTCTCGAACCAAGACAGATCTCACTGACTGGGCAGAACAAGGAGTACTTCTTCTGAATGCTGTCCTTACCGTTCGTCAAGGTGAGCCAAATTCACACCAATGAAAATGATGGGAAAACTTCACTGATGCAACGATTCATGCGCTTTCTGGAAAAGGGGAGAATATCGTTTTTATCCTTTGGGGCGCTTATGCAATAGCAAAAAAATCACTTATTGATACTACAAAACATCTTGTTCTTACTTCTCCGCATCCGAGTCCATTTTCAGCTGATCGATGATTTTTTGGATCAAAACCATTTTCCAGGGCAAATGAATATCTTATTTCTTCTCATAAAACACCAATTCACTGGTAAACATTATGCAACTTATAGCCTTCTATACCATTATTCGTAAGGAACTTATTCGGATACTCCGAATCTGGCCACAGACCATCCTCCCACCTGTAATTACTCAAACCCTCTATTTTATAATTTTTTGAGGATTCATTGGATCTCGTATTGGTCAGGTTTGAGGAGGTGATTATATTGTCTTTCTTATCCCTGGAATCATACTCATGGCTGTTATTACCAATGCGTATGCGAATGTTTCGAGCTCATTTTTTGGTTCTAAATTCCAAAAATCAATCGAAGAACTCCTTGTTGCCCCCGTTCATCCTGCAACAATTATTGCTGGATACGTATTTGGAGGGATTCTCCGTTGAGGAATTATAGCGCTGATTATCTATGGGGTTTCTCTTTTTTTCTTTCCAAAAATGTTTGCCTCTCCATTTCTTGCATTTATAATATTTTTTCTGGTTGCGCTTTTCTTCTCGCTTTTAGGGCTCATAAACGCGCTCTACGCAAAGAATTTTGATCAGGTAAATATAATCCCAACATTTTTTCTTACGCCACTCACGTATCTTGGGGGAGTCTTTTATCCGCTTTCGGCACTTACAGGAATTTGGCATACTTTTTCTCTCTGGAATCCTCTTGCATGGATGATTGACAGCTTCCGTTTTTCTTACACATGAAATTGATATTTAAATCCAGTTGGTACCATCATTATACTTGCTATACTCTGTATCATTTGTTTTTTTCTTGCAACATGGCTTCTGAAGCAAAAGAAGATAGTTGAATAGTTACTGAGCACTGTCACTCCAATCTACCTTCCAAATTTCACCGTCCTTCCTGTATATGCCACTCACATCTGAGTATGCAAGGATTTCTCATTCAGTAAGCCATTCAATTCGTTCGCTTCCTTCATAAATAAAGAGAATCACATTGTTGGTTTTTATAAAAATAACTCCCTTTGATTTATAGATATCTAAACCATCGAGGGGAATATCTGGAAATGGAATAACCATTTTCCCATCATCTTTAAATAGTACCATAAAAGTATCATCCCCCTTTTTTCCTAGAGCTATAATATTCCCATCGAGGGTTGTGATATTTCTTATAGAATCAAGAGAGGTATCGATGAGGGGGACAGTTTTTCGGCTTTTATTCGAAAAAAGAGGGATAAGAAGTCACTCACTCGGTGTATACCAGGTATTATCCACTTCTATAAATAATGTATTCTGCCTTTCTTTGCTATTCAGTGCGAATTCCTTTCCATTTGCGTAGAGTGTATTTTCTGAGAGAAGATATTTTTTTGTTACAGAAATTACTTTACCATAAAGATGACCATCACTCGAAAGAACTTCCTGATTTTCATCACAAATAAGATAGGAAAACTCCACTCTCAGTGAGTCTCCACATTTTTTTATGAGGTTTATGCTTCCACTCCAAGATTTTTTCTCCCAGTCAGAGTTCTCATATTTATAAAGAGAACTTCATGAGAGGAAAAATCCCTCTCAAATAAGTTTTCCTAGAGGTGGAATGCGAGTTCCAGTTGAGAAAAATTTATCATAGATGAGGTGTTTTTTTGCCTCAACAGCTATCCATGTTCATTCATCCTTTGGAGATATTTGGATTTCACCACTGGTAACTTTCGTGTACTTCGCTCGAGGCATCAGATGAATTTCGCTGATGAAATAAGGAGTTTTTTTTGTTATCTCAAAACGTACTCGATCCTGAATATATCCAGGCTTTCCTACTGAAAGTCGATATTTACCATAGGGTACCATTCTTTTTTCATCGAATCAAAATGCTTCTCCATTGACTACCATATTTGATTCTCGAGGATAGGTTCTTACATTGATGATTCCAAAAGATCGGATGAGTTCATCTTTTGATAGCTCCCTCATACCTCAGCTCGAGAATACTTGTCTCCAAGTAATATCAAGTGCTGGATAGTATCACTGAAAAAAGAAATAGAGAAATGTTGCGAAAGAAAAGACGAGAAACCAAAAGATTCTCGAGGCACGACGTTTTCGGATGACTTCTTGTTCGTAGGATTCTAGCATATTATTTTCGTTTCATTTTTTGTGTGGTATCGAAGCTATCGATTCGATAGCCAAGGAAGAGTCTTATCTGACTTTCAATAGCGGGTATCGAGAATAAGGTAAGCGTAAGCACTGGCACAGCAGCCCATTGGAGTATATTAAAAATGTAATCATACCATCGGAACTTTGTAAATTTTCTCATAATATGGATTGAGAGAAAGCTCGGAAAAGCAATTGTTGCAAAAAGTATGGTAAATATAATCGAACTTGCAATTGGTACGGTGAATGCCGCAAGAGAGTGATCTATTGTTACAAAGATTCACGGAACATATCCTATGAAAAATAACATAAATGGTCCTCAAGCCCAAAAGAGGTGATTATAAATGAGGTATGTTGTTTTTCTTATTTTTTCAAATAATGAAATATGTTTCGCACTCTGAAATTTTGGAATCACATATTCAACATCAGTACATCACCAACTCCAACGCCTAAGTTGTTTATACTGGGATCGTACGGTTCGATAGATAGAGGTTTCATCAACAAGATCCATTTCGCATATTGCGGGAGTGTGAATAATCCTAAATTTTCCACCCCATCAAAAGTAGCTTCTCCAGTATTGCATTCCATCCTCTACTATAGAATATTTATCCCAATAATCAGCTTTCTGAAGACAAAGAAGCGATTGTCCATATACTGCAAAGTTTCTATAGAATTCTGGATTTTGGCTTTCAAAAAATTGCCACATAGTAGTTCAGGCTGCAATAATGCGAGCAAAAAATGTTCCTTCATGCCAATTGTTTGAGTAGATTGGTGTATATTGATATATCGCTCTATGTCTTTCATCTGTTGTAAGAAAGCGTTCTGTTACTATGGAAAAGAATCTCTTTTCTACTTTTGTATCAGTATCAATGCTAGAAACGAATGTGTTCTCGGGGTCGAGAGGGGAATAAGTGAATCAATCTGACTGAGTATGATGAATTCAGATATCTTGATTATAATCAGATCTCATACAAAGGCTCTCGTAGGATTTCATGGCATAGGTAATATTCGCTCATTTTACTTTTCCTTCTTGAGGAAGGCCGTCAGGATGTACAATGTTTATAATTCGGACTTTTGATCCAAGCTCTCGTATGATCTTATTTGCATGAGTGTGAGCATTTGGTGCTCGCGCCTCAGTTGCAAGGAGTATTGTAAGGTTTTCTTTATATTGGTATATATTCTGGATTACAGAAAGTACCGCCTCCTCTATGACATCATAGGGTTCTGTGTATATGGGTACAATAATTATATGTTGAAGCTTCTTTCAATTTAGCTCAATAATTTTATTATTTTGAAAGTCTTTTTTCTCCATTTTCAGGAGCTTGATATAAGATTTTAATACATAAAAGTATCATTCGAAAACCTTAATACTCCAATACGATATATAAAGTGCGATAAAAAATAATCCTGTTTCATAATGGAGCTCCATAAGTAATAGAGGCAAGATAAAAATGCCAATTAATGAAAGAAATGGTATTTTTGGAAGCCAAAATGAAAGGGTTGTGTATTTTTTCACAGAATGTATTATAAAGAAAGTTTTTCCTTTGCAAGGTGAGAGTTGAATTCTCTTTGAAAAAATATAGTATCAGGGTATGGATACTGAAATTTTTAAAAAATATTGATTTGAGTTGAGCTCTTTGGAAAAGGGGTTATTTGAAAAATACCTTCAAATTTTTCTTGAGTATAATAATCATACCAATCTTTCAGCAATACGAGATGAACTGGGAATAATTGAGAAGCATTTTGTAGATTCCCTCTTTTGAGCTGAGGTGATTTCAGGTTATGTAACTAAAATTGCTGATGCAAATCACGAATGATATAATCCAAAATTGCTTGATATTGGATCTGGATGATGATTTCCTGGTATTCCTCTGAAGATAGTTATTCCAGACCTTAAAGTAACACTTCTTGATTCCGTCTGAAAGAAAGTGAAAGCTATGAATTTCTTTATCGAACAATTGTGACTTGAAAATATTGACGCCGTTCAGGAACGAGCGGAGGTTCTAGCAAAAGGCGGAAATCATAAAGAAAAATATGATTTTGTAGTGTCTCGAGCAACGGCATATATTACTGATATACTTGCATGGGCTCTTCCATTTCTTAAAGCAGATGGAAAAATCATTCTTTATAAGATGCCCAGCGAAGATGAGATGAATGATCTTAAAAAAATTCTAAAAAAATTTTCTCTTATTCTTTCTTGAGAGCTTGATTATGCTGTAGCTGGCAAAGAAAGAATTATCCTCATTATACAAAGAGACCCCCATAGCGGGGGAGGGAGATAATTTTTGGATATCTACGGAGCGTTCGCTCCATTCAATATCTCAAGAGCTACCTCGATTCGTCCTATATGTTTGAGCCTTTTCTAGGCCTGTTATAAGAAAGACGATTGCTCCGATGATGATGCCTGGCAGGAACCAACCCACGTGAACCCATAATGGAAATTCATCTGGATCAGGTTGGGTAATTCTCGCAAACATCACAAGCAAGAAGATAAAAGCAGCAACAACCTCAAGAAGGAAGAACAACGCGAATGCTGTTCCCGATCCTGACCTGGATCTTATCCAAACAGGACTACCTCCCTTTTTTGCCATAAATTTTCCTCTTTCATAACTGATGGAGACATTTTTATTCTAATTAAATTTACAAAAAGTCAAAAATATAGTTGCAAATCATAAATTTATGTGATAATATATATTTACATTAATTTTCTAACACATACACATATGCAGAAACACTTTGCAGAGTTCGAGGCAAAACACAATATTCGCCCATATACTCTTGTTCTTCTTGGATTATTCGCTGTAACGAATAATGCATTGGCTGCCGCCCAGCTCGTACAATTCTAACATCTTGATATTAAAAATCCCCTTGTAATAATAGGGGATTTTTTTGTTTGACACAGCTTATTATGTTATATTTTATATTTACTTATAAAACAAAAAATTTATATCGCAATATATATTTTGTGACTTGAAATTTACAATGTGCTAGTATTGAGGGGTATACATCCATACCAATACGCATATGCAAATCTGTTTTTCACCTCATAAATTCTTGAGGAAAGCAATATCTTCGGTACTCTTAGTTACTTTTTCAATCTCGTCCTTGCATCCAGTCTTTGCAGATTGAGAATGATTTCAATTTTATTCTACTGTCCTTAGGACGGCAGGAGTTATTGATAGGGACTATATTTCAACAGCAGTAGCTACAAGCCGAATGGATGCGGTTCGTATAGCTGTTGGTATCTGATGATGGCCAAATGGATGTAGTGCTACTCCATCTCTTTCTTGTGATATTGAGTCAGTTGCACGATCAAGGGGACTGATTACAAGCGGACTTGAAAATATTAACCTCGGTCGCGTAATTAGGGCAAATGCTATCCGATTGGTTCTTCAGGCTCGAAAAATAAATCCATCTCAGAATCAGAGTTGATTTAAGGATGTGGATGGAAAACTTTCCAACTCGTATATAGGCTATATTGCAAAAGCTCGAGAGATAGGCTGTATTCAAACGGCTGAAAATTTTCGACCATTTGATCCAGTAACGGAAGGGGAGTATGCTAAGATGGCTGTATGCGCCATAGATGATAGTGAAAAGAATGGCACATTCAGCTCGGCACCAAATATAGCTCCTGCAACAAATCCAGTTGTATCATCACCTCAAAATGGAGCGGTCTATTATGTAGGATGAGGTTGAGGTTCTAGTACTACAATCATTAATAATGTTTATTCATCTTCAGGATTACTCCAAGATTTTACCTCTACTGGGGTAGCGAATTTTAATAATGTTAACTTCTCTTGAAATGTGAGTTTTATTGGTCTTCCCAGTATGCCTCTTACGTTTGGATCTCTGCTTTATGGAAATAATTTAAATATTGCTACGGAGTTGCTCGGTTGATCAACAGGACAAGTTCTTAGTATGGCTAATGGTGTGCCAACTTGGGTAAGTATCGGCGCCCTTGGTTCTGCGACAGGATTGGTCTCATCAGTTTTTGGACGTTCGGGTGATATACTCTCCATGACGGGGGATTATTTATCAGATCAGATTATAGAATGATGAACAAATCTTTATTTTACTGATTCTCGAGCTCAGAATGCTCTTTCCTGAACGGTATCAACGATAAACACAACTCTTACGAATCTAACAAATGCAGTCAATGTGCTTTCGGGGGTTGTTGCAAGTTCTACCTGAACGAATTATCAGCCTCAAATCGATACACTTTCTGGCCAAATTACTCATCTCAATAATCAGATTGTTATTTTTGCAGCTGCCCTTGCTCCGGTAATGCTTACAGTGAATACATTCTCAGGAACTGTTTCACAGAATACTGCTGATATTGCGAGTCTTTCTTGAAAGGTTCTTGCACTCTCATGAGTTCTATCATCTCTTTCTGGTTCCGTCGATGTTCTTAGAAATGCTGTCGATAGCCTTTCCGGAGATCTTTCTACAACTAATGTGCTTGTTGCCAAAAATAGTGCAGATATATTTACGCTTTCTTGAAGAATAAATAGTAATACTATCTGACTCAACAGTCTCTCTGGTGCAGTTGAATTAATTGCTTCTGATGTTTCAATACTTCAGTCACAAGTGAGTGCTCTCCAATCTCAAGCACATGATGCAGTTACTCTTGGTAGCTCAAATGGATTGACGCTTTTAGGGCAACAACTCTCCCTTAATCTTGCCTCTTCAACCTCGACTGGGGCACTTTCTGCATCTGATTGGAATACTTTCAATAATAAGATTGATTTTATATCACTCAGTGCAACAGGAGGTATTACCTACGATAATATTTCTGGTCTTTTTGGATGGAATGGAACAACATCTCTTGTTCCAGAATGATCTAACCTCTACTGGACTCAAAATAGATTCGATACAGCATTCTGATTGAAAACTACTGATAATCTCAACGAGGGAGTATCCAATCTTTATTTTACAAACTCTCGAGCCCAAAATGCTCTTTCAGGGGCGATAAATAGCCTCTCAGGAAACCTTATTCTTACGAGCTCAAATCTTTCAACTCTCACATCTCAAGTTACATTGCTTTCATGGGGAATTATTGCTGTTGATACTGCTATCTGATCTCTTTCTGGTCAAGTAAATACAAATACGAATCATATAGCTTCACTTTCTGGTAATTTAGCAACCCTTAATACGTCACTATCAAGTCTCTCAGGAAATCTTTCAGTTCTTAGTAGCTCATTTTTAAGTCTTTCTGGAACGGTTGCACAAAATTTAGTTAACATTAACTCTCTTTCTTGATGACTCAACCTCACAAATGATTCCTTAAATACTCTTTCTGGAACAATTATTAGTCTTTCTGGAGTAGTATCGTCTCTCTCGAATCAGCTCCAAAACCTTGGTAATGAGTTAAATAATCTTTCATGATCTGTGCTTTCTACGAATGCAAACCTTTCATCACTTTCATGAGTGGTAAATAGCATTTCTGGAAATCTCCTTGCACTTTCAAATTCGGTAAATAGTCTTTCGGGAACAGTTCAAAATGTTATAGCTAGTGTTGTTTGATTATCTGGTTCTCTCGCTAACACCAACTCAAGTCTTAATACTCTTTCTGGTACAGTTTCAAGTAATTTTGCTACTCTTTCATGAAATCTTCTCACAACAAATAACATTATCTCTTCTCTCTCATGAGTTGTAAGTACTCTTTCGAGCAATCTTTATTCACTTTCGGGTGTTGTAGCTCAAAATACCATTGATATATCATCACTTTCATGAAATCTTTCGCTTACGAATTCTCGACTACTTTCACTTTCTTGAGTGGTGGCCCAAAATTCTCTTAGTATAAACTCTCTCTCAGGAAATCTCAATACCACCAATACAAACCTGGGTACTACCAATGCAACTGTAGCTTCTCTCTCAGGAAAGCTCAACACTACCAATTCCTATCTTGCTACCGCAACAGGAAACATCAGTACTCTTACAAGTAATCTTGCAACTACCAATTCCTATCTTGCTACCGCAACAGGAAACATCAGTACTCTCACGACAAATCTTAATACTACCAATGCAACTGTAGCTTCTCTCTCAGGAGTAGTAAATACAAAGATATCTCTCACATCACTCTCTGCAAACTGACCTCTCACATATAACAATACAAATGGAGTGTTTGCGATATCTCTTGCAAACTCTACAACTACTGGTGCTCTCTCTGCTACAGATTGGAATACCTTCAACAACAAACTCAACCTCTCTTCACTCCTCACTGGATTTGTTGCTGGATCATGAACGGTAACTGCTACAGATTCTCTCTTAGGTGCTCTTCAAAAACTCCAAGGAACCAATACAGCACAAGATACCAATATTGGTGCTCTCACAACAAACCTTGCAACCACGAATGCAACTGTAAACTCCCTCTCAGGAGTAGTAAATACAAAGATATCTCTCACATCACTCTCTGTAACTGGCTGATTCCTAACGTATAGTACTTGAACTTGAATATTCGGAACTAACTTTGCAGCTCTCTCTTGATCATATTGGGCCCTCTGAGGTAATCCAGTTACATCAGTTCAAAATATCGGTACTACTACAAATTTTGATTTAGCATTTATTACGAACAATACTGAGTGGATGAGACTTTCTACTGGATGAGTTCTGGGTCTTCGTACAACAGCAACAAACACACTTGCTTGATTTAATACGAATGCACTTGAATTTTGGGATAATGACGGACTTCACTCTGATTTTACGCAGCGAGTAGCCTGAGGAGGATGGTGAACTTATAATATTCTTGCTCAGTGATGAACTATAGCATTACCAACTATTGTTGCTGCAGAATCAACAGTTTGAGAATATACTTATGGATGATACGACTGAAGCGCATTTCGTCTCTTAGCTAGGGTTTCTGCTCAAGTGGATGGTACACCAGGACTAAATAGTATGCCATGACGACTCGTCTTTAGTACTACGCCTTCGGGTTCCACTACACCACTAGAAAGAATGAGGATTACCAATGCGGGAAATATTGGTATCGGCGTAACAACAACAACGGCAAAATTTGATATTGCTGATAGTACCATTTCTACATGAGTACTTATGAAGCTTACAAGTGCTTGAATAACTGGTACATGATATGCACTTCAGGTGATTGGTAGTGGCTCACGAAATCTTCTAAGAATTGGACAAAATGGAACAGATCCTCTTGATATGGAACGAGTTACTATTGGTCAGTGAGGCGTCTCTTCCGCAAAACCAGAGTGACTTGCACGTGATCAGCTCTATGTATTTGGTCGCATAAATTCAAGCTGGAATATGTTCTGGGATGACTTTATGGTTCGAAGAAATAATGCAGTTCAAACTAATGATGGGAATTTTAACGGAAGCCTCTATTTCGATGATGTAACTGGTGGTGGCGCTGCTGTTGGTTGGCAAGTCGATGTTGTATCAAGCTTAGGAGTTTCTTGAATCGCTAGACTCAACACCCAAACTACAGGAGCATGATTCAATTCTTGGCTTATGTCATCTTCTAATGTGACTCAGCGGTCGCTTAATCCAGTATTTGAAGCTCGAATACTCGGAACAAATACTGCAAACCATATGATTATGGCTTGATTCTCAAACGGTGTCGTATGATGAACATGGACAGCAGATGCAACATATAGTGCATTAACAAATGGAGCATTCTTCCGTAAAAATGCCGCCACTGGGGTGTGGTCAACCGTAACAAGAGCTTGATGAGTGGAAACCGTGAATAATACGACAATGTCAACAAATGTGTATCGTACACTCAGGATTGAACTGAATAATACAGCTGGAACAGCATCATTCTATATTGATGGAGTGCTACAGTTTACTCACGCACTTAATGTTCCTGCAGCTACAACAGTAATGTGATATGGTGTAGGTACATCTATGACTGTAGCGACAGCTGGGCTAACAGTAGATATTGATTACATCCGAGTATGGTCTGATGATCCACCTGATACCGCTCTAACAATAAATACAAGCCCTACATTAAGTGCCTCATACGTTACACCTTATAAAATTGAAGATTCATTTGAATTTAAAAATGCTCAATCAATTATACTTTCTTTATGAAATATAATTTCATCAACTTGATCGTTTGATTCTACAAAAAATCTTACATGAGATAATGCTATGAGCGCTGAAGATACTGGTAATTATTTTGCTCGAACAATTAAGACGGCTCTTGAATCACTCACATGATCAAATACAAATACTACAGTTGATGCTAAGGTAGTAAATACCGAGAAACTTTGTATCGAATGAAACTGTTATCAAAGTGGCGAAATTGTTACAGGCGATATGTTAAGATGAGCACTGAGTAACATTACACCAGTTGTAAATAATTATTCAACTACTGTGGTTACAGAATCTGCCACGTCTTGATCAGATCAAGTTCAATCTCCTTTATCACAAGAAGATCAGAGTGTGCTAGATATGCTTCGAGCATCAGTTGATTCACTCTTCGTAGAAATTCGAACAGTCTTTACTGATTTAGTTACATTTACTCGAGCGGTTATCTTTGAGAGTATTGTTACATTTAAGGATAAGGTGATTTTTGAAGCTCGTGTTACCTTCTCTGATCCAGATATGGCATGAGTCGCGACTATTGGCGCAGGATCAAAGACAGTTCATGTTCATTTTGATAGGCCTTATTCTGTAAAGCCAATCGTAACGATTGCTTCTACAGGTCATTTCAAGCTTTGAACCCTTAAGAATTTGACCACAAATGGATTTGATATAGAGGTGGCAACAAGTACTGAAACTCCACTTTGATTTAATTGGATTGCACTTGAGGTAAGGGGAGCGGGGAACACTCTATCAATCTCAACAGTTTCAGATTCGCAAGATCAGGAACTAACAGATACTCCTCTAGTAAATCCTCAAGAAGAAAGCTCTGATATCTCCTCTCAAACAGGATCTGTAAATACGGGAGATGGAGTAGAGTGATCTTGAAATACAGATTCTTGATTATTATCACAGCCTGTAGATGAAACTTCCAATTGAGCAACATCATTACCAGATACATCTACCTGAAGTGGGGAAGTGCTCTCAGAATCAGTAGATACAACACAATCACCAGCAGTTACTCCTTCAGAAATCCAAGTCGAAACATCAACAGGAGAGAGTATTCCGGTTGAACCTCCGGTAGATACCGTATCATGAGAAATATAAAAATATCCCTCGGAAAGAGGGATTTTTTTATAAAGCTATAATTCTCTCTTTCGTGAAGAGCAAAAGCCTTGCACATGCGAAAACATTCTATATACTCATTTTAGATTTATTTTCTTATTTAAAACTATGTTTACACGTCCAAACCTTTCTTGAGTTACAGCTGCCGGTGCTATTGTGATAGCATGGATAGTCTTTACTACCTTATACTTCCTTCTTTCTGTAACATACCCTCTTGTGGTTGGTAAGACTCAAAGTGCCGCAATACAGGCAGCTCAAGTCCAAGGATACAATACTGCAGTATCTCAGGCAATGCAGACTTTTTCAGGAAATGTGTTCCAGAATGGATATGGAAAGGCGGTTCTCGATCTTGCGAGTGCTCTCGATGCACAACTTAAATGAGGATGTAAGGAGATTGTACCTATCCAAATCGGATCAGGGGCAATGGGGGTTGTAAATGTTGCTTGTATTCAGCAGGCTGCAGCATGAGCTCAAGAGCAAAAAGCTACAACACCAAATCCAGCACCAAATCCAGCACCTGCACAGAAATAATAAATACCTCCTTTCGGAGGTTTTTTTATACAATGCTCAAATACTTAAAAAAAGTTTTGACAATAGGTTCGTATTTTATAGAATGCCAAAGCTTTAAAAAGCATATGCGGGTGTAGCTCAATGGCTAGAGTCTCTGCCTTCCAAGCAGACTGTTGTGGGTTCGAGTCCCATCGCCCGCTCCATATTGGAATTCCTCTACAATCCAGGAATTTTTTCTTTATACGGGCGTATAGCTCAGCTGGTTAGAGCGCAGCACTGATAATGCTGAGGTCCCTGGTTCAAGTCCAGGTACGCCCACCATTTGTTTTTTTTCGGAGACTGGCGCAATTGGCTAGCGCACATGCTTTGGGAGCATGGGGTTGCGAGTTCGAGTCTCGCGTCTCCGACCATTTGGTTTCTTAGATTCGTTTCCCTAGATCGCCCTTGCAATGCAAGAATAATTTTGGCGCTATCGTCTAGTGGTTAGGACAGCGGGTTTTCATCCCGTAAACCGGAGTTCGATTCTCCGTAGCGCTACCACCTTGTATTCATGTTAAAGCCCTCGAAAACCCGAGGGCTTTTTCATAATTTTTTTGCTTTCTTTTTTAAATTAAATATACTCAAAATCGTATATATTTTAATAACATTTTTATGAGAAAAATCGTTGCTCCTCTCGCTCTTATTGCTTCTATATCTCTTCTTACGAGTTGTACGAAAAAACCAGAAGCTCCAGCTGTTATTCCAACTCCAACTGAGACTCCTGCACCTGTAATGCAAGACGGGGTTTCTCCAACTCCAGTAACCTCTCCTTCAGTAAACTTAGATACAGGTGCTGCAGTAACTTCTCCTGAAAAAACTGAAACCTCTTCTACATCAACACAAGCACCTCAGGAATCTTCAGTTTCTCGAACAGAGACAGTACAATATAATACTCCCGCTGGGAGTGATAGTATTGAATTTTCAGTAACTGTAACAGATGGTATTATTGCTTCGGCTTCAGCAGTTCCAAAAGCAGATCATGATATATCCAAGAAGCTTCAGGAATGATTTGCTACAAAGTTGAGTGAAAGTGTTGTGGGGAAAAAGGCGAAAGATCTCGATGTTGATGCAATTGGTTGAGCTTCTCTTACAACAAATGCTTTTGAAATGTTCGTCCATTCATTCTAGTCTAAATAACCAAATAAAAATCCCTCGAGTTTTCGAGGGATTTTTATTAATCGAGCAACTTACTCATGTAATAGTCCACGGGTGCATAATCATCTGTGATTCTTGGAAGATCATCGAGAATAGCTCACGTCCAAATAGTTGAGAGCATATTTTTTATATAAGGATCATGAGAATTAAGGTGAAAGCTATGAGGATCTTTGAGTCCAATAAGGATGATATTTTGCATGAGATTTCCATCAGTTTGACTTGAAGTTGGAAATACTATAACCTCAGGAAATATATCTTTAAAAGTATGATACTCCGAACGGAAGAACTCTCAGGTCTCACCATCAAGCGAAGAAATTAAATTTAGGATGAGAACTCCACTTTCAGTAAGGCTATCATATTGTTTTTGTATTGCTTCACTGGTAGTTAGTTGGTATGGAATTGAGAACCAAGAGGTGAATGCATCACCAAATATAGCATCATATTTGGTAGAAGTTTTATTGAGATAAACTCTTGCATCTTCATGATATATTTTAAGTCTTGGGTCCTCCTTGAGAAAGAAGTATTGTTTTGCAACTTCTGTAATTCAAGGATCTATTTCAACTACATCTATGGTTTTTCATGAATAGGTATTAAGATATTCTTTTGGGAAAGAGTATCATGCCCCACCTATCATGAGTGCATGTTGAAAATCTGGAAAAAAATGTCGAATGAGATGATAGTATTCAGTATAATGATTAATGAGCCTATTTGATTCAAGAGACATAGACGAGTGATTTTCTACGTTTATTTTTAGCATCCGAACTCGTTCGTTCAATCTTGGATTCATTCCCTCGATAACTTGCACATGACTATACATAGTATCTCTTTCGTCGATTATATTCGGGCTCGCAGAAGTATTTTTATATAACCCAACGAACAAAAGAAATAACGAAAGAGAAATGATTTTAAAATATTTTTTATCATGAGAATCTACCAAAAGACTGAGTATCCCAAGAATAATAGGAAGAGACGCAAGAATCGTTGATATTCCAAAAGTTGGAATAAGATAGAATCAGGTAATAAATGTTCCTAGAATACTTCCAATTGTTCAAAGAGCTGACATGTTTCCAATGATTGTGCCAGTTTCCTTTTCTCCAATGAGACGAAGTTTTAATGCGTATGGTGAAATCATCCCGAGAAAGACACTTGCAGGAAAAAAGAGAATCATCGCTGCAATTACTGATCATATCCGAATACTATGAATAGTAGCAGTAAGATATCCTAGAAGAGGAATTCGAATAATATAAGTAATAGCTATAGAAATGCTTGCGAGAAGTAACATACTTGAGAGTATCGCTTTTCGGGCATCTTTTTTGTCTGCAAGTTTTCCTCAGAGAGAATACCCTAGGGAAAGGCTCGCAAGTATTATTCCAATCATCGCTGTCCAAACAAAAATTGATGTTCCATAGTAAGGTCAGAGAACTCGAGCTCACACAACCTCGTACGTAAGTACTACGAAACCAGAAATAAAAACAGTGACTTCAAATATTTTTTTATTCATGCAATGATTATCCTTATTTTGTTTATGAAATCAAAACATATAAGCTTTTTTATTTTTTAAAACTCGGTATACTCGGTATCTATAGATAGTTTGACTATGAAAATGCTCCCTCTCCTGATTTTCATCTGTGTCTTTTGTTTTTCAACTTGCTCGAAAATAGAGGGGAATAGTGTCGAAAAATGAAAGAGAAGTTCTTCGGGTACTATACTTGCTCTCGGGGATTCTCTTACGGCATGATACTGACTTCCTCAATCTGAAAGTTATCCTTCACAGCTAGAAAAGAAATTAAATGATAATTCGTACAATTATAGAATCATAAATGCATGAATTTCATGAGATACAACTGCATGACTTCTCGCAAGGATAGACTGGGTACTTGAGGGAGGCGCTCCATCAGTTAGTATACTTTGCATAGGCTCAAATGATGCCTTTCAATGAAAGCCAGTAGAGGAAATCGAAAGAAATATTCGTACAATTATAGAACGAATACAGTCCAAAAATATACCAATACTTTTTGCCTGAATGAAAGCACCTCTGAATCTTGGTCCTGAGTATGCAACATCTTATGAGTGAATCTTTCCAAAGATTGCAAAAGAATATAATATTGCATATATACCATTTTTACTTGAGTGAGTTGCTCTTAATCCCGAATTGAATCAGGAAGATCGTATTCATCCTACGGCATCATGATATGCGGTGGTTACAAATACTGTCTATAATGCACTTATAAAAAATAACCTTATTTTCAAATAGCATGGAGCAAGTCAATATATTTCCAGGATATCAGATACTCATAACCCATATAAGTGACTGAGACATGAGGGACGTGCAGAACTTTCCTCACATTATACGTTCAGTGCCTCAAGTGCATGGCACTGAAATTGTAGAATTTCACGGAAAACCAGATG
This sequence comes from Candidatus Altimarinota bacterium, assembly GCA_042852035.1. Lineage (GTDB taxonomy): Bacteria > Patescibacteriota > Gracilibacteria > BD1-5 > UBA2023 > JAGOMW01. Next base: position 191,494 of record BAAFHK010000001.1, read on the forward strand.
AGAGAATTTCAGGAGTGGATGGTATATATACCAAAATTCCTAATGTGAGTATTGGCGGACTTTCTGCTGACTGTCCTGTTATTCTTTTTATGTGAAGGGGTGAAATTGCCGCAGTTCATAGCTGATGGCGTGGCACAAAAGCTCATATTATTAGAAATGTAGTTCCATTTTTTGAAAATACTCCCCTTAGTGAATTAAAGGTGTATATTGGTCCACATATTCAGAAGAACTCATATGAAGTGCGCGAGGACTTTTTTATAAATTTCCCAGAAACGTATATAGAAAAGATTAATGATAAGTTTTATTTTGATATAGAAGCCTATCTTGTTGATGACCTTATTTTAATGGGGATAAAAAGAGAAAATATTTATTCGCACGGAGCAGATACTCTTACGAAAGCTTATTACTATAGCTATAGGCGGGATGGGATGATTTGAGATGGATGTATTTCTCTTAAAATGATTTTTTAAACTATGATTACTCTGAAGCATATTGCAAAAACCTATATTTCAAGGGGTGAAAAGGTAGAGCTTTTTCAAGATCTTTCTTGGGAAATCCAAAAATGATCGTGGGTTGCTCTCATGGGGGCAAGTTGAGCTGGAAAATCTACTCTTTTATCGCTTATTGCAGGGATACAAAGTCCAGATGCCTGAGAAATATATCTTTCTGATACAAACATTACTGATTTTACTCGCGATGCAATGACCGAATATCGCGGAAAGCATATTGCTTTTATTTTTCAGGCCTTTGAGCTCATTCCGAATCTTACCGTGAGTGAAAATATCGACCTCGTTTTGGATATCTCTAAAGCAGAAAGGAGATACGAGTCGGAAGTAATACTTGAAAAAGTGTGACTGAAATGAAAGGGGAATCGCTATCCGAATGAGCTTTCTTGAGGGGAACAGCAACGAGTCGCTATCGCTCGAGCCTTTGTTTCTAAAGTTCCGTTTCTCTTTGCAGATGAGCCAACGGGGAATCTTGATGAAAAAAATGCAGAAAAAATCATGAGCCTTATCCGAGATCTCCATGAGGAAACAAAAAATACCATCATTATGATTACTCATGATCCATGAGTCGCGAGCCATGCAGATGCTATTTTTCGACTTTCATGAGGTACTTTAATGAAAGATAAATAAATATGTATACCCTCTTCACTCGCATTATCCTTTCGAATTGGCGATCTATACTCGTTCTCTTTCTTGTTCTCATCTTTTCTGGCACGAGTTTTCTCACGCTCAGAGAGGTTACGACGAATGTTGATGCTTTTGTGATTTCGAAAACAAAACCCCTCTTTTGAGCTGATATTCGTATCTCAGTGCGCAGTTATGCGAGTGGGGATATTTTCCCGATGATTGCACCGCTTCTCGTATGAGAGCAATTTCAGGTGAGTGAAAGGAGAGAGTTTTCGACGACCCTTTTTGATCGTGAAGGGAAGACCTGACTCCTCCAGGTTGTCGCCTATAGTGGGAGTTATCCACAGCGGGGAATACTCGAAACAGATCCTCTGAGAGAGTGAGGAAGTCTTCCTCGTGTCGCGGCCACTCCTGGACTCATCGAGAAATTCGCGAGTGGTGAGAAGCTCACCCTTGATGGCAGGCTCCTCGAAATTACTCACTCGATCAAGGAATCGAGTGACCTCGGATTTTCTCTCGGAACAGAGAATCATCTCCTTATTCTCCCGAGTGAACTCCTCCTCGGATCTTCGCTCCTTTCTTCCTGATCTCGACTCGATCAGGATCTCCTCCTCTCGTTTAGAGATGAATGAAGGACGAAGATTATTGCTGAAAAAATCAAAGAAGTACTCCCAGAAAATATCTATAGAGTGCGTACATTCGAAGAGCGAACGGAGAGAAATCTCGATACCGTCGACGCACTTACTGACTATATCACGCTCATCCTCCTTGTCTCAAGTATTTTTGCATTCATAATTCTCCGCTCCGCTCATGAAGGATTCTATGAGAGCCTCGCTCGTACTCTCCGTGTCGTCGAAATCCTCGGACTTACTCGGAGGCGAGAGCAGATGCTCCTTCTCTGGCTCTATGGATCTATTTTTCCGCTCTCATTTCTCGTATCGATCGGATTTTCATATGTGATTCTTACTATGATTCGCAGCTTTCCAGAGGCGAGTGATTTTACCTTTTATATAGCTACTATACCAGAGGCTCTTATCCTCCTCCTTCTTCTCGTGGTAATGGCGTGGTTTCCTATTTGGTGGAAGCTCGGGAAAGATGAAAATAAATGAACAATTAAAGGACTCAAATCGTTCATTTTTAATTATCTCGTCCTCGATCGACTCCTCCCATTTTTCCTCGGACTCGTTGTCCTCTTTCTTCTTTTTTCTGACTGGAAATTCTCCCTCTTTGTATGAGCTGGAGCTGCACTGTTCTTTCTTATCTTCGGATATCTCCTCGGTCTCATCTATCGAGCCATTTTTTCACTTTCGAAGTGACTCAGAGGATGATATTTTCCTTTCTATGACGCGATTCGTACTCTTGTGCGACCCCTCACTCCGACCATCCCGATTACGATTTCTCTCGTCTCTATCACAGTATTTTTCCTCGTTTTTGTGAGTTTTTCCCTTGCATTTCGATCGAAACTTCAGATTGACTCGACGAATACTGCCAATATCTACGCCATTAACATCCTCGAAGGGGATAAGGAAAAAATCGAAGCCCTCAAGAGTGAAAATTCCCTCATGTATGATATCCTCAGAGCTCGCGTCATACAGATAAATGGAAACACTCTGGAAAAACACTTCTCGACCGATCGAGTGAGTGGGGAATTCACGAGAGAGTTCAATATCACGACCACCCCTCTCGAGAATCGTATCCTCTCCTGAAAGAAAGTGATAGGGAAGTGAGAAGTATCCATCGATAATGACTTCAGTAAACGCATGAACCTCTCCATCTGAGATCGAGTGACCTTCCTCCTCTCGGGGCGAGAGGTTACGCTCACGGTGGCAAATATCCGCGAATCCATCCGTGAAGGATTCCGACCATTTTTCTATTTTTCTTTTGATCCAAACGAGTTCAGAAATGCTCCGCGCACCTACTTTCTCGCGGACAATGCTCCAGATACTGAAGCATGGAAAAAGTCTGTTCTTGCTGCTTCCTGACCGCACGTGACCTTCATCGATATCGAAAGTGTCCTCAAGATCGTGAGAGACATTTCTGCGAAAGTCTTCTCGATTATCGGACTCTTCTTCGCTATAGTATCTCTCTTCGCACTCGGGGCAATTATATCTTTCTTTACCCGACTGAGACCAATCGAAGAAATAAAACATAAACTCTATCATCTCTTTTGAGCGAATAAAAAAGAGATACAAACTTCACTTCGATGAGTTAGAATGGGTATTTTTTGAGTATCCTTTATTCTTTCGGCAATCCTTGGGTTCATTCTTTCATTTTTAATACTCTCTCGTTCAGGGTTTTTTCGATTTTCTGTTGGTGATTTTTTCTTTCTACTCAGTACGGCACTCATTCTTTATATTATATTAATAGTATCCCAGAAAAAATAACTTGCTTTCATTTCATTATTTCATAAAATGATAAAGTGATCACATCCAAAGATACTATGACTCCACTTGAGCAAATACAAAAAGAGATGTTTGAGAAAGAGGATATGCTCGGGGAAATGGCAGATGTATTCGGCGCACTCGCTTCTGACTGCCGACTCGAAATCATCTACCTCCTCCTTCGAGTAGATTCTCTCCCTTCCTGAGAAATAGGTCGCCTCACGAACTGTACTCCATCACAGACTTCCCAGTACCTCGCGAAGATGTACGATGCGGGAATACTCAGGAAGCACAGAACCTGGAAGCAAGTCGAGTACTCACTCGATAAGAGCGATCCATTTGTACAAGGGATTATCTCTATCCTCTCGATGTATATGAAATAAGGAAATGTGCAAAAACTTTGAATCTCTTCGTCAGAAAAAATTATTTCTCAGTTACTTACCCTAAAAGTAAGCTCCTATCGAAAAATTTTTCCTTCCTCGACCTTCTTGTTTTTGCACATTTCCGATCCCTCGCTCAGGTTCTATAACTTACACGTATGACACTATTTTTTCTTGCATTCTTTGCGGGTGTTTTAACCATCCTTGCTCCCTGCGTCCTGCCAGTATTGCCAGTCGTCCTCGCAGGCTCACTCACTGAGCGGCAGAGGTGGTATCCCTACATGGTGACGCTCTCACTCGCTCTCTCGGTTGTCCTCTTTACGGTCATCCTGAAGGCAACGACCACACTTATCTCGATTCCACCATCCTTCTGGAAGGTGCTCTCTGGAGGGATTCTTATCGCGCTCGGGCTCGTCTACTTCTTCCCACATGGGTGGGTATGGGTCGTGACTCGTCTCGGACTCGGTCGTTCAAATACCTCACTCGATAAAGTTCAAGACATAAGGAATCCTCTTATGAGGGCTATCGCAACGGGGGTAGCACTTGGTCCAGTATTCTCGACTTGTTCACCGACCTATGCCTTCCTCCTTGCGACCGTATTTCCCGTATCACTCATCGCAGGGATTTGCTATACGCTCATCTACGCCCTCGGGCTCTCTCTTATGCTTACCCTCATTTCGGTCGTTTGAAGGTCGATAATTGCCCGTTTTCGAGGAATCGCGGATGAAAAGGGATGGTTCAAGCGTTCCCTAGGAGTTATATTTCTCCTTATAGGAGTCGCGATTATCGCGGGATTTGATAAAAAAGTCGAAACATGGGTACTTGAGAGGTTCGATGTGAGTGTGTGGGAACAGACGATATTTGATTCAGTGATGGATTGGTAGACGTTTCAAGTGGAAGGAAGCATGCTTCCTTGTCTTGAGATTTCTTCTCATTTTTTCTAACTTTTTTCTTATGAAAATATTTTTTCTCCTCGCGAGTATCACCTTGCTCGCAAGCTGTACTTCTCAGAAGGACGTCACAACTCAGGTAGAAAGACCCCCAACTCCTTCTGTCACGGAGGTGCTATCTGCCCCAGCTGATGCGGCTGCGAAATTTGCACAGACAGAAGCTATCGTCAAAGCCATGAAAAATGACGAGATGAATATCGTAAAGACGCTCTATCCAGATCTCATTCTCACCAAGAGCATCAAACGATGAGATCCTGAGATACTTGCGATGATGGGGGATGAAGACTGGTACTATTCACCATCCTACGATGTGACGGTCGTCGTTTGTAAGGATATGAATACTCCGGCTCATGTTTTTGCCTGAAAAACACTCGGTGCTGATGAAACAGCAAAAATCCGAAAGATGCATGAAGATACGATGAAGATGATGGACGCGAGTGGTAGTATGATGATGGATCACTCGATGCCTGGTGATATGATGCAAGATAATATGAAACCAGAAGTCCCAGTTGCACCAGAAGCAAAAATGATGAAGCCAACAGGATATATGAACTTTGATGAAACAAAAGTGAAAGAGGCCCTCGCAAGCGGTCAGAAGGTAGCACTTTTTTTCCACGCGACGTGGTGTCCGACTTGTAAGGCTCTTGATAAATCCATTAATGCAGAACTTTCAAGCATTCCAAGCGATGCCCTCATCGTCAAAGTCGACTATGATACGAGTGCGGAGATGAAGCAAAAGTATGGCGTCACCTCACAGCATACGACCGTACTTATCGATAAAGATATGAATCTCATATCCAAAAAGATAGGGGCACGAAATGTAGCTGAAGTATTGAATTAGTTTTGTTGTATCCTCGGGATTCTGAGAAGAACTCAGAATCCTCATGGATATAATCAACTCATTCTATGAAATACACTCCAACATCGGAACCAAAACATTTCCACAAGCAAATTTTTATTCTTGTAATAATTGGTTTACTCGGATGAATCTTCTATTTTTTAAATCCAAAGAATATGGAAAATCATAATAATTCTTCCTCTGTCCCATTAGGAGAGAGTGTTTTTTCTCATGCCTATTTTGCCTGAGGTTGTTTCTGGTGTATGGAAGGGATTTTCGAAGCACAGACCGGCGTCATCGAGGCGGTTTCCGGGTACGCCGAAGGGGATGCGAGTGATGCCAATTATGATGCCGTCTCGAGCGGCATGACGAGGCACCGAGAAGCCGTCGAAGTGAAGTATAATCCTGAGCTGATATCTTTCGCGGCTCTCGTGGATCTCTTCTACACGCAGATAGATCCGACCCAGGCTGATGGGCAATTCGCTGATATCGGATTTCGCTATACGACGGCGGCGTACTACCAAAATGATGAAGAGAAATCTGTCATCGAATCCGCGAAAGCAACCCTCGAAGCTTCAAAAAAGTATGATAAGCCGATTGCGGTGCAAACGGTTCCGTTTACGACCTTTTTTCCAGCCGAGGAATATCACCAGGACTACTATAAAAAATCCGCTTTCAGGTATAGTCTCTACAAAAAGGGAAGTGGACGAGCAGGATTCATCGAGAAAAATGGTGAAGTCGGCGCGACCCTCTCCCAGTACCGAGACTATGATGCGACGATTCTTCCGACGCTCAAGGATAAGAAAATTCTTCTCTTTTTTCATGCGGATTGGTGTCCGACCTGTCGAAATTTCGAGAAACAAATCAGTGAATGAAACCTTCCGAGTGATGTGATAATACTCAAGGTGGACTATGACACGGCGACCGAACTCAAGAAAAAATATAGCATCCTCTCGCAATCAAGCTGGGTACAAATCGATACCACAGGGAAAATGTATAAGCGTTGGCTCGGGAAATCGAACCTGAAAGATATCCTCGACGAGACACTTTCTCCGAAGGACATGCTTTCTGAGAAACTCACCCCTCTCCAGTATGAAGTGACGCAGATGGGTGGTACTGAGAAACCGTTTGACAATGAATACTGGGATCATCACGAAGCAGGGATCTATGTCGATATCGTCGATGGGACACCACTTTTTTCTTCTCTTGATAAATTCGATTCTGGAACAGGATGGCCGAGTTTTACCCGTCCAATCGATGAGGCGCTCGTGAGTGAACATGCTGATGACAAATTCGGGATGATTCGTACTGAAGTGAAAAGTACGGGCGGATCGCATCTTGGTCATGTCTTCGATGATGGTCCGAGTGGTTCTGGAGGACTCAGATACTGTATCAATTCTGCCGCACTTAGGTTTGTGCCTGTGGCAGATCTCGAGAAAGAGGGATATGGGAAGTATAAAGAATTGTTTGAAAAATAGTAAAAAATACCCACAGATGTGGGTATTTTTTAAAAATGAATTTCTATAATCCTCTTATCCATTCAGTCATTGTATCCCCAGCTCCTATCGGCCAACTATGAGGGTCTCCTCAATATGCTGAATATCCCTTACAATAAATAACAGGATTTCCACTCGAACAATCTTTCCACTTTTCACAAGAAATATTCCCTATCTGGATTGTCTCCTTTTCATTTCCGCAAAGATTGATAGATTTCATTTTTGATTCAGTTGCACGAGCAGTACTTGGTGGAGAGAGTGTATCGTTCTCATTTTGATAGATGAGAGCTGCCGTCGGAGTGTTGTTGCAGATTGAGCTATAACCTCCTCCCCCAACAATCGACATGGAACGAAAAATATCTCCCCGAGTACAGGCAAGTTTCGATGCAAACCATGCTCCAAGAGAATGTGCTACTATATGAATATTATCACGATCTATGCATTGTTTATCAGTTACATCACGTAGGATTGTATCGACAAAGTTGATATTTTCTTCATTTGACCAACTATAAGCATTTCCATTTGGAAGTCATGCAGGATAAGCAACTATAAAATCACTTTTATTTTCGAGTCACATATAATTTTGCACCATGAGATTACTATTCGTACGCCCATGAATGGCAATAATAAATTTTGCTGGATTTGTGCTCGAATAGCTTCTTGGAACTGAGAGTATATAATTTCGAGTCTTTTCTCCTACAATAACTTGATAAGTTCCGCTCGTGAGAGGGTTTGTATTGGTACACCCTTTTGAGATATTCGTGAGAGGATTTTTATTCTTACTATATTCTCTTATACGCAGTATCATATCAGCTGCTTTTCCTCGAGTCATAAGAGTGTGTATATTGTAACTCGATGTATCGAGAATATTATTGGCACCAGCGAGATTTTGATAGGTTGTATACCAGGGACTTCCATTTTCCGGAGCAATACCATAGAGTCGTAGAGACATAGCAAGCGCTTCTATGACAGTTACTGGACTGTTTGGTTTGAAGGTTCCATCGGAGAAACCTTTTACTACCCCGAGTTTTACTGCTTCACAGACGTATGGCTGATACCACATAGATCGCTTGATATCCTTGAAACACTCGATATCTTTATCAAGATTCTCACTATTAATATTTTTACTTCGCAGTAAGACTTTCAGTAGTTCTGCTCGAGTGATTGTATTATCAGGTCAGAATTTCCCATTACTATATCATGTGATGATTCCTTCATTCAAGAGAGTGTTTATGGAATCTCTATAAAATGAAAGCTCAGTATCTCTAAAGTCTAGAGCCAAAGAATAAGAGGGAATGCATAGAAGTAAGAAAAATAAAACAACTTTTTTCATAAATAAAAAATCCCCTCGTGAGAGGGGAATACTTATGGACTATTGAACATCGAGAATTTGAGCCATAGGAGATTCAAGCTCAGTAGAAGGAGTCTTACATACCTTCGCACTTGCTCGGAAAGTATCCCATGCAGCTTTTCGTGCTGTGCGGAATGCTTGACGTGCAGACTTTGCTGTAGCATCCCAAGCTGACCATGCAGCTTCGCGAGCAGTCTTACGTTCAGTTCTATCAGCTGTAGACCATACTGCATCGAGAGCCTTTGCTCGAACATCGAGTCCGGCGAGATATGCAGCAGAGAGATTACTGTAAGCCAATCGAACTAATGATTCGCGAGTTGCTACTGCAGAACGAATACATGTAAAATCAACAGTCTTTCCACTACCAGCTGAACCAGTACTTAAAAGGCTCGGTGTACCTTCACTTGCTTGAACAAAAGGAGTGAGTGTAGAGAGCGCAATAAGAGAGACAACACCAATAGAAAGAAACTTTTGCATAAGTATAAAAGTTAAGAATATGCGAAAGAGAGTATAGCTTAAAAATTTATAAATTAAAGCCCCTCTACGAAATTTTCACTTGATATTCAGAGAGTCTTCACAGATAGCTAAGATATTTTTTCCTATATCATTTGATAGAATACAAGTAAACGGGGGTATTTATAAAATCGGTATTTTTACTATTTATTCTTACATTACCCTATTTCTTCTCGAACAATTTCCCATTTGAATATTGACAAAATTTAAATTTTAATTAATTTATTAATACAAACACATCCACTCCACCAAAACAGAGGAGTGATTCATTTCAACCGTTCCAGGAGAACCCATGATCCGTCGTCTGATTGCCTTGTTCCTGATCGCACTCCTCGCTGCCTGTGGCGGTGGAACAACTTCCGATACATTCGAGGCTCCCCAAGTGGGAGTCATCGGTTCGGGATTCCTCGGGCAAATCGGGGTGGTCCGCATCGAAATTGGTGGCGCAGAACTCCCTCCCGACAGTATCTCTGTCGGAATCTGGGGGCTGACCAATTCCCATTCCGGGATGGTCGTCTGTGCCCGAGAAATCGGGTCCAGCCAATACTGCGGAGAGGCCAACACCACTACCCCGTACTACATCCCTTCAGCAGGGCCCGTGATCCTCGACATCTATCGGCTGCGTTCGATTGCCAATGGCTGGAGTCCGTGGTCTCCGAGTCGATTCGAGATCATCTTCTATCGGCCTGGTACGGGCTGGTACGTGGGTGATCAATTCGGATTTGCCTTCGACCGTATCACCTTCGGCGATCCGCCCGATCAAGTAACGGTGTCGTACAACACGCCCGTCTTGGTCATTCGCTGACCTATCGACTCACCCCCTTCATCACGATGTGGGTGAGCACCAAAAAAAGAAACGCCCCTCACGAGGGGGCGTTTTTGCATTTGTATTATCCGAGATAACTCTTCGAAAGCGCGCGATAGCTCCGAGAGAGAAATGCAAAGAGTGTCATGCCAATACCGAGAAGTCAGGCTACGACGAAGACCACGGCAATCGCGCGATCACTTCCTGTACCCCACCACTCTCACACGATCAGGTCCATCCCACCACCTGCCACCCATGGAGTGACGAGGAACTGCGTGAGTGGTCAGACGAGAAAGGCCGTGAGCGGAGAAGCGATATTCTCCATCGATTGCCCAAATCCGAATACTCGACCCTGTCGTTCGAGGGGGACGACTTTCTGAAGTATGGTCTGCTCGCATGCTTCCGCAATTGGTCCGATAATCATCCAGAGGAAAAATCCAACTCCGACGAACCAGATAGATGCCTTGAGGGGGAAGATGATACAGAGAATCCACGCTGCGAGATTGATAATAAGGAGAGACTTCACAGGATTTATCCCGAGTCCGAACTTCGCGACGAACGACCCCCCGATGATAAATCCGATACTCGTGATGGCGAGCACGATACCCCAGACCTCGACTGATACGAGCGAGAGTCCATAGGCGTCCATGAGTGCCATGAAGACTCCTCCGAGGAAGTTATTCCACATAGCGAAGAATATCATCGCAAAAAGTCAGGAAATCCCAGAGATGACCTTTATCGTTCACTTGATATCGATTTTTTTCTCATCTTCGTGTCGGTCGTCAAGGTGCGATTCATCTGGGAAATGGAGTGTCATGAGATGGACTATGACCGCGATCATCGAGGCGATACTGATTCCCACTGCCCAGTCCATCCCGAGTCTTCCGACGATAAGTCCTGAGAACACGGATACCACCGAGAAGGTAAGTCCATTCACGACTCCGATCTGCCCATTCGCCTTCGCTCGACCCTCCTCAGGGATGAGCATGGTGACCATGGTCGAGAGGGCAATCATGCGGATATTGCCGACCACGATCCCGAGCATGGATACGAGGATAAATACCCAGAGCCACGCACTCGATATGTCCCCCCAGGTTTGGGTAGGGAGGAGGATAAGCATCATGAATCCTATACTATAGAAAAAAAGTGATACCACGGACGAGCCGAGCATGACGAACTTTTTCCTGTGGTGATCGACGAGTGAGCCGAACCAGAGACCAGAGAGGAGATTTAGCACGAGATAAAATCCTCCGAGCACTCCCGTGACGAAGACGGAGTGGGTCGTGAGATACGACCAGAAGGTGATTGCAAACCAGAGGAGCATATTCGTGAATCCTGCGATGGCGGTGTTGGTGAGGATATGAGGGAAGAGCTTTTGGGATTTCATTTAGTTTTTTAATCTTGAAGCAAGAAACGAGATCCATGCCATAGCAAGCAGGACAATGAGTGCCATGAGAGGGATTGTCACGAAGCCAAATGTGAGAACTCCGTTATGGTCCGTACAGGCAGGGAGGAGGCCACCCTGTTCGCAGGGGAGAAATACCGGGAGCTTCAAAACCCATCCGATGAAGTGGTAATAGTAGTGGTAGCAGGCGAAAAAGAGTCATCCGAGAGAGAGGAGTCATGTGATGATATGATTGCCTCGTATTTTTTTCCAGAGAGTGACGATGATGATGATATCGATCGGGAAGATAAAAATCCGCTGCCACCAACAGAGGATACATACCGGGAGCTCATAGTAGAGCTGATAGGTCATCGCAAATGTGGTCGAGAGGATAGCGATCGTACCGATTACTTTCATAAAGAGAAAATAATCAACTTTTGCCAGTGCTGTTCGAGCCTTTTTCGATACGATAAACGCTATCATGGAGAGAAGAGTCAAACTGAGAATCGAGAGGACTCACACCGAAAGAATCGTAGAATAAACAGAGATTTCCATAGAAAGAGTGTAAAAAGTAAAGTGATTATCTTTATTTTATATCGTATTTCAATTTATATAATGAAAGTGAATGAAAAATCATCTAAATTCACGGTATATGGAGTATTTTCCCCATCTCCTTCCCCTTCGCGAGCTCATCCACGAGCTTATCGAGGTAGCGGATTTCCTTCATGAGTCCATCTTCCATGTCCTGAATTTTGTATCCACAGATTGTACCCGTGATGAGAGTGCGAGCAGGATTGAGGTTTGCTTCCCCGAAAAAGGTCTCGAAGTCGACTTTTTCATCGAGTACCTTCTCGAGTCACGCTGCATCATATCCCGTGAGCCACTCGATGACTTCATCGAGTTCAGCTTTCGTCCGTCACTTGCGTTCCACTTTCGTGATATAGAGTGGGTAGACGGTGGCAAAGGGTATGTGGAAGATCTTGGTGTTTTGCATAGATCTAGTCACTACTTACTTCTATACTAAATCCTCCCGTAGACATTCGTTTCATATCGAGGACATCACCATATTCGGCCATGGCATCAGGATTTTCCTGGAATTTCTCATTCCAATGAGCCATCACTTTTTTGTTCACTTCGTCACGGTGCTCCTTCGACTCGTACTCGATATAGGAGAACCAGACGGTTTCATCGTCTTTGAGATTCACGAGTGTGCCGAATGGGAGTGATTCCATACCTTCTTCCTGAGGTCCAGAGATATCATGCCCCATACATTCTCGGTAGGAGAGAGCTCCGAACTTCATCCATACATTGCATCCATCGGTGGCCATTTTTCGGTATCTCTCGACTTTATCTTTCGGGATAACGAGGACAAAGGCATCTATATAGGTAGATTTCATAATAATAGATAAATTAATAATAGATTGTTTCACAAACTTATTCTTTCGGCATTGCACTCGCATCCATCCAAAATGCTTCCCAGATATGACCATCGAGATCCTCGAAATCACGACCATACATAAATCCATGATCGTAAGCGTCTATTGTCTTCTGTCCGCCTGCTGTGATTGCCTTATCGAAAAAAGTATCGACCGCCTCACGAGAATCAAATTGGAGAGCATTCAGAACTTCGGTTGTCGTATGAGCATCGGATATAGTTTTTTTCCCGAGGAAGTTCGCACAAAATGCTGGAGTGAGAAGCATGACAGAGAGTGTATCATCCCAGATCATCGCAGAGGCATCATCATTCGAGAAGTCAGTATTCTTCGTAAATCCGAGAGCTTCATAGAATGCTGTCGCTTGCGGGAGATTGGTGACAGGGAGATTGATATAGAGTTGTGCCATAAAAAAATTATAAAATATTGTTATTCCGTAATACGTTTTTGAATTATCTTTTCGATGAGGCTTTTTGGAATAGGTTTTTCTGGAGTAAAGTGCACTCCCGATTTGGTCCAAGTAAATCATTCTTCCTTGAGTTCTTTCTCGAAAAAAGAAAGCGTAGATCCAGAAAATGGAAAGAATGAGAGGTGATTTTTAAATTTCGCAAAGCCAGCAACACATTCTTTCCCAACGCGAAAAGCAGGCATCCCATAGGAGATGCATTCACTTGCATCAGGGAGGATTTCGAGGATTATTTTTCTGAGATTTTCGAGAGCTTTCCTTTCTTCACTCTTGTCGATATTCTCGAGATATGTATCGATTTCACTCATAGATTACATGGTGAGGAGGTATCCTGCGATGAGGAGCGAAAGGAGACGAGCAGAGCCTGAAACGGCTACTTTTGTACACATCCATTTTTTTGCATCCCCTCCCCAGATTACGGTCGAAGTCATCGTCGTTACGATAAAGGAAAGCCATACCATAAATGCAGTCTGCATGCCAGAATACTCTGGGATGGCGCGGATAACGCATGCGAGTCCGATGATGATAAGCAGGGAAGCGATAAATTCAGTCGCGAGGAGCTTCCACATACCCTTCATGGATTCTTTCATTTCTGCATCTGTGAATTTCTTTTCACCATGATGGATCTTCATCCAGAGTTTTCCGAAAATTGGACCATGCCAGACCGCGCCGATACCGAAACTCACAAGTGTAGAAATGATGATCATCGTCCAGTTAAGTCCTTGCATAAGAAAAAAGTGAAAAAGTAAACTGTGGTATTATACGACTTCTCACTCTTTTGCAAACCGATAACAGATGCATCGTATGATATATTTAATTTTTGTACTCTCTTTCGTAATGTCTAATCCATTCTGTTGCATCCATTTTTTTCATAAGTTCACTAATAAGATGGTAGGGAATTTTTTCGATTTTTTTGAAACGAATACAGCTTTTTCCCATATCGAGCTTTCAGATATCGAGTTTTTTATATTCATCTTCCCACCATTTGAGGAGCGTTGAATCAGTATATATTCCCATGTGATAGAGGTGTATCCCATGTTTTTGATTGGCGAGAGCGACGAATGGAAGGGGGAGCTTTGGATTGCAGTGATATCCACTTGGATACTTCGAATGAGAGACAACATACCCAATCATGCCATAATTTTCACACTCATCGAATCCGAGTGGTGTGAGCGTATCTCTGAGGATATCACGAATCCTTGTGAGTGCTTCACGTCTCTCAGAGGGGGTATTTGATATGTAAGTGTCAGAGAAGTTCATATAGAAAAAGAGTTTACATGAGTTCACGAATTTTTCTTACCGTATTTACATTTCTCGCAGTCATTTTTCTATAGACTTTTGTTCCGATAAAGTCACGCATCTTGCTCTCTTGGTAGTGAGCCTTATCGATATGCCAGATGATGGCTCATGGCAGATAGGTGAGAGTATCGACGAGAGGATTTTGTTTGATTTCATTTAATGATTCTTTCGTATCAACATCTTTCCAGAGAAAGAGGATATCAGTTCTTTGTTCGCTATTATTCTGCCATTCACTTGGTATTTTTTCTACGAGATTTTCTATATACGATTGTGAGCGAATAATCGTAGGAATTTCGAATCAAAACGTTTCACTAAGTTGTTTCTCAATCTTGCTAAAGTCATCATTTTTAGATTCAAAAATCATATTCCCACTATTGATGTAGGTTGATACTTCCTCAAATCCCATCGCTTCAAAACAGGACTTGAGACGAGTCATCTCAACTTTTTTGTTTCAACCAACATTGATACCGCGAAGGAAGGCAACGTATTTCATGAAAAAATTAGAGTGACTCTACATGCTTTTTAAAATTCGCTAGGATAGCACTCCATCCAGCAATCTGCATATCTTCTGGATGAATCTCTTCTGCATCAAATACCTCAGTAACCTTCACGCCTTCTGGCGTTTCCTCGAATGTGACATCGACAACACGTCCTGCATCGAGAAAATATTCTTTCATCTCACCGAGGGTGTAGCTCATTGATTTCATAGGAGTGACTTCAGTGTACTTCGCCGTGAGGTCAAATCCAAAAGATCCATCGCGAGCCTCCATACGGGTCGTGAATATTCCAGCCACTACTGGTGATTCACCTCGAGCCCATGGGCAGTGCCAGGTTGCTTCATCAGCAAATCCCCAATGGATGATGTGTTCTGGATTCCACATCGCATTCCATACAGTTTCGAGAGGAGCATTAACTACGATAGATACGGTAAGTTTAGGCATAATTAAAATTTAGGATAAATATTCATATTCCCGCTTCGTTCAGCTTATTATTGTTTCTCGAGAAGCCTTGAAAGATTCGGGAAATGCAGTTTTTATTTGATTTAAAGGAATCTGTCATTTCAGAGCTGCCAAAAACATTTTGGCTGCCTGATATTTTTGTAATTGGTATTTTATAAAATCAACATCATTAGCTTTTCTCATTGCTATATCAGATCTATCTTTTGTGTAAGGTTTTGATACTTTTGAAATTAACAAGTCCCTTTCTGGGCTGAGTTCAATTGCAGATGTGTCAAGATTTGTAATTTCTGCAAGAAACATTTTAAAATCAAGCAATCGCTTATGAACGAGTCAGCTCCTATCTCCATTTTCCCTGTAACCATTTCTTGAGAAAGTTAAATCTAGTTTATTTTTTCTACAAAATAATACAAGAAAATCCTCGTTTGTTCTTCCTGCTCCATCGTGAGGCACATGACAGAGTGTGAGTAACATGCCAAATATGGTTAGATAGTCAAAAAAATCTCAATCAATAACTGTTTGATCTAAGCACTCAAATACACTCCTATAAACTTCATGTAAGTAGAATGCTGGTAATAAGCTCATACTATCATGTTCTCGAACAGAAAGACAAGTATCGTGGTTGCGATGATACTCATCATTTCAGAAATCTAGAGCTTTTTCTTCGTTCAAGAAATGTATCTGGTGGAGGATATCATAGCATTTTACCATTGATAAACCAGATTTTAGAAGACAATCAATAACACGTCTTCTTATGAAATCCGATATTTCAACTATGTAAGGCAGCGTATTTGGTGTGGCCAATTGGCTCGGTAGAAGAGTGTCCATTGAATTTTTATAAATCAATTTAATATAAATTTATAAAATGTCAATATTCTTAATGCCTAAGAAATTATCTCATGAGTTTTTCCCACCAATATTTTTTCTCAAGTCTGAATTTTTTCATAATCCAGATTCAGATAGCTGCATAAATGATTCCCATGATTGTTCCGATAATAACATCACTCGGATAGTGCATGCCGTTATGAACTCGAGAAAGTCACATAAGGAGTATAAGAAATATCCCAAAAGGAAGAAATCTTTTCTCGAAATAGGTGACAATTATTACGAGTAAAGTCGTAAATGCCATATGGCTCGATGGAAAAGATGAATCTCGAAAAGCATGCCCAATAGCGAGTATGTCAGGGTGTATCGTCCACGGGCGAGGACGAAATATCCCGATTTCTGAAAGAAGCATTTTGTAGATTCATTCGTTAACAAGATAACTCGTTATTCCTGAGATGATGAGAGCAAAAAGGAGTGGCTTCCAGAGTCGATGTTTTTTGTAGATCATGAATATGATAATCATGCCAAATGCTCCAATCATCAAGGCAATATTGCTCACATAAAAAGAGAATGCATCGAGCAAGGTTCCATCGAGATTTTGGAGACTTTTTACGAGAGGGTATTCAAGGGAATCTAAGGTGACAAAGAAAGACATGGAAAAAATATTAAATTATCATATTTCACGAGCATTCATGAGTCAGCAGGATTTTTTTCGAGAGAGAATTTCCACAAGTATATCACTTGATTTCGAAATAGTTCGTTGCACGCCCTCTATGTCATTCGAAGTAACTCACTCAAAAATATCTCAAAGTGCATGCTCATATGTAGGGGTAATTTTTCTGAGTGCATTTTGGGACTTTTGAGTGAGATGAAAGTGGATGACTCGTTTGTCATCAGGGTCAATGTTTCGTCAAATAAATCCGTGCTCCTCAAGATATTTAAGCTTTTTCGTCATATTTGGTTTAGTTCCGTAGGTTCATGCAAGGAGTTTTTTTGAGGTATCAATTCCTGTAGAAATTAGATAGAGTACCGCATACGTTTTTACGGTAAGTCCAACAGGAGTAAAGATAAAATCTCATGAGCTTTCGAGTAGGGCTACAAATCGAAAAAGCTCATTGATGAGGTGTTGTTTCTCAAATCACATACAGGGCACTATACAAGTTTTTCGAGTGCTTTCAAGTGAGCCTCCTTATCTGTTTTGGGATCTTCCATATTTCCAAATACGGTAAATGATTTTTGCTTGATGCCACAAAAACTAATACGATTCAGGTTCCAGAGGAGCTGGATATGGAGAAAGAGCTTATAGAAGAAGGCAGGTCATCCTGAGGTGGCGATAATTCGTGCAGTTTTTCCTTTGAGGAGCCCTACGGGTTTTCCATTCTCATAGCGAAAGGCAAAACCAGAACGAAAGTTACAGTCGATAAAGTTTTTCAAAATTGCAGGAGCATCTCCCCACCAAATAGGAAAAATGAAAATGAGCTCATTTGCGCTGAGTATTTTCTCTTGAATTTTTTTTGTAGTGGCATCATCGCCGAATGCTTTTGGATCCTCGAACCGGAGAAAGTCTTGAGTGAGCTCCGTTTTATAGAGATCAAAGATTTCTACACTATCTCATTTTTCTTTCGAGAGAGTAGCAATCTTCTCGGCAATTTTGTGGGTAAAGCCATTACTACTTGGATGAGCGGTCACGATGAGTTTATGCATAAAAAATAGTTAACTTAGTAAACTATTTTAGGATATCGATGGGAGGATAAAAAGCAAGTTATTTCTTTTTTTGTTGTATATAGTAAACTCCATATATCGTCAGCATGCTCCCGAAGATAAATCCGAGACTAATATGATCGCCAAAGAATATTGCTCCAGCAAAAATAGTAAAGATGAGTTGTACATACGAAGTAAATCCAACAAAAAATGGACTCGAAATCTTCATGAGTTTCTGAAGAAGGAAGTAGAACAAAACAGTTCCAACGAGACTAGCTGTGAGAATAGCAAATATACCCAGAGTACTCAGATGTTCAATAGGATTGATTCCAGGGGTATACTTATAGTATCAGAAACCAATTGATGTTATGAGTCAGCCAATCATTCCTCAGATAAGGAGCTCACTGGCGCTAAAGTGGTATTTTTTGGTAAAAATGAGATAAGCACAATAAGAAATTACCGCGAGAAGAATATAGGTATTCCCGAGGAGTGATCCTACCGCAAGGCTCCCACCATAGATTTTTGGAAGAATGAATATAATGCTCGCTCAGAGAAGGGCTATGATAAGTCATATGATTTTTTGTTTTTCAATAGGCTCTTCGAGAAATATGTAAGACCCAATAAGAACCAAAACAGGAGTGAGAAGATATATGACTTGTGCAACACTGATATTCGTGAGTTCTATGCCGTAGGCATAGAGGATACTATTGACACCGATTCCCATACAAATAACGATAAGGAGTCCTATATGTTTCCAGGAATATTTTCTGAGCTTCGGGAGGAGCGGAAGGATGGCTAGAGTTCCTATGAGGTAGCGGAAAATCGTGAGCATCCATGGAGAAATCTCTGTCAGAACAAATTTCGAACTAACGACTCAAAGAGTTCCGCAGATTCAGAGGGTGAGAAGAAGGAGAAGTTTATTCATGACTCGTATAATGCTTAATCTCTTCTTCGAGTCGATCGAAATTTTCCTCATTTTTTTCTCTGAGGAATTCTTGGGCATTCTCGAAAAAGTTTATATCTTCAAATCTTGCTATCCATGTCATCTTAGTCTCATTTTTATTTATTTCTTCGATGAGTACTTCGAGTGTAAAGATCGGTGCAACATCATGTTTCATGAGGATGTGATTGGTTTCGATTTTTTGAAACATCCATTCATTGTGATAGTCGTGCCCATCAGAGTGCATGGTAAAAATCCACTTTCCTCACTCTCTAAAATCAAAAGAGTGAAAGGTGTTCGTATTTCATGCAGGTCCCCACCAACGCGCCAGTGATATCGGGTCAGAATACTTCGAAAAAATAGTCTTTGCGGAATAATGGAGAGTGCGAGAGGTAGTGAGGGCATTATTCATGGTTTATTATTATGAATCTAAAAAATCTCAAGTTGATTTTACGCTAACGAACCTTCTGATGGCAAGCAAGGCTGCCTCATGATGTTCTTTTGATACCGTTCCACAAGCATCAGAAATAACGGTGGTAAGTATATCTCTATCATGAGCATCACGAGCTGTACTAGAAACTGCTAAATCGGTTGCAACACCAGTAATAATTATTTCTCAAATTCATTTTTCATCAAGATATTCTTCAAGTCAGGTTTTATAGAAGGCGCTTAACTGAGTTTTTGTGAAAGTTTTCTCATTTGGATTATATTTGAGTCCTTCTATAAAATCTACAGACCAAGTTCATTCTTGTAAAATCTGAAGATCAGGTATCATTTTAAATCGAGGAGATACTTTTGAGCAGTTATCATAGTTTTCATGAAAGCCAATGTGAATCCATACAATTTCTTCTTTCTTTTTTCGAAATGAATCTATAAGCTTTCTCGTATTTTTTATTACTCAAAATTCCTCACAAAATCTTCCCATTCATTGTGGGGAGATTTTTCCTTCTGGATGAACAAATTCATTGATAAAATCAATTACTAAAAGAGCTCTTTTCATAGTTAGTTATTAGGAAAATGTTCAACAATTAATTCGTTCCCACTTCTATCATAGTAGGTGCAAGTTCATGCCTTCATATCGAGTGTCCATTTTTCAACGCCACTTTCTGCGCAGTCTCGGCAGAAGGTCATATAATCAGTTCCACCATTTTGATGGAGCTTGAGTCTTTCGATAAAAAAATCTTTTTTAATATCGAGAGAGATAAGAAGAGGCTCATATTTTCATGGAGCATTGAGGGGATCAGGATTGCCAAAATATACCGCCCGCCCATCGGTCACGTAAACGTCGTATGCGGTGACTCACATCCTTGTAATCTCACGAGCATAGGCAGGGAAGTCAGCTCAGGATTTTACTTTCGCATGAGCATTGATGATATCAGGGAGGGTGAACATTGATTATTTTGTTAGGAGGTATTCTCGGAGTTTTTCTATAGGTTTTATTTTGAGGTATACTTTTTTGTAGTCTTCTTCGGAGAGTTCAGAACGGATGGTCGTATATCACTCAGGGATAAAAATCCTATCCCATCCAAATCCATTATCTTTTCCTGGATGGTCTGATATAGCCCCATTCATGCTTCATTCAAAATATTGGAGAGTATTCCCATCAAAATATCCATATGCACATCGGGCAACGGCTCCACGATTTTTACCATCGAGGAGACGACAGATTTCTTCGTAAGGGATTTCCCCGATAAAGAACTTGATAAAAGTTCCTGGAAGTCTCCTAAGGGCGACGAATTCGAGTGAGACATCCTCGACCAATATAGGCTTTTTTACTTTTTCATAGGCTTGCCGTGCTTTATGTTCGATGATTTCTCGAAGTGAAAGGCTCTGAATTTCATCGAGCTCAATTTTTTCATGTTCGACTTTGATTCCGAGATATTTACTCAGGTATTCTGCTTTTTTCGCGTTTCCAGTTATGAAGGTGACAGTTTGCATAAAATACTACTATTGTGGGATTGAAGTATCTGTCTGTTTCCATCTTTCTAGGTGCGGGATTTGCCAGAGTGCCATTTTTTTGATGAACCAATTCATTTTTTCTTTTTCGAGAGCTTTTTCGACGATATTTTTCATCTCATCGAGGGTGCAATCTTTTCAGGTAAATTCTCCATCTTTGTAGCAGAGAGAGCACCATTTTGTACTATGAGATCCATCCTTTTGTGTTCCACCCTTACCAGGGTCTTTATCGAGAGGCATTCCGCATGACTGACACTGTTTATAGATTTTGTTCATAGAAATGAAATTATATAAAAATTATACTTGTTTTTACTCATTTGCAATCCAAAAAACTTGCACTTCTAGAACTTTCACTATACTCAAACTCACATTCAGAGCGAGTACGAGGGATTAGGCCCGTTATGAGTACTCCGGCAGCCAACTATAAGTGATGAAATGGTTTCTTCTTCATCATTGGAAAATCGGTGCCACTTCCTACCCCTTTATGGGGAGAGATGTAATACAATTATTGTCATGCTATTATTCCCTCTTCGTAAATGGAGAGGGTTTTTCTTTCCTTAATTTTTCTACTATGTCAGAATTTTTGTTTACTTCAGAATCAGTATCAGAATGACATCCTGACAAGGTTGCTGATCAAGTATCAGACGCTATCCTTGACGCTATCCTTACTGAAGATCCTCGTGCTCGAGTCGCGGCAGAGACACTCGTGAATACCGGTCTTTGTGTTCTTGCGGGTGAGATTACTACCACTGCAAATATAGACTATATTGGTATAGCTCGAAAAACCATTACTGATATCGGATATAATTCGAGTGATGTATTCTACGATGGAAATGGTATAGCTGTTATGGTGTGTTACGATAAACAATCACCAGATATTGCTCAAGGTGTTGACGAATGAAAGGGGCTTGACCTCGATCAAGGAGCATGAGACCAATGACTAATGTTCTGATATGCTTGCCGAGAGACAGATACACTTATGCCAGCGCCGATCTACTATGCGCATCGTATCATGGAACGACAGGCAGAAGTCCGAAGAACACTCCTTACATGGCTTCGTCCTGATGCGAAATCACAAGTTACCTTTCGTTATGTTGATGGCGTGCCAGTTGATATTGACACGGTTGTTGTTTCTACGCAACACCACCCAGATGTGAGCTATGACACTATTCGAGATGCTGTTATTGAGACGGTTATTAAGCCAGTTCTTCCAGCTCATATGATAACAGAGGCAACAAAGTTCCTCGTCAATCCTACAGGAAGATTTGTTGTTGGAGGACCAATGGGTGATTGTGGACTTACGGGTCGAAAGATTATCGTGGATACTTATGGTGGTGCTGCACCACACGGAGGATGAGCATTTTCATGAAAGGATCCATCAAAAGTTGATCGAAGTGCTGCGTATGCAGGGCGCTATGTGGCAAAAAATATTGTTGCTTCAGGACTCGCAGAAAAATGTCTCGTTCAAGTTGCTTATGCTATCGGTGTTGCTAGGCCGGTTTCACTTATGGTGAATACCTATGGAACTGGAAAACTTTCTGATGAGAAAATTGCAGAGATTATTAACTGAGAGTTTGATCTCAGACCAAAAGGTATTATTGCTATGCTTGATCTTCTTAAGCCACGCTATTTGAAATCAGCTTCTTATGGGCATTTTGGAAGAAATGAAGAACTTTTCACTTGGGAAAAAACAGATAAAATAGATGCACTTAAAAAGTACCTCTAAAATACAGGAAAAGTTCGCAAATTTAGAGAAAATGGATATAATTCTACGCGATTTATTTCATCAATACACATTTTATGCAGTTTGATCATCACCCATTTCTTCAGGATCACCCAGAGCTACAAGAAAAAATCCATGACCTTAAAAAATCAAATCATCATTTTGCGAAACTTCTGCGAGAGTACGAGGGACTTGATATCGAAATTGGTCGGGCTGAAAGTAATATCCCAGGATATCTCATGAGCGATATAGAGCTCACTGAGCTTAAAAAGCAAAAGATTCATCTCAAAGATGAGCTTATCGCCATGGTTCAAGTCTAATGCAGAAATTCTCTCTCGATTCTATCGGAACGCATCTTACTCTTTCAATCGATACTCCTCATTTGTGTGGGGAGTTATTTTCATCGATTGAGAAACGGCTCGTGCATTTTGAGAATAAATTTTCGCGGTTTAAGGCTGAAAATTGGCTCGATGAATTGAATCATCGTCGTGAATGAACACTCGATGATGATGCAAAATTTATGCTTACCTATGCACTTGACGTTTCAAAGAGGACTTGAGGATACTTTGATCCTACTGTTGGAAAACGACTCTCGGAGCTTGGGTACGGTGCAATCATGAATCATAGTCAATCTGTTATTCATAAAGGAAAACACAATGACTATCGAGAGATAGAAATAATATGAGATATTGTTCAACTTCATGGGGATATTCTCCTTGAATTTGGTTGAGTAGGAAAAGGGTATCTTATTGATGTAATTAAGGAAATGATCGATGAGTATTATTACTCGAAAAGCATACCACTGCCACGTTACCTTATTGATTTTTGAGGTGATTTGTATGGTTATGGTGGATGGAAGGTTTGACTGGAAAATCCTCATGTTCTTGAAGAAATAATCGGAGTCCTTCTGTTGGATGACATTTTTCTTGCTTGTTCCTCAGGGTCAAAAAGAAAATGGTGAAATAACCATCACCTGATTGACCCAAAAACGGGTGAATCAGCAACGGATGTTATAGCATCATTTATTGAGTGACCAAGTGGTATTTCAACGGATGCTTATGCAACATCTTTTTGTGTTATGCCATATGAAGAGTCTTGTGAGCTTCTCAGGGAGATTCCTTTTTTGGAAGGGGTTATTCTTGCTTCTGATGGTAGATACTTTCGCTCTTCAGGAAGTAAGAGTGAGATATTTACTGCCTAAGCAAGCTTTGCTCCATTTGGGACTTCCTTTTCTGGAATAGCTAAAATAACGCTTCCATCTTCTCTGTAAAATCCTGTGCAGAGGAATTCACTTCGAAATGGTCCAATTTGTTTCGCTGGGAAATTCACAACTCCAATGATTTGTTTTTTTAGAAGCTCATCCTTCGTGTAGTGGGTAGTGATTTGTGCACTCGATTGTTTTACTCCGATTTCTCAGCCGAAATCAGCCCAGATTTTGTATGCCGGTTTTTTTGCTTCGGGAAAATCTTCTACACGAATAATGGTTCCTGTCCGAAGTTCAATCGATTCGAAATCGTTCCAAGTTATTGTTTTCATGAGTTAGTGAGATATTAGTTTTCTATAAGCGTATCTATAATAAGCTGAAGAGATGACTTTTCTTTCCATATATTCTTTGAGAGTCCGAAAATTGGTGAAATAATTTCCCCTGGATGAATGTCGTTTTTGAGAATGCTTTTATAATTCCATAGGAGGCACTTTATTCCAGGGAGCTCAAGAAAAGAGAGGGAAAGATGTTTTTTAGAGTCTCATATTGTATCTACTCTTGTAACCGTAAGACTATTGAGATAGAATTTTGGTTTTGGATTTCATATACCAAAGGGCCGAAAATCCTCAATCATAGCGAGTGTATCGAGCGTTATTTCATCTGGGAAAATTTCGGATTCGACTCTGAGGGTTTTTGGTGGGAGTGATCAAATATCTCCATATCTTTCATGAAATCTCTCTTGTATATGATTTTGAAATGATTCAAATACTCATTTTTCAATAGTAAATCCTGCCGCCTGGCGATGTCCTCAATATCGTAGAAAATATTGTTTTGAATCCTCAAGTAACTCAACAAGATTACACCAATCAGGGCTTCTACAGGATGCTACAAGGTTTTCATCATGCTCACAGAGCACGATTGCAGGACGATGGTATGCTTCTGTAAGTTTTCCAGCAATGAGTCCAATAATTCCATGCTCAAGTTTTTTATGGGAATAAAAGAGAATAGGTGAGGCATCATTTACATGCAAGAGGGCATCTTCACTAAATTCTTTTACGATTTCCTGACGTTTCAGATTGAGGGACTCCACCTCCTCAAGTCAGTCATCAACTTTTTGTTCGCTAGAAAGAAGCCATTGAAGTGCTTTTAATGGCGAATCCATGCGACCAGCAGCATTGATTCTGGGTCCGATTTGAAAGCCAATAATATCAGCTTCGCCTTCCACCTCACGATCAAGTCCCTCTATAAATTTCCGAAGAGCGCTGGTTTTGCTTTGCTTCATTTGTTTGAGTCCTAGACTTGTAATGACTCGATTTTCATCAATGAGCGGCATACAGTCAGCGACGGTCCCAAGCGAGGCTAAGTCGATATATGATTGAAGAATATTTTCCACGACTCATGTATCTCACTGGAGTTCAGTATGATGAGAAAGACGTATTGCGAGTGCATGAAGGAGCTTAAAGGCTACCCCTGCTCAAGCAAGTCACGAAAATGGATACTTTGAGTCTTTCCGTTTTGGGTTTATGAGAGCAATAACATCTTCAGGAATTATTTCCGGAACTGCATGATGATCAGTTACGATGACGTCAATTCCGAGAGTTTTTGCATATTTTATAGGCTCAATATCTCGCGTTCCACAATCAACAGTGATAACGAGTTTTACGGATTTTTCAGAAATTTCATCAAAATGATACTTTTTGAGTCAATACCCATCATGGACTCGGTGAGGGAGCCTATAAGAAACTTCACATCAAATCTCTCAAAGAAAACGATAAAGGAGGGCGGTTGAACTTACTCCATCAACATCGTAATCTCAGAAGATGATAATTCTTTCTTTTTTTTCTTGAGCTAAAAGGATTCTTTCTACAGCTTTTTCCATATCAGGAAGGATATACGGATCATGAAGGTGTGAAAGTTTCGGAGTAAAAAAATCTTCTCATTCTATCTTTCGGTTTTCGAGAAGGACCTGTTTTAGGGGAGTATTATCACGCTCATTCATGACAATAACACTTTGTCCACAAACTGTCGAGAGTGTCTTTGACTTTATCATGTTCACGATTATACTTTTCCGCAAGAAAACACAAGCCTTCTATGTTTAAAGCCTATCTTACACTTATCACTCCACTTCAATATTTTCTTGTAATCTCTTGAGTGATAATTACAGTTGTGGCCCTTGCTCTTGCTAAAAGAGAGCGATTTAATGCACTTCATTTTCTCGTATTTCTTGCTGGAGGAGTATGACTTCTTGTGTTCTGATTCTTTCCCGGAATACTCGATCAGTTTGCTAAATTTGTCTGAGTAGCGAAATGAGCTGATGCACTTGTGTATGGAAGTGTAGTTTTTTTATTCTATTTTTCCCTGCTTTTACTCGCAAAAATTGAATCTCAACGCGAAGAACTCACTCGATTGGTTCGTGAGCTTGCTCTCCATGATATCCATGCAAAAAAATAAGTTTCTTTTTCTCATCCGTGCCTACAATGAAAGAACTCGGATAAAGGAGGTTATCGAGAGTATTTTTAATGATGGATTTCATCATATCCTTGTTGTGGATGATGGATCGACAGATGGGACATCACAGCTCTTAAATGAAGTATTTCAGGACCAGATTTATCTGGTTAAACATCCGATTAATCGATGATGATGAGCCGCGATGGAAACATGATTTGCTTGGGTGAGAGAGAATGCCAAAAAATTCGAGATTGAATATGTTGTAACATTTGATGCTGATGGTCAGCATGATATTGCAGACATGAAGACATTTATTCATCATCTTGATAAACATTCCCATGCTGAGGTAATTTATGGCTCTCGTTTTATCATAAAAACAAATTCAAACGTGCCTTGGTACCGAAAAATGACACTCTATTGAGGCCGCATATTTACTAAGCTTCTTTCTTGAGTTAAACTGACGGATGCTCATAATGGATATCGACTCTTTCATATTTCAGTTATTGATAAGGTTCGACTCACTATGGATGGTATGGAGTATGCGAGTGAACTTATCGAAGAGCTTGTAAAGCAGGGTTATAATATCCATGAAGTTCCCGTAAATATTCACTACGATAGCTATACTCTTGGAAAAGGACAGCGTTATGGATGAATATTGCGGATAGCGACTCGTATGATTTTTAAGAAATTTTTCTAGGCTCAATGAATAAAAAAATACTTCTCATAACCTGATGACTCGGGTATATTGGCTCTCATGCAGTTGTTGCATTTGAGCAAGCAGGATATAAAACAGTCATTATAGATAGCCTTGTTAATAGCTCTCAAGATGTTCTCAGAGATATAAATAGCATCCTTACATATACTCCGGATTTTTTTGAAATTGATATACGAAATGGCGTAAAGCTTGAAGAGCTTTTTTCGAAATATGAATTTGATGGCGTTATTCATTTTGCCGGACTCAAGGCTTTTTGAGAGAGTACTACCTATCCGTACATGTACTTCGATAATAATGTCACAGGAACCCTTACGCTCCTTGATATTATGGATCGATTTTGAGTTCATAATATTGTGTTTTCGAGTTCAGCTTCGGTATATGATGCCTCGAATACTCCTCCATTCACCGAGGATATGCGTTTAGGTACAACGAACCCTTATGCCACGAGTAAACTTAATATTGAGAATATACTTCATGACTATGCGAATCAGAAAGGTTTTCGAGCAGCGATACTGCGTTACTTTAATCTTCTTGGTGCGCACCCTTCAGGATTTCTTGGTGACTATCCAAGGGGAAATCATGGAAGTTTGTCATCCAATATATTTGATGTAGTGTTTTGAAAAAAACTAAAACTCTATATTTATGGTGACGATTTCCCAACCCCTGATGGCACAGCTATTAGAGATTATATAGATGTATGTGATCTTGTTGATGGTCATCTTCGCGCATATGAATGGGCAGAGGCAGATAAGTGATGAGCTTGGGATGTTTGGAATCTTGGAACAGGGAAGGGTACTTCCGTAAGGGAGCTTATAACCTCAACAGAAGAAATTATTTGAAAAGAAATCCCTACAGAGACTATTCCAAGAAGGAGTATTGACCTTGCGATACCGATAAGCAACCCAAATAAGGCACAGAAAGAATTATGATGGATTGCAAAAACCTCCTTAAAAGAAAGTATAGAAAACTCATATAACTTTCTTCGTAGAAAACGCGATCAAATAGGAAAAAAACAAAAAAAAGTCACACATTTTGTTCCATATTTTCCCCCACATGCTGGATGACTCGAGATGTATGCCAAAGAATGGGCAGAAAATTATGCTTCAAAATGATGAGAGATTCTTATAGTAACTTTTTCTCCAGGTCAAAAAAAGATGAAGTCAAGAACTAAAGAATGATATGAAGTAGTAGTTCTTCCAGCGTTTGATGTCATACATAACTTTCCATTCCCAAAATTTTGGCTCCCTTCTTTTTGGAGTGGGTTAGCAAGAATTAAGGCATTCAAGTCTGAGATTATTCATACGCATACCAGATTTTTCCTATCAACTCTTCTTGGAGGATTATTTGCAAGGAGGTATCATATCCCTTGGGTACACATTGAGCATGGAAGTGGGTTTGTTGTAACCAATAAGAGACTCATATCAAAAGTAAGTCGTCTTTATGATAACACTCTTGGGAAATGGTCTCTCCTTCATGCAGATTCTGTTATTGCTGTGAGTGAAGCATGCGAACACTTTGTTCGTGATACTTTCGGAGTAAAAAATGTACGAACTATATACCGATGAATTGATCCGAACTTCTGAAAACCAAATCACAGTAAAGAAGAAATAGTTATTGGATATATAGGAAGGCTTGTGGATCTTAAAGGGGTAAATATTCTTATAGAGGCTTTTGCTCGGATTCTCGAAAAACCAAACTCAAAACAACCACTATCGTTAAAAATAGTCGGCGATGGTCCAGAAAGGAAATCCCTCGAGAATTTAGTTCTTGAGCTAAAAATAGAAAAACACGTTGAATTTCTTGGTGTAAAACCAGTGGATTTTGTGCGCAAAGAATTCCTTCCTTCACTACACATATTTGTTAATCCGAGTCTTCAAGAGTGACTTCCAACAACCGTTATCGAGGCATTGGCAGCGCAATGTAGGGTAGTAGCGACGGATGTCTGAGGGACGAGAGAAATTCTTCGATACGCATCTTTTACTCTAGTGGCACCAAAAAACATCCGAGCTCTCGCTGATGGGATAAATGGCCAAATAGATATCCTTTCATCATCACCAGGCCGAACTCTCCCTGTTTCACTCTTCTCATGGGATCAGACATTCAGAGAGGTTTGAGAGGTCTATAATACTTTTTAATGTAAATCTGAGAAACTATGCAAGAATTTTGGACCAATTATGCTCAAATTTATGGTGGAGCAAATGATCTTGAAGAAAAACAGAGACTTTTTGTGGCGAATTTTCTTTCTTGAAAAACTGGCAATCTTCTTGAGTTTGCAAGCGGGAATGGGAAAGTCATCTCCCATATACGAGAGGCTTGATTTAAGGGTGATATTCTCGGTGTAGACTATAATAAAGAAATGGTAGAAGTGGCAAGAACTCGACTTCCAAATGAGAAATTCATTCAGGGTGATATTCTTGAAGCAGAGAAATTTCTCGGAGAAATGAAGTTTGATTTTGTTATATGTCTCAATTCTCTTCATAATCTCCCGGATAAAAAAATGATCTTCAATTTTCTTGAAGCTATGAAAAAATATACAAAACAATGATGATATATTATATTTGATGTTCGTAATTCTCTTAATCCGTGAGTAAATTATTGATATTATAGAAATCGGAAACGATGACTCCAATTTTTTACCCTTTTCCCAGATCGCATAAAACAGATTTTTAAAACCAATTTTGAGCCCATTACTGATACTTGAGTAAATTATTCGAGCCCTCATGTAGGTGATTCTTTCGTTAAAAATTCTCTTTATAAATTTTATTTCCATCTTACGAGTTGGAAATGGTTTTCACCGTACCGTCTCTTTATATTTCGTAAAAAATAATTATGCACATTGAGTATACTACCATGCTCATAAATCTCAAAAAAACTGAAGAGGAGCTTTGGGAGCAAATCGGGAATGTTCGTACTGACATTCGGAAGGCTCAAAAGAATAATGTTGAAATCGTTACTCAGCCAACCGATGATGAGCGTCATGAAGCCTATGAGCTCTATCTTGCAATGATGAAGAAGAAATTTCTTCCAGTAGAAATGAACTACTCGCTTGCTGCATCAAAAGACCATGAATTAATCGTTGCGAAGTACCAAGGAAAAGTTGTTTCCTATATTCGTTTTCAACTTTTTTCTAAAATCGACACCCTTGGAAAGTCTAAAATATGTGCATTTGAAACTATAGCAAGTGATGATTCCTTTAAGCATCTGTCTGTGAATAGTCTTCTTTACTGGGAAGGTATACGGTATATGAAATCACTTGGGTTTGAATTTTTGAATTTCAATGGCGTGAGTTATCAATATGGTGGAGGCGATCTCAATAGTCTTGCCTTTTTTAAGAGAAAATGGAATGGAATCGAAATAGGCTGTACTTCAAAAAGGTCTCTCCTGGCATACATCTATTGGAGGTGGTTTCGAAAATATGAATTTGTACGGAGAGTGGTGTATCATATTCTTACGACATTCTTTCAGAGTCGGTTTAAAAAATACTAACATGCAAAAGAAGTTTATTTCCATCATCTGGGGGTATCACGCTCAAATATTGAGTTTTGATGCGAAGCAAAATTATCATATGCTTCCCATAGAAGTAATGAAAAATGCCTGATACGATTGTGAAATATTTGCTATCGATGCTCAAGTGAAGATAGAGGATGATCCAAATATTGTAGATGGAGTAAGAGTAGTATATTATAAAAATCTCTTAGGGTATTTCTCATACCTTTGGAAGAATCGTAGAGCACTTTTGTATAGCAATACCTTGACCCTTAAGACACTCATGGTTGGACTCTTTGGGAAATATAGTATATTTATGCCTCACGACCAAGCTATACCACTCAAAGAAAAAAAAATAAAACGACTCATCACCCTCTTTTTTTATAGGTTTTTCTCAAGCATTCGTGTCGTAAATAAGGAAGAAAAGGATATGCTTTGAATTTATAATATTCACTCAAGAATTCTTCCGATTCCGATATCTGAGGCTTTTTATAAGAAAAATGAATGAGAGAGGAGTGGCTTTGTTTTTGTGTGAAATTTATATCATGATAAGAATCCGGAATTTCTCATCGAAACGATGAAAATTCTTTCTTCAAAGAATGATAGGAATATACTTCATATTTATTGAGAGGATCGATATAATAAAAATGGAAAGAATTTCTCTGAACTGGTTCGTGAATCATGACTTGAGGAGAAAATAAAAATTCATGGATTTGTTCCTCATGATAAGCTCGCTTGAGAATTAGCACAGTACATGATATATATAAATACTTCAATATCTGAATGACAGTGTCTTACGGCATATGAGGCATCACTCGCATGATGCTTTCCATGTCTACAGAAGATTGTTGCTTTTCCTTCAGTTTTCCAGAGCAATGCCCTGTACCATATTTCACCAATGGAACTCGCAGAAAATATAATTTTTGTTCTTGCACATAAAGAATATGCTCTAAAGTGTGTTTCAGAAAATCAAGTAATGATACAGGAAAAATATGGCTACGATTATCTTAAGAACGAAACACGAGATTATTTACTCTCATTTTACAGGTAAAATATTCCTATGTACAATCCCAAATCCAACTATAATAATGCTACATCAGTCAAGGTTTATACAGAAAAGAGGTGACTCATGAAATCTGAAGAATCAATATTTGAATTGTTCTCATTTAATAAAGAAATAAAAATTCTCGATCTTTGATGTGGGTGAGGGAGGACAACTGCTGCGCTTTATGAAAGATGATTTAAGAATATTGTTGGTATTGATTTTGCTGAAAATCTCATTCATGGAGCAAAAAATGAATACCCTCATTTGGCTGATATTTTTTCTGTATGAGACGCAACTCATCTTGATCAGTTTCATGAACAGGAGTTTGATTTGGTCTTTTTCTCTTTTAATGGGATGGATTATATTCCAAACCGAGATGAGCGACTCAAGGCATATAATGAGATACATCGAGTTCTGAAACCTTGATGAATGTATGTCTTTTCATCGCACAATAAATGGTGCTTCCCAATAAATCGACTCTTGCTAAAAATTCAGATTTTAAATTTACACAGAATATTCAGTGAGTATTGGTGGGCTGGGCAAACATTCTGAAAAATGCTTACCTATTTTAGTACTGAATCAGCACTCGAGAGAGATTTAGTAAATTCTGGTTTTCGAAAGATTTGTGTTATTCCAAACACAATACATCTCTACCCATTCTTTGACCCGTTCCCGTATTATCTTTTTAAAAAGACTGAAAAAATATGAAAATAACACTCTTTGCTCAGAACATGTATGCCCCCTGGATTGAGGGAGTCAAAAATAATTCACTCCTATTACTCAAGGAGCTCAAAACATCTGCAGATATAGAAATTATTACTCATCGTGCAAAAGATGGAGAATGAGATGTTGAGGCGAGCACTATTGAATGAGTTCCAGTTTATCATTTTCTGGAACAGAGCGATAATAAGTGGAGACAGCTTTGGCTTTTTCTACGAGGAGGATTTAAGGCGTTCAAACATGTACGCAATAGTAAATCAAACATTATTACTTTCCAATATTTAGAAATTGGTTTCATAGTTCCAATGTTCCTTCTTGCTCTTTTTTCTCCAAATACGAAGTTTGTTCTTACGGTTTATGCAACCGATGAGCTCGAACATTGGTATAAAGTTCTTACGTTAAAACTCCTGCGATGGAAGTTTAAAAAGATCGTTATTATTTCCGAGCTTCTCAGGCCTCTCGTTAAAGATATTTGATTTCGAGATGCTGATATCGCATGGATACCAATCTCTTTCGATAAAAAAAGATATGCTCATCTTGCTGATTTTGCTCATCAGGATCGCAAACTAATACTTTTTTCAGCAGGGCCAGTATATGCGGCTGGGTCATTTTTTATGGTAGAGCTTGCTAAAAATATGCCTGAATATCGTTTCCTTTTTACGATGCGACAATTTAATAAGAGAAGTGAAGATGAATTAGTAATTCTTAAAAATTATATCGCAGTACAGTGAGTGACAAATATAGAAATCGAGAGAAATCTTGAAAATATGGAAGAGGTACTATGAAAAGTTTGAGCTCTTATTCTTCCACTTCAAGATATCCATATTAAGATGCTTATACCAGTAGCCCTTCTTGAGGCTATGGCAAGAGGAACTCTTTGTTTCGTTTCGGATCTTCCGAATCTTCGATCTCTAGTAGAAAATGAAAAAAATGCAATCGTATTTGAAAAAGACAATATTCTTGATTTAAAGCGAAAAATCATAAACTATATGAACGACGACGCTATTCGTATTCAGGCATTTAATTTTGGTCAGGCATTTCCTGACTATCCTGAAATAGCTCAAAAGTATCTCAATATTTTCCAATCCCTTTAAAACAGAATGTCTCGTATTTTAGTACATGGTATTACTATAGATATCCATACCAGTAATGACTCACTTCTAAAATCAATAGAGGAATATTATCAGATTTTTCTTGTAGAATCAACGGATACGGCACCTGATATAGTTGTAAATCTTGATCTCATTGGGTATTTTGAGAAAATCCCAAAGAAAATACTCCCTTCTGAATGAAGTATTCGAGTGGGGGATACTATTTGGATACATAAAGAAAAAAAGGAATACACATTCCAAGATAGGGAAATTATGGCGCAAATTACTTGGGATACTTCTTGAAGTATGTGCATCGAGGCCTATCTTAAGCCTCTTGCTATTCGACATTGGGTAAATATAGCCCTTCAGGGAACTACGAGAATATCAAAGTATTATAATCGCTTCTTTATTAAGACATGCATTCATGACCCACTTTTTGTTCTCTTAGAGAAAAAATTTGGGATTATTCTTTTGCATGCTACAGCAGTAACGAATGGAAAGAAGACATTTGTTTTTAGTTGATTGTGATGAAGTGGGAAGTCTACAACTGCTGCCGCATTTTCAACTCAACATGGTTACACGATTCTTGCCGATAATTACGTCCTCTTAAAATGAAAGACGCTTTATCCTTTTCCAGAACTTGCAAGAGTAACAAAAGAAACAGAAAACTTGCTCGGAATCCGTCTCAAGAAGAAGGCGGATGGAATAAAGAGCTATCTCCAAAACGATACAAAATCAGTTCAGGAATCATATGAAGTACGAGCTATTTTTCTTTGTAGTTACGGGGATTCATTTCGAGTAGATTTAGTAAATGATGTTAATACATCCTTCGAAAATATGCTTGCGATCAATCACTATACGAAGGAGTTTCCTGAATATGGGAATTTAGCACTTTTGAGCCTACTTTCTGAGTATAATACAGGATCTGTTCGTATGGAAGAGCTCAAAAATATCTGCCAGGAAAATCATGTTTATTTCCTTCAAAACGATAAAAATATTATCTCCCATATTCCAGAGATTGCCTCATTTCAGTAATTATGTATACCTTCTGTGACATCCCAAAGGCAATTGATGTTTCTCAATATAATGAACAAACAGAGCAAGCAATGAATCATATTCGCAAAGAAGTGCCGAGTATAGTTGCTCTATACAGTATGTGAGAACAGGATCTTCATGGGTTATCTGATATTGATTTGCTTTGTATTATTCGTGATAGTTCCGATGAAAAGGTTGGTACTATAAAGAATATATGTAAAAACTACTCTTTACTTGATGTTCCGTACTGTATTGATGAAGATTCTGTCCTGCTTCTTTCGTATTTTATTCAGCAGCCCTATCTAAAGCATATCTGGTGAAAGAGATATGATATCCCCGAGATTCATAAAGAAGCAAAAGTTTTATTTGCCTGGAAACTCTGCTTTATTGGTCTTTTGCGGATTTTTTATCCGGCATTTTATTCGAAGAAAATTTCAGTAGAACTCCTCCTCAAACAAATCTATTATATACGGTATTTGATTTGTTTTTTGGATATTGATGATCGAGAAATACTAGATTTTATGGCTGAATATAAAGAATTTCACAGAACATGGTTCGATCATCAAGATTCAGAGCTTCTTGCTAAAAAATTTTTACCGAAGGCTATTGATATTTGTTGGAGCATCATCGAAATGATCGATAAGAAACTGAAGCAATCTGGAGTTCTTAGTATAATTCCAAAATCTCATATACATACCTGAAGGTATCCGACGCTTTTTTCTCATCGAGATTTTCGCAGAAAGAGTGAATGATATTTTCAGAAACTACAAAAATCAGATAGATTTCTTTGTCTTCCGCATTCATTTAATATGGATAATTGGGACAAGTCAAAGATGGATGTGCTTGATAAAATTTTATTCATATCTCCTCAATTTCTCGATTTTTGATTTGAATCAGTTTCTCTGAAATTGCTTTTAAAAATAAAAATGATAAAAGATTATTTTATGATTTTGTATTACAGATACGGTATACTATGAAAAGAATAACCTACCTCATGAATGGTTTTGAGTTCCAGTACCTTTTCTTTCAGAGACAGTTGAAAGAGATTTTTGATATTACCCTTAAAACGCCACATACAAAAAAATATAATACCGGAACAAAATATATTCCGGCAAACATGCTCATGATGTATAAACTTTACAGAACAAAAGAAATACAAAAATATGATATTGTACAATTTAACAATACGGAAAACTTTCTCTTTTTCGAGAAGTCTCTCTCTCAAATTTCTATTGCAGAATCTCATGGATTCGATTTCTGAGTAAACTATGATCGTTATCTTGAAGATGAAAAAAATCCAGTTCTTAAATGCATAGGTTGGATTACGGATAAGGTTATCTGATGGAAGATTCGAAAGAAAATTCAAGACTTTGATCTCTACTACTGCTCAACACCAGATATGTTAGATCCGCTTAAGAAAATTCGACCTGATGTGAAATGGCTTCCAAATCCAATCAATACCGAGCTCTTTACGCCAGAATGAAAGATTATAAAACTTGAAGGAAATCCAGCATGCTTTTTTCCAACACGACTTCATGGGGATAAAAAACCAGAATATGCAATTCGGATTTTTCAGGACTATATCAAGCCAAAATATCCAGAAGCAACGCTCCATCTTCTTAATCAATGAATTGATGTTGAAAGGTATAAAAAAGAACTCTCAGACGAGCAGACCTATTTTTGGCATGATTTCATGGATAAGGAAACTCTTGCGGCAAAAATCCGTGGTTCCGACTTGTGTTTTGGTGATTTTAGCATAGGATGACTTTCGCTTATGCCGATGCAGATTATGGCTTGTCGAAAACCGATAGTTACCTACGATATGCATGAATTGATAAAAGTTGAAAGAGACGATTTACTTGATCTTACGAAAAATATTTTAGAAAACCCAAAATTCCGTTCAACATATATTGAGAGAAATTATCAATATATCCTTGATATGCATTCGGAGGCTTCTATAGCAAAAATGCATTTAAAAAATATTCTTCCCATCGCAATAAAAAAGAATCCTGATTTAGCATGAATTATAGAGAAATTTCTCTCCAAAAATGCATCATAACTTATAACGTATTTCTTCTATGAATAACAATACCCCTCGTGCATTCGCCACACATGGAATCCATGAAAAAAGTATCGAAATTATTAAAGGTGTTCTTGAGTCAAAAGAGTCTCCAAAAATTCTTATCGCTTCAGCTGGAAGTGGAAATTTCGAAAAGCAACTTGTGGAGACGCTTTCAGTCAATCCGAAAGATATAACCCCTCTTGATATTAATGGGGATACCTATAGCTATGATCTTACAAAGCCAAATTTTGTACTTGCAGATTTGAATAATCCACTCCCATTTGATGATGAGGCTTTCGATCTTATTATTTGTATAGAGACTATTGAACATATTTCCTATACTTGGCAACTTTTGAGAGAGTTTAGTCGAGTAACAAAAGTATGAGGGAATGTTTTTATTACTTCTCCGAACTGTGAAAGTTTTGCTGCCCGACTCTTTTTTCTTGTGAAGGGAATTTTGCCAGCATTTCAGCAGGTGGATTTCGATAAGAGTGGTCATATTACTCCATTTTTTAGCTGGGTGTTGAAGTACTTTTTAGAGGCGCTTCCACTTCAGATAGTTAGCTATGACTCACATAGTTTTCATGCTTGGATTATTCCTTATGTTTGGAAGGTGAGAGTTCCTATGAAGAGTATCCTTTTTGCAGAGACAAACATGTGGCTACTGAAGAAAAAAGAGGCATAATACTTACAGACAATGATTTGAATAATGATATTTTCCAGTATACTTGAATAAAGTTTTCCTATGAATAAAAAAAAGAAAGTTCTCGCCATCGGTCCTCATCCAGATGATATTGAGCTGGCATGTTTCGGGACTATGTGTCGTCTTGCTGCAGAGTGACACGAAATTCATTTTCTTGTTCTTTCAAGGGGGGAGTGAGGGTCGAATTGACTTGATCGGACTGAAGAAGCGAAAGCTTCCGCAGCACTCCTTTCTTGTACGCTTCATCTTGAAAATCTTCCAGATCGATATATGAGTGATGGCATGGAAACCATTTCTGTGATTGAAAAATATGTGAGCACTATTCGGCCTGATATGGTATTTATTCCTTCAGGGAATGACGTTCATCAAGATCATCGTGCTGTGCATCTTGCTTCCCTGGTAGCAGTTCGTCTTGTAGATGAAGTCTATCTCTATCAGGCACCAAGTACGACTATGGGTTTTCAACCCTCGGTTTATTTTGATATCAGTGATTATATCAAGCTGAAGGTGGAGGCGGTAAAAATTCACTCTTCACAATGAGGAAAAGTTTATATGGCAGATAGAGCCGTAGAATGACTTGCTGAATATCGAGCCTTTGATATTTTCCGTAATGATCGATTTATGGAAGCATTTGAACCACTGAGAATCGTTAGATAGTATGATCTGTTCAATACATCAACCAAATTACATCCCATATCTCTGACTTTTCCATAAATTAGCTCAGTCAGATGTTTTTGTTTTTTATGATACAGCCCAATATACCAAAGGCGACTATCATAATCGAAATACCATTAAGTGACCAAATGGTCCTATTCTCCTCTCTCTTCCAGCCCAAGTCAAGCTCTGACAACTGATTTCTGAGGTTCAGTTTGACTCTCGAGTACTACCAAAGCACCTTAAAACTATCCAAGAATCGTATAAAAAATCAAAGTTTTTCCTAGAAGTACTTCCTATTGTAGAACAAATTTATGCATATACGGGGAGTTCTCTCGCAGAGTTTAATATTGTCACCATAAAAAAGCTGGTAGATGTACTTTGAATCAAAACAAAACTTGTATTACTTTCAGAAATCTCTTCGAAGCTTGAGACACGAAGCACGGAGGCGCTTATTGATATCTGTAAAATTCTATGAGCTCATGTGTATATTTCTTGAGCCTGATGAAGGGGATATCTTGAGCCAGAACTTTTTGTGTGAGCAAATATTAAATTGGAATTTCAGCACTTTGAACATCCAGTATATCCCCAGCTTTGGTGAGAATTTCTTCCCTATATGTCAATAATTGATGTACTTTTCAATGTTGGCATTGAAGATACGAAAAAGCTTATATCGTAGGAGTTTTTTGATAGATACTTTGTATTATTCCACGCCATGAGAGGGTTGTGTTCTGGAATTTTTTTGCATTCTCTCCGAGCTGCTCGGTTAATTCTTGGTCTCAAAGAAGTTTTTCTATCGCATTAGCGATGAGTGCAGGATTTGGACTTTCTACCAGGAGACCAGTTTCACTGTTTTTAACATACTCGGAGAGTACTCCAACATCTGTTGCAATCACCGGAAGAGAAAAACTATAAGAAAGTGGTATGATTCAGGAGGCAGTTGCGTCTTTGTACGGGAGTACGACAAAGCGAGATCTTCCAAATAGTCCTGGGATTTCTTTATCGTCAATAAAACGATTTATAAGAGTAATGTTCTTCTTTTCTATTTTTTCGAATTCATTTTTATAAGGCGATATATCCCCATCTCAAGCGATGATAATATGATAGGGGATTCATTTCTTTTCAAGAATCTCTACAGCCTGAATCAATATATCAAGTCATTTGTATGCAACAATTCTTCAGAAAAAAAGAAAGGTGTAGGGTTCCTTTTTTTCTGAAAGGTTTTCATGTCTAAGGAAATCAAGGGATCAGTGATAGATGCTTCTTATTTTTTCTTCGGGAATACCATAATATTTTATAACTTTAGTTCGCATTTTCTCCCCATGAACTATAAGAATATCAGAAAATTTTCGTAAGAAGATATTTACTCAAATTGCTACTTTGTGAAAGATTCATTTTCTTTCCCCTGAATGAGGAAATGGATCATGTTGAATGACATATATTTTCGCACCAATAAGTCTCCCAAAAATTGGATAAAAGAAGTACCAAGGATGATTATCCATAATTTGGATAATATCTGGTTGAAATTTCCATATTTTCGACAGAAGCCCTATATGAGCGAAGATATTGAGGCTATCAATGATAAATGATCCAAATGTTGGATTCGTTCGAATCTTCCATAGCTCTATACCCTCATCATAGAGTTGAGTATCAGCATAACTTGGAACAATTACTCGAATATTGTGCTCACTTTTCAGAGCATTCGAAAACTGTGAGCTATAATGGAGCATTCATCCTCGTCCATTCAGATTAAAGACAACAATGTTCATATTAGTCTTGAAATTTTTTTCTATAGAGCTCACCTGCTACAGATACTGGAAAAAAGAGAGCAAAAGGAATAAGCGCCATAGAGTATCGAATAAAGCCAAAAGCATCTTCAAGTCCAAATGCCGGTTCAATATAGAGTATGGCAAGGAATATTGCATAGAGCGCAAAAGTCTTTACAAGCATGGTTGAGAATTCCTTAAGGTAAAATCTTTTAATAAAAATAAAAATGAGAGATCCAAGAAAAATCAAATAGAGTAAATTATAATCTGGGTGATAGAGCGATTGCTCAAGAGGGGCCATGAGAGTCTTTGAATTCGATATATGTTCAAAGAAGCTTGAGAGGGATTTTACAGAAAAAATATCAAATCCATCGGTCATAATATTTTCTTTTGGGGAAAAGCTATGGAGGTACTTATTTACTGCCCAAGAAAGGGAAATGCCAACGAGTATTGGAAGAAATGAAATACTATTTTTTTTATTTACCGCTTTTGCAAGAAATAAGAATATGAAATCAATCACGAGAAGAGTCGAAACAAGCAGGAGAGATTCACTTCGGATGCTTGAATCAAGAAATACGAGTATACCAAGTGGAAAAAGTATGAGAAGGTTCCTTTCTTTTTTTAGGATTACCTGATCAGATATGTAGAAGGCAAAACTAAAGAGAAAATATCCAGAGACAAGATTAAAATAAGCATCAATACTATGAATAAAGATAATTGGGAGACTTACCCAAATATATGCTGCCATGGAAGCGATAAAGCTATCATACTTTCGCAAGAAAATACCAAAGAGAAGAAGTGCGGTATTCAGATAGATAAGAGAAGATATAATATTTGTATATCCGTCTGGGAGCTCATCATAAGGGAGGAGGAAATAGAGATCGATGAGTGGTGCAAATATGCTGCGCTTATATTCTCCTCAGAGGTTCTCAGGATCCTGTTTATCGAGAACGATTGATTTATTTTCGAAAAAAACCTTTGTTTTTAGATCCCATCCAGTAACCGCATCCTCTCAGAGAGTTGGATGGGAGAGGTTTGTCATAAAGGAAAGGGCAATCTTGAAGAGCACCATAACAAGGAAAAAGAACACTCCAATCTTTCGCCATGTTCCATAAATCTTTATATCATGAAGTATTTTTTCTCATGTTTTCTTCCAGTCACTCAATAAGGGGGGTGTATCTCCTTTTTTTCTTCCCCAGAGCACAAAACCAACAAGAAGAAGACTGGTAATTGCTGGAATAAGGATAGTAATATGTTTAAAAAGAATCGTTGAGAAGATTGATTCCATCACAAAAAGTGAGAGTCCAATTCCAAATCACAATCAAAGAATTTCAAAGATATTGAGGTGTTTCGATTGTTTTGAGAGAATGAGGATGGATCCACCAGCGAGATAGGTGAGTACTATGGAGAATAGCATACTGAGAGGAGTAATAGATTATTTCGTATTTTTGAAGCTACTCAAGTGAAAGAGGTCGAATGGAGGAAAGAATGGATGGAAGCAACGACTTTTTCTCGTAAAGTGTTTCTCAATCTGTTTCGAGAGTCCTGACGCTCCATGATAATGGATTCCAGTTCCAGGTCATTCTACCATACTAAAAGTTCCCTTTAAGAGAAAACGCCCAATCTTATAGATAATATTTTCAGTTGGCATCGATACGATAAGTTTTCCACCAGGTTTTAGGATACGTCGAAGTTCGCTAAGGGGTGCCTCAAGGAATTCAAAATGCTCAAGAACGTCCAAAATAATGATAGTATCAAAAACGTTATCTTCGAAGGTTGTTTTTGTAAGATCTTCACAAAGAAAACGAGCATTATCAACAGATAAAGTTGTAACATTCTCATTAAAATCAATGCCAGTAATATTGGTAAAACCAGCGTTTGAGAGCATCCGCACAACACGTCCATCACCACATCCCGCATCAAGAATTGCTTCATTATGATTTTTACATTGCTTTACTGCCCAGGTAAGGCGTTTTGTGAATATCCACTGAATGAGTGGATTTTTTGATTCATATTCTGGAACAATGGATTCAAGAGTCTGTTTTTTTTCATCGAGCAGAGTGGTCATAAGTGAGTGAGATTAGTGAGTATGTTTGTTGTTTTTAGGCTTCCAAAAGCGATAGCGAAAAAGAGTAAATATGGCATCGGCACCATCATGCCATCGAATTTTTTTTCATTCTGAAATCTTTCGAGGATGATAGTGAATGCCAATCTCAGCGATTTTATGTCCCATTCGAGCCGCTTTTGCAGTCACTTCAGGGCAAAATTCGAATCTTGTACATTGTAAGTCCATATCCTTCAACATTTTTGTCTCAATGAGCTTGTAGCAGGTTGGCTCATCGGTGATGTCGAGTTTATAGAGAAGATTCGAGAGAATGCTCAGAAGCTTTCCTCCAAGAAAAAAGCTTAGATGAGAGTATCCTTCATAAAAATTCATACTTCTTGATCCATAAAGAATCGAAAGATTATTATCTATGAGGTAATGAATCATTGGGATATAGTCCTCTGGGTCGTATTCAAGATCCGCATCCTGAATAATACAGTATTCTCATGTTGCCTTTTCAAGACCAGTGCGTAATGCGCTTCCTTTGCCTTTATTTTTTTCATGATAGAGAACAATATATTTCTCTTCCATTCATTTGAGAATTTCTCTGGTTTTGTCAGTTGAAAAGTCATCAACAATGATAATCTCCTTTTCGATGTTATAGGGGAGCTTTACTTTTTCTACCTTTTCAATCAGGGTAAGAATATTTTTTTCCTCATTATAGACGGGGATGAGTATGGAGAGTTTATTGAGCATGAGAGGCGAACGTTACATATTTACTGGCGAGAAAGTTGAGTCCCATAACGAGAATTTTCCCGACAATAGCAATCGCGATATAATGGTACTTGAGGATATCTACTCCTATATAGAGAATAAGGGAATAAATTCAAAATGATCCTACATTAACAAGAAAAAAGGAAGTATATTGTCTCCATATATCTTTTCTCTTGCAGTCAAAGGTATATTTTTTATGAATAAAAAAAGCAATCAGAAGCACAATATTGAAACTCATGCATGCTGAAACGAGATAATAAAACCCGAAAATATCAGTAAAGGTATAGAGAAGACCAAGGTCGAGAAGGGCTGAGAGTCAGCCGATGATGATGAATTTTATAAGCTGCATTACTTTTGTATTACGTAGATCTTTCAGAAATCTCCAAAAGATTGAACTTTTTCTATATTCCATCGGTATGATCGATTTTCTCCGGGATTCCAACTGAGTATTTTCGAGTTCTCATCATAGATAGGATCAACGAAACCAAAAGGAGCATCTCACCCATAGGGATTATAGGTGAAGACATATTCAAGTTCTTCAGGGTCTTTGAATTTTACATAAGGATACATATGGTACTTTCCTTCACTATCATATGGGTAAGGGGCGATAAAATTTCATTTTGATGATGACTTTACCTGACTTCGTACAAAATCAAGAAACTGGTAAAAATCTCCATTTTTTGCCAGCCTACCATTCGACATAAAATTCGGTGCAGACGCGAAATCCTTATACATTCTCACTTGATTGAAGCTCGAGAAGAAATCAAAGAAAATCCAAAAAAATACAAGAATAAAGAATCAAAATAAAATACTCTTTTTAAAGCGACCATGTGACTCCTTCTCGAACATTGACCAAATCAATGCAGCAGACAAAAGAAAAAGAATGATGGGGAAGAATGCCTTGTTAATATAGACTCATCCCCACATCGGTCACTCGAGAAAGTTGATGGTACGAGGAGTGAATGGAGTATAGTGGGTTGCAGACTTAAAATTCTCTATAAATCGAGAGAGTGGATCATATTGACCAATGTTTACCTGGAAGTTTTTTCATGTAAGTGCCCCGTTTACTATGAGGATTATTGGCATCTCTTTTGGGAGTTGGCTATAGTATGGAAGAGAGCTGAAGTTAAATTTTTTTTCTCTCTTTGTTGTATCTTCTATGTTTTCAAGACCTCAAGCAAGTATCTGGTTTCCATTCAGGAACCCATATCAAATCACTCCCTTTCCACTTATGTCACCACTAAATTCTATGAATTCATTCTTATTGAGATTTCCAAGTATTATAAAGCACTGTTGTTCACAGACAAATTCACTTCCACTGGTCTTGCTGGTAAAAGATTCGAATCACTGTTTTTGTAGAACAGTGAAATCTATATCCGCATATAGTAGGGCAGGAATAACAGACAAGACGAGCGCGATAGCTATTCGT
This sequence comes from Candidatus Altimarinota bacterium, assembly GCA_042852035.1. GTDB lineage: Bacteria > Patescibacteriota > Gracilibacteria > BD1-5 > UBA2023 > JAGOMW01. The sequence continues at coordinate 235,200 of BAAFHK010000001.1, forward strand.
AATTTCATAGAAAGGATAATAACGAAATTCCACAAAAAAATCTCCGCGATTTTATTACCCGCGCATTCTATGAATTTTCCACTATTATTCAAATCTCTTCCTCCTTCCTGTGATGCGCAAATTGACAATTATTGTATTCCTATGTTTCTACTAAGAAAATCTCAGAAACTCTTTATGAAAACCTCCTTTGAAAAATTCTTCGCATGCTTTTGTATCTCTGTTTTATTCCAGGTCATTCATTCGAAAGATGTTATCGCAGTGTTCAGTTCCTCAGGAGTTTGTGTTGAGAAAAAAATACCCGTCTTTCATTCCACAATACTTTCGGTTGCCCCTCATTTTCCATAGGCAATTATCGGGGTTCCGAGTGACATCGCCTCCACAGGGACAAGTCCGAAATCCTCGAGAGGAGGGAAGAGAAATGCCTTAGCCTTTGCCATAAGTTTTATTTTTTCTTCATTGGATACTCGAAATTTCCACTCGATATTTGGTTTTGATTTTCCTTTGAGTTCATGATAGAGCTTTGTATCCGTTGCTGTGCAGAGGATGAGTTTTTTTCCATTTGTGTTGAATGCATCGACAAGTAGATCGAATCGCTTATAGGGAATGCATCGACCAAGTCCGAGATAGTATGGTTCGTGATCCTGTCATTCTGACAATTCTTCTCTATTAGGTGATACTTCCACTCATGGATAGATTACCTCTGCATCTCGATTATAGTATTTTCTGATTCTCTCTGCTGTGTTCTTCGAGTTTGCGATAAAATAGTCTACTCTCTTGCTCGCTCTATAGTCAACCCTCTTCATCCAGTTTCTTACAAGTGGAAAAATAAATTTCACCAGAGGGTTCAGATATCCGAATTCCATCATTTCCTCATATTCCTTGGCGTGACTCCAGTAATAACGAGTTGGAGTATGGCAGTAGCAAATATGTTTCACTCAGGCTTTCCTTTTTGAGTATCAGGCATTTTTCGATTCTGCTGAGCTCGAAGAGATGATGACATCATATTCCGAAAGGTCGAAACTCCGAAATGCCCATGGCCTCAGAAGTCCAGCGAGTTTGTGTTTACGGTTAAAAAATGGAATATGCTGTATCCAACTCGTATAAACCTTCCTTCCTTCCAGCATTGGATGGTTCATGTAGCAGACACTCGTAAATATATCTGCCTCAGGAAACATTTCGAGGAGATGTGATATGACGAGCTCTGCTCATCAGAAATCGATGAGCCAATCAGCAATGATGGCTATTTTTTTCCCTTTCATTGTTTTTAGATATTACTTCCAGAGCTTATTCATGTCCCCAATAAATGCATTATAAGATGATAAGAATGCTTTATTGAGGGATGGATTTTTTAAGTATTTCCCTACGGTTGCTGATCACCATGATATCTGTGATTTTCTTGAGTCAAAAAGAATCTTGCAGTCTGCATTCTTTTTAATTTCATTAAGGAATCATGCTAAATTATAGTATGTAAAATTCGGGTATTTTGAACATTGGAACACTATATGAGTTGGGTTCTTTATTTGTGAATCTGTTGCAAAATCCGTGTAAGTATATATTCCTGCAATTTCTTTAGAACTTACCATATAAAAAATATTGTCTTTTATAAAAATATAATTCAATTGAAATGATGAATATTCACCATTTCATCAGCCACTAATCGTTACAATTCAGTTTTTTAATCACTTTGCTGCAACAACAAATCTCGGAATTCATAGATAATCTCCTCTTGCATAGAATGGGTCTAGTGAATTCCAATATTTTTCAATTAATAACGCTGCTTGAGTTGTATTTTTTTTCTTCATGTATTCTGAGAATTTCAGAAATCTTTCTTTGCTCCAATCTTTACTTTTGGATGCTAATTGGATTGAATTGTAAGAATCCATTGTTCATTGATTGAAATCAGAAATATCTTTTCGAATATCTTCCTCAAGATTTGCTATGTTATAATATTGAATATATCATGCTCAATTGGCCTGATATTGTGTTCATACCTTTTTTTGAATTCATAAAATTTCTCAAGATATAGTTTCTTTTGCAGAAACATTATTGAATGCTACCCCGAATCATGCGATAAATGTCACTAACGCAAAGATATATTTCATATTAAGTTTTTAAAAAATGATGATGAACAATATTCTATTGTTTTCCTCTTCTTTTTCAATATTCTTCAAAAAATGGAAAAACCAAAAATTGCTATCATCCATGACGCCTTCCTCTATCGCGGAGGGGGAGAGCGACTCGTGACTCTCATGGCGAAAACACTCAATGCGGATCTTGTGTCATGATTTTTTAGTGAGTGAAGTTTTGATCCGAGAGAACTCGGATTTAAGGGGAAGATGATCTCTCTCGGGAAGCCTGTGTTTATGAAGGGCGTTCGTCATATGGTCCTCAAATGGAGATTCTTCTGGCATGCGAAAACTCTCAGGAACTACGATATTGTAATCTTCTCATGAGATTGTCTCGGAGCGTTGAAGCACATGAGGCATGATTCGAAGAAATTATACTATTGTCATACTCCACCTAGGTATCTCTATGACTTTAAAGAGCGATATCTCGAGAAGATGCCATGGTATATCCGACCAGTATTCTCTCTTATATTCTCATTTTTTTCGAAGATCTATGAGAGAAATCTAAGGAAATTCGACGCTATCTACACGAATTCAGAAAATGTAAAAAAGCGACTTCTCGAATATACCTGATTTCAGTCAGAGATTATCTATCCACCGACTGATACTCATTTTTTTTCTCCCTGAAAGGTACATCTCCCAGAGGAAATACCATTTTCTTCATGAGAATATTTCTTCTCTTGGGCGAGACTTTCTCCACCAAAAAGAGTTGATCTTGTTATTGATGCATTTCTTGAGCTTCCAGATAGAAAACTTATATTCTCATATGGGGCTAATGATCCCCTAAAAGAGCAGATTCTCGAGAAAATTTCCCACTCAGAGAATATTTTCGCTGTTGAGGCACCCAGAGATGATCTTCTCCTGACTCTTATCCGATGAGCTATCGCGAGCATATATATACCAGTAGATGAGGATTTTGGTATGTCGCCAGTCGAGAGTATGGCTTGTAGTACACCAGTCATAGGCTCAAAAGAATGAGGTATTCTTGAGACTATTATTGATGGAGAGACAGGAAAACTTATTGATATAACGAGTCATGAGCTCGGTATTATACGACTTAAAAATACCATAGTAGATACTCCACATGAAGATTGGTTAAGTATGAAGGAGAAATCGAGGCAGCAATCTGAGAAATTTTCTCTTGAAAAATTCCGTCTTCGATTAGAATCATTGCTATAATATGAGAATTTTATGACTTAACATCCATGAAGGAAAGTATAGAGATTTTTTGGAATACATTCGTCACCCACTTCAACCAACTCTTGTTTTTACTCCAAATCCAGAAATACTTGTGAAGGCATCCAGTGATAGTGATTTTTATAATACACTTAAGAAGGCCGATTTTCTTATTCCTGATGCAAATGGACTCTATACGGCAACTCTTATTCAAGAAGGTGCTTCGTATATTGGAGCTCTTTTTCGAACCTTTTTTCTAAAACGGAACCTCTCTAAGAGATATGGTGAGCTTATGCGCTGAAGTACTCTTACGAAGGATCTTGTAGATTTTGCTTGTGATAGTGGCGAGAGTGTACTTATGATAGATAACTATAGAATTCACAAACCGAAAAATTCTTTTGAAGAAAGAAAAATGCAAGTACAAGCCGAGCTTTCCGAGCGGTTTCAAAAAAAATTTCCAAAACTAATGATTGAGATTCTCTTTGACTGAGAGAAAACCCCAGAACAAATAGCTCAATTAATTCAGGATAAAGATATTCGATACGTTTTTTCTTGTATCTGAATGAAGGCGCAAGAAGTTCGCTTGACTGAAATATTTTCACATATTCCTGATTCATGCAAAGTATTGGGAATATGAGTTTGATCCTCTTTTGACTATCTTCTTGGGCTCCAAAAAAGAGCCCCAGTAATCTTTCAGAAAGCCTGACTCGAATGGTTTTATAGACTTCTTCAGGATCCATTTGTGAGATGGGAGCGCATTAAGAGGGCATTAGTAGATTTTCCTCGATTGGTTGAACAATCAAAATAAATTTCTATATGACATCATAGTACTTCAGTCCTTCGATGAATCCATCTCCATCATTTTGACTTGCTTGAAATCATCCATGCTCTTCTCAGAGTTTTTTTATTTCTGGATGTGCATTGGCAACTATGATGCTTTTGACTCCTGGTACAAAAAGTCAGACATCATTTTTTCCATCTCAGGCTACAAGTATTTCTTCGGATCTTAGGTTGTAGCGGAGCATGATCTCTTGGACGCTATTTGCTTTGCTTACACCATTCGGAACAATATCAATACAACCATCAGGATGTCGTACGACGTAGAGCTCCCATCCGTTATCTTCGATGAGTGCTCGAAAGTATTGTTCCCATACGAGGGTTTCTTCTATATTTGTTCCTGCAGGAAAAAGAGTTATCATGGTCTCCTTAAGTTCGGGACGATATTTCACCCACTTATTATTGAGCTTAAATTTTCTCTTAAATGAATCAAGCTTTATGGTTGAAAGAAATTCTGAAATATCACTCACATCTCGTGCCGTATTTATTGAGGTATAGGTTACCGGCTTTACGGCAGTTCGTTGCATAAAAAGACCACCATTCTCAGCTCCGATATAATCAAAGGGCTTGAGTCACATGCCTACAGCTACTCATCGCATATAGTCTGCTCCTTTTCCAGTTGATGGTCAGATGAGTATTTTATCTTGTAGATTTCTACGAAAAACCCGAATTATTTTATCGCTTGCTGGTCATCATTGAGGCATTATAGTTCCATCCACATCAAATAAAACTGCTTTTACTGAAGCGTTTCCATTTCTTTGAGAATTCATAGGAAGTGAGTGGTTATGAGTAAATAAATTATACTAAAATATTATATAGAGTCAATATATGATTTTTTCAAATCAGTATTCGATTTTTTTAAAAATTTTACTAGAATATAACTACTTATGTTACAAATTCGCAGAAAAACACATACTGTCATGGTCGGAAATATCCCAATAGGAAGTGGGCACCCTATAGTAATCCAGTCGATGACGAATACTCCGACGCGTGATATCGAGGCAACGCTGACTCAGATTATCGAACTTGCAGATACAGGATCTGAGCTCGTACGTATCACTATCAATGATGATGCCGCAGCAGTTGCAGTCCCTGAGATTGTAAGAAAACTCCGAGAAAAGTGATACCTCACCCCGATTGTTGGAGACTTTCATTACAATGGGCATATTCTCCTCGAGAAATATCCAGAAATGGCGCGGTCTATTTCGAAATACCGAGTTAATCCAGGAAATGTCGGGAAATGAAACCGCCACGATGACAACTATAAAAAATTTATCGAATGTGCAATAAAGTATAATCTTCCTGTTCGTATTGGAGTCAATGGATGATCCCTCGATGACGAACTTCTCTCAGCCAATATGGAAATGAATGCAAAGCGAGAGAATCCAAAATCCTGACAGGATGTATATATAGATACTATGGTAGAATCTGGTCTTATCTCTGCAAGAAAGGCAGTTGAATGGGGACTACCTGAGGATAAAATCATTATTTCAGTGAAGATGAGTGACCTTCAGTCGATGATAGGTGCCTATGAGCGAATTGCCTCACAGTGTGAGTATCCTCTCCATCTCTGACTTACAGAGGCTGGTGCGGGCACGAAGGGAATTGTCTCTTCTTCCGCAGCGCTTTCTCTATTGCTTGAGCAAGGAATAGGGGATACTATAAGAGTTTCTCTTACTCCCGAACCTGGAGCTCCACGCACTCTCGAAGTGGAAGTTTGTAGGGATATTCTTCAGTCAATGTGATTTCGTGCTTTCGAGCCTCAGATTGTGAGTTGTCCCGGATGTGGACGAACGAGTTCTGATAAATTCCAGATTCTTGCAAAATATGTAAAAGAACGAATCAGAGAAAAAATGCCGGAATGGAAGAAGAAATACTACAATTTTGAATCCACTCATATCGCTGTTATGTGATGTATTGTGAATGGTGTTGGGGAAGCAAAAAATGCAGATATTGGTATATTTATCCCATGAGATGCTGAAGCTCCACAGCTTCAGATCTATGTAAAGTGAGAACACTATAAATCTCTTGAGTGAAAAGATATTCTCAGTGTTGGAAGAGAGTTTATAGGGGTAATTGAGGAATATTTTGATCAAGAATTTACTCAGAAATAAGTCAACTCAAATCTTCTCCTACTTTTTTTGCTACCTCAGTACTTACTGTAGCACCAGAAAGAAAGGCTTGAATTTTTCGAAGCTCAATAGCATATTCCTTGCTTCAATCTCATCACTTTGTTACGATGGCTTGATAATCCTTTCAAGCTTGTAGATATCTATCGTATGCTATTTGACTTAATTCCATAATAAAAATACGTTATAATATTCTTATAACGTATTTTTATTATTTATCAAGTTTAATAGTATTTTTCACATCATAGCATAGTTGGCATTTCGCGACAATGCTCTCGCATCATCTCATCTTGAGGATCTATGCTAGTTCCGCTCGATATAGTTCCACTATTTGTATAGCCCCATTCTCTGAGCCATTTCTCCATTTGATCGATTTCATTTGCTTGTGCTGCGATGATATCAGCACCAAGTTTTTTGAGTTCGTCGTGTTTTGCTCCAGTAAGATATTTTGCCATATCGATAGCTCATTGATGATGGGGAATCATCGCAATAAGAAAGGCCTTATCAAGATCATCTCAAGTTTTTCCTTCGAGCATCTTTACCATATCATTCATTGTCATAGAGTCATGATTCATGGCTTGATTGAAATATTTATTTTCGTATTGTTTCTGGAACTCACCCCTCATTGGTCTTCCATATTTTCCTTGAGTGTTTTGAGGGTTTGGGTAATATCGACTTCCATCGATGACTCACCAAGAATAGGCACCTACAAAAAGAAGAACTACGATAAGGATGCGTATCCATGACCAGAAGTTGATTTTTTGGAACTCTTTTTTTATATCTTCCATAAAATAATAGGGTTAGAAGTTACATATCCATCATACTGTGATTTGTTTTTGTGTCGAGTGAATTCAAGGAATAAATTTCTTCATATTTTATTTGCGAGTAGCAACATCCCAGGTTCGTAGGAGTTCGTCGATGAATGCATCTACCACTCTTGGGTCGTCGGATGAAAGTTTTTTCTTTCCGCAACAGAGGAGATGGTCTCTCATGAGTTCGCGATTCGCGGATTTGAGGAGTCCCATTGTCGCATTAATTTGATGTGCTACATCAGCACAGTAGACATCATTTTCTGCCATTTCGATGACCTTTTCGAGAGTCCCTCTTGCTTTCTTGAGACTTGTAATAATAGCTTTTCGTTCGTGTTGCATAGAGAGAGTTTAGAGTTTTCCGAGCGCGCAGGAAACATAGCTTTTTGCTTTCTTTATAAAATTCTCTGCCTCAGGACTTCCGACTTCGGGGTACCCTAGTGAGGAGAGAAGGGAAGTTATATCTTCTTTTTTTGGCCCCTTAGTATACTGCAAGGTTCCAGTTTTTATATCGATATGAACATCTTCTGCTCATACCTTTTCGAGTGCTTTGGTGATGGTGTTTGCACACCCGCAACACTTGATGTTCATGATTTGTATCGTCTGTTTCATATACCATACCATAGGGTATGGTTATATTATTCTGGTAAGAAAAAGAGTCAAATAAAAATATGATATTTCTTTGGGGCTTCTCTAGATTTATGATATTATTTCCTTATCCTTTACTGATTGATTCAAATATGAACAAGAAGAGTTCCTCAGAGTTTTCAGAGGCTATTAACCAGATAAACAATGCTATACTATCTACCTTTAATAAGTACTGAAGAAGTTGTTCGGCATTTTATCAAATAGGAGAAAAAGGACTTCTACCTGAAAGGAGCATATTGTTTGTTGGTATGAATCCTGCCTGATCTAGGAAATGATTTCAAAAATGGAAATGAATGAAAAAGGATGAATATTTCAAAAAAAATGCAATGGATATTTCGTCCTATGATAGGTACTATAAAATCTATTCTGATAATTTTGGTCGCTCAAAAAAAAGAGATTGGAATATTATCGATTTGTTAGCTCAGAGAAGTTCTAATCAATCAAAAATAGCGAATTCTATAGATTTAATTATCAATAGGAAAAGAAAATATAGAGCTGAAAAATTAATCAATGCTCAATACAAAATATTTCTTAAGCTTATATGAATTCTTAAACCCAAGGTAATAGTAGTAATGAATGCAAAGGCATCTGAATATATAAAATTTAAGCAGTTCAGAAACCAAAAGAAACGAATATGAAAGCAATGATTCTGGGAAATGAGACTTTGAAAAAAACAAAATCTCACCATACCAATCTTATTTACATGCCCATTATCAACATGACGACCCATGGATATATGAACGAGAGAACAACTAAAGTGGAATATTAAACGTATATTGAAAGAAATGCAAAACTCTCCCAATAAATAGGAGAGTTTTTTCATTATTTCTTTTTGTTCTTTCTGAAAATTTTCGATATTTTTGACTTTATTCGTACCCCAAAAAAAGTGAAGCCCTGAGTGAGTCGATGGATCTTCTTTTCGAAAAATCCATGACTCTTTTTTTCCTCATTTCAGGACTTATTCTTCTTTTCTGATCATTCTTTTTTCGTTGCCTTTTCAGGGCTTCCGAGATCTTCTTTGGTCCGGATGAGGGCATATTCTGTTGGTTTTTCTGGCACAGTGATATAGACATCGACATGCCCACCATGAGCAGATTTCACCTCTTCACCCGAGAGTGAGTAGATTTTCTCGAGAGTAAAATCGACAGATTGTGTTGGGGAAATGAGTCTGAGCTTATCTCCGACATCGATTCGATTTTTTACGATAATTCTTGCGATTTTTTCCTCCTTTGCGAGTGATGTAAGATTCTTTGGGACTTCATTGTCGGTTTGGATGATTCCCGCCATTTCTTCCTCATGGAGTTCTTTATTTTTTTCGAAATAGATAGCTTTTTCTCCAGGGTTTCCGACCAGAAATCCTGGAGTATATCCACGATTGGATATAGCAAATACTTCTTTCGAAAGTTTCATCGCATCGTACTCTATATTTTTCTCTACCGCATCGAGTGCTGGTCGATATGCGCGCCCGACTCAGGCGATATAATTCACCGTCTTACTTCGACCTTCTACCTTGAAGCTTACTACTCATGCATCAGCAAGTTCCTGCATATATGATAGGAGACAGATATCTCGTGAATTCATGATGTAGGTTCCATATTCATCTTCATCGATTGGAAGCATTTCTCCTGGGCGTTCTTTTTCTTCGAGGTAAAATTCTCCCGTGAGTTCCTCATAGTCATCAGGTCGACCTGTCGAGTCATAGAGTTCCTCGGGTGAGGCGTCTTTTTTAAATACCTTATATTCCCAGCGACAACTATGGGAACAAGTTCATTGATTCGGATCACGGTGAGAGAAATAGTTCGAGAGGAGACATCGCCCAGAATACGCCATACATATTGCTCAATGGACAAAAAATTCAAGTTCGATATCTGGAACTTGCTCGTGGATTTCTTTCACTTCTTTGAGAGAGAGTTCACGAGAGAGTATTATGCGCTTCACTCCGAGGTCTCGCCAGAATTCTACTTGTGCCCAGTTAGTGTTGTTGGCTTGCACAGAGAGATGTATTTCTGCATTTGGGAAGTTTTTTCGCACGAGGTTGATGAGTCCAGGGTCGCTCATGATATAGGCATCAGGCTTCAGTGCTTCCATCTTCTCGAAGGCTTTCATAAAGGGTCCAATCTTCATATTGTGGGCGTAGATGTTTGCGGTGAAGTAGATTTTTTTCCCACGAGCATGACAGTATTCGACCCCTTCCGCAAGAGTTTCCCAGGTGAATTGGTTTTCTCGAGCACGGAGAGAAAACATTGGCACTCAGGCGTATACAGCATCTGCTCCATAGGCGATGGCGTATTTGAGCTTTTCGAGGTTACCAGCGGGCATGAGGAGTTCAAGTTTTTTCATAAGTTGACAAATATAAAATAAAGGCTAAATTAATGGAACTTTTTTAAAATCACAATATATGTCATGAATTGAATGAGGAAGCCTTGGTGCAACACCAGATTCACAATTAAGGGATGTGCTTATTCAGGCATTTCCTCAAATGAGGGATATCGATAGCAAAGTACGGGATTTACCACAGGATGTAAGAGGTCGAATTCTTGATCTTATGTGTACTGGGCCTTTTCGGGAAGCTGATATTTCTCTAACTGCAAGTGAAGAAGTTCTTAGTGCAGTTCGACAGGCCTATATGAATCACCTAAGAAGTCCAGCACATGGGCAATAAAAAAATCGCACAGAACTTTTGAAAGTAGAGTATCTGAAATCTTGAAATCGGAGCATGGATTGCTCGCCCCTCTCATGTGTCGCACCGCTTGGCGGATGCTCGCATTCGGGGGCATGGATCGCACATAGTGCTTACACATCGTACCTCGCAATGACAGAATAGTGGGAACTTTCAAAGAGGGTTCTGCACGACTTCTCTTTTGGGCGAATTATAGAGAAAATTTTGTGAAATCAAGTTTTCTCTATTTTGCGTTTATAAACAAGAAACCCAAATCCCTAAAAGAAAAATTGCTATTATCTGGCGTCTAGTTATAGTAGTTTTGCTACTAAGTTACTACTATGAAACGCAAATTTTCTTCATGGATTATTCTATTTATTGCTGTTGGTATTACTTTTTTTAGTATAGAAGAATTCTATCAGACTCATGAGGAAAATACGCTTCCTTCACAAAAATTGGGAGTCTCTTCTGAATTAGTTCATCCTGAACCTCTTCCAAAAAGTGCATGACAACAAGATTGTTCCATGAATGGAACATGGTTCCAAGAAAATGAACGTGAGGGATATCAGAGTTGACTTATTGATTGTGATCATGCTGTTTCATATAACCTACTTGATGGAACTGTAGAGTCAATAACGGGAGCTTCAACTTTTGAAAAATGATATATTTCAGATGATAACGGGACATATTTTGCATTAAACGTAAAAAGCTGTTGATGAGCTCCATGTGAATTTAGAAAGATATCTCCAAAAACCAGATTACAAATTATGAATAATTCATGAGTATTATTTGCGAGTGATGGAATCAATATCTTTTATAATGGCATAATTCTGAAGTGAGCTACGAAAATATCAGATTTTATTGTGCTCAATGACACGGTTTGATGAGTGATATTTCGAAATTCTGATACGGTTTGGTTCGATGGGCAAGCTATAGAATGAGCTGATTCAAGAACATTTAAAATTATTTCAGGAAGTGAAGAGGGGAGCTCTTCGGTATTTGCATCGGATAAAAAGTATTGCTATCATCTTTTATCGTATTGAGGTGATTCTGGCGTTATTCCAGAGTGTATTCCAGAGAATTTCCGTACCCTCTGAAAGGAATATTCCACTGATGGAAAAAGTGTATTCTTGCAAAATAGTAAAATCGAAGGGGCGAACCCACTTACTTTCAGGCTTCCACAATAAATAAAAAATTCCCTCCAAATCGGAGGGAATTTTTATTCGAGTCCAAGTTTTAGATTTGCTGGAAGAGCGACATCGAGGAATTTTGGTGGAGCGAGATGAAGTGCATTCATTGTTTCAGTGAATGCTTCGAGCGTGGTCTCAGTTCGAATACGAGTATTGTATTGTTTCTCTTCGCCAATTGTTGACATCATATGCCCTGCATAATCGTGTCCTGGATAGACCTTTGTATCATCAGGGAGTGTGTACATTTTGTCTTTGATTGAGTGGTACATCTTCTCGGGAGATCCTTGTTGGAAGTCAGTACGTCCCGTCTTTCGGATGAAGAGCACATCCCCAGAAAAAAGCATATCTCCGATAACAAATGAGGTGCATCCATCCGTATGACCTGGAGTTGAGAGGGCTTTTATTTCTATATTCCCGACCGTAAGGACTTCTCCATCATGAAGGAGGATATCAGGTTTTGCGACTGCAGCACCTTCTCCAAGGGCAATCTTGGCTCCTGTTTTCTCCCGGAGTACCCCACTTCATGTGATGTGATCGGCGTGGATATGGGTATCGAGGATATAACTGAGAGTGAGTCCGAGTTCGGTGAGGAGCTTCATATCTCGTTCGACTTGTTCACGGACAGGATCAATAATGACCGCTTCTTGGGTCTCGCTATCCGCGACGATGTAAGTGTAAGTCCAGGTCTTCTCATCGAAGAGTTGGCGGAAGATGATAGTGTTGTTCATAATTTGACAGTTTAAATAATATTGTTATATTTAATTTATCACATACTCGCGGAGGTTAGATGGTCGAATCGATTCTCATCTGTGCTTTCGCGGCATGGGTGCTCGAAAGAGTGGTTTTCACGGTGCCCTCGAAGATTCGATGGGCAATCGCAACGGTGTTCATGACCATCATCTGGCATGTGACGCTCTACATGAGGGGGTAACCCCTTTTTTTGTATTAATTTTTGAAGCAACTTTGCCAGAATCGAGTGGCACACCAGTGTCAGAAAGGTTTCATAGATAAATTAGAAAAAAAGTTCTTTCGAAAGCATAACGACAGCTGCCGTCATCGTGAAGTAACCAAATCCCTGAGTCAGATGTTCACTCGCGAGATATTTCTGGAGAAAAAGTCCGATAGTGAGTCCACCGACAGCAATGAATACGAGCGTCGCGAGAAATGCCGTGTCAACCTCAGGAGGAATCCTTCATGCAGCTCCTATAAGCATATTGAGTGAGATAATGCTCATGGAGGTCGCGATAGCCTTTTTCCCTTCGAGTCACTCGAAGAACATGAGTGCTGGTACGATGAGGAATCCAACTCCAGCTCAAACGAGCCCAGTGATAAATCCAACAACTCCTCCCCTGAGTCAGGTGCGTAAAATTTTTCCATGGGTTGAATACGTATTTTTCGCACTACTTAGAGATTTTTTCTTACAGATCATCGAGCAGCCAGAGGCAAACATGATGAAGGTGAAGAGGATGAGGAGGTAGGTGGATTTTTCGAGGATCCAGAGATGTTCTGGAAGGGTCGGGAGGATATATCTGCGAGTCAGGACTGTGATGATGATCGAGGGGATGGCGAAATGAAATCCTGTCTTCCATGAGATACGGTTGTGTGCGAGAAATGTCCCGATGACTGAGGTTGATCCAACGATGATCATGCTATAAAACGTCGCGAGGAGAGGATCAATATGAAATCCATATACGAGCGTAGGAATCGCGAAAATCCCTCCGCCACCTCCGACGAGTCAGATAATAATCCCGACAAGGATAAAGAGAAGAAGGGAAAACATTAGAGGTATTTTTCGATTAAGGTCTTGAGTTCATCGACATATTTCACTCCGACGACCTTCTCGACGGGTTTCCCGTCTTGGAAGAGAATCATTGTCGGGATTGATCTGATTTGGAAGGCATTTGGCACATTGGGTTCATTATCGACATTGTGCTTCATGACTCGCATTTTGCCGTCCATCACCTTCGCGAGTTCTTCGAGGATGGGTCCCATCATCTGACAGGGTCCGCACCATGGTGCCCAGAAATCGACGAGGACGACACCTTTCTCGATATCACGAGCGAAATTATTATCCGTAGAAGTGTATGTCATAGTATTTTTTATAGTGTTACATGAATATATTATGAAAATGTAATATAAAGTCAAAAGAAAATATTATGAAAATGTAATATATAGTGTTTTGAATTATAAAAAAATCCACTAAGATTTGGATTTTTCAGGAGGATTACATATGAGTTTTATTTTGTCGAAAAGAGGACTAAAGTTTTTAAAGTATTCTATACCAAGAGTATCAATAATGATTCTACTAAAATGAGTTTTATCTCATTTAAATGTAATGATTTCTCATCATGGTGAGCATACTTTATTGTAGTGCAAATTATCAAAATCATCATTAATTCAATAAAACATCAGTTCAATAGGGAATATTGTTTTGGATCAGAAATGTTGTCCAGAAGTCATATCAAAAAGTTGTCTGTTGATTTTTTGGGACTTATTTATTGGTAATAATAGAGCATAAAATCATGCATCCTTTGCTTTATTTGATAAGCAAGTTTCAGGATTGGTATCGTGAGTTATGAAGTCAAGTCAGTTCCACTGATTATATCACTCTTCATCAAAATCAAATAAACCAATGACACAACTATTTTGAAAACAATTTGCTTTTTCGAGTGAGTATTTAACATCTTTTGCATTCTGTCATTTTGTTGGTTTTGGAATATAAAACGGCATCTTGACTCAAGGGTAAAGTTTACTCCAAGATTTTTCAAGTATTTCTTTATCAGTAAATCATTCAACAAATAATAATGGTTTTTCTTTATTGCTTAGTATTTCCAATGTTTTATTATTCTCTTGTGTTAGTTCTCGTATTCTAATTTCCTGATTTCAAATTTTATCAAAAAATTCCTTATTGGCTATTCACAGTTCTTTATATTGTGTCTTTTGTACAGGAAGTATTCTTGGTTCATATCACTTTCGAAATACTTCATAGTAATTTGTTCATTCAGGGGCTAATGATATTGTAGTTGGTGAGTGAGTTACAACTATTACCATAATTCAATTATCTACAAAATATTGATTCAATACCTTGTAAAACATTTCAGTCAAAGATGGATTAAATGTCGCATCAAATTCATCTAGTAATAACAGCTTTATGTTATTTTTATCACGAGAATTGAGTGTTGAAAATATTAATGAAGTAATGACCTTTTCTCAATCAGATAAATCTGTTACTTCCATTCATTTTTTTTCATCAATAGTCCCATTGATAATTGGGTATATCCTTGGTTGTTCGATAATTCATGTAATTGATGTGTAGTTATCTTTAAATCTATAGTCTATTTTAAGAAGTTTAAATAATTCATTAAGTTTCTTCCACGGGGGGAATCATAATTCATTTTGCAAGTCTGAGTCGCTTATAAGGACTCCTTGATCATATTTTTCCAATTTTAATTTAGTAAATTTATTTGCATATATAAGAAATGAATCTGCTACTATATTTGAAAAAATATCATCAGATTCCCAGATAAACTCATCATCAATAGCTCATATTATCTCTTCTCTTTGGAGCAATCCTCCCATAAATCTACTCTCTCAAAATTTTTGAGTGAGTATCTCCTTTGCTTTTTTTGAAGATTTTTGGAAACTTTTTAATATCTGATGATTTTCATTAAGAAGGACTCAGTTTGTGTAGTGGCTCCAAACACTATTTTTATGATTTATGAAATTTTGTGGTTCCGCATTTCAGATATTGTTTATTTGCTGTATATTACTTTGAAGTGTTCGAAATTGTATATTTTTATAATTTATCGGTATGCCATCAATGTCTATGCTTGTGGCAATATTTTTATTTGGGTCTTCGGGATATTGTCACTTAATTATTTGCATTAATTGTGATTTTCCACTTCCATTTACTCAAGAAATAATTATTAAATTTCACTCTAAGCTTATCTCAAATCAACTTGGAAAGGATTTGTATTCTTCAAATAGTCTAATATTTAAAACTCCCATATAAATCTTAATTAATATTTATACAAATTATATTTAAAGAGACTTCTCTTTCCAGCTTTTCCGATTTTAAATTATTCTTTTACCTCACACACCCCACCCACACAATTCTGATTCTTGTGTTCTTTCATCCACTTCCGACGCACGAGCCAGCCATAGATCCGACAGCCGACACAGTATCAGGCGACAGATTCGAGCCACATAAAGGTGATACAGAGGATGCATGCAAAAAGGGTAGGATTCAGTGGTGTGACGATGAGTTCATGATTTCGGAGATTTTCAGCAGTTGTCATCCAGATTTTTCCAACGGTCTCGGCCTGTGGTCCAGCAGTAGGGGCCACATAGCCTCCGAGGATGAGTATGCAGTAGAGAGCAAATACTGAGAGGAAGAGTCCGATGCTCCATGCAAATCGTTTTTGTACCGCACCAACCCAGATTTCTTTGCTCTTTTCGAGATTCATACGTACAAGAGATCCGAAGATGCTCCACTTTGGTCCGATGAATATCTTCATGATGAACTCGAGTATGACGATGCTCACGAGGACGAGGGGGATAGAGTATTCAGCCTTGAAGAGGACGAGGAAAAATGATGTCATCGTGAAGAGGAGCATGATGCCTGTTGAGATGCGGATTTCTCGTTCATCGACGAAACCATATTTATCGTGTTTTTCAGAGATGCCGTGAATGAAGTGTCAGTACATAGAAGAAAATTAAAACACCTATAAGTGTAGGTGTTTTTTACGCAGATTCAAGAAAGAATTACTGAACTATCTTTACATTTTGTATACTATCCATACCGCCAACATCCCTTATATTCGTATATCATGCATTTTTGAGAATGTTGTATGCAATAGCAGATCGTCGTCCACTACGACAATAGAGGTTCACAGGAGTGTTTTTCGGAATAATAGAAAAATTTCCTGCTTCAATATCTCCGAGTTTTACGTGCATGGCTCACTCGATGTGGCCAGCTGTCCATTCGCTATCTTCGCGGACATCGACATAGAGTACTGATTCCTTTCACTGAGTCTCCGAAGAGACGGAAGCACTTGGGAGAGAGCTACTCGATCAAGCTGGGGGAGGGGAGTTGGTACAACTTGCGAGAGAAAGAAGGGCACCAAAGAGAAGAATATATTTGAGCATAAAAAGAAATTATGGAGAGAACGGATGTTCCCGAAAACCCACCCAATTAGGGTTGGAAATATTAGTGATTCATTTGTCCCATGCCATTTCCTTGTCCACCACCACGACGATTTCCTGATCCTGTAGGTCCACGACCATCACCATTTCCTCAGCCTTGGGCTCCAAAGGTTTGGAGATTATTGGACTTGAGGAGATCAGTCATTTTGTATTTGAGGGGGCCAGTGCTGTTTAGTTCGCTGGCCGTCATATAGCGAGCATAGTCGGTCGTGACAATATAATTATTTTCTACCGCGAGACGAAGAAATGCTCGAAGGTGATTGAAACTGCCACCACCGATATTTTCGAACACTCGGCGGACATCCGTATCTTCGACGGTTTTATATTCAGAGAGGAGATGATCTATGTCTCCAACTTCTACCATAACTCAAGCTTCGATAGCTTCTGTGAGGCTTGTATCAATCATCTTTTTCAGGGTTTCATAGGTACCAGAGTAGCTGCCATAGTCAGTCGGACGATCGATACTACGAGCATCGAGGAGGCGTCCAACCTGTTCTGAATGTTTTTCTTCCGAACTCACGATATTCATCACTTCGGTGAACTCGGGATATTTTGCCACCATGAGGGTGTAGATGTCTTCTGCGAGACGTTCTTCGGAATAGGCATCCTTGAGAATGTTTTCGACTATTTTTGGATCAGTAGTTTGAGGGTCGGGGGCTTGTTTTTGATTGTTTGAAGCCACTGTTTGTGTTGGAGTTTGAGTCGAACTTGGTACTTTATTTTCTATACTAGAAAGAGTACAAGAGCTCAGAATGCAAGCAGAGAGTGGGAGAATTAAGAGGGCATTCATATGAAAAATGGTTAATGTATATTACAAAATTGTAATATAATAACGAGTATAACATCTCAAAGTAAGAATTCGGAAAGAATTATGCAATCCCCAGCTTTCCTACAAGTTCACCCTTTTCGTGCAGAGCATTGATGCTATCGAATCCTCCGAGACACTCATCAGAGACAAATATCTGAGGAACGGTTCTCATGCCAGATTTTTTTGCTATAGCAATCATGGTATCCATGTCATGTGTGACATCTATTTCGTCATAGGTTGCACCAAGGGAGGAGAGGAGATTTTTTGCTTTGACACAATAGGGGCAATAATCTTTAGTATAGATGGTAATCATATCAGAGAGGTAAGAATATTAAAAGAGACCAAAAAATCATTTTTTCTCACTTCGCACAACCTTATCTGCGAAATCATTTTCTATGGCATTCATGCCACCAGAAAGGTTGTATCCCTTGATGCCTTCACCTTCTGCAAACATTGTTGCTTGAGCAGATCTTCCGCCACTTCGGCAAATAAATACAACCTTTTTTGACTTATCGATTTCACTCATGCGAACGGGAAGGATGTGAAGGGGGATATTTTTTGCTTCTTTGAGGCGAGCTTCATCATATTCACCGGTTCCACGTACATCAATGAGTTCGATGGTCTCTGGTGCGGTTGTGAGTGATTCCATGAGTTCCTTGGCAGAGAGAGTATTCATAAATAGAGAGTATATTAAAGGCTACAAAAGTTTTTTTCGAGGTCGTGGATGAGGTTTCGTACTCGTATATCTTTAAGTGAATAGAAGACGAACTGTCATTTTTTCTCACTTATGAGGAGTCATTCTTTCTCAAGTTTCCCGAGAAATTGTGAGAGTTGAGACTGAGAAATAGTACAATCTTTCTCTAGTTCCCCAACAGATTTTGGTCCACTTAGAAGACGACAACAGAGGAGGAGTCGTTTTGGGTGGGCAATAAGCTTCAAGATATGAGCAACTTCATCTGCTCGTTCCGAGAGATTTTTCATATTCGAAAAAAGTAATATGTGTATTTATATTATAAAAATGTAATATAATGTCAAAAGATTTATATGTATTTTTCCTGAAAGAGTGAATAGAGCTCGTGGAGATGATTTTTATCTGATGTACCAAAGATGATACTTGATACGTGGGGTTCATGCATAAGAAATTCAAGTGCAAGTTCTTTTAGTGTTTTATTTTTTCTCTCAGCAATTATTTCATAGAGTTTACGATCTCGTAAAAACTGCTTGAGTCCCTGATTTCGAAAGAGCATATTCAGTGCATTTTCGTCTCGTTTTAATATTTCTGCCATACTTCTTTGTGTGAGTCACCCACGATAGAGCGGAGAATATGCCATAAATTCAATTGATTCATCGATATATGGGAAAATAGATTTTTCTACCCCTCGGTCGATAAGATTATAAAAATCTTGAATGACGGTAATGTTTTGTTCTTTGATTGAGAGAAATTGCTTGAGGAGATCTCATGAACAATTCGAGAGTCCATATTGGCGTATGAGTCATCTTTTGGTGAGCTCATTGAGGGTGTTGATAATTTGGTTGGGATTCTCAATTCTTTGTGGAATATGCAGGAGATAGGTGTCAATAAAGTCTGTCTTGAGTCGATTGAGGCTTTCGTTAAGTTGAGATTTTATGCCTTCTGAGCTCACATCATAGACGCTTCTTCCATTCACGATACTGAATCCGAACTTTGAGATGATTCGTATATCTTTGCGGACAGGGGAGAGGATTTCTCCGATAAAAGATTCACTCTTTCCATTCCCATAGATAGGGGCAGTATCATAGGATCGAATCCCAAGTGTAAAAGCTGTCTCAAGGAGTTCAGATACTTCCCCTTTGTTCATATCTCGAAAAGAAGGGAGTCCTCCGATTTGCCAACATCCGAGTATGAACTCCTTTTCTTTCATGCTAAGAGTCTAAAAAAATCCTCCCTTTTTACAAGGAGGATATTTTTATTTTGCAGGTGGTTTTGGGATGTTCCCTTCAGGATACTTGTCCCTATAGGCAGCAACAGTTTTTTCTCAAATAATTCCATCAGCCTTTTGTTCTCATTTTCCGGGTTTTTTCTTGAATCAAAGTTCCTCTTGGAGTCGAATAACGGCATCAACTCATCAAATTTCATTTCGAATCGTTCTTCATAGCGCAAGTATTTGATTTTTGTCTGTAAGATCCTTGAATCTTTCAAATTTATCTGCTAAAGGATGTCGTGTTGGTTTCTCTGGAGTTCTTTCTGCAGGGGCTGGCGGTTGTTGTTGAGGGTTCTGGTCGGTACTCGATTCGAGTTTTGCAAGTATCTTCTTGAGTCATTCTTCATTTAGGATTTCAACTGCGGGACTTATTCAGAGTTTCGTACTAAATTCGCTCACGGCCTTTATGAGTTTTTGTGAGTAGGTATATTTACCATCTGGACCCTTATCAGGAAGTCATTCTCCAAATCATAATTTTCAGATATCTTCGAGAAACTTTTGTCATCCTTCACTGGCATAATTTATTGTTCCAGAGCTCAGATTGTATCGTCAATTGGCTGGATTGAGCATATCTTTTAGAAGCGCTATTTTTTCCTTTTTATCGAGAGGTTTTTCCTTTCAGGTTTCGATTTTCTGTCAAAAATCTATTCCAAGAAGGGCTCAAAATATTTTGAGAATATCTCCAATTCCTTTAAAAATCTTTGAATCTGATTTAAGAAGATTATTTACGAATTCACCAAATTTTGCTCTATCGAAATTTGGAGGAAGTTGTTTTTTGAGTTGTTCTGCCCCTGCTTTTGGGTCGACGGTGTTAATTTTTGAAATATCAATCCCAGCTGTTGTAAGCTCTCCTTTTTCATTTGAAAGAGGGAGAATCTTCTCACCCTTGATGATATATTTCTTTCCATCCTTAAATGGATCGTCTCAGGCTCATTTTTTCCAGGCTGCAATAGCTGTTTTCGTTTTCTCAGATCCATTTTTTTCAAGAAATGCGATATCATCTTGAGTCTCCAGAGAAAAACCATTTTGTAGCATAGTTTCGATAAATGGTGTCACAACCTGCATGACTGTATTTTTTAAGAGCGAGTTATCGATTTTATCAAGACTTGTAAGAAGTTTTTTCACATCTGCCTTATTGAGCTTTCCGATTTTTTCACGTATTTGATCAGGGGATAAGTCTTTTATAGCATCGCTATCGAGAGTTCCGTCAGGTTTTATAATTCACTTTAGACTCTCTGATGGTGTATTCGTTGCTACAAGTGTTTTTTGTATGAGCTCAGCTGAAAATAGACGATTGTAGAGGTCAATTATTTTCTGCTCACGGGGAGTGAGTGGGCCTTTTTTTTGCGAGAGAGTTTCCCATGCCTTTCTTAAAGCCTCTTTTGTGGCATCACGTATTTCTTTAATTTTGTCAGGACTAGAAAGTTCCGTTGATATTTGATCGATATCTTCGGGCTTAATATCTGACTTACTGATCGCATCGAGAATTCTTTGGTTCTGCTGTTCGAGTCGAGATTGATCTATTCCTTCTGCTGCCATACTAAGAAATTTAATTATATAAAATTTTTGAGTACCATTTCTTCTGCCTGATTTCTCTCCTGGTTCATCTCCATGAGTTCACTCTGTCGTAATTCATGAATCTTATTTGCTCATTCTGTGAGCTTCTTCTGTAAGCGCATGTCACCTGCAGATTTAATAGATTCTCGTAAGAGATTTTCGACTCCATCAATGGCTTCAAGTGTAACAAATTCACTTCCTATAAGTGCTATTAGTCCATCGGCTAAATCCCAAGAACCTGAAAGACTTTCCAGAACTTCAAGCACCCCATTCCTCCGACGTAAATATGATTTTTTTTCTTCCTCAGTCATGAAGTTATCCTATCATATGTTCTTTTTTGTGTCAAAAAACCTCCCTTTTTGAGAGGTTTTTTGGACGGACGAACTATTTCTCTGAAATCGTATCGTGTACGATAGACCGTATTCACCAAATGAATGCAAGTATCATGAGAATTATCCCAGTCCAGTGTACAATAAGAGCTAAAGAGTGATCATATTCAAGTATATCAAGCATTGTGAGAAGATTTCCCCAGTCATGAGCATCTTCATTCATTCCACCGATGAGGGGAAGTGAGCGCGCACTTGCATCAGAGATATAGAGTGCTACATCGGTCATATTTTGCCCCGTCCACCAGAGAGCAAATTGTGCACCGATGATGCTTCTTTCATCTTGGAAGAGAAAAACAAATACGAGTATAGCTGGAAGAAGACACTGAAATAAGCTCCCACCGAGTATTGTCATAAATTCTCAAAATGGCATGAAAATCACGTGGCCAGCTTCATGAAAGATAAGATTTGCTCCATGAATAAATGCATTCATAACAGATTGATTTATCCCGAAGGTAAAAAACTGTATTGAATATAGCAGAAGAAGTCCGAGAAAGATGATTCTTGCGAAAATCATACGTTAATTTTGGGAAGATTTCATAAAAAGAATATTTTCTAGAGAGAATTTCTTTCCAGATATCCAAACATTGGGTGATTTTATGTCTTCCTCTCCCTCGAAAAAGCCAGTAACAGCTCCATTTTCGAGATCATTCACGAGCATCTTTTTTATTTTTTTGATTATTCCCATCTTTTCCATCACATCGTAGACACGATTTACTCCATCGATATATCACATATTTGTCATTCGAACAATCTCTTCGATACGGTCACCGTGAACCTCAAAGTTATTATCATCGATACGAGTAAGGGTATAACGTTTTGCATCCCGTGAATCATCTCTGAGATCAAAAAAGCGCACACTTCTTTGATTATTTAATGATGATTCTCATTCAGATTCATTTCGTATTGTTTCTGGAATTGTTTGAAGGAGAAGATCTTTTAGCTCATCAACACGGATATAGGCTCAGGCAGAGATAGTCAGTGCTACTGTTTTTCCGGTTTTCTTTTCGAAATATTTTACGATCTCATTGAGATGATCAGGATCGACAAGTTCAGATTTAGAAAAGATTATAAGTTCCTGCTTTTTACTCATTTCTTCATTCCATTTTTCAAGCTCAGTTCGTATAATCTTATAATTTTCTATCATTTCATCCTCTCAGACAGTAGCGTCAATGAGATGAATAATAATTCGACATCGTTCAATGTGCTTGAGAAATTGAAATCCAAGCCCCTTTCCTTCGCTCGCTCCTTCTATAAGCCCTGGAACATCTTCTATAACGAGTGATCGTCATTTCCATTCCATAACCCCAAGGTTTGGTATGAGGGTTGTGAAAGCGTAATTTGCAATTTTTGGTTTTACATTGGTGATTGATTGGATAACTGTTGATTTTCCAGCATTTGGAAGTCCAACGAGTCCAACATCAGCCACAAGCTTAAGTTCAAGCTTTACTTCACGCTCTTCTCAAGTATCGCCAAGTTCTGCAAAGTTGGGAGCCTGTCTTGTCGAGGAAGGGAAGTGGGCATTTCCGAACCCTCCTCTTCATCCCTGACAAAGTAAAAATTCTTGCCCCGGATGGGTAAGGTCAACAATTATTTCTCCATCTTCCATATCAGTTATAACTGTTCCAACGGGAACTTCGAGTATGGTGTCTTCTGCGGTCTTTCCGTGCATTTCTTGAGTGGCTCATCGTTCACCTTCAGCGGCTTTTATGATTTTTGCATGACGATATCTAATAAGGGTCGTTTCATGGGTAGTAGCTCTGAGGATGATGTTTCCTCCATTTCCCCCATCTCACCCATATGGACCTCCGTTTGGAATATATTTTTCCCTTCTCCAAGAGACAGATCCGTCTCCTCATTTTCCAGCTCGACAGGTCAGGAGCACTTCATCGATAAACATACTTCAATTCTTAAAAAGTAGAACATTTTCGCTGAATATACCAAAAAAATCAAGAAAAGCAAAACTGAAACTTGCAAAATAAAAAAATTCTATATGATACGTGCATTCCTCAATTTTTGAGTAAACCATCATTATATAATATCTCTATTATGGCAAAAGGTAAACGAACATATCAAGCAGGTCGCTCTGAGAGCGGTCTCCAACACTATGTATATGCTGTTCAAAAGAAGAATCTTCCCGCTTGAGAGAAGCTCACTCTTATGAAGTATGATAAAAAGCTTAGAAAACACGTTCTACATACATTTAAAGATGTAAAGTAGTCCTTCCCCTCTCTTTATGGGAGAGAAATTAAGGCTATGTTTCTCTAAAACTCTAATATCTTAGGAACGAAAATAAAATCTCCAGTTTAATTTGGAGATTTATTTCTATATTTTTGCTTTTTCAGTAGAAAATGCTGGAAGATTCTCGAGAAACTGTTCAATTTCACTTTTTTTTGTATTCTGGAGGTCAGTATAGTATTCTTCTAGAGAAATAAGCCTCGCATCGAGAAATGCTCGCTCAGAATGAGTAAGAATGACTCGAGTGATTTCCTCGAACTGCATATTATACTGGAGAAGTTTTTTCACGAGCTTTTTGCTTACTTCTCGATCGTCCGTAGTTCCGAAGAGTTCACGAAGACGAGGTGATTCTTTACGAGTGCGAGGAGGCATTGGTATTTTGTATTTATTTATATTTTTATAGTAGTGAGGGAAGGGGTTCTTTCCTCGCTCGAGGCATGAATATATCCTACTCGATTTATAATTTTCTCGCAAATAGTTGCTCTTGATTTTTTTAATTTCTGTTTAAAAAAAGAAATCTTTTCACTCGAGTTCCTCAATATATTCATTTTCTTAAAGAAAAAGTTCTTTTGAGATTTTCTAAAATCTCCTATTCGGGAGATGTGCTCGGTAAAAAATAATTTCTGCTTGCTTTCTTATAATGTTTTCCTATAATCCGCTCGCATTTTTGGTCAAAGTGCTTTTTATATCCTTCTTATCGCTTGCGGTAAGATATAACCCATAGGATTCATATGAGAAAATACGAACTTATGATGATCGTAGATCCTGCTCTTACGGTAGCTGACAGAGATGCTCTTGTTACTGTAATAAAGTCAGAGCTTACAGATCACGGTGCGAAAATTGTTTCGCAAGCTCATCCAGGTGAGCAAAAGCTTGCATACCGTATTCACGGAAGTCAAGTTGGCTATTATCTATTATATACTCTTGAGAAAGAGGGAAATTTTGTTGATGCTTCAAACGCATTTAACCTTAAAAAGGATATCTGGCGTTACATGTTTACCCGTGTAGAAGAATAATTTTTTCATCATCATTTTTACTATGAGAACTATTAACAAAGTTATCCTTATTGGAAATATTACAAAAGACCCTTTCGTAAAAACAACAAGTGCTGGTCCAGATAAAAAGATTGCTACTTTTACAGTTGCAACAAATCGCTACTATAAATCTCCAAATGGAGAGGCTCTCTCTGAGGCTGAATACACAAATTGTGTTGCATGGGGGCCACTTGCGGATCAGGTTGAGAAATTTCTTGTCAAAGGAAAACTTGTTTATATTGAGGGAAGACTAAAGACGAGAATTATCGATAAAGAAGATGGCACAAAGCTTCATAAGACTGAAGTGGTTGTCGGACAACTTATCTTCCTTTCTAAACGAGAAGACTTTGCTGACAATTGAGCTGATTCTGGTCCAGTTTCTGATGATTTTGATGACTTCTCTGATCTTGATGATAAATTCTAAAACTTTTTGATTGATAATTTTATAACTCAAATTATATGACTACGAAAAAGAAAAAAGTCTGTCCAATCGATGCTGCTGGAATAAAGCAGATTGATTATAAGGATACAACTCTTCTTAAGCAATATCTTACCAAGTTTAATCGTATCGTTCCACGTTACTATTCTTGAGTATCTCTTGCGAACCAAAAAAAGCTTGCACAAGCTATAAAAAGAGCTCGATATATGGCACTTCTTCCATATGTGCTTGAGGTAAATCGCCCAAGCGAGATTTCTCTTCCATCCGCTTCTGTAACTCAATCACCAACTCCTGAGACTCTTGATGAGACAGCAGTAGCCGTCTAATTACTCAGATTTCATGATATAAGATTCCCATTCCAGTTGGGAATTTTATAATGTCAATTTTATTTTATAGATGCGATTAGTCGGGTATAAAACACGAAGGAAACTGCTTTTTTAGAAAATTATATTGACTTTCTCTCTTAGGACTGCTATCATAGAGGGGTCCATTTATTTCTTATTTTTCTTTCTATGTCACTTACAAAGTCACTTTATGCGACTATTGCAACTCTTTTTGTTGCTGAGAATGCTCTTGCTGCTGGAGCAGACACAATGTTTGGTCTTACAACTAAGGCTTCTGGAACAAATATTACTGGAGCAAATGGTACAGCGTGGGATGCTATTTCTAATATTATTAAGCAACTCCTTACTCTCGTTTCGATTATTGCCGTGCTCTATGTGCTTTGGGCAGGTTTTCAGATCATGACAGCAGGTGGTGATGAGGAGAAGGTGAAGAGCGGTCGAAAGACAATTATCTACGTTATCGTTGGTATCGTTGTTATGTGGCTTTCATTCTGGCTCGTTTCCCTTGTTATCACTTCTCTTACATAGTAGAAAAAAATTTGAAATCCCTCGAAAGAGGGATTTTTTTATTGTCTTTTTCCTGATTTTTCCTATTATAGAGTGCATCTAAATGCAATACTATGGCTTACGATCACTTACGGATAGAAAAAAAATGGCAGAAATTTTGGGAAGAAAATACCACTTTTTCGACTCCTACTATTTCTGAAAAGCCAAAAAAATATATTCTCGATATGTTTCCATATCCATCGGGGGCTGGGCTTCACGTTGGTCATCCGAAATGATATACTGCAACAGATATTGTATCTCGTTACTATCATGCAAAGTGATATAACGTTCTTCATACCATGGGTTGGGATGCTTTTGGATTGCCCGCTGAAAACTACGCCATAAAGACGGGTACACATCCTGCTATTACTACAGCACAAAATGTCACCACTTTTCGCTCCCAGATGAAGTCTCTCGGATTCTCATATGATTGGAGTCGTGAAATAGATACAACCGATCCAGAATATTATAAATGGACTCAATGGATTTTTCTTGAACTCTTCAAGCGATGACTTGCTTACGAACAAGATCTTCCTATTAACTATTGTCCAAGTTGTAAAACTTGACTGGCAAATGAAGAGGTTCTCGCTGATAATACCTGTGATAGATGTGGGACTCGCGTAGAACGTCGCCCAATACGACAATGGGTACTCAAAATCACTGAGTATGCAGATAGGCTTATAGAAGATCTCGAGAGTCTTGATTGGCCAGAAGGAATCAAAGAAATGCAGAGAAATTGGATAGGGAAAAGTGAGGGATGTGAGTTTGAGATGAAAAAATCTGACGATCAAACAAAAAGTATTCGCGTCTATACAACCCGTGTAGATACAGTCTTTGGGATGACGTATGCTGTACTTGCTCCAGATCATCCAAGAGTTAGAGAATTTATTACTGAAGAACAGAGACAAATTTGTGAAAAATATATTGAATGAGTTAAGTGAAAATCTGATCTTGATCGAACAAATGAAGGTAAAAGTAAAACGGGGGTATTTACCGGATCTTATGTGATAAATCCTTATAATGGTGAATCAGTTCCCCTTTGGATTGCTGATTTTGTTCTTGGTCATTATTGAACGGGTGCTCTTATGGCAGTTCCTGCTCACGATGAACGAGATAGGGAATTTGCTCATTTATATTGACTTCCTATTGTTCAAAGCGTTCAAACTTCAGTTCCATTTGATGGTTGATCCTGGAAAAAGGAATATGGAGAAGATGGTATAAGCTTGGCTCTTAATCTTCCCTCAAGCGAGTCTCGAAAAGCTCTTACTGAAAAAGCAGAAAAAGAAGGCTTCTGAGAAAAAAAAGTCAATTATAAACTTCGTGACTGGCTCTTTTCTCGTCAGAGATATTGGGGTGAGCCAATACCACTCATCCATATTGCATGAGATGATTTTGATGCACTTCCTCGTATTGCTGACATTTCAGAGGCAAAAGACATGAATATTGCTTATATTCTTGATAAGCGAGGGACAGATAAGCGGTGTAAAAATTGTACTTGTGGTGATGTTGGTTGTGTAAAGCTTATTATCGGTGGAAAATCCTACTCAAGAGTTTATGACGGAATCTACTCAAAGATTCTTATCGATCCAAATCTTCCTGTTACGCTTCCAGAAGTTGAAAAATATGAGCCAGCAGGAGATGGTCAATCACCGCTTGCGAATGTTCCGGATTGGGTAAATATTAAACTTGCTGATAATCTCAGTGGAAAAAGAGAAACCAATACGATGCCACAGTGGTGAGGAAGTTGTTGGTACTACCTGCGATATATGGATCCGAGAAATAAAGAGGTTCTCGCAAATAAAGAGGCTCTTGATTATTGGGGAATTGTAGACGAGTATGTGGGTGGCGCTGAACATGCTGTTCTTCATCTTCTTTATGCTCGTTTCTGGCATAAGGTTCTCTTCGATGCTTGAGTTGTTCCGAAAAATGAACCATTCCAAAAGCTTACAAATGTCTGAATGATTCTTGCCTATGCTTATGAGCGAGAAGATGGAGGCCTCGTAGCGGTTGATCTTGTTATAGAGAAAGATGGAAAATTCTATGAAAAAGAAACACAAAAAGAGGTGAAGCAAGTGGTGGCAAAGATGAGTAAATCTCTCAAAAATGTAGTCAACCCAAATGATATCGTCAATGAATATGGAGCTGATACCCTTAGACTCTATGAGATGAGTATGGCTTGATTTACCGATACGGCTCCATGGAATCCTGAGGCGATTATCTGAGTTCGAAGATTTCTTGATCGAGTTTATGCGAGTTTCACAGAGTGAAAGAATCAGGCTCGTGATGATATGAAAGCGATGAAACTCCTTCATAAAACGGTGAAGAAGGTAGGAGAAGATATTGAGGGATATAAATTCAATACTGCAATTTCAGCACTCATGATCCTCCTCAATGAATGAATCCCTTCCGATCTCGATTTTCGAAAGGAGTGGAGAGAAAAATTTCTCATACTTCTTCATCCATTTGCACCACATATTGCTGAAGAGCTTTGGATGTTTGATCATATGGGAGAGCGACCGATTTCTATTTCCACCTTTGCATGGCCAAATTTTGATGAATTTATGCTTGTGGATGATGAAGTGACTATTGCGGTTCAGGTGAATGGAAAACTTCGAGGCACTCTTACTTGTTTTAATGGAGTAGCACAAGAAGAAGTCTCGGCACTCGCTCATGCAGATGAAAGTATAGCAAAGTGGCTTCTTGGAAAGATTCTCGTCAAAGAAATTTTTATTCCAAATAAAATGCTCTCAATCGTTGTACGAGACGAGTAGGATGATTATCTTTTTGACAATTTATGTAAAAAGAATAGGATTCCCAAATCCACGCAGTGCTCTGCTGTCGTGGATGAGGAGCTGAACCCTACCGTTCAGAGAAAAAGAGGTGTTTCTTGGCTACTACCGATACCCCCGATACCCGAAAGGGTACTACCGCAACTCAACCTCAGCGTCGGCGTGTCCCCAAAGGTCATGCCGCACTCCAGCACGACCTGAATCCTTGTTCACGTCGTGACTCGGACCAAACCCCGATCTTCTGGGTTCAGGCATTCCATCATCCGGGTGCATTACGGAGGGATTGATTCGCTACGGCGAGCATCGGCTTTCTCGGAAGCTTACCTTCATTCTTTTGGCCGCCTTCGGGCGGCTTTAACATTTAAACAAAAAAACCTTCAGTAGAGAAGGTTTTTTGATTACTTTATAAATTACTATTATAAATTCGTTTTGAAGTGTCAACTTCCTCTTATAGTAAAGATATTACGATGACACCTTATATAGTTTCATGAACGCCAAGAGAAAAAATGGAGAAAAAGTTTTGACAAATGTTTCTAAATACATACATTAAGAAAATCCAGTTTGATTCAGCTCAGGCTGATCCAACTGGTGTCACCGCTCGTAGGGTGAGAAACCCCGAGTATCAACTGTCCCAATGGTCAAGAGGAGAACCCAATGACCCGTACCCGAATGAACCTGGCGGCTCTGGCCGCACTCGCATCCTGCGCCGGCAACGCGACCGCCCACGTGCGTACCAAGTTCGACGTCGACACCGATCCCAAGAAGGGCATCTGCGCCATCAGCGATGGCACCGACGGCGCGATCGGCGGCGGCACCGGCGTGGTCAGCACCGAAGGCGGCGAGAACAGCAATGGCACCGGCGTGGTGAACCAGGCTGGCACCGACGGCAGCGCGATCGACGGCAACCAGCAGCAGATGCAGCAGGCCGGCGCCGCGAGCACCCAGGAAGGCGATGGCCGCACGTACGACGCCAGCGCGCAGCAGCAGGCCGATGTGAGCCGCGAAGGCGATGGCAACCAGCAGCAGGCCGAGATCCCGGTGGACCGTTCCGACACCCAGCAGGGCTGATGTCGAGGTGAAGGCAGGAGTGTGGTGGAAAGATAAGTTCACGATCCACCTCCTGCCCCCCCAATACCAAAATAAAGAAAATCGATACAAGTTGATGTAAGTTGATGCATTTCGAAAGAATCTTATCTTAGGATTTTTCCGAAATGGAGTCTCTTCACGACAAAAAGAAAGGAGCGCCCCTTCCGGGAGCGCTCTTTCAAATTGTAATTTTTATAATGGTTTCAATTGAGCTTTTCTTATGCCAAGTTGCTCTGTGAAATTTCTTATCACTCCAGCATCAAGTGGTGTTTGAATGAGGGTGTTTCTGCTATCAGGTGAGGCATACCTCATGGCTGGTATTGCTCAGGAATATGACGCAAGAATGGTAGGAAGTTCTCTCCTAAGTGCATCTCTATCCTTGAGGCTTCAATTTTTGATAGCCTCTTCGAGATGATTTGTGAGAGTAAGAAGTGCCACTCATTCAACATAGAGAATAATATGGGGAATTCTCATTTGCCGCCTTCATACGTATACCTCGTGCGACCATTTTCAATGATTTATTACCTTCTCATCGAGTCATCTTTCATTCATAGTGAAGTCAACTGATATATAGCGAACTCAGTTTCCGGTAGTTGCCTTAAGAATAGCGTCAGTATGGTTACGAACATCATCTATAATACTACTCAGCCACATTTCATAAGAGACAATATTGTCAGATTTTGCTGCAATAAGCGCCCGAATTACTTGAATAGCTACCCACTCTGGAATTCGCTGATTTTTTATAATATAGGGTCAGCGCTTGTGTTTTATATCATCTAGTGCGTTATTTACTGCAAATGTTGCAAGTCCTTCTAGATCCATTGGTGAGACCCTTCTTTCCTGTCATCCTCATGCTGTGATTACTTTTCAGAGGTGTGGAAACATATCAACCCTTCATTGTTCCGCTCCAATTCATAGGAAGCGATTATCCATACAAAGTTAGTTATCGAAATAAGTTCTTATTTTATCCAACCTTCTATAATATCTTCAATGACCTTGAAGAGTTTATCAGGGTCATGCCTGACATAGTCACCTGAGGTGCTCACAAGATCTCTTTCGATTAATTTATATCCTTTGTTCGCAAAAAGAGAAAGATCCTTTATTTTGAGAGGTTTCTTATTTTCCTCTGCCTTATATTTTGCTACGATTTCATCAGGGATTTGCGTATTATTGGCGATAACATAGTCGAGTCTTCCTGGGTCAATATAACGTTCGATTGTGTTTACGAAATCTATTACTTCCATGTTTGTTGTTTCTCCTCGTTTCGTCATAGCATTACAGACATAGATGATTTTTCCTGTAGTTTCATGGAGTGCTTCTCGCATTCCTTTTGAGAGAAGATTGGGCACAATGCTCGTATAGAGGTCTCATGGCCCGATGATAATATAATCTGCAGAAAGGATTGATTCACGAGCTCGAGGATTGAGATTTCCTTCAGCTCATTCAAGCCAGGCATCGATAATATTCTGATCGATATTATGAGTTCGTTCAAAATCATTTTTATCAGAAACATCGATATATTTCTCTCAGACTACTACGGTCCCATCTTCGAATCTGGCAGCCAAGTGAACATCCTCGAGAGTGACAGGAATGACTCGGCCTCGTACGTCAAACATCTCACTCATAGTATCGATGGCTCTTTCGTAGTTGCCATTGTGTATACCGACCAAGGCAGTAAGGAGAACATTTCCTATTTTATTTCCACCGATAACGCCATCTTCATCGAATTTATATTCAAAAAGTTTCCGGACCATCTCGGTATTTTTTGCGAGCGCAGCGATAGCTCGACGCATATCACCAGGGGGGAGAATGCCGAATTTATCACGTATGAGTCAAGCGGTTCCACCGCTATCGGCCACGGCAATAACCGCAGAAATCTTATAATTTTCATGCTTCTTCAGTCAATAAAGGACGTTGAAGTTTCCAGCTCCACCTCAAATGGTTACAATATTTGGCATAGAGTTTTTTTATAATACTTGAGATATTTTATTAAAATATAATTCTTTTTTCTCAATAGTTTCAGTCAAAAATCAGGAAACAAATTTTGCTTTTTTCTCGATAAATGGTAGGATTATAATGTTTTATTTATTAACGCAAGCCCACATGACTGGAGTAACACTTTTTTGGCTTCTTGTAGTCATCGCCGTAATGATCCCGATGTTTATCAGAAAGATAAATCAGGGTGAAGTATGACTTCGTGAATTTCTCGGTAAGTATACTGATACGGTAGGTCCGGGTATATTCTTTCTTATTCCAGGCATCCAATCAGTGAGAAAGGTTGATATTCGTGAACAAGTAGTGACTGTGCCAGAGCAGCAAATTATTACAAAGGATAATGTAGGAATGGCGGTTGATGGAGTTATCTATGTTCAAATTACGGATCCATATCAGGCAACCTATGATATTAATAATGTTTTCATGGCTGTTGTGAATCTTGCACAGACGAATCTCCGAAGCGTACTTGGTACAATGACTTTGGATGAAACTCTCTCAAATCGTGAAATTATTAATGGAAAGCTTCTTGAGTCCCTTGATCGTGAGACTGGAAAATGGGGAATAAAAGTACTTCGCGTTGAAATTAAGCGCCTCGATCCACCAGATGATATTCAGAACTCGATGAGTAAACAGATGAAAGCTGAGCGAGAAAAACGCGCTCAAATACTTGAAGCTGAAGGATATAAGCAATCTCTTATTACAAAAAGTGAATGAGATAAGCAATCGCAGATTCTCCAGGCAGAATGAGAAAAGGAAGCCCAACTTCTCCGTGCACAATGAGAGGCGAGCGCTATGGTAGCGGTTGCTGAGGCAAAGGCAAAATCTCTTGAACTCGAGGCGAATGCTGCCGTATCTTACTTTAAGTGAGCTGCTATAACAAAAGAACAGCTCAAAGTTATCGAAGGTGCTCTTGGTCAAAATACAAAATATATTCTTGATAGTGATATTCTTGCTTGAGTCTCAAAGATTTTCTGAGCCGCAAAATAATTTTTAATTATCTTCTATGGAACTCCTTTATTCCTGGTTTGCTATAGCTGCCCTTTTTCTTATTATTGAGCTTATAACATCGACATTTTACGGACTTTCGTTATCGTTTGCTGCTGGTGTAACGGCTCTTTATATACTTGTTTCGCATGAGTCTGCTTTTTCTCTGAATCAGGCCTGAATTTTTGTAGTAGCAAGTGCGATTTTTGCTTATATACTTCCAAGGATGCTTATATCTAAAGCTCCTGATGTTCCTCAAGGAACAGATAAATATGTTGGAGAGAAGCGAACAGTGAAAAAAGTTGGTTGAGACTTAAAAATTTCTCTTGATGGAGTTGATTATCTTGTCGAATCAGATGATGAAATCAATTCTTGAGATAAAGTCGAAGTACTCTGACATAAGGGTGCAAGCATGAAAGTTAAAAAGATCTAATGAAAAAGATTCAAGAGAGGCAGATTCAAATCCTCAAGCACATTATCGAAGAATATATCAGAACTGGAGAAATAACTGGCTCAAAATCTCTTTTGGCAAAACATGATCTCCAGGTATCGAGTGCAACAGTCCGAAATGATATGGCCTCACTTGAAAAAATGGGGCTATTGTTTCAACCCTATAACAGTGCAGGGAGGCTCCCGACTACCCGAGGATTGAGAGTTTTTGTTGATTATCTTATAGAGGCTATGCCAGGGGTATTTATCGAAGCTGAAGAATACCATCGTCGACAAAGTGAAAATAATCGTATCGATGATACACTCTATGAACTTGTAGCTCGTCTTACTAAAACAACAGGAG
This sequence comes from Candidatus Altimarinota bacterium, assembly GCA_042852035.1. Lineage (GTDB taxonomy): Bacteria > Patescibacteriota > Gracilibacteria > BD1-5 > UBA2023 > JAGOMW01. Next base: position 268,939 of record BAAFHK010000001.1, read on the forward strand.
AAATTACTTTTGCTTGCATTCCTTCGATTGGCACGTCGTACTATCTTGGTCTGTCGAATTATCTCGAAAGGCATCGATGAATTCTTGGCGAAGAAATGTATCAGGTTATCAAATGCCTTGAAAATAAACATGAATTTATTTCTCTTCTTGAAGATCTTGATATTACTTCGAGAGTTTCAGCGTTCATCGGAGAGGAAAATATTATCCCCGAGCTCGAAAGTTCGACAATGATAGTGAAAAAAATAGAAATTAATGGATACGAATGATACCTTGGCATACTCGGATCAACCATGATGGATTACGCTTTTAATATAACAGCACTCAGGCAGATTTTATAATCTAAAATAAAAATTTGCATTTTGTAAATATTTATTATTATACATCTAATATATAAAAACACAACTTTACACATTGGTTGAGAGTTTTTAAGTCTATTAGATGAAGATAACTTATCGAATTCTATTTTTTGTTATAAGTAGCTTTTGTGCAATGCAATTTTGTATTGCTCATCCTCTTGATGTTTCGAATACGACACTTAGTATTTATGATGATTCTATTATTGGGGTAACCTATATTCATCCTGTTGAACTCGATAGGATACTGGTTGCTAGTTGAGGCATAGAGCCTGCAGAGATTTCTGTAGATATGTATTACACATTGACGGGCGTTTTGACTGCGTATCTTGGTGAGTCACTTGAAGTAGAAGTATGAGGTATAAAATGTAGTATTGGCGAGTATAGTTTTCGAGAAAATCTCATGATTGATGAAATATATTCCTGATGATTTCCGATTTCGTATGTGTTTCGTTGCGGAAAAAAAGTACTCGATCCACGAATTACAATAAATTTTATGACTGAAGTTCCACTTCAGACGAATAAACTCTATATTTATCAAAAAAAGGGAACTGAGATGGTCCGTACAGACTATAAAGTTCTTAATGCTCAGAAAAAGAGCCACTCTCTCACTTTTGCTAGAGATTTGCAGAGTGAAAAAGTGTTTGATACGGATAATGATTGACTTACTGATGAAGATGAGCTTTTGTATCGAACGGATCCAAGTCGTTCAGATACTGATAATGACGGATATGCTGACGGACTTGAGATAGAAAAGTCCTGGAATCCGCTTTCCCAAGAACTCTCTCCGGGACAGTATCCTTATGAAAAAACAGAGGAACCAAGAGAAATTCCTCTCTCGTCTCAAGAGAGTTTTCATCCACAAAATAATAATCTTCTCCAAGATAGTGGTGTCTGGTGATCGGAATTATTTCATGAAGTACTGAGAAAGATTCGAATCTATATTGATGATGGAGAGAGTCCAATTTCTATTTTCCTTCTCTTAGTTTCTGTTGTGATTCTTTGATTCTTTCATGCCCTTGGACCATGACATTCCAAATGAGTATTGGTATCGCAAATTATCAATGAAGATATGAGCTATATTCGTAGTATATTTTACTGTTGAGTTTTTACTTTTGTACACCTTTTGGATATCGTAATTGTCGTTATACTCTCAAAATTCCTTTTTTCTTATATTGATTCGAGTGTATACCTTTCATATATTGCTCGCTTGAGTACGGTACTTATTTTCTGAATTTCATTCTATTTGCTCTATCGTTCTGTCTCGAAATATTTTGTGAAAAATAGAAATTTATGAATAAATAACTCCACCCACCAGAAGGGCTCTATATTTCTTGCTATAATTACTGGTCTCACTCCATGCGCTTTTTGATGGAGTATTTTTCTTATGCTCTTTGCTCTCAAAAAAATTAATCTAGCACTCCCAATCCTTTCTGCTCTTGGTTTAGGTATTTTTCTCTGTCTCCTGAGTATTGCTACAGTAACCTGGTATTCGAGATCAAAAATATATAGTTTCTCTCCAAAAATTTCTCAGATATCACCAATTATTTCTTCCGTATTTCTCTTATTCATTGGATCAGGCCTTTTACTACAAAATTTTTAATTTTTTTCTATGAAAAAATTTCTCTCCCTTCTTCTTGTTCTCATTGTTTTAGTGTATAATACTTTTTTTATCACTTCGGCACTTCCGACAAACAATCTTTCATCACCTTGGACGAGAGAAAAAGCAGAGCATCTTGCAAAGGCGGTCCTCTTTTCTGCAGATGCCAGGATGATAGATGATCTTTATAGTGCAGGAAGCGCAGCGCGTGCGGTCGATATTCTTTTCCCAAGTAGAGAGGGTCCTGATAGGACAGAATTTAAAAATTATCTCACTGCCTATACCTCTTCTGGATTTAATTGGGCGGATGCAAACCACACAACAAGACTTTATCAGATTGTCTACGGAGCAGATCCCTATGAAGCGAAAAGAAAGCTTTTTTCACTATTCGAAGATATTTTTTCAGTGAATAATGATAGCGGAAAAGATATAACTTTTAAAGATATTTCTGACTTACATACGCTCATATATGATAATATGTTTGGAGATTATCAGCTTCTAGTAAAAAAAGTTCTTTATAATAACTGATGAAGAGGGGATTACGCACTTTGAGCTTTTTTGGACCTTTTTAATCAAAATGACCCAGCCAAACCAAATGAGAACTACGCTCGTGAATTATTGCAGCTTTTTCTTATGGGGGAATATAAACCTCATGAATCAAAAGACAATGGTGATGTAAGGAATTACGAAGAATCTGATGTTCTGGCTCTTGCAAAGATACTTACTGGTCTCCGTTCTGTTCCTACAAGTCATGTTCTTTATTTTGATTCCACAAATCATTATGTTGCAAATCAGATTTCATTTTTAACAGGTTCGATGTCTGAAACATTTCCATATTATAATACCTCTTCATGATTAATTGATCCAGTTAGTATTGTTGCTCCAGTAAATGCAAATAATTGACTTACAGATAATGTGATTGAGTATATTTTTGCTAAAAGATCAGATGCTATTGCTCTCTTTCTCGCTGATAGAATTGTACGATTTTATATTGAAGACAAGCCAAGCCGTGATAAGTTAGATTATGTGGCAGCGATTATTAAATCAAATAATTTTGATATCTATAATTCAGTAAAATCGATACTCACACTCGATATGATGTATTCAGAGACTTCGATGAATAGTATTCGATACAAAAATCCTCTTGAACTTAGTATCGGAACGATCCGATTTATGAGAAATAATGCATTTACTGGAATAATAATTGATCCAAATCTCATAGATACGAATCTCCTTAGAAGATTGGGATGGACACCATATTTTCCAGGTAGTATTTTCGGAAGGGACTGATTTGATAATTCGATAAAATGGTCGAGCACGAGTACGCTTTCTTCATGGATGAGTGCAACAAACATGTTTACATATCGAGTGAATGGTACTGGTGTGGTTGATTTTCTGTCCATCCTCTGAAATCAAAAAAAAGAAATTACGACGGAAGTTATCGGTGTCATGACACATGCAAATAATAGTTATTCAGGAGTACTTACTATCATTTCGTGAAGTCTTGATCTTGGTGATCCAATAGTTACTTGAGTTTCACAGGCAAGGATTGCTCAATTTTCTTTCTTGGATGAAAACCTAAGTATCGAAGAACAAATAGTCAAAAATGGCTATCCACTCGATCCAGTTGTTGCCATAGAATGAGGAGAAAATCTCAATTTTATTACAAGTGAAATAACTTCATTTACTCCTGCGCTTCCGATACCTGATGAGCCCTGAATGAATGAAGAAGCACCTATTCAAAGCGTTGAAATTAGCATATGAGATTCAGTGAATAACCCCTGAAATACTTGATCGGAATCCCTGATTATTCCAGTTATAGAGTCAGAATCTATGACTGGAAGCTCCGTAATGTCTACTGAGATAGAGTCAGGGGGGACTATTAGTGGATCTGTCGAAGTTACCGAGAGGTCTAAAATTTTATCAATGGTACAAGAAGTCCAAGAAGCATCAACTGAAGTCACATGACAAAATATTTTGTCTTGAACGCTCCCAGAAGAATGAATTCCCTCATGAAGTGGAGAAGTTGTTGCCGTTTCTGAAGTATCAATACTTTCTGAAGAGAATACAAGATCTCTCTCTTGAATGACTGAAACAGGAGAGGTTATCAATACCGAACAATTAATAGGAAAGGTTGATTTTATTGATAGTACCTGATCATGAATTTGAGTCCAAACAGGGGGCATCCTCAATCTTTCTAACACGTGAAATACGATCCCTGATTCATTATCAGGAAAGATAGATAATCTTCCTCAGTTAGAAGCCGTGACGATGGTATCGAATCTCACTGGATCAGTTACTCTCCCAAGCTTCCGAATTAACACAAATCTCTGAGCCATAACGCTTGGGAGTGGTTCATATGATGGACAAAAGAAGATCCTTACTGTTTTCTCTGGAACATTGCTCCAAGCTTCTGGTGCGATACTTCCGATATATTCATGAGTATTCCAGTTTTCTTCAGAATCTCGACTGATTGCTGATACAATCACTCCTGACATGATTATATCGAATTATGAACAATATATTTATGGCGACTCTCGTATCCCAACTGACGCACGAGTATTTATGAGAGATTTTATTACACATGATTGAAGCGGTGCACTTATACCAGTAGCACCCTCGAATGCGGTATATTTCAATAAATATATTCGAGGACTTCTTTCGATTATGCTCTCACAGCCAGAATATGTCCTTCTTCGCTGATATGATATCCCTATTATAGAAAATCCGAATGAAACCAAATTTCTTGATTCCATTAAGGGAAAAATTTTCTTTATTGAACTGTATGGTGGAAATGATTACATGACGAGTATTATTCCAAAAGATGAGTATAGTACATATTTGGATTATCGATCCAATAGTTCTTGATCTATTGCTATTTCTGGGACAGGGCTTGTTGATATTGGTAACTTTTACATGAATAGTGCTCTTGCATATGGAAATTCTGGTGCTACGGGATTCAAAGATCTCTATGATCAATGATATCTCAAAATTTTTAATAGAGTCGGTGGATATAAACACTCAAATGATCATGATGCAGCTGCGAAACAGATTTCATCGTATGATAGTACTACATCAGCATTTTCCGAATGAGTATTCGGGCATTTAGTAAAAAATGAACTTGAGAGTTCGCATACGATTTCTCTCGGGGCGAAGCTGCCAAATGTCTACCGTGCTGGTCACTATGTTAACCTTGGGTGAAATATCATACTTACAAACCCGCTCGATTCCTGAGGACAATGGAAATCGCATATGGATACGATGGTGACAATTACAAAAAATAGAGTTTATCCAGCTGATACGAGAAACCTTTTTCAAGATGCAGGAAAAATCAGTGAAATTGGTAAGATTTCCGTTGCTCAATGATGAGCTCCAGGAGCAAGTGGAGATATGAATAGTGTCTTTAATTTTGCTAAAGTACTTATAAATAACAATATTTGAAGGACATTTTATATGTGATGAGCATGATGATATGATACTCATGGAAACCAATTTACATGACTCAATCAAAATCTTCGAACAGTGGGTAGTGCTGTTACAAAATTTTTTAATGATGTAAAAGATACGCAAGATGTAACAATCATAATCTTCTCTGAATTCGGACGTACGAATAAGACGAATGGAGATCTTGGAACTGATCATGGTGATGGAGGATGAATGTTCGTGCTCACATCGAATACTGATTTAAGGCAGCGCCTATCCGAAGGAACGTATGGAAATATGTCTATTAAGTTTGCAAAGAATAACTCACTTGGTGTTGGTATTGATTATCGTTCGATTTATGGTTCAATTTTTCAATCCATATATTGACTGAGTCCGATATCATATTTTGGTACGAATATTGATTTGAATCGAGATATTAGTCTCGAAAAGAGTAAGGTACAACTTCTTTCTTATTCATATCAGGCATCATGACAAAACGTGATACTCAATGGTGAGTTTACGATATCAGGTTCTAATTATGATCCCGGAAAAGCATGATATACGAGGCTTGTTACTCATACGGGTTCTTCCAATCTAAAAATAACTCGACTGAGTGAAAAGTATACTCCAGAAGGATTTAAATATACCTTTCAAGCGAATCAAACTTCTAGCCCATATTTTACTATTGAGTCATTCTCGAATCAGTATGCACTTTCTTCGTTTTCTGGAAATCTTGTTGATGCAACTCGGCCGATAATTCTTGGGAGTAATGTTCGTCATATTTCACAATCCCAATCAAGTATTCTTCCAATTTTTTCAAATATTCAAGCCCCAGTGAAGCTCTCTGGGAGTGGGGTAATTCTTGAAAGTACAGGAAATACTATTGTGACACTTAGTGGAAGTTCTCTTCTTGCCCTTCATTTCGCTAGTGGTATAACACATGTTACTGATTTGACTACTACTTCATGATCTCTAGCTTGGAAATGAGGATTTATCCTTGGTGAAAAGGTAGATCGTGATTTATTTATTCCTGATAATGCTACTATAGTTTCTGAAAACAAAATTCTCCAAAGAGAATCCATCATCTCACTTATAAAAATAGGCGCAGATGTTCGTTGAATTGGTATGAATTTAAACCAACCAATTGGACTCGAGTTTCGATCACTCATTCCTAAAGAGAATTATCGTGTTCTCACAAGTCAGGATGGTATATCTTGGGATGATGTTGAATCGGGAAAAAGTTATACAGGAAGCACAAATGGGAGTATATACGTAGAGACGAGTCATTTCTCATATTTTGCTGTAGTTCTCGCGAATGGTATTATTGAGAGTATCCCCACTTGTACAATCAGCGCAAGTCCAGTGAGCGTATTCAATTGATCAGGAACTACGCTTTCTTGGGCTATTCAAAATACACTTACGGGTACGCTTAGCCCACTAAATAGCATCATTGGCACAGGTGGATTCCTTAATGTGATCCCCCCAAATAATGCCACTACACGCTATACTATACAGGTATCAAATTCTGCAGGTGTGAATTCTTGTAGTGTGAGTGTTACTTCTATGGATGTACCACCACCTCCTCCTGATTCTCCATGATGTTTCATTACGGCTTCACCAACTACAGTACAAAATGGTAGTAGTTCGATAATTAGCTGGACCCTAATAAATACGCAGTCATGAGTACTCAATCCAGGAAATCTTTCAGTAGGGATGACTTGATCGTTCTCATATACTCCTCCAGTTAATTCAAGTACAACCTTTGGTATAGATGTAAGAAATTCTACGGGTTCATGATTTTGTAGCGTAGTAGTTAAAAGCAATACGGAAAATACAAATCCAGTGGTACCGAATGTTCCAAATATCTGACCCGGCTGACCAAGCTGATTGCCTGATTCTAGTTCTTGTCCAATCGGACTTCACCTCTGTGATAAAAGCAACGGATTAATATCTCATCAATCTTCCCAAAGTGGGTATACTGATGTTATCCCAGTGCAAGATAGTATTTTTGGCACAATGAATTATATAATTCAAAAATGGGAAAATTGAAGTGTACGTCTTATTTCTCCAGGACCATCAGTGCTTTCCAAGGAAATAATGAATCATCTTCAAAATGGGGTAACTTGAAAAATAACATCTCTTGGTAATGTAATAGACTACTTAAGGATGCAAAAAATCGGAAAGAAATCTCAAACGCAGCGAGCTATAAATCGAACTATATTGGAAATCCAGACCAACTCTTCAAGATGACAAATTGCAGCTTTGCATGAAAAAACCCCAGAAGTTACCGATTTTGAATCCAAAAATCCTGAAGTACTCAGCAGAGTTCCTATCGAATCGATGGGATTTGTACCCACAAAAGGTCAATTTTATGTTGCGGCTGAAAGCTCACTGAGGCTCCATACTACCCCAGTGGTTTCCGATCTTAACATTATCGACTATCTTCCAAGGAATACAAGAGTGGAATTACTCGAGACGAATGGGGATTGGGCAAATGTGAAATTCGGATCACAAGAATGATATGTACGACAGTCATTTCTTCGAGAATTAAAGCTTGAAGACAGAATTCGATCATGAGAAGTAGATTTTTCACTTGGTGAACATAAAAAAATAGATGTAAAGCAGAGCCTCTTTATTCGAGAAAAACAATCAACCACCTCTTCGATTCGATGAGTACTTTTTCGGGATGATGTGGTGGTTATTCTTGATAGAGTTGGAAAGTGGGTAGAGATTCTCACGGATAAATATCACGGATTTATTAACAAAAAGTATCTCGTTGAATAAGTAAATATCTCGTTATTCAAAACAACTCAAGATTCGCATTGAGAATTTATAAGATTAATATTGGAGAAGGCTCGCACACAAGTATATTGCAATGAATGCTATCCATGTATATATTTCATACAGAATTTGATTTCTAAAAAATATAATAAATTTGCTTTCCAATGCCTTTTTTATATAATTTAGCTGTCTTTCTGGTGTATTTTTCGGTAAGATTTCTTTAATTCTAAAATACTGTAACTCCAACAATATGGAACACAAAGCAAAAAAATCCCTCATGGAAAAGTATGCGACACATAAGGGTGATACTGGTTCTCCAGAAGTTCAAATCGCAATTCTCACGTCTCGTATAGAAAACCTTAAGTCTCACCTTGAGACTCACAAGCAAGATAATCACTCTCGTCGTGGTATCGTAATGATGGTGGCAAAACGAAGAAAGCTTCTAGACTATCTTAAGAGAAAAGATGAAGCTCGCTACAACGACCTTATAGGAAAACTTGAACTCAGAAAATAATCAAAAAGGATCTCCAACTGGAGGTCCTTTTTTTCTTTGTCCCTATTGTTTTCTTCCTATTTTTCTTTATTATCAGTTTATGATTTCCTATTTTCTCATTGGTGTCTCCATCCTTGTGACGCTTTATGTTTGGCAGAATAAAACACTGCTTATGTATGGAATGAATTGAGACTTTCTTAAGAAAGGGGATTATGTCTCTTTTTGGAAGCAGGTACTTGCATTCCAATTCATACATGGCGATGTTTTACATATCGTCATGAATAGTTATTTTCTCTATTCAGCATGACCAATTATTGAGGAGATACTTTGAAGCGCTCGATATGGTGTATTTTTTATTACCTCGACACTCTTTTCAGTGGCGATGCTTTTTTTCTTTGCTTCAAGACAAAATACTATAGGAATATCTGGTTTTTGTATGTCAATCCTATCGTATCTCTGGATTCTACTTTATTCTTCTTGATCATCATGAACAGAAGAGATAGGAAGACTCCTTATTATTAATATTGTTATTGGATTTCTTCCTGGTATTTCACTTGTTGGACATGTCGCAGGAGCTATTTGGGGTATTCTTTTCTGGATCATAACTCGAAACTTTATCTAAACTAGAGTATTTTAATATGAAGATACATTCCTCAATTGCTTTTTATCCAAAAAGATATATTTCCCACTTTCTTATACTTTTATCAGTAATAATAAGCATTTTTGGTTTTCTTATGCCAAATTTAGTGCAATTATTTTGACTTCATAGGATACAAGTTTCCTCTGATTCTCTTTTTTACGTTATTTGACAGATTGTTTTATTTCAGTTCCTCCATGGATGATTCTTACATCTCTTTCTGAATTCTTACTTTCTTTACCAGGCATGACCAGAAATAGAATCTCGCATGCAAAGAAAAACTTTCTTTATTTTTTTCGCTTGATCTTCACTTTTTGTTGCTCTATCACTTTGGATTTTTTCGGGAAATGTTCTCACAGTTGGGATTTCTGGATTCTGTATGGCACTCCTGTCATATTTATATATGGATTTAAATCGCATCCGGCACCCGTATGCAAATCAAATTCTATTTATGCTCGTAGTAAATATTCTTATGTGACTTTATGGGAATATAAGTTTTGTTGGACATTTGAGTGGTGCTTTGTGGGGATTTCTCTGGTGGCAAATGAGGGAAAAAAGGAAGTTCCGATAAGTTATTAAATCTTTATCACAAGCATATTTTCGCGTTCATGAAAATTTGGAGATTCTTTCATGAGAATTGGGTAATTTTCCTTCTTTCCAGTGTAATAGAGGTGAAAATAATACTTTCTTGTTGTTTTTTTCTTCCGCAATTCCTCGAAAGATTTTTTCATCGCTAAAATATTGGAAAGTGAATCATCTGAGAATCCAATCGATAGCGGGAGATCATGCAGAAGGGTGTTTTTATAAATTTTATCTTCCACAAGAGAAAGAGCATGTTTGAGCGCGAAAACTTTTCTATCTGACATATTTTCAACACTATTTATATTAAGATATTTCGCTACGTGTGGATTTGATACAGGATAGTAGGACACAATCTGCTCAAAATAATATCTCAGAGCTTGATCTGGGCTTAAAACGGTTTTGCTCTTTTGAAGTAGGGAGTAGAGATTTTGAATATTTTTTTGCTGTATTGCTTTTTCTTCTTGTGAAAGCAACATCTCATTGATAATCCAGAGAATACGAGCTAGATTATCCGGTCAATGGCCTCGACTTGTTATAATCGTCAGAAATCTTGCAGGAATAAGAAAAAGTTCTTTTAAACTCAAGAAACTTGGTGAGAGAGCTTTTTCCTTTACGGCTTGTTCAATATCTTCTTTAAGTTTATCTGGTCATCAATGCCTTGGATCGCTATGGTAGTCACGAAAGTGTATGAGTGAATCTAGTATATCATTATGCCAACGATATGGCGCTTCGGGTCATGATATAAGTTCTGGGTTTTTATCAAGGGTATGTCATGCGATTGCAACTTCTTCACCAGACTTTCGGTCAATCACATATATTGGTGTTTCTGGCGCGAGGATATTCCCATCGAAGTCGAATGCTCCGAGGGCAATGCGTTCGTCAATGAGAAGTGAATTGGCTAAATGTTTCATGCTATGAGATCTTCTTCAAACATACGAATTCATTCAATCGTTTGAGGGTATTTTTTCACATCAGGAAAATCAAGTGTCTTTATTTTTGACATTACTGCAATTATGAGCTTTTTCGTGCGTTCAATTTCTCATTCTTGTATATACTCAATAACTCGATGATAGCGATCTTCATCCCTATTTTTTTCTACAAAAAAAAGCTCGAAAGTTTTTTTCTCAAACATTCGCCATCGAGGAGACATTTCGAATAAAACGGCATAAAAACAGAGCTGAAGTCGATACTTCCATTGTTTGAGTTTTTCATATTCGGCTCATTTTAGAGTAAAAGAGTCGAATCCTTGTCCAGTCTTATAGTCCGTTATTATGAGGCTATCATCAGGTTTTTTTTCAATACGATCGATTTTTCATGTAATTTGCACATCTCAAAGAAAAGTTCATCAATGAGCTGCACGAAAATCATACTCAAGAAAGAGCTCTCAGTAAGATTCCTTTTTCAGTTCTTCATAGAGCGATTCGAGATGAGTTTTTCATCGTTCGAGGAAATCAGCCTCAGTTTGGGAATCAAACCCTTCTTTTATAAAGTATTCTTTGAAGCTTTCAAAAAGAATTCATTTATTGTAAGCCTTTTTTGACATAAAATCCGTAAAGAAATCTTCAAGGGCTTTATGTATCGCAGATCAATAGCTTGCATTCGCGCTTTTTGCTTGAGGAAATCGCAGTAAAGAATTGGCAACAAAATACTGTGGTCATGCATCAACAATATTAAGAAAATTCTGAAGAGCGGTTACATTCATTACAAATATTTTCTCTATTCGATCTCGTAGAAAATCGGATTCTTCTCCAAGGTATGGGAGATTAAAAAGCTCATTCTTTTCGACCTCGAGTGTCGTAATTATGTTTGGAAGAGGAAGAGTTGTGAGCTCTTCCCAATCATCCGATTCAACCTCTATGCAGGGCAAAGGCTCAAGAGGTTTTTCGTTTATATTTTCCCTTGAGTAACTAATAGTCAGGGAGTCTTTTGCTCGAGTAAATGCTGTATAAATAAGTCTTTCTATGTCTTCATTATTATCACGTTCTGCTTCAAGGGGAAGATTCTTAGGAAGAGGTGATCATCCAAATTTTCATTGTTGATACTCGCTACGAGTGACACATGGAACATAAACACACTTCCATTCGAGTCCCTTGGCTTTGTAAACAGTGATAAGGTTTATTGCATTCTTGTCATTTCATATAATATGTGAAGTTTCTATATCAAGATTGTATTTTTCAATAAGAGACAGGAGATGTATTGCATCGGAAATTTTTAAATATCCTTTATTTTTCTTTTGTGCTCGGACTTGCTCTATAAATACTCGAATATTCGATAAATGGCGTGCATATATTATATTCGGATTATTATGGTTTGATAATTGACCAAAAAAGTAATTATAAAAAGGTGAGATATAATTTTTTCTCCCCGATCCAAATAGATCAATTTGTAAGAGATTTTCTTTTCCTTCATCATCGTATTCATCTGGAATTGGGAGAGTATTTGCTCCAGTAATAAAGTCGATAATATCCTCTAATCTTTCATTCTGTGATTTGAAATTCAGTTCTCGAAAAAAATTAGCTATGTCACGAAGATTTCCATCTTCATGTCGGGCAAGATTTTCTATCCAAGACTTGTTGCTTTCCTTGCGGGCATGGTATATATTTTTTGAAATACTCCAAAGAGTGAGTCGATGGATTCCAAAACAAGGGTGAGAAAGTATACTTAGGAGAAGTTCAGCATCCTCGGTTCTGTAATCACCGTTGAGTGAGTGTACAAATTTGAGTATATTTATGAGAAGATGAATTTCATCGGACTCAAAAATTGATTCATCTTTTGAGAGGTTTATGGGAATATTTTTTTCAAGGAGTCATTTTCCTATAAGTTCGAGAGTTTTATTTTTCTTCGTGATGATTGCAATTTCATTAGACTTTACTCATGTTTTTAGTATGGAGGCTATATCTTCTATAATCCAGGCTATCTCCTCAAGTTCATTTCTAAAAATATGCTTTTTTACAATACCTTCAGTACCTCTTACGGCTTCAAATTTTTTTACAGCTCATTCAAAAATATTTGCAATATTGTTCAATTCTGATTTAATAACTGTACGACTTTCACAAATAATTTCATTCTTGGAACGATAATTTTGCTCAAGAATAATAAGTCGAGTATCACTATATGCATCATGAAAATCACGAATATTCTTCGTATTTGCTCACTGGAATTTGTATATAGATTGATCATCATCACCGACTGCAAAAATATTTGGATTCTCAGTGACTCAAAGTATCCCGTTAATGAGAGTCATTTGTGCATCATTGGTGTCTTGAAATTCATCAATCATTATGAATTGATATTGTTCTGCGAGACTCATTCGAACAATATCATTCTCTCTGATAAGTCTTATAGATTCTAGAATCATATCAGAAAAATCAATGAGTCATCGCTTTTTGAGTGCTGATTGATATTCTTCAAAAATGCTTATGAGTGCCTCTTGTTTTTGGAGCTTTCCTGTTTCTTTGAGGTCTCTGGTATTTTTGTGATTTTTTATCGTCCAAGAATCTCTCCAGCTATTCATGAATTTTGTGCTTCCATCACCTTCATAGAGTTCCCATATTTCATTCAGACTTCTTTGGAGAATGGTTTCAAATCGTTCGTAGGTTCCTATAGTCTTTTCAATAACGGACAATTCTTGAACCTTATTTGTTAATTCTTCGAATAACTTAATCTTTTTTTCCTTCTCTTCTTTCTTTTGTCATAGTGCATCAATTTGTAAAAAATAGGCTTCAATGATGGGTGAAATTTTTTCAATGGCTTGTCTATTTTTTTCGAGGATAGCCTTATAAAAAGACGGTGTAATGCCTCATCTTTTGAGATTATCAATCGTTCACTGTACTTCTTTTATTGTATCACTTGCTCGGAAACCTGGCTTATATGGATTATCCCATGAAAGTTTTTCGAGAATTTCATCGAGAATACTTGAAGCTTCGATAGGGTCTACAGGACGTGCGTCATTATATTCTTTTGAGAGGTATCGAAAGCGATTCAGTATTTCACTTCAAAAACTATGAAAGGTATGGATGGCAACCTTATATGCATCTTGACCAATCATGCTTGCGAGACGATCTCTCATATTGCGTGCAGCATTCTCTGTGAAGGTAAGACAGAGTATATTGTTTGGAAGATAGTCAGTAATTCTTAGGATATTGGCAATTCGTGCAGAGAGGAGCTCCGTCTTTCCGCTTCATGGTCAAGCAATAACGAGCACAGGACCATAAATTGTATCCACAGCTTCTCTTTGTTTAATATTGAGTTTTTTATATCGTTCTTCGAAAGTAGTCATGCCAATATGATATAAAAAATCCCCCGAAAGTCGAGGGATTTCTACTAGTATCGGTAATGCTCTGGTTTATATGGTCATACTTGGGGAACTCCAATATAATCAGCTTGATCTTTTGAAAGAACTGTGAGTTCTGCACCGATACGCTTCAGGTGGAGTCGAGCAACTTTCTCATCGAGATGCTTCGGAAGACGATATACCCCTACTGGATATTCGCTTGTGCGAGTATAGAGCTCGATTTGGGCAAGAGTTTGATTTGTAAAGCTGTTGCTCATCACAAATGATGGATGACCAGTAGCACATCCGAGATTTACGAGACGACCTTCAGCAAGGAGGATAATCTTATTTCCATTTGGGAGGAATATATGGTCAACTTGAGGCTTGATGTTTTCCCATTTATATTGCCTCATAGAAACAACATCAATTTCAGAATCGAAGTGTCCAATATTACACACGATAGCCTCATCTCGCATGCGAATCATATGGTCATGTGTAATAATATCTTTATTTCCTGTTGCAGTGACGAATATGTCTGCTTGACTACAAGCAGTGTCCATCGTTACTACTCGGAATCCTTCCATGGCTGCTTGGAGGGCACATATTGGGTCAATTTCTGTTACCCAAACCGTTGCACCCATACCTCGAAATGCATCAGCACATCACTTACCAACATCACCATATCCACAAACTACCGTAATTTTTCCGGCAATCATAACATCGGTGGCACGCTTAATTCCATCAATAATCGATTCACGACATCCGTAGAGATTATCAAACTTTGATTTTGTCACAGAATCATTTACGTTGATTGCAGGGAAGGGGAGGCGTCCTGCTTCCATCATTTGATAGAGACGATGTACTCCAGTTGTTGTTTCTTCAGAAACACCTTTAATATTTGCTTTTATTCGAGAGTAGAATGTTGGATCGATCGAAAGTCTTTTTTTAATAGTTGCAAAAAGAATTCTCTCTTCTTCATTTGTTGGATTTTCTATCTTTGAAGCATCTTTTTCAGCTTCACTTCAGAGTATTACTAAAAGCGTTGCATCTCCACCATCATCGAGAATCATATTTGGAGTACCACCATCGTGCCACTCGAAAATTTTGTGAGTATATTCCCAATATTCTTCAAGAGATTCTCCCTTTTTTGCAAATACAGGAACTCATGCTTCTACGATTGCAGAGGCAGCATGATCTTGTGTAGAAAATATATTACAGCTAGCCCAGCGTACTTCTGCGCCAAGAGCAGTAAGTGTTTCGATGAGTACTCAAGTCTGGATAGTCATGTGAAGTGATCCAGCAATTCGAGCTCATGCGAGGGGCTTGCTACTTCCGTATTCTTCACGAAGAGCCATAAGTCCAGGCATTTCAGTTTCAGCAATTTTAAGTTCTTTTCTCCCCCAAGAGGCGAGGCTCATATCAGTAACAGCGTAATCCATAAAATTTTAATTGTAAAAAAATTAACGAGAGAAGTTTATAGAAAAATTAAATTTAGGCAAAAAATAGTTTCCCAAAATTTTCCTCTCCAAGTTCATTTATCTCATCACGGGAGAGATGGTGATTTTGTCATCAAAAATGACGTATTTTGATACTTGCGACAATGCTTCAGAGTTCTGCAGATTTCACCATATCCCAGCCCTCAGAGAGTCCAAAGAGGAGTCCAGCTCGGTAGGCATCTCAACATCCTGTAGCATCAGAAATATTCTTTGGTGGAACGGCTTTTATTTCATGTATAGAATTTTCGTCATAAATAGTCGAACCCTTTTCTCCGAGAGTGAGGAGTGCAATTTTTCCATTTTCTTGACAAAGGCTCACGAAATCTTTTCAGGTCATCTTTTCGAATTGAGTTCTTTCTGGCTCATTCATGGCGGTCATATTGGCTTTGTGAACCGCATGAAGAAGTTCTTCTTTTGAGAAAATACCCATGGCCTGTCCAGGATCAAAAATGGTAAAAATTCAGTCCTCGACACATTCATCAATTCTTCGAAGCATTCATTCTTTGGAATCTGGAGCTACAATAGCATGGCTGAATTGCTCTTTTTTGTGAGTAAGTCCTCCAGAGAGTGACATGGCACCAGCATGGAAGGTATTAATTTGTCCAGTTTTCTCATCTCGGATAATAAAAGCTTGTGCAGAGAAGTTTCCTGCTTTTTGTTCTGAGAGATGGGTGTCGATACCAATATGTTGAAGATGTTCTATATATTCAATCCCATCATCACCATAGGTGCCAATAAGAGAAGGAGTTTTTCCTAGGAGAGCAAGAGAATAGGCGATATTTGCTCCAGTTCCTCCGTGTTCTTTTTCGATACGAGGAGAAAAGAGAGAAAGGTGCATATCATCCTGAATGGTATTGGTATCATTTTGTCTGAATGTCCCAACCGTATGAATGATGGTGTCAAAGGCAATAGATCCAGAAACGAGGATAGTCATATTTTGGCATTATTAAGTGTCGAAATTCTATAAAAAAATCCGATATTGTCGAATAAATTTCAAAACCTGAATTAAATTGACTTTATATATAAATTTATTTAATGCACTATAGTTCACAATAGGTGGGATTTTTACTTTATTCTTCGGGAACTTTCCCTATACTTCAACTATATGAAGCTCATATGAATTTCTTGAATTCGTTGATTTGCCATGCTTTGCATCCTGGCATATCACCTCAATCAAATCAGGCCTATTCAAAACCTTGCTCTGTGGGATTGGAAATTATACCAATTTGTTTCCATGTTTCCAGTAGTTGTGAGTATATTTTTTATCCTTGCAGGATTCCTTCGCTCCCTTTCGTATTGGAAAGTTATCTTCGATGGCTGAGAGATTCCGCCTTTTTGGAAATGATTGAAGGAGAGATTTTTTCGCATTGCTCCTCTATTTTACATTGCATTAATTTCATCTTTTTTATGGTCTATATGGCTTTGAAATCAGGATTATAAAAGTTTTTTTGTTGGCTTTAGTTTTCTTTCATGGGCTCACCCTTCTACCTTTTTTCCTGTGGCTATAAATGGTCCACTTTGGTTTGTTGCTTATGATATGATGGGGAATATTCTTGTGATGATTTTTATGATGAAGCTTCTTTGGTTTTTCAGGTGGCTTCCAAATAAAAAATTTTCTATAACTATCATTTTTTTTACTTTTGGCTTTCTAATATTGCTTGGTCTTCATCACTTTTTTGTTTCTCTTCCATTCCCCAAACTTGATGGAATCGTATCGGTATGGTTTCCTTATTATAATCCATTTATTTTTGGTACATATTATCTTTTTTGAGCTCTTCTTGCTTGATTTTATTTTTGGCTGAGAAAGCTCAATTTTGAACAATCTTTAATTTTTGATTTCATATTTGTTCTTATATTTGCGACTATAGGGGTATTTCTCTACCAGATTCGATCGGCTCCTGACCTTGCTTATTCATCACCGATTTCACCATATCGCTATCCTTTAGTACCGCTACTTTTTGGACTTTCGTTATTTGCACTCTTATTTTCGAGATATTTTGCAAACTGGATCGATAATCGTTTTTTTCTCTTTATTGCAGAGATTTCGTATCCGTTCTATCTTTTTCATGCTCTAATACTTGTTGTGGTACAGGAATTCTTGTTTCCTACTTTATGAGATTTTACTACATGGACTCTTCTTTCTATTTCTGTTATCACTATTTCAGTGATTCTAAGCATGCTTCTCATTCGTTTAGAAAAGGTATGGTTCAAATTTCTTAAGAAGCATTAAAAAATATCAAGCTCTCTAAGAGTATTTTCAGCATCATTACTTTCTTTTTTTTCAGCATCTTTTACTTTTTGTGCGATTAAATCCGCTTTTTCATAGGCTCTTTTTGCTTTTTCGAGCTGCTTTTTTGTGAGTGGCTTACTTTTTCCAGATGATGAAGGCGTATAGTCTCAGTATCCCATATAAGGAGTATTAATCAATTTTTTCGATTATTCAACCGAGTGATGTGATTTTTCCAACAATATCTTCATAACCACGTTCTATATACTCAACATTAGTAATGAGTGTGTCGCCTCGAGCTATCATACCAGCGATAATCATTGTAACTCAGGCTCTTAGATCCCAACTTGACACGGTAGTTCCTTTGAGGTGGGTTCGCCCAAATATCATAGCTTCATGAGGATTCATAATAGCAATATGGCCTTTCATTTTTTCTACTTCTATAAGCCAATTAAGTCTTCATTCGAAGAGTACCTCATGGATTCGTGAGATACCTTCAGCTTGAGTAAGCATGAGAGCAAAAGGAGATTGAAGATCAGTTGGAAATCCAGGAAAAATATTTGTTTGAAGATTCGTTGGCTTGAGGCTTGTTCGAGAATTATAAACCGTAATTATATCGTGTTCGATATCGGTATCAAATCGTACGCCTGCATCTTCACATTTTCTAAGAAAGGAAGTTAAATCACTAATTCTCGCCCCCTCGATTTTTATAGATGGTTCAGCTGTAAGTGCGCCAAGAATAATGAAAGTTCCACTTTCGATATAATCACAAATTACTCTTCCCTGAGCTTCAGAGCGAGACACACTAGGGTTTCATGTTATGGTGATTGTATGGTTATAGTCCACATCTATTTCAACTCACATTCCACGGTAAAACTCTATAAGGTTCATAACGTGTGGTTCGATGGCGGCAAGTTCTATCGTTGTTTTTCAACTTCTAAGAGCAGCCATCATAATTATATTTTCTGTGGCTGTAACCGCAAAATTGGCTCGAAGGGTCACATTATTATGGTGATCCTTTCACTGGAAAGCGATATTTTCGCCCTCACCCATATTTTCGTATCCGAATGCAAGAAAAGCCTCAAGGTGTTCATCAATCGGACGTTTTCCTATATTGCATCATCCAGGAAAGGGGATTTCTAGGGCTCCGAGTCGGGCAAGAAGTGCTGGGAAGAGAAAAATACCGACACGAATTTTTTTTATCTTATCTCGATTTATATGAGCAATAGTAAGTTTGCTTGTATCATAGGAAACAGTATTTCCATCCCAGGTGACAGTGACTCAAAGTGATTCAACTATTGAGAGAAACGTCATGACATCACCTATTTTTGGTACATTATGAAGCCTAAATTTTTCAAAGAAAAGCCCAGCAGCCAAAAGAGGAAGGGCAGCATTTTTTGATCCAGATATTTTTACCGTTCCAGAGAGAGATTGAGGTCAAGAAATCTTAAGCATAAATAGAAATATACGTTGTGGAAGATGGGAGATTTACAAAAAAACTCCCCGACATTGTATAGTTTGGGGTTTTTTTTGCAAAAACTTTCTATCGAACTCGATAGCCAACCCCACGAATCGTCTCGATTTCTATAGCACCTTCAAGCTTCTTTCGTAGATTCTTTATGTGAGTATCTATCGTTCTGTCATAGAGATAATTATCATATCAAATGATATCTTTCATTAGAGATTCTCGTTTGATAACTCATTTTGCATTCTTGAGGAGGTATTCAAGTATTGAAAATTCTGTTTTTGTAAGTTTTAGCTCCTCTCATGAAAGAAGGGCAATATGATTTTTACTATCAATCTCAATAGATCCAAGAGAAAGTGTTTTCCCATTTTTTGAATCCTTTTTTTCTTCTGCACGCTTTGCAACTGCGGTAATGCGTGCTACAAGCTCGCGGGCGGAAAACGGCTTCGCAACATAATCATCAGCACCGAGTTCAAGTAATTGAACTTTGTCATCTTCAGATTCTCGAGCTGAGAGGATAATAATTGGAGTTTTTGATACCGTTCGTATTTCTCGACAGATCTCGATTCAATTTTTTCATGGAAGATTGATATCGAGAATTATGAGTTGTGGCTTTTCAGCAGAGAATGTATCAAGGGCATCTCATCAATTACTACAGACACTTACGGTATGTCCTGCTTGTTTTAGGTATGCTGTTAGAGGGGTAATAATGCCTGAATCATCTTCAATAAGAAGAAGGTGCATAATGGAAAGATTAGGATTTAATTTGCTACAAATATTGTACGAAGTCTTTTCATAAAGCAAGCTTTGAGTAGGCAAGAAGTCATATGTTTTGCAAGGGAAAATATTCGATTCTTCATAAAAAAACTGATATGATAGCCATAATCGAGATTGAAAAACAGACTCATTTCGATATAATCCTTCACACAAATTTTACTAAAATATGCTTAATCAATTTAACGACGAATATAAAGAAGTCATGCTCGCGGCAGAAAATCGAGTACGTCAATTTGGACATAAAGAGATTCTTCCGGAGGATATCATAGTTCAAATTGCCTCTATACGAACAGGAAATATTTTTGATCTCTTTACGAGTTTTGGGCTCAATGATGTTATTATCCTTGATGTTCTCTCAAGACCACCATTTACTCCCCAAGTTTCACGTGATGGAAATTATGTG
Organism: Candidatus Altimarinota bacterium; assembly: GCA_042852035.1. Taxonomy (GTDB): domain Bacteria; phylum Patescibacteriota; class Gracilibacteria; order BD1-5; family UBA2023; genus JAGOMW01. Next base: position 289,449 of record BAAFHK010000001.1, read on the forward strand.
GGTATATCGGATCGTGTAAAAAATCTCATTGTTATGAGCATGAAGGTGGCGGCAAGTTTTCAAAAATCTCAAGCAGGAATTGAAGATTTTCTCCTTGCAATGTTTCGAATTGAGACAGAAAATTGGTTTTACCAACTGCTTGATTTTGTTGGCATTTCCCCAAAGGATTTTGAAACACAAGTAATTGAGATTAATACTCTTATTGCCGGTGCATCAAATGCTCAGTTAGCACCCGATTTAACGAATGGGGGTATTTTTGGGCCTATTGATGAGATTATGAAGATGTTGGAAGATACATTTTCGAATGTAAAGAAAACTCAACAGTCATGAGCAGAAAAATGATCAAACCCTTTTGTTCAGAACAAGCCACAAGAAAAAAAAGAATCAAAAACACCTGCTCTTGATTTTTTTGGTCAGGATCTTACGGCTCGTGCACGAGATGGAAAAATTGATCCAGTAATCGGCAGAGAAAGCGAAATCAGTCGTCTTATATCTATCTTGAATCGTAAGACGAAAAATAACCCCTGTCTCGTATGAGATCCTTGAGTGGGTAAGACTGCCGTTGTAGAGTGACTTGCTCGTCGAATTGCTCTTTGAGAAGTTCCTTTTGCTATGCGAGATAAGCGAATTATTGCTCTCGATCTTTCGATGATGGTTGCTGGGACAAAGTACCGTGGAGAATTTGAATGACGCTTGAAACAAGTAATAGATGAGGCGGCCGTAGTTGAAAATGAGGTCGTGCTTTTTATAGATGAGATTCATACTATTATTGGCGCTTGAGGCGCAGAGGGAACTCTTGATGCTGCAAATATCCTCAAGCCCGCGATGGCTCGTGGTCAAATTTGTCTTATAGGTGCAACTACCTTAAATGAGTACCAAAAATATATCGAAAAGGATAGCGCTCTCGAGAGAAGATTTCAGAAGGTTGATGTTCCAGAGCCGGATTTTGATACTTCAATTGAAGTTATCTCAGGGCTTCGCCCGACATTTGAAGAGTTTCATAATCTCATCATTGATGATGATGCGATTGAGGATGCAGTAGCTCTTTCTACTCGATATATTACTGATCGTTTTCTCCCTGATAAAGCAATCGATCTTATAGATGAAGCATGTAGTGAAAAGAGTATGACTTACTCAGTTGATACGACTGAGGTCGAAGAGATTAAAGAGCGTATCGCTACACTTCAGAAAGATATAGAATCTCTTCTTATTTCCCAACAATATCAAAAAGCTCTTGTTAAGAGACGAGAGATGGATTTGCTTAAGGTAGAAGCTGATGAAAAAAGAAAAAAGCGAGTTATCCCACGAAAAAATAGACTTCATATAACCTCTGCAGATGTCCAAAAGGTAATCCATCAAATGACGGGAGTTCCTCTCAAAAATCTTGAAAAAGAGGATCTTTCTCGGTTGCGCACCCTTGCCCTTACTCTTAAGAAACGAGTCATAGGGCAAGATAAAGCAATCGATTCCATTGTATCATCTCTTAAGCGATCTCGTGTTGGGATTTCTTCTCCGAACCGTCCAATTGGCTCATTTCTCTTTCTTGGTCCAACAGGCGTAGGAAAAACTGAGCTTGTAAAAGTTCTTGCAGAAGAATTTTTCTCAGACTCAAAAGCACTCATTAAGATTGACATGAGTGAGTATCAGGATAAATCAAGTGCTTCCAAGCTTATAGGGACTACTGCAGGCTATATCTGATATGAAGAGTGAGGTATGCTTACGGAAAAGGTTCGCCGAAAGCCATACTCAATTGTCCTCTTTGATGAAATTGAAAAAGGGAATTTTGATGTCTATAATCTTCTCCTCCAGATTCTCGAAGATGGGGAAATCACAGATGGGAAGGGAAGAAAGGTGAATTTCAAAAATACGATTGTCATAATGACATCTAATATTGGAAGTGAAGAGTTTAATACGGAAGCGCAAAAAATTGGATTTGCGACGTCGGATGCAGAAGAGAATAAAATTATTGCAAACTATGATGAAATCAAAGCAAAAGTTCTCAAGCAGCTCCCAGACTTCTTCGCTCCAGAGTTTCTTAATCGCGTTGATAAGACGATTGTTTTTAATCCTCTAGATAAAAAAGTCTTAAAATCAATCGTTATCCTTCAATTATCTGAATTAATCGAAAGACTTTCAAAAATTTGAATCGAACTGAGTTATGATACAAAAGTACTTGCGCATATAGTCTCCGAAACCTATAACCCAGAATACGGTGCACGACCAGTCAGACGATATATACAGGATGAGATTGAAGACGCTATTGCAGATGCTATGGTTGAGAAAAAGGCAAAAAAATCAGTCAAAATAGCAGTTGAAAAAAAGAAGCTGAAGTTTGAATTTAATTAATTGAAAAATAAATTTGACAAAAGTATAAATATTAGTATATACAAATTTACTAACACTTATACTTTTTTATATGCGTTCACTTCTTGTTCTTGTTTCTACTATTCTTGTTGCCTGTACTTGAGCATATATTTTTTCTGTAAATAGTGACGAACTTGCAGGAGCCCAGCTTATCACAAACTGTGATGGAACCCAATTTATCAGGACTTCACCCGGAGAGCTCCGAGTGCAGATTGTAGCGAAGAATCTTCCTGGCTGTATCGGTAAGGCTTCATCTTGATCTACTTCTGTGGTAGTATCTTCTGGAACAACTCTTACCGTAGTAAAAGATGTTACAAACTGTAATGGTCTCCGCGTTATTTCTTATTCTGATGGAAGCTATAAGAGTTTCTATGCAGAAAAAAATCTTCCAAATTGTATCCGAGCAGGATATGTTCCTGAGGTAAATACAGGTTCACGTATTGATCTTTCTCATGGACCTCTTCTTGATCTTGCTTCCACAGAAATCGTTAATTATCGAGCACAACTCCTAAAGGACCAAGGCATTCGATTCGCTAATGCCGTACGAAGTGCTCGAATCCGAAGAGCAGCTACAAAACAGTCAAATACTGAAGCAATCCTCATGAGAAACGATGCCGTAGTCGTAAATGGAGATGTTACAGGTTGGACAAAAGTGACAGGTGCTGAACTTGAGGTAACAAGCACTCAGGAAAATACCGTAGAGGCTAATACTGATGGGAAAGCGTCTGGGTATACTGCAGGTCGACTTCTTCGTGATCCGAATATTTCGGATTTAGTAAAAATCGAGCAAGCAGACCATGCTTACTGGAGTGATATTGCTTATACAAATGTAGAAAAGTATGTGAATATTCGTTCAAATCCAAACTATGAAGCCCCAATAGTTACGACTCTCGGAAGAAATTACCCACTCTTTGTAATTTCTACAGTAGATAACTGGTCTCTTGTGCGAAATGATTCTGGAACTATCCGTGGATACATCCGTTCAGATTATCTTCGTATTGAAAAAGTCCAGCGTGTTGATACTTCAAATGGAGTAAAATAATATCTTCCAACTTTTGCTTTTTTTACCTCTATCTGATACGATAGAGGTATTATTAAATCTATTTATGAACGACCTAAAAAATCTCTATATTTTCCAAGGGTTCTCAGAAGCAGAAGTAGCATATTTTCTCCTCATGAGCCAGACACAACTTCGTAAGCAGGGTGATCGAATTATAACAGAAAGAGAAGAGTCAAATGGATGTGCTTATTATGTGACTCGATGAGTAGTAAATGTTACTCGTGATTGAGTAGAGCTTGCAAATCTTGGTCCTGGGTCATTTTTCTGAGAAATTGCTCTTATTACTGATGAGCCACGTACGGCAACGGTTGTTTGTCTGGAGGACTGTGAGCTTCAAGTCTTTATGAAGGATGATTTTATTACTCTTTTGAAGCGTAGCGTTCATTCTGAGGAGATGCGAAATGAGGTAATGCGAAGAATCAAAGACAGGGTGGGGCACTAAATAGAGTCCTTAGCTATCCTTCATATGTCAATGCAAGCACCCGAATGGCGAGTAGACAGCTCAGGTAGTATCCAATCTTTGTCTTCGCAAGACTTCAGTTCTCTTGCCTTAAGATTGGTCGATGCTGATATAGTAGAGGTTATATCAATGTGGAAAAATCCTGATTTCCTTGGGCGTATTTTTATGCAGCAGGCCGATCGTTTAGGATTTACTGAAGAAGAAAAAATAGCTTTATTTTGATCGGTTACGCGAGATGTGATGTCTCAAATGGTTTCTTTCAGTCTCCACAATGAAGGATATGCTCCATCTGATCAATCAAAGTTAGGTGCTGTGTTGCTAGAAAAGCTACCACACACCATAGAAAGTTATGAAGAATTACGTTCTTCTTTATTGAATGCAAAATGAATTATAGAAATATATCCAAGCCGTACAGATCGAGTATCGCATATTTATTCAGTGCTTCATCATGAAATAAATCACCTCTGTATGATGCTGCTCTATATTTATAGAAATGAAAAGGAGTGAGTATCAATTCAAGAAACAGTTGATGCTATGTCATCATCTTTTTTTCATGAAGTTACCGAAACTCTTGCTTGGCTAGATGGTGGTCAAGTTCCAAATTTTGAGCTTCTCCCTCCCGAGTATGCTGAGAAATATGCTTGATGGAATGAATGATGAAGATATGATCTCTCAGTCGACTACGATAGAGCAAAACTTCGATCATATCGCATTCATGTACTTCAATTAAAAATTCATAACTTGAGTGATACAACTTCTTCTATGTACCAGGACTGGTGTAGGAAAATACGCGATATTCTTTTTGCTTGATTGCGTAATGCTGAGTATCTAACACTTCTTGATGAATATCTCGAAAATAGATGAAATAAATGAAATCGAGAATTAAGGGATACTCTCTTAAGTATTCACTAAAAAATACGGATTCACTCCGTATTTTTTAGGATTACATTTTTTTAAAATCCCATACCACCCATGCCACCCATTCCTCCTCCACCATGAGGATGGTCATGTTCCTTTTCTGGTTTTGGAGCATCCACGATGAGTGCTTCTGTTGTGAGGAACATTCAGGCGATTGAGATAGCATTCTCGAGAGCACATCGTTCAACTTTTGTTGGGTCAATTATACCTGCCTTTACGAGATCCTTATATTCGTCCATTGCAGCGTCATATCCATAGCTTGCATCTTTATTATTTGCAACTTCATTCACCACTACGGCTCATTCTTTCCCGGCATTATCGGCAATTTGGCGAACAGGGTAGCTTAGGGCACGTGCTACGATATTTGCACCAACTTGTTCTGCAGGCGTGAGTTTAACACCTTCGATAGCTTTTGCTGCCTTGAGAAGTGCCACCCCACCACCAGCAACGATTCCTTCATCGACAGCAGCTTTTGTAGCATTGAGTGCATCTTCGATGCGAAGTTTTTTCTCTTTCATTTCGACTTCACTTGCCGCACCAACCTTGATGACCGCAATTCCTCAGGCAAGTTTTGCGATTCTTTCAGCGATTTTCTCTTTATCATAATCACTTTTCGTAACTTCAATCTGTCGACGAAGTTCATTTACGCGACCTTCGATGAGATGTTTTTCTCCACCACCACCGATAATTGTTGTATTTTCTTTTGTTGAGACGACCGCTTTTGCATGACCAAGGTGCTCGATGCTTGCATTTTCGAGTTTATATCCAGTTTCCTCTGTTATGAGAGTTGCTCCAGTGAGGATAGAGAGATCCTTGAGTATATCTTTCTTTCTGTCTCAGAAACCAGGAGCCTTGATGCCAAGTACAGTAAGAACCCCTTTGAGTTTATTAAGGATAATTCCTGTGAGCGCCTCTCCGTCAATATCATCTGCGATGATGACGAGTTCGCGACGACCACTCTGGGCAAGTGATTCGAGTACTCCTATGATATCTTTTAGACTTGAAATTTTTTTATCAGTAATAAGGATATGTGCATCAGAGATGCGAGCTTCCATCTTCTCTCCGTCGGTAATCATATATGGAGAAACATATCCGTTCTCGAACTTCATTCCTTCAGTGACTTCGACTTCGAGTCCAAAGGTTTTTCATTCTTCGACCGTAATAACCCCATCTTTTCCAACTTTTTCCATCGCATGAGCGATGATCTGTCCGACTTCCGCATCCTGTGCTGAGATAGTTGCTACTTGCTCGATTTCTTCTTGAGTACCGAGAGTTTTACTCATGTTCGCGAGTTCAGCGACGACGAGAGAACCAGCTTTCTTCATTCCATTTTTAAGTTCTATGGCATTGATTCCGGAGCGTATTTCACGAAGCCCTTCCTTTACCATAGCATAGGTGAGAAGGGTAGCAGTGGTTGTTCCATCTCCGGCAGCATCATTGGTTTTGCTTGCAGCCTCTTTGATGAGTTCAGCACCCATATTCTCGATTTTATCCTCGAGTTCGATTTCTTTGGCGATCGTAACACCATCATTGGTGACCTGTGGCGCGCCGTATGATTTACTAAAAATCACATTGCGACCCTTTGGTCCCATAGTGGCAGTGACAGTCTTTGCGACCTTCTCCATACCGGAGAACATTTTGAGACGAGCTTCGTCTCCGAAGTGAATTTGCTTTGACATATTAATATTTTAGTTATAATAAAAGAAATTAAATCATACTATATGGTAACACCAACCGTTGAATTCCCAGCAGATAGGGGTCTAAAAGGGAGAGATAGGCTTGAACATATACTTTCATTGCAGAATTCTGTGCGTTTTCCAGCATTCCGCGTTCTTTCATCCAATGAAATGCAAGAATTTACAGCTGCTCGTGTGCATATGACAGATTTGGAACAATGAGCAATAGCTTTTGGAACAATGAGCAATAGCTTTTGGAACAATGAGCAATAGCTGATGCAATCCATACAAGAGAATTTATTTTTCGAATTGCAGAGGCTGTTTGAAGAATTCGTTCCGAATGAAAGATGGTTTTTAACTAATCTTCGCTAGTATATATTCGTAGGCTACAATCTTGTAAGTAGTATCTCCGACTTTTACATCATCACCCGAATATTGTCCACTGATGACTCGATCTCATTTTTTGAGGTCGATTTTTATTTCTACACCATTTTTATCGACGCGACCAGGTCCACATGAGATAACCTCATAGAGGCTTGGGCGTTCTTTATTTGCGCTTTCAGGGAGGATTATCCCACTCGCAGTAATCTTATCGGCTTCGACAGGTCTTAGAAGGACACGGTCAGAAAGGGGAGTGATCTTTTCGATCATGTCATGAGTGATACTCATAAATAAATAGAAAAGTTAAAGAATAAATTTTCGTGGCAATCCACAGAGAAATAGTATACGAATTTTTTAAGAAAGTCAAAAAAAATTAGCACTTAATTTATTGATGTGCTAAAATTATACGAGTAAATCATTAAAAAATCCGCTCATAAGCGGATTATACTGCGTGCATTGTATGCATTTCTTTTTGTGGAACCTCACATCCAATCATTGGGAGAAACTTTTCCATATGCTCGATATCCTTCATTTGTTGCTCATGTCGTTCTCGTTTTGCGGTTGAAGTATGGAATTTATATTTCGTAAGAAGCGTGTAGACGAATTGCCAATAGGCGCAATCTGGTATATCTGCTTTCCCAATTATTTTTAGCTCATCATAATAATCGAGAGAGTAGTAGAATTCTTCTCGGGTTCATATGTTATCGAGGTCGGCATCTTGAATGATTTCTTCTAGGAGGGTGTGAGGGGTTGAAAAAAGTACGGTTGCCATAATAATGCTCTCGATCTTTTCAATACGATTTTCTGGATGCCCTTTTTCCATAAGCCACTTACGTGCGATGCGGGCTCAGATGTGTTCATTTTTTTCATATTGCTCTATAAAGCCTGTATCATGAAAGAGGCATGCTATCTGTAGGTCTTCGAGATCTTCTCAGGTGACGTTTTCTGCTAAGGCTAGATATGTGGCGCGATTAAAAACTCCTAGAGTATGTTCCGGATTGTGATAGGGGTAATTTTTGCATTTTTCTTCGAGGAGGCTAAAAGTATAATTTCTTACCTGTTCAACGAGTGACATATATAAAGGGTTATGAACTTGAGAGAGTTTTCAAGTATTGATTTCTCGAAATTTAATTCGTTACTATACTAACACTTTTCTCTTTTTCTTGCAAAAATGAATCATATTTCTATAATCAGCCCACGATACGTCACAATAGATTGTGTCTATAGACCCCTCTAAAACTATTATAACTTTATTTTGTATGAAGATTTCGTATAGACTTCTCTTAGTTCTAGTTCTTGCTATTGGTTCTGGGCTTTATATTTTCCCTTGGGATAAGCTTGGGATTACTCCTCCTGAATGGGTTAAACCATACAAACTTGGTCTTGATCTCAATGGTTGAGTTGAACTTGATTATAAGGTCGATCTTACCGAAGTGAGAGCACAAAGCGGACAAATTAATGAGGCAAATATTATTGATAGTCTAAAAAATATTATTGACAGACGTGTACGTTCACTTGGTCTTGAGGAGCCTACAATTCAGACAGCGCAATATGGTCCTGGAGAATCACATATTATTGTTCAGATTCCAGTAAAAGATTATGGGAATATTTCGACAGAGGAAAAAATGCTAAAGAATGCCGAAGACATAAAGAAAGCGAAAGAAACAATCGGAAAAGTCGTAAAACTAGAATTTAAAGAACAAAAAAAGGATATTACTGATGAAGATAAGAAGCTTCGACAAGACATTGCAAATAAGGCAAAGGCAGAACTTGCCACAACTCCATTTGCTACTATCGGTCTCAAATATCGTGATCAATATGAAAACGTTGCCTATATTTCTACTAGCTGATCTCTTGTTCCTCAGGCACAATTTGATGGAGTAGAAAAGGTAACAAAATTTCCATTTATCTCGGAGGTGTACTATTCTCCAGGCGAAGAAATGGTAACTCTAGATACCGATGGAAAGCCTACGACAAAAAAATGACCTGGAGGCTATGCAATCACTCAACTTGAGTCAATGAAAGAAGTTGATGTTCCAGCTGTTGGTACTGGATCAGCAACTAAGAAAAAGGAATATGTGTACTCCGTTCTTTATATAGATGAACGTCCAAGTACTTGGACTGTTGCGAAAACGAGCGATGGAAAGTCACTGAATGATAAATATCTCACCCGAGCTGGAGTTTCATTTACGCAGGCTTGATATCCACAGGTGGATCTTGTTTTTAATGATGAAGGAAAAACGATATTTGGTGATCTTACAAAACGCCTCATAGGAAAGCAGATTGCTATATTTGTCTGAGGAGAGATGCTTACAGCTCCTACTGTTCAGGCGGTTATTTCAGATGGTAGAGCGGTAATTACTGGAGATTATACGATTGATTCAGCTCAGGATCTTGCCAATGGTATTAATACCGGTATTGTCCCGGCTCCAATTTATCTCACAAGTGAAAGAACAATTGATGCAAAAATAGGTCGTGATGCACTCAGGGAGATTCTCTATGCTTGAATTATAGGGCTTGGTGCAATTATTTTTCTTCTTGTATATTTTTACCACGTCGGAGGACTTCTTGCAGGAATCGCTCTTATTGTTTATTCAATGATTCTTATCGCTCTTGTAAAATTCACGAATGTAACACTTACTCTTGCTTCAATTGCTTGAGTTATTCTCTCAATAGGTCTCGCTATCGATGCAAATATTCTTATATTTGAACGTATGAAAGAGTCGCTACGAGCAGGTCATCTTATGGATAAGGCTATATCTACTGGATTTGCGAAGTCTTGGACTGCAATCTGGGATTCCCATATTACTTCTCTTACTTCAGCAGTAATTCTTTATGTATTTGGTATATCACTTATAAAGGGTTTTGGTCTTATGTTAGGTCTCGGTATTGTTCTTTCTCTTTTTACAGCAATGTGGGTTTCTCGAGTGCTTATTGCCGCAGTAGGGAAGACTCGTATTGGTGAGAATGCATGATTATTTGTGGGTCATAAAGACTAATATGTCACTCCAAATCCTTGAATTTACGAGCTTAGGAAATCCCGAAGATGAAGACTTTTTACGGTGGAAACATCGTTATGATAAATTTGGATTGGAAGTTGCAAAAAAAATCAAGGATTCCTGACGGAGTACACATGTCCTTCTCTCAAATATAAATTCTCTGAGGTCTGTACTTGGAAGAGGCTATAAATTGAAAAAGTATAATAATTGAATGAAGTTTTTAGATTCTATGGAGGAACTTTATAATCGAGTACGACTTCCTGAAGTGAGAGTGGTAGTAATTGACGCGGTGTATTGACTTATTGAGGTTTCAGAAAGTGTGAATGAAGTATTATGATAGTCTGATTTTTTGATTCATGACTGGGTGGAAAGGTGGTAATGGAGGAATTCAAGAGTCTCCATCCTCATTTAGAGGTAAGGCTTTATATGGATCGCCAAAATGCTCCTTATGGAGGCAAGTCTTGAGATGACATTCGCGCACTTACTAGGAAGGGAGTTGAAAGACTCTTTGATGAAGGATGTGATGTTGTTATTCTTGCTTGTAATACTGCGAGTGTTCATGCTCTTCGATGGCTCCAAAAGGAAGTCTATCCAGAAAAACATATTTTATGAGTAACAGTACCATGAGCGGAGGCCGTAGTAGAGGCTGGATATAAGAAAATCTGAGTCCTTGCCACCGAGGCAACAGTAAGGACTCGAATGTATAAGGAGCGAGTCAATATACTCGATGATTCCGTCCTTGTTGAAGAAGTGGCAGCGCCATGACTTGTGCCACTTATAGAAAAATGAGTCACAACGGGTCCTGACTTAGAGAATCTTCTTCGAGAGTATCTTTCGCAATTTTCTCCAGATATTGAGGCGTTAGTCCTAGGATGTACACACTATCCCATCATCGCTGATACGGTGCAAGTGATATGGTATAGCATGTTTCATAGGCAACTGTCTCTTATTGATCCAGGAGTGGAGGCTGCCAAAAAGTTTGCGATTTGGTGAGCTCGTCATTATTCATCATTCGGAAGTCACTTCTAACATAACTTCTCAGGTCTTCAACTAGATATCAGATTGCTATTCATACCTGAATTGGTTTTGCATCTGGAAATATAGCTTGTATTGCATCTTCCCTCCCTTTAATGCTAAAGAAGAAATGTTTCGTGTTTGGAGATTTATAGGCAATAAGGTATCCTTTTGAGATAAGATCCCAGAATAAGTCTCAGAAAGTTTCATGTCAAAGCGATTCTAGATACGGAACTCCTACTCGATTCGCAATAAGCTTATAAAGCGCACTTGGCTGGCGGTATTTTGGGCCACGAAAAAATGCATCAAGGAGTCATCGAAGTTTATAATAAGGATCTTCCTTTTTTTTGTTTTCAGCTTCAGACTCGGATATGAATTGTATCTCTGCACCATATGGAGTATTTCAGAGTTTCATAAAGCCACTCAGGCTCATATTTGTAAAATTCTCATCGGTCATTTTTGACTTTGTTTCATTGATTGCGATAGGATTTTTTGTGAGGTTTTCTGTCAACCATCATGAATCACTTACGGCTCATTTGTTTTTTAGGACGTAGCCAAAGTCAGGCATAAGATTTGAAAATACCGTAATGAGTTCCTTTTTTTCAGCATCACTTGTTGCATTCGGGTAGATGATATTCATGCCGATAATATCCCTCATGGCATCTACATTATTATACTGCTTCTTCTGCCACATTTTTTGGAGTATGCTTTCAGGTGTCTTTACTCTCCAGTCGATTTTATATACCTTCCCTTTGATGTGTAAGTCAGCATGATATATGACGGCACCCGTGATGTGATCTTCGATTATTACATTTTCTATTTTAATTCAGGCCTTTTTTAGTGCAATCTCCATCTCGCCAATATTTTTTTTCGCATTTCGACAAAGCTCCTCAATCTCAAGAACTCTTGGCCATGCAAAAAATGATTGTATAACCATCCATGCGTCTTCAACTTTCTCAGGGTCATCGAACATTCTATTGAGTACTCGAGTACATTCTTTAATGTCTTTGATGTGTTCTAGGGGTCCGAGTTCAAGTCAAAAAACTTTTCCAAGGTAATGAAGAAGTCTTGGAAATACGGATGTAAAATATTTCGGACAATCTTTTTCTTTACAGTCATCGATGTTATTCGTAAGTCAAGAAATTATGAGTTTTTCTATCGCTTCTCAACGAGGCTTCTTTTTAAGTTTCGAGAATGAGTATCATGAACCATCAAGAATGGATACTTGTCTCGATGCAAATGCAATGAGAGAGGGATTATAAAGACTTGCTCTTAGTTCCTCTTGAAGTTTTTTTCACGTGTCTTCTGGTCTTCATCGTATGAGAAGTGTTTCCATGATATCTGCAATATTTGTTTCATCGATGTAGAGTGATCGAGAATCATCAGGTTTGGTCTTTCGATGTTTATTGAGTTTGTTTAGAAAATCTCACCACGCACTCGGGTATTTGCTAAAAAATGACTTGAGTGATTTTGCTTTTGGAAGATAGGTTTCAAGTAAGACATGGAGATCTCCTCTATTTCTGAGTTCAACTAAATTTTTTACGGTATCTTCGACACTTCTTACAAGGTTTGTAGAGCTATTTCTTGTGCTATTTCTCGAGGCATTTATATCTCCAAGACTAAATCGGTTGAGAGTGGAAAGAGCATTCATAATTGATTTCTAAAAAAAATTCTATATAGATAATTGTATGATACTTATTTATTGAAAAGGGAAGGTTGGAATGGCTGTTGCCGACCTATGCGTTAGCCTTCAAATAGAGCATGAAATCAAGGATGATTCCGATGAGTTGGATTACTCGAGGTATGATTTTATCATTCCATCTCCAGGTATTCCATCGAGTCATAATGTATATAAATCATGAAAGGTCAAATCAGAACTTGATTTTGCTTATGAGTTTCTTCCAAAATCCTTTCATATTGTAGCAGTTACTGGAACGGATGGCAAATCCACAACATCTTGGATACTCTATGAATTATTGCGCCAAGAATTCTGAGTTGAAAAAGTGTATCTTTCATGAAATTTTGAGATTCCATTTTCACAAACAGTGAATGAAATCCTCAAAAAAAATCAAAAAAGATGATATATTGTTCTCGAAGTTTCGAGCTTTATGGCATATCTCTTAAGCTCTTTTAAGGCTGATTATTCAGTATTTACAAATTTTAAGCCAGATCACCTAAATTGGCATATTCATCTTCAGGATTATCTTGATTCTAAGATGAATCTTCTTTCTAGAACAAAAAAAGTCTCAATTCTCAATTCTCAGGTAGTATTGTTTGCAAATAATAATTGATTAGATATTCATGTACCGTTAAATTCAAGAATTTTTTCTTCTGAATTGCAAATGAAAGGGTGATTAAAGGATTCGACAGATGGTGAAGAAATTATAATTTCCTGAAGGAAAAAGTATAAACTCTCTGAGACACGTTTTTCTGGGCTTCATAATGCTTCCAATATTCTCTCAGCGACAGTTGTAATGAATGAAATGTGAATTTGCTCAAAACGAGTTTGAGGGTATTTAAAAAATATTCAATGACTCCCACATCGAATAGAATTTGTTACAGAGAAAAATGGAGTCTCGTTCATCGATGATTCAAAATCTACCTCATGCCAGAGCCTTATGGCAGCCCTTACTGCGTTTAATAAAAAAAAGCTCATTCTTATAGCAGGTGGCTCCGATAAATGAGATACTTTCGATGGATTAGAAGCTTCTTTGAGTGAAGTTTCTTACTCTGTTCTTCTTTGAGCAACGAAAGATATATTGGCGTCAAAATGTGAGCAGGCATGAGTAATGTATACAAAAGCTGATTCTATGCTTGAGGCAGTGCAGCTAGCATGGTCAAAGTCAAAACACTGAGATACAATACTTCTTTCCCCATGATGTGCATCATTTTGACTCTTTCGAGATTATCTCGATCGAGCAGAAAAGTTTAGAGATGCGATTAAAAAACTCCCTTAGTGGGAGTTTTTTAATCGCATCTACTTTTGGAGTGGTTTTGCTATATTTGAAGCTCAAGTATTAGTGTTTCATGATCCTACTTGTGGTACTATATCAATAGGGGAGTCAAGTATTTCAAAGAGAGCGAACCAGCTTTGTCAGATATACTTACTCATAATCTGTTGTATTTTTTTCATATCTTCAGTTGCGTTCTGAGCATATAGTTCTGTCGCAATTTGATCTATGAGTGGATACTCTTTTGAGCGTCCCTCATTAATAAGCTTGATGATATAAAGTTGACACTGAGCTAATTTTTGACCTCGTGTAACTACTGTATTTCAGCGATATGATTCATAGTTTGTTCCTGCAATATCGATGAATGCTTCATCAGTAGTAATCTTTCATTTTCTACGCTCTTGGATAGCTAAGTCGATACAATAGTTATCTGTTGCAACAAGTTTAAGATTTCTTGCATTCATGGTAAGGAGAAGCTTCTCGAATCTATCGGTAAGATTGTGTCTCGGATCTTTATCAATTGTTGCAGCATTGAGATCAACCAAGAGATATCAGAGATCCATTTTTTTCATCTTCTCAATCGTCGCCTCTGGTGATGGATCATAGAAGAAGTCGCGGAACGCCATGAGAAGGCTATCATCAAAATATCGGGTCGTATTTTTGTTTATGAGATAGGTCATGAATGTACCGATTCGATAGATTCATTTTGTGTTTTCATTATCCTTCGTTGGGTAAAGTACATTTTTGTAGACGGATTGCCCAATGTTTTCTATATCCTTCTTGAGAAGAGGATTTGTAGTGCTCCTATATTTTGTGAGAAAAGTATGAAGACTTTCGATAGGAATATCATTTATATTATTAGACTCAAAAAACTTCTTCATCTCTGTTGATTTGAGATTTTCTGTGACTCATTTGTATGCAAGATTTGGATTCTTGAGGTTGAGCGTTGCTATAGGTAGAAGATAGTCACTTCGATAGATAAAAATGGACTCTTCCTGGGAAAGGGTATTGTATTTATATTCATTATAGTAGGCAGATTTAAGGTTATTCCATGCATGAGGGAATGATGATCGAATAAAGTATGTTGCTATAAGTATGAATAATACTATAGAAAGCGTAAATTTGTGACCTAAATTCTCTGAATCCTTGAGCTCATCCTCACTATAATGAGTAAATGAATACGCTGAAAATCAGAGAATAAGAAAAAATCCAAAATAGATAATTATACCATACCATACGATTCAAAATGCTGAAATAATAAAGAGAAAAGCATAGATTCACATAAATATGACAATATCTCTCAGGCGTTCTCAGATATGGTTATCCTTAGTATATGAATGAAAAAACCAGACAATTCATAAGTTTATGGCTATTAGTATGAGATATCAAAATGATCTAATATCGGAAGGATTCGGAATAAGCGTAAATTGAGCAAAAAACCCGTTAATTTCTCATCCAATTCATTTTGTGAAATAGTAAAGAGCCATAAATACCATCGCACTAATTCATCCGATAACAAAGCTGTATTTTCTCTTGCTTGGGATAAAGAGAACTAAACTTGGTATGAGGGCAAGAAATAGATATGTAATATCGGTAAATTCACCTGATTGGTTTTTTTGAAACGTAAGATTAGCTGGAAGTTTTAGATAGTTGTTAAGTCCTTTTTCATATCCAAAATATCTTCAGGCATCTTCATTCTCACTTTTTCCATCTCAAGTCATCAGTTTTGATGCTCGATTCTCTCGTTCTTTAATTTCTTCGGGTGTATAAATTTTCTTATAGTCGTACATGCTTTTTTCGACAGCACCAGCAAGAAAATTTGATATTGTAGGATGTTCAATTTTTGCTCTAATTACCTCATTTCCATTTTTTATAAGCCATGGAATACAGGTAATAACGGTTCCAATTAAGAAAATTACAGAGTAAAGAATCCAATCAAGAAATATTTTTTTATAGTGAGAAGCTGAATTCTTCAGCTTTAGAGTCGCAAAAGCAATTGAAGCACATCAAATAATAAAGAGGGGTATTCCTATTGAATTCAGTACTGCTTGACTCTCTGGCATAGGGACATTCAGCATCTTCCAGAGGTTTAATTTCGTGAATACTCAAAGAAAAATTAAGAAGTATCAGATAAAGCCCCATAACGAAAGTGAAGTATACGTCAACCATCAAAGAATTCCAAGAATAAGCATCAGTGAAGTGAACTTTACCGTGAAGGTAAATCATACAAGAATTCCTATAACTCCTATTATTCCAATCTTTTCTTTCCTTTCCAGTCATTTCCAAACGTAAAATAAAAGAGCAATAGTACTAATCGAGAACGCAAAGTATGCTGGATCAAGCTTCATGTCTTTCGCTTGTTGAAAGACGGTCATAGGCATTGCGTAGTAGAATACTCAAAGAAGAACTGGAAGGGAGATTATTGTTTTTTTTCAAGAATCCTCAAAAGCATATGAAAGAATAGAGATAACAAAAATTGTCGCTAAAATTCAGCCAAGCTGATTCATATAGAATGCTTGTGATGCATTATATGAAAAGAGAAAGCCAGTCCCAGTAATAAGTTGCCAAGCATACATTCCTCAGCTTGTAATAAGTTGCTCTGTAGTTGCTATGATTTTCGGAAGGTTCATATATACCCCTAAATCATCCCATCCAATTGGCATTGGTCGAATGACGTTTATGAGTGAAACACCAAGAAGGAGGGTGAAAATAATAAATCAAAACTCTATCGAGAGGAGGTTTGGATTGAGTTTTTCAAGGAAAGTTCAATGAGTTTTATGATTTTCAATTTCTATATGGGTATCTTTGATTTCGTTATAGGTAAGCTTGAGTCATGGAAGAGCAATTAGTCCAAGTATACCAAGAATGATATAGAGCCCCATTTCATTATATACCCCAATCATTCAGAGAATAAGAAGAAAAAATGAAAATATCGTAAATCAAAGTGTAATTTCTCAAGGTATCCGGAGTCGTTTATCAACCTCTTTCCAGTCTTTCTTTACGAGAGAAAAAAGAGTATACCCAGCCGATCGAGTTAGTACGATAACTATTGCTGGATAAAATAGTAGGGCAAGGATGTGAAAAAAGAGCGTAATTGAACTTGCACTCGCTCGTGAGAGAAAAGGGCTTGAAGTCACTTCAGGAAGTCCCGTGTAAAAGATTGTAACAAGGAAGACATGAAAGAGTCCGATTCATATAATTCAAGGGAGTCCCAATCGAATTTTTTTAACTCAGAAGGCAATACTCAATATCTTGTAGCCAGAGTAGATTATGGCAATGGTTGCCAGATATGGAAGAAAGCCTGTGGCAGTCTCAATATGGTTTATGCTACTATAGAAATTACTGTAGTATATCCCTATGATGGCTACTGACCATACTATAAATGCGAAAGAAGAAATAAGTGACGGCATAAGAAAAATTAGGATATATAAACATTTCGAATCATTTTAAATCATTTCTGAATAATTCTTTTATTTACCATGAGAAATATACACAGATACGTTATTAGTGCAATACTAATAGATAAATAATTTGGTAGATTATCTGAGAACCGTTCTATGCCTAAGTGAAGTGCAAAGTATGTAATGGTTCAAAATATCATATTTTTCCAAAAATCCCATTTTTTCATAAATTCATATCGAATTCAGCATGCTTTTTGGGAAAGGTAAAAAAGGGGAATCCAAGATATTCATACTGCAAGTGCTGATCATTTGGCTCAAAAAAGATTAATGAAGAGCAGATTGAGAATAATATTGATAAAAAGCGTAATAACGAGTATATGGGTTCTTTTTTTGATTTCTCCTGTTCCAGCAAGGACCTGAAATGCAATCTGTCAAAGTATATTGAAGAGCAAGAATGGGGCTGAAAATTTTAGTATATCTCAAGATGCAGAAAATTTGTCTCAGAAGAATAGAGTGGTAATCTCATGTGAGTACTGAAAAAGAAAAAATGAAGTCCAGATTCAAATAATGCTAAAATATCACCAAAATTCACGAGTAAGAAAATCAATTTTTTCATGATTTCCCCTTCAAAAAAGTTCCGATATAACTGGAAACAAAAAACTCACAATTGGAAGAAGAAGCATGAATGGAATTCCGATAACTGAAAGATATGTTGAATAATATCATGCCTGCTCTGTTCAGAGTAAGTAAATAATGAGTTGCATATCAATCTGCGATAGGGTAGCTGATATATTTCCAGCAAGAAGTGTCGCTAAGGAATACTTCATGAAACTTCGTATAAGTGTAGAATCTTTCTTGAGTTTTACATGAAGAAGGTAGGGTACATAGTATTTTTTCCAGGTAACAAAAGATGAAAAAAGAATTCCGATAAATAATCCAATAACCCATGCTATCATATAGTGCTCAGTGCTCCCATGGTCAGAGAAAAATAAAATACTTACACCAATAGCGGTTCAGAGGATTCTGGCAAATTCAGCTCATTTACTCAATTTAGTGTCTTGGATGGCGATAAGAAGACTCGTCCATATATGCATCATATTTATTCCTATAAAGAAAAAGCCAGCAATACGTAGGATTGATATAACATCAGCATGGAAATAATGCATTGCAAGCCAAGGAGCAAGGAAAAATACTCAAAAATAAATAAAAAAGCTTGTTGATATTTGTAGTCGAAAAACAAATTGGAGCAAATACTTAGCACGTGCATAATCTTTCTCTACGAAAAGTTTTGGAAGAAAGAACTGGAGGCTTTCTGTACATCAAAGATCGTTATACATTGCAAGAAATGTAACGAAACTTATTACTCCATAGACCATACCAACTTCTTCGACGGAAAGATCCCTTGAAATAATCATCTTTATAAGATATCCAAGCGGTCAAATAATGAAGCTAAAGGCATAGAGCCAAAATCCTTTGCGAATAAACTTCTCTGAGAGGGATTCTTTATTATTGAGCATAATATTTAGATATTGTAGGTTCCATGTGTAACGTCTGAGAGTATTTTTCCATCCCCAAAAGCAATAACTCTCTTTTTAAGAGCGTTAACAAGTCGATCATCATGAGTTGATATGACTATGGTTTTTCACTGTTCATTCAATTTAAGAAGTATATTGATTATGTCTTCAGCGTTTTTTGGGTCTAGGTTTCCTGTAGGTTCGTCACCAATAATCATATCAGGATCATGAATAAGTGCGCGCGCAATTGCTGTGCGTTGTAGCTCTCCGCCGGAGAGTGATTCGATAAATTTATCCTTTTTTAAAAGAAGTCAGACCTGTGAGAGTACTTCAGGAACGCGCTTATGTATGGTTGCATTATCATAACCAGAAACTTCCATTGCAAAAGCAACATTTTCTTTTACTGTTTTGCGAGGAAGAAGTTTAAAGTCCTGAAATATTACCCCAATAGTTCTTCTGTATGATAAGAGCTCGCTTCCACTGAGCATATAAATATTATTTCCAAGGTGATCATAGATTGCTCAATTTTTCGGCTTGAGCACCCCGATCATGCTTTTTATAACACTTGTTTTACCACTTCAAGAAGCACCTATGAAAAATAAAAATTCTCCAGGGTGTATTGTGAAATTTAAGTCACGAAGTATGGTTTTATTCCCATAAGCGAGAGAGGTTTTAGAGAAATGCATATTATTTAGGAAGAACAGTAAGAATTACATTTTTAGTATCTATTTTTACATTTGCATCGATAACCTTTATGACTATTCCATAGGTACCTTCTTTGAGTCCTGTAGTGTCTATGGGTACAACGAAACTATCACCATTATTTGCAGAATAAATATTACTTCAATTCAGACTCACATTTACTTCCCTTACTCATGGTTCGACAGAAATATTGAATCTTAGGTTTGAGGTATCCCCCTGATAGACACTCATATTTCATCAAGCAGGTCTTGTGAGTGTTATTTTTGGGGGAATGGAGATTGCTAGAGATGGAGAAAGCTGAGGGTTTGAGCTTGGGAAATTGAGGGATCAGCTCGTATGAATAGGGGCTGATCAAGTATTTGATGTCTCTGATTCCTCGAGAATTCATCAGGCAAGAGTTTTAACTTCACGATATTTGTATCCATATTGATCTATAACCTCAAGGAGTATTTCATGGACTCCCGAGTCGAGGCTAATATTCATTCTTCCAGAACCATCCTTCTTCCCTTCAGAAGCTTGTAAAATCTTAGTTTCTCAATCAAACTTTAGCGACCATTCTTTAAACTCTCTATCTCAACTCCAGCTTCATTCTACAATCTTTTTCTGAGAACTTGTATTATTTCAGATATTAAGAATCTTAAGCTTCATGGTAAAATTTCACGGTCATGAAGGTCGTTCACAAGGTTCAATTTGTCATCCAGCACTACCTATGCTACTAAGGAAAGCATTCTTCCATGCCGGATCGTAGCCATCAATAATTGGGTTTCCAACAGGAATATTCACTGTTCCTATAGATCACTCTGGAGTATTTTCAGATACTGGACCATTACAGAGCGTATCGACTTCTACTGATTTAAATCACTCATCTGCTTGCGTAAGTTTAACCGCCATAATAGTTTGAATTTTTTGATCGTCTGGAGTCGATTCTATGGCAAGCCTTCCGCTTGATTTCACTATTGTATATTTATAAATACCTTCTGGCTCTTTCCAGTCTTCCTTTGCAAGTGATTTATGGGCAAATTCCATAAAAGGTTTCCATATGCCTGCGGCACAATTGAGACCATCGCAGGTTCATTTTGTTTCTTTCCCATCCACGTTTCCTGCCCAGACAACTGTTGTAATTTGAGGAGAATATCATGCTGTCCACAGGTCACGAGGGAGGATTTTGTCATCTCCCATTTCTTTGTTTGAGGTTCAAGTTTTTGCTGCAACCCTTCGGCCATTAACTGTGAGAGCTGATCTCCAAAAGCCATCAGGTCTTGCATCTGGATTTGAGAGTATTGTAGTAATAATATAAGAAGCTGCTGGTGAAAAAATTGGTTTTGGATTTTCTTCAATTTTATGTTCTTCAACTACAGTACCATCACTATCAACAATCTTTTCTATAGCATAGAGATCTCGTTTTATTCAAAGATTTGCGAAAACACTGTACGCCTGCATAAGGTCTATTGGCCTTACTTCAGCGGTTCAAATTGCCATAGGAGCTCAGTATCATGCATTTTCTTTGAGTGTTGTGAGTCAGATGCTACGTCAAAACTTCACCACTTCTTCCTCCTTTCCTGCTAAATAAAACATTTTAACGGCAGGAATATTTCTTGAGTATGCTAGTGCTTTTTCGAGGGGCATCACTCATTTAAATTTCGTATCATAATTGCTAGGTGTATAACTGGAGAAGTTTGTTTTGACATCAGCTACTGGACTGGCAGGACCAATTGGGTTTTTGGAAATCGCAAGGGAATATACAATTGGCTTAAACGATGAACCAGGTTGACGCTCCTTTGTGGTCATATTATTGTTTCATCAGTTCTCCGTATCAAAGTAATCAGGACCTCATACCATTGCAAGAAGTGCTCCATTTTTATTGTCCATACTCACGAGTGCGGCACTTTTTGCTCCATAGGTTTTACTATTGATTTCCGCCTGCTTTTTTACAAGTTCTTCTGCTTTTTCTTGAAGTTTTGGATCAAGGGTTGTATATACTTTGAGTCATTGTGTAATATCGATATCTTTTCCATATTTAGCTTCAAGATACTCTTTTATGTACATGACAAAATATGGGTATTTTATATTTTCTGCGTACTTTCGGAATTCAAATTCAATACCATCATAAATAATTTTCTTCAAAGTTGGACCATCAATTTTTCCATCTATATACATTCTTAATCATACAAAATCTTTACGTCCCCAAGTGTACTCAAGTCAGTATCGGATAGTACCTCAAGAGTTTGTAATGTCATCTTTTATGAGAATATCACCAAAGAAATCAAGGAGATTTTCCTGATTTACTACTGAACATCAGCTAGAGTCTGGGCTAAAGTCAGTACTGCGAATATATTCTGCATTTATTCAGCAAATTTTCACGCTATCATTATCTGTTTCAAGTGTAATTCATGAAAGGTATTGCTTAAAAGTAGTATACATTTTTCCAAACTCTGATCGAGTTTCAATAGACTCAAGAGATATTTTTGATGCTGGATCATCAAGGGGGTATACAATAACTTCCCCCATAAGGCGATTTCTATGAAGATAAGGAGAGTAATAGGTTGGTCATTTTGGCAATGAAGCAAGTATAGTTGCTCAGAGTGGTCATACTTCACTGGCTCATTTTCAAAAATAAGTTCTTGAAGCCTCCTCAACTCCATTTGCATTATGTCAAAAAGAGATGGTATTTAGGTACATTTCCAGAATCTTCTCCTTTGAATAATTTTTATTGAGCTGATAAGAGAGATATGCTTCCTTAATCTTTCGTTTTATTGAACGCTCTTTAGAAAGAAGGGTGTAACTAATAAGTTGCTGTGAGAGAGTCGACGTACCCTTAATTCTATCGGTTTTTCACGTTACATAGTTGATTCCAGCTCGCGCAAGTCACTTGAGGTCAATTCAAGGGTTTTCAAAAAAAGTTTTATCCTCCGTACTGATTATGGCATCTTTTATGGAATTTGATATTTCGGTATAGCCTTTATAGGTTCTTTTTCCGTCAGCGTAGAGGGTATAAATTGGCTGCTTGTCTTTATCGTAGATGACAGTACTTTCCTGGAAGTAGTCTCATCGCTCTATGGAATCTATAGAAGGTGTATTCTTAATTATACTATAGAGAATAATTCCACCGATAGTTGCCGCAAGAAGTCAAAGTGCAAAAAGAAATTTTAATATTCCCTGAAGTGAAAAATATGTAGAGGCTCGCTTTAAGCGATTTAAGGTATTTTTTCCCTTACTACGAAATGAAACCCTTCGAGCTTTTATAGTCATAGCTGAACATGTTAAAAATTTTCCCAACCATCATCTGACCGTAATTGAATCTCACTCGATGAGGGTGACTTTGCTTTACTAGGTATCGATTTATTTATGTTTTTCCCAGAACTAGAAATTGATCCAGAAGTTGATTCTCATGAAGTGGTTGATTTTGGTGGTGCAGGAAGGTAATATGGGTATTTGAGGTCCTTAAAGTAATCATCACCATCTTTTCCAATAACAAGCTCAATCTTTGGACCAGAATTATTAATATATTCATTTCTATCAACGGCAGTTAAAGGAATTGCATTATCTAAATATTTGAGTCACTGTATCACAGGTCAATTTGGATCAACACCAACTTTCATTTCTTCATACCAATAGTAATTAATATGACTCTTTTCTACCGATCCAGTAGAGGCTGAGAGAGGTTTTTCAAATGAAATCGGAAAGCCTAATTTTGCAAGACCGAATCATATTTCTTGCGCTCGTTTCTTTTTGGAAGGATCGTGTATTATAACGATTTCTCGAGGAGAGTTCCTGAGGTTAGGGAAACGGAAGGTAATATCTACAAATCTTCTTATGTCTGTATAGTAGCTCAGTTTTGATGCTTGAGCATTTTCAGGAATTATTACAGCACTTCAGGCAAAAAGATCTCTGCTTGGCGCATAGAGAAAAGATCAGGGTTGGCATTTCACGAGCGATAAACAGAAATCAGAGAGGGTAACGATACCAATATCCTCACTTTTGATATCAGAAAATGAAAGAGCAATATCTCCGAGTTTTGCTAGAGAGAGGTCGGTATCAATATTTGAGATAAGTGCGTTATAAATTTCTCCAAATTTATCAACATCTTTTATTATTCCCAGATCAGAAGCCTTTTCTTTAATAGATTTTATGATAAGTTGTTGTCTTTCGGATCTATCAAAATCGCTCGTTGAATGACGACTTCTTGCGTATTTTAGGGCTGTTTCTCCATTAAATATTTGTGGTCATTTTTTTACAGTAAATACTTCATATCACCAGTTATCATCAGGATATTCTCTGTCTGTGAGATCTTCTGGTACATCGATAGCAATACCTCCAAGAAGGTCTATTACTTTCTTAAATCATGAAAAATCAATAACAAAATAGTGATCGATTGTCTGTCCGGTAATCTCTGAGACTTTTGATGCAAGATATTGTATTCCAACGTTTTTTCTTTTTCAGAGATCATAGAGTGAATTTATTCTTCAAGCTCAGAGTTTTTCTGGATAGGAAACATAGAGGTCTCTAGGTATTGATAGAAGAGTGACCTGTTTTCTTTCGCTATCGAGAGAGGCAAGAATAATTGAGTCGGTAAGATCGCTTCCATCATGTCACTTTCATCCAATTCAAGCAATAAGGATATTTACAGTCCCCTCAATCTTTTGAGTCGTGAATTCTTCTACAAGACTAGGGAGATTTACATTTTCAGAACCATTTTTTTGATTTCCTCGAAAGGCCTCAATGCTTACCTTCGAGAGAAAAAAAATAGTGAATCCTAAGAGAATCAAAACAACTGTGGTCTTTTTAGTAAAAAACTTTTTTCATTTCTCAATATTCTTTCATTGGTGAGTTGGAGTAGGTGTACTTTTTACTGATTCATTCAGGTTTTTTTCTACTTTATGAATCTTTTTTGTTTTGAAGTGAGACATGCCCGGATTATAGGAAAAAGACGCGCTTTTTCAAACCAAAATCCGATTTTTTCACAAAGATTGCACATTTTTGTGAAAATTATCTGCAAATCACCTGAAAAACTCTTTTATCAAACTGAGAAGTTCTATTTTATCAATTGTTATTTTTTTTGACAAACCCAATCTTTGTTATACATTCATTATATGCATAGTGACCTCCATACGCCAGTACTTCTCGAGGAAGTGAAATCAATTTTTCTCGAAAAAAACTATATTCATCCAGTAGTTATTGATGCTACACTATGATTGTGATGACATGCTGAAATGTTTTGTACTAATATGCATGATTGAATATTTGTATGATTTGATCGGGATACAGAAAATCTAGCTCGCGCTCAGCAACATTTAGAAAGCTTCTCACAAATCCCAAGGAAAATATTTATTCCAGAAAGCTTTGAGCTCCTTAGGCAAAGTCTTGAAAATTATGGTATAGATCAAATCCAATCCATTCTCTATGACTTAGGCGTGAGTAGTGTTCATTATGATGATGCGGTGAGAGGTTTTAGCATACGGGAGGATGGGCCATTGGATATGCGATTTGATAGAAGAAAATGAAAGACAGCTGAAGATTTAGTAATGTCACTTGATGTTCGTGAGCTTTCTAAAATTTTTGAAAACTATGGTGAAGAGAAAAAAGCGTGGTTTATTGCCAATGCAATTTCCGATACAAGAAAACATACTCGAATTGATTCCACAAAGAAACTTCTTGATATCATTTCTCAATCAAGTTTTGATAAAAAATCCCCGATTCGTGTTTTTCAAGCCCTAAGAATTGCGGTGAATGATGAATTTTCTCATATAGAAAGCTCTTTGAATCAAGCGCTTAGTCTTTTGAGTGTTTGATGAATTATAATGGTTATCACTTTTCATTCGGTTGAAGATCGTCTCGTAAAACAGCTTTTTGCTCGTTATCTTGAGGATAGAGTTGATGATATAACCTGACAAATAATAGAAAAGGCTCATTTTCGAAAGTTAACAAAGAAACCAATCGAACCAAATGAAAAAGAAATCGAAGTAAATCCGAGAAGTCGGAGTGCTAAACTAAGAATTATTGAGAGAATATATTAACGCTATCGCTCTTTACAAAATTTAGTTTCTCTATAGATTGAAGGCATGAATGCTAATGTTCTCGTAGCAAAAAAATGACATATTCCATTCTTCTCAGAGCGTAAAGCAGCACGAGAGAACTTTCGTTTTACCTTTACACAAGTATATATAGTTCTTATTGCGCTTATCTCTCTTTTTGGCGTATACTATGTCTGGATTCTCAATATTAACGCTACAAAGTGATATAATGTCAGAGAACTTCAGGTGAAGAACCGAGAGCTCTCTTTTCAAGAAAATCTTCTTGATATTCGTATTGCTGAATGACAATCCATAGGATCAATTATGGGATCAGAAATTATAACCTCCATGGAAGAGGTAAGCTCACCACATTTTCTCGTACTTAAAAATTCACCCGTAAAAGAATAGATATGCCCGAAGCTCTCAAGAGATTGATTGATATGATACATTACTTGCCTTGAATTGGCGAGAAAACGGCAGCTAAACTTGCCTTTTTTCTTTTAAAAGCTCATCCAGCATATGTGGGAAATTTTTCAAAGGCCCTTGCAAATCTTCATGATGAAATACATGAATGTGAAATATGTCATGCAATGACAGATAAAAATCATTCACAATGCAGTATTTGTAGGGATGAAAAAAGGGATTCGCACCTTCTGTGTGTAGTAGAAGATTATCTCGATATGCTTTCGATTGAGCGAACAGGGGTGTATCGTGGGAGATACCATGTTCTTGGAGGAGTTGTTTCTCCTATTGCTGGTACATTACCGGATAAGCTCAATTATGCTTCTCTTTTTGAGAGAGTGGGGGAGTCTATCGATATTGAGGAGGTTATAATTGCTACAAACCCAAATATAGAATGAGAAGCAACAGCTCTTTATGCTATAGAACATATGCCTCGACAAGTGAAAATATCACGACTCTCAAAATGACTTCCGCATGCTGGTTCCATTGAATACGCCGATGAGATTACGCTCTTATCGGCATTTCGAGGAAGGGGATAAGTGCTTAATTAAAAATAGAACCGTAGTTGATGGGACTCTAGGAGTCCTTATAATGGCTGCAGTAGTATGGGGGCATGCAATAGCTCTCCCCTAAGGTTTTCTCCAACTTCTAAAAAATAACCCTCTACTATTACTGGTAGAGGGTTTATCTAAGCTTCTAGATGAGCGCAAGCAAGCTTTGAATGACTAAAATCAGAAAACTGAACTATAAACTGACATCAAGCTTAATTCCAGGACCCATAGCATTACAAAGATAGATTGACTTAGCAAAAACAGTTCCTCCCTTAAGTCCACTTGGTCGTGATGACTTCATTGTCTTGAGAAAGTACTCGATGTTCTCTTCGAGCTTAGTAGATCCGAAAGAAAGTTTCCCAACGATTGAGTGAACATTTCCTTGTTTATCATTCTTGAATTCGAATCGACCAGCAGCAAGCTCCTTAGCAATAGCTACGAGATCGTCACCTACAGTTCCAGCTTTCGGGTTTGGCATGAGACCTTTTGGACCGAGAACTTTAGCAACCTTACCCATTTTCTTCATCATACCAGTTGTCGCAATCGCGATTTCAAAATCAATTTTTCCTTGGAGGACAGCATCGATGAGATCATCTCCACCAGCAACTGTTACTCCAAGTGCCTTAAGTTCTGCTTCGTTTCCGAGGTCAGTAAAGGCTCCAATTTTTTTGGTTTTTCAAGTTCCATGAGGAAGAGATATAGTACTTCGCACAAGCTGATCAGCTTGTCGTGGATCAATATTGAGATTAAAATGAATTTCAATAGTTGGATCAAATTTTACTGTGTTGGTTCGTTCAAGGAGATCAACCGCCTCCTTTACAGAGTAGGCACGATCCTTTTCAACGAGTGCAACAGCTTGATTGTACTTCTTACCGTGTTTTGTAGACATATACGTAAAAAAACGTGAAAAAATAAATTTGGTCCAATCGTTCCTAATGTTTTCTGACCAAGAAAATAGAGGAACTCCCACCTTTCACGTGTACTTGGACGCAGGGAGTATATTCTTTTTTTGCAAAATGCAAGTTTTTCTTTATAATGTTCGCCATGACTGATACTCCCCATCAAATCCATATATATGGAACAAAGATTACTAGCCTCGACGATCTCTACGAAGAGATACTCGAGCAAATGCCGGAAAAGCGTTCATATTTTGGCTATAATCTCGATGCACTTTACGATGTTCTCTCTGATGAAAATATCGATAGGATAGTTATACATAAGTCTCGTTACTTAAAAAAAGCACTAGATAATTCTGATGAGGGGGAAGTCAATTGACATTCACCTTACTACCAAGTATTGGATGTTCTTACGGACTTAGATTATGTTGATATTATTTTGCAGGATGATTAGTGTTGACTTCTAGTCCTTCCTGCTTTTGGAATTAGTGTAGAGCTTTCTTATCTAGAATCACCATTAAGTACCTTGTACGAGTTGGTCAAAAAAATCTTTTTTTGTCCCACTATGGATTCGTATTCTATTAAGGTTAAAAAGAGATCCTGTTGATGAGTTATAATCTCTTCCAAATCATGTTGACCAGGCAATACTATAGCCGCATTCATTGAGAATTCTTTCATCAATAAGTTTATTTATCCTGCCACTTGGATAGATGTAGGCATATACTTCTTTATCAATAATTCTTTCAAGGATTTTTTTTGAGTCACAGGCTTCGTGTCTTTCTTGGGCTTCTTCAAGTTTGCTGTTATCAATATGACTTACTGAGTGTGATGCAATAGTTACAATTGGATTTTTCGACATGGTGAGAAGCTCTCACGTTGATATAAACCCACTTTTATCTAGGAAATCGGTAACAACACCAAGAAAGAAGGGAATTCTGTATTCATTAATTATTGGATAGAGGTTGGAATACATATCACTCCATCCATCATCAGCAGAAAATATCCATATGTTTTCATGAGAAAAACAGTTAGTTCTGATTGCCTCTATAAAACTATCGCCATTCATGAGTGAGATTTTTCAACTTTCTGAAAGTTCATGTACCTTCTTCATATGTTCACGAAATTCATTAGGAGGAATGGAGAGGTCATGTGTAATAGGGGTATCCCTTTGATCATAATCTCGTACGTAGTGGTACATAAAAAAATACACCTTTGGATGATAAACGCATTTTCATCATTGGGTGTTGATAGTATTTCATGAGAAATTTTGGTGTACTGATTTGCCTATAAATCATTCATTTTGATCAAAATCATAACAGGAATTCAATAAAAAAAGAGCCATGAAATAAATAATTCAGCTTTTGAGTGCATGAAGTAGGGAAAATTTTCGCATGGGTAATTACAAGAATTTTCTTACGAGGGATTCATTTATTCGAATATTATTTTACAATTTCACCAGGAAGCGTTGTTCCATCTGATGGGATTGTTCGACCAGGATATATTGTTGTATTTGCTCAAAATCTCACATGATCTCCAACTATGGCTCAGAGTTTTCTTCTTCCGGTATCAACAAGTTTTCCTTTAGAAAGTGCTCGGATATTTGTACTATCATGGCGCCAGTTTGTTGTGATAGTTCCGGATCAAAAATTTACATCCATTCATGCGACGGTATCAACAATAACAGTTCATTGAGCCACGACTGTATTGTCTCAGAAATAACAGTTCTTGATTTCTGAATAGGCTCCTGCCCGAGTTGTTGATCAAAAATAGGTATTTCCTCTTATGTGAGTATAGGGTCAAATTTGACAGTTTTTTCAGAAGTAGGCATTTCCCTCGATATAGGTTCCTGATTTGAGTATTGCTCATTCTTCAAGGTAAACATTTCATTTAATGGTCACATTTGGTTCAATAATTGCTCAATTATTGACTAATTCCTGGTAACTTCAGATAATTTCATCATTTGCTTTTAGAAGATCCCAAGGGTACCCGATAGATATCCAACGTCATTGAGCTTCGATTACATTGTACTTTCATTCCTGAGCATACTTATGTATAAAATCCGTTATCTCTATTTCCCCTCGAGAAGATGGCTTAAGGAGTTTTAATTCAGAAAAAATATCAGAATGAAATTTATGACATCATATATTAACCTGATTTCCGAGGGATCTATCTGTAGGCTTTTCTATAAATCCATTTATAACTCACTTACTATTTCTTGTAAAAATTCAGAAAAGTTCCGGTGTTGGAGTTTCTCGAACAAGAGTGGTATTACTCTTTGCTTTTATAAGATTTTGGAGGTCATTTTTATCATAGAGATCATCTCAGGATACAACAACAAATTCTCAATGTAATTTTCCTTCTAGAGAAAGTATTGCTGCTCAGGTTCACATTACATCCCCCAGTTGCTCTATGTAGTGGATTTTTTTTCCTTTATAAGTTTCTCCAAAGTACTCAGGGAAGCACTCCTTTTTGTATTTTATGATAATATATATATCTTCGAATACATCAACTATCTCTTCAATGTTGTGTTCTATAAGGGTCTTTCAGCATATCTTTATGAGGGGTTTTGGAGTATTATCTGTTATAGGTCGCATACGCGATCCTTCTCAGGCAGCCATAATCACAAGGTGCATAAAATTCAAAAATTAGTGAAACAAACACCCATAGAGTCTATAAAACATACTAAAAAAGTAAAGAAAAATCCACCATTTGGTGGATTATATAGCTACATGTGGAATAATAATAAAGGGAGTTCAGTAAATATCTTTTTTTCATCATAATCATCAATTAACGAGCATATATCTTTCAATTTTATTGTGATAGTCTTCATCAAATGTTTTAAAAACTTGAGAAATGGATTCGCTTTCTCTAAGAGTAACAAGAACAGGGGTAATTGTTTCTGTTGCTGAATTCTCAAGTATAAATGTTATTTCAGCTCAGGATTTTTTTCTATAGTACGAAATGGTATGTGATGCATCGAGTTTTCTTTCGAGTTCAAGATAGATAAAATTCTCTATGGATCACTGTTTTAAGGTTCATTGATTGTAAGTATCTCATAAGAGTGATTTCACAAATGAAAGATCACTAAAGTATATTTTTACATGACGAGACGTTTCCGTAAGGCTATTTTGTCACCAGGGTCAAATCGCTTTGATTATACCGAGTTCTTGAAGAATTCCGGTATATTTATGAACCTTTCTTCGAGAGATTCAAAGGAGTTTTGCTATTTGATCGGCCTTGAATAAATTCCCCATATTCATAGCAAGAGTTCTCATGAATTCCATTATTGACTCTGCTTCCTTTTTGAACACTTTAGATTCAATAATTGCCCTTTTTGAGTTAAAATCATCTGAAATGCTTTCTGGATTACTAAGATGATTCGGGAATCATCAACGCTCCATATAAACTTCTTTGAGCTGATTAAGTTTTTCGGTATTACTTTCTCAAGCAAGTATTTTTGAAATTTCAACTGGATATCACTGACTATCTGCATATTCGCGAAAGCTAACAATTCAAAGAGTGATATTCTCTACCGTATCAATTTCAACCCTCATTTCAGAAGTCAAAATAAGCTTCTTTCATTCGGGTATTGTATCAATAATACTCTTCCAGTATTCGTCTGGTCTTGAGTTTTCAGAATCAATAATAGTGATTCAATTCTTAAAAAGCTCTTGGGTATTCAAATCCGATTCAGATTCAGAAAAGATATAGCTATACTCTCATTCATTGCCAAAAAAGCCTTCGCCTTCAAGTTCACGCAGGAGTGTTGATTTACCAATTCATTTTTCACCAATGAGTGCAATGCATCGTATACTTGCATCATCGAGCTTTTGTTTTAATAAATCGATGGTTTTTTGTCTTCGTATCATAAAATCTTTTACTAATTATAGCAAAAGACAGTAAAATGAGCAAATATTTTCTAAGAAATGTCCAATATTAAAATTGACGGAGGAAACGAATATCTGGATTTTGAAAGTATCTCAAATCTGGAATTCAGTATTTAATCATAACAAGTCGATTCAGTCAGAATCAAAAAGCAAAACCTGTATACACTTCTGGATCAAGACCTCATTCTCGAATCACATTTGGATGAATGAGTCATGCTCCCATGAATTCAATCCAGCCAGATCATTTGCAAATTTTGCATCCATTTCCATCGCAAAATGGGCAAGAAAAATCAACTTCAACCCCTGGTTCTACGAATGGAAAATACCCCGGCCGCATCCTTATTGATACTTCTTTTCCAAAGAGGTCTGAAAGCATCGTTGTAATGGTGAATTTAAGGTGTCAGATGCCAATATTTTTATCAACAACGATTCATTCGACCTGATAAAATGTGTTATCGTGAGTAGCATCAACATCTTCGTTTCTAAAAACTCTTCCTGGTATTATGGCACGGATCGGAGGGGTGTTATTTCTAAGGATAAGATTTTGCATGCAAGATGTTTGTGTTGAAAGCACATTTCCATCTCATTCAAGCCAAAAAGTATCTTGCATGTCTCTTGCTGGGTGATTTTTGGGAACATTTACAGCATCAAAATTGAGGTATTCGGTGGTCACCTCCATAGACTCGTAAATATCAAATCACATTCGAGAAAATGTGTCTTCAACCTCTTGTCGTACCTTGCTAATTGGATGAATGGAACCTCTTTCTCGCGAGTAGGGAATTGTGGTGTCAATCCATTCGTTGGACAATTTTGATTCAATTTCTGCACGTTTTATGGCTTCTCGTTGAACATCTATTGCTCCAAGTATTGAGTCACGAACCTCATTTGCCCTTTTTCATATTGAAGCTTTTTCCTCCGGACTAAGATCCTTGAGTCATTTAAGTATTTTTGTAAGTTCACCATCTTTCCCTACGATGGTGTTTTTGTATTCTATGAGAGATTCTTCATTTTGTATGAGTGGGAGAGCATGAAGAACACGAGATTCAAGATCTTGGAGTAACGTAAGCATTGGCAGAAAATAAAAACTCTATAAATTTTGGATTAGATTTTGAGAGGCATAATGAGGTGTCGATAACTGTATTTTCCATCCTCCTTTGGAACTCAGCAAATAACAATAGGAGAAAGAGCTGATTTGTACTCAAAGGAAATGTAATCCTCTTTCATTACAGATAAAACTTCAAGAAGATACTGGGCATTCATTCCTACTATATCTTCTTGTCATTCGATGGATCCTGTCACTGTAATATTAGAAGCTCATATTTCAGTATCACCAGTACTAATTTCTACACTTCATTCGTGACGAGAGCGTATTCTTGTGTTGTAGTTATTCTCTCTAGCAACGAGATTTGCTTGACGGAGACTCGTAACAAAATCGCTCCGTAATACGGTGGTTCTTGTATTAAATTCTTTCGGAAAAAATCCATCGTATTCTGGAAATTTTCCAGAGAGAAGCCGTGAAGAAAGTCTTACATTCCCTCTTATTGCGAGAAGTTGGTTTTCATGAAAATAGAGGTCTATTGGCATTTTTTCATTATCATCAGACACGATTCTTGCCAGTTCAGCTGCAGTTTTCTTGGGGATAATAACTGCTAGAGACTCATTGCCGTTTGTCTTTATGGTAAATTCTGAAAGCCGAAAGCTATCGGTTGAAGCAAAAATGAGTCCTTCATTTTTTGGCTTTAAATAAATTCCAGCTAAAACCGGTCGTACAGCTCCATCAGCGGTAGAAAAAAGCGTTTTTTCAATTGCTATTTTTAAGTCCCTCGATTCGACCCTTAGTGGATTTTCTGCGACAAGAAGAGGAATTACAGGGAACTTTTCTGCACTTGTTCCCTTAAATTTTGTTTCGCTTGTGGCAGTTATGAATCTTAGGCTTCATCATTTCTCAAGTTCAACCGTAACATCCTTGTCTGAAACAAGGGTGATATATGAAGTCAAAAATTTTGAAGAAATCGTGAATTTTCACTCTACCTCAACATCAATTCATTCCTCAATTATGTATTCGATTGCCATTTCAAGATTGTTCCCAGTAAGCACAACTCTTTTATATCCGGCTTCGATGAGTATGTTCTCAAGTATTGGTGTAAGGTTATTTGATCCAGCAGCATGGCTTGTGGTTTCTATGGCCTTTTTGAAAATGTCAGTTTGAATACGAAAGCGCATATTTAGAGTGAAAAAGGGGCAGTGATGAAAAGCGTCATTAAATCGCACATACATTATGGAGAAAAGGAAAAATTGCAACAAGATTGCGTGTTTTTTCAAGCCTTGATTTTTCGAATCTTTCTGATATACTCTGGGAAGTTTTCATTTATTATTTAAAAATACCATGACAGAACTCCATGAAAAGAGTGCTGGCGGTATAGTGTATAGAAAAAACTGAAGTGAAATTCAGGTGCTCATGCTAGCATGGAAAAATGCAAAGAACCAACTTGAGTATGTCCTTCCGAAAGGACATATTGAATGAGATGAGACAGCAATGGAAACGGCTCTCAGGGAGATTTCCGAAGAGACTTGACTTGCTCTGCCTGATCTCAAAGTGGTGAAGTTCATGAACAAGATAGCCTATTCATTTATTGCTGGATATCTCGAAGGTGCTCCAATTATTCATAAAGAGGTTTCTCTTTTTCTCGTTAAGTATAACTGAAACGCTGAGCCTCGTCCACGTCGCGCAGAGCGTTTTGTGTGATACAAATGGTTTACTCCAGATGAATTGAAAAATGTTTTCTTGAAACCTGATGTTGTTGGATTAATAGAAAAGAATAAGCATTTTATGTAAGAGTGCCAATTTTTGATTGATTCGTTTGATTTTCGGGCATAATTCTATATGCTCACCGTGTTATAATTTTTTCCTTATGGATTTTTCCTTCAAAAATAATCAAATTGTAATCGAGTCAGAAAAAAAGACTATTCTTCTACAGAACGACTCTCTCAATGTGGATTGACTTATTATTGATGTTGCAGGGGAGTATGAGAAATCAGGGTTCCTTGCCTATGCTCATGAGTCTGCAGATATTCGAATCTATCAAATGCGAGTGGAAGGATACACTGTCGGATTTATACCAAATAATATTCCTGATTTAAATTCTGAGCAATTGGATTTTCTTGGAGATCTTGATGTTCTCGTTATGCCTTCATCCAAAGCTACTCTACCACTTCTTGAAAAGATCGAACCAAACTTTCTTCTTTCCTACTGAGAGCTAGCTCATGAGCTCGCCACATCGCTCTGATTTTCAGAGCCTCAGCTCCAAAAATATAAACTTCGAGATATTGATCTTTCTGGGGAAAAAATGGGATTTGTTCTTTTGGGAGAATAAAAAATCTTATAAATCTTTTTTTAACAGGATAGCTCCTGTTTTTTTTCGCCACTCAAAGTAAGGCAAGAAACTTTGTTAGTAAAAGTAGAGAATAAAAATGAATCCCGAAGAAAAAATCTTGCAAAAAAAATACATTTCTCTATACTCCGCTCGTTTTCATACTATATGCGTAGAACTTATCGTACTATTCTTGCTCTATTATTTCTCTTTTCAGGTTTTATCTGAGTTGAGCAGACTGCTGTAGCTACAGAATCACATAGTGATGTTGTGATAGTGAAAGAAAGTCCTGAAAAAGAAATGATTGTAAATCCAGAGGATCATAAATCTAAAATTCCTCAGGGTGAACACAGTGATTCCCATGATCTCAGTGAGGAGCATGAGTGACCTCATATTCCTGCGCCAAAAGGAGATATTATTGAAGGGTGGAATATTGGTTCGCTCCATATCACCAATACTGTTTTTTCCACTTGGATATTTATGGTAGTCCTCTTTGTTATTGTAGCTATAATGAATCTTGCTATCCGTACTGAGAGTCTTCCTCGAATAAGGGCTTTTGGGCTTGATATTATCAATCGTATTTATCTCTATGCAAAAAATCTCCTCTGAGATGAAAAGATAGCTAAAAACTACATCTGGCTACTTTGAGGACTTATGATTGTAATCTTTCTTGGAAATCTTACGGGTCTTTTATTTGACTGGCTTGTACTTGTATCGAAAGATGAATGGCTCGGACATTATCTTCGTCCTATATATTCTGACCTCTCAACAACACTCGTCTTTTCACTTACGGTAATTCTTGTAGCTCAATTAACTGCACTCTACCTCAAGTGACCTGTGAATCATCTTTCACATTACCTTTGGAATTTTCATGGAGATACTACTGCTGAAAAAATTGTTTGAGTCTTTGTTTGATGGCTCCACTTTGTAGGTGAATTTATACGTATTTGATCTCTCTCAATGCGTCTGTTTCTTAATATTTTTGTGTGAGCGATACTTATTGGTGTTGTAGTATATGTTGGTGAACTTATCCCGTCATTTCATACTTGAGTTTTTCGAATCCTCGCACTTCCTTTTTGGTTTTTCGAACTTCTCGTTGCTTTCTTGCAGGCATATATATTTATGACACTTTCATCATTGTACATAAAAGAATCTCTGCCTACAAATCATCACTAGACGCTAGAAATGAAGGGCTTTGCCTTTCTTCCTGGTTTTTAGTACTGCAAACCGGATACTTCCTCTCCGTCCCAGTTACTTAAATGAACTTCAGGTATTACTTTTTAACATTTATTATTATGAATGGAATTGCACTTTTAGGTGTTATTTGATCTGGACTTGGTATTGGTCTTATTGGTATGGGTGCTATGCAAGCTATTGGTCGAAACCCAACTGCTTCTGGTGATATCAATGCAAAAATGCTTACTGCTATTGCTCTCTGTGAAGTTCCAGGTCTTCTTGCTTTCGCATCACTTTTTCTTTAGTAGTATATTACTGATTCAAGTGTGTACGATTAAAGCTTTATAAAATAGTACGCACTTGAACTCATAATTTTTCAAAATATGAATACCATCTTTGATTTCTCATCATTTATAATTCAGGCGATTAACTTTGCGATTGTTGCTTTTGTGCTACGTGGCTTTATCTTTAAGCCGTACATGAAGTATCTCGAAGAAGAGGCAGCAAAACGCGCTCTTCTAGAAGAAAAGCTTGCTGAAAGTGACTCTATCCTTGCTTCCGCACAGGAGGAAAGTGAGAACATTATCGAGAAGGCTCGAATTGATGCAAAAATGATGTGAGCTGAAATTGTTGAAAATGCTCGAAAGGAGTGAGTAGAAATTACTACTCGTGCTCATGCTGATGCAGATGCTGCTCGAGCAAAGTGATTTGCTCAAGTTGAGCAAGAGCGTAAAGCAATGACTGAAGAATTAAAGGGAAGAGTGCTAGATGTTGCTCTCAAGTTGAATGAAAAACTATTTTGAAAGAATGAGTCAAATGTTGAATTTCTGAAAAAAAATGCAAATTCTGTCGAGTTTTAATGTATTTTAAACAATAGTACAAAAGATTCTTTTATGTCAAAGACACAACTTCATTCATATCCTCGAGAAACTCTTGAGCATTTACTTAAGATACTTAAATCCTACAGAAATGGACTTAAGCAAATTGGAAAAAGAGCTCAGCTCGAAGATCCTTCTTCTCCATTACCAGTACGTGCTTTTGTAGAGATTCACTCGGGAATGAATGAGACTGAATGACTTCGCTATGCGAATGCTGTTATTCAGTATGCATTTCCTACATATACTTGAGAATCACCCCTGGTAGTCATAAATGATGACCTCAAAGGTGGTGCCCGTGTATTTGTAGGAGATGATATGGTCGATGTTACTATGCAAAAATTTGAAAGTCTTTTACACTAATTTCCTTATCAATTATCCTCTGTTATTATGTCTCATTCTGCTGTTGATCTCGCACAAAGTCTTATTAAAGAACTTGAGATAAAAATTGATTCCGTAGATCTCTCTCCTGATAGAGTAAATGCAGGTACTGTTGTGTACCTTGGTGATGGTATTGCAAAGATTGTAGGACTTCGTGATGTTGCCTACAATGAAGTAGTTGAGTTTGATTCAGGAGCTCGTGGTGTTGCCATGAATCTTGAAGAGCACTACGTATGAGTTGTGGTGCTTTCAGGCTTTTCTACGATTCGCGAGGGTATGATTGCAAAATCAACAAAAAGAATTCTTGAAATTCCTGTCGGTGAATCACTTCTTGGTCGCGTTGTAGATCCACTCGGGAATCCAGTTGACGGTCATGGGGATCTTAATACAAAGGAGTATCGTCCAGCAGAATTTGTTGCAACGGGAGTAATGAGTCGTAAACATGTTCATGAGCCTCTTGCTACTGGTATCAAGGCAATTGATTCTCTTGTTCCTATTGGTCGAGGTCAACGTGAGCTTATTATCGGAGATCGCCAAACAGGAAAGACTCAAGTCGCTATCGATACTATCCTGAATCAAAAGGGGAAAAACGTAAAATGTATTTATGTTGCCATTGGTCAGAAAGATTCAAAAATTGTTGCTATTTCCGAAGAGCTTAAAAAAGCTGGAGCAATGGATTATACTATCATAGTTTCAGCAGGTGCATCTTCTCCTGCAGCAATGCAGTGGCTTGCTCCTTATGCTGGAGCAGCAATGGGTGAATATTTTATGTTCAAAGGAGAACATGCGCTCATTATTTATGATGATCTTACAAAGCATGCAAATGCGTATAGAGAAATGTCACTTCTCCTTCGTCGCCCACCTGGTCGTGAAGCTTATCCTGGTGATGTATTTTACCTCCATTCTCGTCTCCTTGAGCGAGCTGCAAAACTTAGTGATGAACTTGGTGCAGGATCAATGACGGCTCTTCCTATTATCGAGACACAGGCTGGAGATGTATCAGCGTATGTTCCAACAAATGTAATTTCAATTACTGATGGACAAATATTTCTTGAATCAGGGCTCTTTAATGCTTGAGTAAAACCAGCTATTAACGTAGGTCTTTCAGTGTCACGTGTTGGTTGAGATGCTCAGACGAAAGCTATGAAAAAGAATGCTGGTACATTAAAACTTTCCCTTGCTCAATATCGCGAACTTGAGGCTTTTGCTCAATTTGCCTCAGATCTTGATCCTGATACTAAAAAGCAACTTGAACGAGGAAAACGAATGGTAGAAATCCTGAAGCAGGATGTTTACTCTCCAATTCCTTTTGAAAAACAGGTGTGTATTATTTTTGCTGGAAATAGCGGATATCTTGATAAGCTTGATGTTAAGGGAATTAAAAAATTCGAGCACGATCTTTATCTTGGTCTTGAAAGAGAGGAGAAAATTCTTGCCTCAATTCGTGAAAAAGGAGAGTTTAGTGACGAAACTAAAAAGGCTCTCACAGAGTATCTCGATGAATTCATAAAAATGTACGAGGATAAAAAATAGTATCCCATCTTCTAGCGAACTAATACTTTATGCCATCCTGAAAAGAAATTAAATCTCGAATTAAATCTGTAAAAAATACAGGAAAAATAACTAAAGCAATGGAGCTTATTTCTACTGTAAAGATGAAAAAGGCTCAGGAAGCTGTAATAGGTCTTCGCCCATTTGCTCTTGCAACGCTTTCTATACTCGGGAAGGTATCATCTGATGAAAGCATCCTCTGATCATATTCTATAGTGCCGAATTCAACAAAGGAACTTATTATTGTGGTTGCTTCGCAAAAATGACTTTGTGGCTGATACAATACCAATGTTTTTAAGAAAACTACAGAATATATTCGTGATGATAAAGATACTCCATTTACACGAGAATACCACTATATAACTGTAGGGAAGCGGGCTCGAGATTTCATTCTTCGTACTGGGCAGCACCTTCTTGCTGATTTTTCAGATGAAATGAAAGATCCACTTACACCTGCGGAATCTCGCCGAATGGTTCGTACTATTGTTGATGAGTGGAAAAGTGGAAAATACTCAAAAGTTTCCATTATTTACAATCATTATGTTTCAGCCATTTCTCAGATTCCAACTGTAAAAACTCTTTTTCCAATTAAATGAGATGAAATATTTGGTTTTCTTGAGAAATATGCTTGAGCAAAGTATGTATCAGACCATTATGATGGGGCATATACCATTGAGCCAGATAGAGAGACAATAATTGATATGACCATACCACTTATATTGGATGGGATTATTCATGAGACACTCCTTGAGGCTAAAGCTTCAGAACACGCGGCTCGTATGGTAGCAATGAAAAATGCTAAGGATAGCGCGAATAAAAAGGCAAATGGTCTTACCCTTATCTATAATAAGACTCGACAGGCCGCCATAACAAAGGAGGTTTCTGAAATTGTTTCAGGGGTGGAAAGTATGAAAGATGTTTAGAGTTAGAAATGATTATTGAAAAATTAAAAGCCAAAAAATTACTCCTACTTGTATGGGGGTATTTTTTGATATAATTTCTTTATGTTTAGAAATACGAAAAAGAAACAGATTATATTTATCCGGCATGCAAAAGCGTTTGATATTGCTCTCTGGAAAGGGATAGACTATGATAGACCACTTGTGCCAGCTTGAGAAAAATCAAATGTCATTATGGCAAATTATCTCAGACTTATTTGACTTAAACCAGATAAAATAGTATCAAGTCCTGATTTGCGTGCAAAATCAACAGCAATCGTTTTGGCAAGCAAGCTATGAGTAGAGCATATTGAATACCATGATTCACTTTATAGTAAGCAGTCACCGATTCTGAGAAATCCTTTTGAGGAACATTTTAAGATCATTAAAATGACCCCGAAGTCGTGTCGTACGTTAATGGTAGTTTGACATAATCCAGATCTGACTCGAGTTGCCCAATCTCTTTCTGGGGATGATACCCCCTCTATGAAAAAAGGATCAGTCATAGTTCTTTCTCTTCCAGATAATATGGATTGGAAAGATATTAGACTTGGGAGCTTAAAGTTTGTATATTATCTTACGCCACAGTTTTTAAGTCTGGAGCAACTTGAGGGCTAATATTCAAGAAATATTTTTAATGAATAAAATTTTAGTTTACACTGACGGATGATCTCGATGAAATCCCTGACCATCAGGTTGTGGGGTTTATATAACTGACTCAAATGGAGTCCCAATCGAGAGAAGGCATAAATTTATAGGTTATGCTACTAATAATATTGCAGAATATACCGCTGCATTTCTTGGAATCAATCGAGCTATAGAGCTCTGAGCTGAAGAGATACTCTTTTATGCGGACTCTGAGCTTCTCATTAAGCAATTAACATGAGTGTATAAGATTAAGAATCCAGAGTTAAAAAAAATCGCATGAGAAATAACTACCCGAATACAGGATTGGTGAGGTAAAATTAGCTTTACTCATATTTTCCGAGAACAAAATAAAGAGGCTGATAGACTTTCGAATGTTGCAATGGATGAAGGAAAAAAACTTGCAAAACTCTAGAAAATATACATCTTACTACTGTACTTTTTTATAAAATATGACAACTTTAGCTATTACTTGTTGATACTTTAACCCAATTCATCCGGGTCATATCGAGTGTTTTGAGCTTTCAAAAACAGAAGCTGGTGGAGATGAGTTATGGGTGATCGTTAATAACGATCTGCAAGCAGAACTCAAGCGTTGAGTTAAAAGTTTTCAAGATGAAAAACTTCGCATGCAAGTGGTGAGTTCTATAAAATGAGTTGATCGAGTTATTCTTTCTATTGATCAAGATGGTAGCGTGTGTAAATCTCTTGAGATGGCTATAAAGGAGGCAAAAGATAGTTGAAAATATGAGAAAATTATTTTTACGAAGGGCTGAGATCGTTTTGCTTCAAATATTCCAGAGGCAGAACTTTTGCGTCGCGAAGGGGTTCCTGTTATGGATTGACTCGGAGCAAAAACACATAACTCTAGTGATTTTTTGAAAAAGGTTCAGAGTAAAGAAGATGAAAATGATTTAGAGAAAAAAATTAGTGAACTTCCAAAAAATATTACAGAATGAAGGTATCTTGAGGTGGGAAATCGCCCTTGGGGAGTATACTATGTTCTCGAAGATCTTCCTCTCTATAAGGTTAAAAAAATTATTGTTAACCCATGACAGAGACTCTCCCTTCAGTCACATGAAAAAAGAAGTGAGCACTGGACGGTTGTTTCTGGTATTGCTACGGTCGATATACGACATTCAGATTTTAAAGAGATTGAGCAGATTAAAGTTCTTCGCCCAAACGAGGGGTGTCATATTCCTGTAGGTTTTCTTCATCGACTCTCAAACATTCATAGTGATCCACTTGTTGTTATTGAGGTGCAATGTGGCGAATATACTTGAGAGGATGATATTATTCGATACGAAGATGATTTTTGAAGAAAATAGATTTTCCTTGGAACCATAAAAAGAGGGAATAACCCTTTTTTTATTTGATTTTCCTTCTCTTATATCTATAATCCGCGCGTTCTTTATACGTTTTTTTTATGGCTCACACTGGTATTATTACAAAAATTATTGGCGTTGTTATTGACGTCGAATTCAAGGATGGATATATTCCAGCCATCTATGAGGCTCTTGAAGTTGAAGGAGCTCCTCATAAACTTGTGCTTGAGGTTCAACAACAGCTCGGAGATAATATTGTCCGAACAATTGCGATGAATCCTGTCGATGGAGTGAAACGATGACTTTCGGTAGTAGCGTCTGGGGCTCCAATTTCTGTCCCAGTTGGAGAAAAAGTTCTCGGTCGTATGTTTAATGTTCTTGGTGATCCTATCGATGAGATGGAAGCCCCAAAGACAGAAAGCAAGCTTCCTATTCATCGAGCTTCTCCAGCATTTGAAGACCTTTCTACGAAGACAGAAGTATTTGAAACAGGAATTAAAGTAGTTGATCTCATTTGTCCGATGCTTAAGTGAGGTAAGGTTGGACTCTTTGGATGAGCATGAGTAGGAAAAACAGTTATCATGCAAGAACTTATTCATAATATTGCAAGTGAACATGGAGGGTATTCTGTTGTTGCTTGAGTTGGGGAGAGAACTCGTGAGGGAAATGATCTCTACCATGAGATGAAAGATAGTGGTGTAATCGATAAAACAGCAATGGTATTTGGTCAAATGAATGAGGCTCCAGGGCCTCGTGCTCGCGTTGCTTTAACTTGACTTACTATGGCGGAGTATTTCCGTGATGTAGAAAAGCGAGATGTTCTTCTTTTTGTGGATA
Source organism: Candidatus Altimarinota bacterium (assembly GCA_042852035.1). Classification (GTDB taxonomy): domain Bacteria; phylum Patescibacteriota; class Gracilibacteria; order BD1-5; family UBA2023; genus JAGOMW01. The sequence goes on from BAAFHK010000001.1 coordinate 331,795, forward strand.
ATATTTTCCGTTTTACACAAGCAGGTTCTGAGATTTCAGCCCTTCTTGGTCGCATACCATCAGCAGTATGATACCAGCCAACTCTTGCCACAGACATGGGTACACTTCAGGAGCGTATTGCTTCAACGAAGAATGGTTCTATTACATCTGTACAAGCAGTATATGTTCCGGCAGATGATCTTACTGATCCAGCTCCGGCAAATACTTTTGCCCACCTTGATTCGACTGTGGTATTGGCTCGATCTATTGCTGAGCTTGGTATCTACCCTGCAGTTGATCCACTCGATTCAACCTCTACAGTTCTTACTCCAAAAGTTGTTGGAGACGAACATTACGAAGTTGCTCGAAGCTGCCAAAAAATTCTTCAACGTTATAAGGAGCTTCAAGATATTATCGCCATCCTTGGTATGGATGAATTGTCTGAAGATGATAAGCTTACAGTTGCTCGTGCTCGTAAGATACAGAGATTCTTTTCGCAGCCATTCTTTGTGGCAGAGCAATTTACCGGAACTCCTGGAGTTTATGCAAAGCTTGATGATACAGTTCGATGATTTAAGTCAATCATCGCTGGAGATGTTGATTATATTCCAGAGAGATTCTTTATGTACAAAGGATCAATTGAAGATGTAAAAACTGCTTTCGAAGCAGAATCTGCTAAGTAATATCATCCATGATGCTCCAAATTACCTCTGCCTCAGGCAACATTCTCGAATCTGACAACTTCACACGTATTACTCTCATGACTGAGAGTGGTGAGATTACTGTGCTTCCAAATCATGAACCACTTCTTTCTGCAATTCGTCCTTGAATCATGACAGTAGAATATAATCATGATACTCATCATGTAAAGAAAGATTTTGTTTCAGGAGGATGAGTTCTCAATATTTCTCCAGAATCAGTAACAATTGTGGCTGATGTTATAGAAAATTGAGATCATTTGACCGATTTGGAATATATTGCAGCCCAAAAAAAGGAAGCAGAAGAGTTGATGAGAATTTATAAAGAAGAAAACGGTGATAAAGTAGACCAAAAGCACCTTATAGAGCTTGAGTATGAGCTTCTTAAGTACACTGCAATGCATAGACTTGGACAAAGACAACAGCATGAAAATACGACAGGATCAAGACGATAGAATCTTCATATAGAAGGGAAGAGTCGAGACAAATTCAAAAATGTTTTGACTCTTTTTATTTTCTAGATATCTTTAAAGTGTATATAAAACACTTAATAGTAACTGAGCATTAAAGGCTATTAAAAGTAACTTATTATAAGTGTAATAAATACACCTTTATTTTTAATATTACTTTACTATGAATAGAGAAGCCCTTGTTATCGTTGATTTCCATAAGGCATTTGGAAAATTATGATGACTTCCTGTAGCTTGAGCTGAAGAAATTGCTCCAGCAATACAAAATCAAATGAATTTAACTCGAACTGCTTCATGACTTATTGTGGCTACACGTGATTGGCATCCGAAAAACACCGTCCATTTTAAAAATAATGGTGGTCCATGGCCAATCCATGGTGAGGCTTGAAGTCAGGAGTCTGAGTATATCGATGGAATAGATACTCGTATGATTGATCATCATATTTATAAGGGCTATAAAGACAGCGATGATGGGTATTCTTGATTTGAAGGGGTAGATAAACTCATAGGAAATGCGGAAATGGGTTTTCAAATAGCCTCAGATGCAAGAAGTCTTGAACAAATACTTCGTGAGTCAAGCGTACGAGTTCTGAAAATTGTTTGACTTGCTACGGACTTCTGTGTTTTTTCTACAGCTAAAGACGGGAAGGAACTTTGATTTGATGTGGAGGTTATACGTTCGGGTATAGCTGCTGTAAATGTTCCAGGCCTTCCAAGTGGTGAAGAAAAATTACGTCAGCTCGCTGATGTGTGAGTAAAAATTGTTTCTTAAATTAAGTGTATATAATACATTATAATATATAACTATGAACACACAGTATCCATATACATTCTCAAACTCATTTGCTCATGCACGTGATGAGGCAGAAGTTGATAATCTTCTCAATACTGATATTTATAAATTTCTGATGCTTGACTTCATCCTTTCGAAGGAGGAGTATCGAAACATGCGAGTAAGATGGAAAATGACCATCCGAAATAAGGATGTTCGTATTGCAGACATCATTCCAGAAACAGCACTCCGAAGTCAGTTCGATGCTACGAAAAACATCCGTGGCGTAAGTCAGGCAGGACTCTCGTATCTTCGTGGAATGCAGGTAGGGAATCGACCAATGCTCAGAAATGAAACTCTTGGATATCTTTCGGATTTTTCTCTCCCCGAATATTCTCTCGAAAATGACGGACATGGATGATATACGCTTGAGTTCGAAGGTGCTTGGCCTGACTCTACCCTCTGGGAAATCTACGCTCTCAAGATCGTCAACAGTCTCTACCTCTACTATTACGCGAAGAAGGCAAAACTCTCTCCGTCAGAGTGGAATGGGGTCATGACGAGAATGTACGGTCGTCTCTATGATAATGTGGCAAGTGTAAGGTCAGATCCTCGTATTACCTTCTCAGAATTTGGTACCAGACGTGCGGCAAGTACGGACATTCATAGGCAGGTAAATGCTATCCTCTCGAGTGATCTTCCAGGTCAATATCTTGGAACATCGAACGTAATGATTTCTATGGAGATGGGAAATGCGAATCCAAAATGAACCAATGCTCATGAACTTCGTATGATACCAACAGCATTCGAGGATGAATGATGAGCAATTGTCGACAAAATGTATGCCATCGATCGAGAATGGCAGGCACACTTTCCAGAGCTTGGAATCCTTCTTCCGGACACGTACGGTTCTTCTTTTTATTTTGCTAATTGCCCCGAGGATATCGCGATGAATCATACAGGATGTCGTGTAGATTCAAAGGATCCTCTCTTGGCTCTTCCAGAATATCAAGAATTCCTCAGAAAATGGGATATTGATCCAAAAACAAAACTTGCACTTCCGAGTGATGGGCTTACCTATGATGTAATCAAAGGAGTCACTGATCGATTCCATGGCATCTTCTGAGTTCTTACGAATGGATGGGGAACTGAACTTTCAAATAATACTAAAGGAACGCTTCCAAAAGAAAAGGAAAAATTTGGACCATTTGGTTCTATGTCAATCGTTGTGAAGCCTGATGCGGTTTGGCGACCGGACAAGAATGCATGGGTTTCTTGCGTCAAGCTTTCTGATAATCCAAATAAGGCTATGGGAAGCAAAGAAAGAGTGAAGCTTTTTAAAGAAACATTTTGAGTTGAAGGTATGGAAAGTCAAGAAGTTCGCGTCTAAAGAAGTCTCTGAATTTGAAATATATTCGATACTGTGATAGACTACCCCTAAATAAAACAAATATAAATGAGTCAATACCACCCAGGAACATTCAATGAGTGAGCCTGATCTCTTGCGGATACAATTTCAAGATCAGTAAATTCTAATAGATCACTCAACTCAGTAACAAATGCACTACGAAAAATTTATGATCCAAGATTTCGAGTTGATGAGTTTGTAAGATATACTTGAGTTGATTCTTTTGTGATTCAAAAGATACAGAATTGGTATCTTATGCAAAGATTGAAATATTCGTATGGAAAGCTTCATGATGCAGAAAGCTCACGACTTGTAAATTATTCTCCTGAGGAAGTGTCTCATAGAAATTCCATGAGAACTTGGAGGCTCAATGAAAGACATCAAAAACTCGTTGATGAATTTCAAAGGGACAGTCATTACTGACTAAAAAACTTCGTAGAAATACTGGCAAGATCAATTGTGGAGGAGAAAATCAGATCCACATGAGTTTACAGAGACGTAAAAGTATATCTTGCAAGTGATGCGGACGATATAGTATCCTGAGTTGATCTTATCGTCGATTGTATTGATCAACGATGAAACCGTCATCTTATTGGTGTTGATGTGGCAGTTTCTGAGAATTCGCAATATTTGGATGGTAAAAGTGAGTATGAGTCATGTTCGCCCACCGAGTTTCTGTTCCGAAATCGTTTAGGTCCACGTACCTCCATTCACCGTATCGTATTTGCTCTGAGTCCAAGTGAGGTTGCTCATATGATAGACTTTACTGTTGATTCACTTATGCAATGAAACCCAGTAACTGCAAAAACTCTTACAGATAAATATTCTACAAAAGATATGCCAGAAGTTTTATACTGAGTTCAGAACTTAATACAAAGACTCCTTAAAAATTAATTTATGGAAAATAAATCAACATCTCTACATCAAACTCCTATTGCGCAGAGTATTGCTGATGCATTTAAAAGAAGAAATCAAATGCGAGTTAATGAGCAGGGTTTAGTTTCTCAGCCGAATAGCGACTCTCTTGCGGTGGTGGCTCATATTGAGCGAGTTTTATCCAATCATGGTTCTACAATTCACTAGATTTGAGGAGTTGTTGTAACAGTTTAAATTGTTTCTCGAGAAAACGAGCGATCATTGGATTCTCTATTATGATAGAGTTTTCCTCACCGAAATCAATAAAAGCAACTTTATTTCCGTAAATAGTCATCGTCACATCTTCTTCAAAGGTATCATATTTTTTCGGAATAAGAATGATATCCCTTTCAAGTCTTTTTAGCTTTGTTAGAGCGGCTTTACTTGAGCTAATAACTACTCGTTCCAGTCGTTTCTTATCTCGTCTTTCCCGGTAATCCTTTGGGAGAAAGCTATTTGATATATTCACATCATTTTCTGCGCTTACGCGGTAAAATGTAGCACCAGCAGGAAGGGAATTCACAATATCATCAAATACTCGAGTGACCGCAGGGCGTCATTCCTCGTAGCTTACGGAGAGATTCTTTCCAAGTTTTTTATAGCTCTTTTGGAGCTCATCGAGAAGTGGTGCATTTCGTTTCTCAAAGTCTCGGATAAGTTCTTCGATGCGATCGGGGGAAAGAGGACGATAAAAGGTTCGTTTTCCACGAGTGATAGTTGTGATAAGTTTTTCTTCTTCAAGGACCGGAATTCCTCGATAGATTTCGACTCGGTGGAGCCCGGTTCGTCTCGAAATATCTATAATAGCGGATGTTCCATGTTCGAGGAGATCGAGGTAGATGCGAGCTGTCTTCTCATTTATTCCAAGCTTCGTAAAGAGCGAGAGAAATTTTTCCATATGAAACAAATAATTACAAATAAATTATAATGAGTTTTATTTATATTTAAAGCTTAAAATAATATTTTAGAATAAAAAATTTCAAATTTGAAATAAAAATGAGCAGAAAATTCAGGAACCAGTACAGTGCGGAAGCTTTATCACTTACTTTCTCTTCTATGAATTCCTCTCTCTCCGCTTCGCTTGCTTCGTATCGATCTCTCGAAATCGATGCTCATGTCTCGCTCGATGATGTCCTCTCAAAAATTACCCAGGAAATGGGCGAGCTTATGGAGGCACTCGAGAATAATGATACTTCTGAGATACAAAAAGAAGCAAAAGATCTCCTCGTGAATCTCCTTTCTGCCTCATCTCGCCTTGGTATCGGGCTCTTCCCAGATCTCACACTGAGTCGTATCGAGCCACGTGAAATCCCACAAAAAATTGCCATCTTCCATCGGATGGTAGCAGCTATCCGTTCTCGCTACTCACGCGAACTTCATCCACCTATTTCCGAAATTCGAAACCTTTTTGATCCCCTCATCGCGACCCTCCTCGATCTCTCAGGAAGTGACTCCCATGAAAGTGTCGTCACCGAATCCATCCAAAAACTCAGGTCCCGCATCAGTGAATATGTGCCACTCGTGGAACTCAAAGATGCCATCGATGAATATCCTGACTTCCCAAAACCTGGAATCCTCTTTAAAGATATTTCTCCCATCCTCCGCGATGAATTCCTTATGCGGTATGCGAGTTACGAGATGGCGAAACACGCAAAAGATGCCGATGTCATCGCCTGACTTGACGCTCGAGGATTCATCTTCGGTGCTAGGGTAGCAGAAATCCTTGAAAAACCTTTCGTTATGGTACGCAAAAAAGGAAAGCTCCCAGGAAAAACGAGTGGAGTGGGCTACTCGCTCGAATATGGGGAAAACGCTATAGAAATACAAGATGGAGCTATCGAGCCTGGTCAAAAAGTTGCCATTATCGACGATCTTCTCGCCACTGGTGGGACACTCGGTGCTGCTGCCTCACTCGTAGAAAAGGTTTGAGGAAAAGTTTCATCTCTTGTGTGCCTTATTTCTCTTGATGATCCATTCCTTATGAGTCTTGAGTCTAGAAAATTACTTTCTGAAAGCTATCCAGTAAAAAGCATCTTGCATTATAGCTAATTGTATTTATTATTTATTCAAGTTATGAAAACTCTCCTCTCACATCCTCGATTTGACTCCGTTGTCGACTCTCTTGTCGAAAGACATCCGGATCTCTTAAAAAAATGATCGCTTACGTATAAAAAATTTCCTGACGGCACTCCAGATCTCTTCATCGATCGAGTAAAGGAGGACATAGAACACCGTGATGTTACCTATATCTGAGATTTTTCGGATATGGCTGAACTATTCCCACAGTATGCCCTCGTACGATGAATTATTGATTACTATGCAGACAAAGTTCGAGTCATTGTCCCATATTTTCCTGTTGGTACTATGGAACGTATCTCGAGAAAGTGAGAAATTGCTACGGCGAGTTATTTTGCGGATATCCTCTCACATCTTCCGCCTGGACGAAAAGAAAAAACCTCCATTCATACCTTCGATATTCATGCGTTGGTCGAACGATTTCTTTTTGATCCATTTAAAGTCAATGCAGAACTCCATACTACAACCTCACTTCTTGAGCTTCCGCCAGGTGCAGTAATAGCATTTCCAGACGATGGCGCAGCTAAGCGATTTAAGGAAAACTTCCCCGAAAATCATGATAAAGTTATCTGCCTGAAGGTGCGAGGAGAAGGAAATAAACGAACTATCACGATAAAAGAAGGAAATCCTGAAGGGAAAGATATCTATATCGTCGATGATCTCATCCAAACCTGAGGTACTCTCCTTGAGGCTGCGAATCTTCTGAGATCCAAATGAGCTAAAAGTGTTCATGCCTTTGCTCCACATGGAGTATTCCCACTTGATTCACATATGACTCTTGCACCAGCACTCGATGGACTCATCGTCACTGATACACTTCCGGTGAATGTTGACCGTGCAAAATCTCTTGATTCGATGAGGGTTCTCTCGATTGCTCCGCTGGTTGAAAAAATCCTCCTGAGAGAATCATAGGATGCAACTTATCATATTTTCGAAATGTTTTCTATTGCATAAATACTGAAATTCCTTAGTCTAGTAGGGAATTTCTTTCTATGTTTTGAGACCTTCACTTTCATTCCACCAGATCTGATGGTATCGTGACTCCCGAGTGACGTATTGAGCAGATGAAAGCTCTCGATCCTCGTAGAGAGTGACTCTGGGCACTTACCGATCACGACCGATTCTCCTCCGATTTCGTCATGCGAGCTCGAGAAGCTGGTTTCGATACCTTCTCTGGAGCAGAAATATCTGCACGAAGTGAATCACTTGGAATATCTCTCCATGTGACATGCTATACTCCTGAACTTTCGTCTCATTTTTCTAGTCTTGTCGAGGGAATTGTTCTCGGTCGAAAGAAGAAAATCGCAGGTCAAATCGAACAGCTTGCAAAGAAGGGGTTTCAAATAAATATTAAAGATTTCTCTCTCTGGATTGCTCTCCAAGGAATGTCTCCAGATATGGCATCGAACTGGCATATCGCGAGTTATCTCTGGAGGGATGAATCATCATCGAAAGCATCTCTTGCTCTCGCTGAGTCGTTGACCAACGGTCGAGTCCATGATAAAGAGTCCTTTATGAAAGAATGCTTGCGTGCTACAGGTGAGTATCGTGAAGTTGGATATTTTGTCTCAGATCCCTATGAGCCAAGCCTCGGAAAGATTGCAAAAATGGCAGAAGGGGAGTGAGCCCTCCTCTCGATCGCACATCCGAATTTCTCATTCGGGAAGACACTCAAACGTCTCGGAGCCAGAGCTCGTGAAGACCGATACCCGATATTTCGAGATGTCATCGCCCCGAAGATAGCAGAGGAGTGAGTGAAGAATTTCGAGCTCAATGCACTCGCTTCACCACCGTGGATCGGGGCACTCGAATCGGTTTCGCGAAGAACCCGTGGGATAGTTACTTATGGCAGCGATAATCATGGCCTCGAACTTCCTGATGATAAACATGGCATTATCGGCCGACAGAACCCACTTCTCACAAGAGAGATGGTGGAGAAAGTGCGGGATAGAATGAGAGAGATGGTGGTGGGGTAATATTTTAATTTTGACAATTTTAAATAAATATATATTCATTTCTAATGAAAAACTGAAATTTTCCACCAAATGATTGAGTTCTTAGAGAAAATCTAGGGAGAATGAAAATTGGAAAACCTAATCCTGAAATTACTCAAGTTGCGTGAGAAGCTCCATTAATACATGTAACAACATTAGAACGAGCATTAGGCATTATAGATTCTTGAACTATAGATTCTTGCGCAAAATCTGAGCGAAAATGAAGACATTTCGATCGATTAGCAATAAATACTGATAAACTAGATAGAAAATATTGATTAGATAGATATGTCTTCACTACACTTTGAAGAAATGCATTACAAAATGGTTGAAGCGTATCTTTTGTGTTTCGACCGCAAAAATTACTTGAATGAAGATGAGTAGTTGCTTCTTTGAAGGAGGTTTGAGACTACTGAGCATTAGTTTCACAAGAAGCAGAGTTCATATATAGAGAGGTGACTTGAAATGACCCAGCAAAAATGAATAGAATTGCAATGAATAGATTTTTAGAGTGATTAGTTCGTTGAGCAGACTTTAGAAGAGTTTTTGCATGGTTTTTGCAGCGAAATTTTACAAAGTATCTTGAATATTTAACAACACTTACTTATCCAGGAGAAGAACTTGTTCACAATGACATCTGATCTACTAATGTATGGGGATGACCGCAGGTGATGATTCCAGAATCAATAAACCTTGATGAACTCGCTTACATTGTCACGAGAACAAGAGAAGAAAGCGAACTTATCCTGAGGATGGCTGAGAAGAAATGATTGAAAACCCCTACACATTCTCTGGAAGAAGAGCTTCACTTATCTATGTTTGATAGTACTCCATGAATTCAAACAAGCGGTCTTATTCAGGCTATGAATATCTTAGTTAAAGACTTATATTTTGGTGGCAAATAATTTTTTATTTTCTTTTGACTTCTTTTTAAAAAAGAATATATAGTGTATATATAACACTTAATAGAAAAATACGAGCCAACAGATGGCTCAATATATTTCCTCATTAATAAGTGTTATAAATACAATTATTATTTCTTCACCATTTCAAATTATGGAAGCAGTACAAAGCATGGAGGGACTCAAGATGGCATCTCGTAATCTTGATTATGCACAGGTAGAGGCTTCACTCGTGGCACAACTCCGAGCGTATGCAGAGTGAGCAAAACAACGATGATATGTTGTTGGAGTGAGTGGTGGAGTCGATAGCGCGGTTGTCTCGACTCTTGCCGCGAAGACAGGACTCCCGCTCTATGTCGTCGAGATGCCGATACATCAGAGAGAGGAGGAAGTGAGTCGTTCGAGTGAACATATTGCTTGGCTCCAGGAAAACTATCCGAATGTCGTAGCATGGAAAGAGGATCTCGGAGATGTGTTCGACCTCATGCAGGCAAAAATCGAACGCGTTGCGAGTGTCCTCGGAGCACCGAATGGGACCAAACTCGCCCTCGCCAATACTCGCTCACGACAGCGTATGGAATGGCTCTATGCGATGGCGGGATCACTTGGGCTCCTCGTCGCAGGTACTGGGAATAGGGTCGAAGACTATGGTATCGGATTTTTCACGAAGTATGGTGATGGAGGAGTCGATGTAAGTCCAATCGGAGAACTCTACAAATCAGAAGTCCGAGCCCTCGGTCGACATATGGGAGTGAGGCCATCCCTCACTGAAGCGGTCCCGACTGATGGACTCCATACCGATGGTGCAACCGATGAAGACCAGATTGGTGCCACTTATGATGAGCTCGAGTGGGCAATGGTCGAACATGATGAGTTTGCTAGTATGTGAGCCTCGAATTTTGTATCTACTGATGCTTCTACTAGTCTCGAATGGGCAAAGAGAACCTTCTCTGGTCGAGCGGCTGAAGTCATGTCTACCTACCTCGGTCGTCACTATCAAAATGCTCATAAGATGGCGATGCCACCAGTATTTGCACTCCCAGTATCATAAAACTTTATGCACAAATCCCCTATCGTCATGTATGGTTGAGCCTTCAATCCTCCACACATGGATCACATCTCGAAGGAAGGAATCGTCGGAAGACTTCTCGAAACCGTGGCAGAAAAGATCCTCATCATCCCGACGGGGGAACGAAGTGATAAATGATATCATGGGATTTCTTATCATAATCGACTCGAGATGCTCCGTCTCGCCACTGAGGATTTCCGTGGACGAGTCGAAGTGGATACGGTTTGTATGGATGGATATATCGACTCCACAACTCTTGCTCAGGCGAGATATCTCAGACGAGAATACGGTTATGATGTTCCTCAGGTATTTGGTGCTGACGTAGCAGTTCATATGAGGGAATGGGATAGAACGGGATTTGTAGCAGAAAAACTCCCAAAAATATTTGTTACTCGTCCAGGTTTTGAGATTACGTGAGTCCAAAATTACCAAACTCTTCATTTTGTTTCACGAGGATTCTCAAGTACTGATATTAGAAAAGATGTTGCTCGAATCCTTGCCTGAAAAGAAAATATTGAAGCCCTCCGAAAAAAAGTCCACTCAAAAGTACTTGATTACATCCTTAAAAATAACCTCTTTAACGAAGTTCCCCATGCAGAATAATTACACCCTTCATAAACCAACTACAATTCCTGTAACTCAACTTTCTCTCAATAGAATAAGCCAAAGAGGGAAATGGATGCAGGTGATGGAACAAACCCTTCGTCGAGTGCATGATAAAGAAATATTTCAGTGGGAAGTGCTCTCGAAAAAACCGGCTGTTACCGTACTTCCTATCACTCCTGCGAAGGAGCTTATCCTCATCGATCAGTTTCGCTATCCGATCATGGACTGGGAACTCGAGTGCCCAGCAGAGACTATGGATCAGGAAGGGGATACTCCTGAGTGAGCGGCAGTGCGAGCCCTCAGTGAGGAGATAGGATATCGGTGTGAACGCATCCAGAGGGTGGCAACCTATGCTTCCTCATGAGGAACTACGGATGAACTCTCGTATGGATTTCTTGCTCATGATTGTACTCCACTTGAGGGTGGTCACCATCGAAGTGAAGATGAGATAATCCGTGTGAATCATGTCCCTCTCTCTCATATCGAACACTTTCTCGACACACGTATCCGTGACGGACAAATTCTCAATCCCAAAATGGATGGACTTATTGGGAGATGTCTGAGAAATATTTACTCCTCTTCATAAGAACTTCATCTGAGAATACTCTCTGATGCAATCATTATAAAAAAGGTGCCCCCGCGTGAGCGGGGGCATGAGGGTTTTGTGCTCAACGCCACACATGCAGCCCTACGGGTGCATGGGGAACTCAGGTCAAGTCTCAGACTCGAAAGAGTTATTTATCGGAGAGACACAGGTGTGGTCAACCCCCGGGAATGGGGGCTCGCTTCTTCGTCTTGAACGATCCTTCGGTTGAATCGTCCGTGACTGGTTTCAGGATCTCATCCAGGTTGCTCATGCGCGGGAAACCGAAGATGCCCGCGACGGCACCGCTCGGAAAGGTTGCGAGGAACGTCTTGTACTCGCGACCCCGATCGATGAGTCCAGTCTGGGCGGCGCGGAACTGTGCCAGGCCTGATTCACCGATCGTGACGATCTTGAGCTGGAGCTCTGCCGAAACGTTCGGATAGGTCTGGCCGAGCCAGAGCATCATGGCGCCTTGGCCCGTCTTGCCCTGCCAGCCGTTCGTGGTCGCCGTGACCATCTCGCGGAGCATGTCACGGTACTTCTTCTCACCGAGATTGGCGGCCTCGAGGGGCCCATAGTAGGCGTTTGCCATCACGTTCTGGTTGTTGTCGTAGGCAGCCTTGATGGCTGCCTCATAGCGTTGGGCTGTGTTGTACGTCATGATCACGTACAGTACAGCGACGAGGAGCACAGCCACGATGCCCATGATCCATTTGGTAGATGTCTTCATTTGACGCATTCCTTCATTCAAGTGATGCCTCGATGAGGCGGGAAAACAGGATGGACATGATCAGGCAAAAGGCGATGACCAGAGGGTAGAGCCACCATGGGAGCACAATCCCCCATGACAGGTACTCAAAGGTTTTCATCTGCCGTCTTTCCCAATCTGCTTGGACTCGATCTCGGATGACCGTCATGAGTTTTGGATCGTCGAGACTGAGTACTTGAAGCTGATCTCTCAGATTGATGCGGATTTCTGGCTTTACCGACCAGAAATCTATCACATCGACCCATTCAATCTTCGGGAAGTTTATCGAGCCAACGACGATTGTCAGCTGATTTTTCCTCCCGTGGATCCAGTAGGCGTCAAGCGCTGTGGTGAATTCACGACTTGCTTCATCGACCACATAGATTACGACATTCACCTCTTTCGAGGGGCCGAATGATCCGTTGAGTCTATTGAGTTCAGCTTCAATTCGTTGCTTCCATTCCGATGGAACTTGGACTCCTTTCGTAATGACTCTGTGACTCATCCAGGGGCCAATACCCGCTGGGTGTTCCACGATGGATGGCACTCTTTCGAGCTTTCCGAGGTATGGTTTTGCCACCTCGGCTGAAGTCTGGTACAGATTGTTCCCAGCGAGGATGTAGTTCACTACAGGTTTTTCATAGGTGACATAGAGCTCACTGCTCTTTCCGCCTATGTAGTCCGTCCTGAACTTCCTACCGTCACCGATACTGCATTGGTCAAAATTGCTGTTCGGAACTTGCCTTTCATTCTTGAGTTCGGTTACGAGGTTTCGGTAGTTGGTGCTACCTATCCGATGAGTGCTCCCATCGGAAAACTCGATCTTGAAGACATCAGGATGGTGATTGTCGCAGTAGGTGTTGGTTACGCTACTGGTACAGTTTCCATCTTTGTCACGCCCAGTACAGGTTGTTTCTGTTCTGATGCTTGTATAGGATTCTTCCCAAGCTCCTCCGATGGCTTGGGCGTTGAAGTTGCTCTTGTCTGCAATACCAGTGGTGTAGAATACACCAACGGTGAAGTAGACGGTGATGAATGCTGGCCAAAGAAAAATGAATGGCCAACCCGTGCTGATTTGCTTATATTTTTTCAACAAGTAGTTACCCACTGGAACTGCGACGAGCAGTGCCCAGAAGGTTACTTGGTGAATGGTGATTTTCATTGTCACCAAAAAAGCATTCTCAAGGTACCAGATGGGACCAATAAGGATGCTTCCTACAAGCAATATCAGAGCTATGGTTACTCTCTGATCCATGTTGCTCCTTGTAGAAAAGGCGAGACTGTTAAGGTTCGTAACCGTTTGTCTGCTTTCCGTTTCAAGTGTGGTACTTCTGAGAGGGTATTTGTCTCGGAAGGTTATTTGACCATCTACCTGACGTACTTGCTAGGCTTAAACTGATTATAAGTATAAAAATTAGTTGTCAATACAATTTAATATAAAAATGTCAATATATAATTTTATGACTTTTTTTAGGATTTCAGGTTTTCAGTATAATAAGTGTAATACTATACACTTTATGTCCACACTTCATCCCACCTATACCGAAGATATCTTTAATCTCTCGATCCCAGTACTTGCAGTTGATATCGTTCTTTTTACTCTCTATAAAGACCAACTGTGTGTCGTCCTCGTACCAGGACGAAATGAATGGGCAAAAGGAAAACTCACGCTTCCTGGTGGAATTATCGGACGTAGAGAAACTCTTGAGGAGGCGGCTGATCGCATCCTTTATCGAGATACGAATATAAAAAATGTTTATAAAGAGCAGCTTTATACCTTTTCAGCCCATGGTCGAGATGATCGATGAGATGTAGTGTCATGTTCATATTATACCTTGGTTTGAACTCGAGAATTTCTCTCTCATATTGATCTCACGAAGGTTTCTCTCATGCCGTATAAAAATATTTCCCGTGAGACAGTTGCTTATGATCATGCTGATATTATCCAGTATGCTTATCAGCGACTCAAGTGGAAGATGGAATATACTGATGTTGTAAAAAGCATTCTCCCTGATCGTTTTACTCTTCGTGAACTCCAGGAGGTATATGAAACGATTTTTGATAAACCCTTCGACAAAAGAAATTTTCGTAAAAAAATCCTTTCCCTTGACCTTATTGAAGAGACGAGTGAATTTGATACCGAGAACTCTAAAAGACCTGCAAAACTCTATCGATTCTCTGAAAAGGAACTCAAAATAATCGGAATTCTCTAGTTATGATATATATATTTTGAGGAGCTTTTGATCCGCCACATGTTGGACATACTGCCATCTTGAAGAGTCTTCTCGCGAAAAAACATCCAGAAAAAATTATCATCCTTCCATCGAGTGAGCGTGATGATAAGAAGTACAGCGTGAGCGATGAACATCGACTCGCAATGCTTGATATTTTTGTGAGCGAACTCAATGATTCACGAGTTATTTTAGATGATTATTTTGTAAAATATTGGAAGTGAGAAATGATTACGAAGGATGTTGATTTTTATGTCCAAGAGAAATATGGGGCAGATATTGTCCATGTATTTTGAAGTGATACGATTTCTTGGATGAATAGCTGGGATAGCGAACATTATGCAGCAAGAAAGATACGGAAATTATTCGTTCCGAGAGTGACTGAAGGTGGCAGTCATTGCGAGGAGCGGAACGACGAAGCAATCCAGGAACAATATAAGGATTCTTCTTCCTTCCTGGATCGCCACGCTTTGCTCGCGATGACGGAGCACGGGAAAATAGATAATTTCGAGCTTTTCACTGACTGTCATATCCCAGCAATTTCCTCGACAGAGCTTCGAGCTCTGATACCAGATTATACCGGGCTTAAGGAGTATTATGAAGAGCAACCAAAATTTATTATCCCAGGTCTCTCGAAAAGAATTTCTCAGTACATTCTCGAAAACAGACTCTATCGACCAAAAACCAATAAAAAGCCAAAAGTTCTCGTACATGTGTGTTGTGGTCCTGATGTGACTATGCCGATTATGGCACTTCGCGATGAATATGAGGTGATTTGTTTCTGGTACGACCCAAATATCCAACCAAAAGAAGAACATGATAAACGCTATGATGCTTTCGTGAAGGTCTGTGAACTCGAAAATGTTCCTTTTATTAAATGAGCCTACGATGTCAAGCACTTCTTCACTCGAATTAAAGGGCTCGAATTCACTCCTGAAAAAGGAGAGAAATGTACGAATTGCTATGATATGCGTATGTATGTCGCGGCAAAACTCGCGAAAAAACTCAAAATCCCATACTATACTTCTTCGCTCAATACGAGTCCCAAAAAAGATCTCGAAAAACTCTTTAAAATCGGATATGAATATGCAGAAAAATTCGGGATAAAATTTCTCGATATCCCATTTCGAAAAAAGTGAGGATTCGAAAAATCGGTAGAATATACGCATGAAAACGACATCTACCGACAAAATTATTGTGGATGTATCTACTCAATCAGAGAAGGGGGAGAGAGTGAGATGAAGGGGAAGATGGTTGGGTAATCTTTATGAAACTCTTTCTAGATTTTCAACTTTTACTCGAGATCCATCGGAGTAGATTATTCATTCATAGACTCAACGCTCGTCTCAAAATCTTGCATCGTTCATGGTAATTCCTCACGATACTGCCACTCATCATGTCTCATAAAGAAGCGTCGTTAAACCATGATCATCATTGGTTCTGTGTCAAAAAGGAATTGCTGCAAAAGCAATTTCGCGGAGTTTTGGGGATTTTAATTGATGTTTTGGACTGGTAAAAACTCGAGCATTAAAATCGCCTTCCTGGGAACCTCAAGAAAGTATGAATCGAATCTTTTCTCAAGATGCATCAGTAAGGCCTCGAACAATTTGTTTTTTGGGAATTCATATCTCATTTTCCAAAGAAAAAGAAGGAGTGCGGTAAGGTCAAAATTGTCGGACTTGATAGATGAGTGGTTTTCTTCCATGGAATCAGAATTCCATGTGAAATGAGTAATCTTCTCAAAAAACATTTCTCTTTTGAACTTTCTTATAGAGCTCTACGAGTGAAGGTATTTTTCCATTAATTCAATCTGAATATCCTTCCGTTTCAATAGTTTCTCCAGTGTTTGAATCATAGATGATACTGCTTGGATGATCATCAAATTCATAAAAATAATCTGATTCTCATCAGAGTCTTTGTTGTTCGCTTCTTCTTGTTGGATTTCGAAAGGTAATGATATACACTCATCTTCTGTGTGGACTCTCTGAAATACCTCAAATAGCACTGCCATCAAGAGGGGATTCCACTTGAATATAGATGCCAGTTTCTTTTGTGGAACGAAGTCCATCGAACTCGAATCATCCTGCTAGAGAAAATTTCTGTCGCATTCCTTCGATGATTCTGACATGTTTTGGAACTCAGATAGAGAGGAGTCGATCCATGAGTTCCTTATAATTCGTTGTATCGGTTCATTCTTTCACTCATGAAAGAAGTCGAATATACATATCCATGGGGATTTCATCATCTGTTTCATATAATACCTCATCCTCGCCCATCACAAGAAATCCTCTGTTTGAAGGTGGGGCGAATTCTCAGTGATGGTATTGGTAACTATCCTCCCATTCTTTAGGAAAACGCATTTCACATCAAAATTCTTGAAAGAAAGCCAGAGCTCGATACACCTTAAATAGCTCTGTTGTTTTATGGTCCAAATCTTTAATTGTTTTTGTTTTCAATGGATATCTTGTAAGCTCTGTTGGTAGTGCTCCAATATATCATCTATGGTCATCAGGATGAGTAGATCGATAGATTAAGCCTTCTTCCATACCTTGAAAATCTGGCGGAAGATTCGGTATGTTTCATGACCTAAGTATTTCTCTATCAATAAGAAAGCCAGGGAGAATATGGTCTTTCAATTCAGGAAATGTTCGTAAGTATTCAAGAATTCAGGCCTTTGATCACATGCGTTCGGTATATTCCTTGAGTCTCGAATCGAGAGCATCGTTATGATGCTCTCAGAAGTGAAGTATTGCCATATCTGTACATTTAATGTTTATTGATAATATGATAATAATATAAGAAGTCAAATACTCCAAAATCGCTAGATTAATCTCACATTTTCTATATACTCACACTATGCAAACCATACTTGTCACCTGAGGTGCTGGATTTATTGGGTCCCACTTTCTTAATACTTTTGTTTCGAGAGAGAGTCATATCCGTTTTCTTAATGTTGATAGTCTCACATATGCCTCAGATCAGAATCGCATTCAAACAAGCGTGAAAAATGCGCCGAATTATTCATTCGAACATGTCGATATTTCTGAGGGAGAATCCCTCGAAAATATCTACAAAAAACACCAACCAACGGATGTAATCCACTTTGCCTGAGAAACCCATGTAGATCGCTCTATAATTGATCCTGATATATTTATTCGCTCAAATATTGTTGGCACAAAAAACCTCCTTGAATGTCACCGAAAATATTCAAAGTGAAGGTTTCATTATGTTTCCACTGATGAGGTGTACGGAGATATTTCCGAGGGGAATTTTTCGAAAGAAACAGATGTGCTCTCGCCATCTTCCCCATATTCTGCCTCAAAGGCAGCAGCAGAAATGCTCGTTATGGCATATAGTCGAACGTACAAGGTTGACTCCACTATTTCACGATGATCAAATACGTATGGTGTAGGTCAATACCCAGAAAAGCTTATTCCACTTTCGCTCAAAAAGCTTTCTCTCTGAAAGAAAATCTCACTCTATGGAGATGGACTTAATGTGAGAGATTGGCTTTCGGTTGATGATCATGTAGGTGCGATTTGGGAGATTTTTACTCGCGGAAAAAATAGTGAAATCTACAATATATGAGCAAGCAATCCCCTTACGAATAAGGAGATTATAGAATTACTCCTTGAACTTTTAGGAAAAGATACATCGTGGATTGAGCATACTACTGACCGACCATGACATGATAGGAGATATGCGCTTGATACAACTAAAATAGAACATATGCTTGACTGGAAACCAATATCAGACTTTCAAGCTGAAATAAAAAAAATTATAGCAACTTTTCCATGACTCCAAAAATAACAGAAACTGACATATCCGGCTGTTACCTCATAGAATGATTCATTTTTTCAGATATCCGAGGGGATTTCAGAGAACTTTTTCGACTTGAGTGGTTAGAACCCAAAACAGGCCCTCTAGATTTTATCCAGGAAAATATTTCCCATTCTAAGAAATGAGTTTTTCGTGGATTTCACTTCCAAAAAGAATTTCCTCAGGCAAAGTATGTATCGGTAATTTCTGGGAAAATCCTTGATTTCATTATCGATCTCAGGGTCAATTCTCCAACTTACAAAAAACTTTATAGCGTTGAAATCTGTGCAGAAGAATCAGTATCAATCTTTATTCCAAAAGGCTGTGCTCATGGATTTCTCTCACTTACCGATAATACCGGTGTTCACTATAAAGCGGATGAATACTATAGCAAAGATGATGAAGCATGAATAAGGTATGACGATAGAGGAGTTTCTGTAGACTGGGATATGATGCTAAAAAAATATCAACTAGACGAAATAATACTTTCAGAAAAGGATATACTTTATCCTGATTTTCTATGGATCAAGTAGCAAAAAAAATACTCATCTTGGGCTGAAGTGGGCTTGTTGGAAGCGTTTTTCAGTGCACCATGAAAGATGTATACGAAATCATCGCACCAACTCACAGGGAAGTGGATATTTGTAATTTTTCACAAGTCCTCCAAATCATCGCTCTTCATGAGCCCGATGTGTTAATAAATTTTGCATGATATACTGATGTTATTTGAGCGGAAGGAGGAGGAAGGCTTGAGAATTTTAATATCAATGTTCTTGGTGCACAAAATATTGCAAAAGCAGCCGGGGCCTTTGGGCTTCCACTCATTCATCTTTCAAGTGACTATGTCTTTGATGGGGAAAAATGAGAAGCATATATTCCGAATGATGTACTACATCCAGTCAATAATTATTGAATGGCAAAATACCTTTCCGAAGAACTTATGAAAAGGGAATTTGCTGAGACTATTATTGTTCGTACAAGCTCACTCTACGGAGGTTCACTTTTTGGTAACGATGGAGCAAGGACACACTTTATCAATTCACTTCTTCGAAAAGTATCTTTGGAAGAAAAGATTCGTGTGGTGGATGATATTTTTATGTCCCCCACTTCGGTTCTTGATCTTTCGTGGGCAATTAAAAGTCTTATTGAAAATATTGAAGCATCTGAATCTGAAATATTTCATTTTGTAAATCAAACAGAAGGGAAGTGAGTAAGTTGGTATGATTTTACTCTTGAATGCACTCAATATCTCCCTGAGCTTTCACGGATTCAACCAATTTCATCGAGTGAGTACTTTTCAGGTGTAAAAAGACCAAAGATTTCCTCCTTAAATAATACGAGTAATATTCTTCTCCCAGACTGGAAAGAATGACTTAAACAATATTTTCTCCATTGAAATGTCAATTAATTAGTGAGAATGAGTCTCATTTCTTTTTGCATTTTAAAAGTTTTTCCTAGAATAAGATATATTAATTTTTACGCATTTCTATGTCAGACGTCTACCAAAAATCTCTCGAAAATCATAAAAAATATAAAGGAAAACTCAGGATGGAGGCTATTGCCCATATCGAAACCCGTGATGATCTTTCTTGGGCATATTCACCTGGTGTTGCAGAGCCATGTCGTGAAATTGCAAAAGATGAAACTAAGCTCTATGATTACACTCTGAAGTCTCGTACTGTGGCAGTCATTTCAGATGGGTCTGCGATACTTGGTCTTGGGAACCTTTGACATAAAGCATCTCTTCCGGTAATGGAAGGGAAGTGCGTACTCTTTAAGGAATTTGCTTGAGTCGACGCATTCCCGATTATAGTTGGAACACAGGATGTTGAAGAGTTCATATCTACAGTAAAAAATATTGCCGATACTTTCGGTGGAATTAACCTTGAAGATATTTCTGCGCCTCGATGTTTCGAGATAGAAGAACGACTTAAGGCTGAACTCAATATTCCAGTAATGCATGATGATCAGCATGGGACAGCTATTGTGACACTTGCAGGACTTATCAATGCCCTGAAGGTAACTGGAAAAAAGAAGGAAGATATCCGAGTAGTTCTTAATGGTGCTGGAGCCGCATGAGTTGCTATCATGAAGCTTCTTTCACTCTATGGTGTACAACATATGCTCGCGTGCGACTCAAAGGGAATTATTCACTCAGGAAGAGAAAATCTTGATATTTCGAAACAAAAACTTCTCAAATTCACGAATAGAGAAAATCGTGCAGGGACACTGAGTGATGCTATCGTATGAGCAGATGTATTCATCGGCGTATCAGCAGCTGGTGCACTCACAGAAGATATGGTGCGCACTATGGCAAAAGATGCTATTATATTTGCAATGGCGAACCCAACTCCTGAGATTATGCCAGAGCTCGCAAAAGCAGCTGGTGCTCGTATTATCTGAACTGGTCGAAGTGACTATCCAAATCAGGTGAATAATGTTCTCGCATTTCCAGGGATATTCCACTGAGTGCTAAAATACGGAAAAAAATCTATCACGGATACAATGAAGATTAGTGCGGCAGAGGCTCTCGCATCATATGTCGAAAATCCCACTGATGATAATATCCTCCCAAATCCTCTTGATAAGTGAGTCGTTGATGTTATTTCTGAAGCAATGAAAGATTAATCTCATTTCCATAAAATTTACTTTAAAAAGTGATTACATCAAATAACCTTGGTACTGTTATTTCTGTATTTAAAATTAAAGAAAGTAAAAGTGAATAGAGTTTGAATATTTGATGAAGAATAGGTGAAGAGGCTTGCAGAAAGTTAAAATCATGCGTATTATATACATGCTTTTAATTTCTAATTTTTTTAACGTATGAAAAAGCAGGTACTCGTGTCAATGCTCGCTATCGCATCGACTCTTACTCTCGTATCAGGTGCGTATGCTGATAAGCCTGATGTGAAAAAGGATCCATGTGCCCTCAATGGATCAGGTGTAGCAAATAATCCAGAGCGTTGCGATCTCAATGCTCGTAAGGATGCGTTTCATTCTGGTGCTCAGGTAAGAAAGGAGGATAACAAAAATCTCCGTGCTGCAAACTCTGGTGCGGTTCATGATTTTCATGATACTCACTCAGGTGCAGTGCGTGATGCAGTTAAGTCACTCTCTGGCGCTCAACGTGATGCATTCAAGGATGCTAAAGAGGTTCAAAAGGATCTCCGAACAAGCATGTCTGGAAAGACTCTTGAAGAGAAGCTCGCACTTCGAAATGAACTCGAAGCAGCTCAAGTAGAAAAGCTTAAGGCAAAACTTGCAAATAATCCAGAGCTTCTCGCTGCTCGTCTCGCTGTGTATGAACAAAATAAGGCACGTCGCGATACTATCGTAGCAAATCGTACGAAGAATCTCGTAGATCGAAGCGCTCTCACTCTTGAATCGGTAAAGCTTCTCGATACTCAGGTACGTGAGAATATGTCCAATATTTCTTCTGCTGATCAGGAAGCAAAAATCGTGAAGAAGATTGATGAGAAAATCGCTAAGATTAACGCATCAAATGGACTCACTGCAGCATCAAAAACTGAAATGGTAAATATTCTTACCACTCTCAAGGCTGACCTTCTGAAGTAATTATTACTTCTAAAAAAATCCCCAACTTAAGTTGGGGATTTTTTTATTCTATCTATCGAAGGGTCACCGCAGAAATATCTGTTTTTAATTTTTCGCTGACTTTATTTTTATTTCTGAATCGCGGTCTTTGAGTCGGACGACTTCCAAGATACCGAGGACACAAATCATAATAAAACCATATTTATATCCGTGATGTGAAGCCATGAAGTCAGTGATTTTTCCACCGAAGTTCACGATGAGGATAAGAAGGAGAAAAATAGACACCATAAGTGTGCGGCCATGATTGCGGGCCCATTCTGCGAATGCTGACTTATCTGCATGGAGATATTTCGTCTGGAGTACAGCGAATCCGCCAACTACTGCAATGAGAAGAAAAGTGAAGAGACTTGACTCTGGTATACCAAACATGAGGTCTGGAGCCGCTTTCGAGAATCATTTTTCGAGCATTTCGAGTGCGGTAAAGAGAATTACAAAAAGTCCAATCCACTGGATAGAGGGGTATTCTTCAAGCTTTTTTGCTATATAATTTGAAGCCACAACCATAAGTATAATCGATATGATGAGTCCTATCATGAGGTTGACGATATTTCCATGACTTGCACCTGCGACCGCAAGGACATTGTCGAGAGACATCGCAACATCAGCGATAATAATGGTCTTTATGGCCGCGCTAAATGTCGTCGCACTACTTCCATGCTCCTCATGGTGTTCGCTCGCACGGATTTCTCGGTAAAACTTCCATACGACATAGAGGAGAAGTATGGCTCAGAGGAATTCAAGCCCTGGAATTTTTAGGAGAATAACTACCCCTAAAGAAAAGATGATACGAAGAATAGTTGCACCAGCAACTCACCAAAATATTGCTTTTTTTCGGAGTTCTTTTGGGAGATTTTTTGTTGCCATACCAATGAGTATAGCATTGTCTCAACTCATGACGAGGTCGATGAGGATAATATTTAGAAGCGCAAATATTCAAGCCGAAGTGAAAAGGTGGAGAAAATCAGCAGTAAGAGATTCTAGCATAGTGAGTTTTTTTAAGGTACGTTTATCATATATAAAAGCAGAAAAATGCAATTTTTTACGAATGACATTTTGACAGACTTTAAAATAAATGCTAGACTTATTGTATTAAATTTTTTCCGAAACATGAGCTCTCAACTCGAAACATGACAACGTCAGGAAACCCTAGATCAAAAAAAGGGAAGACTTGATTTTGACTTACCGGCTAATGGGCAGTGAGGATCATCACGAGTCGAAAGGGCTTTTGCTGATATCTCATCAGAATTGGGATCAAAGAATGCATGAGAAAAATATAATGTTCAAGATATCTGAGAGGCAATATCGAAGCGCTTTGATGCTTCAATAAAGCAAAAAACCCAAAACCTGAATCCAGATGAAAAAGCCGAGCTTCTAAAAGTGAAGCAAGAAATACTTTCATCACTTATTTGAAAAAACCCAAAAGAAATGCTCGAAGAGTTCGCAAATCTCCGAGATAAACTCTATGGAATTATAGCGGCTAGCGATGGAAAATCATGACTTAAAGACAAGAAGCTCGACCAGGCTCGACAGGAACAAGTAAAACAGGAAGAAACAAAAAAAGATGCATTCGAAAGATTTCAGGATCTTTTAAACACGAGTGAAGAAAGAAGACTTCAAGAAGATGCAAGGAGACGTAATGAATTACAAGCAAAACAAATTGCAGAAAAAAAGGCCAAATTATGAGATCAAACTGAGGCTCTTGCGGCACTTGAGTGACTCAGAACTTTGGCTTAGTGAATTTTTACACTTTCAAGTATTTCCCTGATTATTTCATCGGGTGCTATATTGTCTGCAATAGACTCGTAGCTTCTTCCGATTCGATGTCTCAATACATCATAAGATATATACTTTATATCATCTGGAGTCACATAATCTCTTCCATCCAAAAGAGCGCATATCCTTGATCCATCTCTGAGCGCTAGTCAGGCTCGTGTGGATGCACCGTAGGAAATATTATCATTTTTTGCTCTTGTTGCTGTAAGTATATCTCAAATGTATTCATAAATATGATGATCGATATGTATTGCGTCAACAATAAAATTTCGCATCTCAAAGAGTTCCTCAGGTTTTATAGGGGATTGGTGACGACTTCATTTTTTTTCATTTTGATTTTTTGATGTCTTGGAAAGGATTTCTATCTCATCAGACTGGGTTGGATAATCCAAAAGAATCTTCATAAAGAATCTATCAAGTTCAGCTTCTGGTAGAGGATATGTACCCTCATGATCAAGTGGGTTTTCTGTTGCAATCACAAAAAATGGATCTGGAAGTGAAAATGTTTCTAGACCAATGGTGACCTGTGATTCTTCCATGGCTTCGAGAAGTGCGGATTGAACCTTTGGTGGAGTGCGATTTATTTCATCAGCAAGGAGGATATTGGTAAAGATAGGTCATTTACGAATCTCAAATCTCCCAGTTTGGGGACGGTAGATTTCAACTCAAGTAAGATCACTTGGAAGGAGGTCGGGAGTAAATGAAATACGCTTAAATTCGAAACCAAGTACTTCTGCAAGGGTTTTTACAGTCTTTGTTTTCCCTAGTCCAGGTACTCATTCAAGGAGTATATGTCCTCAGGAGAAAAGGGCAATTATTATTTTACGTATGAGGCTCTTTTGTCAGACAATAGTCTGTCCAATTTCTGATTCTAGAGAAAGGAGAATTTCTCTTAATGATTGAAGGTGAGTGTTCATAAAAAAAGCATATAAAAATCTTCTCTTTTTGCAAAAAGAATATTTCTCTAGAGACTTGATGCCGCTTTTTTAAGGAGGTCCTGAAGCGTAAGAGAATCAACTGAGCCATCGTCACGTAGTATTCAAAGTCCTTTTAGCTTACGAATTGGATTATTTTCAGGATTTGTTGAATGAAATATCCGTACATAGTTTTCCGAAGTTGATTCTTCAGGGAGTGCGCCCTTTCCATAGATTAACGAGGTTACTGACTTGAGGAATACTTGATCCTCCTTCGTTGTATAGTCTCCATTAAATCCTCCAATACTGTCAGGTCTTGTTGAGCTAATGGTTCCAGACATCAGATTCATATATGGTGCGAGCGGTCCAATTCAGAGCAAATAGTACCTTGAAAGTTGATTAATGCAAGGCTTTAGGCTTTCTAATGGAACATCCCTGAGAATAATGTCTCACTTTGGAGATACAATGTTTCGAGAAAAAACATTATTATCTCAGGCAACAATAGAACAGTTCATGAGCTCTCCGATTCCTGAGATTGAATTTCACGAAAGTGTAGTTTCTCCGATTTTCAGAGTGCTTCATGGGGGTATTTCTGAGATATCTACTTTTGATCAACTCACGATTTGCTGAATTGGTTTTACTGAATCAGTATTCATATATGCTGCGCGAATCTCGGTAGGATCTCTAAAATTTTTTTCATACTCATACTTATGGAGAAATATCTGACTATCAATCCATATATTTATGTCTTTTTTTGTAAAATTATTCGGAAGGAGTTGGCCAATAAACTCTTGTGCTTCTCATCGATCTATACCAGGAGTTTCAATATAAGCAACTACCGAACTTGCAACATTTATGGCATCTCGACGAGTTTGTTCAGTTATTTGTTGATTGAGTTCTAAATCGTTCGGTGAAACATGTTGCTGTACTAATTTTCTATGAATATCTTGATTTGCTCGGGCTCATGCAAGTCTTGAAGCGTTTTCTACCTGTGCTGTCATATTACCATCGAGCTGAGAGGCGGCTTGAGTTTGGGGCTTTTTTCCTGCCATTTTGCTCATCGTCGTGGCGGCTGCTCACATTTTGGCTGCATTCTCATTCGTCTGGATTGCTTCGAGGAGGGGCTTTAATTTACTTTCAGGACGAATAAGGGTTAAGAGTCTCTTTCGTTCTTCGGAACTCAGATTGTCAATTTCAATCCTCCTTCATTTGATCTTATCAAAAAAAGCTTTATCTTTTTCTTTTAGATCAAATTCTCATTTGGCAGATTCAAAAGTTTTTCCTTTCCACTGGATTGATTGTTCCACGGCTCTTTGGGTAGAAATAGTCCGTAAGTTTCACATATCTTTTTTAATGGCATCCATAATTTCTTTTACTCGGCCATTATTGAGTCATTTTACGACAAGTGAATTATAAAAGTCTCACATTCTTCCTTCTTGAAGGGACTTTTGAGCTTGAATATCAGTGCCTATTTCCTTGTAAGTCGAGTGAAGTACTGGAAAAATTTCCTCAAATTTTCATGAAAATCCATTAATATTTTTTTCCTTCATAATACGATTCTGTTCACTTACTGTATCATGGTAGCTTTGTAAGAAAAGCTCCTTTACTTGAGGAGGGACTCACTGGAAAAGTTGGGTGGTTGGATTATTCTCGATATAGGCACCAATCGCAGATCGGCTCATTGGGTCGAGGCTATCGGCAATTGCCTTCCAGGATTCTCATCCTCATTCAAAAAGAGAACGGAAAAGAGTTGCATTAATCTTGCGTATATCCGTACGGATGATATTGCCAATTTCTTTAAGAGAAATAATTTCATATTTTCATTCATTCCAATGTGCCATGTGCGGCTCACCAGTTGCCATTGTTTTTTTGAGCGCTTCATCCTTTGCTTTTTGATAGTTCTCACGAGTACGAATTTCTTCGGTTTTTTTTCATCATACACTTCCACCAATTGATCGTATAAAATCTCATATAGTTGACTCTAGCGTATCATCCCCAGCACGAGATATGTCAGAACGACATCATGCAAGAAGGGCTTGGAGCCGAGTATAGACTACAGGAGCAAATTTGTCTTTTTGTAATTCGAGAGCATTGCTATACTCTCGGATAATTCAAAGTGATTGAGCCCGATTTCATTTCGCCGCAAGAAGGGCTGTTCAGACCTTTTTCATGTATTCCTGTGCTACCTTTGTTTCAGCTTCACTGAGCGGGCGATTCACATCAAACATGACTCGAAAATCATCGATACTGAGCGCTTTTTTTTGCATTGCAGCCATATCAAGGAATTTCTTGAGATTTTTTTGGAATTCTTCTACGGATTTTGCTTGTCAGAGAATCTTCTGAATTGTAGTATCAATACTTCCTGTATTATTTCGAAATTCAGGACTTGCCATGATATTTTCTGATGTCTGTATAACAGCAAGGTATTCGGCTGGAAGATCCTTTCAGAGCTTTACGACAGTTGCCTTGAGCGTTTTATATTCAGAGGGAAATAGTCAGGTTTTTGAATTAATCGGATGAAGGACGGCCTGCTTAAAAATGGTATCCTTAAAGTGCTCAAGAGGGAATGATTCAAGG
Source organism: Candidatus Altimarinota bacterium (assembly GCA_042852035.1). Lineage (GTDB taxonomy): Bacteria > Patescibacteriota > Gracilibacteria > BD1-5 > UBA2023 > JAGOMW01. The sequence goes on from BAAFHK010000001.1 coordinate 358,947, forward strand.
AACTTTTTCACTTCAGGTTTTGGTCACGATTCCTGGTTTAGTTGAAAAGATTTTTTAAAGGCTTGTAATTCTTCTCGGGCTCTGGGTTTTATGGTTTGTTCCTTTGTGAAAAGGTGTTGTCTTAATGCTCAAAGATGAACCTCAAATCGAGATCATACGTATTTTTCACCGAGTTGCTTTTTAATCTCTCGTAAAAAATCTTCATAAATTGTCTTCCATTTTTCGGTATTTTTTTCGCTCTCAAGTGCGGTAGTAAGTGCTTCAGAAAACTTTTTTGCCCGTATTTCTTCATCGTTTCTGTCCTGAGTCTTGTCACGTAATCATTCTGATCCAGTCTCTCTCGCATCAAAGAATACACGGATGTTTTGACGGAGAGTTTTATACATGATGTAATTCTCTCATAAACAATCATTTTTTGCAAAAATCAATAAGTTACGTTAAACTTATTTTATGTTTTCAGCTAAAAAGCATCATTTTATTAAATACTATTCTGAAAATGAAGGGGAGTGAAGTGTGCCTCGTGAAAGTGATTCTATTGCTCCAAAGGCTACAACTCCAGAGGAGCCAACAAAATCAGAATCACAGAAAAAACAAGATTCTTTTCGAGGAAAGCAAGAGTCTTACTTAACTTCTCAGAAGAAGGTTATTTGACTTGCAACCTCCTTGGAGTCTCTTGCAGACGAAAAAGTCGATGTGGTAATGCAAACAAGTCTTTACATTGAGATTCCTAATCACGACGAAAGGAAAAAGAAAGTACAACAAACTGTAGGTGAATTCATAGCGAGGTTTAAGCCAGAATTTGATTCACTGAAGTCAAATCTAGAGGCAATAAAGCCTCCTCTTTCAAAGGAAGAGATTGAATCCCAACTTCAAGATCAGGAATCTCAAGCATTTGAACAATTTATTAATCTAAAATTAAAGGAACAAACTCGAGATAAGGCTAGGGAAAAAAGAAAGCAAAGACATCTTGAGGCTCTTGTTACTACTGGAGACGAATTACAGGATAAAAAAAATCAAGAATTAATATTACAATTCACGACTGACTATCTTGCTACTAAGAAAAAAATTCTTGAGGAACAACCAGAACTTGCTGATAACAAAGAGTGACTCAGAATAGCTGTACAGAAGGCAATCGATGTGCAATTTATTGAATACTGTCAACAAAATAGTATTCCTCTCAGTGAGGAATTTATTTCTGGTCAAGAGTCAGCTCTTCAGGCTCAAGACGAATCCGAAGGAGGTGATGAATATGTGCGAGTTGAAACCCAGTGAAGTGTGTTAGCTGTCCAACAAGAATATCTGGATGCAGCAGAGAAGCTCTCGAAAGCATCAGAGCTTTATAATGAAGTACTAGAAGATTTTGATAAAGTTGAGGAAATAAAAATTGAAGATGAAACTGTATATGAGCTTCCAAGAAGCATCATTGAGCTTCCACCATGAGAAACAACCGCTTTTGTGGGCTATACTGGGTGAATAGAAACTGTTTATGAGGCAACTCGAGAAAAAGATGGTGAATATAGTCTCAAGTTCGAAGGTGTGACCCTTATTGATCTCAAAAAAGAGGATCTTGATATTGTTCTGAGTATAAATGATATTCCAATTATTAATACTCTTTTTTCTCGAGATTCAAGGCTCTACTCTCTACTGAGAAACGAGTATGGTGCAACATGAAAGGATAAATTTAAAAATCCACCCGATTGATTTATCGAATTTATATATGAACGGTTAAATCAGGCATATCTTGCTACCTTACCAAATGGTTCTGAATCGTTTCTCTGAATCCCTTTACCAGAATGAACTCCCGAAGAACAAGGTCGCTATATTCGGCGTGTTCTCACTACAAACATATCTATTAGAGATGAAGCAATGAAACGACTTTATAGTCAAAAAATAGTTATTTGATGAAAAATTAATTTGTCGCTATTTCCAATATAAAGATTTGGAGAAAAATCACTTGCTTCTATACTTCCATCATTTATTGATGGTTTTTTTATGACTCAATTTTCATTTTCTCTTGATGCAATGGATGGATCAGCGCGAGCTTGAACGCTCATAACTCCTCATGGAATGGTTCATACCCCAATATTTATGCCAGTCGGTACTCGGTCAGCTATAAAATGACTTACAACCGATCAAATTCAAGAAATCGGTTCAGAGATTATGTTAGTCAATAACTATCACTCTTACTTGAGACCAGGGTGTGATGTAGTCGAGTCATTCGGATGACTTCATAATTTCATGAATACTCAACTTCCAATTTTAACTGATTCTGGATGATTTCAGGTTTTTTCACTTGGACTTGGGATGACGAATGAGAATGGAGAGAAACTTGCAAAAGTTACCGAAGAATGAGTTCATTTTCGCTCCTATCTTGATGGTTCAAAGCATTTTTTTTCCGCAGAAAAAGTTATGGATATGCAGTCATCCCTTGGTGCTGATATTATTATGGCGTTTGATGAATGTGCACCAGGAGGTTCAACTCATGTATATGCAAAAGCTGCCATGGAACGAACCCATCGTTGGGCACTTCGCTCTAAAGAACAATGGCTTAAAAATGAAGAAATTCGTAAGAAAAAATGACTCTATCCTCAAGCACTTTTTGCTATTATTCAGGGAGTAATTTATGATGATCTTCGAGCGGAATCAGCACATTATATTGCTTCGCTTGATACTCCTGGAATTGCTATCTGAGGGCTTTCGGTGGGCGAGAGTAAGCAAGATATGTATAGAATCCTTGATGTACTCGAACCAATTCTCCCAAAAGAAAAACCACACTATCTTATGGGAGTTGGCACTCCCGAAGATTTGATTGAGTGAATTGCTCGAGGGATTGATATGATGGACTGTGTTCTTCCGACTCGAATTGGTCGACATGGAGAGGTCTTTACCTCCTTCGGAAATCTCAAAATTGGCAATGAAAAATATAAGTATAGTCAAGAAAAAATTCCTATGGCTCCAGGCTTCGAAACGAGTGTCTCAAAAAAATATTCTCTCGGATATCTTCGTCATCTTATTAATGTTTGAGAGGCGACTGGTTGAGCTCTCCTCTCTCTTCATAATATTGAATATCTTCTTTTGCTCGCTAAAAAATCCCGCGAAGCAATACTCGCGGGAAAATTTCATGAATTTTATAGATCATTGACTAAGTGCTAGATCTATGCTCAACCTGTAAAGCAGGCAGGTCAAACTTCCTCATGACTTTGTGGCTTTGCTCCACTACAATTCATGTCTGGAAGGCTATTTCATCAGGCATCTCTACATTCAACAGTTCTATCTCGGTAATCAATTGGTCATCCTGAATCTGGACAACTATAGGATGACCAACCACTCCATGCTCAAGTATACCATGTTCCAACGGCACAAAGTGAATATAAGCCAACAGAATTACAGTCTAATCCACCAGCAAATGCTAATATTGAGATACGGATAGGATCATGTACAACGACTCGTAAAGATTGTCCTGGTGGAACGAATATAGTTGATGATACGGATCCATCCCCATCTGAATTTGGGTCAGCAACGAGTTGTCCATTGACATAAATTTCAAAATTTGCAAATTCCCCCTCACCAGTCACAGATACTTGCAAGACGGTGCTACTTGAGTTTACATAACTATAGTCGCCATCTGACATTGATTTTCCATTAGTAATTATACTCACACCAAGTGACCCAGCTCAATTTTGCCATGTTGCATTTCCATTCGCATCAACACTCGTGAGTACTTTTCCAGGTCCTGGAGTTCATCAGGAAATCTTTATGGTGCCACTTACTTCTAAATTTGCATTTGAGATATGAACTGCCGTGCCTCAGGCTCAATCGCGGGAGATATGAAAATTTCCACTTGAGTCAGATCCAAACCACCACCTTCTTCCTCCTCCATTGCTATTAAGTTCGATATAGTTCCATCCATCTGCTGGGTCCAATTGTGTGAGTCGCAGGGCATTATCACTTGATGACTTGATTTCAAGTGGTCAACCAGGGTTACTCGTTCATATTCAAATATTTCCATTGAGTCAGTAGCTAATAACTTCTCTTTGTGGAACGCCAGCACCATCTAACGCCATGAAAGCAAGTCTTCCGTTGTCTGAATAATGATCAATATTCCAGATATCATTTGCCCGTAAAGGATCTTGGAAGTAGATTGTAGCACTTCATCATCTTATGTGAAGTCCTCAGAGTGGGTTACTTGTTCCAATTCAAATATATCAAGATGCATTTTCAAAGATATTTGAGTTTCAGAGAACATTTGGCGTCATGGATGAAAGAGCTTTAGGTATTGATCCTGCACTAAGATTTGTTAAATTTGGAACACTGACATAATTCCCAATAGGATTGCTATTAATACTTGAAGTATTTATATTGGTTGCAGTTAATCATCCGGCTCATATATTTCAGGTTACTGTAAGATTTCCTATAATTCGTGTATTTCCCGTATATTCAATTTCTCATCCTCCATTAAAGAGCCAAAAAAGATAGCTGCAGTTTGGAGTCATGTAACTATTTCCGGCAACTGAATTAAATCCAACTACTGCCTGACCAGGTATTGCACAAGGATTGCCTGTCATATTTTGGAAGTATCGAGAAAAATACCCTCATGCTGGGGCGCTACTTGAGCTTGGAGGACTTACTGGAGTAAGTGCTATGCTATTTTGTGTAAAAAAAGCAATGAGCACTGATGACAATAGGATTTTTGAATGGAGCGATTGTATCATAAAATAATGTAAAGAATATTTTAAATGTTATCGAGGCCAGGTGGCGGTGAACCCTGGATTTTTGGATCACTTTCAATAATTACTGAATATTCACTGTATCATGTTTTATCTGATCAGAGACTTCCTGAATCCAGAGGATCATAGGATCGAAAATAGTTAAAATCATATTTATATGAATTTGAGTAGTTACAGTTTGTTTCTGTATAAGGACAAACAGGATTTGGACTTAAAGATGATCCACCGATAGTATTTCTTGATATTACAGCTCAGAGGATATAGAGTTGATTTTTTGGAAGCTGAGTAAGCTTACTTGTCTGGATGTTGTATATTTCATTTTGGTCTCAAGAATAGATGCTCCCCTCAGCCACCAGTGAGGAGTAAATATTTCTTACATTTCAGGCAATATAAATATTTCCCCCATTACCATTTTCGTCTTTTATAGCAATGATTGCTCGAGCGGCATCCACTGAGTTGTCTTTTATTACATCATTATCGATATAAATGTTTCCTCATTCTACAATGACAGATTTTAAATGATTTCCTGATAGCTTTGTTCACGGATCAGTTATATCAATTCATTTATAGTACGTAAATGACTCAAGGAAATTATTTGTATTCGATACGGTATTCATATGATTCGATTGTATGTTTCGAGTCATGAGTCAGATATTTTTTCGTATCGAATTTAATATTTCACTCGTATTCACGTTTGAAAATTTTACTCAGAGAGTGTACTCTATATCGAAAGCTCTTTTTCAACCAATATTTCAGAGAATCTTCGTTTTATTTTTAAAATCGGTATTAACACTCACTTCTGTAAATGCTAAATATCCGAGATTTTCGCTCCAGGCAAATCAAGAAAATACTTTTGTTCCTGGAGTGTAACTTACTCAGTCGTAACTATTATCAGTAGGGGTACTGAAGTCGATGTATCCTGCATTTTCACTCCAAGTATATCATGAAAGACTCCATGGAGTCATCGCGCTCATGTTCGCTGGGGGTATAAGCTCAACATTATCAAAGTTTACCCAGCCAACACTTTCAACAAAATAGTTTCCAGTCAGCTTCTGGGGGATAGTGCTCGTATCAAGATAGGTGACATCACCTCAAACACTTGCCTCAAGGGATTCTTCGACGAAAATCGATCTTCCTCCATTACCTCACCCTCCACTTGAATCAAAAACTCAATAACTGTAAGGGTTCCCATAAATGCCAATTACATTAATAAGACTGTCAGAATATGGTGAGGCATAGATCCATATGCTTGTTACAAGAAAGAGTATACTAAAAAATATTCCACTTTGTAAATAAAAGGGAATCGCATTGCTTTTGTATCTATACTTTTCTTTTTTCATGCCATCACAGTACCACTTTTTAAGTAAAAAAACAAAATTCTTTGCTATTTAATAAAAGCTTGCTATAATTTCGACGTTTTCCTCGAGGAACGTATGATTTTGTAGTTCTCCCTCGGGGCGTTTTCGTGCCTATCAGAAATGCTAAAACTCGGTCTTGTCATGGCGTAGAGAAGTATTCTGAAATTACATGAGGCGAAAAATTTTTTGTTGCTCTCAATTTTGAGACAGGAATCTTGAGTTTTCTCAATTCTACCATTAATCTCTTTTATCCATGGCAAAAACTAAAGAAACGAAAGTTTCTTCCACTGTAACCTCTGGAAATGACCTGGGGTCGTTATATCATGTTCAAGGAAGACACTATTTTACAGATGATCGAACCATTCTTGAGCTTCCTGGACTTATTGAAGTTCAGCTTGATTCATATAATGATTTCTTGGGTCGTCGTCTCGGAAAGGCTTTCGAAGAAGTATTTCCGATTGATGACTTTTCAGGAGAAAAAATCTCTATCTACTATAAGAGTTACTCTCTTGAAGAACCAAAATATTCAGTCTTTGACTGTAAACGAAAGAATCTCAACTACGAGGCTCCACTCAAGGTGCGTTTTGAGCTTCTCAATAAACAATCAGGTGAAATTAAAGAACAAGATGTATATCTTGGTGGTATTCCACTTATGACAGAAATGGGTACATTTATTGTAAATGGAATCGAGCGTATTATTGTAAATCAAATTATTCGTTCTACGGGTATGTTCTTTACTCCAGATCCAAAACAAGTAGGTCTTTATGGAGTTAAGATTATTCCACACCGTGGAAGTTGGTTCGAGGTTGAAGTTGAAAAACGAGGAGTTGTGAATGTGAAGATCGACAAAAAAAGAAAGATTCCAATGACAGTAATTCTTCGTGCTTTTGGGCTCGAATCAGATGCAGATATTCTTGGAGCTTTTAAAGGGGAAGATGAGTGGATTACAAAGTATATTGCTCCAACAATTGAAAAAGATAAAACAAAAAATCGTATGGAGGCGCTTTATGCTATCTATAAGCTTATGCGTCCAGGTGATCTTGGTACTGATGAGCGCGTGGAGCAACTCTTTCAGTCAACCTTCTTTGATGCGAAGAAATTTGAGCTTGGAGATGTGGCACGTATAAAAATTAACCGAAAGCTATCATCACATTACTCAGATCATAAGAAACTTGTTGACGCTAAAGAAGCTGATCAGGTTCTTATGGGGATAGATTTTCTTGCAGGTCTTAAATACCTTTTCTCTCTTGTTGATGGTCGTCCATGATTTTTTGCTGATGATATTGATCACCTTGAAAATCGACGTGTTCGCTCAGTTGGTGAGCTCGTTTATGATAAGGTGAAGGTTGGACTTGCTCGTATGGAGAAGATTGCAAAGGATCGCATGACGATTATTACTGATCTTGAGGATGCGGTTCCAGGGTCATTTATCAACTCTCGTCCGATGATTGCTGTAATGCGAGAATTTTTTGGTACGAACCAACTTTCTCAATTTATGGATCAATCAAATCCGCTCTCTGAACTTGCTCATAAACGTCGTGTAACAGCACTGGGAGTTGGAGGTCTTACTCGTGAACGTGCTTCATTTGAGGTTCGTGACGTTCATCCAACACAATATGGTCGAATCTGTCCGATTGCAACCCCTGAAGGACCAAATATTGGTCTTGTGCTTCACTTCTCTTCATATGCTCGAGTTGATAAGTACGGTTTTATTACTACGCCATTTCGAAAAATTGCTCATAGCGTAGAAAATTCTGAAAAGTCACTCTTAAACAGAATAACTCTCGATGACATTAAGAATGAAAAGGGAAAAATCATTGTTGCAGAAAAAACGCTTATTACAGAAGAAATAGCAAAAGAAATCGTAAAAAATGTAAGTGAAAAAACAATTACTGTTCGTGGATTTCTTACGGATGATTACGAGTATGTAGATGCATATGAAGAACGTTCACTTATTGTCGCCGAAGCAAATACTCCCGTTGATGCTTATGGAAACTTTATCGATACTCGTATATCAGCTCGTAAGGCGTCTGAAGCAACCGTAGCATACGTTGCGGAAGTAACTCATATCGATATTTCTCCGAAACAAGTCATGAGCGAAACGACAACACTTATTCCATTTCTCGAACATGATGATGCGACTCGTGCCGAAATGGGAACAAACATGATGCGTCAAGCGGTTCCTCTCGTCCGTGCAGAATCTCCAGTTGTTGGTACTGGTATGGAGCGAGTTATTGGGGAAGGTTCAGGATATGTAATCAAGGCTGAAGATGCTGGTGAGGTTATCGGTGTTGATGCGAAACACATATCTATACTTTATGCGAATGGCAAGAAAGTAACCTATCCATTACGTACTTTTGAGCGATCAAACCATGATATGATTGTTCATCAGTGGGCTCGTGTTGCACCAGGTGAAAAATTCGAAGCAGGTCGTATTCTTGCCGATGGTCAATCTATCGATAATGGAGAACTTGCTGTTGGGCGCAATCTTCGCGTTGCTTATATGCCATGGGAAGGATATAACTATGAGGATGCGATTATTATCTCTGAGCGTCTCATGCAGGATGATTACTATACTTCAGTCCATATTAATGAGTACGTCATGGATGTTCGAGAAACAAAACTCGGCCCTGAAAGTACTACAAATGACATACCGAATGTTTCAACACAAAAGCTCAAAGATCTTGATGCTGAGGGTATCGTTCGTATTGGTGCGTATGTCCGATCTGGTGATATTCTCGTTGGTAAAGTTACTCCAAAGGGTGAGGTAGAGCTTTCTCCTGAAGAAAGACTTCTTCGAGCAATCTTTGGTGATAAGAGTAAAGACGTAAAAGATTCATCCCTTATTCTTCCTTCAGGATCAGGTGGTAAGGTTATCGGGGTGCACGTTCTTCGTCGTGAAGATGGAGATAATCTCCCTACATGAGTATTCAAGCAAGTTAAGGTTTATGTTGCTCAGACTCGTAAAATTGAAGTTGGTGATAAAATGGCTGGTCGTCATGGAAACAAGGGTATCGTTTCACGTATCGTTCCGGTTGAAGATATGCCATTCATGGAAGATGGAACTCCTGTGGATATTATTCTCAATCCTCTCGGTGTTATTTCTCGTATGAACATCGGTCAGATTCTCGAGACTCACCTTGGTGGAGCTGCAAGTAGGCTTGGTATCAAGGTTGCTACTCCAATATTAAATGGTCTTTCAACTGATGCTATCTGAGAGCTTATGCAAAAGGCAGGACTTCCAAGTGATGGAAAAGTACAACTCTTCAATGGAAAAACAGGTGAAGCCTTCAAGGAAAAAACTATGGTTGGAGTAAAGTACATGTTAAAGCTCCATCATCTCGTAGAGGATAAAATCCATGCACGTTCAGTTGGTCCATACTCAATGGTAACTCAGCAACCACTCGGAGGTAAGGCTCAAAATGGTGGTCAACGTCTCGGAGAAATGGAAGTATGGGCACTCGAAGGATATGGTGCAGCAAACATTCTCCAAGAAATGCTTACGGTTAAATCTGATGATATTAATGGTCGTACTCAACTTTACGAGGCAATCGTTAAGGGAAAGAAGATTCGTCGTCCAAACGTTCCAGAATCATTTAATGTCCTTCTTCGTGAACTTCAAGCACTTAACCTGAATATTGATCTTCTCTCACAAGATGAGGTTGAAATACTTGAGGCAGAAATGAAAGAACGATTTGAAGAACTCGAGAAACTTGAAGGACAATTTGATGTTGAAGTTGATATCCCTGAGGTAACAGAAAATAAGGAAGAAATTCCTGTGACTACAAGCCTCCCTGAAGATGAAAAAGATAGAGAATAACTCTAAGAATTTAACATCCTGCCACAAGTTTCATATGGTATTATCCGAGAGAAAAGGAAATATATGTTCCTCCATGAACTCTTCACTTTCGTGGTGTGAAACTTTGTGGGATTGGCCTCAGAATAAATTCTATCCCTAAAAACTATTACTTATGTTTCCAATGACAAAAGATCTTGAGAATTTCCTCAATGATAAAATCACGGACTATTCTCAGATTGGTAAGCATGCTGGACGCCGAGATATTACTGTCGGTAAGAATCTCGACAATCTCCATGGAGTAAGTGTCGGTCTTGCTTCAAAAGAAGATGTGCGTGCCCTTTCTTACGGTGAAGTTCTTATCTCTGAGACGATTAACTATCGTACTCAACGTCCTGAAAGAGGTTGACTCTTTTGTGAGCAGATTTTTGGTCCACGTAAAAACTACGAATGTGCTTGTGGAAAATACAAGCGTATTCGATATAAATGAGTTATCTGTGAGCGTTGTGGTGTGGAAGTTACTACATCTCAGGTACGCCGACAACGCACTGGTCATATCGAGCTTGCTGCTCCTGTGGCACATATTTGGTACCTAAAGAGCGTTCCATCTCGTATCGGACTTCTTCTAGATATTTCTGTAAAGAAGCTTGAGCAAGTTGTATATTTCGCTTCGTATATCGTTACTGATGTATTTGAAGAAAAGCGAGATGAAGCACTTAAGGAGCTTGATAATGCGTATAAAAATCAAAAAATTACTCTCCAAAAAGAAGTTCAACAAACTGTCGGTGATCTCACTCTTCAATTAGAAGAAAAAAAGATCAGCAAAAAGGAATTTACCGAACTTGAAACTCTTCATACTCGTCGTATTGATGAGCTTGATACAGAGTACAATAAACTTAAAGATCTTCTTAAGTCTCTTAAGGAGGCTGAAGTTATCGGTGAACTTGATTATAGAATCCTCTATGATAAATTTCCTCATGTCTTTAAGTGAGGAACCGGTGCTGAGTACCTCAAAACTCTTCTTGAAAGAATTGATCTCAAAGAATTTATTGCAGAAAACCAAGCAGAACTTAAGGCTTCTCCAAAAAGTAAGCATAAGAAGATCCTCCAAAAACTTAAGCTCGCATCTTCACTCTTTAAGTCTGGACAACGTCCAGAGAACTTCATCCTTGGAGCTCTCCAGATTCTTCCTCCAGATCTTCGTCCGATGATCCAACTCGATGGAGGGCGTTTTGCCTCTTCAGATCTCAATGATCTCTATCGACGTGTTATTAACCGAAACAACCGTCTTCGTAAACTTACCGAACTTGGCGCTCCAGAAGTTATCCTGAAGAATGAGAAGCGTATGCTTCAAGAAGCGGTAGATATGCTTCTGAATGGTGATGTTCGTTCAAATCGCCCAGGATATACGACGGCAACAAAGAAGAAGCTAAAGTCTCTTGCTGACATTCTTAAGGGAAAGCAAGGTCGCTTCCGTCAAAACCTTCTTGGTAAGCGTGTGGATTATTCAGGACGTAGTGTTATCGTTGTTGGACCAGAATTAAAAATGAATGAATGTGGTCTTCCTAAACTTATGGCCCTTACTCTCTTTAAGCCTTTTGTTATAGGAAAGCTTATCGAAAAGGAGCTTGCTTACAATGTAAAGCATGCTGAGAAGACAATCGAAGAAAAAACAAAAGAGGTTTGGGATACGCTTGATGAGGTTATTGAAGGAAAGTATGTACTTCTCAACCGTGCTCCAACACTCCACCGTCTTGGTATCCAAGCATTCCGACCAACACTTATTGATGGTAAAGCGATTCGACTTCATCCACTTTGTTGTACAGCGTTTAATGCTGACTTTGATGGTGATCAGATGGCGGTGCACCTTCCTCTTACTATAGAAGCCCAAAACGAAGCTTCAAATCTTATGGTAACGAGTAAGAACATGCTCAATCCATCAAACGGGGAGCCAATCGTTGCTCCTTCGCAAGATATGATTCTCGGATGTTACTATCTTACGAAGATTGATGCAGGTGATTTTAATCTTGTTTACTCAAACGGTGATGATGTTATGATTGCTTATGAAAATAAAGTAATCACTCTTCATACTCCTGTAAAAATTAGAATTGATGGAAAACTTATTGATACTACTTATGGTCGATACCTCTTCAATGAGATTCTTCCTGTAGAGCTTAAATATGTAAATGAAACTATAGGAAAGAGTGGAGCTAAAAAGATTCTTTCTCGCTCATTTGAGCTTTTTGGAAGTGAAGCTACTGCCTACCTTGCGGATGCTATTAAAAACCTTGGATTCCGTTATGCTACAATGTCTGGACTAACCGTTTCGGCATTTGATATGCACATCCCTGATGAAAAATATGACTTTGTACGAGAAGGAGAAGAAAAAATTAAGGAAATCCAAAAAGCCCACTGGCATGGACTTGTAACAGAAGATGAGCGTTACCTTCAGTCACTCCAGGTTTGGAGTGCGGTAAAATCTCGAATCGAAAAAGAGATGAAAAAGAACTTTGATAATAAGAATCCAATCTATAATCTTGTGGATTCTGGAGCTCGTGGTAACTGGGGAAATGTAACTCAGCTCTGTGGTATGAAGGGTCTTGTGGTTTCTCCAACTGGAAAAACTATCGAACTTCCAATTAAGTCAAACCTGAAAGAAGGATTCTCAACTCTTGAATACTTTATTGCGACACACGGTTGACGAAAGGGTAAGGCTGATACGGCTCTTAAAACAGCTCAATCAGGATACCTTACACGTCGTCTGGTTGATGCGGCTCAAAATATTCTCGTAAGAGAACATGACTGTCATACGCTTCAATTTGAGGTATTTGATCGAAGTGAGGAAAAATCACTCTTTGGCGATACATTTGAAAATAAGATTTTCGGTAAATTTACTGCTGCTGATGTTCTCGATGAGAAGGGAAAACTTGTTATTCCAGAAGGAACACTTATCACAAAGGAAATCCTTAAATCAGTAATGGAATCAACCGCAAATAAAGTTGCAGTTCGATCAGTTCTTACGTGTGAAACGGAAGAGGGTGTTTGTCAGAAATGTTATGGACTCGATCTTGCAACAGCAAATATCGTTGCTCTTGGTACTCCGGTAGGTATTATCGCTGCGCAGTCAATCGGTGAACCAGGAACGCAACTTACAATGCGTACCTTCCACTCAGGATGAGTAGCAAAGGAAGGAGGGGATATTACTGCTGGTCTTTCTCGCGTTGAAGAACTTTTCGAAGCACGAAATCCAAAATATCTTGCCTCAATTGCTTGATTTGATGGAAAAATCGTCAGTATCGAAAAGGAAGGAACGGAAGTTCAAATTACTCTTGAAGCCCTTGAAAAACAATCACGTGAGTACTATATCGCTGAGGTTGAGATGAATCTTCTGGTAAAGAAATGAGATAATGTTGAACCAAAACAAATCATTGCAAAATGAAAAGATTCAAAGCAAAAGGTTCAAGCTCTTCATGCTGGACGGGTAACAAAAGTAACAGATGATGTTATCACCATTGAAGATCTTGCTCCAGAAGTAGTTACGTACTCTGCTCCAGCAGGAAGAAATATTCTTATTAAAGAAGGTGATACTGTAAAAATAGGTTCAAAACTCACCGAAGGTCATGTGAGTCTCCAAATGCTTATGGATACAGCAGGTCCTCTTGCTACAGAGCTTTATATCGTATCAGATATTAAGGAGATTTACTCATCTCAAGGTCAAACGGTGAATGCAAAACATATCGAACTTATCGTTCGTCAAATGTTCTCTAAGGTTCGTATTACTAATGCTTGAGATTCTACATTCTTTCCTGGTGATATTGTTGATATCATTCGATTCATGAAGGAGAATCGTGAGCTTCAATCTCTCGGACAAAAGCAAGCAATTGGAGTACAAATGCTTCTTGGGCTTACAAAAATTTCTCTCTTTACTGAATCATGGCTTTCTGCGGCATCATTTCAGGAAACAGTTCGAGTACTTGTTGATGCTTCAACATCTCGAAAAATTGACAATCTTGAGTGACTCAAGGAAAATGTGATTATCGGACGACTGATCCCAACTCTTAAATATTTTGAAAATAATCGTGACGTGGGAGAATTCTTCTCACACGAATCAGATGGTAATACGCCAGAGGATTATCTCGATGATCACTTTGAAATCACGACAGCAAGCACAAGTCTTGTCTAGTGATATCTCTAAAAGCTTTAAAAAAACTCCCATGGTCAGATGGGAGTTTTTATCTATATATGCTTCTTGGATGAGAGTCAAGAAGAAAACTTGCGAGGATTCTTGCTTTTCGTAAAAATTTCTTGAAAATAACACTATCCATAACTTAACTTCTATGCCAATTAAGAAAGTTTGACTCAAAAAGCTTACTGATTCTGCTTCTAAAACAAAATGAACCACATTTGTTAAGCCCATAAGAACTCATGCTGAAAATTATTTTGGTCAATCATTTCTTATTTTTGTGACCATAATTTTTATGGTTGCACTAGAAGCCTTTTTTAGTATTCCATCAAAATTTTTACATAATAGCCATGAAAATCATACCGATAAGCCCCTGTATGAGGAGATAAAAATTGAATGATGTACTAAGGAGTTTAATCCAGTTTGTGGTATTAATGGCAAGACCTATAGTAATCGATGTGAACTTGATATAGCGCGTGTAACATTTGCTTATAAGGGCCAATGTAAAATTCAACAAGAAGTAAATTCAGGCGTTATTTCAACTTGAACTGTTTCATCAGAAATAGTTGCCGAGGAGACTTCTCCTCAGGGGACTTGATCGAATCTTATTGCCTATCAAACCTATAAAAATACAATATTTGATTACGAATTATCTCTTCCGAAGTATGCTTTCTATCGCTGATATGCTACTCAAGATAAAAAATGACATACCCTTGCTATTGATCTAAAAGATGAGCTTACGGCGAATTTTGAGAGCGCATTAGTTCAAGTGATGTATACAAAAATCGGAAACCCTGTACCTACTCAAGTAAAGGAAACGATTACTCTAAGTAAATGAACTCTTACAATTAATTATAATTTACCAGAATCTGACAAGGTGAAGGAGATTGTTGCTGCGATAAAATCGAGTGCGAAATCTATAGATGAATAGCAAAGGGGCTATATCTTTTTGATATTATTCGAATATCCCTATACTTCACTAAGTATATACCGTTAATAGAATTATAATGGAAGTCTATAAGTATAAATATATAGATGCTCTTCGATGATGGGCAATTTTATGAGTTCTTTTTTTTCATCAATTCTGAACGATATCAAATAATTTTTTTATTCTGACCTTTACAGATCTGTGAGCTAGATGAGTACAGTTGTTTTACATTATGAGCGCTCTCACTCTCTTTCTTTCTATGGAGAAGAGAACAAGTCATGAAAAATATCCTTTTCTATTCTTTTTTATTCGAAGATTTTTTCGTATCGCACCATTGTTTTATCTCATATTTTTGTTTTTTTATTTTTTCAAAGAAGCACATATTCCAGTCGAGGGTATTCTTTCCATACTTACCTTTACTAATGGCTGGAATCCCTATTGGATTAACCCTGTTGTTCCAGGGCAGTGGTCTGTGGCAATCGAGATGATATTCTATCTTATGATTCCGTTTTTATTCACTTATATAAATACTTTAAGAAGAGCATTATTTTGAACATTCATTTCTTTCCTTTTTTGAGCAGGACTAATCCTTTATTTTCAACTAAAGCCACTTATACCCGACGAGGATCTCTGGATAAATTTTCTTCGTTTTTTTCTTCCGGCACAACTCCCAGTATTCTTTCTTTGATTTACTCTTTATTTTCTTATCAAAGAACGTGAGAGATTTTCATATCAAAAGGTTTTTAAATACTGCTTAATAGCAGTTAGTATTTTGGGGGTAGTATTTTTAAGTTCAATATACTTCCTCTGATTCTCACATCTTAATAGATGTTTACCATACTATCTTACTACCTTTTGATCGAGTCTTTTTCTTATGTTTTTTGCATACTACCTTTCTTCGCACTATTTACGTTTTTTTGTAAATCGTATAACGATGCATATATGAAAAATTAGCTATAGTATGTACCTTACTCATTATATTATTCTTGGTGCAAAGGATAAATATTTTTGAGTGCTAACTCTGGCTGATTTTAGTGCTCTATCGAGCGGAGTTGTTTTGTCGGTGCTGCATTTTTTTCTATTAGTTCTTGGAACGGTTATTCTCTCTACTATAACATACTATCTTATCGAAAAACCAGGACAATTGCTCTGAAAAAAGATTATACAAACCTTGAGTTAATATTTTTTTAAGTTTATTTAACAAGAGGAATAACATATATGAAAAATCTCCTTCTTTAAGAAAGGAGATTTTATTTGTTTGTGGTGGCGAGAGACAGAATCGAACTGTCGACACAAGGCTTTTCAGGCCTCTGCTCTACCACTGAGCTACCCCGCCAAGGTGTGGTAGAGTGATTATATGAAGAAAAGCAAAATTGCAAGTTTTCCTTAGATATTTTCTCGCTTTTTTATAAAAAGGGTAGGGAATTTTACAAATTCAGTCTGTCTAAGCTTCGGGACTCAGCGTTCTGAGGTTTCATCACTTATGATTTTCGATACTCTCTCAGGAAGAAGTTTACGAAGCATACGTCATCATCTTGTTGAAGGATCTGATCATGAATCACTAAGGGCTTTATCTACATTTTTAGGAACCGCTGCAGCGGTTTTTTTTGCGTCATAATGTGGATTATCACACCAGAGTTGGGGAGGGATATCATTCCCATTGAATAAAAATTCCCATTTTCATATCATTTGATCCATTTTTTCAACGGTTCATTCATCTATAGCATGAATAAAATCATAGGGGATTGAGACTTTCATATAGGCTCAACATCGAAATGTGACTCAATATTCATCGTGAAAATCATAGCATAGGGCTTTTCCATTTGGAAGGTCAATCCTACTATGACCATCAAATGCTGATGCAATCTTTGCAAATATGGCACACATGACTGGTCAAATAGCCTTTGCAAGTTGAATGCGTCATTCACGACTTTCCAGTGATATTGAAGGGTTTATGATTCATGTTTCCTGAGCACGATGGAGTCTTTGCACCATAATTAGGAAGTTAAAAAATTATCTTTCGAGATTGAGTCATAGAGTTTCTCGTATTTTTGATTCATGTTCCCACATTTCCTCGAAGTCTGAGTCAGTTTCGTGATCAAATCAGAGAATATGAAGGAGTCAATGAATGATAAGTATTTCGCATTCTTCGCGAGGTGAGTGATTGTGTTCTTTTGCTTGAGCAAGAATCTTTGATTCCGAGAGGACAATCTCCCCGACGATACTATCAACCTCCGTAAAGCTGTAATCATCCACATAATGAAAAGACAAAACATCCGTCGGAGCATCGATTCCTCTATAGGTTCTATTCAGCTCTTGGATCTCGCCGTCATGAAGAAAAGCGAGGTCAATAAGTCCATATTGCTCACTTACAACCGTACTATCGAGTAATTGAAATATTTCATCAATTCTCGGTGCATCGAGAAGGAAGTGCTCAGGAAAATTTAACGTTTTATGAGTAAACATAGATTATGTAGGTTGAGAAATAATCCTGACTTCTTCATGAAGTTCAATGTCATATTTTTTCTTTACTCACTCTTTCACGATATCTCGAAGTTCGAGGATGTCTTTCCAGGTTCACTTCTGATCATTAATAAAGAAATTTCCATGTCGTTCACTTACATGTACTCCTCAAACTCGACTTCATTTGAGTCATGCTTTATCGATGAGCATTCATGCACTTAGGCTTTCTGTATGTCATCTTTCGCCAATAAGATCTTCATTTCCGCCGATGAATGTATGAAATTCTTCAATTTTTGGATTTTTAAAAAATGAGCCACATGAGAAACCAGGAGGTTGCTTGAGTTTTCGAAGCGATTGGAGGTTTGATGGAGTATAGCTCTCATAGGTTCATCATTTCGGTGAAATATCGAGAACCATGTCTATAACAAATTGAGTTTTATCTTCTTTTAAGACACTTTCTCGATACTGATATCACATATCTGATTTTTTGTAGAGAGAAATTTCTCAGGTGTTCATATCAAGAACTCTTGCTTCCACGAAGAGGTCTGCCATTTCAAGTCAAAAACATCATGCATTCCCTATGCAGGCTCATCAGAGTGTTCCAGGAAGTCATACCCAAGGAACAAGAGTCGAAATACTGTAGCTTTGGTAGAGCTTTATAGCGAGATTTGTCGTTACTTCTCAGCTATGTACTCGTATGAAGTTTTTTTCTCCATCGCCATATGGTTCGCTATATCATGCATACCGATTGCGAATAATAATGCCCTCATAGGTATCAAATGCAAATAGGCAATTTGTACCTCATGCTATCATAAATAGGGGAATCGAGTGCTCTTCGGAAAACCAGAAAATCTCAGGGAGGAGAAGTATATCATCGTGTGTTGTTATCTCAAAGTAGTATCGTGCTTTTGCATGTGTTTTGAATGCTGAAAGAAACGATATATCAAAATTTTCTTGGATATAGTGAGGGATTCCTTGCATAGATACAATAATACTCGGAGGAGAGATAAAAGCAAGGGAAGGAAAAGAAAAACGAGGGAGGTATACAAGATTCTCTTATAACTTGATTCGTGGCTTTTCCACCGGATCATATCATCCTTTTGACCAGGGGTTACATCTGAGAATTCTCCAAGTTCATTTGAGAATACCTAAGATGACTCATTTATTTTCTATTGCCTCTTTTGTGTAATCACTGCAACTTGGAATATGTTTACAATACGGGGGTCTATTCAGAGCTCTTGCCCATATAGAGTGATCTGGGGAAAGGTATCTCTGGTAGAGTATAATAATGGAAATCAAAAGTCTTTTAAGCATATTACCAGTCAATTACTTCTTTATTATCTACTTGGAAACTCGGGAGAATTTGCGAATACGTCTGTCAGTTCCCGATATATTTTCCTCGGTTTGATTCATTCTTTTGTATTCGATCAAGGGTATTTTCGAGTATTTCATTTGCACTACCAGATTGTGAAGTATTTCATGAAGAGGTTTCGCTTTTTCTGTTTTTTAGGAGGGAAATTTTCTGTTCAATGAAAGAATCTTTCTCAATCATTAAGGCCTCCTCATAGGAGCGTATTGCATCACTGTATTGTCCTCTCTGATAGTGTGTGTCTCAAATAATTTCATGAAGATATTTGTTTGGAAGATTTTCTCAAAAAGAAATTTTTTCTATATTTCAAAACCGTCATCGGCTTGCGATAATCAGTAGAGATTCTTTATAGGTGGTTAGAGTTTTTTCTTCTGAAAGCTTAAAGAATATGAATAGAAAAAAAACGACCCATCAGAAAATGATAAGAAGGAAAAAACCGGATAGGATGTTCTTTGCATTATTTTTTTCTCACATATGGATGGAGGAGAAGTCCTAAAATTGTTAGTAATCCTGCTATGATATAGTACCGATTGTACTGAAAGAATGAATATAGTTCATTCCTCTCTTGGGCGAGATCTTCTCTGTTGGTTAGGATGGTTGCTCCTATTTTTTTTGAGATAAGTTTAAGAGTTTCTGGACTATAGGAAACTATAACTTCAGTTCAGGAATAGTACTTGTACCTTTTCTCACCTTGAGCATTATAACCGAGAGGTATTTTTCCTCAATTTTCACTTCAAATAGGGAAGAGTGATATTCTCCAATTTTTTGGCATTTCTGGAAATGGAGTTGTTCAGGTGCTTCAACCATCCGTGAATATAATAACCTCAAGAGGTATTTTTTCATAGAGATTTTTTGCGAACTCGAGTGCAAGAGGAAGGTCACTTCCTCAAACATCGGCTTCAGGAATTATGCTTTCGATTAAGCTTAGGACCGAATGTTGAGCTTCACTTATTGGCACGAAAAGAGTTGGATTTTTCGCATAAGTTATGACTCATACCTGTGTATGTGTCTCACTGAGTTTTTTTGCATTTTCTTTCGCTTCTTGAAGTCGGGATTGTGCTCCATTCGTAAGAGGTGACTTTACGTCCTCAACGGCCATTGAGAGTGAACGAT
The DNA here is from genome assembly GCA_042852035.1 of Candidatus Altimarinota bacterium. GTDB lineage: Bacteria > Patescibacteriota > Gracilibacteria > BD1-5 > UBA2023 > JAGOMW01. The sequence goes on from BAAFHK010000001.1 coordinate 378,884, forward strand.
CAATTATAATGAGGAGTTTTTGATCTTTACTCGGAAAAAAATCGACTCAAAAATAGGAAAGATAAAAAAATACTACTGCACCAAACAGTAAACTCACAATACCGAGAAAAGCTTTTGGGTATGAGAAATAAGTTCAGAAAAAAGGTTTCACTCTTAGCGACTAGTAAAATTGATGGATTTAAGTCCAGGCTGACGATACCAAGAAAGCTCCTCTGTTTTTTGGCATCATGGAACTTGGGTAACGTACGTTAAGTTTTTTGAAGTTGTAGCTCAGAGGGGGGTCTCGAGAGTAAAAGCGTATTCACGGTAGTCTGTTGTGGCTGTGGTTTCGATTCAGGCAGTTGAACCAGTAAGGCTTGAAGTTATTGGCACTAAAAGTCGTATATAATTTACATTCTTTCCTTTTCCTTCAATGGTAACAATTCGATTTCGGAACTCGATATTTTTTTCAGAAATCATATCGAGATATGATCGAATTTTATCTTCATTTTCGCGCTTAAACGTATGTTTATGAGTGAAGGTAAGGTTATTGAGTACTTGGCAGGCATTCAGTTTTGTGGTTGTAGCGCTGTAAGTCCTTTCGATGAATCTATCTGACTTATTTCCTGAAAGAGAAGTGAGAACAGGATATGCCCAATTGTTAGAAATCGGAGCGCTCACTTCTGTGGCATTCTTTATTGGACTCTCTTCTATGTCTTTCTGGAAGTACTTCTGAATACGATCATAGAGAGTATTTTTTTGCATAAAACTATCTATTCCTGACACGACTTGGGTATTTGAAGGTGCTTCTTGCTTCTTTTGCCATGGAAGAGGCTTTTTATAAGAAGTGAGGAAATTATCAATTCTTGCATTTCTTGAGGCAAAAAGAATTTCACCATCCTCGAGAGAATTTGTGAGGTGAGTGAGAACTTCCTCGTAGGCTCGTTTTTCGTGAATCTTTGCGAGAAATGCCGGAACAAAGTCAGAAAGTATATCTTTTGCGGATGTCTTTTCTCCATATCTTGATTCCACAAGAGTTGACATGAGTTCAGAAAAATTATCCTTCGTAAACGGGAGAGAAATACCACTCAATGTTACTCAACCAATATCACCAAGTATATCTTCGATAAGTCCTTGATGAAGGGCTATTCAAACTGTTACCGTAGGATCACCTGATCGTTCAATAAATGCATTGGCCTTTTCGAGAGTGTCTCTGAAGTTTGGATAATAGTTTACGTCTCTGAGTCCGTAAGTTCCAGTAATAAGGGCCAATCATGGTGGTGGAAGTTCCTTAAATGGATAAAGATTCCAGTCATAATAATACACGTCATCTGTTCGGTAGTCGGAGATATTCCCCTTAAACATGGTAAAGGTAATGACGGATCATGGGAAGCCTCCATTGGCACGTATCTCATCACGATTCTGATTAAATATGATATAGCGTTCTGGTGAATTCGCACCAAGAAGAAGAGAGAGTCATGCTTCATTTTCGATAGCAAAATCAATCATATCAGCAAGTTTTGATATTCATCTTCCTATATGAGCGATTTCTTCAGCTTTTGGATGATCTATAGTTGTTGCTCATTCGAAGGTTTTTCAAGCCTTTCTCATCTCATTGCGTAAATAGGTAATACTCGAGATATTCTCTTTCATCCACGTAGTGGGCTCTGTGATACCAAGAAATGCGAGAGGTCTAATATCCTTCGCAACGGGTCGGAAGGTATTATCTGACCCGAGAGTATCTTCAATAAATGTTCCAGAGCCACCAGATTCAATGGTCGACATTACCGTATCGATTCCTCGTGTCAGAGAAAGTCCGCCATCAATAGCAATCTTTGCCATTCGAATCTTATTTTCTGGAATATATCGGTATGGCATGAATATAATATTGGCTCGCTCAAGCCCAGCTCGCGCCTTATGTACAACATGAATTACTTCTGCTGGAGTAGAGAATTTATTTAGAGTAGCAAGTTCCTTAAAGGCTCATTCTACCAGTGATTGTACGTAGACAAGAGATGGGATTCAGAGTCAGAGGGTGATAATAAAAAACGCCAAAATAGGACGCTTGTATTCCCATAGAGTGGCTCTTGTATTTTTTAGAACTCTGCGAATATGGAGAGTGACTGGAAGTGAACGACGATACAGGTCACTGTATCTTTTCTTTCTTACAATCGGACCACCCCTGAGATCGAGAGCATCATTTGGGATAGAGATCGGAGGACAAAGATTGATATCGTATCGATCATCGCTTTGATATTTGGATCGAGTGAGTCAACGGCTATGTGCTATCTCTCTCTTAGCGATATCAAGGGTATGAAAATCGGTAAACGTTTCAACTCGTACCTCTTGAATTTCTGAAAAGTCATGCACCTTCATGAGCTCACCTCGTACGGTATCAATATTTTTTTCGAGAGTATCTATGGCTTCGGTATTCGAAAATGGAAAAAGATGAGTAACATCCAAAAATCTTTCCCCATGAATTCAAAGATCAAGGGAAGTGATGCTATTTTTTCCTCATGCGTGAGACATGTAGGAGATTATAGGAAAAGCTGAAATAATTGCAACAGATGTCGACACTTGATTTTTTCAATTTGACGATATACTCATAGCATTGTTTTTATGATAAAAATCTATGAAATTTAGAATAATATTCACAGTCCTCCTTTTTCTTGGTACTTTTATAGGATGGAATCAGAGCGTGTCAGCGGCTGATCCGCTCAAGGTAATCGTAAGTGAAAAAGTCCCTTGAGCCGTTTGTGTCTGTTATATTGGATGACCAGGCGCTAGCGAAGCTACCTGTGAAGCAGCAACTGTTGAGACTCGTCTCTATCAGTGTACTGTAGATCGAGGTATGACTGCCTTTCAGAATCTCTTTCGTGAAATAATAAAGTGGACTATCTATATTATCATGCTTCTCTGAGTTCTTGCTCTTGTCTGAGCCTGAATACTCTGGGCATGGGGAAGTGAGAGTGAGGAGTATACAAAGAAAGCAAAAGGATGGGCAGTGAATATCATCGTATGACTCGCAATACTCTTTACCTTCCGTTATATACTTGGATTTCTTGCTCCTTGGATATTTATGTAGGCCAATAGTTTTCCTTCATGGAAAAAATTGAGAATATATATTGACAATTTAAAAAAATATATATATTCAGATAAAATAATTTTTTATTATGCCTGAACGTAGAATTTTTGCTGCACTTGCTCTCTCATGAGCTTTACTCGCTTGATGTGGTGATTCTGAATGAATAAAAGAATGATCACGCGATCAAGATGCATGGCGATACAGAAATCTTATGCAAGCCGTCTCAAAAAATGTTGCTCGAAGAGTCGGAGATACTTCCTATTATGAGATGAGAGCGTGAGGCGCATGTTATGCTGTAAGCGTTGTCCCGAATATGGAGTTATCTAGAGGAGACTCCATGATGTGATCGCTCAGGATGCAGGAAGCTCACATGTCGCGTCACTCAAAGATCCAGAAGAATGCAAAAGAGTACGTAGTTAATCTCCCATTCGGGAGATTTTTTTGACTGTCTAACCCCTTTGGATACACTGATGATATGACTACTACCAATCTCATCACTTGTCCTCACTGTGGACACCAATTCTCGCTCTCAGACGTCCAGAAACATGAACTCGAAGAAATGCGAGAAAAAATGAAGGCCGAAGTCGAAGCCGATATGAAGAAACGAGCCTTCGCGTGGGCACAAGAAGAAGTAAAAAAGGCAAAAGACGAAGCCGAAGAGGCACACAAGAAGGAGGCTCTCGAACTCGAAACTCTCCGCAAGCGAGATGAAGAAGCGAGACGCAAAGAACTCGAATTCTTAAAGCAAGCCCAAGAATTCGAAACCATGAAGCGAAACCAAGCCCTCGAGCTCGAAAAAGCGAAAATGGAAGAACGAAAGAAGGTCGAGGAAGAAGCAAAAAAGCAAGCGGAAGAACGAGCCAAGTTCGATACCGAAAAAATGAAGCTCGAATCGGATAAGCGTATCGCCGAACTCCAGAAACAACTCGAAATGACTCAAAAAGCGGTCGAAGATGCGAACCGAAAGGCCAATCAATGAAGCATGCAGATCCAAGGAGAAATCCAGGAAGACGCCCTGAAGGCCCTCCTTGAAGCAAACTTCCCGATAGATATCATATCTGATGTGGAGAAGGGGATCAAGGGAGCTGATATCATCGAAGAAGTCAGGAACGAATACGGACAATCCGTCGGTATCATCGCCTGGGAGTCGAAAAATACCAAAGCCTGGAGTGAAGGATGGGTCGAGAAACTGAAGGAAGATCGCCTCCGTGTCGGTGCAGGTGTCTCTGTCATCGTCTCAAGCGTTCTCCCTGAGTGAATCTCACGATTCGGTCTCTACCGTGATATCTGGGTTACCGACTATGACTCCGTCCTCCCACTCACTATCGCGCTCCGAGCCCATATGATAGAGATTGCGAAAGTTCGCAATAGCGTGAAGGGGAAAGATGAGAAAATGGAAGTCCTCTACAACTATCTCATCTCTCCAGAATTCAAGGCAAAAATCGAGAATATCGTCGAAGCATTCTCGACGATGAAGGACGATCTCGATCGGGAGAAGCGTGCGATGGAGAAAATGTGGAGTGCTCGCGAGAAGCAACTCTCTCGTGTTATCGATAATACGGCTCGTCTCTATGGAGATATGCAGGGGCTTATTGGTGCACAGCTTGGGAAGGTGGAGTACTTGGAGCTTGGGGGAGGGGAAGGGTAACTTTATAAGATTATACTATACATTAAGGCTACGAAGACTAAAAAATTAAATATTTTCTAATAAAGTACGAATTACGAAATTGACTGACCAGTAAACTAATTTAGTATTATATATGACATATTTTAATTCTGAGATTTTTGAAAAACTGAAAAATGCAAATAGCTTAAAACAATTAGATGATATTATTATTGAAATCTATAGCTATGGATGCGAATCCTGATTTAGCCAATGACAAGCATGTCATATATTTTTAACTGCAATGAGAAATGAAAATTTTAATAGTTATTTTAAGTTATGGTTGAATGATAAAAATGTAATAAAAAGTAAAGATGAGTATAAGTTTCTTTATTTGCTTTTGCTTTGTTCTGGATTAGCATTTAACTATCTTCAAAATAATCTCTTCCTTGAGCATAGAAAAACTTTATCAATATGATTAACTGAAATAAGTGAACTTTTATGAATTGATTTAATGCGATTATCTTTTGAGTGCACAAGGATTATTACAAATAAAGATATAAATCTTAGGAAAATATATTATTCAATCTTTGATAAGGACTTGAATAAGTTTCTTTTCAGAAAAAGTCAACTTATAGTGCGTATAATTTTACTAAATCTAGTCCAAAGAAAAGCGCTTGTTATTGCAATTAGAAAATTAAAAAAGAGAATGGAGACAAATAGTGTAAAAATTCCTTATATATTTGAATCTATATTTTGATGCTTATCGGAGATGAGTAAGTGTAAGAATTATGCAAATAAAGAAAAATTAGATTTAAGTAAGATTACATATATTTTCTCTGATGAACTTGTAATAATGGAGCTCTTAACTCTTGTGACTTCTTGAGTTCAAGAATATCAAGAGAAGTTTGAAAATAAAGAAAAATTTTTACGATTACTTGATGAAATGATTGAAAATAAAATCAATTCATTATCTAGTGATGAAGTATGGATTAAAATTGATTGAATAAAAAAGAGACTACATTTATTTTCAGATACCAATCAAACACAAGACTATTTTACTTTCTGCGATAAAATTTTAATAATAACCATTAAATGGCTAATAGTGGTCCAAAATATACAGCACGCTAAAGATAGGATATGGAAAATTAGAACATTTATCAGAGAATCTTATGAATGGTTTAGTAATCTTGAATGAATAATTAATCGTTATCTTAATGAGGACTGGGAAAGTATAGAAAAATTACTTCAAGAGGAAAATACGAGAATTGAGTGGAAGAGTAGTATATCAACTGCAATTGAAATTAAGATGGCGGACTGAGAATTTAAGAAACAAAATTTAAAGAAGATAGCTGAAACAGTAATTTCTATGATGAATTCCGAAGGTTGAAATATTATAATTGGCTATATTGAGAATTATAATAAAGTAAGAGATGATATTAAGGTAGATTGTTATCAAAAATGAAAATATCATTTTTACGATATAGCATTAGATTTTGAAAGAAACAAATATTCAATAGATAAATTCATGCGTGATATAGAAGATATAATAAAAAATGACTTAAGAGTAGAAATAGATGAATTTTCAGAGTTTATCTACTTTGAAAAATTATTTTTGACTGATGATAAAGAAAAATTTATTTGAAATCTAACTGTAAAAAAAGCGGAAAAAATATTCTTTTCAAGGTGAGAAAATTTATCCGTGCTTTTAAAAAAACGTATGTGAAGACGGAATGAATATTCCGATCCTCTAACTGAAATGTTTAATTAATATTTCGTTGACTTCCAATAACTTTCAATATACTTGACTACTCAAGTATATTTTCTAATTTCCAAATATGAATCAAAACACTCCTCTCTCATTTTTCCTCTACCTCTCCCGCATCGACACCGCACTCCGTCGCCGCATGGACGCGAAGCTTGGTGGACTCGGGTGGTCAGACTTCACCATCCTCTACGCGCTCGATAGAGCAGTAGGGAAGCGGATGCGCAGAGTGGATCTCGCCGATGCTATCGGAGTGACCGCATCAGGGATTACGCGACTCCTCCTCCCGATGGAGAAGATTGGACTCGTGCGTCGTGAGGCACACGATGGAGATGCGCGTGTGAGCTATGTCGCGATTGCTCCTGGGGGTGAGACGAAGCTCACAGAGGCGATGACTCGAGCAGAGGAATACTTCGCTGATATCATCCACCCGATGGAGATACCAGAGCTTGTTCGTGCGAGTGAGATCATCGAGAAGATCGATGCAAGGATCGCATAATACACCTTCATATTTTACAGAAATCAATCTTTATGCTAGCATAGGGATATGCAATTTCACACCAGAGAACTCCTTCCCAAAAAAATAGAAGAAGGAAATTATATCCACGATTTCAGGGAAATATTCGCTGTCGATAAAAATATAGATGATTCTATCATCGCGAGGCAGAAGGAGCGATTTTGATTTTCGCTTTTTCTCCTTCATTCGGTAGGATTATTTAAATCACTCAAGATCGGTTTTCTTAACTCTCGAAATGTTTTCGAGCAAACAAAAGGAATCCTCTCCATCCCACATACCTATATATTTGGTGGGATGTTTCTCGGATTCTTGCTTCAGGCTATACACGCAACATTTCTTTTTTTACCAATATTTTTCACTCTTGTAATCCTAAGCCTCATACCTGCCTTTCGCATTATTCGAGAGAAGATAGAACTCTATAAGAAATCGAGAATATTTTTTAATGTAGATATAGCTACAGGACGGATGATTAAGCAAGAATTTCTCGAACTGACACCATTCGTTCATAAGCCCATGATCTGGAAGTCGAGTAATGGAGGAGAAATGGATGGGAACAGTTTTGGTGGCAAAATGTTTTTGTTCCTCTTTGGTCAGCCATTTATCTTCGGACATTTGCATCTATTTGCTGGATTCTCCATACCTTCTCTCATTATATTTGATATCACGCTGTTTTTTATTCTTTTCGGCATCTTTGAGCGACTTATATTTATCGCTTTCTCAGTATTTTATGCTATTTACTTTTTCCTCTTCGATCATCTGCCATTTCTTTTTTCGAGAGAGGATCAGGAGCGAGATTTTTATATGGATCTCTATGAGACTGGGAACGAACTCCTGACCTCACTCGATAGGCTAGAGGCTGATATGGTAGAAGCAAAGCAGGGGAATATTACTCCAACACTTGGGAAAAATCTTACTTGATCCATCGCGAAGATTGGGGAACTTTCTGAGCTTATTGAGGAAAAATCCTTCCTCCTTGATGGCAGAGAGAAATTCCGCCAATTTCTCATAGGGATGCTTCGTGAGATTATGACTATCTATGCTTATGTGTTTGAGTCACTTCAAGAAAAAATACAAAATATCGAAAGAGGAATCGATACGAGCGATATTGACCCGAAAGAGAAGGAGCGTCTACTTCTCATAATTAAGCCTATACTTGATAAGAGAAGGGGAGAGTTGGAAGCTATGAAACAACGAATTCTTGATGCAAAAAATATATAATAAATGGTATTTTCGTATCTGTTCGTGAGACTAGAGATACGAGAAGCCGGGGGTGTTATCTTGACTTTGATATAAAAAAGGAGATATTACGAGATATACTCTATTTCTATGGAAGGATTTGATATAAAAGCACTCGATACTGCAGCAGAAAGAATATGAGGGGAAAAGCTCCTCTCTTTTAGGCTCACAAAAAGTGATGGGGGAATACTGATGGTAAACATTGTTACTCATAGAACCATGAAAAAAGTAGCAGTACTCCTCTGAGATGATTTTCAACCGATTGAGTTCGATACTCCTTTTGGGAAGAAAGTTTGGGTAAATGGTTGGGGCTTACTTCACGGTACAAAATATCTTCTTATAGAAGATGGAGCAACTCATAGCCTCGGGATATATAGGCTGGATGGATCACAGAGTTTTCTCACCTTTCAATCTGCTCTCGGTACTCCTGAGGTAATCTATCGTATTCGACGCCTTGCACTTAAAAAAGTAGATGAAAATGGCTTCGCTCTCCACCCCATGATATCAACGCTCTTACATATGCCAGCCCTTGGTCCAGAGTAGGATGAATATTTATAAATTTTCTTAAATGTTTCAAAATTTTGATTTCGACTACTGGCATATAAAAATTCTCTATGATCTATCAGGATATATTGTAGCATTTTTGGTAACATGGATATTTTCGAAATATATCCTTCGGAAACATGAGGTTCCAGATGTATTTTCTTCAGAAGAAGAGAAGAGTGAATATATGATTTTTACGATTGCTGGAGCAATGTTTTTTGGCGTGCTTATTTCTACATTTGATGGAGCGATGATCCCCGGGAGAAATCCAACTGAAGGAATTCTTCTTTCCAAATCTATCGCAGGAGCACTCTTTGGTGGAGTTATCACGGCAGAACTTTATAAATACTATCATAAAATTACCCAACCGACTGGGATTCTTTTTCTTCCTGGTATCGTGCTCGGCCTCTGAGTATGAAGGATTGGGGCTATAGTTACTGGTATACGAGACTTTACCTATGGACTCCCGACGAATCTTCCATGGGGGATGGATTTTGGGGATGGGGTACTCAGGCATCCGACGATGATCTACGAGATGATACTCCTTATGGTATTCTTTACAGTTTTTCTTTTATGACTATACTCTTTTTCGAGAAAATGGTGGATACAAAGAGGGTTTTATGTGTTTATTCTTGTTTATTTTTTGTATCGTTTTTTGGTTGGATTTATCCAGCCGTATAGTCATTTTTGGTTCGGACTTTCGACGTATCAAGTGATAGCAATACCTATGATTCTCTACGGACTTTATATGTTGCGAAAAAAATTCTAATACTTCCTTTATGTCTCTCAGAAACATTCTCTGGAAAACAGCCGCTGTTATTGTTATCACTCTCTGATGAGCTGCTATAACTTGTGGAGGGAATTTGATGATAGGTGCAAAATTCTTTTTTGATATATTCGGAGACTTTCTCTATGTCATATGGTTTATAGAGATATTCGCCATTTTTATATGGAGCGTGCGGAGATTTTTCTTTCAAACCCAAAACTGGTCAGATCAGCCGACGTATTTAAAGTGGCTTATTTTTTTGATTCCTCTTTTTGGAGGGATATTTATTTTTTATTTCCTGATGGTGATTTCAGGTATTTAATTATTTTTCTCTATGTCAGACATGAAATCTTCTTCAGCAGATGAGATCGAATCTATTCTTGCAAAAACTGATATTACAGGGGTAAAATCCGTTTATTTTTCTCTAAATAATGGAGAAGGATTCCGCGTTACATCGGAAAAAGTAATCAAACTTTCTCGCTATATTGCTGATTCTCTTGGGAAAACAAAGTTTGAACCCAATGAACTTAGTACTGCTTTTAAATTTCTTGTAAAGAATATAAAAAGTAACTTTGACCCAGAAGAAAGAAAAACCCTGACGAATTCTATTGAAGAATTTATAGAGAACTGAGGAGAAATACGATTTGAATACAAGGAATTTTTAGAATTTTCCGCTATTGAACAACCAAATCAATCTCACGAATGAAGAGAAAAAAATGAAGATGCTCACTCAAATGATCGCATAACCTTTAAGCGACTACTTTTATCAGTGCTCATATTACATCCCATTTCAGGGGCGGTCGGATATACACTCTTTCTTCTTATCGTATTTCTGTCGGATTCTATCTCTCCTGAAATTGGTAGGAATTGCATTTTTGCTTGTCCGATTCTTGCGATATGGGGAATTATTACGATAGCTCTCTGATATTTTTTCTGGAAACAAGTACTTGGGATGAGTACTAAAAAACTCATTCTTATCTACTTTCTTTCCCTCCTAATTATCTTCTCGGTGGCTCTTGTTATTTGCTGAGGACTTCTACTTATTCTTTCATAAAAACTATGACTCGATATTCCCTAGAGTATGATCTTTTTCTCGGTGTCACGGAGTCATTTTGTCATCTTTGCAATAATAAAGAAAAACTTATTCCAGCACATATTGTCACGAAAGGAGAGAGTGTACTTTTGCGAAAATTTTGTAACAAATGTGGTGAATCCTTCGCAACGGTTTCGACAGATTTCGACTACTATAAAAAATGTAATGAATATCTAAAGAAGCCGGATCTTCCAGAAATAGCTCTAACTCCAATACTTCGGGGTTGTCCTTTTGATTGCGGAGTTTGTCCGCAACATCAGAATCATCCCTGTCTTGCGCTTTTCAATATCAATGATGAATGCAACATGAAATGCAATATCTGTTATCATTCTTCAGAGCCAGGAAGTGGGAATTTTAGAAGTATCGATGAAATAAAGAAAATGCACGAGACACTTCTTCAGGTAGAGTCGACCCCCGATCTTATCCAGGTTACGGGAGGGGAGCCATCGATTCATCCAGATATTATTGAAATTTTGAAGTACCTAAAATCCTGACCCGTTCGACACCTTATGCTCAACACAAACGGAATTCGTATATCACATGATGAGGATTTTGTAAAAGAACTTAAAGATATTGGAAAGGGGTTTGAGGTCTATCTGCAATTCGATTCACTCAATCCAGAGGCCCTAAATAGTATACGAAATGCTGATATGACGAAAGTTCGACAGAAGGCACTTGAAATGCTTGAAAAATATCATATCTCAACGACATTGGTTTGCGTGATTGAAAAGGGGGTCAATGATGAGGAAATTCCAAAACTTATAGAACATGCAAAGTCATGGAAGTGTGTACGGGGGATAGTTTTTCAGCCGATACAAAATGTTTGAAGAAATGCCATTGAAGATCATGACTACCGAATCACGCTCTCGGAAATCCGTAATATTATAGTGAAAGATGAATCAAATCCATTTGCTGAGGATGATATGATTCCTCTCCCATGTGATCCGCATAAAATTTGTGTCGGATACGCGATCAAGAATGGAAAAGATATCCTTCCGGTAACTGGAAAAATTCCAAGAGAAATGATTACTGAACAGAAGGGGACAATTGCTTTTGAACAGGACAAAGAGTTTATCAAAACAGTAGTTCATGCTGTAACACTAGATACGGCTCTCGGTGAAAATATTATCAATAAAGAAAGCGTAAAACGTAAGCTTTTCTGTTGTTGGCCAGAATTTATTGCCCCAGAAGATATGACCTACGAGAGAGTATTTCGTATCGTTATCATGGAGTTCACCGATATTTATAATTTCGACAGCACCAATATTAAGCGAGAATGTAACTTTATGATCGAGCCCGGTAAGGTAATACCATTTTCTACTTACAATATGGGACTTTCTCGTAGTTCAGAAAAGCCAAATCTAAGAGAAAAACTCGAAGCATGGAAAAAATAGGCTCATTTTTTTAGTATTCATATGTTTCACTCGACCATCAAGCGAACAAAGCGTCGCACTCTTGCACTTCAGATAGATCATGAAGGAAATCTTATTATCCGTGCTCCGAACCGTATGCCCATGAGTCTTATCGAGGAATTTATAGCACAAAAAATAGACTGGATAAAAAAACATCAAAAGAGGATACAAGAAAAAAATAGTCTGCAACCACAAAAAACTTACAATAAAAATGAGTTCTTAACCGCTAAAAAAGAATTACAAGACTATCTTCTTCTAAGAGTACGAATGCTCTGGGAAAACACTAAACTTCCCCCCTATACTTCACTCAAAGTAACTCATTCGAATAAAAGATGGTGAAGTTGTAGCGGGAAGAATGGACTTTGTTTTTCTTATAGGCTTCACCAGTATATCGATGAAGATCCGAAGATTATCGATGCAATCATATACCATGAGCTTGCTCATCTAAAAGAGAAAAATCATGGAAAAAAATTTTGGGATATTGTTTTTTTCCTCGAGCCCAACTATAGAGATATCATGAAAAGACTTTAATTTTTATTAGACAATATTTCCTATTTCTTCAGAAACTTTATTATCCGAATACCCATCAACAATATATGTTTTAATCGGTTTCTGCCTTCCTTTTATAGACTCTTCGGAAAGGAAGTGAATCCCAAAACTATCAAGTTTTTCGATCCCATTGTAGGTTGTTTCACTGATAATAATGCGAGCATTATAGGTTCGAGTAAGTTTTTCAAGTGCAGCAGTGATATTCACGGCTTGTCATATCACCGTAGCCTCCATGCGATCTTCAGTACCAACAGTTCAGAGAGTTACTCTTCATCGATTGATTCCGATGCCGACATGAATTTCCTTTCAGAGAGTATTTTGTTGAAATGTTTTTATATATTCTTGTATTTCAATAGCAGCAGAGAGAGATGCATCGGTATTTTTTCCATCAAATATAGCAAGTATCCCATCACCGAGATATTTATCGATGTACCCCCCATACTTTGTTATACACTCACCGATACCATCGAAATAGATATTGAGAAGCAAGAGGGTTCTATAAGGATCATGGATCTCTTCGCACATAGTAGAGAATCACTTTATATCAAGAAACATTATAGTGTATTCTTTTGTTACAGCCCTTCCAAGTACAATTTTTTCATATCCCTGAAATCCGATTTCATCGTGTATTTTTCTTGGAATAAATTTTTCATAAACATTCTTTAGATCATTGTAATCTTTTGTCATGAGATTTTGCTCGACGTACGCACGCTTCATAAGCGAGAGAAATCGTGCATTCTCATCGAATTCTTCTATAGCTCAGGCAAAATTCATTCGTATATTTTTGTGCCGCATAAAATAGGTGAAACTTCAGAGAATTTTCTCATACTCTCACCAATATCGAGCATTCATAAAAATAAAGTACCAGCACATTACAAAATCGAGTGAGATAATGCAGTAGAGGTACCATTTTTCTGTATGAAAAAATACCGTATAGCATATTGCAATAGCATTTAATATCGTGAAAGTTAGCACGATAAATCTATTAATATCAGAAATTTTATATCGCATAGTTCTATGCTAGCATAAATTTCTATCAAAATCAAAAATAGTCTTTACTATTTCGAGAAAAATACGAATAATTTTTCTCCTAAAAAATATAGTGAACCTTTGATCAGATTTTGATATTTCCGGTGATATTTTTCGTGCTTACCTCATCATATTCATCAACCTCTGGTGCGTGAAGTTCTGGACGGATGATTACAGAATCTTTTCCTCCTTCCATAATATACCCTACCTGCATCTTTCATTTTCTTTGTTCTCGCTTCTTTGCATAGATTTCTTCAAGTATTGGAGTAAGGGCTTTTATTCGATTTTTAGCGCTTTCATCATCCACTTTATGATCGAGTTTTGAACTTGTAGCAAGTACCTCATCGTGGTATTGAAAAATTCCCACCGATTCAAATTCATTTTGCTTTACGAATTCTATGAGAGAATTAAAATCACTCTCCGTTTCTCAAGGAAATCCGATGATAAATGCAGTACGTATAAATGCATTTTCGAAGGTTTCTCGAATCTTTAAGAGGAAGGCATCTATATGTTTTCGGTCGTAGTGTCGCCCCATTCTTTTGAGCACTGATTCACTCGCGTGTTGAAATGGAATATCAAAATAGGGAAGGAAATGTTTTAGTTTTCCAAGCTCGTCAATGTGGGTAAGAGTAAGAATGTCAGGATAAAGATAATAGACGCGAAATTTCGCATCAATATTACTTTTTTCTATGGTTTCATCGATTGCCCGAAGAAGCTCAAGGAGTTTTGGTTCTCCGTAAAGGTCAGTTCAATATCTTGTAGTATCCTGGGAAAGAATTTGAATTTCTTTAATTCCTGAATTAAGCATCGTTTTTACTTCTTCAACTATCGATTCAATCGGGCGTGATTGCTGACGTCCCCGAATCGTTGGAATAATGCAGAAGGTGCAATTATTATCACATCACTCAGCTACTTTTAAATATTCATGACCAAAAGGGGCATGAATATAGGCACGTACTTCATCTCATTTCCAAACAAATGCTTTTGCATTTTTTCCAGGTGCTTCAATCGAAGCGAGATAGTTCGAAAGGGTCTTTTCTCGGCTTTCCTTATGTGCCTGTTTTGCTCGTACTATTGCCCCGAGATTGAGTTTACTTTTTTTCCCGAGAAGAAGCTCTTCGATAACAGAATAGCTCATAAATGGAACGATAGAGTGAAGATTTTTTAGGGATGCAAGAAAAGCATCATCCTTCACACTTACGTAACACCCCATAAGGATAAGTTTTTTTCCAAGGCTATCATAGTAGGCTAAAGTTTCTTCGCTTTCTTCTCGAGCCGATGAAAGAAACCCACAAGTATTAACGATAACATATTCTGTTTCTGGGTCTTCAGGATTTTCACGGTATTCGATAGGGGTTCTCTCTGAATATTTGAGTATCTCTCAGATAGCGAATTCGAGATCAACCATATTTTTCGAGCATCCGAGATTAATCGCAGAAAATGAAAACATAGTAAAAAATTAGTTTCGCGGAGTATAGAAGAATATTTACAAAATGCAACAAATTGACGAAATTCATTTTTATCTTTAATAACATGAATTCTATCAAATTCTCATCTAGAATTGAGAATAAAATCTCTCTTTCTTTTCCATCCATTCCCTAGATTGTCGACAGAGATTTTTTTCATCTTCTCGATCTTGAAGGAATTCCTTAACTCCTTCTTCGAGAAATATGGTATTTTGACTTCATTTTACATAAATGAGAGTTGGCTTTTCTTTTTTCTTCAGAATTGCAGCAATTTTTTTTCCAGCTTTACGACTCGAAAGAAATCAAAAAATCGGAAATTCATTTTTTAATATTGGGATCACAAATTCATTCATCTCTTTTCCTACTACAAAAAACTCTATATCTTTATTCTTTGGAAAAATGCTCTCAATAATTTTTGCAAGCTCTGTATGCATTCTCTCTGTATGAGCTCAGAGCTCTCTCATGTCACCAAGAAAGCAAATTATTCTGTGTGATTCAGTAAAGGGAGTGAGTGATTCGAGTCATTTTACGATACTTTCAAACCCGCCATTATAACTCCCATCAATTATTGTTGAATTAAATTGCCCACGAAGAATACTTGATCTTCCAGGTTCAGGAGAAAATAAGGCACTTTTTTCTTTAATAAGGCTTGTATCAATATGAAGATGGGAACCAATTGCAAAAAGAGGAAGTATATTTTCTGCCTGATAGTCTCAAAATACCGGGAGTGAGAGAGAAATCTTGCTTCCCTCTATCATAACATCGATATGGAGCGCATCGAGTGCCTGCTTGGTTGCATGAACATGCCAAGCGGATCAGATTTTCTTCCCATAATAAAATACCTTTTCTCATTCTATAAATTCAGCCTGAGAGTCATGAATAATAGAGATTTCTTTCGCATGCTTTGGTAAAAGGAGTTTTGCATCACGGTATTTTTCAAGACTTCAGAATTGTTCGAGATGATTCGGGGCTACTGGGGTCAGTATCGCAATGTGTGGTTTTGCTATAGAGAGAAGATATTGCATTTCTCCTGGATGATCAATCCCATATTCGAGAACAAGGTACCGAGGATAAGGACGAAAGAGCTTAAGGATAGCTTGAAAAAAGACTCAAAGCCACTTAATTGGGTTCTTTCCCCCTGTCTTGGATCCTATAATAGTAAGGGGAAGTCCGTATTCTCCGTTATAGTGATATCTTGAGGCTCCAACATTCTTTTCTCCATATACTTCCCGAAGAAATCTTGTTATATAGGTCGTTTGGGTTGTTTTTCCTACTGTGCCAGTAACTCAGATTATATATGGTCGATGTCTTTCTATAATAAGTTTTGAGAAGAACTTAAGAAGAGTGAGAAGAAGTGTTTGCATGGAAATACTATAAAAAAATGCTTGCAAAAAGCAAGCATTCAAGGCGTTCCAGTTCTCCTAAAAAGCAAGAAGCATCTCCATAAAATCACTCTCTGTTTTTCCAGCTTTTTTCCACATTTTTGGAACAAGGGATGCAGTACTAAAGCCAGGGATTGTATTTACTTCAAGAAAGTATATATCCTTCCCATCATAACGCCAGTCCATGCGAACAATTCATCGACAGCCAATAAATTCATAAATCTGAGCACTTTGTCTTTCGAGAGCATTTTTAAGTACTCATTCGATATCACTAAATACTTCATTTGATCCATCGGTTTCATATTTTTCTTCATAGTCAAAAAAGTCACCCTTTTGTGTAATAATCTCTATGATGGGAAGAATATGGATTCAGAGGGAATCCTTGTAGGCCCCTACGGTGAACTCTCTTCATTCGATACATTCTTGCACCATCGGGACATCAGAGAGGGAGGGGAATTGTCGTACAAAGTGTGGAGTTGATTTTCAGAGAAGCAAAATCCTTTCTTGAGTAAGTGATTCAATCACTTCATTTACCGAATTTATTCCATTATGAAACTCTTCAAGTGTTCGAGCTTTTGAAGTAGCAAGGGAGCTTCATCACTGATTTGGCTTTATGATGAGAGCCTTTTCGAGTGAATCATCTCATTCAGAGGGGAGTAATTTTTGTGGATGTGGAAGTCAGGGTATCCAGCTTTTTGGGATTTTTACTCCGATTTTTTCCACCACACAATTGGTCCGGAATTTATCGATACAAAGAGCATGCACAGAAGATGAGCATCATGCAACCTTTATTCCGAGAGTCTCACACATTCCAGTAATAATACCATCTTCACCATACCGACCATGAAATACTGGAATTACAAGTTCATAATTTTTATAGGCCTGAAGAAATGCATCCACCTCTTCAGGGAGATCATAGGTTTGAACTTGGTGTCATGCTTTTTCTATCCATTGAGACATGTTTGCTGCACTTCTGAGTGCAACAGCCCGTTCAGTAGATATCCCTCCAGTAAGTATTGCGATATTCATACGCTCACTATAGACAGAGTTTAGGAAAATGCAAAAAATGCAGAACAATTTAAGAAACCATTAATTATTGAGCTTATGATTTCTTTGTAGTAATTTTTATTATGAAAAAGATTATTGCTCTAATATTTCTCATTCTGTATTGATCTCAGGAAGTTTTTGCATCTCTGGAGATTATCTTACTTTTTCCAAACCCAACATGAGATGATGTTCTAGGTGAATATATCGAGATTCATAATATAAGTTGTATATGATTTGATATTTCATCCTATTCACTTTCAGATGCGAGTGGAAAAACATATTTTATACCAACTGGGACTTTTATAGAATGACATACCACAAGAAGATATTCATACAATGAAACAAAAATCTCACTTAATAATAATTGAATTGAAACGGTCTATTTAAAAAATTTCAGTTGAGAAATTATTGATTTGTATACTTATTCTTGAACACAAAAAGATGATATAGTACTAGAAATTCCCTATCAAGATGAAGCGTGCGAAGCTTGAAACACTTGAACCGGGGTAATAACGGGTACGGGTATAATTTCTTCTTCGGGATCAATAGAAAATCTCACATGAAGCGAATCAGAATCGAATAACTTTTTTTCTTGAAGTGAAACTATTTGAACTTTTACTGGAGAGATTACTGTCTTTAGCTGAAATACAAATCAAAGTGGTGTTATTCAAATATCAACTGGAGAGTATATGGAGAATCAAAATATACTTACAAACAGTTGAATCGATGAAATAATCATATTTTCATGAGTTAATCTGCATTTCACATGATCTATTTCCGCTGAGTGGCTCTACTACGATGATGAAGATTCTAATGGATTTATAGATAGGCTCTATATAACTTATGAAGAAACTCTTACCGGAGCATTCAATACTTGATCCATAGCTCTTTCATCGTCCTCGGGGGGAATTTCTCAAGAAAAAATAGATACCGAAACTGGATACTTATTGTGATGATTTCTTTCGTGAAATACGCTCATATTAAAACTCAAAGAATGAAATATTCCTAAAAAAAATTTAAAAATAAATAATACTACCACGAGCGAGCTTCGATTGAAGTCGCTCTTAGATCTCTGATTTTATTCAATAAATGGACATTCGATATCTCCTTTGTACCTTACGAGTTCATTTATGAGCTACAAAAATACAGGTCCTAAGAAAACCTGAGAAGAACAAATTCAGATAGAAACTTGAGGCACAAATACCTCAGTAGTGACTGAGTGATCACTCTCATGATCGGATGGAAGTAATTTGACTGTATTTCCGAAAATTTTTCCAACTATTCAGTCTCCCACAAATGCAGTATATCAGTCATGAATTTTTCTTTGTACTGAGATTGATTGTCGAATTAATATAACTTTTGTTCCTATTTTTTCAGGCAGCCTGAAGGTTGGGGAGTATGATTGTTATTTTGGCACAGGAGAAAATCTACTTATTCAAGATGATGACTGTAATCCAAATACCTATAGTTTTCATGAAAGTGGGAGTATTTTGTTCGAGCTTCTTCATATTAAAAGTCAAAGTAAAATTCAGGAGAGGTTTACTATTGATTTCGATAAGCAATTGCTCATCGATTCCAAATCGAATGCGGCTATTCTCACTCAAGATACCGGAAAGCCTATTGCTATAATTGAGATTGATGGGAAGTGGAAAGAGTATTACGAGCAAATTGGAGATCATGAATTAAATTGCTATACATTCACATGTGGGATTAATTTTACTGCAGAAAAATCCTATGACCCCGAATGAAATCCAATCAGATTCCTCTGGATATATGGACGAAATGACATAAAGACCTCAAAAGATCCTTGAGCACATAAATATGGAATCTGAGATCATCGCATTATATTGCGAGTAATAGATGAATCAGAAAATTATGATGAGATTCTTTATATAATTCACGTACTCTGACCGAGACAAAATACGATACCAGAGAATGCTATTAAAGCGAGTATAAAAAAATCACAGAAGAAAATCTCAGCGCAGAAGTCAAAAGCCAAGAAAAAATATAAAAAAATCCATATGGAATTCTTTTCTTTACCAACATTGTTTCTCCAAGGAAAAACAGGAAAGAGAATAAGTGAAGCTAATTTTCAATGTAGCACTAAAACAACAAAGACTTGTTCTCTAAACTTTTCCCTCTCTGGAACTCTTTCGAGCATGGAATATCGTTGGTATATAGATGGAAAAGAAGTTTATAAGGGAAAAAATCCAAAAGTCTGGAAATTCAGCCCCGGAAATCACAGTCTTACCATCGAAACCTATAGAAAATGATCTCTTATTGCGAGCTCAAAACAGATATTTGATATTAAAGTTATTGCAACAGCAAAAAAAGTGAAGAAAAGTGCGAAAAAAGCAAAGGCCAAAAAAACCAAGGATGTGAAGATAAAAATTATACCAACAACTCATGCATCAAACGATGATTCTATAGAGTGACAAAATTCATCTATCCTTGCTCTTTTTATATTGCTTTCATGACTTTGATTCTGATTTCTTCTAAGGGGAAGAAAAAGAAAGAATCATTCTAGTTAAAATGGTTTTCTCTTTGCTCCCTTTTCCTATTGAATACATTTTTCGAACTTTCTTAACGTCAAACGGATTTTTCTTATTTCCCTTGATTTCTTTCATGGAAGATTATAATAACTTTGTATTCTCTCTTTTCTCGTGCATCTGGTCGGTATTTTTCTCTACAAATTATACCGCTTCCTAGGGCGGATGCCATAGTCTCCTATGGAGTCCGATCCGCTGTTATCATGGAGGGCAGAACCCGCTATGATCTCATTGCAACCAGGGATAAAATAAGATCTACAACGGTCGAGAGAGACTATAAAAAAGCACCGATATACGGTGTTTTTTTATTTTTGTTCGACTCACTTTTCTGGCTCTTCTTTTTCTTTTGAAGAATACGTAAACGTTTCACTATTTTTAATAGCAGCCTCTTGGATTGTTGTGTGCGTGCTTTTCACGAAGTGAAAGAATCATGTAATAAGGCCAATTCCTGGTGTATGTATATTTGTACTCTCTCTCGCATAAACAAGTATATGAACTATAGGAAACAAAAGAAGAAGAAGATATGGGCTTGAGAATTCTTTTCTCCAGAAAAAGAAGAATGAAAATATCAAAGTAATAATGAGTCACTCGGTACTAATACGCCTATACGATTGAAATTTTTTGATAAATAGAGAGGGGATTGTAAAGAGATTCCAAAATGGAAGACCTATAAGACTAGCTGGCATAAAATATTTCTCTTCATGCGGAATAATTGATTCAGCTTCAGCAAGATAGCCTGAATAGTATTCTTTATAACTCCCTGATTTTTCCTTTCCAAGTGAAACACGAAAAAATTCAAAGATGCTTTTTACAGAAGCTTTTATATGAGCTTCGATTTCATTATACGTTAGAATTTTATCAACAATATTCCATGAAACAAATGATCCATAAAGAAAAATATAAATAGCTTCGACTACGAAAACTACTATTCCACTTATTAAAATCAAATTCGGAAGAAAGCCCACTTCAGATGAAATTAAGAATGAAATGAAATAAAGAAAGGCAAAAAGTGAACCGAGAACCCTTCATCGAATCATGATTGGAAGTTGATATTTTTTTGCTATCCATATTCCAAGGAGAGGAATCATGCTTGCAAGGATTCGAGATTTCTCTTCTTCACTTTCAATTTTGTATATTCAGGAAACTTCAATATTTCAGAGCTGATTTATATTTATGTTCGTTTTTTCTCATGGCATATTTCATAGATATGCATGGTAGGCTCAACGAGAAAGATAGAATAGAGTAATTCAAATAATACTAGCAAGTACGAGAGTTGCTACATTAATCCCAATTCAGGGTATTCCTATACTTATGTATTTTCGCACAAAAAAATAGAATACACATAATAGAATCATAATCCCAATAATTTTACTCGATTCTCGAGCATGAGATTGTACATAGCTATCCCCGAGTGGGGTATCCTTTTTTGCAAAAAGAATAAATGGTCCAAGAAAAAAATAACTTATGATAGCGTTAATCCGAGATTGTTCGTTTGAATACATAAGATGATTATAGTATATTCGTTGTTTCTAAGCAAATATTCTTGGCTTTATATTGACTTCTTTTTATGTGCAGCAAGGAAAGTTATAATAAGAAGGAGCACCTGTGTAACAAGGGTTACCCATGCTGATCAGATGAAACTATACCTTGGTATAAAGATGATATTTCAGGCAATATTTGTAAGTGCTACAAAAGCATTAATATACATCATCTTTCGTTGCTCTCATTTTGAGATAAGTATATAAGTGTAGAGAGATGAGATAAAATACACTAAAAATATCCAAGCAACAATCTTGAGTGCATCCACCGAACTGTATCAGAGAAGCTTTGTTGATACAAATGCTTCCGTTGAGATTATTTTTATAATAGCTTCAGCACCAAAATAGAGGATACAAGCTCATATGAGTCATCAGAATGAAAGAAGCATAAGAGCATGTCTTGATATTTTGCGAAATTTCGCAGTATCTCATTTTTCATGTGCAGAAGTCAGTACGGGGAGGAGGGAATTGAGAAAAATTGTTCCATACATCATACCAACTTCAACAAGCTTCATCGGAAGTCCATAGAGGGCTACGGCCGTGTCTGCAATTTCTCTTGTCTCAAGTACTGAGAGAAGGATGGTATCGACTTTAAAAAATATCACATTAAGAAAAAGGGCAATTCCGTATGGGAGAGAAAGCTTAATAATTTCACGAATATATTTTTTATCCCAGTGAAAAGTTATCTTTATAAATCTCCCTGTATACCACCATGTGAGACACATCATAAGAATATTTCCTGCAAGTCAGGCAAGCATCACGAGTCAAAATTTTACTTCATCCATACTCCCATCTACCGCAGGATAGAGGACTCCTGCGAAGAGGAATACGAGACCGAAGGTAAGGAGCTTTCCGCTTGTATTCGCTACGAGAGTAAATTCAGTTCTGAGAGTTGCCTGAAGATAACTCATAAGTGAACTATTGACGAGTCATGCGAGCACGAAGAGTGAGGCAAGCGCTATGCCGATATAGGCACTTGGAGTATCATATCATGAGAGAAATGGTGCGATAGCAAGGGAGAGAAATATAATTATCCCTCCTGAAAGCGTCCTAAGCGAGAGAACATTTCATGATATTTTTTTTATCATTTCTCTATCATCTTCATACTTGGTAAGCTCTCGTACTGTTATCGTATAGAGTCCGAGATCAGCGATAACAGCAAAGATAGAAAGATAGTTATAGATTTTTGTATAGAGCCCATATCAGGCAACATCGAGGTAATTCGTAATGATTTTTATCATCACGATAGAGATGAGCGCGGTGAGTACTTTTGACCCAATTTGTGCTATGGTGTTGGTATATATTTTCTTCGTTGGCATGATGGAAGTATAGAGAAAAGGAGGGGAGAGTCAAAATCGAGAAAAAGATATTGGATATTAAAAAGTACTGAATATACTGAATTAAACTACTTAAATATGGATATAATTAATATTCTTGCTGGTATAATTTGAGGTTCATTAGCAACAACAATTATAAATCATTTTTTGAATCGAAGTAATACAATTGCAGATAGAAATTATTTATTCTTAAAAGAAAAATTTTTTAAGTACCAAACAATTTCAGAAAAACTTATTCAAAAACTAATATTAGTAGATAATCACAGAGAGACATTAATTAAATATGTACAAAATTCCCAAATCGAATCAGTTTCAAAATGATCAAAATTTATTAATCTTACTGATTCTTTCAATAAGGATTTATTTGAACAAAATCAACATGAAATTGCAACAATAATATTTATTTATTTCCCTGAAATAATTGAGGATTGGAACAAGTGTCTTGATCTAATGGAAAAGCTTTATTGAACAGCATTAATCATTCCATTTAGCAAACAACACTGAATAGATATAGATTGGAAAAAATTAATTGATGACTTTAATGAAATTAACATCAAAATTTGAGATTTACCTAACAAAATCTCTACTAAAATTAAAGATGAAGTTAAAGATCTAGAAACTGAAATAAGTAATCAAAAATCTAAATTTAAATTTTTATAATGCCCACCTTCCACGACATCCGTATAGCTTCCGGTCTCACGAACTCTCTATCAAGAGGAACTTTTGCTGAATTTATGGAGCGCGAAACGACCTATGCTTGGGATGGGAGTCTTGAATGAAAGATTGCTCTTATGAAAGAGTATAGCGAAAAGGAACTCTCCGAAAGAGAGCAGGCTATCCTCGAAGTCGAATCAAGACTCATCCCAATTCTTGCTGATATGGAGATGAAAGGGGTAGTCCTCGATACAAAAAAACTCGAAGAAATTGGAGTAAGAATAACAACTGATATAAAGGCAGCCGAGATAGAAATTTATGAAGTTATCGGTGAATTCTTCAATATTAATTCACCAAAACAAGTTGCTGAAGTCCTATTCGGAAAACTTGGCATCAAACCTACTAAGAAGAATAAAACGGGCTACTCTGTCGATAATGAAGTCCTCGAAGAAATCGCAAAAGAGTACAATGTAGCAAGGCTTATCCTCGAATATCGGTCTCTTTCAAAACTCCAATCAACCTACGTTGATGCTCTCCTAAAAGCGGCTGATAAAAAAACTCATCGAGTTCATACAACTTATGGCCAACTTGGTGCTGCCACAGGGCGTATGAATTCCAATGATCCGAATCTACAAAATATCCCGACAGGGAGTGGTTACGCAGATGAGATTAAATCCTGTTTTATCCCAACGGATAGAAATATTTTTCTTGTAGCAGATTATTCTCAGATTGAAATCCGAGTCCTTGCATGGCTCTCACAAGATCGAGCGCTTCTTGAGGCATTTGAGAAAGAAGAAGATATCCATGCTCGTACGGCACGATTTCTTTTTCCAGATATAGCAGAGATTTCGAGCGAACAACGCAGAATAGCTAAGACCGTAAACTTCGGTGTTATCTATGGAATTACAGGATTTGGTCTTGCAAAAACCCTTGGAGCACCACCATGGGAAGCAACGAAATATATCGAAGCATTTTACGAGAAGTATCCAGGAGTAAAAAACTACTATGAGACAATTCTTGAAGAGGGGAGAGCACTCTGATATGTTGAAACAGCATTTGGTCGTAGGCGTTATATCCCATGACTCAATGACGCAAACAAAATGGCGCGCTCTATCGCTGAACGAGAAGCTATCAATATGCCGATACAGGGTACTGCCGCAGATATGCTTAAAATAGCAATGATTGATATAGATGCAAAGATTCGCGAAAAAAACCTTAAAGGCTCTATGATACTCCAAGTCCATGATGAACTTGTTTTCGATATTCCAGAGGGTGAAGGTGAAATTTGGGAACAAATGATACAAGACTGCATGGAAAACGTACTCAACAATCACGATACAAAACATGGTATGCTTGGTGATGCTCTCCCTCCAA
This sequence comes from Candidatus Altimarinota bacterium, assembly GCA_042852035.1. Classification (GTDB taxonomy): domain Bacteria; phylum Patescibacteriota; class Gracilibacteria; order BD1-5; family UBA2023; genus JAGOMW01. The sequence continues at coordinate 403,808 of BAAFHK010000001.1, forward strand.
TTCGTGTTGATATCCATAGGGGAAGAAATTGGGTTGAAGCAAAAGGATAATTCAGTCTTGCAATTAGCCCCAGTTTTCCTATACTAGTACTATGATATGGCTCCCTCTCATTAGCTTGATTTTTCTTATTCTTATCTACCGAGTACATCGGTGAGTTTTTTGGATGGTATCAATTTTTGAGATAACCCTGTATACCTTTTGAATGATTTATATAGAAGATAACTTGAGGATTTTTGGTAACCAACTTCTTTATTCTCTTGCTCTTACTGGAGCATGACTCGTTCTTTGAGTGGCAGGATTTTTTATTGCCATTAGTATCAACCATAGACACCTCTATGATGAGCTTGATAATAATAGTGAAAAAGCTTAAAACCCTCACATCACTTCTCCTTCATGAATAACTTCGACAATCTCTTCTTTCGGGCCTACACATGAGCTGATAGTGAAATCAGGGAAGTTTTTCATCGTCATTATTTTATAATAATAGAAGATATTGTTGTATGGGTCTTTTTTGGAATAGTTGTTCCGTGATTTCTCTATAGTCAAGATATTTTTTCGATACGATCCTCTATAACACCTATTTACTCGTATTTTTACATGACTTTCATGTACCTGATCCTCATGTATAAGCTTTTTGATTGGTATGTAGACACTTGGATTATGACAGAGTCTATGATTGTCTCGATGCGATGGAAGTGGTTCTCTTCAGATATTCTCTATATTCCTTATAAAAAAATCGAAGGCATAGAAATACGAACACAATCTTGGTGGGCAGCACTTCTTGGTATGTCTGACGTAGTCGTAAAACTTGCATGAGACGATGAATTTATGCTCTCAAGTGCTGACCGATCATCCAATATTGTTGCATTTCTCCAGGACGTCGGGAAATGAAAAAAATGACATAAAGCTGATGATAGGGAACCATTCGAGATTCTTGTTGAGTCACTCTCTTCGGTTGTAAAAGGTCATCTTGCTACAAATGGTCGAGATTACATAACAAAGGACTATCTGAATAAGCTCGATGAAACTCTCGTACATGGAATTCCAATAGATCTCAGATCACAAGAAGAAAAAGAGCAAGTAAAAACTTGGAAGGAGAGAATCCTAACTCATGGAGAAGCTGACGGACATGATTGACATGAAGATTCTCACAGTGAAGAAGAAGATCATCATTGACACCACTAACTTTAAAGTTTGAGTCTTTGATACTTAATAAACTTTTTAACCTCTAACATTTTTATCTATGGATACACCTGAAGTTATTCTCCATGCTGACGATACATTCTCTGAAGCAACTCGCGCATCTCTCTATGAATATATTGAGAAAGATCTCCACGGGAAGCTCGACAGCTATATTAAAAAGCATGAAAAACCAAATAGCCCAGTAAGAGTGGAACTTACAGTAAAACATGCAAAAGAAAAAAGCTTTGATGGAAAGCTTGTGCTGACTGTCGGAAATGTGCAGTATCGTTCTGAAAGAGAAGGATTTAGAGATCTTAAGGATCTCGTCCTTCACCTCTTTACTCACGTTAAAGAACAAATGGCAAAACAATAAGCGTTAGAAATGGAGGGGTAACTCCTCTCCTTTCTAATTCTTATTTCGATACTTGTGGCTATTCTTTTTTGAATCTTACTGACTCTTGTTATCTTAACTGTTGTTGTCTTTATCCATGAGATGGGACATTTTCTTGCTGCTCGATCTACGAAGATGAGAGTTGAAGAATTTGGGATTTGAATCCCTCCGAGAGCAAAAAAAATATATACCGATAAAAAATGAACTACCTATACACTCAACTGGCTCCCAATAGGGGGCTTCGTAAGAATTCATGGGGAAGATGGCAGCTCAGAGGAAGCAAATGATACTGATTCATTTTCTCGGAAAAAGTGGTGGGCCAGAGTATTTGTACTCATAGCGTGAGTTACGATGAATTTTTTTCTTGCCTGGTTTATTTTTACTCTTCTTCTTTGGAAGGGTTCATCACCTCTTGCTGCGAATTATCTCATATCAAAAAATTATGGATCATATTTTCTTCCCTCAATAGAGGAATCTATTCAATCTTGATACATAAAGCATCAAGGCATTATTCTTGACCCAATAAGTTGATGACCTGCGGATTGAGCATGAATCGAAAAATGAGATATTCTTAGGAAGATTGATAATACGCCTGTATATACCATTGACCAAGTTATGAAAAATATAGAAAGTGGTAACTCCATGTCATTTACCCTTCTTCGCTCATCGACTCAGACCGAGTATCAGGTAGAAATTACACCAATGAATAAAAAAATTAAATCCTACCTTCGTTACGATAATATCAAAATAAATACACAATATCAGGAAAATTTTGCCTTCAGCACCTCCCTGAAGAAGGGACTTACTGAAACCATTACTCTATCGAGAGTCACCTTTGATTTTTTATGAAAAACTCTTCATGATCTTATTCGTCCGAATAAGCCAGAGGATAGAGAAATTGCCAAAGAGATGATATCTTGACCAATTGGTATGGGAGCAGGCATGGTAGAACTCGTAAAAATATGAGTCAGCTTTGAAACAGTATTTCTTATGATGGCATTTCTCTCCCTAAATCTTTGAGTTCTGAATATTCTTCCATTTCCAGCACTCGATGGCTGAAGAATAGTCTCAACGACAATAATTTCATGTATATGATGGTTTACCCAAAGGAAAGCCCTTCTGAAAAAAGTGGAACAATCCATCCACGCATTAGGGATGATTCTTCTTATCGTACTCTCACTTTTAATTGCTTTTCACGATATCTTTAAGCTATAAATATGCCACTCTTTTCACTTACCTCCATTTTCTTCGGAATAATAATCATTCTCAATCCAGATTTTATTGCCTATATAATAGGATTTCTCTTTATATTTCTATGAGCCAATTCACTCATATATTTCATAGCCATGAAGCGACTAATGAATAGTGGAAGCGGTAAGTCTTGGATATTTTGAAACTATGAAATTATTAAGAAGAAGTAGGTATGATTATAATAAAGCTATTTCTCATACTACTATTTCTCTCTTTCCCCATTTTACTTTGGGGATATTGAACGCTTTATTTATCAAAAAATGTATGGAATAAAAACCGATTCTTATTTGGCATGCTCTGATGAAGCATTGCCGTAGCAATAATATCATTTTTTGGGAAAGAAAGCATCTCATGATGAAATACTCTTCAAATAATCTCTTTTGTTGGTATTTTTTTTATTATATGAGTCCTTGTTTGGTGGGCTACAAGAAAATGATCGCCTTTTATTCGAGGATTTCTTAGAAAAGCAATTCTCCTTCATAGTGGTATTTTTTGTTTCATCTTCATCATAAGTATACTACTGAGTAACTTTTTTGAAGTATCACATTCACTTATGGTGCTCCTTTCAGGAGTTGGAAGTGTACTTATTGCTGCCTCCTTAGAAGAATGAGTGAAACATATTTCGACACTTTGACTCACTGCAAAAGAGTTTCGATTTACTCGAAGAGATTTTCTGCTTTTTACATTTTTTGTAACCCTATGATTTGCCACTTCTGAGAATGCAATATATCTTTTTCAAAACATGAATCTTTCAGTATGGTCGATTGCATTTATCTGAATTTCAAGAATCCTTTTTTCTCTCACTCTCCATGTTTTTGCAGCCTCTATATGCGTAATGATGTGGTGGAAGGCTCTTTCGTATAAATTTATGTCATTTGAATATATACTCTTATTTCTTGCTTGATATATAACCGCAATACTTATACATGGTACGTTTAATATTTTTCTCGAGAGATCATACGTACTCCCTCTTGTTTTATTGACGTGATTTTGATATTTTTCCTTTACTCAATGGATTCTCGATGAGAATGAAAAGTAAACCTTCTTTGCGTATCACTGAGTTTTTCAATATTTACCTCAAGTGTTGGCTTATACTCAGAAGAAATTACATCTGGCCATTCTATTAGGCAAATAGTTGATGGATTATCGAAAATATCTGAACCTCAAATAAGAAAAAAGTCATTGATTGATTCGAGTCGGTAGAGATCAAAGTGATAAATATTCTCACCATACTTCTCAAAATAAGTATAGGTAGGCGATCGAACTACTAGTGTAGGATTTCAAAAATGCTCACGCAAAAGAGTACGAATGAAAGTACTTTTTCATGATCCAAGGTCTCATCGAAAGTAGACTCGATTTCATTTTAATAATGGGAAAGTATATTTTATTATTTCGTCTTCTCTAAGAATAATTCATATGTCAAGGGGAAAATTGGTAGCTTCTTGCATTGGGAGGAACGTTATGATATGCTCGATATTGTATATTAATTTCAACTTATGCAAGAGTGAACACTCCCTACTCTGGTACCAAAAACCAGTAAAACTCCATTTTATGGATCAATATTTGTTGCTGCGGGAATCATAGTTGCGACTATTGGGCTCCTCATAATAAACTCAAGCCTCTCTCAGGATGCTGAAAATCTGTCGAGAGAAATAGCTCAAAAAAAATGAGAAATCAGCGAAGTTGCAAAGGATAGAAATGTCGTTGTAACAAGGATACTTCAGACCCACACCGTTCAACCTACTCTCAATCTTAGGTGAATAATCGCAAACTTCCGTGATGTAGCAGCTAAGGCCAATGTTCGACTTAAGGGCTTCAATATAACAAATGACGTCATTACGACATCTCTGATTGCAACAGAAGGAAACCCAAATATTCATCCAGATCCAGCAAGTACTATCGTAACAATGATGCGAGCATATATGGCTGAGAATGGTGATGGCAAATTTACCCTTGATCCTATACGAGTTATTAACGGTGATTCAAAATCACGTAATACCTCTATTTCACTAAGAATCGTCCCTACGTCTATAAAATAACTTTTATTGTATGATTACTAGCGCCACTCTTCCAAAGAAAGATATATCTGCCCTGACTAAGAATCGCATTTTTGCACCCGTAATTCTCGGTATTTTTATCTTTGTCGGAATACTCTTTACTCGACCCCTTTATGTTGAATATGTAAATTCGAAAGCGAATATCATGAAGCTTGAATCGAATTTAGATGCACTCAATAATGAATATGAATCGCTTCTTACTGTAAAAAATAGTACCGATAATGGATCATGAGACCTTCTTACAAAAAAAATACTTGAAAAATTTGATCGAGCTGGAATAATCTCAGTAGTCATGTTCAATGAATTTACAAAGGAAGATTTTTGAGACAATCCTAAAATTTCAATCGGTTGAATCTCACTTACTGATCCTTCAAGACTCCCAAATGGACTTTCTCAATCAACCATTAGTATAGCAATTCAATGAAGAACTATCGATGAAATTGTAGACTATATCAGCTATATTACGACTCAAACTCAATACGCTTTTACTCTTGGTGATATTTCTCTTCCTATAGATACCGATCCTGAATGAAATCTTCCAGATGGATATAGTATGAGTCTTACATTTTGAATCTATACATTTGAAAGCTAGTCCTTTTGCGTCCTATAATTCCAAAAATTATGTTTTTTTCACGAATTTCCATCAAAGATAAGGCTCTATTTTATGAAAATATTGCAAATCTTCTTGAGTGAGGAGTAACCCTAACTATAGCACTCAAGTGACTCAGAGATCGTCTTCCTCTTGGGAAACTTAAAGAAGCGATAGATCATCTTGTATTTTTTATAGAAAGTTGAGATTCGGTCAATGTATCGATGCGAAAATTGCCAAATTTCTTCGATGAACAGGAAATAGCGATTGTTGAAAGCTGAGAACAAACTGGTATGCTACAGGCATCATTTTTTGAAATTGCCAATGACCTTCGAGGGCAGGAAGAATTAAGAAACAAAATTACAAGTGCTATGACTTATCCTGTAATTATACTTTTCTTCCTCGTGCTCGCTGTCATGGTCGTTATGGTTTATGTTGTTCCACAGCTTGTGCCAATCATTACAAGCATGTCGACAGAACTTCCATTTATGACAAAGGCTCTCGTCAATACAAGTAAATTTCTCAAGGAGAACATCATAACTCTTCTCCTCTCATGATTCTGAATCTCTCTTATTATATTCGGATATCTAAGCTCTGAGGTTGGAGCATATCAGTGGGATAAACAAAAAATTCTTCTCCCGATAGTGTGACCAGTATATAAGAACTACCTCATAGTTCGCACCATGTCAACATTTCATCTTCTTTCCAGCGCATGAGTAAGTATTGTTAAATCCCTTAGACTTACGGGGGAGAGCTCATGAAATATAGTTGTAAAAAAGATTTATGCTGCCGTTTCAGAAGATATCGCTAGCTGACAGAAAATTTCAACATCAATGGCAAGTCATGATGCTGAGCAGAGCTTCTTTAGTTTAGATATTCTGCAGATGATTGAAGGAGCTGAAAGAACTTCAACTATTGGCGCTGTTGCAAAAAAGATTTCTACTCAATATAAACGCGAAGTTGATTTTGCCCTTGCAAATATGGTTAAGTATATTGAACCGATAGCACTTCTCTTGGCTGGTATTTTTGTACTTTGGTTTGCTATAGCAATTTTTTGAGCTATTATGCAAATTGTCGGTATTGCTTGACAATAAAATATGAATCTCTATCGGGGACATAAAAACCAAAACGGTTTTACACTCGTTGAAATGATGATTGCGATTTCAATTATCGTTATTCTCACTTCGATTGCATTTATTCCATTTTCATACTATTTAGAAAGAGCAAAAGTAGAAAAAAATGCGGACACATTAGGCCAGGAATGGCTCATACTTCATGAAGATATCCGAAACTGACTTGTATACGATTCTACCGATCCGCTTTCACAACACGCACATCTATTTGCTACATTAAAAAAGGACAATGATTATATCGATATCGAGGTCTCAACAGGCTCCCTGACCTCAAAAAAGTTTTATAAACGAATTGATCTTGAAAAACCTATAAAAATTCTTGCATTTTCTTGAAGCGCTGACGGTGCTAATACGATAATATATCATCTTGTTCCGCCACACGCTACCGGTGCTTATATCATTGATGCGAATCCAGAAATAGCCATCTCTACATGAATTATTGTAGAAATTTGATATACTGAGGCTACGCTTTCATCATGAAGAGCTCGACAGATTCTCTTAAGACCTCGATATAATTAAAATGAAACTGACTCATCACCTCATAACGAACCGACGCTGATTTACACTGGTAGAACTTATTATAGGTATGACCATTTTTGTCGTTTGAATGACTGCTATTCTTACACTCCTAAATTCAGCCGTAAGCTCATCACAGCGATCTAAAAATGAAATCATCGCTGCAAATATTCTCCGTGAACAAGTTGAACTTGTAAAAAATATACGAAATACAAATGTACGAAGTTTTGCACTTTGGTCTAGCTGAATCGTGCCAAATCTCTATACAATTGAAAATGACTACTCAAATTCACTGACCACGTATACAAATGGAATTCCTACCTCTTGACCTGTAAAAATGACCACGAGCACTATTTTGCAAACCGATTGACTGAAGGATAGATTTGAAAAGGCTCGCCTCTATATCGATGATAAATGAAGGTTTACTCACGCTATAACATCCACCGGGTCAAATATTGCATCCTACATTACAATAACTCCTTTGCAATTTAGTCGACCTGCGTGAACTCCTCTTGTTCTCGAGCCAAAAGATAGAGACGGAAACAATCAATGATATATTCTTGATGCTCGAGTAATTATAAACTCAAGTGGATTTAGAGAATATGATCTTAAGACTGTTATTACAGACTGGCAAAAATAACTATGAAACTCTCAAAGAATACATCTTGATTTACTCTTGTTGAGCTTGTTCTCTCAATGACAATTTTTGCTGTCATGATGACAACAATAATCTCAATATATATTCAAACCACAGCCTTAAGCTATCGACTCAAGGCAGCGAGATATCTATCTGAAACAGCAAGAGAAATAACCGAAAAGATTTCTGAAGATGTAAAGGAGTATGGTATGACCTGATCAACGTTAGTAAGTGCGTATTCGCCTTGGAGTACCCTTAATTATTCTGACTGAAATGAAATTCTCGGTATCGGTGATGGAAATAAAAAATATATCTATTGAATAAAAGAGTTGGTAGGTCCAAATTGGACGATTAATCCATGTAATGACCCAAGAAAATCTGACCCAAGAGAACACTGCTGACTTTATGAAGTTATCGGAAGTTCAGCGCAATCATATCAAGATGCATATAATCTTGTTGATAGTTTTATCCCTGAGGAATCAAAGAAAAGAGTAAAAGTTAAGGATCTGCGTTTTTATATATCATGAGATGGGATAAGAACTGAAAAAAAAGTTACTCTCGTACTTACTCTTGCTCTTATGCCCCGGATTTGAGTACCAAAGCTTTCAGTTGATAACAGCACCCTCTCCCTCCAAACAACTATAACGGCACGAACATTTCAAAAAAACTAATATGTATAGCTCTCCTATTACATCAAAGAAGGGATTCTCGATACTAATAGCACTGGGATCAATTTGAGTGCTCATGATTATTGTTATTGGGATGGTACAAGTTTTTCTTACGGAGATGAGACTTTCGAGATATCAATATGATTATATCCTTGCAAATGAACAAGTGGAATGAGCATTTGAATATGCTATGCTCAAAGTAGGTAATCACCGTGATGGTTTTCAGGATGAGGTAACTGAATCTGATCTTGATCAAATACTTTTCTCCTGAGCAACTGATAGAACCACTAATAATAAAATTACCTACCATATTTATGCTCAAACATGAAATTTGAGGGAAACTATCCTTCCATGAGACTACCTCATCTTTCCATTATTTTCTGGGGATGATGACTATATAGTTAGCGGAAAACCTTCGAAAATCCCAAATATAAATACCTGAAGTACTATCGTGGATAATTTTCGAATGTCTCTCTCAATGACGCCAGAAAATATATATTGGAGCATTATTGCCATGAGCGGTTCTCAAAATGTAAGTCTTTCATGAACCTGAGAAATTAATGGTACTGAAAAAGGTTTAAGCAGATTAATATGAGTGGAGTGTATCGATAACGCTGGAAATAGCGTTGCTCCGATTGATAATTCCTGCCCTCCAGCAATTATTTCGGCGGGCTGAGAGGCATTACAGTATTTTTTTGATCAAGAAAGTACGGTAGAAGATTTTCTTAAAGTACATGGAGTATGAGTCAATGCTCGACAGGTTCAAGATCCATACTTTCTCGTATTTAATAAATGAGCCAACCCTGTTAATCTCCTTATCCAATCAAATGCATCAACTCCATTTGCCCTGCAAAATCTTACCATAGTTGTTGAGGCAAAGAAAGGAAAAGCAATACAAACTATTCGATTCAATTCAGATAAAAGTAAATATTATGATGGGCTCAAATATTCACTTTATGACACTCAATAATAAAAGCGGTATAAACCGCTTTTATTATTCCATATCAAAGTCACCATCTCGAGTTCGTTCAATCTCATAGAACTTTTGATGTTGCTTTTCAAATTTTAAGTCAACCTGGCCCGTTGGTCCATTTCTGTTTTTTCTTATGAAGATATTTGTTACATTTGGTGTTTCAGAGAATTCATTGTAATAATCATCACGATAGAGCATAAGAATAATATCAGCATCTTGCTCAATGGCTCATGATTCTCTTAAATCTGACATTACAGGCCGCTTATCTGGTCGTGCCTCAAGCGCACGGGAGAGCTGTGAAAGAGCAATAACTGGAACATCAAGCTCTCGGGCGAGACTTTTAAGCCCTCGAGAGATTTCAGAGACTTCTTGAACACGATTCATGCTATTTCAACTCGAAATAAGCTGAAGATAATCGATAACTATAAGATCAAGTCATGATTCCATTTTCAGTCTTCTTGCTTTTGATTTAAGTTCAAGTATTCATGCTCAAGCAGGGGAGTCATCGATATAAATCTTTGCTTCTGAAAGCTTCTCAAGAGCATCACCCATTCGTGCAAATTCATCTTCTGAAAGTTTTCCTTTTTGAAGTTTCCAACTATCCACAGCCATTGATGCGGCTATCATACGATCTGTAAGCTGCTCTTTGGACATTTCGAGGGAAAATATTGCAACATTTTTCCTCTTTTCTCATACATTCTGAGCAAAGTTTAGTGCTATAGCTGTCTTACCCATACTCGGACGAGCTGCGATAATAATAAGGTCACCCCGCTTAAATCATCAGAGTTTATAATCAAATCAAGCATATCAAGTAGATACACTATTTGCTTGAACAAGTTCTGGATCAGCATGAATTGCAGCAAATTCTTCATAGCGAGCATTCAAAATATCTTTTATATGAACGAGCTTATTCTGGATAAAGGTCTGAGTTACTGCAAAAAGTCATTTTTCAGCCTTCTCAAGAAGCTCATTTATTTCCGAAATTTCATCAAAGCCTATTTGTGTTATTTCAGATCATGCCCGAATAAGCTTTCTGAGTACTGATTTATTTTTTACAATTTGAGCATACTGAAAGATATTTGCACTTGTAAAAACTGAAGTCATAAGATCTGCAAGAAATGCATCTCCCCCTATAGAATCAAGTTTCTTCTGGTCATCTATAGATTCCCTAACAGTAAGGGAATCTATAGGCTTATTTCGGGTATATAATTCAATCATTGCCCCGAAAACAATAGCATGAGCAGGTTCATAAAAGTCTTCAGGAGCTAAAATACTTGCAACTTGAAGCATGCCATCCTTATCAATAAGGATTGATCCAAGTACGCCGCGTTCAGCCTCGAGTGAATGTGGTGGGGTGGTGAGTGACAGATTTATAAAATTTATTAATTATAATTGTTTTTCTCAAAAATTTCCAGCAAGCTCATCTTCAGTAACTAGCTTCGAAATAAGATCAATAATTTCTTGGTTATACGGGGTAAGATTCTTTAGTTTTATAAGGGTTTCTATCGCTCATCTTCTCTCTCCTTTTGTGATTTGAGATTGTGAATAAAGCCAGAGAATTTCTGGATTTTTTGGATATTGCTTTAAGTATAACTTTGAATAAGCATATACATCGTCTGTAAGACCCAATTCTGATGCAATATGGGAAAGAGTATAGAGGATCTCTTCGGTCTCTCATGATAAGGAGAGAATCTTTTTATAGATTTCATACGACACCTCGAATTTTCTCTGCATAGCAACTACCGTTGCAAGATGCGTAAGTATTTCAACATCATTTGAGTCATTTTCAGCAAGCTCTTTGAGAACGAATTCTGCCTTTTCAAATGCATGATCTCTTTCGTAGAGCCCAGCCATGAGAAGATTCAAATCTCTATTTGATTTCTCAAGAGAGAGTCAGTTCACTATGAGTGCACGAGCTTCATCAATATGTCATCTTGCAATAAGGGTTTTTGCATTGTTGACAATCTCAAGGACTTTTTCTTTTTTTTCTGGAGATAGGGGAGTACGTTTTTTTGTTTCTTTTAGGAATTCATCATCATGACTTTTTTCCTTTTTTGAATGATTTAAATGGTTCGATTTTTTGTTTTCAGTATTGGCTTCTATAGCATTTTCCTGTACTGCCTTCTCAGCCTCATGAGGTTCTTGGTTATTATTTATTTCCTCAATACTCTTTCACTCAAGTGAGTCTGAGGCAAGGAATTCAGGAGATCCTTCACTAACATCCGTTGATTCTTCTATATGTGAATCATTAACCGAATTTTCTCAGTTTATCTCCGTTATTGAGTCTATAGATAGAGAAGCTTCTTCTAGTTTAATATCATTTTCATTAAATGAAGCATCTCAGGTTAGATTTATTTGAGATTCATCTTCTATTACTCATTTATTTTCAGTATCTAAGTTTTCTTGAGTTGAGTTCTCAACATTTTTTAGTTCATCATCAATTGTTTCGAGTGTAATTGCGGGAGTTTGAATACTATTAGAATCATCTTTGGTTTCAATAGAATTTTGCTCTGTGTATGCTTTTCTTGGATAAAGTTCTCTATATTTTTGCTTCACCCACACAGTGGCATCATATATAAGAAAAAGGAGGATGATTCAAAGACAAAAGAAAACAATAATAGCTTCAACTGAGGCACTATGATTCAAAAAAAGGAAATCCATAGATTATACTAAAAGCGAGTTTTATAGTAAGAGGAAGCACAATTTTAACGTTGTCTAGCATATGAAGATTACTAAATTTTGCAAACGAGAAATGGAATTTTTCTTTTTAAAAAAAGATTTGCATTTCTTAATGCTTGTTATATAATCCACCGCGTTTCACGTTATTTTTCTTTATGGACTCTACACTCTTACAAGCAATTCAAGCAAGCACTCAAACTACTCCACAGAACGACCAAGACCTAAGAACAGGTATGGAAGTTGAAGTTCACCAAATAATAAAAGAAGGTGATAAGGAGCGTACACAAACATTCAAAGGGATTATCATCTCTATGAAAGGAAAGACTTCCCTTGATAAAGTCATCACTGTCCGTGCGGACGTAGATGGTATCGGGATAGAAAAGATTTTCCCTGTTAATTCCCCTTATGTAGCGAAAATAGTAGTATTACGTCAATTTAAGGTTCGACGAGCTAATATTGGATACATAAGAGAACTTACTGGAAAGGCAGCTCGTCTAAAAGAGATTAAGTCAAAATAATAAAAGGCTCCTTTGGAGCTTTTTTTAATTCAATTTAAAAATTTTACATGCTAAATCTTACGAATATTTAGCTTTAATTTTTTATAAAAAAATAAGTACCTTGTTACGAGTAAAAGTTCACATTTTGAGCTTGATTTTTTCGTGAAGCAGCTGTGAAGAGAGTTAGAGGATTTTCTGTTCAAATAGGGTATACGGGACTCTCTGTCAAATGTTTTTTTTCTTTTGACTTCAGTTAAAAAAAGGATAAAAAGACATTCACAAATATGGAGTATAAGTATATTTATAGAGCGAAAAGTAGAAGTGTCTAGTGTTCCTTCCTCCTTCAATTTTATGTCTCAAATTTTCACATTTTCCGACCTTGAATCAGCAATGCGTAATATTGCGAGTTCTATTCGAAAACAAGATTTTCTTACCTACTTCAAAAAGTTTTCACTTGTTAATGCAAATGAAACTTCCGTTGTACTCGGAGTTGTTTCGGGATTCCACCGTGATAACTTAATGAAGAAGTTTATAGTAGAGATAGAAAAAGCGATCAGAGAAATTCGCCCTTCTATCAATACTATAGAAATCACTGTTGATGAAGAGATGGAAATGAAATGATCTGAGTGTGTAATCGAATGTAAGGGTCTCCTAAAAGAAACTGAAAAAACTCTTAAAAAGCAACAAGTAGAGTGAGTTGAAATCGTTGAATGATTGAATAGCCGACTTATAAGTGATCGCTATAGACTCGATAATTTTATTATCTGACCCTCTACTCAGCTTGCTCATGCTGCCTGTGAAGCGGTATCAAGAAAGCCTGGTGGATCGTATAATCCACTCTATCTATATTGAAATGTTTGACTCGGAAAAACTCACCTCCTCCAAGCGAGTGCTAATCTCATCCGAGAAAAACACAAAAACCTTAAGGTTATTTATACTACGGCAGATCGTTTTCTAACGGATTATGTTGCGAGTATAAAATGAAGATCTATCGATAAACTGAGAGAAAAATATAGACAGATTGATGTTCTTGTAATAGATGATGTTCAGTTTCTTGCAGGAAAAAAGCAAACTCAAGAAGAACTCTACAATATATTTAATATCCTTTACGAAGCTGGAAAACAAATTATTTTATCTTGAGATCGCCCCCCAAAGGAGCTTACCGAGCTAGAGCCTCGACTCCAGAGCAGATTTGAATGGGGAATAACCGTAGATATCGGCGAGCCCGATTATGAAACTCGCCTCGCTATTATTCAGGAAAAATCAAGAGCCAGAGAGTTTATTCTTGAGCAAGAAGTTGCTGAATTTATCGCAGAAAATGTAACCAATAATGTCCGTGAAATTGAATGAGTACTCAATCAGATTATAGCCGAATATGATCTAAGAAATACTCCTCCAACACTTGAAAATGTCGCCTTCAGGCTCTCTAAGCTTGCAGTGAGATCAATTACTCAGACGCTAACTGAAAGTCGATCTATACGACCTGGAAACTGTGGTTACGAAGATCTTTTACAAGCTGTATCCTGACACTTTGGTATAGAGATACGAACACTTCTTTCTGAAGATAGAAAAAAAGAAAATATGATTCCACGACAGGTTGCTATGTATCTTCTAAAAAATCGACTTCACTATACTTACGAACGTATCTGAAACATATTTTCTTGAAGAAACCATACAGCAGTAATGTATTCCTGCAAAAAATTAGAAGAAGTAATGAAGAAGGATCAACAGGTGGTCTACGAGGTGAACATTATCCGAGATAAACTCTGAATTTAGTTGCAATATAAAAAAAACTTTCTAGACTAATAGAAAGTTTTTTTATGCTTTCTATCGTATCAACCCCCATCTGAAACCTTGAAGATATAACACTTAGAGCTTTGAGAATTCTAAAAGAAGCTGATTATATTGCTTGCGAGGATACTCGTATGACTGGACAATTACTCCAGCATTATCAAATAGAAAATAACGGTCGACTCCTCTCATTTCATTCACACTCATGATTTTCAAAGCTCGATAAGATCATCGACCTTCTCAAGACAGGGAAACATGTAGCCCTCGTATCTGACGCTGGAACTCCTTGAATAAGTGACCCTTGATTTGTATTAATAAAGAAAGTAATTGAAGAGGGAATGGAGGTTACACCTGTTCCTTGAGCTTCAGCTGTTCTTTCGGCTCTTGTTGCAAGCGGTATTGATTGCCATCAGTACCTCTATCTCTGATTTTTACCCGTGAAAAAATGACGACAAACACTTCTAAAGTCTCTTAAAGTTAAAGAATATACTGTTGTCGTCTACGAATCTGTTCATAGGATTGAAAGAACACTTGAAGAACTTGAAGCATATCTCTGATCTGATCATTATATCGTTATCGGGAGAGAGATTACCAAAAAATTCGAAGAATTTAAGAGAGGGACGATAAGTGAAGTGAGAAAATACTATTCTGAATGATGAAAGGTAAAAGGAGAGTTTGTGCTTGTATTTTAATGATTCTATTTATAATCCAAGTGTCCGAACAACAATTCGCACATTTATTTTTTCGCAACAACGAATATGATTTCCCAACTTAACGCTCGTCATAAGCCAAAATACAGTCTTTTAACATTCTATAAATTTATTGATATTCCCGAGAAAGAGTTAGAGTCTCTGGCTCAAGAACATTTAGATTTTGCTCGCGATATTGGTTTAAAATGACGTGTTTACATCGGAACGGAATGAATCAGCTCTACGGTGACAGGAAATCAGGGTCAATGCTGGGCCTATAAAAAATTCCTTGAGAATTCAAAATATTTCCAAGACATTCCTGATATTGATGAAAAATCTACTCCAGTTGAAGATCATCAATTCCCAAGAATGAGCGTAAAGATACGAAATGAAATAGTTACCCTCTGAGTAAAAGTTACCGCGGATCAGGTAAAAAAATACAAAAGGGAGCTATCTCCTGAGGAATTTAAGAAAATAATTGATGAGGATAAGTCTGATGAATATTTAATCCTTGATATGAGAAATGACTATGAGTATCGACTTTGACACTTTAAGGGCGCCATACCTGCAGGTACAGTAAACTTCCGAGAAGTTCCAAAACTTCTGGAACAATACTGAAAGGCAGCAAAAGGAAAAAAAATTATCTGGTATTGCACATGAGGGATACGCTGTGAAAAAGCGGCAGTGTTATGAAATCAAATCGGAAGTACTGAATTTTATTCTATTGAATGAGGGATTGTTAAATATGTTAATGCTTATAATGACTGAAATTGGCTTGGAAATCTCTATACATTTGATGGGAGAGTCTCAACTCAAGTTGGTGATGAAAATACTCATACCACAATTTGAGAATGCCTTTACACATGAGAAAAAACCGATAATTGCGAAAATTGTCGATATGCGCCCTGTAATGCACGTCTTATCTGTACTGAGAAAGCATATAAAAATCACCTCTGATTCTGTTCAGAAGAATGCTATAAAAATGCACGTCAAGATGGTCTAATAAAAAATATGAGTTGGGATAAATTTGATTATCTTGGTCTCGGTAGGGTGTGGAGACTTGATTGATCAAAAAAGGATTGAATCATCAATGAAATTCAACAACATCTCGATCAGAAACTCGGAAAAATCGAATGGAAAAACAAGGTTTCACAAAAAGAAGAGGAAATACTCGAGTGCTAATTATAGAATAATAAATTGCAACTTTTAATTGATTCTGATACTGTATATGTATCATGAGTCTTGTCTGACAACTTCATCCACATTACGGAAAAAATGATATCGTTTGAGTTCATCGAGATACCGATCTTGTGCTTGCTTTATTTCGCGAACACCCAGAAGTAAGTCAATTTAGAGATAAAGTTGTATGAATATTAGCACAAAATCCAGAAAAATGAACTCACTTGCGCAATAGGCTCCAAGAAGCATATGGCGATATGGGAAAGCCATCAATACAAGAAATAAGCGATATTGATGCCCATAACCTTTCTTGAGTTGATAAATTACATTTTACCTATCAAAATCTTTTAGCATTTCGCTACTTCGCACAAAGATATCCAGTAGCTGCAACTGAAATATTTCTACGAAATATAAAAGAAATTCTCACAGAATATTGACTGAATGAAGCTAAAATAGTATCTATCTGACAAAGTGTTTGAGAGGTAACCTGAGAAGACTTTTGATGAACACTAGAAAATCTTAAAACCCATGTTGAGAGAATTGCTTTTCTTGAATGATGTATTGAAAGGGGGATATTTCTCAGTGAGATTATTGAGCATGCACAATACCAGAGGGATAAACTTAAAAAAGAACGTGAAGCCTCTTTTGAATACTGGGATTACAATAATATTGTAGTTCTCGCTCAAACACGAAAAAGGTGACTTAATAGAGGTAATGACTGAGGGAAATCATTCTCGCTTTCATGATGATCAGGGAATGCATTAACACAACTCAGTATAATCTCTAAATATATAGAAAGTGGATGACATATACGATCCATATCATGAACAAGTCTTTGATCTACTATAGCTGTTTTAGTGGGTAGTATTTGAGATAATCGACAAAAAATGGAGCAACTTATGCAAGATATCCAATCTATGAATGAGCTCTGAGAAATTCCAAAAGATCTGAGAAGCTCAAAGAATCAAAAGGCATTTTTATCGACACTTAAAAGACTTCTCTTGAGATATTGAATCAATGATAAAACAAGGTTTTCGGATCTAAAAATTCCGGTAGTTATAAATGCCTGAAGACAATCAGGAAACCTAAGTGAACAAGAGATAGTTCTTTGATGAAATGAGCTTGTTATAGATTCTATAATGGCTTCTATGAATGTTCCAATTGGATCAAAGAATATTGGAAAGTTTTGATGAACCAAAGTTCATTGAGTACCAATGATTGATTATGCTGCAAATGAACGCTGAAATCCTACCCACTGGCTTGAGCTTTTAGGAGAAGCACAAAAAAATATAGTTGCCATCGATGTGGGATACTCATCAGAAAGAGGATGAAGCCCTCTGGTAAGAAGATTATTCCAAAGAGCGACTATAAGGGATTTTTATGCAAAAATGCGCATAGCTACGAATGGAGGAATAGTAATAGACGCACCACTAGAATCTAAAGAATGATATTTATTCCCTCCTTGAGCTATTGAGAGGTTTTATAAGATTGGGGAAGAGCTCTATAAAAAATTTTTTAACGAGCAAGTCGAATAATAAATCTCGCTCCTTGGGGGTGATTTTTTTCAACTTCAAGTCCTCATCGATGAAGACGAGCAATTCGATCAACAATCGATAGTCCTATACCCATGCTTTTATCTGTTTGATTTCTTCCTTTATCAACACGATAAAATTTTTCTTTTACAAACTCAAGTTCACTATCTGGTATTCCAATTCCATTATCCTCAAAGATAAATATATATTCCTTTTGTTCTTTAAAATATTTAATTCTGAGTTCTGTTGACTCACCAGAGTACTTTATAAAGTTTGAAATCATGTTATGTAAAATCTGTACATACATTCATTTATCCATACTTGTCATAGTATCTTCAGGGAAATGAAGTGAGATTTTCTGATGATTTTTATCAAGCTGTGGACGGTACTCTAGAATAATGGATTCCGATATTTTTTTAATAGAAAAGCGCTCCACTTTAACCGAATCAAAAACATCATGCGTCAATGACTCATAATCCATAATTCTTCATGTTATATGCGCTAAACGTTCTAGCTCCGATTGGAGAAGATTCGCCGTTTTTGCATCAAGTTCCATTGCACCATCTTCAATAGCTTCTAGATAACATTTTACTGCTGTAATTGGTGTTCGTATTTCGTGGGAGAGATCTGAGAGAAAATCAGAGCGTATTTTTTCTTGGATTGAAAGGGATTTATGGAGATTATTAATAGTTCAAATAAGTGGACTAAACTCATTATTTGAAACATACCTAATGCTCGCATAATGCCTTCTATCGATAATATTTTGTAGGGTATTGGTTACAAGTATTATAGGCCTAAAAAGGGAGCGAATCCAAAGGGAGTAGCCTAAAAGAATAAACAAAAGCCAAGCAATATTCACAAGGACAATGTCACGAAGAATGTTTCTTACAAATTTTCATTCAATAGTTCATTCTGAAAATGCTGAAAGTCGAAATGAGGGAACTATGTTTTTTTGCCCTTGAATGAGAGGAAGCGATATCATGGAACCTCAAGTTGCATTTGAGTTCGACATGTAAAGCTCTGGATTTTCTGAAATATTTTCAAGGGAAGTTGAAAGATTTGAAAGCTCGGAAAGAATAGCAATATATTCAGCCTGATCATCCTTATTAAGCTTTCCGATTTGCAAAAGCGCTTGGATTCTATTTGGATCAGGAGACACATCAGTCTTGGCAAGCTCTTCAATGTATTCAGAAAAGTACTTATCAGAAAATATTTGAAACGCTCAAATATTCACTACAGCTGTAAAAATCAGAAATACTCAAGTAATTATGGGAATTGAATAGGAAAGTCGCAAAACTAAAATTTAGAGATAGAGTGGTATTTTAGAAATCCATAATAAGCAGTCTTAATCATTTCGCAAATATTGAAAGAGATTTTTTTGTGATTTTAAGGCTTCCTTTTGTATTTTATTTACTTTTCATTATACTTCTGAACATTCTTCATTTTAGTTTCAATAAATAAATATGGTTCGAACTCGTTTAGCACCTTCACCTACAGGATATCTCCACATATGATCGCTTCGTACAGCACTTTATTGCTATCTCTGGGCAAAAAAGAACCACTGACAATACATTGTTCGCATTGAAGATACTGATAGAACGCGACTTGTTGAAGGAGCGGTTGAGGCAATATTAGAAACACATCATGAGCTTTGAATTATGCCAGATGAATGACCCCATCATGATGGTTGATATTGACCGTATACACAGAGTGAAAGACTGAAGGAATATGCTCCACGCCTACATAAACTTTGCGATGATTGAACTGCTTACTACTGTTTTTGTTCAAGTGAAAGACTTGATGCCCTTAAAAAGGAGCAGGAAGAATTAAAGCTTCCTCCAAAATATGATGGCCATTGTCGTCATATTCCCCTTGAAGAAGCAAGAGAAAGAATTGAAAATGGAGAAAAATTTACGATTCGTCTCAAGGTACCAAAAGGAGAAACTATAATCTTTCAAGACCTTATTCGTGGAAGGATTGAGTTTAAAACAAGCGAAATTGACGACCAGGTTCTTTTGAAATCTGATGGCGAATTCCCAACATACCACGGTGCAATTGTCATAGATGACCACCTTATGGGAATTACTCATGTTATGCGATGAGAGGAATGGATTAGTTCTATACCAAAACAGGTACTTACTGCAAGAGCACTCGGTATCGAACTTCCTCTTTATGCTCATCTTCCTAATGTACTTTGAGCGGATGGAAAAAAACTTTCAAAACGCACTGGTGATGTTTCTGTGAGTGAATATCTAAAAAAATGATATTTTCCCGAAGCACTTCTAAATTTTCTTGCACTTCTAGGATGGCATCCAAAACAAGACGAGGAAATTATGAGTATGCAAACAATGATAGAGAAATTTGAAATTACCGATATCCACAAATCATGAGCAATACTTGATCCTGTAAAGCTTGACTGGATGAATGGTGAATACATCAAAAAAATGGACATTGGAGAACTTCATGAACGATTAGCATCATATTTAAAGCGATACGAACCAGAATTTTATGAATGAGTCTTCTCTCAACAAGATTTCGATTACAATGCTCGAATTATACGAGAAGTTCAAGGTCGAATGAAGAAACTTGATGAATTTCGACAACTTACTCTATTTATTTATGGGGGAGCTGAGATTAAAAAGAATCTTCTCGTAAATCCAAAAATGAAAATAGAATCAGAAAAGGAGTGAATCGAGGCGCTTCAATTTGTTCTTCCTTTGCTAGAGAATGCTGATTTTTCATCTCTTGATAGCCTCAAATGACCTATACTTGAATCAATTGCTCAAAGCTGAAAAAAGAATGGTCAAATTCTTTGGCCACTCCGAGTAGCCCTCTCTGGTGAAGAATTTTCACCGTGAGCATTTGAACTTGCATTTATCCTAGGAAAAGAAAAATGTATCGAGAGAATTTGAAGGTACTTTGTATAAACCTTTTTCTATTTTTAAGAATTAAGTATAATACCCTCATGAATTACGCAATTTTAAAAACAATCATAGAAACCTCACTAACCCAATACGTCTGTCAAAATTGTTCCATGAAATCTGATGAAAACTCATTTAATCTTACCAAAGTGAGCGAGGGGTCTGTTGATTTTCTCGTAACATGCCCTCATTGTCAGTTTGAAACACATATGCATGCTGAAGTTGGGTCAGCTCAGTTAAATAATCAGATTCCACAAAATGGTACAACAAACAACATCGTTCCTGTAATTAAAAATAAAAACTCAATACAGGAAAGCGATATTACGGAACTTGAAAAAAGTATCATGGATAGTAGCTCAATTGAAGATCTTTTAAAATAAGTTTATTATGTTTTCACGCCTCATTGCCTTCCTGCTTCTACTGTGAATTTCTTACGTTTGAGCTATTTTTTTAGCTCCCGATTTTATAGACCTCTACTGAAATAAAGAAGTAAATGAAAAAATTCGCGCACTGAAGCGCGAAACTGAACTTGATAGGATATCAAATAATTCTTGAACACTACTTGATAAGACAAAAGATATTGCGCGACCATTTATTGAGCAATCAAAAGACATAGTAAATCAGACACAAGAAAGCCTAAATCAACTCAATACAGTTGTTACAGAAAAATCAGAACAAGCAAAAGATGTTATAGAAAGTGCTCAAGAAACATATAAGAAAGCTCAAGAGACAAAAAGCAAAATAGAGGGACTCACAAATTTTTGAACTGGAAAATAAAACTGCTTATGAATTTTCACACACGAAATAGATACGAAGATCGCAGAAGGGGGTCAAAAAAATCAGGAAACTGAACAAAATTCTTCGCATTCTTTTTATGAGTTCTCTTTGTTCTTCTTTTTTCATATTTTAGTATACTCTGAGTTTGAGATACGCTTATAAAGTCTTGAACCTATAGCCTCGAAAAAGGCGCAACGGTAATGAGTGTGCCAGATGCATTTTCAATTAAAGTTAATCCATTTACCTATAAACTTTATATCCGTTTCTTTGCTCCAGAAATAAAGCTCCAAGCATGAACCTATAAAATAAATGAGGAAACTACATTAGAAAAAATTTTTAGCACCACTCTTCAAAAGCCAATATACAATGATCTTACTATCACCATACTACCAGGATGGAATATGTATGATATTGATAACTATTTGAGTGAAAAACGTATTCTTGAAGCTGGATCATTTCTTATAGCGGCTCGTGATCATTTCTTTGATCTTAAAAAGAAATATAAATTCCTAGAATGAAAAAATAGTCTAGAATGATTTCTCTATCCTGACACATACAGAATTCTTCAGTCCTCTGATGCATACATGATTCTCGATAGACTCATTTCCGAATGGGAGAAAAAAATTTGAGATCAATATACTTCGCTCGGAGACAGTGCCTACAATGAGCTTATACTTGCATCAATTGTTGAAAGGGAAGAAAGAAATAGCAAAGAGCAGCCAATAGTTGCTGGTATTCTTGCTAAGAGAGTAAAAGAAAAAATTCCGATGGGAGCAGATGCAACTGTATGTTATGAATATGCCATGACTCAAAAACAATGCACCCCTGAGGCTATAGCAAAAGTAATAACTATAAAATCCTCATATAATACAAGAAATCAGCTCTGATATCCACCTACACCAATTGCAAATATATCTCTAAAAACTTGGCAATCTGTCCTCAATAAATCATCTTCTGAATATTATTACTATCTTCATGATAGCGACGGTATTATTCATTATTGAAAAAATCTTACAGAACATAATCAGAATAAAAGACAGTATCTCCAGTAAGACATTCTTACATTTGTCTTACCATAAGCCTTTATGGTAATCCTATAAATTTCTTATTCCTTCTTGCAATCATTTCATGATAAACTCTATTAATACATTTCTCACTCCTGTCGAGAAATTTCTAAAACAGAAGAGTAAATATATCTCCTATTTTCTGATTTTTCTTTCGATATTTGCATTGGTTTTTTATATAATTCCTTTTATTTCTATAAGCAATTGAAATATTGGATTCACAAATAGCAGTTCGATAGCCTGAATGCAGAAAGAAAGCTGAGAACAGGCCCTAAATGTTCTTTGGATTATACTTTGGATTCCAATTTTTGCTCGTGTTCTCCAAATTCGAGTAACACAAAATCTTATGCCTCTAAGAAAAGAGCTTGGGATTCTCATGTGAGTTCTTGCTTTTATTCATGGATGAATGTATATTTTTCCATACTCATCTGAATTGGGAACGAAAGGATTTTGGATAACTGATGGATTTTTTTCCTATCTTGCATTTGGCTTCTTTGCATTCATACTTACCATACCGCTTCTACTTACCTCTAATAATTGGGCAATGAGACTCCTCTGAAGGAAGTGGAAACTATTGCATAGGGCGGTATATTTTATTCTCATATTCACAATAGCACATGTCGTACTCTTAAAATGGTACCTTCACCTTGAGATAATACCTGTCATACTCTTATTCGCTTATATGATCGGGAAATATTTTGAATGGTCGAGCAAAACTATCTGAGGAAAACAAGAAAAATGAATTATAAATGCCTGACAAAAATGGCTCTGTGTCCCATGTTGATATATTTATGATCCTTCAATTTGAGATATTGATAGTGGAATTAAGCCTGGAACTGAATTTGTAGATATTCCTGACGATTGGAGTTGTCCATTGTGTTGAGTTAAAAAATCTGATTTTATACCATATAATGAAGACGAAGAAGAGGCAACAAGTATTGCTCTCGTAAAAGAAAAAAAGATGCTAAATGCCACTACCGTTGAACTTACCATAGAAACCGAGGAGAATCACTCAAGCAAAGCATGACAGTTTATGAGTTTCCTTTGGAAAGATAAGGAGGGTCAATTTCCTCGATCATACTCAATTGCTCACCACGAATGAAATCAATTTACATTTCTTATAAAACTTTCTCTCGAATGACGATGAGCAAAATGCATTAGAGATTGTGAAGAGTGAGACATTGTTCGTATTCGCAACATTGCATGATGATTCATCCTCCAGGATACATCTCTTGAGAAAATTTTTATTGCCACTGGCACATGACTCGCTCCCATCTATCGAATGATTCAAGAAGACAATAAACGAGCAACTCCCTCAAAAAAAACCCTGTATTTTAGTGTCTCCACAAAAGACGAACTCTTTTATCAATCTCAATTAGAAGCTATAGAAAATCTTAATCTCAATATTCATATTACCCGAGAAAAGATTGATGGATTTCATTTCTCAAGAGTAAATGTTGAATCAATAGATGCACCAAAAGAAACGGAATGGTATCTTTGCGGAAATCCAAAAATGGTATCTGAAACTCGAACTACACTCCTGAGCAAATGATATAAAAATGTTTACTCAGAAGAATTCTAGAAGACTTTTTTTATGTTTTCATTTAAAAAAATCATCTCACTCTATTCAATTTTTTGAATACTCTTTTTTCTTTGATTGCAAATTATTAATGCCTCAAAGGAAGGAAATTATATATTTTTAGGTTCAGGGAGCTCTGGATTTATTACCTGTAGCAATTTTGATATTCATTGCGAAAAGATTGATGACTCTACGATAGTTTGTGAAAGTAATGGAAACCTCTGAATAAATCATCAGACCAACTTAAGAGAGATACCTTTTGGAACATTAGGCTACACATGATATTTTATAAAAAATTGTTTGGGATCATGGTCATCCTGAGTTCCTAAATCTATAGGAAAAAACTATAAGAATCCGGATCCATTTATCTATCCATTTGTAAAAATTATAAAGATACAAGTCTAGGATAAACTCTATCCTTTTTATTTCGTATCTTTTACTTTCCTATGAAAACTTTTTTTATAGCTCTTCTATGAGCCATTTTTTGAGCTGCTGGATTTATTATTTATAATAACAGTACCCATAACCCCTTTTTGGATTACTACACCACTGAAAATGCTGTTGCAGTAAGCCCACATGATCTTCGAATGGAGATGGATAAATGACTCAATAACACAATAATCGTTGACTTGAGAACACATGAAGAATATAAAATGGAGCATATACGTTGAGCCATCAATATACCTGGAGTGGAGAACTCAGACAAAGATTCCAAAATGCAGAGAGAAAGAATTATTTCCGAATTCAAAAAACTCCCAAAGGATAAACGAATTATTATCCATTGTTACACGCATTACTGCATGCTTGCAAAACATGTCTGACTTATGCTAGCTGAAGAATGAATTCAGGTACATGAGCTTAATATCTGATGGAATGAATGGAGAAATGAATGGGATCTCTGGAATGGTGAATGAACCAGTAAAAATATAGATATAAGTACCTACCTCGAGTGAAGTAATGTACAATATATTAAGCAAAACCAGTCAGGCTCAATAGATATAAAACCCTGCACAAAAGATGGCCTCACTTGATGTTAAGAAGATTGTAGACTATCAATATCTTTCAATTATCTCTCGATATTTGTCGAGAGATTTTTGATTTTTCTCTTTCTATAATACGCTTTCCATATACACTCGAGGGTATAGATTAATTCATTGTTTTTAAGAAAACCTTATATAAATAAAGCTTTTTTTGAATCAAAAAATATATAACTCATTCTCCTTATGACTTCTACTATAGTTTCTAATATTTTCAATAATCTACTCACACTCAACGAAAAAACTCTTGATGCATTTTTTGATGAGGTGAAGACAGTTTTTAAAGAACTCAAAAAGGAAGGAGATATTGATAACCTTAAGGTTCTACGAAATCAACTACAGTCAATCCGTGAAAATCAAGGAAATGAAGTAAGAAAAAAAAGTAAGGATGAATATCGTAGATTAGTTGATATTATTGATGATATAGACGAGATAATTGCTGATTTTGCTAAAGAAGCAAAAAAGAAAATTATTCTTGTTGATGTTGTAAAAAAATATAAGAAGAAGATGAAGCCCCTTAAAGAGCTTCCTGAGGAAAAAAGAAAAACCCATCAACTCGTTGCTGCGAGAAAGACAGACATAGACTATGAAGCTGAGATGCTCATGCTCCAGCTTGAACTTACAAAGCTTCAGCGCTATATTAATGAAAGCGGACAAAAAGTTCTCATCATCTTTGAATGAAGAGATGCTGCAGGGAAGGGGGGGAATATAAAGCGATTTATGGAGTCTCTCAATCCTCGTACCGCAAAAGTTGTGGCACTCATGAAACCATCCGAAACTGAAAAATGACAATGGTATTTTCAGAGATATATTGAACACCTTCCAAATGCTTGAGAGATGGTTTTCTTTGATAGATCTTGGTATAATCGGGCATGAGTAGAACCAGTAATGTGATTCGTAACACAGGCTGACTATGAGAAATTCATGAAGGATGTACCTGAACTTGAGAAAATGCTCGTAAAATCTGCTGGAATTAAAATTATCAAATTTTATTTTTCCGTATCAAAAGCAGAGCAAGCTGCACGTTTTGAAGAAAGAAGAACAAATCCCCTCAAACAATTTAAGCTTTCTCCTATAGATCAATTCTCTCAGCAACTATGGGACAGATATACTCTCGCAGAGTATGAAAATTTTACTCGAACTCATACCGATTGGGCTCCTTGGGTTATAGTTAATAGCGATAATAAAGAAGCGTCTCGAATCAATGCCATAAAGTATGTTCTTAATCAATTCGATTATCCAGGCAAAGTTCGAAGTGAAAAATTAAAACTTGATGAATCAATTATACGGTCAGGAAAGGATAAGGCTCGGATACTCAAAGATGAGATAGCAGGGAAGAAGTGACTCTTTGAATAAAAACCCAAGAAACTTAGTGAATGCTCTTTCCTACTACATAACCACTTGCCCAGCAAATCTGCAAACTAAATCAACCAGTATATCAGTCAACATTTAAAATCTCTCCTGCAAAGTAGAGATTTTTTTGGATTTTTGATTCCATTGTCTCAGGATGAATTTCATGAGTATTTACTCATCAGGCGGTAACAAATTCATCTCAGGCCCTTCTTTCTAAAAGGGTAATTGGTATACCTTCTCAAAGAAGTTTTGCGATATCGTCTCGACTTTTTTTGGATATACCTCACACAAAACTCTCTAAAAGCCCAGGAAAAAACTCTTTTACAAATATCTCAGAAAATCTTTTTGGGACTTTCTCAGAAAGAATAGTTATAAGGAATTTCTTTGGAGACCTTTCGAATCACTCTTTAAGAAAATTATCCCACTCTTTAAATCCCATATCTGCTCTAGGGGAAAATGAAGTATGAAATGCACTTCATTTTCCTATATTAATCCATGCGATCTCTGCAGAAAGCATAAATGCAAGGGGTCAAGATATGCCAAAATGAGTAAGGATCAGTCCTCAGTGAAGCTTTTGGTTTATTTTCGCTTTTTCAAAAGCAATTCCTGAGAGTTCGTGAATCCAAGTTTCTTTCGTAAGAAAGGAGGAAAGTGAAGGTCAAAGCATACTTATTGTATGTCAAAATTCTCGAGCCAAGCTATATCAATCACCTGTTGATCCAGTATGGGAGTATGCATTTCATCAAGTTGCAATGACGACTATATCAAAAATATATTCTGATTTTGCTGAATGAAGTAAAAAATCATGAGCACTGGATTGTATGCCTATAACTCACTCTCAGTAATGAAAAAATATTCTATTGCGATATTTTGCAAATAAAGAATGGAAGACTCAAAGAACGTCCCGTGCATTATCACTTATAGGAAATACTCTTGCTTCTGGTTCAACTTTAAGCCTCAGTCAATGTCACTCAAACCACTCATAACATTTTTTTGGTCAAAATTTTCACATTGCCTTTTTAATAAAATCCCAACCCCTTACATATTTCATTTGAAGCACTTTTTTATCATCTATAGCGGTCGTAATATTACACCTTCCTCAGCCTGACAAAAGAAGTTTTTTTCAAGGCTCAGAATTTTTTTCGAATATATGTATTTGAAAATCTTGAATATCATTCCTTTCCAACAAAGTAGCAGCAGACATGAGTCATGCTGGTCACGCTCAGATGATAGCTATTCTTTTCACAGAAAGAGTATAAATAAGTTTTTTTTAATACCAAAGAATTCTCATATAAAAATGAAAAAATCTTTTTTTGTCACAAACTTTGAATATACTCGTCATGCATTTGTATACATAAAAAACCAATAATACATGCTAACTCGGGATATTGAACGAGCGAAAAAATGAGAAAGTGATGCGTTCGCAACACTCTACGATGCAACGTATGACCAAATCTATCGTTACATATTTCATCGTGTACTCGATACGATACATACTGAAGACATCATATCAATCGTGTATGAAAAAGCACTAAAATGAATCAAGAAATTTCGAGGAACATCTGAAAATGAACTCTACTCATGGCTATACCAAATTTCTTATACTTCAATAATTGATTATAGCCGATGATCTCACGATATAGAATCTCTTGAGGAAGTAACCTGGGAACCAGTCTATCATGAGGAGAAAGGGAATACTCTTGATAACAAAGAAAAGCTTGAAGAAGTCCTTCTCTACCTTAAAACTCTTTCAGAGAAAGAACGAAGCATTATCACGATGCGAATATGGGACGATATGGACTATAGCGAAATAGCGAAAATAACCGGAGATAGTGAAGCAAATCTGAGAAAAATAACCTCACGAACCCTCGCAAAGATTGCCTCAAATGTATCGCCACTAGCTTTTGTATCTTTTATACTTATTCATGTCTGGAAATAAAATTGATGACATTCTCGAAAGCTGAGATGGAAAAGAAAATGTAGCAGCCCAAAAGCTGATACATTTTATGAGAAAATACCATCCCAAGATACAAATTGATCGCAAATTTCAAAGAGATCTCAAATATCAGCTATTTTCAAAAACCAAGAAATCACCATTTGCCTGGTACTATAAACTTTCCTATTTTACTGTATTAGCGACATCTTTTATAGTTATTTTTAGCGGAATATGAAAGTATTTCTGGAATCAGAATACATACATTTCAAGTACTTTAAAAAATGAGTGAATAAATGATGCTTGAAGCATAGCTGAATCTCAGATAGAAACAAACACTCATATGAGCATGAAATCACTCCTGATGGAAAAAAGCGTTAGTAACGATGCGATACCCACATCCAATGAACAATGAATACCAAATAATACAGAATCTCCCTCACCAAAAATTGCGACACAAACTAATACAAAATCAGAAGACTTGGATCTCAAGAATCTTAATGATGAAATTATTGATATAGCAAACAACATTGATTCTATTTCCGATGCGCCTCAGGAAAATCTGTGAATCTCCTCACCAGAACCATGAATCTGATGAGTCCCCGCCAGAATGATGGTAAGCGCAGTATCTGAAGCTCAACCTATGAGACCTGAGGTATCTATTAACTACCCAAATCAACTCATTATATATAAAAAATCTAGTGCCTGGCAGGATCATGAGATACAATCTCGAAGTGGAAGCGGTGTAGTAAAGGTTCTTGAAAGAACCATCACAAAATACGATTTATCCTCTCAGACACTTGACCTAGTAGCGGGAACTGAATTTATAGAATATAAAACTGCAAAAAAAGAATGAGATGTAAATTTTTATCTCATTCCATCTCTCGGATACAAAAACAATAAGTGAGATACTCTATTTACTCCAATTATTGATTGATACAATCTCTATTAGGCGAGAAACTTTTCCGTGATGATTCTTATATTCGATGATGATGTTTCTTCTTTTGCATCAAGCATCATAACTTCATCGAGAGTAAACCATGAAGCATCACCAATATTTGATTCATCATCGATCAGGGCTTTATAGTGAATAAGGAGGACTTGTTCTTCCTCTTCACGAAGATCAACTTCATCCATAAGCAATACGGGATGTTCTTCATCCAGCAGAGTTATTGTATTATTTCCGACTACTTCTTGACCATGATGAAGAGCGCTTTCACGAAATGTCATATGATCGTTGTATCTCCCGCCAATAAACTGCCACTTTCCAGTAGCGTGGGATTGATGAAGTAGTACTTTTTCCTTATTTTTTGAAATTACAACAGGTCAAGTAGCTATAGTAAAAGGGAATGTATTATGCGAAAAATCAGAGCAAGGAAGGCAATAAAAAGTTGTCATAGATATAAGTGGTAACTAGAAATAAATACTACTCCAATTTTGAAAAAATGCGAGAAAGAGTTACAAAACAATACCTCTCTGAATCCTCTTTGATTCCTCAATAATTGCGCGAAATATATCTCTAATTTCAAAATCTACCTTTTCATCATAAGAACTGAGAATCTCCTCTTCACGTCTAGAATCAAATATTTGCATACTATTCGCTTTTTTATAAAGAGCTACTTCCTTGGAAAGCTCCATTCTTCGAGAAAGAAGTTCTAGGATTTTTTCATCAATTGCAGATATTTCTTTACGAAGATCTATAAGATTATTTGTCATGGCCAAAAAAATTGTAAATACGCTTGAGGAGTAATTATACTCCTCATTTGAGTATATCCCCGATTTTCGGTTTTACAAACTTCATAATCTCATTCTTTCGATAAGTTGGAAATCCATATTGTATTCCTGAAGTAAAATAGTAAAATTCGAGATATTTACTGCCATTTACAAAAATACTATTGACTTTTTTTAAAAATAGTTATAAAGAATATAAATCTTATTTAACTTACTTTTTTATGAGAAACCTTCGTTCTATTCTTGCTGCTGTTGTTAGTCTTTTTGGGCTTAGTTTATCTATGAGTGTTTTGGCACATGATGAATATCGCTATGAGAATTATTATAGCAACGCCTATAATTCTCGCCTTGCTACTGAATGTGATTTTTCAAGCATTAGTGTTGGTGTAGGAAATGTAAGAAATGGTGTCGTCGTAACAATTGATTCTCTTGATGAGTGAGTAACTCGATGCATAAAGAACTCATCTTGGATTTCCTATTTTAGTAGCTTTGGGAATTCTGTAAGCATAGAAATAAATAGTACCACTCTCTGAGTTCAGATTATTGCAACAAGTACAAGTAACGAAGTGGCTACAAATCTAAAAAATACTCAATGGTCTCGACTTCTTTCTGCAAGATCTCCTACCTATCTCTCTTCACAATACAGTAATCGTATTACTCGAACACTTCCAAGGTACACCACTTATAGAAGAGAATATTCAAACTCGTCATACCAACAACCATACTATCAATACCAGCAATATCCTCAATATACTTATAATCCTCAAGCTCGATCATATACAGCAGGGAGCTCACTTTTCAATACTTACCAAATGTATCGAACGATGACCTATCAAGCAAATGGCGTAAAAATCACCTTAAGTAGTCCAGACTACAACACATCACGAGCATTGCAATCATATTATTACACTGGTCTCTTCCGTGATCTTACAGGAATTTCGGTGAGCGTCGTAAATATTTCTGGATGAGTTGAGCTAACTGTCACTTCTGGAAATAGCAGTACTGTTGAGCAGATACAAAGAATAGGATATGCGCTTACCTATAACTAGCAAAAACCCTCTCATTCGAGAGGGTTTTTATATACTATAATTCATTTTACTAAGGACTCCTTCTAATCGATCAAATTTAAAACTGATTCTTAGTAGAAAATTTCAGATTTGAGATAAGTCAATCAATAGAATTCAGTATTAAGATTCAAGAATCAACAACAAGAAGTTTACTTCTTTCCATTAATTAGGAGCTTAGTAGCATATTCATTTTTGAGACTCTTAATATAAGTATTACTCTAAAAAAAAGAGTTATTTCTAACTCTTTTTTTATATACTATTTATGGCAGCACTAGTCTTAAAAAGGTAGAACTTTTACAGACTCTAAATAAGTTGATATTGGCTTCAGAGAAGGGAAATACAAGGAACATATTCACTTGATAGTGAAGGGATTTTTTAGTCTGCAATTTTTACAACTAACTATTTCTTCAACTATGCCAACATTTATTCTTATCTTTGATAGCTCATAAAAGCTAAAAAAACAATTCAAAAAGTTCCAACATATTCTATTTATATTACTAATTTTTACAACTTATGTACCCATCAATTATTACAAACACACTAGAACTAAATATACCTTACATCATTACACTTATTGAAATATGTTCACTTGATGATCCTGAAGGATATGTAGCCTCATTTGATTTTAATAATCCTGAATCCTTTAATGATTTTCTACAAATACAATTTTTAGATTCACTTATTAATTGTTGAGTGATTGAAATAGAAGACACCCAAAATTCAATAATAGTGAAAGCAAGAGGAGAATTTCTTACAAAAATTTCTTAATTCAAATCAAACAAACCAGCAATATTCTTTTAATTTTTAACTTTTTATAACTTATGTATCCAACAATAATTAATGATTCCCTTGAGTTCAATATGCTTTATGCCTTTAAACTAGTTTACCTATATTTTATCTGTGATATGGAAGAGTTTGTTAATAAAATAGACATCAATGATCCTTCAACTTTTAATGATTATTTACAAGTACAATTTCTTCTAAAACTTATAGATGATTGAGTAATTGAGGTAGACACAGAGGCTGAGGATGGTGAATCCATAAAGATACAGGTTTATACAGATTGGATCACTCCAGTATTTTAGTTTCCAAGCACAGAAACCCTTATTTTATTTATTAACAATTAATACATTTATGACAACAAAAAATCTTTTAGGGGCATACAATATAGTGACTAACCATTTTGAGCAAACATCCTTAGTAAATAGACTATTTGATGATTGAATAATCAGTCACTCTTTTATAGAATATCACATTACTGGTCTTACTGAAGAAGAGGAAGAGAGTGGGGAATGGGAAAATTCTATTGATATTTATGAGTGGTTAGTATTCCCAGAGTTGATAGAGTCAGATTATGAGAAACTTATTCAAGCATGAATACCTGTTTTAAAGACAGATTATGCTAATTGGGTTGCTACCACCAGCTATGGTTGTCACTATGATATGTTTATTCACCCTGAACTTATCAAAGCACTCTTTGATATAGAAACAGATTACTTTGAAATAGCAGAGATGAAGAAAAAGAGCCCTTGTTTGATTTCATAAAAGTGACCTACCCATATTTTATTTTAATAATCTTTAAACCAATGAACAATACAAAGTCCAAGAGATCCCCAGCATGAAAACAATTAACCAATGATTCTTTTCCTTGAAGAAGTCCAGAGTCAGATAGTATTTTCTTAAGATTATCAAGACAGAAACCTGAAGAATTCCATTTTTTAGATAAGATACTTGGTGAATGCTTAGAGAAGACTTTCCAGATTTTACCAGCAGATGATGTTCCTGCAAATATTAAGAAGTTCCAAATGCTTGAAGCTATTGATAATCTAGTAATACAACTTCTCCTTCATAACAAATAGAATTCTCATTTCATAATTCTTATTAAAAACCAGTTTAATATCTAACTATTTATGCAGAAGGCAGTATTCCTGAGATGTTCCAATAACAAAAGTAATAAAAGTCACCATGAATCATAACAATCATTAAAAATTGCAAGGTAGTACACAGTCTCCACCTTGCAATTTTTGTGTTTATGATTGTTGGAAGCGGAGGTGCTTTTTATTACTAACTTTTCTTATATGAAAGCATCATCTCCTCAATACCTGTCTAACTACTATAAATACGTTCGTTCTCATATCAATCAGACAATGCTTGTCGAAGAATTATTAAAGAAATCTATCATCTCTTATGACGATATAGAATGAATCTATGACGAAGAAACTGAAGAATATAGGGAAGTGTATCAATGGCTTATATTCAATAATTTTGATTCAAGAGATTATGAAAAACTCATTGCCAATAATATCCCTGTAATTCAATCTGATTATGAAACTTGGGTTGGTATTACTTCATTCTGAAGTCACTATAACCTCTACGTATATCCTGAGCTTATCAATGCACTCTTTGATCTCAATATTTCTTATGAAGATATTCAGAATATCTCTCCGTAATAATTGGGAGAGTTTTTATAAATAGTATTTTTTTAAGCATCCCTTAATCTTTCTTTATTTTTTAAGTTATTTATAATAATATTAAGTTTTTCATCAGTTATTCATAGTTTTTTCTTATAATCATCTGTATATATTTGAAGTTCCTTATCCAGAAGACTGGCTCTTTCGATAAAATCTGTAAAATATTTGAGCGTCTCTTTAATTCATTGCATAGATGAAAGTTTTTGGATATTTTCCTTAAAGTATTTGTGTATTAAGTAGTTTCTCATTTCTAATACTTCAATTAATTCCATTTCAATCTTTTCTGAAAAACTATAAATTTTCTTTAATTCATTTATCTGTTTTCACATTGTATGTCTTTTTCATTCAACTTCATTAACTAAATCATCAAATTCCTCTAGCGAGGTAACGTTATTAATGAAAATATTTTTTATCCAAAGCATATTTTCAAATTCCTTTTCTAAGCATTGTCATTTATATATAGCTAAACCAAAATAAGCAAAAATTATTTTATCCTGAGAATCATTTTGCTCATTCTTATATTCCTCTAGAGCAAACTCATATAAATTAGACATAGATTGTATTTTTATTAAAAATAAATTCTCCATTACTTGCATAATAGAGAATTTATTTTATAAATTAGAATGGCAGCTCTGCTCAGAATCGAACTGAGGTCAACGGCTTTGGAGACCGCTACACTAACCGCTGTGCTACAGAGCTAAACAGTGTGTGTGATTATATGAAAAAGATTTTTTTGTCAATGCTAGGAGATGGGAAATATTATTCATTAATCAATAATTCATGACTATCGGCTAAAGACCAAGTTAATCAATCCAGAATATTTCTAAGAGTATCTATATCGTTATACACTATGGTTACATACGTATATAAATCTGGAATACTCACATAATCTATAGGATGTTTAATAACACTATCATCTTTCTTGGTTGCATACCTAAAATTCATAGAAGATTCATCTACAATTCAGAACTCTTTTATAATTTCCTGTGTTTCATTTGGTATTGATATTGGAGAAATCTCTGAAATATCGATAAGCATGAGATTTAGATGATCCAATAGTTCCTTTATTTTATGATTCTTACTAAATCTTTTTATATTCTTTCACAACTGCTGCTCTATCACTAGACATCTTTCAATTAATTCTTTCAATGCTATCTCCATAAAATGCCTATATAAAAATACTGCTGGGAATATTTTTTTATCAATATCGTATCATCAATCAGCAATTATCTGCTCTACAATATTATCTCATGCTAGTTTAAATCCATCAGCTATTCAATAAAGTGTTAGTATGGTATTATCTCATTGCCAATTTAAACAAGCGTTTAAATTTGGATAGTTAGGATTCATTCAAAATACATTCATAATATGCTATGGAAAATTAATTACTAACATCGGATATTCAAGTTTAAAGTATCCAATTTACATTATTGTATATTAAAACTTACAGAGATTCTTTTTGCAGCTTCAAAGAGTTCAGTAGCTAGTTTTTTTCTTCATCTTCATTCATCTGCCAATCAATCCTTGTGGATTTTTTCTCAGAGAAGTTTTAGGAATTCAGCAAGTTTTCAGTAATTGAGTTTTCAAATTCTCTCACCTAGTGTAGCATTAGGAATACCTTGAATATCTGAGGTATGTTTTGGATTAAGGGGAGCTTTTAGAAATGGTTTACAGATTTCCCAAGCAGTCATGATATGAATGGATGCTTCTTGAAGATTTTGTGATGCTTTTAGAATTAATCTATCTAATTCAGATGGATCATCTAATTCATTATGTTTCTTAGATTCAAGAGTAAGAGTCTCACTGAGTTTAGAAAGAACTGCTGCAAGGGCATCATAGTAAAGATCTCCTACCTTTTCAGCTAATTCTTCTTGATTCATTATTATTCATTCAACCTCTCATCTTTTTATATGTTTCTTAGCCTCTTCATCTAAAACAAAATGTTTTTCTAATGCTTCCTCATAGGTAAGACCTTCCCATTCCATTACTGCAAGAACCATAGAATCCAAAAACATATCTATATCTGGATAGACCTTTCTCTCTGTTGCAATATCAATGGTAGTGTAGTGATATTTATCATCACCTACACCCATTCATAAACTTCTCATATATTTTGCCTTCTCTGCCTTAGGGAGCACCTTCACTCATTCCTTCATTTTCTTAGCCTGTTCTTCCTGATATTTTATATAAGCTTCAGCAATATGAGTACCTTCTGAAACTAAAGTAAATACAGGAATGTTGTCTACAAAAACAGTATCTTCATACTTTCCATTTCATAAATCCTTTCTTTCTATCTTTTGATTAGAAGAAATGGTATATGTCTCAATCTGAGGATTTCAAGAATGTATAAGTGAATCAGGAGTAAGCATATGTTTTATTATATAGTATTTTTATAAATAATGAAATTTATGGTATTTGTGAGGCAAGAATTTTATAAGTTGTTTTTCAGTCAGGTGTAGTTTGTGGCTCAATCTTCAGTATTTCAATTTTAGTTCATGGGAGAAAGAGTGATTCCTGTGGAGTATTTGTTTTGTTTATTTTCTGAGCAAATTGAACAAAGAATGCTAAATCAGATATATCTTTTGCCTGAGTGGCATTTATAACTGTAATTTGATAGGTTCAATTATTCCAGAATGGTTCTGTTGGAGGATTGGAAGCGGAAGTAAACCAATCAAGGGTTTTGGTATCTCATTTTTTAAGTCATCAGAAATTGTGACTGTCTCAGATAAATTGTATAGTGTGTTGTGCTTGTGGCATTTTTTCAAGTCCGGATTGAAGAAGTTTTGCCATTTCTGAATTTCTCAAATTTCAACTTCTCATTCACATATTTAATTCTTTATTAAAGAGTCATAAAGTATACCCATATACAGCATGTGCTTCTTCTAATGTCATTCAATGTTTTTGAGCTGTTGATTCCACAAGAGCTTTATATTCAGGATCTGTTTTCCAGTTTTTATATTTTGTAGCTATTTTTGATTCTGGAATTCATATTTCCTGAATTGCTTTGATGTAATTTTCAGGTATTCAGAGTTTTATTAGCTCTCTTATCTGTTCTCATTTTCAGAGAGTTTCAGCAACCTTGGTTTTCACTCATTCCTGAATCTGTGGAAGTGTAGATTGAACTCTTTCAGCAGTTGCTCTTACTCACTGAGCTCAAATCTCAGTAGCAGTGGTATTTTTTGTAGCAGTGGCAGCAATTTCTTTCATTTTTACTACTACTTGCTCTACTTCATCTATAACGTCTAGATTTACTCAATTTTTGAGTCTTTCAGGAGGAGTAATTTTTCCAGATTGTTTCATCTGCTCCAAACTGGTATCATAGAGCATCTTCTTTAGCTTTTCTTCTCAGAACTTTTCTAGAGCCCAAGCTGAAACATTAGCAGAATTAGGAGCAACGGTTCAGAACTTGGCTTTCATATCCCTCTCAAATCCTGCCTTGGCTCATGGGATAAAAAGAAGAACATAGCCTGCAATCTTGGCTGCTTCATCCCCTCAGAAATATCTGACAGCTTCATGATATGCTCATATTTTTCAGGCATCTGCTAAGATATTTACAGCTCATTTTCCTACTTTCATGAGAGTACCATTACTAGCCTCAGTCTGTACTACTTTTACTCAGGGAACAAGTACCTTAGCAAGTCTAGAAGTATTTACAGCTTCCATAGTTCCTACTGATGCCTGAATCATTCTTTCTGATTTTATTCATTTTGAAATCAGACCTCAAACTGGTCATGATGCTGCCATCACAAGAAGGGAATCAGTTCAGAGAAGTTCATTTCCTATTTCAGAAACATACTTCTTCCAGATTTCCTCAGCAATGTTCATCATTTCTTGTTTTGCTATTGCCTCATGTTTTGTACCTTTGAGTTTTTCATAGAGTGGTTGAGCTAGGAGTTCTCATTTTGGAATCTTTTTTCTGAGTTCTCTGGCTTTATCCAGATAAAAATCTGCCATAGCTTCATCTGGACTTGAACTCTGTGAAGTCATAAGTCTTCATTCAGGACTATCCAGAAATGATTTCATCAGTGGATCTTTTTGTATATCTTCCCATCTTTTTCATTCTTTCAGGGCATATTCTATTCTTGGAAGTGCTATATTTCTCATTCCCACAAGTTCAGAGTATGCTTCTACAATATCTACTTTGGCTCATGAATTAGTATTTCCATCTCATCTGATGAGAGTAGAGAATCACCAATAGTTTTCAGGGGTTACAAAGTTGGAAAATGAATACTCTTTTTCTCTGAGTGCTTTTACTCTTTCTTGCCAATCTTTTACTTGTTTTTGGAACTCTTCTCTCATCACTGGAAGTCTCTCTGAAAGAACCACTTTCATCTGTTTATCTGTATTAGATTCTGGTGGTCTGGATTGTTCTTTCTGAGCCTCTAATTTCTTTTGTTCTTTCAGTCTTTCTTCATAGGCTCTATCCTCACTATGTGATGATGGGTTTTCTCACATGAACTATTTGTATGTATATTATTAGAAATATAGATACAGAATAGCATAATGAGGGGAAATAAGCAAAAAATGAACTATTTCTTTAAGTCCATAAACTTACCATTATTTTCAGAACACTTTGACTCAAAAGAGTATGATAATTTTCAGAATTTCATATATTCATTAATTCCAAAGAAATATTTATACTTTGGTGTTCTATTTTCCCAAGAATCTTTTATATCCTCAAATGAATGAGGATAAAGAATACTAGATAGAGATTTTAGCTTTTTCTTGTCAGAAATTCCTTTCTTATTTGGTTTGGTAAATAATGTTACCTTCTTTTCTGTATAGGCATATTTGAATTCTATAAGTGCATAAATTTGGTCTACACACAGAGTCATTTCTAATCATTTTTCATTTTTAGACTGGTTAAAATCCACAATAGCCATATCAATTCTAGCAGAAGCATCAGTGTCTCATTTTAATATTGGATATTCACACCAAATCCTCAGACTTCATCAATCAATACAGGAGGATAAAGCCTTTCTCAAATGATAATACATAGCTGATTGTAAAGTTCACTCTCTAACAAGAAGACTCTTGTTATAACCCTGAATTAAAAGCTCCCAAGCCTCTATGAGACTGTTATGAATAATTTTAGATAAATCTTCCATACAATTTACAAGTTTCTAAAAAATAATACACTCATCATTTTCAAGATCATAGCTTACAGAGATGAGTTCTATGTTCTCATTATCTCCATTATGATAATGAAATGATGGTATGCTAGGATTTAAGAAAGCATCTGTTCTAGGATATATGAGATAGAGTTTCTTGGAATGATATTTTCTAGCATAAGCATAGAGCTGATACATATCCCCCTGAGAGATTCCATAGTTTCCAGCCTCATCATTTTCATTTATGAGCTTCCACTTTGTATCCATAATGATATTATCATTTTCAATGTATATATCTGGTTTGAGTTGAAACTTTGGCTTCTCTTTATGGTCTTCTATGAGGGAGTACTTTTTATCCTGAGTTTTTACTATCCATTCTGGTCTTTTTTCTTTGATTTTCTTGGCTACATAGTTCTCAAAAATCTTCTCCATAGGAAATAGAAGAGAAAAGGCTAAACTATTTCCAGCCATACTCACAATAGATTCTTCTCTCAGAAATATTCTTACCCAAGAAAGAGTAGGAACATAATAGGAGTGAAGTCTGGAAATATGAGAAGATTGTTCTATATCTTCCTCTATATTGCTTGATTTAGATATATCATTGAATGCTAGCAGGTATTCCTTTATTCTCTTTTTATTAGCATTATTCTTGCTGAGGGAATTGAGTTTTATAAGGGTGGATTTGATGAGTCTATTTTCTGCCACATCCTCAGTAAATTCATCATATTCCACAGCAAATCTTTCTTTATGAAGAAAGTTCCTTCTGATATTTTCCATCACTTTGAGCCTGCCTTTGAGGAACTTTTCATTGGATTCTATGGTTATATAGTTCTTCTTAATTCCTCTTTTTATGAGAGTACTGAGTTCATCAAGGAAAGAGCCTATAAATATCTCTAAAATAGGAAACTTCTGGGTTTTGAGATGAGCCTCATTAACATTCTTAAATGGACTATCTTTCAATGCTTTTAGCATTTTGAGAAATATCATTCTTACTACTTTTTCATCTTGTTCTTTGTGAATCTTGGGAAGGATTTCAATAGTTGTGCCATCATGTGTCTGAATTACTCCTACATAATTTTGAGCTTTTATGATCTTGCCATATTTTTTATGAAAACTCATGGTAAGGATATTTTCTTCTCCATTATTTCATTCTGCTATGAATTTCTCCAAGTCTAAAAATGCTCTCTCTGAAATAAGAGCATTCTCAGAAGTTGGTTCTACTCATTCTTTGTTATAGAGGAATCCAAACTCTGGAATAGTGATATATGAGTTTGGACTAGTTATGCTCATAGATTTTTATATATGATGCCTCTGTAATATTTGGATTGAGTCTATATGTCACTTTGTCTTCATACTCTTCATTCTTTATTCCAAGAACTGAGTCTCTTTTAGAGACAATATCTTGAATAATCTTTTCCTCTCCTTCTTTCCATCATTGCTCTGTATGGTCTCAGAGGATTATCTGGATTTTCTCCCCATCTTCATAGAAGTATTCTTGTAAAAGTGGAAGAATAGCTCTCTGGAATATTTCATTCAGCTTTTCTAGTGTTGGAGTGGTTTTGAGTGGAAGAAAAAATGCTTGTCCCAAAAGATGGTCTCTGTCATAGAGGAATTCTATTCTTTCATTGAGAGTGATAAAAAGCTTCTCTATATCAATATTGCCAACAGAGATTCCAGAGAGGACTCCACTCTGAGGGGACATCTCAACAAAACTAAATCTTCTTCTGAGTGCTATATCCATAAGAGCAATAGACCTATCTGTGGTATTCATTGTTCCTATGATATAGAGATTGTTTGGTACTGTAAATTGTTCTCCTGAATATGGAAGCTTGGCAGTGATTGCTTCATTATTTCCATATCTCTTAGAGGTTTCAATAAGAGTAATGAGTTCTCAGAATATCTTGGAAATATTTCCTCTATTAATCTCATCAATGATAAGAACATAGTTCTTTTTTCATTCATTCTTTATAGCTTTTGTGATATTATTTTCCTCATCAAACTCTTTGAGTCTCTGATAAAGAGCAAAGAAATAATCAGCATTCCCATTAGCAACAGATTTTGAAGACCTTGAAGGTTTAATATCATTTTTGGATTTTATCTTTCCAGAGATGAAATTGCTGTAATCTCTGAGAATTACCTTAGCACTTAATACCTGAAAAGTTTTTCCATTAGAAATATGGAATGATTTTACAGAATCTCATTCCTTGGCAACATAGGCTATAATCCAACTTTCTTTTGTAACTCATTTTTCTCAGGGGAACAACTGAGGTCAGAGGGTGGAAACTCATTTATAATCCTGATATTGAGTTCAAAGTCCTGTGGTTTCACTTTCTTGAATATCATCAATATAGTCTGAATAATTTTTGAGTAACTCTTCAACTAATGATTCATTATCTTCTGTTTGAGAGATGGAATAATTACTTTTTGCTGTCTCACAGACTTTCTTAAAAATTCAGGGAACAACTTCATATTTTACTTCCCCATTTTCTGTTTTAGCTTTGAGCCCTTCTATGAAATCCTCATAAGAAAAAGATTGGTGAAAAGTGGTAAATACCACTTGTCCTTTGGTTCTATATTCATTGAATCTTCTGAGGAGTTCAGTTCTATCTTCCTGTTCTAATTCTTCTATACTTTTCTCTTCAATAATTGAAAGAGCATGATTAATAGAATGATATGTTTTTCCAGTTCATGGAGGTCAATAGAGTATTTGATTGAGAGGAGTATTTTTCATAGATTTTTGAGGAAGAGATATGATTTCAGGGGTAGGAGAGATTTTTTCTTGTTTTGATACTGGTTCTTTCTTCTCTTCCAGTGAATGCTGAACTACATAGGCAATTCTATCTGCTATGAGATTTTCTTGGAGGATTTCTTTCTCCTCAAGTGTGAGAAAATCAAAGTCAGGAGTATCTACTTCTACATAAGGTCTATAATCCTCAATTTCACTCTCAAACTGGTTCTTGAATTCCATATAATCTCCTGAGGCATCTCCCATCTTGCTATAATCCATACTATGGTCTCAGAGAAATCTGAGAAAGTCATAGGCAATTCCATTAGAGATAAAGTTTTCCTTTTTGGTAAGATTGTATATTCCTTCCAATTCAAATACTATTGAGCCTCATACATATTTGAGATCTTGATAGTCTGCTTTTTCAATTTTTTTTCATTCCTGAATTACTTTCAGAAGATGAATATATTTCTCCAGAGAATTAGTGAAGTATCCCTTATACATATTAGACTTTGTGAGTCCAATACTAGTTGCAGAGTTTAGATGGAGAAATATATCATTTTCTAGTGATTCTAAAATCAAAATAAGGGAAGGATTCTTTAGAAACTCTTTCATTTTGGTAGTAATATCTCTCCAATTAATCTGAGAAGCAAAGTAAAGTCCATCTACCTTTTTTTGAACTAATAGAAATTCATCAAGGATACTTTGATTATTTTTGATCTTTTC
Organism: Candidatus Altimarinota bacterium; assembly: GCA_042852035.1. Taxonomy (GTDB): domain Bacteria; phylum Patescibacteriota; class Gracilibacteria; order BD1-5; family UBA2023; genus JAGOMW01. The sequence continues at coordinate 446,067 of BAAFHK010000001.1, forward strand.
CCACTCATTCAAAATAGTAGTAACTCATTTTCTGATATGGAGAAAGTTATCTACATTATGCTTATAAGAAACAGCCTTTGTAAATACATCACTTTGTCTCAGTATATCTTGAATTTGAGAAATCTTAACCTCTGAAATCATACATATTTAGTGAGTGGATAAATTGTATTTCATTATATCTTTTCTAGCATATTGTCCAACAATATAAAACAAAAATTGACTATATTTATTGATAGCATACTATTATGAGAGTAATTTCCAATAAACCATATGTTTGATTTTTTAAATCCACTTATTAAAACTACAAAAGCATACTGTGACTTTGTGCAGGAATGATCTCAATGACCACTTAAGGATATTGGAGGTTGGTCTCTTTTATTAAAAGTAAAATATCTTGATAGCGTGTTTCATTCATTAAGAAATGCAGGGCATGTGCAATATCAAAATAAAGAAAGAAATGAAAAATGAGAAAGATTTCCAAGTTATCATCCAATACTTACAAAGGAAGTATTGGATGATAGTTACTCTGAGATATTGGATTACATAAATAAATATTGATTGGAAGAAATCTCAATAATTGAAGTTACACAATTTATTGTTCATTATTGAATCCAAAAACTTTACTGAGAGATAGCATATGAAAAAAATAAGGAGCAGATTATTACTGCAATAAAAAAATATCCATGGCTATGAGTAAAAAAGCCTAGTATTTATAATTAGAGACTATCAAATGGCTCTTCTGATAGAAAGAAAGGATTCATATATATAAATCCTATTTGGGATAATGGATAGAAATAGATAAAAGCCTCAATTATGAGGCTTTTATCTATTTCTGTGAGACTTGTTCATACAGTTCTCTAGCATTAGGATACTTTGTCATTACATCTTCCATAATGGCATCTCTTAAAGTATCTTCCTGTCACTTCTTCACTACCACAGAAGGATTAGTAGCTCAGTTTATGAGAACATAATCAGCAAAATCATTGGCAGTATTAATAATGGCAGCATTTTTATCTAACTCTGTTTCCCAGCTTGTTTCTGATGGATTGTTTATTAGTTCCAGAGGTTTTAAATAATGTTCTTTCATTGCATTATACAGATATTGCCAGTATGACTTATTTACATATTGAGAGAATGGTTTGATGGTATCTTCTAGCTCCTTTTGTTGTTTCTTCTTCTCAGCTAATGCTTTATTTTTGATTACTTGTTTCTTTTGAATTTCAGATTTTACATCAACCTCATTAGCTTTCTTTTGGATAAAGTCTTTTAAAGTCTTCTGAGAAACTCAGTCTTTCAAAAAATCACTCTTATATCTATTTATATCTTTCATTATTCCAGTGGTATATTCTCCCAGAGTAGTGGTAGTTTGTCATTGTTTAATTTTCACTATATTCTCTTTATATTTTGTCCAAAGTTTGTCATAAAATCTGGAAGGATTTTTCACATAAGGTTCAAATTCTTTTACTATTTTCTGGTGTTCTTCATCAGCCATACCATTTACACAAACATTCTCATAATTACTTGTATAATCTCAGGTCATCTTATATTGATTACCTCATTTTGGCTGTAAACATCAATAAGGATTTGCCTTATACTGTTCATAGAGTTTGTTTTCTTTTTCTGTATATTCCTCATCTTTTGTCATAAGTGAATTTGGATATTTCTTATAACAAGCCATTGTAAGATGCTTATCATACATCATTCCCCATGTGGCATCCCAAGTTCAAGTCTGAGTGGACTCAATTTTAGCTGCATCAGCTAAACATTGTTGAATTGCCTTGTGAGTGGAAGCAAAGGTGGAAGCTATACAAGTTCCAGAGAGAACAAGAATACATAAAAGTTTGTACTTCATAGAATGGAAAGTTAAAAAATATTACAAGGATTTATTCTCAAAAAGTTCAATCTTCTTTAATCCAATCTAGTGGAATTCATGGATCATAATCAGCAGGATTATATTCTTGAATTTCAGTATTTACTTCCTCATCTCATACAGCATTCAAGATTGAATAAAAAGAAATGAAAGAAGAGAGAATAAAGAGCAATAGGAGAGATTTTTTCATAATTTGATTAATTATTTCAGTTATAAAACATCACATTGGTTCATTGGGTACTTTGCATCTTAAAGGCATCATAATACTGCTTATTTAGTAGTTGAAAATCAGAATATACTCTTCATTGCTTCTTGCTTAGATCATTTCTGTACTTGATATACATATTATTCCTATCTTTTAGTATCCAGAGAGTATCTGATTGATATTTAATAGCATTTAGATTTGCATCCAATACTAGTTTAGTATAGCCTATCTCTGTAGAAGTGGCATTAGGAAATATTTGAGGAAGTTCTTTATAGGCTCTCTCAAGAAAATTTCTATAACTTATAATACTTTTTAGCTTTTTTTCTGCCATTGTTAGTGCCTCAGTATACTGTTCATCAGAGAATTTCTGAAAGTTATACTTGTCATCTTTTTCATCCATATCTAAATATGGAGACCAAGCATTTGATATGGAACAGAAGTCCTCAAATTTTGGCATATTCACTCTTGCTATAAGATTCATTGCATCATTGATTGTTTTTGCTCATTCTGGAATTTTAATAGAATTATTATCATAATTCTCAGGACATTCCTTTTCATCTGTAAGAGTATCTTTTTGAGCTTCATTATTCTTTGAAGTAATTGGTTCTTCATTTCTTGAAGATTGAACATTAGATGAAGTTTCAGTTTTTACCTGACCACTGGATGCACTATTCCCAATAATAGCTAACCAGAATGTTGGAGAGATCAATAATGACACAAGTGAAAGAATAATAGCCACTATTCATAGAGTTCTTTTTTCTCAGAATATACCAATGACTCAACACAAAATACCAAGACCAATAATCATGAATCATCATAGAAGAACTGGAACAAAGAAAGATATTATCCCCAGTATAATGGCTAAGATAGCAGAGATATTTAAGAGACTTTTAGTAGCTTTATTCATACAATAAAAAGGGTTAGTTATTTGGAATATACCTAACCCTTAGAAATTATTTTAAGCAAAAATAAAAGGAGTGTTATATCCAAATGTATATTGCTTACATACACAATCTTTGTGCATCCAATAAAGGAGGTGATATAACACTCCTTTATTTCTAGATGCTCAAAAATGGCATTAAAAAAAGATGCAATTCTTTGAGATGTGTATGTAAGCCTTGCTATTGTAGCTGCGGTTTCATTTTTAGCAAATATTTTCTTCCTCAGGAGGAATAAAAATAGCTTCTGTTTCAAGAAAAGTCCCCATAGATAAAAAGAAATAAGAATCACAATATAACTCTCTCAGATAAAAGATAAATGTAGTACAAGTCTCCACATTTACTTTTCTTTTTTTAGAGAGTTCTTTTTCATTGTGCTTATTTCCTAATTTTTATCATATGAAAAGCATTTCCATTTATTGAAACAACATCTCTTTTAACTTTTCACTTCCTCTGGAGGAAACATGATATATCTGAGAAGATTTTAACTACAAAAATAAAACAGCATATGCTACTCTATGAATCCATGATCTTATCATAGCTGATTCTGATATTCTCCTTCAACTGATTGTTTGAACTATTTTTCAAGCATTTTATAGTGAAGCTCAAAAGAATAAGTTGGATTACCTCCAAGTTCTTGTTATTAATAACATAGAAGTGTGGTGTATAGATAATGGAGATAGCATCTGTATTATGTTAAAAGAGGAATATTAAAATTCTTCTTTTAACATAGGTTATCGTATAGTATTAATAAGTTTTATTTGCCAATTTATGCGAAATAAATACCATTGTGATTAATTTATTTCAAATTTGACTATCTATGGAGATTACTTACGGGCTTTTAGCTATAATAATAGTTTTGTTATGATACAAGATTTACTGTGACCAATTGTCACAAAAGAAATTGAGTAAGCAAATAAAGGAGTCCGTTGAACCTAAATTTCTTGATATAGCAATCTCTCCAGAATCCCAAAAACTGATCTCTCTTGCAATCGATATATGGAGACTAGAATGAAAAATTCATAATTCATGAATATCAAAAGATTGACTTGAGGCAGAGAAGATCAAAACTAGCCTTGAGCGGTTAAAAAAATTTATGAATGACTATTGAATTGCAGTAAAAGACTTCATATGAGATAAATATGTTAATGAGATTAATTTTCTTGAGCTAAAGTGAACTGAGAATACAACAGATAAATCTAAAGATTGAATAATTAAAGATACCATTGAGCCAGTAGTGTATGTCAATTGAACTGTTGTAAAAACAGCTAAGGTTATTGTTTATAAATTTATTGCTTAAAAAATCATATATGCCTACCATCCAAATTTGAATTGATTTATGAACCACAAATTCTGCAATTGCAATTAATAAATCAGGAAAGACCGAAATAATTAAGAATTTTGAAAGAGATGAATTTACTCCTTCAGTCTACTGATTCGATAAAGCCAAGAATCCTCTTGTATGAAAGCGTGCTTATGAAAAGCTTTACAAATATGCTGATAGTGAGGATATTTGAAACTTCAAATCTGAGATAAAGAGACTAATGTGAACTCCTGAAATTACTTATTTTCCAAGAGTTGAAAAAAGCATGAAAGCAGAAGATATTTCTGCTGAGATATTAAAATATCTTAAAAGTACGGCACTGAAACAATATCCAGATCTTGAAACTAATTGAGTAGTTATTACAGTGCCAGCACATTTTTCAACTATAGAATCAGAAGCTACTAAGAGGGCTGGTGAACTTGCTTGATTCAAAAAAGTTGTATTATTACAAGAGCCTATTGCTGCAGCAATAGCATATGGCTTTTCTGCTGATAAAAATGCAAACTGGCTCATATACGACCTCTGAGGCGGCACGTTTGATACAGCTATAATCCAATCCATGGATGGTTTATTAAATATTTTATCAAGCAAGGGAGATAATTTTCTCTGATGAAAAGATTTTGATTGGGCTATTGTAGATAAGATATTTATTCCAAAAATCCTAGAAAAATTTAATTTACTAAATTTTAATAGAGGAAATGAAAAATACAGAAATGCATTTAACCTGTTAAAATGATTTGCTGAAAATGCTAAAAAAATGCTCACATATGATAATGAGGTTACTATTGAGATTGATAAAATTTGAATGGATGACAATGAAAAGGAAATTTATATGAATATAACTTTAACTCGAAAAGAATTTGAAGAGCTAATAAATCCTTTTATTAAGAAATCAATATCACTTGTAGAAGAAACTATTAAAGAATCATGAATTAGTAAAAATAAAATAGATAAGATTGTCCTTGTTGGATGAAGCACACAAACCCCTTATATTAAAGAAAAGTTAGAAAAAGAAATTGGCATCTCCGTGGACTCAAGTGTTGATCCTCTCACTGTGGTAGCATATGGAGCATCTGTATATGCACAAACTCAAGTTATAGAAATAGAGAAAGATAATAAAAAAACTTATAATTCCGAGTTACATAATATAAAATTGAATTTCGAGACCGTTACTACTGAAAGTGAGGAAACTATAAGTGGTATAATTGACGGACTTGAGGAAAACAAGGAATACTATCTGCAAATTCAAAGTGAAAGTGGTTATTATTCAAGCAATAAGATCCTTATTAGAAATTGAAAATTTATTACAGATGTTCAAGTTGAATCAGGAAAAGTAAACCTTTATTGGATATATTTATTTGATTCATCATGATGAGTTTTAGAGCTATCTACAGATAGTTTCTCAATAACTCATGGATTAACGGTGGGAGCAATACCAATACCATCAAGTATTGGTGTGTCTATAGCGAGACAAAATAGCGATACACTGTCTTGGCAATCAGAAATGTTTTGGTTCTTTGAAAAAAATTCAAAATTACCATTATCTAAGACTCATGAATTTAAAACAACGAGCACAATTAGAAAATGAAGTGCTGAAAATAAACTTTCCATTACTGCTTTTGAATGAGAATCACAATCTCCAAGAAATAATATCTTTATTGCTGAAATAGGAATTAACGGAAATGATATACCGTTTGATCTTGAAGCAAATACACCAATTGATATTACTATAAACATAGATATATCCAGAGCATTAACAATCACTGCATATATTCCAAGTATGGATATATCAGTTAATGCTCGTATGACGGTTTTAGATGAAAATATTGACTCAACTAAACTAAAGGAGGAATTAGAAAAAGAAAAAGTTAGATATGAACATATAAAAGATCATCTTACACCTAAGCAAAAAGAAGAAATTGAGTGAGATATTTTATATATTGAATCAAGTATTGAAAGTGGAAATGATGATGCGGACTCAAAGCTAAAATCAAATAAACAACTCAAGGATCTACGAAATGAAATTGATAATCTTTGAAAAGAAACAGAATTATGAAGTTCCACTCAGGAATTTAATAATCTTATAGAATTCTTGGATGATATTTTTAATAAGTTTACAAATCCTGATTTTGAAACACAAGAACTTATAAATAGATATAATATCATCAAAAAATGATGACTTAGGGCTATTGAAGAACAAGATAAAGTTCTTCTTCCTGCTATAATTGAACAGCTTAATAGCTTGAAAGTTGCAATTTTCCAACATAGTTTTTGGTATTGGGAAGATTTATTTAATTCATTACTCAATGGGTGATTTGATTTTAAAGATCAAAATAATGCCGAATATTTGATTAAAAAATGAAATAGAGCAAAAGAAAATGAGGATAAAAATGAACTTGAGCAAGTAGTAAGAAATCTTATTCAGTTATTACCAACTGATGCTCGTGGGAAAATTGAGGGCTGAAATCTTTCCGGTATAACCATATAAACTATGATCCTAGAGAATTACTATCACATTCTTTGATTAGATATATCTGCTACGCAAAAACAAATTGATAAAAGATGAAAGGAGATATTGAAGTATCTTGCTATTTGAGATATTCCTGATTATCCTGAAGTTGACTTTTCATTTACTAAATCCTATAGAAATGAAGCTTTCATTAAGGATGCATTAAATGGATTAAAAAATCCTAAGATTCGTTTACAACACATATTTCTTTGGATAAATATCGAAACCGAAGCAGATAAACATATAGTAGCATTATTGCAAAATAAAAAATATGAAATAGCACTTCTGGAAATTAAGAAAATTAAAAACCTTAAAAATAAAGCGGTATTTTTACCTTTAATATTGTCTCAAAATGAAGCAATATCCATACTTTGAAAGCAAGAAGCGATAGCTTTGTGTAAAGAGGCGATAGATTGCTGGAATCTAATTTTATTAGATGATAAAAAATGGATGAATTTTGAAAAGTCATTTTATCTTTATGACGACATATCAACCAATACTAGTTTAATTCAAGAATTAAGAGAGAATGCTAATAAAATTCTTGCGGATATATTTTTTGATATATCGAATATAGTAGATTCATCAGAGATTACAAGATATTTCACAGAAATTTTTCATGTAAAGGGAACTAGATTACACTGAAAATCAGAATGACTATACCTTGAGCTTAGTAAGATTTCTGATAATTTTGAGAATATTAAAATAAGTGATGATTGAATATTTGACTCAAATGAAAAAAAGATAGTAAATAGTTGAATTAAGAAAATTCAAGATATTTTAGGTGAATTATCTGAAATGTGACTGTGAGAAGACAGTAAGACATTAGTTATTAAAGATAAAGTTGCACATTGAATTAAATCAATTGCTTATGATCTTTGGAAAAATCTTGATACCGAAAATGAAGAGGCTATAAAGTTAATAAAAATGGCAAAAGATTTTGCCTGAACCAATTGATTGAAAGAAAGATTAAAAGAAGATATTGCAGTCATGGAATGAGAGCAAAAACTCATGCCCATATTAACTAAACTCAATCAAATTGAAGAAAAAGATGATAATTTTGTTGAATTAGAAGATATATATAATGAAATTAAATGAATGGAGAAGAACATTGATGTTAATGATAATAAGTTAGTCAACAATTTAAGAACTCTCAAAAGAAGAGTAGTAAATAATCTGGTATTATGAAAATGGCTTAAATGAAGAAAATTTTATGAGGAAAAGAACTACATTAATGCCCAAAAATTATTTTGAGAAGCTGAAATATTAGCAAAACATAATGTTCATTTATTTGATGGGATAAATGAAGAATGACTAAATAATATTATTATTTCTGTTAAGTTAAAACTTAACAATATCCGTTCCGGACAAAAATGAACTGACTACATCGAGTGAGTATTTAAAGAAATTGATGATATTCGATCCAGGGCATTAGAAAAATTATCAGAACAAGAGGGGTATTTTGTAATTGCATATATTGATTCAATATCATATTGATTTTTATCAGAGATAAGTTTACAAAAGAAAAACAATAACAATATTTCTTCAGGAAAATGATTTCTAATAATAATTGCTGTAGTTATATGAGTACCATGGCTAATATCATCTCTTTGAGACAATTCTTCAAGTAACTCAAAATCCTCATCCAGTTCATATTCATCACCTCAATTTGATTTATCAGATTTTAATAAAACTAATTCAACAAATAAAACAATCAATACTACTAATAATGGAAAACAAGCCGAAAAAACTCCAACAAATGATAATGTTACAGTGTGACAATATACATGCTCATCATCTAATTCAATTTACTTAAAGTCAATAGAACCAGTAGATCCTTGATTAAAAAAATTAAGTGATGAGGTTGATTCAATGCAATCAGCGTTAGACAGTACATATGTAGATCAATATTCCCAAGTGTCTGTAAACAACTATAATAAGAAAGTTAAGGCATTAAATGCAAAAATTGAGTCATATAAAGTTAAACAAACTACGTACAATAATGCAGTTGATAAATACAATAATTATCTAGATAGAAATTGTACCAAAAGATACTAACAGCCTATAAACATGGAAAAACCAATTCTCTATAATGGATATAAAATCGATTCAGAAATAAACATATCATGAAGATTAGACCGATTATTTTGAACAGAAGTATATAAGCTATCTAATAATCAATTTTTATACCTCTTTTTGGATTTAAAAGAAAATGATATAGTAAATAGAGAAATAGGATTGATTAAGTTCTCAATCAAGGATATAACATACCTTTGATTGATTGTTAATACATTTAATATAAAAAACCTAAGTAGCATCAAGGAAGCATTGGTATCAATTACATGATTTGATAGCATTGCTGGAATGGATTCTTTAAAATCCCATCTTCTTGAAGAGATAATAATCCCATTTAGGAATAAAGAAAAGTTTAAAAAATATAAAATATCATTACCGAATGGTTTATTATTTTATTGACCACCATGATGTGGAAAGACTTATATCTCAACAAAACTTGCAGAAGAATTAGGGTGGAATTTTATGGAAATAAAACATTCCGATATTGCCTCACCTTATATACATTGAACTGTTGATAGAATACGACAAGTATTTGAAAAAGCCAAAATAAATACTCCTACAGTGCTATTCATTGATGAAATCTCATGACTTGTACCAAAAAGAGAGGATCTAAGCTGAGATAAAAGTCATAAAGAAGAAGAAATTAATGAATTCCTTATTAATTTAGATGAGGCATGAGAAAAGGGGATATTAGTAGTTTGAGCAACAAATTATCCAAATAAAATTGATCCAGCTATTTTGCGAACATGAAGATTTGATTTAAAGATTTTTATTTGACCACCAGATCAATCAACAAGGGTTAAATTATTTGAATTTTACCTAAATTGACGACCAATATCATCTGATATAGATTATAATACTTTGTCAGAATTAACAGAAAACTATATTGCATCAGATATTAAATTTATTGTAGAATCTAGTGCCAAAAAAGCAGCAATAGAAGACAAACTAATATCCATGAAGGACTTAAAAGAAGGTATAGAAAATAATCAGAAATCAATATCAAATGAAGAGTTAGAATATTATGAATCAATATACTGACATGATAAAACACCTGATAAGAGTAGAAAAATTGGATTTAATGTTTGATAGTAATCATTCAGAAATAGTAAAGAAGCATTAATAAAGAAAAGCTCCCAAATTTGGGAGCTTTTCTTTATAGGCTTTCAATATCTATCAATAAGTACTTTCCTGTATAATTTTCTTCCAATATCTGTTTGTATTTCTCTGTTTTATGAGACCAACAGGCAATTACAAGAAATATATTCTTATTCTTGAATAATGAGAAAAAATTATCTTGCTTATTTTCTAAAAGTAGAGTTCTATAGACAAGTATTTTTTCTAAGAATTGGTTATATGAGTTTGTATTTTCTAATTCAAGACAAAATACTGTATCTCAATGTTGTAAAACAAGGTCAGGTATAGGAATAGTAAAATCAGAATATTCCTTTAGGCTTTCTTTTTCTTCTTGGGCTTTTCTCTGGAAAGTCTTGGTTCAAATTATATCATCATTTTTAGGTGTAAATTCCTTATTTTTTGATCTTATTCTATTCAATAGAACTAAAAATAGCTTTCATAATAAAATCTGATGATTATAGAGAGTAAAACTGGTGGTATAAAAACTTGGAGTCAGGTCAATTCAGGTTTCATTTTTTATCTTCTTGAGATTATCTTTATTATTATTCAAAAGATATACTCCATATTGATTTCTATTTCTTTCTTTTGCTCATAATTCCTTAATAAACCCTGTTTTCTTGAGCATAGAGAGTCTCAAGATGAAAGTTCTATGAAGTGTATCAGGAGAGACTATTTTTCCTATGGTATCTGATTTACAGAAACCTATTTCATTGAGGATATGGAAAATCTGTAAATCTCTTTTTGTTAGCTGGATATTTGGTTTATTTTTCATAGTTGGTTATTGAATTAGAGAGTAATATATTTCTGAAGACTTTTTCTTTAAAATCTCATGAAAATCCAGAAATAGTCTGAACCCCTATATCAATAGTATCAAACACAATATAAAAATTTCATCTATTTAAATTTGCTATATCTTTTTCTATTAATTCTTGTTCTGTTCATGCATTAATGATAGGGAGAAAGAAACTTCATTGTTCTGGGGGAAGGGAAAATATGATAAAAACTCAAAGATTGTTTAAAAGATCCTTTAATTCATATGAAACTGATTGATAAGCCAATATATATACTATTGAGAATTTTCTCAATTCATTAAATGCTTTTTCCAATAAATCTATAAATGGATTCTTTTCCCCCTTAATAGAGAGAAAACTTTGAAATTCATCTACAACTACATAATGTTTTGCTAGTTTTGGATTGGTATGATTTTTTCTACTACCATAAAAATATGAAGTTGATATAAGAAATGCTATTATTATCCTTCTTTCATCCATAGAAAAATCAGCCAGATTAAATGTATAGATTCTTATCATTTCTTTTTGTGTCCTCATCATTTCCTGAAGATCAAGTGTAAGAGCTAACATTGGGACATTAAATCAAAATGTATCACCAAGTTCATAGGAAAATACTTTAAGCTTAGTAATGGCAGTGTCATAATAAGAAGGATCTTTCTGAATATTTTTCTCCATATAGAGAAAATGCTGGTCAAGCATTTGTGCTTTTGCTTTTAAGTCTGGATATTCTGAGTAAGCAATTCACTTGATAGCTTCTTGGATATAAGCTGGAGATTTCTTACTTTTTTGAAGGTAATCGAAATAGAGAAAAATATCTTTAAGGCTATAAAATCAGCCTGTATCTCATATTCTGAGTTTTAAAGCATTGAACAAGAGAAAGGCATCTACTATTCATTCAATAGCAGATGTATTTTTTGGTCAAAAGGAAGACCAATCAAAACAACCTTTCAAAGAAGATATAATATTATTTGTATGAATATTCAGAAGAGTGAGATCATTCCTCAGGTCAAGACAGAGAAGAGGGTTGAATCTCAGCCTTTTTTGCATTATATTTCCCTGATAAAAGAAATTCTGATTTCAAGTATGAGGGTTTTCTATATTTTTCTTATATTCATAGGTTTCTATGGTTTCATATGCTCTGTTTAAAGACACTGATATAACTTGCTCTGTTTCAGGATTTTTAGTACTTGGATGATCTTCCAGAGGAGGTATAAAATCCCTAAGTAACTGGAACAATGGTGGAAGAAATGAATTATGTGGATCAATCAAGATATAGGTATCTCAATTCTTTTCCAGAAAAGAGGATTTGATATATCAAAAAATAGAAGATACCATAGTATAGGTTTTTCATGAACCACTTTTTCAGAAGATTCAGATATGTGAAGTTTTCAATGAATTATTATTCATGGTAATAAGAGATGTATCTTCTTTAAGAGAAGAGTTATAGGTTTTTCAAATTATTATTTTGGACATAGGTTTTTAAAGTTAATGGATAGGGAAATATTGAACTTTATCTTTCAATAAAATTATGCTGATACAATTGAACATTTGGAGACACAATAGGAACTCATTGGTTTTCAGTAAATGTATTAGAGAGTGGAATTATCAATCATTGAGATAATAATGCCTCTCCTTGGAGCAATCTATGAGAAGATGGTATGTAGTCCCATATTTTCTTTTTTTCCTTCAAAAAATAAGAATTATAAGATGATGAATAGAGGGAAAGGTTCTTATCAATAATATTTTTAGTATTACCATAAGCAGTATTCCATTCCCAAGACCATCTTAAACTGAAGAAGTTCTGGGTATCTGTAAAAGATTTATAGAAGCTCTCTTTTTCTTCTTCTCCCATATGTTTGGATTTTGATGAATAGAGATAATCCTTGTAGAACATAGAATAGCTTCATTTGGAAAATGAAAATGATACTTTTACTGTATCTCTATCATTGATAAAGGGCAGAAGTTCCTGAAATGTAGAACCAATAATAGAAGAGGAAGTACTAAAATTATCTCATCAAAGGGCTCATAACTTTTTGATCTGAAGGACTCCATGACTACTTAATCCAGTTTGATAACAATGAATATATGATTGTCATTGTATGAGTTGAGTATTTACATGGGTTGAAAAAGAACACTTCTTGTTATAAAGCTTAGTAAAGAAATTGATTAAATAACTCAATCCTTCTTCATTATTAGAAGTAACATATTGATCAATCTTTACTATTCATTTTTCCTTGAATAAATAGGTTTCTAATCCGAACCAAAGATCAGGAATCCATAGGGAATTAATATCTGATTTAATGGAATTCATGAGCATTCCATCATCCTCAATTCTTGATGGAAAAATCTTCAAATAGTAAATTCACTGATGACAAAAAATAGGAAGTGAAAACATAAAGGTAAAAAAATTAAAAAGTAAAATGGTCGTATGACCAAATAATCATTATATTAATTTTTCAACTTCATGGATTTTTTTCTATATGTCTCAAGTTATGACTCAACACATACCCCTCACTTCTATATCTTACCTTTACCTAATATAAAAAGAGGCTGGGTAGTCATAGCCTATCGCCTCTGACTACCCAGCCTCTAACCACATATATATTAGGTGGTAAGTAGATAGTGAAGGGTATGGGAATTAATAGTAATATAACTATAGAAATAATAATATATAATAAGTAGTATAAGTAATATTAGGTTAGTGGGATGGGAATGGGGCAGGGGACATGGGGCGACGGGGACTAGGAACACGAGTGAGATAAGAAAATAACAAACTGGAATGAAGAAATAACAAAAATTAAAACATAGATAATTAATATTTGAATTATTGAAGGTATATTTTTTTATTATCGCTTATAGCCCGAACGAATCATAGGAAATTAAAAAATGTTTTGACTTCACTTGTCAAAATGATAGAATATGTATGTCAATTTGTTAGAACTTCTATTTTTTTATACCATACTATCATGGCAACAATGACTAGGGAAGAGCAGTTAAAATTAAAGGAAGAACAACTTTTTAGTATTTTTGAAAAAAGAATGAAATGAGGGGGAGTAAAAAGTCCTGAAGATTTATGATTCAAAAAGAGTGACATTATTAATGGGATAAATAGACTAAAATGATGATTCATGAGTCTGGTAAATTTCTCTCCTGAAGTAACCATCCTCAATATTTCATCACAACCTGAGCTATTAAAAGAGTATCTTAGTGCAATATTTTGATGACTTAATAAAACCTCTGATAAGAAAATATCTCATGATTTTGATTGAATCCTAGAAAAGATAGATTCTGAAAATCCAGATAATATGCTCAGTTCATTTATTTATGACTCAATCTCATATTTCCAAGAAAATCCAATCAGCATCACTGATAGTGACTTGGGTTACAAAGAACTAAAGCTAGCTCAAGATCTCTCTAAAAGGATTGTAAATTGACCTTATAAGATTACAAAGCAAGAACCTGAAATAGAAGCAGAAAATATAGATGTACATAAGCTTGTAAAGCTACTTGTTGAGGAAAATCCATCCCTGAGTCAAAGAGATGTAATAAATATATTAAAGAAGCTCTACTGAGTGGAAAAGCTTAATGAACTATTGTCCAAGAATAATTAATTTAAACTTTATGGAAAAAGTACTACTTTATGCAAGAAGAAGTAATAAGAAGAATCAAGACAGAGCCATTTCAATTGAGAAACAATTGGAGGCAATGAGACATTATTGTCATGAAAAATGATATGAGATTGTTGAGGAATTCCATGAAATTCAAAGTAGTTTCAAGGAATGAAAAAGAATTCAATATGATAAACTCCTTACTGAGATTAAAAATAGAAATGTAAACTGAAAATGAGAAAAAATAGATAAACTCATTGTATATATTGCTTCAAGACTTTGTAGAAACTCTCAGGAAGCCTTTGAACTTCAATTATTGGTGGAGAATGAAATAGTTATAATAGAAAGTGTAACAGAAAACTTCTGACATACACTTGCATGAAAGAGAATGCTAATCAATGCTCTTACTGCTGCTATTTATGAAAGCAAAGAGAAAAGTACTGAAGGAAAAAAGAATATGGATCTCACCTACTCAAGATGAGAGGTTGCCTGAGTAGCACCATTCTGATATAAAAAGATTTCCAAGAAGGAGATAGTAACTGTTCCAGAAGAACAAAAGATAGTACAGAAAATATTTGATCTTTATAAGACTTGAAAATATACCTTTGAAAAAGTTGCTAATGAGTTAAATAATCTGGGATATATAAAACATAAGAAAGTAAGACCAAGAAATGAGGATGGTATAAGAACTATCCTAAAGCCCATTCCAATGAAATTCAATGCAAAAGATATTGAGAATATACTTATCAAAGGGTTTTACTATGGACATATAGATGTAACCTATAAAAATCTTACTAAGGAAGAAATAGAATACTTTAAAACAAGGTATCCAGACATTAGTAGTAGCTCAAAAAAGACAATTACTATAGATTATACTCATGCAATTCAACTCCATAAACCTTATGATTTTTTCATAGATGAAGAAACTTTTCAAGAATGCTATAGAATTAGATCAGGAAAGGATAAAAAAAAACTTCAATTAGTTAGAACTGAAGCTTTAGATGAGGATAAAATTCATCCATGGAGATGAATTCTGAAGTGTTGATGTCAGATGCATGAAGGAAAGAATCCACTTCATTTACTGAGCTTTACTTCTGAAAAGAAGAAAGGTAAGTATATCTACTATAGATGTAGTTGATTATCAAGAAAAATTGAATGATCAGAAGAACCTGAAAAGCTCTGTATATCAAAGACTATTAACCAAAAGGAAGTGGAAGAATTACTAAAGCCAGTCCTAGAGCAGTTAGTTTTTACAGATGAAGAAATTAAGATATTTAAAGATATATTCTTATTGAGTCTTCAAGATGAAAAGAAAACCAAGGAACAAGTTATTCTAGAATTAAAGAATGATATAGCTAGTCAGCAGGGAATAAAGGATGCATTCATGAAGCAATACAGAGAAGAAACTTTTGCTCCAGTTAAAGAAGATATAAAAAAGGATATAGAGACAACAATGAAACATATAGAGCTACTTCAGAGTACACTTGAGAAAGAAGAGAATTCAGAGGATTCTAATGATGAAGTGGCAGATATTAAATTATATTTAGAAAGAGTAAAAGACCTAAAAAGTGTAATCAATGAACCTATACCTTCAAAAAAACAAAAGAGACTACAATCAATATTTGATTATGTAGTCATATACAATGGCAATCTATTGGACTATAAACTCAATCCTGTATTAGAATACCTTCTTAGATGCAATATAAAAAGTTCTACCATTGATAATTGAGACTCTCATAATGAGATTATCAAGGTAGAACCTAAAGAAAGCTGAACTGAAAGCCAAGAACATTTCCCCTTGTTAGGGGCTACCCCAGAGGGTAGCCCCGCTCAGAATCGAACTGAGGTTCTCGGCTTTGGAGACCGATGTACTAACCGCTGTACGACAGGGCTAAATATACCAGGAAATTCCTGGTATAAAGACTACTAGATAGAATATCTTACGAAAGATACAACATTTCCAGCACCGATAAATTCACCAACTTTCTGATCAGGATTAACAACAAATGGTTGAGTAAGGAGAGCATTCTCTTCACGGAACTTTGTCATTTTTCCCTCAATAATCTTTGAAAGAATTTCATCTGGTTTTCCTGCATTCTTTGGATCTTGCTTCATGATTTCAAGTTGGATTTCACGCTCTTTTGCAACTACATCATCAGATATGTCAGTAGGAGAAACTACCTGAGGAGCGGCAGCTACGATATGCATAGCTACTTGTTTTAATTTATCTACATCTGTTCCAGATTTTGCTACGACAACAGAAGCATTTTTCCAGTTAGAGTGAACATAAGAAGTGATAACTTCACCAGAAATTTCTGTAAGCACTTTGATTACCATATTTTCACCAACTTTGAGTGTATATTCACTTGCCTTAAGTTCTTCTGCCTTAGTAATTGCTTCCTCATCAGAGGCTGCTGATTTGCGGATATCAATAAAGTGAGAAAGCATTGCTTCAAAAGTCTCATTGCGAGCAACAAAGTCAGTCTCACAAGTAACAACAGCAACGTATGCCTTTGATCCTTCAACAACAATTTTAATTTTTCCTTCGTTTGTTTCATTTCCTGCGCGCTTAGCCGCCTTTGCAAGACCTTTTTTTCTAAGAAGATCAATTGCTGCTTCCATATCTCCATTTGCATCAACAAGGGCATTTTTACAGTCAGACATACCAACTCCTGTTCTTTCTCGGAGTTCTTTAATCATTTGAGGAGTTACCATAGAGATTCAATTTTAAAAGTTAAATATTTTATTTTGTAGAAAACCACTTTCCGATACCAAAAACTTGGATAAGCTTATCTGCCTGCTCAAGTATAATTTGTATTACGTATTCCTTCCCACTAAAAGCCTGGAAGGCAAGCCAAAGAGAGACAAGAACGCAAATAAAATTTAAGAAACTCGCAATTCACATCATACCCCAAAGGAGTGACGAAACGAGAGCAAGAACAAATTCAACAATATTTATAAGAAATCCCTGTTTCATATACTTTACCACAAATGGGGTACGTATATTCATAAGAAACGGTACGAAGAAAGCTATAGAAGCAAATGCTGCGGCAAGCTTTTCTTGTCCTGAACGAGAATCTTCCATATAAAAATAGCTTAAAGATTATTCGGCTGCCTTTTCTGCTTCAGGCTTTGGTGATTTTTGTGGGAGCTTTTCTGTTTTATTTCCGAGAGGTTTTCTATCTTCAGTAGAACGACGAGCCTTGATTGAAGATTTTAATTCACCAAGAACAAAAGCAAGTGCCTTTATGGAGTTTACATTACAAGGAACAAAATAATCAGCCTTATCAATATCACCTGTGGAACCAAGAAGAGCGATTGATGTTACACCAAGAGTATGCGCTTCAGTAAGAGCAAGATCCTCATAATGACCATCAACAACTACAACTAAGTCTGGAGTTCGTTTCATGTCTTTTACTCAAGCATAGGCAATTCTAAGTTTTTCGAGTTCTTTTGTCTTTACTGATACTTCCTTCTTCGTAAGACCTTCAAGCATTCCATTTGCAAGAGTTGATTCAAGCTCAATATATGTAGCGATTCTTTTCTTAATAGTCGAAAAGTTTGTAAGAAGACCTGGAACCCATTTAGAGCTAACATAATAGTGTCCAGTAGATATAGCAAGAGCCTCTACAAGATCTTTTGTTTGAACTTTTGTACCAACAAAGAGGATTGACTTTCCGCGTGAAGTAAAATCTTCAAGAAGTGCCTTCACTTCTACGAGTTTCTCTGCTGTTTTATAGAGATCGAAAACGTGGACGCCATTTTGGACGCCGTAGATGTAATCTCGCATTTTTGGAGACCAGTACTCACGCTTGTGTCCGATATGGACTGCGTTATCGAGCATACTCTTTACGAGCGCTGCATGTGACATAAGAAAAAAGTGTAAAAAAATAATCCTTAACGGGAAGTTTTGTGAGGTACGAGGCACACATAATGCGAGGAAGTACCCTTCTGTATCAAAAAATCCCAACTCGAACTCTCATTTTCCGAGAATGAGTCGGGATGATTATAGAGAAAAATAGGGAAAATCAAGTATTTATTCGATGCATTATTTCAGGAAGTCTAAAAGTAATTATTTTCTATGTAAAACCCCAGTAAATACACCGTTCGAAGAGTATATAAGTCCACTCTCTCAGAAATCACGATCAAATCTATATCCTAATCTTTCAAAGAAAACTATCCATCAGTCATGTGTTTTACAATTTATATGGGTCACATCCTTATTTGAACAGTCAAGAAAGAATGCTGTATCATCTTCAAATTGCTTTACTGGAATTCTTACGATAAGATTCTTTGGCTTATTTTTCAAGGCGGCCCGTATCTCTTCATCGGTCATATGTTCGAATACATCGAGAGAAATTACTGTATCAGGATTGATATTCGCTGAGGGGTACATACGAGAATCTAAAGCAAAACCTCACCTTCTTGTTATTTCTCATAAAGCAAATTGGGAGATATCCACTCAAATAACGGTTGCGGATGCTCTCTGTGAAATTTCACGAAGCAATAAACCTGTAGCAGCGCCATAATCAACAATCATTGAGATTGTTTTAGGAAAAATATGTACTCAAATAACCCTTGAGATTTCACTCATCCTTCGCAACCTTTCAGGATTATCGTATCATCCTTCATAGTTTCAAGAAGTAAAATATTTTTTATTAAACATACTACAATTCTTGTATATACGAATTATAGTATGTTTGTCAATTAATCTTATTTAGCTTTACTATAGAGTGGCAACTTTATCTTGCACAACTTTCTTTATTGCTACTATGTTTTCAGAATTATTTGGGATTGCCTGAAAAAAGTCTACTGGAATTCCTAATGCCTCACTCATAGCAATGTCTACTCCTTCAAAATTTTTGATACGATCGTCATAAAATTCAATCTTTCCTGGAATAAAGCCAAGTTTCAAACAAGTATAAAACATTACTAAAGGCTTTTCTTTTGCATTATAAACAAGTAGTTTTTTTGTACTAGAAGGGAATCACGATGCATCTACTTTTTCTTTTTGAAAGAAAATATTTCCTGCGGTAAGGATAAAATCATAGGGATTTTCTGGATTAAAGAAATCGCCTATATTTTTAAAAATATGTTTCCGCGGTTCTAGAGATGCGACAAAATTCTTAAAACCACTTGGATCATCTGGTGTTGAGTATCTACCCATTATATATCATATGGCCTCGTCACCTGAATATTGTCGTAAGTTAGGGTCTACAGCATACCTCACTTGATCATTCATGAGGGTGCCATCAAAATCAACAAATCGAAGTGTGACATCTTCTCTTATGCCTTGAGCTCGAAGCTCGAGTAATTTTTTGATTAAGGCCGGAGGAAATTTTATTCATGATGTCTCATTTACTGACTCATTCATGCGTAAATACTATAGTAGTACATTATTATAGTAAATATTTTATATATTGTCAAAATTTGAATTCTTTCTTTCTATTAATATATCTCCGTGCTTTTATGCGAGGTACCAACCCATTTATAAAGCATCTGTCCGATATAAAATCAAACGATGGACATAAGGAATGCAAAAAAGTGAGGCGGGAGGGTATAGACCTCTTCCCAGCCAAGATAAAACTCAAATGATATCCAAACTCAGATACCACTGAGCATCGAAAGAAGAGCAGAAATAGTATGCACCCTTTTGTGGATTATTGCAGCAGCAAGTGGCACGAAAGCTCAAGCAAGAGTTATTTTGTAAGCATTTTCCACCATGGTAAAAATCTGAGCTTCTTCTTGATTATATTTGTATACTACAAAGCTAATAATGATAAGAAAAAAGCCAATAACTGTACCACGAGTAAGAAAAAGGGCTTTTCTGTCGGACATATCTGGAAGAGCCGGACGGAGAATATTTTCCATAAAAAGGGCTGATGGAGCTAAGAGAGTACCACTTGCCGTAGACATTATCGCTGAAAGGAGAGCTCAAAAAAACATAACCTGTACAAATACTGGAGTTGCCTCAAGTATAAGAGTTGGAAGCACTCTTTGAGTATCATCAGAACCATTAACTAATTCTGGAGCAATCATAAATGCGGCAAAGCCAAGCATTATTGGAAGGAACGCAACTATAATATAGAGACTTCATCCGATTACTCCTCAACGTTTAGCATTTTCCTTTGAATTTGCAGAAAGTACTCTCTGAAATACATCTTGTTGTGGTATAGATCCAAATCCCATAGTGAGTACAGCAACCAAAATCGCAATCAATCAAGAAAAGCTCAATCACTCTGGAAAAAGATTAAATTTCCCCGAAATACTCGCTTCCCGGATAACATGAGAGACTCAAGATGCACCTGGAAGATCCACCACGTATAATGCCGCTATCGTCATACCTACAACGATAATAATCATCTGAAAAAAGTCCGTAAGAGCTACTGACCACATGCCTCAAAAGAAAGTATAAATTAGCACAATAAGTCCCCCAATAATTGACCAATGCATCTGAGTAAGCACCCCAAAAGCCGATCCTTCCGTGAGAATATCAAATATAAGCCCAAGAGCAACTATCTGAGCAGAAACCCATCATACGTATGATACAATAATCATCATCGAAGCAAGAAGCTCAACTGTCCTTCCATATTTGTTACGATAAAAGTCACCGAGAGTCTTTACTCATGCTTCATAGAGTGGTTTCGCAAAAAAGAATCCTACTAAAATCAAGCAAAGTCATGCTCAGAAAGGATCTGCCAATATTCCTAAAAGTCATTCATTGAGAAACGTGGATGATGTACCAAGTACCGTTTCGGATCAAAACCATGTAGCAAATGTTGTCGCTATAACTATATAGAGGGGGAGTCCTCTTCAAGCAAGTATATAATCTGTATCTGTTCTTACCTTTCTACTCGCATAAAGACCGATTCCTATAGAAATTACAATATAGAGGAGAATCCAAAAGAGAAGGGTATTCATAGTGAAAATGAAAAAAAATAATTATTCACCGAGCTCAAGAAAAATTACTCAGATAATACTGAGTCAAAGTCAAATCAACTGCAATAAGCTTAGTTTTTCATGAAAATAGAAGTAGCTTACCAAAGCAAGAAAGACAATATTTGAAGTCACAAGAATTGTATTTGCAACTCAGAGATTCTTTCACTTAAGCGTTAAAGAAAAAAGAATAATCCCAATGATATAAAAAACAAAACCTATACCATAAAAGATGTACTTATCATGAGTGGCCCATTTTTTCATAAAAATGTCGCCGATAGTAAATAGTGCCCCTCCCGAGATGAGATATATGAGAAAAAGGTGTTTCATAAAAGAACCACTACAAGTTTCCTCACAGTGGTAAAAGTTAGAATATGAAAGATAAAGAGGTAAACATAGTATGTAAATAACCTCGCACTCTGATTTTAAGAAATAGAATAGGAAAAGCAAGATTGATTTTATCTTGCCTTTTAATGGTTTTCTATAAAATAAAAACCAATCTAAAAAGCACACTATGGACTATAAGTCATTATTGTTAGAACTTCTTAAAAATGAAAAGTACCTCTCTCTCGCAACTTCTACAGCATTTGGGCAGCCTTGGGCAACCCCTTTGTGCTTTGTTTATGAAGACGCGAATAGATTGTACTTCATCTCTCAGAATGAATCACTTCATGCTCTCCATATAGCAGCTAATCCTCATGTTGCATTTAGTATTTTTAATACTCGGCAACCACTTTGAACCTCATTTTGATCACAGGGAACTGGACTCGTAAAAAAACTCAGTCTTGAAAAAGTTCCCGAGACAATAAGGGAGAGACTTTTTTCTTTGGTATCAATGCCAATACTCCAAAAGGACTACTCATTTTTTCTCATAGAAATCGATGAAATATATCTTCCAGATGAGGAACGTTGGAAGATAGAAAACAATCTCCGAACAAAAATTGAATTATAATCAAATCTTATGACAACTCTCAACGAAAAATACGAAATCATCATGTGACTAGAAACCCACATAAGAATCAAGTCACATACAAAAATGTTTTGTTCTTGTAAAAATGCAATAGAACTCGCTGATGAACCAAACATCAACGTATGTCCCGTGTGCATGTGATTCCCTGGTATGCTCCCCACTCTTTCTGCATGAGTTATCGATTTGGCAGTCCGAGCAAGCCATGCCCTTAGAGGTGAGCCACAGTGCCAAAGCGTGTTCGATAGAAAGAGTTATTTTTATCCTGATCTTCCTATGGGATATCAGATAACTCAAATGTATGAACCAATATGTCAGGGTGGTGAAGTTCGAACACTGGTAGAATGAGAACTTAAAACTTTTCGAATCCACCACATGCATATTGAAAATGATGCTGGAAAACTCGTACACGCAGGAGGTAAAACCCTCTGTGACTACAATCGTGCTGGATCACCTCTTATGGAGATTGTTACCGAGCCTGATTTTCGATCAAAGGCGGATGTTCTTGCCTATCTCGAAGAGCTCCAAAAACTCATGCGTTGGTGCTGAGCATCAGATGCCGACATGGAAAAGTGACAACTTCGTTGCGACGTAAACATTTCTATACGTGAAAAAGGTGAAACAAAATTTCGCAATAGGGTAGAACTCAAGAATATTAACTCATTTTCTGCAATTGGTCGAGCAATAGATAATGAATATAGTCGACAAATTGAAATCTATGAGAATGGTTGATCCATCGAACAGGAAACTCGAGGTTGGAATGATGAAAAGTGATTCTCTACACCCCTCCGAAGCAAAGAAGATGCTATGGACTATCGTTATTTTCCAGATCCCGATCTTCCACCACTTATTCTATCGCCCTCATTTCTTGATGAGAGAATTATAGATGAGCTTCCGATTGATCGAAGATTGAAATATAAAAATGATTATAAACTCATAGAAGATGATGCGAGAATCCTTTCGAACGATAGGACGACAAGTGATTTTTATGAGAAACTGGTAGAGCTTACCGGTGATCCAAAAAAATCCTGCTCATACATAACAACGGTACTTTTTGCCATCTTCGAAGCAAGTCCTGAAAAAATAGACTTAAGCTTCCTTAAATGCTCTCCCGATGAGGTGGCGAATGTTATCAAGATGGTAAATGCTGATGAGATTTCTTCAACCAATTCAAAATCTGTTATTGAAAAACTTGTCTTCGAATGAGGAACTGCTGCTGAATGGGTAGAAAAGCTCTGAGTAAAGCAAAGTAATGATATGTGAGCTCTTGAATCTATTGTTGATGAAGTTATTGCAGAAAATGCGAGCCAAGTACTAGAATACAAATGAGGAAAAGAATCTCTCTTTGGTTTTTTTGTGGGACAATGCATGAAGGCGTCAAAGGGGAAGGGGAATCCAAAAATATTTACTGAAATACTCAAAAAGAAGCTTTCATAATTTGATTGACTAAAAGTCATAAAACTCTATATTGTGTGAGATACATAACTCACTCCACAATATGAAGGCCTCGCTCATACTTAAAGATGGAACAACTTTTAGGGGAGAAAGTTTCGGATATGAAGGAAATACTTCGTGAGAAGTTGTCTTCAATACAGGTATGATCTGATATCCAGAAACCCTCACCGATCCTTCATACAAGTGACAAATTCTTGTCACTACATATCCTCTTATTGGTAATTATTGAATCCCTGATTTCGAAATCAGGGATTCTTTTTGAATAAAAACACATTTTGAGTCTGAAAGGATTCATCTTTGCTGACTTATTGTTTCTGAATATAGCGAAAACTACAATCACTTTGAATCAAATGAGTCACTTGCTCATTTTCTTAAGAGGCAAAAAATCCCAGCTATAAGTGGAATTGATACACGAGCACTGACGGAATATATTCGTGAAAATTGATGTACGCCTGGAAAGATAATCATTGAATGAAAAGATGATACAGAAGACTTTATTGATCCAAACGAAAGACTTCTTGCTTATGAAGTAGCAACGAAAGAAGTCACCACTTACAAAGCATTAGAAAATCGAAAAAATAAAAACTTACTCATCGTGGATATGTGAGTAAAAAATAATATGCTTCGTCATTTTCTAAAGCTCTGAGTCGATATTATTCGTGTTCCAGGAAATTATCCATTTATGGATGGAAGCATCGATTTTGATGCTATATTTCTCTCAAATTGACCTGGCGACCCAGCCAAATATAGAGAAACCATAGAAGAAACTCAAAAAGCAATTCGTGCTGATAAAAAAATATTTGGGATATGTCTAGGAAATCAGCTTCTCGCGCTCGCAGGCTGAGGGAAAACTTATAAACTCCCATACGGACATCGAGGACAAAATCAGCCCATAAAAGATCTTGAGACGGGAAAATGTATTCTCACATCACAAAACCACTCATTCGCAATCGATGAATCAACTCTTCCTGCGAATATTATTCCTTGGATGAAAAACATTAATGACGGAACAAATGAAGGAATCCGCTTCAAGGATAAAACCATATCAAGTGTTCAGTTTCATCCCGAATCATCCCCTTGACCACACGATAGTACATATTTGTTTCATGACTTTATCGAAAAGATCTAGTTTCTTCTTCATAATTTAACAAATCTTCTCATGTATAAAAAAATTCTTATTCTTGGTTCTTGAGCCCTCAAAATCGGAGAGGCTGGAGAGTTTGACTACTCTTGAAGTCAGGCAATTAAGGCTCTCAAAGAGGAGGGAATAAAAACTATTCTTATAAATCCAAATATAGCCACAGTTCAGACAGACCCAGGTTTTGCTGATGAGCTCTATCTTTCCCCAATAAACCCTGAAGCTGTAGAGGAAATTATAAAAAAGGAAGAACCCGATGGAATAATGCTCTCATTTGGATGACAGACGGCACTCAATTGTGGGCTTGAATTAGAAGAAAAAGGGGTGCTCAAAAAATATAATATCAAAGTCCTTGGAACCTCGACTGATACCATACGAATGACGGAAGACAGAAAAATATTTAACCAAGCGTTGGATCAGATTGGAGTAAAATATGCCCGAAGTGCTACGGCTGAATCAAAAAAGCAGGCAATAAAAATTGCTGAAGATATATGATATCCTGTACTTGTACGTGCAGCTTTTGCTCTCGGAGGACTTGGTAGTGGGTTCGCTCATGATAGACATGAACTTGAGCTTCTTCTTGAAAAATCTTTTTCATATTCACATCAAGTCATCATCGATGAAAGTCTCGTCGGATGGAAAGAGCTCGAGTACGAAGTTGTACGTGATGGCAATAACAATTGTATCACTGTATGTAATATGGAAAATATCGACCCCATGGGCATACATACTGGTGAAAGTATCGTCGTTGCACCAAGTCAAACTCTTTCAGACAAGGATCATCAAATGCTCAGAGATATTGCCCTGAAAACTATACGACACTTGAACATCATTGGAGAGTGCAATATTCAGTTTGCCCTCGATCCACATTCATCTCGATATTGTGTAATAGAGGTAAATGCTCGTCTCTCCAGATCATCTGCTCTCGCCTCAAAAGTAACCGGTTACCCACTCGCATATGTTGCTGCAAAAATTTCTCTAGGCTACCACCTTGATGAGATCAAAAATCTTGTAACAGGTACAACAACTGCTTTTTTTGAACCAAGCCTTGATTATGTTGTTATAAAAATCCCAAGGTGGGATCTTGAAAAATTCGAAAAGGTAGACCAAAAAATAGGATCTGAAATGAAAAGTGTTTGAGAAGTAATGGCTATAGGTCGAAATATCGAGGAGGCTCTCCAGAAATGATTTCGTAATCTCGACATCGGAGCAGTATGACTCATATGAAATACAAAAGACTACGATTTTTCACCCAGCGATCTTGATTTTGCTACACCAAAGCGAATGTTTGCAATAGTACGAGCTCTTCTTTATGGAAAAAGCTTAGAGGAAATTGAAAGGAAAACTCATATTGACCCATTCTTTCTTAGTAAAATACAAAACCTCGTAAATACCTATAAGATTCTTAAGGAAACTTCTAACTGGAAGAACAAAGAACTTTTGCAAAGAGCAAAAAAACAAGGCTTCTCGGATCTTCAACTTTCAAAAATACTCAAATGTACTGAAAGAGAGGTGAGAAATTTTAGACATGAAAATCAACTCAGACCCAAAATAAACAAGATAGATACACTTGCTGGCGAATTTCCAACAAATACAAATTACCTCTATATGACATACCATTGAGCATCTTCAGAAATTCAGTCTTTTACCGTGAGTCCAAAGATACTTATAATAGGTTCTTGACCTTATCGAATTTGATCATCAGTAGAGTTTGATTGGTGCTCAGTATCAGCACTTCGAGCCCTCAAAAAAATGTGATACGAGACGATAATGCTGAACTTTAACCCTGAAACAGTTTCTACTGATTTTGATGTCTCTGATAGACTATATTTCGATGAGATTAGTGTTGAGTCAATTAGTGAGATATATCATTCTGAGAAACCAATCTGAGTCATTGTATCAATGTGAGGCCAGATAGCCAATAATCTTGCCATGAAGCTCAAAGATTTTTGAATCCCTGTACTTGGCACAAGCCCTGAGAATATCGATAGAGCCGAAGATTGACATAAGTTCTCGACTCTTTGCGACCAGATTGGAGTAGTACAACCTACTTGGAGCGAGCTCACAACAAAAGATGAGGCGACTATGTTTTGAGAAAAGTATTGATATCCAGTTATTATTCGTCCATCATATGTTCTCTCTTGAGCAAATATGCGAGTTTGTGCTGACTCTGTCCAACTCAGTGAATTTCTTGAAAAAGCAACAATTTCCAAAGATTATCCAACGGTTATCTCAAAATTTGAAATTTGAGCAAAAGAAATAGAGATTGATGGGGTAGGGAAGAATGGAAGGCTTGAGCTCTATGCCCTCTCTGAACATGTTGAGAATGCATGAGTTCACTCAGGAGATGCAACTGTAATATTTCCAGCACAAACGCTTCATATCGAAAGTGTGAATCGAATAAAAAAAATAACAAAAAAAATAATTAAAGAGCTCAATATTACCTGACCATTTAATATTCAATTTCTCGCAAAGAATGATGAAATAAAAGTAATAGAATGTAATCTCCGAGCCTCTCGGAGTTTCCCATTTGTATCAAAAGTAAGTGGATATAACTTTATCGAAATTGCAATCCGATGAATTATGGGGGAAGACATAAGCTACGATTATAATACTCTTGATTTAGATCATGTGGGAATAAAAGCCCCTCAATTCTCATTCCATAGACTTAAGTGAGCTGATCCAAAGCTTGGCATAGAGATGGCTTCCACTGGGGAAGTTGGATGCATCTGAGATACCGTTCCTGAAGCCTTTTGGATGGCAATGAGTTCAGTATGATTTACACTAAAATGAAAAAATATACTTCTCTCCCTCTGAAGCCTTTGAGATAAAAGTGAATTTCTCCCTTCAGCAAGAATACTCTCCGTTCTTTGATATAGTCTTTTTGCAACACCAGGAACATCAAGAGTCCTCAGTGATGAAGGAATAAAAAATAGAATGGTTGAGAAGTGAGCTATAAAATCAGAAAACCATGTACTCAGTATGGTTGAGGGGAAAAAATTTGATCTTATTATCAACACTCCAAGTAATGATTATCGCGAAGAGGAAAAAAGTTGATATTTTATTAGAAGAGTTGCGGTAGATAGAAAAATTACACTTATTACAAACATAAAACTTGCAAAACTCTTTACAAGGTGTATCGAGATACAATCGAGGCAGGGGAAGTTTACACATTATCCTTATAAACATTTCGTGAAGAACGCAGAGGAATAGTTGTAATATATGAAACATGTGGTAAAATATACACATGTTACGAATTTTTATCTTCATAGGTTTTTTTATTTTTTCTATACATCAGACCCTTGCGGCTGAGATGTTAAAGCCATCTCTCTATGCACAAATGGAGTATCAAGAAAAAATTAATCGAACAAATGCAATAATCGAAAAAAGATTAAAAAATAAAATGCGTCTTGCTGAAATTCAATCAAAAAAGAATGCTAAAAAGTATGCAACTTCTCCTCAATATCACATATCTTCTCAACTAAATAGTGCGCAACAAAAAACAACCCCATGAGTAAATCAAGTACAAAACGTTAATATGTCAACCGTAAGGGCAACTTGGCTTGGTTGGTATAATGAGTACCGTTCTTCTCTTAAGCTCTGAAGTTATACATATGATAGCAGACTTGATTCAACGGCCCATGATTGGAATATAGTATTCTCAACAGGAAAATGAGAGAATCATCATCGACGTAACTCAAGTGATAGCTATTATGATTTTTCTATTATTGATAGTTGGTTTAAAAATAGATGAATCGACCCAAAAGTAATAAATCGATCGAAGCATACGGAAAATGTTGGCTACTGATACTATAATTGTTCAGACTCTGACTGCACGAATGAGCTCATAGCAAGCATTCGCACTACTTGGGATTTTTTTATGAGTGAAAAAGGGAAGTCTTATGATGCTCACTATAGGAGTATTATTAATCCTTATTTTACAAAAGTGGGTATGGATATCATAGTTGTTCCGAGTGAGAAACGATATTATCTTACGATGCATTTTATAACAGAATAGGTATTTTTTGGCTCGAGATTCATGATTTTAAAATGTTTCTTTTTGCAAAAGAACGATTTAAATATATATTTACAAAATATATTTGATAAAATGCGAAATGGACAGTCTTCCAACTATTTCTCTAGACTGAAGTGCCAACTCAAATCTTGCTCAAGCTTTTAAAAATGATGATTACCAAAGGCTTATAGTTCGTATTAATGAGTGAATAAATCAAGCCTCCACACCCTCGGAGGATTCCATTGATCTTCAGGATGCGGTTTTGAAGTTCCAGGAGCTTCTCCTTTGACTTAAATGAAAAATAAGTGACGATACAATAGTAGAGCTCATTGGGAAAATAGAGCTTATTCGTGCCAAAGTATCATGAAAAAATATAGATGAGGTCCTTCGGTTTATACCGGAACCATTACGGGAAGATGTAGTTCGTGTTTTTAATGATCCAAAATTACAAAGAATACTTACTCAAGAATTACTTGGGTATAGTATGGGGTTTCTGGCACAAAATGTCTGAATTCATATGAACTTTGTTACTCTTTGATGAGAAAATCATGCTGATGTGGGTGGACTTTTTCAGATTCCTTATAATGGAAAAAAACTCTATATATTTTGGGTTCAGGGACGCATGATGATGGCAGATTCAAGTGAGAAGGCACTCGATGCTATGAGTCTCGCTGTAAAAAATCCCGTCTTTGCATATTACCTAGTTGATAATAAAGGTAATATAAAAGCAAGGGTTGAGACTCAGCTTTCAGAATTCATGAGAGATCAACTCTTTCCGACAGAGAAAATAGTCGAATGATGGATAAGAAAGCAAGGGATGATTCCTGAATGAGTAACCCTTAGTCTATCAACAGGAAATACAGGAAAAAGAGTAACTTTAAGTAAAAAAAATGCTGATACTGGGCTCTTTATTTTGCTCGGCATCTCCGAATCTGAAATAGGAACCCTAAAAGTCTCAAGTGAGAATATCACTCTTGGATGGAGTTATACAGGAAAAAACAATACCTTTACAATTTACACAACGAAATCTAGAGTTCACTTCTCTAATCCTGAATTTCAGGCAGCAGATGGTTGGTCCATTTGAACCTTCTGAGATACCACCATTTATAAAGATGATGAAGTGAGATTTGGCCTCTCACGCTGGAGCCATTTAGCCCTTCAGTCTACAGGAAACGATTGGAGACATCCACAAACAGCCGAAATTCGTTGAGGAATATCACTTGATTGAGAGTTTCCTATTTGAAGCAATACTCATTGATGATTTTCGATAAAAAGAAATTGATTCTGGGCACCAAATGTATTTCCAAATACTTTTGATCATATAAATAGTTCTGAAAGGCGCTACCTTCATTTTCTTTGAGAGAATTGATACAGCGCGAGAATTCAACATATTCTTTGATGAAGAAAAAGCATCTCGCTTGATTTTTCCCATATGCAATGATCTTATAGCGCTACCCAATCTGAGGGATTTCAATACTGATCAAATTGAATGAAGATGAGCTTCTCGCACTCCCATACGCGAAGTATGCATCCACTTATATCTTCAAAGGATGAAACAGTACTGGAAGTACGAAGAATGATTGCACGATCGGTAGAAATCAGCCTCAGAGGTTCGCATATTCGATATTGATCTCAAAGCCAAAAGCAGGTATCTTGATCACTTGTTATACAGATACCTTAGATATAAAATCCCTTTCATAATTCATGAAAGGGATTTTTTTAGACATCGAGATTCGCCACGCTTGTTGCTCGAGATTGAATAAAGTGTTTTCGAGGAGGAACATCTTCACCCATAAGTATACGGAAGACTTCATCGGCTTTTTCAGCATCTTCAATAGTTACACGAAACATTTTTCGCATAGTGGGATCCATGGTGGTTTCCCAAAGCTGTTCTGGATTCATTTCTCCAAGCCCCTTATAGCGTTGGATCCCCTCAGAAACAACTCATTCCTGCTCAATAATAGCAACCTTTTGTTCATCATTATAAGCATACCATGCCTGTTTTCCTTTAGAAAGCTTATAGAGTGGTGGATTTGCAATAAAAATATGTCCATTCTCGATAAGGGGACGAAAGTACCGAAAAAAGAATGTAAGAAGAAGGGTACGAATATGCGCACCATCAACATCCGCATCGGTCATTATAACAATACGATGATATCTAAGACGGCCATAATCAAATGACTCTCCAATAGAAGTACCAAGAGCAATAATGAGATTTTTGATTTCACCATTAGCAAATACTTTATCAAGTCGAGCCTGTTCTGTATTCAGGATTTTTCCCCTGAGAGGGAGTATTGCTTGGAATTCACGGTTTCGTCACTGCTTTGCACTTCCACCCGCAGAGTCACCCTCAACGATATAGAGTTCACACTTACTAGCGTCCTTAGAGCTACAATCAGCAAGTTTTCATGGCAGCCCAGATCACTCAAGAGCTCATTTACGAATAATTGTATCTCGAGCATTTCTTGCGGCTGCTCGAGCTCGAGCAGCAAGAAGACATTTTTCTATGATAGCTCGAGCTGTTTTTGGGTGCTCATTCATGAAATCATAAAATGATTCTCCCATAACACGATCAGTGATACCCTTTGCTTCTGGAGTTCCAAGTTTTCCTTTTGTTTGTCCTTCAAATTGTGGCTCAGGAACTTTTACCGAAATAATAATTGTTAAACCTTCAACAACATCTTCATTTGCAAGATTTTGATCTTTTTCTTTAAGAATTTCTTGTTCTCGAGCATATTTGTTAATCGTACGTGTGAGGGCCATTTTTGTACCCACAACATGAGTCCCTCATTCTGGAGTAATAACATTATTTACGAAAGAAATGAGCTTTTCATTGTAATCATCTTTCTTATATTGAAGGGAGACTTCAACTTGAATATTCTCAATTTGTTTATCAACATAAAACACATCGTCTCAAATTGGCTCTGAGGAACGATTGAGATGATGTACGTACGATTCAATACCTCACTCAAAGAAAAAACGATACCTTGAGTTTGCGAATTCATTCAGTAGAGTTATTGTGATACCTTTTGTAAGATATGCTTGTTGACGGAGGCGAGTACGAATAGTATCATAATCGAATATGGTTGTCGTAAACATGGTTGCATCAGGCCAGAAACGAACAACTGTGCCATGTTTTTTTGTTGTCTCACCAGTTTCAGTAACATCACCATCTGGAACACCGATTTTATAGGACTGTGTGTAAATTTTTCCTTCCTTGTGAACCCATACTTGCATCTTCGTTGAAAGAGCATTCACAACTGAAGCTCCAACCCCATGTAAACCACCAGATACCTTATATCCTGATTCATCACCTCAAAACTTTCCTCAAGCATGAAGAACTGTCATTACTGTCTCTAGAGCAGATTTTCCTGTTTTTGGATGAAGATCAACTGGAATTCCTCGCCCGTCGTCTTCTACAGAGATAGATCCATCTGCATGCATAGTGACGACTATATTTTTTGCATGACCAGCCATGGCTTCATCGATAGAGTTATCGACTATTTCCCATACAAGGTGATGCAAACCTCTTTCATCTGTGGAACCAATATACATTCAAGGTCTTTTTCGTACAGGTTCGAGACCTTCAAGGACTTGAATATTACTACTATCGTAAGTTTGAGTGGACATGAGTGAGCATTAGAAAACGCATGGAGTATATAAAAAAAGGGGGGAAAGTAAAGCTTTTTGCTCTACTTTCCCCTACTTTTGAAGCATTCTTTTTTAGAGTCTCATCGTATGTATAATCTTATCGGTTCTTGTCCAGTCCGCATTGGCATCATAAGGAATCACACTTAAAAGAAAATCCTTAAGGGAAGCGCTATCAACTTCTGTTGTAAATGGAATATCAATAACGGATGAAATTCCTTTTTTTATAAATAACCTCAGCATAATAGGGTTTCATTCTCCGTCAGATAAAAGTGCAAAACGATCAATTTTGTCAAACTCATAAATAGTATCATTCACTTTTATAATCCGATCGTTTATATCAACGGTTGAAATAGGGATAGCATTATTTTCCATAAGAATATAAACTCATGCAAAAAGGAATGCCACAATGGACATCAAATACATGCCCTCTATAACTCCATAAATAACTAGTGAAAGAACCACTACAAGAGCGATAATATACCAGCCTTTTGGCTTTCCGGGGGAAGTAGAAAATTGCCAATGAAACATATGATTTAAGTTATTCCTGCAAATATTGATACTAACTTTGTCATAATGAACCAAGCTGACATAGATAGTACGAATCACATAAGGGCGCTGTAGATTCATTTTTTTGCCTTATCAACACCAGAACTATCTCAAAGAATACCGCTCGCAAGTTGCATGCGCACAGCATGATATACAATAGCTACTACACAGATTGTACCAACAAGCACAAGGAGCATTTCGATTGCGGATACTATTATTGCTGGTATTTGATCCATGCTAACTTTTCCATTTCTGATATCATCCTGAATGAGTCATGCGCCTCAGTAAATACCCGTAGTTTCATCACCAAGTCAGGGAGATTCTCACAAGCTTTGAACCGCAAATCAAGACACTGGAATAAGGAATGCTCCAATGAAAAAAAACGTGGAAATTTTATATAAAAAATTGGAATTCATGAGTCAATTATACAAGAACTCGTAGAATAATCCAAATTTTTCACATCCTTTTGCAAAGAAAGTGCTTTTCCATATAGTATTTCTCATCAATAGTAATTTTTCTTTCGTTTTTTTATGCGCATTCCTCTTTCGTGGGTTTCTCTTTATACTCCTATTAGTCATCTTCTTAAATCAAGCAACATTCGAGATCTTGCTCACATTTACTCCACTCATACAGCAGAAATTGATGGAATTGAAGAATATCTCATCGATAAGGTAGTTGTAGGGAAGGTGATTTCATGCGAAAAACATCCCGATTCAAAAAAACTCTCTATTGTACGAGTGAATCAGGGTGAGTTCTGAGAGGAAACAATACTCACCTGAGCTCCGAATATCTCCGAAGCAAAATATGTGGCTGTAGCACTCGTAGGAGCGCGCCTACCTGGAGATTTTCTCATTTCTGAAAGGCCCATGGCAGGAATGATGAGTCGTGGAATGATTTGTGGTGCGGATGAAATATGACTTTCTAAAGAATCAGATGGCGGAATCATGATACTTGAGCAATTATGGGAAGAAGATACTCTTGAAAAAATGCTTGGAAAATCTTTGTTTGATTTAAGTCTTCCTTTCCCATGAAATAACTGAAAAGTTTTTGAGTACTCGATTGGGGAAGCTATGTTTGAGATAGACAATAAATTTATCACAAACCGACCTGATCTTTTTTCGGTACTGTGAAATGCAAGAGAATTTCATGCCATCTTTGATACACCGACTTTTCTCACTCACACTTATTCATATTCAAATGAAAAAACCGTACAAAATCTCAAGAAACTTGATACAAAAATTGAGACTCGTGCCTGCCTTTCTTACCACCTCCTTGAAATGAAGGATATAGTGGTAGGGAAGAGTCCATTTGGAATAAAACTTATGATGGAACGCGCCGATCTGACTGTAAAAATGGATATCGTGGATATAACAAACCTTATCATGACAGAACTCGGGCAACCTATGCACGTATTTGATAGTGATAAGCTCGTAGGAGGAATTACTGTAAGACAAGCTAAAGAATGAGAATCGCTCCTTGCATTAAATGGAGTCACCTATAAGCTCTCTCCACTTGATATGGTAATAGCCGATGAAAGATGACCTGTTGCTCTTGCGTGAGTTATAGGCGGAATGGAAACAGCCGTGAGCGAAGAAACAAGAAATATTCTCTGGGAATCTGCCTGTTTTGATGCAACTTCAGTCCGACTCACTGCGCAAAGACATGGCATTCGAACTGATGCCAGTACACGATATGAAAAATCTTTAGATCCAATACTTGCGAGCACTCCCTTTCCTCGTGTTATAGAATACTTAGAGTTTTTGGGGAAAAATATACATCTCACTTGAGCATCTGAATATATTGATGCATCACAAATTCGAGAAATAGAGCTTGATGTTACAGAAGAGTTTATTGACATGAAAGCTGGTGTACATATACCAAAAAATGAAATAACTGCCATACTGAACCGCTTAGGCTTTACTCTCTCAGGTGTTTTCGAAAATACCATCCACATCAAAGTTCCTTCATGGAGATCAAGCAAAGATATAAATATAAAAGAAGATATTGCTGAAGAAATAGCTCGAATTTATGGATATGACAAAACGCCTCTCGCTTCACTTGGATGAGGCTTTAGCATATGAAAAAAGAATCTCGATGCAAAACTTCGAAATATGATTCTTTCCTATCTTTCTCAAAAAAATTGGAATGAAGTCTATACGTACTCATTTACGAATGAGAAACTCGAAAGAGCCATAAAAAAAGAAAATCTTGATGATGCAATCACTGTTATTAATGCATTTAATGAAGAATACACTCACATGCGGACGTCTCTTGCCCCAAGACTCCTGTTGGCAGCAAGCGAAAACATAAAACAGAGTAAATCATTCGGATTTTTCGAAATAGGAAAAGTGTATAGTAAAAATTGAGTGAATGCCAGCCCTCTTCTCGAAGAGATTGAAAAAAAACCATTCTCTGAAAAAAAGAAAATTGCTTGAATCCTTATTGGATGAAGTCTCGAAAAACTCCGAAGTGACATAGAGTGACTTCTGAATCAATCTCTTTCATACATTCCACCGGTTCACACTGGAACTCGTCTCTCATTTTTACACCCAGGCGCGAGCGGAACCTATAACGAATGAGAAACTGTTATTGCAGAATTTGGCAATATTCATCCTGCCGTATCAAGTGCATTCTGACTCTGAGATTGCCTCTATTTTGAAATAGACTTTGAAATACTGCTTTCACATATGAAGGAAAGTGAAGTTCGTTTTGAACCAATTTCACGCTACCAGACTATTGCAAGAGAACTCAATTTTCTAATGGATGAACATACCCCGACTGGTGACGTTGCAAGAATCCTTGATGCACTTCATCCTTGGATAACTCAGGTAACTGTTGATTCTATATTTACTGATAAAGAGAAAATCTGAGAAGGAAAAAAGAGCGTAAATTACGCATTCATTCTCTCAAATCATGATGCAACCATATCAGATGAAGAGGCTCTTTCGGTCCAAAACCATATTATTGAGGAAATGAAACATAGAGGATTTGAACTTCGAAGATAGGTTATGTAACAAAAATTTTTAATTATTCAAGTTTTCTGTTAAGATAAAGGATATGTCAGATACACTTCTTACATCTCCAGAAATAGACTATACTAAATCTGATGCACTTATGCGAAAGCTCATTGAAGAAGTGAGCAGATACATGAGTATATCAAAATCAGATATAGAAGAAACTCTCTTAGGAACATATTATTTTGCACGAGATGCTCACCATGGTCAACTCCGAAAAAGTGGAGAACCCTATATTACACACCCGATAGAAGCAGCGCTCCTCCTTGTTCACCTCAAGCCTGATCTTACCTCTATTCAATCATGCATTCTCCATGATGTAATCGAAGATACTCAATATGATAAAGCCGAAATAGAAAAGCGCTTTGGTCATGATGTAGCGGTTATATGTGAGTGACTCTCAAAACTTTCTGCAATTAAATATCGGGGTGAGGAAAGAACTATCGAAAGTCTGAGAAAAATGCTTATTGCCATGGTAGAAGATTTAAGAGTGATTATCGTAAAACTTGCCGATCGCCTCCATAACATGCAGACGCTCGATCATCATCCAGACCCTAAAAAACGTGAACGCATCGCTCTCGAGACTCTCAATATCTACGCACCAATCGCGGATAGACTTGGTATATTTCGAATGAAAGAAATGCTTGAAACCGAGTGTTTCCGAATCCTTCACCCAGAAGAATATGCAAAAACTACAAGAGAACTTACCGATCTCAAAGAAGAGCAAGAGTACTTTATCAACGAAGCCAAAAGCATTATCCGAGAAATGATTCCAGAGTCAGTTCCAATAATCGACATTTCCTATCGTATAAAAGCTCCATATAGTATATTCAAAAAGCTTCAACGAAAAGAATATTCGTATTCTCATGCAAGAGATCTCTATGACCTCTTTGCAATTCGTATTATTACAGACACCATTCCTCGATGTTACGAAGTCCTTTGATTTCTGCATAATGTTTTTGTGCCGATGCCCAAGCGATTCAAAGACTATATAGCACTCCCAAAGGAAAATTGATACCAATCGCTTCATACAACGGTTGTTGGTCTTTTTGCGAAAGTTCGCTCTCAACCAACTGAGATTCAAATTCGTACCCCAGAGATGCATATCCAAGCGGAAATCTGAGTAGCAGCACATTTTGAATATTCAGAAAAAGGGAAGTCCGTTCGATCAAGCGATAGTTATTGGGTAAAAACCATAAAAGAAATAACCGAGGCAACTCTTGAATGAGGAGAGTTTATGAAAGAAATGGAAATGAGTGTTTTCTCTGACCAGATATTTTGTTTTACTCCTACAGGTGATATTATCACACTTCCAAAAGGTGCTACTCCGATTGATTTTGCCTACGCCATACATACTCGTCTCGGAAATGAACTCACAATAGCAAAGGTAAATGGCCAAGTAGTTCCGCTCGATTATAGTCTCCACAATGGAGAAAGTGTTCAAATCGTCACCGATCCACACAGAAAACCAAACCCAATTTGGCTCTCGTTCGTAAAGACTGAGAAAGCTCGTGCCCATATTCGACAGTTTATAAACCGAGAAGAAAAAAGCTTCTTTATAGAAAAATGAAGGACTATTCTCAACTGATACCTCGAGAAAAATTATGGAAAATGACTCGATAAAGAGCTCTCACTGCTCAAAATTGTAGATGGAAAAAATCTTGATATGAGAGAGAAGGAGGATGTCCTCGTACAAATAGGGAACCTCTCGAGAAAGCCTGGATCACTCCTCAAGGCAATAAATGATGTAACAATCAAACATCATTTTGGAGAAAGAGTCGAGGAGGCGAAAGGAGAAAAAAGGAAACGACCTCCAAAAGTATCAATCAATGAAAGTGAGAGTGTTATCATCTGAAAGGAAAGAGATATTCCCTATAAATTCGCTCAATGCTGTGATCCAAAATCTGGAGATAAGCTTCTCTGAGCTATATGAAGGTGAGTCGTTACCATTCACCGTGCAGATTGTCCAAACATAGAACGCATTCATCTCGGAAGACGTATTCCAGCTCGCTGGAGCAATATGCCAATAGAACAAACGCTTCTGAATATAAGGTTAGATTTTTATGATAAAAAATGACTTTTACGGCAACTTACCGAGATTTTTTACCAATTTTGACTCAATATTGAAAGTCTCCACACCGAAGAAACAGAAAGAGGAAAGGTACGCGATCACTTTATCTTATCAAGTGATGAAGAAGACTACTACCTCTACGAACGGGTAATCGACCGTATTCGTTTCGAGATTCCAGAATTTATCTCATCAGAACTCATTTCATTTCAATAATTTCTATGGATTTTCTTATTTGATTTCTCATTATCGGGGCAGGGATTGCTGTCATGAAGTACCGATATACCGTATATGGAGTCACTGGAGAATGGGGCTGGGCCTCACAATACCTCTGATGAAATGGAACCATAACTGCGATTGTCCTTATTGGGATGCTCTTAGTTTGAGTGGGCGTTGCGTACCCATTTTGAGTATTTGATAACGTCTGAAAACAACCCACCCTTCAGCAGGCTAATAAAGCTCCATAATCTTGAATTTTTCTAGAAAATATGAGATACTTAAGGCATGTGAACGATCTCAAAAGCACATGCCGAACTGAGTTGAGCTGGATATGCTGACTCCGATGAGTCAGTAGCGACTTTAGCTGAGCTCGAAGAAAGAGAAAGAGTTATTAGACAACTTTTATCAGAAACAAAAGTTGAAGTATCATGAAGGCTTGATGCTATCCTTTCTAATCGGGTATCAGAACTAAAGGAGTATGTGAAAGTCCATCTTAAATATATTCTCTTAAAACTTCAAACAACTGGATGACTCTCTTATCTGGAATACCAAACTTTTGCTTCATTGCCAAAGGATGAGCAAATCGAGAGATTATTGGATATTTACTCAAAAGAGTCTGGTCAATAGGCATTTCTCTACTGCAAAATGCTTGCAAAATAATCTTTTTTTTATAAAATCCGCTCGCTTTCCTGATATTGGGATATCGCCAAGTGGTAAGGCTCCGGACTCTGAATCCGGCATTCGTAGGTTCGAATCCTACTATCCCAGCCATAAAAAATCGAGCTCGCAGACCATGTTGCCTGCGTTTCACATAACACTCAGTTTCCGCATAAAATAGAAGGAATTCTCCGATTTGGAGAGTTCCTTTCTTTTTTGTTTTCTTGTGGTTATATATGTGTCCTTGTTTCTAGAGTTAGTTGGATTCGAACTTTTTAGGATACTTTAAATGATCCTGATTTCTCTATGTAAACTTTTTTATCCTTGAGAATAATATCTGCTTGGATCATCCCGAGTATTTCTCGTTTCTCATCTTTGCTTCCGTTCGAGATCATATACTTCATATACTCTCTGAGGTTTATCTGTTTGGTAGATACGACATCTCGAGAGTCTTTTTTGAGGAGTTGGGATTGGAAGAGATTGTACCTTCGTATTTCTTCCTTGAGACTATCTCAGACAGATATGGTATTAATATCTATATCATCAAGCATTTCGAGGAGCTGTAATATGAGAGCATCTTCTCGGATCATAGGATTCTTGCACTTATGATCATGGCACTTACTACAGTGGTAGTAGACGTAACTTCTCGGATCTTTTTGTCCAAGTATTTTCTTGAACTTTTCTTGAGCCGTAATCCCAGATCCACAGAGTCCACACTTCATGATCTTCGTGAATTCGAAGTTCTTATTCCGTGGTCTATATCTTGGAGAGAGATTGAGCTGATCTTGTACTTCATCGAAGAGTTCTTTGGTAATAATCGGTTCATAGTTTCCCTTACACCAATTCCCACTTCCTCTCGGGTATTCATACATACCGTAGTACATAGGATTATTGAGGATAGAGTATATAGCAGAGACGACCAGTGGTTTTCCACTTCGAGTCCTCATAGGAGTTTCCTCGAGGAGAAATCTCTGTACGGCTCGACCACTCATTCCTTCATGAGCTACTTTCTCGAATATAAGCTTTATATATGGAGCCCTCTCAGGATCTATAGCGATTTTTCAGCCATTTCTGAGATAGCTTCTTTCATTGGTATATCCAAGGGGTGCTTTATGAGGGAGATGTCAGAGTTCTGCTTTGGTTTTGAGTCCTCGGATAACATTTATACTCCTGTTATCATTCTCGAGCTTTGCTTGAGAGCAGAGAATCATAAGGAGGAATTTCTCATTGGGAGCATTCTTGAATATCTGACCGTTGGTTCTGATTTCTTGAAGCTTTCCTTGATCCATGAGGTCAACCACCGACCCAAGGTCTCAAGCATTTCTCGAGAGTCTATCTGGAGCCCAGGAGAGAATCGAGTTATACCGTCATTGTCTGAGTCAATCAAGGAGAGTATTGAATCATTCGCGAGCTCCTGAAGCTTTCGCTGACTTACTCTCCCTGATGATCTCGACCACATCGAGTTTATCTCGTTCTGCTACCTTTCGCATTGCCTCGATCTGAGACTCTATAGAAAGGGCTTGTCGCTCATCATCTTCTGATGATTTTCGTACATAGAGGCAGTAGGTTCGGACCAGAGTCTCTTCTCAAAAGCTTCGAATGTTTTCCCAAGGATTTCATCCTCCTGTCTGAGGTTTCTTGGATGATATTTTTGGTCTTTCGAGTGTTTCGATCATAGTACTCAAGTTATTATCCTACAAGACACATATATGTATTTTTCCACTTGGAAGTCTAGGCGAAAGTGAGAGAAAAGAGCATTAAGATGCTAAAAAGCTCATTAAAACGTTCAAATATAGAAACAACGATCCTTTTTCTCGTAAACTGCCGTTACCATCATCGTAAGTGCATCCACAAGATCATCGTGCCGTTCCTTTCCAAATCCAACCAATTCTTCTACAAGCATTCTTCATGCTTCAGTATTTGGAAAACGAATCTTTCCAGAACGTATAAGGTCACTTATCAGAATCAGTCGCTCTCGTTTTGATCCTGCTGGCTTACGACCAACAATATCCATTTTTGAGTTTTTCTGAAGGAATTTCTCCATAGCTATTTGGTAGCCGACGGTCTCTATATAAACCTCATGTTTCTTGAGATTATGAAGATCTGAATTCTTTTTATGGTAGAATTCAAGGGTCTCTACTGTCGTTGGGAAATCCATTTTGCTTTTGAATGCATCTATAATATAGATCATTTTATGCTCATGTTTTCCCCAGACGGATCCTGTGACAAATGCTGTATAATCCGCTGAGTCTGACTCTGAAATAGCAAGGTCAACCCCTGTAGCGAGCTGATGAGGATGAGTCGGTTGAGTTTCTTCATATGTTTCGCTCCACCCACCTCTTTCTCTATGAACCATAGAGGATCATCGCTCAGGAAGGACATCATACCAGTGAATCCACTCTGGCTTAATAACCTGTCATTCTGCTCCTGCATCCTCGAGAAGATACTCAGTTCTCCATGCAATCTCACTTCAAATCGTCTCCCTGAGTTCTTGTATATCTTCATCTGTGTACCTCTCGCTCCAGAGGCACTTTCCGTGTTCATCGAGAAGTGGATATTTGCGAAATACTCATGACTTCTGTCCGCTTTCGATACGTTCTCTCATTCGCATGAGAAGAGAGTCTCTATGGAGCATATTTCATACGAGAAATACTCGAGTCTTCTTGATATCTCCAAGAGGTATGAGCTCTTTCGTAAACCATTCAAAAAGTTTATCTCGTCATTCACGAGTTTTTACAGACTGGAGATCCTCGATATCATCTGCTATGATGAGTTCTGGGCGATGATTGCGATGTCGCATTCATCGAGTGGATTGATCCACAGAAA
Organism: Candidatus Altimarinota bacterium; assembly: GCA_042852035.1. Taxonomy (GTDB): domain Bacteria; phylum Patescibacteriota; class Gracilibacteria; order BD1-5; family UBA2023; genus JAGOMW01. Next base: position 488,014 of record BAAFHK010000001.1, read on the forward strand.
CCACGGTAATACGAGCCTGAGACCTCAGAAGTACAATGGAAGAGGAGTTGAATTCATCTCCATCATCTCGAAATGGTCAGAGATCTTTTTTGAGAAGCTCATTATTGAGAATTTCTTCCTTGAGGTTTCTCATATAGAGTTTTGCTTGTCATTGAGTCTGAGCTACAATAACAATGAACTTATTCTGATGTTTCCCAAGAATACTCCAAATAGGGAATGCTGTATTGATTATAGTAGACTTTCCTGATCACCTGAAAGCCATAATCGTGGTAAAGCGATTTTTCTCATCTTCGATAAAATGAAAGATTTCTTTGTGAAACCATGCCATAGGAGCAGTTACATAGTGAGCAAAGTAGATTTCGAAGAAAAGCTGAAAACTTTCTTTTGCAAGTTCTCTCCGTATCCCTGTAGATTGTTCTATAGCTTTGAGATCCTTTGGATCTATATGAAGTTGTTGACTCATAAATGAAAAATGTAAGTGGATATAAAAAATGTAGTGATTGGTATAACTTATTCTTTGGGCTGATACGCTTTCAGAACTCTTCGAACAATCTCTTTTTGTTCTTTCGTGAGTTCTTCTCGTTCGGGAATATCGACTATCTCAAGCTTATTACTATATGAGGTATGACGAGATCTGAGCCAAAAAGCTATAGCGGACATATTTCCGTCTTTCACGGCTTTGAGAAGTTGGGATTCTGCAAGGTCATTCATCATTGCCACTCATTTTGAGAGAGCTTCTCTGGAAGCCTTTGCGAATGCTTTGTCAGATTGCATCCATCGGTAGTAGGTAGATCGACCAACTCCACTTTTCTCACAAGCAATCTGTACTATCGGAGTCTTTTCGAGATGTTCGAGAAGAAGCTTCTTCTCTTGCTTTATACGATTTTGTAGTCCTGTAGAAGTCATATGATTTATGAATGAGGGATGGAAGAGGATTCAGAGTCCGATGCCTTACCCGAGTTTGAGAGCCGTTTTTCCTGTAAGCTTTTCCCATCGTTTGATGATACGAGCTATATAGACTGGATTTTGTTCTACCATCACACAGACTCGTCAGGTTTGCTCTGAAGCGATAAGCGTGCTTCATGATCCTCAGAAGGGATCATATACTGTGTCTCATATTCGACTCGAGTTCAATATGAGTTCACGAAGGAGAGGAATAGGCTTCATCGTAGGATGAATTGTGTTCTTGCGAACTTTTGCGAATGCAAGAACACTCTTGGATTTTCCTCAGTAGAATGCATGTTTTCCATGCCAGCCATAGGCAATGAGTTCATGCTGAGGAAGATAATCGAGCCGTCAGATAATCGCACTATCCTTGACCCATACGATGAGCTGAGTGAACTTCCATCAGGCTCGAAGCATTCCATCTCGGAGAGCGAATATCATCTTATCAGCATTAAAGATATAGCTCGCATTCTTCTCGCTGAGGTATGGAATGATTGGTCGTAGCCATCCCTCGGTGAATCATGCGTATTCTTCATCCGACTGAAATCCATCGTTTGCTATATCCACGTGCTCTTTTGTGCTTTCATTGAATCCTACTTTTGATGCCACATAGTCGATCCCGTATGGCGGATCTGTGAGGAGGAGTTCAATCCTTTTCCCTTTGAGGAGAGCATTGAGTGACTCGGTATCTCGAGAATCGGCACAAAGAAGGGTATGTTCTCCAAGGAGAAATCTATCTCCATAAGCAATAGAAGCATCATTAGTTGAGTTTTCTTGCTGTATTTCCTGTAAGTTGTTCATAACGTTTAATAATTAGGTCTATAAAAATGGGTTCATGTTCCATGAGGACAGCTCTTCGCTTAATCTGTTCACAGGCGATGAGCGTACTTCCAGATCATCCGAAGAGGTCGATTACCGTATCTCATACCTTTGTACATCGTTTTAGGGGCTTCTCATGGAGTGTTGGAGGTTTTTCCGTTGGATGCTCATACTCTCCGACGGAGAGTCGTTTCGCGAGCCAAATATCGAAAAGGTCGATGATATCTTCGAGAACTCTATTTCCGACTCAAACTTCTTTATCCAGCACCTCATGAAGATTTCGAAATTCTGTAGAAAGAGAGGGTTTTCACTTCGTGCCATAGACACATGGCTCATATGCTCGGTTGAAGGCGACATTTGGTGTAGCATTCATATTATTTTTGATCCAGAGACATACCCTGCGGGGAAGTATCCCGAGTGACTCATAGAGAGACTGTATGAGTCCGATCATGTTCGGATCACACCACATGAATATATGAGTATCTTTCTCGGCATATCTGAGTCCGTTGTGAAGAGCTTTTTCGAGGAAGAGAAAATAGTCTTCTTTGGACTTGGTATCATTTGTTTTCTTTCCACCATAACTTTTTCATTGACTCAGTCCCTTTGAGTAATCCAGTCAGATATTATACGGAGGGTCGTAGTAGAGCATGGATATATTCGAATCAGGAGGGATTGTCTCGAAGAGTTTTCGTACATCCTCTTCATTGGTCGAGTCTCCGCACATGATCCGATGCTCTCCGAGGGCATAGATATCTCCGAGTTTTGCCGTAGGAGTTACGATCGATTCAAGTTCTTTTTCTACATCAAATCCATCCTCCTCGACTCCGAGCATATCGTCCCAGATTGCGGAGAGTTCGGAGTTATCGAATCCGACATCTAGAAGGAGTCAGAGATCAAGATCCTTCAGGAGTTCAAAGTCCCATTCTCACGTATTTTGATTGAGTCTCAGATTGAGCTCTTTTTCTCGGTCTATATCAAGGTCGAGATATATGACAGGAACTTCCGTCATACCGAGCTCTTTTGCTACCTTGAGCCTGAAGTGTCCTCCGATCACGATATTCATGCGATCAGGATGTCGATTCGCAATAATCGGATCCACTAGACCGTATCTCGTGATACTTTCTTTTAGATGTTCAACTTGTTTCGCAGTATGTTTGCGAGGGTTGTACTCGGCAGGGTTGAGGATATCTGCCTTCACATACACTATCTCATGTGAGATATCTGGAACGATTTTGTCTTGTGACATAAGAGTGAAATAAAAGGATAGAATTTGAGGTGTCGACTCCCCCTGATAAAAACAGTAGATATGTCACATAGGTCTCAAAACTATTTTTGAATTTTCCTTATTAATCCTCTATTTTAAAAGAAAATCCCTCAATTTATTTTGAGGGATTTTGTTAGAAAAATTGTCAATGTTTGTCACGCAATGAGTAGCTTTTATAAGAACTGATTAATAATAAAATCAATATCTTGGGTTTGTATTATTTCGGTTTCGGGTTTATCAAAATCTATAAATATGTGTCCTACTGAAGTCTTCACTGCATTTTGTTGTAAAGAATTCACTCATGAGGAATAGCTTGAACTATAATATCGTGTATCCACATCGGATCGATTCTCTTCAGAATCTGAAGTCCTAATCTTCTCTGAAATAATATTCAAACGAGTCTTTCATCATTTTATAGTCTGAAAAAGTTTTTCAGAAAATGAAGTCTGAAGTCAATGGTGAGGCGCTAAGAGGTAGTCGACTCAGTCATTCATAAGAAGACTTTTAAATTCAGGCTTATTATCAATTAAGTATTCCATTCAGGATTTGAGTATGTCTCAAGGTATAAGTACAGTTTTATCTCAAACTTTAAAAAATAAAACCAAGCTTATATTATTAGCGTATCAGGAACTGATGGTAATATCAGATTCACATATTCATGGTGGAATATAAAAAAGTGAGATATGTGGGATATCGGAAACTAAAGGTGCGTCTTGAGTGAACGGAATTCTCGTATTGCGCATATCACTTAAAATTATATTTTTAAGATCCGTTTCTACTCAAAGTAAGTCTTTATTTACAATATGATGATCATTTTGATCGGGATGATCATTGGGGCATGTCATATAAACTCAGTGAAAATTTTCTCTGAATTTTAGATAATCACAAACATGATCTTTATCAAGATGACTTAAAAATAGTTGATTGATTAGAAACTTTCACTTATCATGACTTGTTGATCAAACAAGAAATTTTGATTTACTTGCCAAGGGCTTGAGAAAGTTATCTACAGGAGAGAATTCGGCGTTCGCTCATAGATCAATTAAAGCTGTTCTTCCATCAAATTCACAGTATGCAGAATGAGCTCATCATACATTAAAAATTACCAGTTTTCTCATAAAAAATTAATCGTTAAAGGAAGTTAAAACAGTATTGAACACTAAACTCTTAGCACAACCTCTCGATCTCCATAAGAATATTAGAGATAATAGTCCAAGTAAGATGGATAGAGTAGAATGACAAGCTAATATAGCAATCACAGAAAGCAAAAAGAATGCAGTCATCATTACTCGGACAAATAGGTAACCTCTATTTACAGTCTTTATTTCATCACTTCCTCTAACTTGCGAATATAATTGCCAGAAGTAGTGTTGAGATAAGCTGATTCATGATTGAAATTGTTTACGTTTTTTTAGAAATGGAATATCTTTGTATGATTTATCGATTTCCTGTAGCTCATTTGGGGGGATGTTGAGTTTCTCGATAATTACTCATCTCTTTTTATCTGATATAATTGGATTTCATTTATAAAGAAAAATTTCGGAAGGTCTTAGAAATTTGAAAAAGATATCAACAATACCCTCAATTTCATGAGCTATTGTTTGAAGAATCTCTCATGTAATGAATGCTACACAAAAGAATACAAAAGTATAAAAGAAGTCCAGTTTCTCATCCAGTTCGAAAGAAATTATATCTCAAAATAAAAATAGCAGAATTCATAAAAAAAATCCTCAAGGCATGATCTTTATCATAAGTTCATCAATAGAAAATTTATCTAACATATCTAAAATAGGTTATTAAAGCTCTTGTCCTGAAATTTTATTCTTGCGGTTTCTTTTGCTCAAAAATCAAATTGAGGGTTGTACTTCTTATTTCCAAGCATTAATGGTTCTCACTCAATTTGTAAAAATTCACACATTTCTTCGACAAATCTTTCTTTTGCCTTTCGAAACTTACTTGAGGCTTGTTCGTTATCCTCCCAACTAAACTTCCTTCCACCACATATTAGAAGAAGTATTTCTCAGGATTGAGAAATAGTTTTTGTAACAAAGTCCACAAGTCACATATCAGAAATTGTCAGAAATTTTATTTGCTTTCAGCTCAAAAAAATTTCAATTCTAGAATTCTCAGGATTTTTTTCGTCATATTCTACGAGATAGAATTTTATATTTTCCCAATTTGTTCATTCTGGAAGGGGTAGTGCTAGTTTTGCAAATCCTCTCTTATGATCAAGATGATTCTCAATTTCTTGCGTATGAAAAGCCATACTTGCCTCAATAAGCTTCTCTTTCTCTTCAGAACTATGATTAGGATATTTTTCTGTAACAAATTGTGAGGCTTGAGCCCTAAGATTACTAATGGTAGTCATTCCATTTCCTTGATAATCCTCTCATACCCTCAATGAAGTCGTCTCGACTTTAGGTAAGGATATAGTTGGGATTTGAGAAGGTATCGATGTATGGGTGGGCACAGGAGAATGTCATACAAATCTCTCTCATGATGGAATCGATGGAGTTCGAGAAAATCACCCACCAAAAGAGCTTTGTCATCCTCATGAAGTATTGAAAAATGCTTGTCGAAAAATGCTAGTCATAGTTTAAAAGTTATCCTCTTGGTGGAAATGGATCTTTCCCATAAGAATTAGAGTTACTGATCTTACCATCTCGGTTTTGGATCTTAAGTTCGGCTCATTTATTCTGAGCAATCTCCCGAGCTCGACTCATGGCTTCTGCTTTTGTATCTGTGTGAGCGGAATCACGTTTTGCTCAAGGCGAATGAATTTTCCATCCTTCTTCGCCATTTGGGGAAACCCATACTTGATTTGTCATAGTGTGTAAAAATTAGAAAGTATTACTTGGAAACGAGCGAACGAAAATTCATTGGATTCTAAAATCTTCGTGAAGAATTATTGGTTTATGTTTTTCATTGGTAGAACTTGGATTGAGAGAAATATAATCAGTATCATAGTGAATTCGTTTAATAGTTGCTTCATCATCGATAAGTGCTACAACTATTTGTCATTCTGTTGCCGAATCGGCTGAACGTACCAAAATAAGATCACCATCATTGATTCCTTCATTATTCATAGAATCTCCTTTTGCTCTCAGGAAGAAATATTTATTCGTTCCATATGCAATTCTGGTTGATACAGGTATCTGTGCTTCTATGTTTTCTTCTGCAAGAATAGGAAGTCAGCAAGCAATCATTCATACTAACGGTACATTTATGGTATTTTCATTCTGATGGTCTTCCACTACTCAAAGAGATATCTTCCCATCATGTCTTACGAGATATCCTTTCTCTACCAAGCTATCTACAATAAGCTGTACTGAACGAGTAGAGGCATATCATAAATCTGCCTGGAGCGAACGAACAGATGGCACTGATCAGTTCTCCCGATAATACAAGCGAATTATTCCTAATGCTTCTTTTTCTTTTGGCTTTAGCATAAAAGTAAACAGATTACACAATAATAATACGGGTATTTTAGAAAATGCAAATAAAATAACACCTAATTTTGGTATTATCGATGATCTAGTTATCGAATATCATCCCCATCATTCGTCCGATATAGTCTCCATGCTGAAATATCACATGACGTTTTTCAAAGTCATCCTCTGATTCCTGTCATTTCCAGTGCTGAATAGCCTCGCGTGCTGTTACTGATATGATATAAGCGTCGAGTATGACATTCGGATCTTGGACTGGGAGTTTTTTTAGCGTCTCATGGAGACGAAGCTTCGGATTATCGAAACCATCTTCCATATTGAAGAGTCATTTTGGATCTACAAATACGATATATTGTTTCTCACCATCGATTATCCAGATTATAAAATCAGGGTAAAAATTCTGAGCCTCGAAGAATCAAACTCATTTTTTACTGAGATTTCGGAGAAGATAGAACTCTTTTCCAGCAAGGGATTCGGTATTTCTCTCATAGTAGTTCTGCATCTCGAAGACGAATTTTCTCTCTCATTCATTGAGTGGAACAGGGGAGATCACGGCGAGTTCAGCAGGGAAGTTTTTTCCGAGGGCAAGAAGAGGACTATAGAGATGTCGATCGAAGTGAAGTGATGTAAATCATTGAGATAACTCATGATTCTGAAATATTCCATTTTTGATCTGTCACTCGAGCTCTCGTACAGCTTGGATAATGTCAGTCTCTTCAGAAGAGACTTTCACTTCATACGAAGTGAGGAGATTGGGATGATCTTCAGGGAGAAATGAGAACTCCATCTTGTTACGATAGTAGTGTCACTTCTTCTGATTATAGAGAGCATCAAAGTAATTCTTGATCAGAGCAATCGATACATCGTTCCATGCTTTTACATTTTCATATCTTGTCTCGAGTGATACTCACGGGATATAAAGGGTATACCATTTTGGATTCATGAAGAGTTTCTCGAGATTCTCCTTCGATATAGATACGATATTCCATGATCTATCTGCTTTGTGGCGCTCCAGCTCGAAATACATCTTTTCCCAATCGATAAATGCGAGATGTTTTTCTTCTAATATGTGCGTTTCCCTGAAATCTACACTATTAGTACTTCATCCTGTGCTTTCGATGGCTTGTACTTTTGCATACCAGTCTACTGTTACCTTAATAGTATCTTCGAAATCGAGTTCTATTTTTTCACCAGACTTCTTGAAATCAGCTCCATCTTGAATCTTGAGATATTTGAGCTTTCCGATTTCTTCTTTTTTGAAGTTATTCTTGATTGGTATGGTGATCTCGTACATATCTTCCATAGGCATACCTTCTTCTTCGAGATATTCTCGGAATTGTTGCATATAGTCTGATCGAACTCAAAACACACATAGTGTCTCGAGAAGACTAATCTCATCTCCTCAGAGAGATTTTTCGATGATTCCTTCACGTTTGAGATACTTGCTTCGTCTGAGCGTATGATTGTATCACTTGAGGCGTACTCATCGACCGAAGAGCTGAATAATCTCAGATCATTCACTTCTACCAATATTCATAAGTCACATCGTCGATACTCTCCAGCTCGACCATCCTTCAGTGAATTTCTTCGAACCGATGAGGATATTCACGGCGCTTCATTTTTCATTGATCTTATGGAAGAGTGACTCAGAGAAGTCCCTCACTCCAGTGATCAGTCATACAGATTCACAGAGCTTCACGAGTTCGGCATCATCTCAGACATTGATCACGCCAAAATAATCACCATTACCAGCCTTGAGTCATATCTCTCCATCCTGTCACTTCAAGTTCTCTATATGAAGATGGGATCATGGAGTATTACAGTTGAATATTTTCTCGAGAAAATCAGAATAGAGTCTATCGATATCATATTCACCATTTCATCGAGAGAATGATTCCTTTATAGCACGGAAATGATTACGGAAAAGTGGTCAATTCTTCCCAATAATACCATCCTGTCAGGTGAGGATATTCTTGATTGCTCATTTTGCTTTCTTTTTTTCTCCGAGAATACTCTGGAAGAACTGCAATATCTGTATCACATCGGATACTTTAGCTTTATTCTCGGTTCGCACTGCATTTACCGTTCCTCAGACGAATATGGAGAGAGGTTTTTCTATCTGGAATTGTTTCGCGACGGTTTTCTCTTTCTCATAGATGAACATCTGCTCATAGAATGTCATCATCGATCCGATGAGATATCCATACGTCATATTCTCATCGTCAGTATCAGATATATTGAGGATTCGGTAATCCTTACCATATCCATCCTCGTAGAAATATTTATACGAATAGTCTATAAGTACGGATTTTGAGTATTCACTGAGAAGTTCAGTTCGTTTCTTTCCGCTCGATGCATGGATAGCCTGTCCGAATGTGGCACTATACTCAAAAGAGAATCCATTTCTCGATAGTGTTGCTCGTTTCTTTTTCCATTCTTCACCACTTGCTCCACGATGTCATTCATCGACGAGTACGAGATTATTCCCTTCGAATGACTCTATCGCGACGGTCTTATCTCCAGCCTTATCTTCGAGCTTATGGATATCGATGATATCGATAAATCCCTTACGACTCGTAGAAGATGCTCTCTTATCGAAGAGTTCTCACCAAAATCATGAATCCTTGAGTTCTTTTTCATGCTGGCGAGAGAGTCACTCATTTGGAGTGAGTATGATTATTCTATTGAGTGAATCATGCTTTTCATACTCTTCTAAATAGTGTTGATATTGGAGTATATTCATGTGCATGATGAATGTCTTACCACTTCCAGTTGCGCTCCAGAAAGCCACCTTCGAGAGTTCTTCTAGGGTAAATAGTTGAATATCCTTAAAGGCACCACCTTCTTCATCTTGGAGCTTGGTGAGATAGGTGTTCAAGTCATTTAAGAGCTTATCCTTGTTCGCGAAGTATCGATCAAGATATATCTCAGTAAAAAGGAGAGAAAGATATTGGAAATATTTCCATCGTAGTTTTTCATGGCGCTTGCTCGATATAGTCTCTGTATGACGAAAAATATTCTCATCATATTTTCTGAGAAGAATTTCTGGTATCTCATCACTCTGGTAAAATCTATCGATCAGAGTACTGAGATATCGAGAATTTCACTTTTCATTCCATCATTCGAGCTTGCTATCCTTGAGATCCTTGGTCAGTGAGGCGAAGTCATTGAGCCCAAAGAGGGAAAGGAGCCATCTATGAAGTATGAGACCATCTTTGAGTTTTATTGGTGCTGATTTTGTGGTTTTCTGTGGTGGCATATAAATTTTTTACTAAATGATTCTTATTCAGAAAGCTTTCCTTTTTGATTTATCTCATTCTGATTCTTTAATGAAGAAGTATACTTTTGTTCATATCTTTATCAGATTAATCAAATTATTATCAGAGTCTCTATTTAAAATAAAATATACTGATGATTTATCTTGCATTCAGATGAATCAGTTTATTCATCTCTCATTATTGTTCATTATTTTTACAACTTCTCCTTCGAATCGTTCACTTCTATTTTTAGGTATATCCTGTTGTTTGTTTAGAGATTTCCAGTACTTTATCAAGTCATGCTTTATTACATCAAAACTTTCATCTTTTACTTCACTTCATTTTATTTTTCATGATAAATTTTGTGGAATTTTCCACCCTTCACGTTTTCTTATGAGAGAAGACAGTATATAATGTTTTTCTGCAATTTCATCTTCTTTTTCATTAATTAGTAAATCTCCAAGTAGGATCATTACTCAAACTTTAAATTCCAAATCTCCATAATTATTCATTGCACGAATAGCATATTCAAATGCCTGTTTAGTATCTCACGTTAAGACATATATTTCTGCTAATTCTTTTTCAATAAACCAATCTTTCTTTTTTTCATAAATTTTTAGAAGTTTTTCAAGTGCAAGTTCAGTATTTCAGAGGTGTTGATTTGACAGTGCGATTCTCCGAGAAAACCAGATATCATTTCAGTTATGGAATTTCTTGATTATATCCAATGCAAGTGTGGATAACTCGGAACATTCCTCATATTTTCCAGATTCTAGAAGCGCCTTAGTATAATATCAAAACCATTTTTCTTGATCTGATGCTAATTCAACTTCCTTCTGTTTCCCTTTGATGGTTGCCTCAATCATTTCATTTCTCGTAGAGAGATTCTCATATGGTATTTGCTTACATATCTCACAGATTTGTTTCCAATGTCACTTTTCATCATGGTTATCCAGTATTGATTTAAATACCTGGCTAAACGCTGATTGAGAAAAGTCATCTTTAATATTGCTTATATTTTTTAAGAAAAGAGTAATATTATTATCACTTATCAGATTTGAATCACCGATGTCTGATTTATTTTTAATAGATGCTTTGAGTTCATCGAAAAGTATCCATCCGTAACTTGTGAGGATTCTACTTGATAGCTTCTCATAAATATTTATAGAGAATTCGTCAAAGAATGAATGGGTAAAACGATGGTTCTTTGTTTTTCTAAGTGCAGTTAGTATGTTCGCAATCATATACTCATCTTTTCTTATCTCATCTGCGAAATCCGATTTATGAGACTTGAAATATGAAAGTACCTCATCAAAATTTTTATCTTTGATAAGTGATCAAATATGCGAACTAAAACTATAGTATGTATCCATAATCATGAAAGTTATCCTAAAATATTCAAGACTTCTTGAAACTTATTCCATATTGCAATATCAGAATAATATAAAGCTTTTATACTTATAATTTGATTCTTTCCATTATATCGACACTCAATATCCAATTCTTGCTCATCTTGATATAACTTAATGAAATCTTGGTAATTATTCTGACCGATTTGAACGATACGGAAATTATGATCGGAAGCAGTCTCCCATTTTTGATATATTGTTCGTTTCCAAATATCTTCCACATCATCGAAGTTATATTTTATATTTCATAAAACTTTATTAAGTTCATCAAATAGCCATTTTTCTCAATTTTTGAGGATAGGAAGTTTGAACTTTCATTTTTTATCAAATCCAAATGCTAATGTGGCAAGTTGTGTTCATTTCATGAATTGGATATGAAGCTCCCATCATATGACTTCAGTTGACTTCAGTGAATAATTTGAATCTAGATGTTTCCGAATAAATACTATAAATTCTTCTATCTGATCTTCTTTTCTTATATCGTCCCCTCATTTTACTTGCATGATATATCTTTTTACTCGCTTATCTGCACTAGCAGCATCTTCTATGAGTAACTCATCTAATGGAGATATCGGTGAGTAGTTTATGAGATAAAGATTTTTTATTGTACGAGATATACCAGTATAGAGCCACTTAAAGTATTCAATATTATTCTTTCATAGTTCATACTTCAGATCAAATATAACTGTTTCCCAATGAAATGAAAACGTTTTATGCACGGTCATTGCCCATCAATATTGTAGTCGAAGAGTATTTTTATATTTCCCAAACTTAGAACTTGGATCTTTTCTGAGTTTATACTGGATACTTAACTTGAATTCCTTTTTCACATCTTTCTCAAGTCTCTTTTTTTCTTTTTCCTTTGTTTCTATTTTTCATTTTACCTTTTCTCATTGCTCTTTTTGTAAAGATAACTCGTCTATTTCATGAACTACGTTAATATAATTCTCATCTTTTAATAATTTTTGGTATTCTTCAGATTCCTCGAATTTTCATCCTTCTTCTTTTATGAGTCAATTAAGAAAGATATGATAAGCCTGTTCCTCATCTTTTGATATATCACCTTTCTCACTGAGAAGACTATTCTCAAGTATTTTTACATTTACACTACTATTTGCTCTTTCTCACTTAAAGCTTACATCTCTAAAATAGAGTTTGGTTTTTCTGCCACTCTTTGTTTCTATAAGGAATTCCTCTCTTGGTTTAATATCTGTTATAGTTCACATCATTCATTTATCGATTTTATATACAGAAGCAAATAAATCATTGCTTGTAGTCTTCATTTGATTCATCGTAACTACTCTATCATTGATATTGATAGAATCTCACGAGTGAAAAATATTTTTCTTTATCCACTTATTTTTTAATACAACATCTTGGTTTCAATATGCTAATATTACCGTATCATAATTTTCTACTGACATTCTTTCCTTGAGTAAATCTATGGTAAAATTTTTGTCATCATTTTTCAGATGATGTATTGTATTTACTACCTCTGGAATCTCCATTTCTGAATATACATCTCAGACGATTTTTTCTTTTAGATATGACGTAACATTACTAATAGCTGTTTTACTTTTCTGGATTCTTAGTTCTCTCATTGTTGGGATAAAGCCATAAGAATCATGAATATATTTTCAATTAAGTGCAGATTTTTCATCTTGAATAAGATAAGGATCTCAAATAAAAATTACCTTAAAGGCAGGTTTTTGCTTTATAAAGTCAACGAAGTCATGAAGAAGTCTTCCAGTTCAAAATCGAACATCATCAGACTCAAATAAAACATCACTTATAAGATGCGCTTCATCTATAATATATACACACTTATCAGCGTTATCATTCGTACCTACTCAAATCAATTCTTTATCTATTGATACATCTTCTTGATCTCATTCATTATTTGTATCGCTAGTTTTTTCATGGAGTCATCAAGAGTATATATACGAATAGAGACTATTCACTTTATATCAGCTTGCTTGATTGGTAAGACTATGAGCAACTCTTTGTGAAAATGCAAGAACATCAACCTGCTCATATCAAAATCTGTAGCTTTCATCTATGATATCCGAGATCAAGAAGCTTTTTCAGGTTCATGTCATTCAGGAAAGGATAAATATGTGAGATTCTGATTTGAGAAACTCACCAATATCTGATAACACTATCTTTTGATCATCAGTCAACTGCATATTGCTTTTCTCTGTAGAATTTTTTTCATTTGATGGTGTTCATACTCAGTATTCTTCCTTTGATTCATATGCATCAGCCATAAAATATAGCTTGAATGCATCAAATCCATCTTTTGATAGACATACAGATTCATCCTTTATGGATATAAAATCATTTATTTTTTCTAGATAATTTGATTTATCTACAATCCCAAAGAAGTTTGTTTGATTCCCAGGTATATGTCAAACGAGTTCTATGATTTCTTGAAAGCAAACAATTCGACGAACTCTATGTGGATCAAATATGTTTGGAAGAGTAATATGTTTTGATATGTGATCTCTATACAGTCATGTGAGCTTCCTTTTTTGATGGAAAAGCTGATCAAAAGGACTTAGTCTCGCTCCTCATTTAATATAATCTCATGTTTTTTCGCTTATCCATGCCCCTGTTTGGAAGTCAGATTCTTCTGGTAGCATGACTTTTCCGCTATAGTTTTTGAAGTCTATAATACAAACAACATGCTCTGTTATAAGTAGAGCATCGATTTGTAGCAATGGTGCTTCATCTACTTCCGAAAATCATATGAGTAAGCCATCTTTATTATGTTTTTCAAAAAGCTTTGCGAGATTATATGAAAACTCCCTAAAGAATGAGTTCTCATATCACCTTGAGGCTGTTCATTTTCTGATTTCAAGCATTTGATGAAGTGGTTACAAAGTAATTTTCAACTATATCTCGAACATCCTCTTTTTGAATTCTTCTTCGATGAGTATGACTTTCCATGTCTGTTCTCCTGTCTTCATATTTTCCACACTGTTATCTCCATTCACATAGATACGATCGAATTCTGTATCGAGAGGATTGTAGGCGCTCTTCTGGAGGAAGTTATTGAGATCATCATTGCTATGTTTCTCGATATTTCTCCAGACTATGAGTGTGCGTTCTCCATCGAGTGTTCTTCACGTCACGACACGGTATCCTCGAGCCTCATAAGTATGTTCGACGACGAGCCCGATGAGATAATTGAATGTCTCGACGAGATCCACACGAGTGACACGAGTTTCATTGTCTCTCGTGATACGCATCTCGAAATCAAATGGATGAGCAAAGTGATCCACAGAGAGGATGCTTCCCTGAGATTCTGTATCGAGCATATACTGGAGCATATAGTCTTCTCGGAATTCTGCATTTTCTGGAGCGAAGAGGACTCATTGCTGAGTTTCTGATCTCTGGAGTTTCAGGTTATTGAGCGCATCTTCATAACTCTCGAGTCTGAGATACTTGAATGCATGAGATGATCCCTTTCTCGAAACTGGCTTTCATCATTTCCAGTCCTCACTATAGATAACCTTCTGGATACGAGGCTTGGTAACAGTATTGAAATACTCTCCCATCTCTACGAGGATATATTTTCTCTTTCCCATATCTCCACCATCTTTTGTATCTTCACGATTTAAATTGATAACTGAGTGTCAGGTAGTTCCAGATCATGCAAAAAAATCAAGAATCAATCAAGTAGGTTTATTATTTAGTCATGCATCAATACAGTCTTTAACTGTATGTATTGATTTAGGATAAGTAAATAGACTTTTTCAGAACATTTCATTCACTACTACACTTCAATAACTATTTGCTGAATACTTTGCTCACGTCCATACTGTCTTATAATTGAATTTTATTTTGTAACGAATAATGTCCCAAGTTCACTTCTTTTTATCGTATTCTGCTTTTAGTTCATCCTTAATTGACTCTACAGTTTGTCTAGCAAAAGTCCACTTCCTTTCTTCTCCTTGTGCTCAAATTGGGTAAACCTCAATAATTCCATCATCCTTCTGCATATTTATTCATGAGGGATGAAACTCATCAGGAGATACCTCTCAAAATCATATAATTTCTCAGTTTTTTATATAGACTGGATAAAAACAATTTGCCGCATCTGTTCTTAAATGCGATCAGATGGATACATTTCTCAATGGTCTAACATCTGGATTATCAATACGATCTTCTAATCAGATGAATTTTCATGGTTTTGGATACACGAAATATGCAAATTCATGTGTAAATGAAAAATTTGATCACTGTTGACCTGTTGGATTGTGTACAACAGATATACAATTCTTCTCGTGTTCAGGATAATTCTGTGATAAAATTTGCCCTAATACTTCCTGTTCCACTTCATCAATTGCTACAATAAGGACACCATTTCTATCTTCAATATTCTTAGCAATTCAGATTCTATTATCCATCAAAGAGAGCCAAGATGAGTGCTTAAATGTATTTTTATATACTATCTCAGATGACTGAGCGTTATAAGGAGGATCGATATAGATGCATTTTACCTGTTCTCTGTATCTCTCTTGGATGAGATTTAGAGCTTGAAAATTCTCACTATTAATTATGAGACCATCTAGCCATTCATCGAGATTATGATTTTCGCTGATTTCTCCGATGAGTTTGTTTTTCCATGATTCATCGAAATGCTTAGTATCGAGTACGAGATATGGATTGTTCTCGAGGAATTCACGGGAGAGGGGGCGAGAAAATCCATCGATCTCATCGATAGCAAAAAGGGAGATCCAGTCATCTATCTGAGCCTCATTGGTACGGATATCATCATAGTATGCCTCATCGATACGGTCGAGTGTGATACAGTATCCTGTTTCGACGACCATCTTTTTCTTCAGGAAGAGTTTTTTCTGGAATTCTTCGAGACTTGAAAGGAAAGTGATGACCTTTTCTCCGATCAGCTTCACAGCCTTGATCATCGCGAGCGATGCGATGAATGTCTCTGGAGAGCGAGTATCGATATCATCGATGTAGAGAATCTCATTCTTGATATAAAAATCGAGCTCTCTCGTGAGGAATCCATAGAGATCCTTGTGGATGAAGTAATCAAAAGTGTTTCGTTTTACATAGTCATTGATATGTCTCTGGATGAGAGTACGAGACTTATCTTTCTCTGTAGGTGATGGAGAGATACACTCAGCGTACTCACTCGGGATAGTATCTCGGATAGTAGTGAAAGCTTCAGTAATGAGAGCATCTTGCTTCACTCACTTATCCATCGGTTCATACATGAAGTAGACATGAAGCTCACCATCCTTTTCTTCGATGGTGTGTGCTGGTTTTCCTTGTTCTATGGATGAAGGTGATGGTGTATATATCTTGAACTTTCTCTCCTTGTCTCATTGAGCCTTGTTGTTGTTTTGCTCGGTACTTGCCTCGACGAGTGTGAATACGACAGATTTTCCGCTTTCAGTTTTGAATCGGTAATTCTTAAAAAATTCACTTGTCTTTATATAGTACTGATCAGCATTTGCCCAGTGAAGCTTCACTTCTTCTCACTCGTAGGGGATAGCGTAGACATCTTTCTTGTATCGCCTCATCGAGATGAAGTCTCCAGAATCAAAATATCGTCTGAAAAAGCTCGTCAGGTGAGAAAATACTTCATTCTCGAGAGCAGTGAGATCACTTGAATTCGCCATTTTTTCTCTGAGTTCTCGTACTTTTGGGAGACTCTCAGGATCGGCACCAAGAGCTTTAGCATTCGCTATGGCATCATGAAGCTCTTTTTCGAGGCTTCACTTATCAGAAGTTCCTGCAGATTCGAGAATAGTCTTCACTTGAGGGATGAGATCCTTCTCGAGAAAAGTCTCTATCTCATTTCGACGAGAGTTCATGATACGGTAGATACCGAAATCAAGATCAGCCTGATCGAGCATGAAGCATTCTCTGAGTGTGGCTATGAGGCGCTGGTAGTTTGATTCCATAGAGAAAAGTAAGATGGTGATTAAACGATGGTAAAGCGAATCGTGAAGAGATGTTCTTCGGTGATCTTCTCGTGTTTTCGAGCCTTCAGGATATCGATCATTCTGTCTCGTTCCGCGAGGATCTTATCTTCGAGTTCGAATATCTCACGACGGAGCTTTTGCTGTTCTTTGGTGAGAGTTTGGATTTTTTGCTGGAGTTCGAGCTGATCAGTGGGATTTTCTGATTTTTTTGCCTCTCGAGTGTGCTCTTTGATTTTTGCCTTCGTTTCCTTGAGGGCTATTTCGAGAGATTTAGTATGATCATCAGCCCATTTTTCCAGTTTTTCGGTCTCTTCTTGGAAGTA
Organism: Candidatus Altimarinota bacterium; assembly: GCA_042852035.1. Lineage (GTDB taxonomy): Bacteria > Patescibacteriota > Gracilibacteria > BD1-5 > UBA2023 > JAGOMW01. The sequence continues at coordinate 505,437 of BAAFHK010000001.1, forward strand.
GACGGCATTTCTCTTATCAGTTCGTTCTAGGAGCTTCTGTCGTTCTTCGCTGTAGGATTTACTGATACTTTCTCCGAGAGGACTATCTCATGAGATCACTCTTCACTCTTTTCATCATACTGAGAGGATTTTCTCTGAGAGTTCTTGATCGAGTATCTCTCCAGTGTCATTGATGGTCGTGAGGACAAGTATATCTTCGCTTTCGAAGGCATCGATAGAGAGCTTCGTGAGTCTCATCCAGCCACTTTTTCCGACGAGGTTTTTCACGAGTGATATATTTTTTCCGCTCTGAGTATAGTCAATGGTGATTTCTCTTGATTCAGTCTGATATCCGAGACATTCAGTGATCACGTTTTCAGCGAGAGGATGTCCGATACGATAGATATTCGCATCTTCGATGTTTTTCCCGATACGATATGGTCAGAGGAATATCTTTTCTGGTGAGTATGGATTCTTTTTGAGTTTGAACGAATAGTCTTCAGTGAACTCTGCTTCTTCAGCAAGTGCGAACTTGGTAACATTCCAGAGCCAGTTCTGGTATTTATCGAGTGAGGCATCAGCTTCATTCTTTCGAAATCGGAGCTTTTGAGCTACTTCTTCATCGAAGTTCGAGAGAAGTGTTTGTTTTGCTGAATCAATAGTTTCAGTGATTTCTTGATCGAGTTCGAGCTGGAGTTGATCGAATGCATGACTGATCTCATTCTCAGTACGACAGTCACCATAGATCTTCGCGATACGGCGCTCGAGATCCATACCATTTTCGATACTTCCGAGTACTTCATCGGAAGCTCCGAAGACACCTTCGAAGAGCTTGAATTTCTGAGCAAGGAGTTGATATACTCTCTGATCTGCTTCGTTTGATTTGTTGAGGAAGTTAAGGACTACGACATCAGACTTTTGACCATATCGATGACATCTTCCGATTCTTTGTTCGATACGTTGTGGATTCCAGGGGAGATCATAGTTGATGATGAACGAACAGAACTGGAGATTGATACCCTCAGCGGCTGCTTCAGTGGCAATCATGATGATTGCTTCATCTCGGAAATGTTCGACGAGAGCGGCTCGCATATCTGCTGTCTTTGATCCTGTGATTTTATCTGTTCCAGCATGTTTTTCGAGCCAGTCTTTGTATACTTTCTGGGATTCAGGATCAGCATTTGATCCATTGAAGAGAACTATCTTTCCAGCGTATCCATTCTCCTCGAGGATACCCTTCACATAGAGCTGAGTTCTGGTGCTTTCTGTAAATATAAGTGCTTTCTTGAGTGGGAATTTATGATCCTCACTTCTTTGGCGTATCTTCTCGAGTTCTTCGAATCCCTTATTAAGGGCAATCGTGAGTTTTTCTCACTTAGAATTTTTCGATATTCCTTTTGCGAGACTCTCACACTGAGTGAGAAATCCGATTTCATCTTCGATTTTCGGAATATCGAGGAGTGTGAACTTCTTTTTCTTCTTTCCATCCTCTCATACTTCTTCATCTTCCTGTTCACTCCATTCCTCAGCAAATTCATCATATTCTTCGAAGTTGGTAGAGAGGGTATCTATTAGACTCATATCCATCTCTGGAAGCCGTACTTCGAGTGATTCTGTTTTAATAGTATCGATGAGAGTATAGAGCTTGTTGATGAGCCCTGTAAATGTATCAGAGATGGCATAGGTAGATGATGCCATAAGTCTTCTCATGATGAGTTCCATGAGTGATCTCTGGCTTGCTGGGAGGGCATAGAGCTCTTCTCGTGAGAGATAATCTGAGAGCATCTCATAGAGTTTTTGTTCGTCTGGAGTCTGATAGAATTCTTCTACGAGAGCGATACGATTGGTATACTTGATATATTCGAGTACTTGTCTTCTGAGTGTTCTCTTGCATACAGAACGAAGTCTCGCCTTGAGATCATCGAATGCTCCAGTATCAGAAGTATTTTCAGCTCGTGAAAATTGGGACTTAAAACTCTTCTGATCACCAAATACATTATCATCAATAAAACCTACGAGACCATAGAGTTCGAGGAGTGAATTCTGAAGGGGAGTGGCTGTGAGGAGTACTTTTGGTCTTCCCTCGAGCATTTCTTTGATAGCTCGAGCGATTTTGTTTCATGGCTTATAGACATTACGAAGGCGATGTGCTTCATCGATGACGACGAGATCCCATTCGATAGCTTTTACATATGCTTCTTTTGAGCGAACGAATTGGTATGATGCTATGACGATATTTTCCTGTATGAAAGGATTAAAATTTCACTTTTTTGTATTCTCATTGAATGATTTTGATTCGAGAATAGTGGAACTCAAGAAGAATTTATCTTGGAGTTCTTGATTCCATTGCTTTCTGAGATTTGCTGGAGCAATGATGAGGATTTTTCTTTTTCGTTCTGCCCATTTCTGAGAGAGAAGGATTCATGCTTCGATAGTTTTTCCGAGTCATACTTCATCAGCGAGGATAGCTCACTTCGATAATGGTGACTGGAATGCGAAAAGAGCCGCTTCTACTTGGTGCGGATTGAGATCTACTTGTGCATCGAAGAGCGAGGCAGTAAATTTATCGAGACTGTTTGACGGACTTCGCTTCGAGAGCTCGTGGGCGAAGTACTTGGCATGATATTTTGTAAAATTATTCACGATCTGAATTGTATAGAAAATCATGGTTTTACCAAATAAAACAGTGTGTAGATATACTTTTTCAAAAATAAATTATTAATAATACTTTTTTATTCTATATAAGCGTTTATATAAATTAGGATAAACTTGATAAAATAGTGTTTCTAAGTATATTCCTGAAGCCAGAATCTTATTTATTTTACTTACTTTTTAGTTGCCCATAAGCGATTAGAAGGGAGGATTGTATCCTCACCTCCTTTTGTTGCTTATGGCACTAAATGAGTAAGATTCTGGCGAATCAACGGGGATCGATCCTCCCTTTTTGTTTCGCCAGATACGATGATTTTGGTATTTACTTCTGTAGATACCTTTTTTGTTACCTATGCAACAGCTCGTCAATATCAACAAGATTTTCAAGAATAAAATCTTCCGAATTCCAGACTACCAAAGATGATACGCCTGGCAAATCCGACAACTCAAAGACTTTTGGGAAGACATAAACTCTCTCGAAGAAGGGAAGAATCATTATACAGGAGTTATCTCTCTTGAAGAAGTAAAGAAGGAAATATGGGAGCAATGGCACGAGGATAAATGGGTGATTGAGAATAAGGGATATGATGTATTCTTTGTGGTTGATGGACAACAAAGAATGACGACTTGTGTAATACTTATTCAAGCCATTCTCGATGTAGCCAAAACACTGCGTGAAAATACTTATGAAAATAATGAAGATTTTGAACTTTGTGATACAAAACTTTCAGATATTAAGAGAGATTATACAGTCATAGAAAAAAGTAATGGAATACAGCGATCTTATATTTTTGGTTATGAAAAAGATAACCCGAGCTATGAGTTTCTCAAGACGAAAATATTTAATGAGCACTCTTCTTCCAATCAGTGACAAGAAACGATATACACCCAGAATCTCGAGAATGCAAAAAAGTTCTTTGTAGATAATCTCCTTGAGATTCCTGAAAATGAACGACTCGAAAAACTCGAGGTCATATTTCGAAAAGTTACAAAAAATCTCCTCTTTAATGAGTATGTTATCGAAAGTGATATCGATGTATCGGTAGCATTTGAAACCATGAATAATCGAGGGAAGAAGCTCAGTGATCTCGAACTTCTCAAGAATCGTCTCATTTACCTTACTACATTATTTTCTGTAGATCAGTCAGATAAAGATGAACTCAGAAAACGCATCAATGATGCTTGGAAAGAAATATACTTCCAGCTTGGACGAAATAAGGAGAATCCTCTTAATGATGATGACTTTCTGAAGGCTCATTGGACTATGTACTTCAAATACAGTCGAAAAACAGGAGATGATTATATTCACTTTCTGTTAGATGATTACTTTTCTCCAAAACGAGTACTTAAGGAAATCGATGTGGCTATCAAGATAAAAGAAGCTCAGGAGGTTCGTGATGAGCTTCTTGATGATGTCGAGGAGGATATTCCACTTGAAACATCTCAAAAAGAAAAGAAAGGATTAGAAATCGGGGATATATCTCTCTTTGCTGAAAGTATACAAAAAGCCTCTAGTGCTTGGTATGATACCTATAATCCCGAAACAAATCAAAGACTTACGAGCGATGAAAGAAAATGGCTCGATCGACTAAATCGACTCTGAATGGGATATTTTCGACCTCTCATCATGAGTTCATTTCTCTCGAGAAATACAACAGCAGATGAACGAGTTTTATTATTCAAAACCATAGAAAGGTATATATTCATTGCGTTCAGACTTACACAGATGCGATCCAATTATGGAAATAGTGAGTTTTATAATCTGAGTCGAGATCTCTACTACGGTAATACAACTATTGCGAATATTGTAGAAGCTCTCGAGGAGCGAATCCAATTTTCATTCAATGACGATGGATCGTTTAAAATCAATGCTTTCTATGATTTTATCAGCAATAAGTTCAGATTCTGAGCAAAAACTGGATACTATTCTTGGGGATGACTTCGATACTTTCTCTACGAGTACGAACAATATCTTCTCGAATCTTCGAAGAATTCTACTGCAAAAATCACATGGGAGAAGTTTACCAAAGAACAGGATATGATATCTATAGAGCATATTCTTCCTCAAACACCCGATAAATCTTGTTGGTCACATTTTGTATCACAGTATAGTCCTGAAGAAATGAATTACTTTACGAATACTCTCTGAAATCTTCTCGCTCTCTCACAACCAAAAAACAGTAGTCTCCAAAATGATTGTTATGAAAATAAGCGAGTTGACGGAGAAAAGAATCGATGATATTTCAATGGATCATATTCGGAATGTAGAGTTGCTGAGACTTATAAGGAATGGACTCCTTATTCTATAAAAGAGCGAGGACTTGAACTCCTCGGATTCATGGAAGAGAGATGGAATATTAATCTCGGGGATGATACTACAAAGATGAAGTTATTGAATCTTGAGTTTTTAGATTAAAAATTAACGATGCCATAGCTTATGTCACAAATTATTTTCTTTCTATAAATTTTTTCTTGCTTTCTTTAATATAAAGAGTAGTATAACCATACCCTATGGTTAGGTATATTTAATAATAACTATTTATGACTACGAATAAATGCACATGCAATCCATGTACTTGCAAGACTTGTTCTTGCGGTGATGGAACATGTTGCAACTAAATTGCACATAAAATCCCGCGGATGCGGGAGGTACTTTCGCTAAAAAGTAATTTGAATATACTGAAATCATAGGGTTTTTCAATATAATTTTCAATATGATAATTTCAAAAGATAAAATACAGCTCAATATCAAGAAGGCAATGGGAACACTTGCCAAGGTTCAAAAGATGATAGATGACGATGTGTACTGTGCTGATGTTGCCCACCAGATAAATGCGTCTATGGGGTTATTGCAAAGTGCAAATCGTGAACTTCTCAAAAATCACCTCTCTTGTTGTGGAACAAAGGCTCTTTCATCTGAATGAAAGGAAAAAGAAGATTTTATCGAAGAACTGGTTCGGACTTGGGATATTGCTACCAGAAAATAATTTGCCTTTTATCTCAGTATCGCATATACTCAGATCCATTCTATGGTATTTCTTTATAAAAAACTCATCAGTATTAGTATACTTCTTGCTGTATTTCTTTTTGGAAATATGGCTATTGTGCATGCTGTATCGGAGCTGTCTCATACAAAAACAATCTCCCATACTCATGATGGCATCACAGAGTCCCATACGGTATCTACTACATCAGAAGATAAAGAACCTCCCCATTGTACACAGACGAAGATAGATACAAACATTATTCAACAAGTCAGAGATAACGCTGATATACCAGATATAGGAAAAACAGTGGTTTACTTGTATATCGGATGAGATATAAAAACGGATTCGATCACTCAGGATACCTATTTTCAGTACTATCCTTGAAGTGAAAATCATTTTTTCTGACATTTGCTTGTAGGAGAGACTATATTAGTGCTTTAGAAAGTATCTCTTTTTCTGTATACCTTTTTGGTATGCGGATTTTTTGTATTTTCCTAAATCAATTTTTATGACAACTAAAAGTAATATTTTTTATCTTGCTATAACAGGAATCTTTTCATCTATTTTAGCAGGATATATTCTCGTAGGAGCACATGGTGGACATGGGGACGAAGAAGCAGAAAATCTCGGATGAGATTCTTCTGTCACACTCTCGACATGAGCTACTTTTACCACACTACAAGTAGCAGATATGAGTAACCTCTCAATACCCACCTATCCATGAACAGTACTATCAGATAACTATGGGTCGATATTTCCAGAACGCCAGTGAATCATAGGGGAACTTCTCGTAAGTCTCGGAGATACCGTGAAAAAATGACAACGAGTTGCTACCATCAATGCTCCTACTAATACTCCAGAAATGGTGAGTATGGTAGCATGACAACGAGCTGAAATTGCTATAGCTCAATGAGAGCTTCAGAGTGCGAAAGAAAAACTCATCTACATTAATGATGTTGTTGCGAGTCCAAATAGTTCTTTTCGACAAGCGTATGATGTTCAGAGAAAAGCTCTAGATATTCAGTATGAAGTACAGAAAAAACAACTTGATGCAAAAATCGCAAGCCTCAGGGCAAATCTCGAAGCAAGATGAGTAGTCATAGAGAGCAGTAGACAAGCGAGTAGTGCTACCATAGCAGAAAATACTCAAAAACAAGAAACTGCTAAAAAATATCTTATCGGAAAAGCAAATGAGGCAATCGCTGAGCTTCTTACCATTTTCTATAACTGAGATCGGAATAATCTTGGTATTAATACAACTTCATATGTATTTTATTGGTGATATAACTCAAACTGGTGATCACTTGGTGTAAATGATCGACAGAAGATATTGGATATACCTGAAAGGTTTCATAAAAATATGCAAACCATAATGCCTATGTATCCTCTTTCAACGGAAATATCGACTATAGATCTCAGTAGAACCCTCCGTTCACTCGAATCACTGATCAATGATGCAAATTCTATTTATGCAATTATTTGACCCGCATCGACTACAAATTATACCGAAAATAAACAAGAACTTTTATCGCTCCTTTCTGGAGATAACGGCATTCTTATACTTCAATCCCGACTGATTGAGATAGAAAATGGAACACTCAGTGCTAACGCCACAGCATCATGAACATTATCTCAAGCAAATGCTGATCTTATCGGACTCAAACAAGAAATGGCACTTCTTGAATCAGAACGTGATCTTCTAGAAGCAAATAAGAAAAAAGATTATGCAACACTCAGTGGTGAACAATCTCTTTCGAGTGTAGATCTCGAAAAATTAAAAATCGAAGCACGCTCAGAGCAAATCGGCTCAGAAAATCGTGTGAGAGCTCTCCAGAATGCCCTTGGAGCAATACAGAGTACTATGAAAGTAAGTTATGCTGTCGCTCCTTTTGATGGTGTCATTTCTCGAAAAAATGTCAGTATCGGACAAACAGTAGATGTGACGACCCCAATTTTTGATATTGCAGGAAAAAGTGAATCTCTTGATCTTTTTGTACGATTTGAAGTTCCTGTTGCTGAATACGCAACCATAAAACAATGACAGTCTATCCAAGTTAGTCTTCCTTGAATTGAGGCAGAGAGTACTCAGGCTGAAGTTACTCGATTTTCATCATCCGTGAATCAAGATACTCAGACAATTTCAGTAGAGGCTTCTATCGATACTTCCCATCTTCCTGTCGGAACACAAGTTCGTATAGTAAAGTCTGGACTTACAGGAACTGGATACATAGAAATTCCGAAGACAAGTATTCTCGAAGAATGAGAAGAATCATATGTCTATAAAGTTCTTCCGAATAATACTTTGAAAAAATGGAAAATCACTTATGAGAATATCGGATGAAAATACATCATTACCGAATGACTCAAGGCGGATACTCGTATAGTTACAGATGCTCAAGATGAACGATGGAAAGATAATATGGATGTGGGTGCGATTTTATCCACTAACCCATAGTCAATATGCTCAATAGTCTTATAAAATTTGCTCTCAATAGAAGACCTCTCGTTCTTTTTCTCTACCTTATTATCAGTATTTTTGGGATCTATACACTCTCAAAACTCCCTGTCGATGTACTCCCAGATCTTAATCGTCCTCGTGTCACAGTATTTGCGGAAGCAGAAGGTATGAGTGCTGAAGATGTAGAAAAGATTGTTACACTTCCTCTAGAACGAACCTTGCGCACTATTGCTTCAGTAGATGCTGTGAGATCCAGTTCGGCTGGATGACTCTCGGTCGTGAATGTAGAATTCGATTGGTGAAGTAGTGTAAATATCAATCGTCAAAGAGTATATGAAAAAATAGCATCAGTCACTCTCCCTGATGGAGTACATCTCACTGTAGCTCCAGAATCAGCACTGATGGGAGAAGTTCTTTGGATGGGATTGACTTCGACAGATCCAAAGATAAGTCAATCAGACCTTCGTCTCTATGCTGAAACTGAGCTGAGACAATCTCTTTCTACTGTATCTGGTATTTCGAATCTTTTGATTATGTGAGGTTCTGCCCCACAGTACACTATCTCTATTGATCCTGCAAAACTTTCCCAAAAACACCTTACTATCGAAGATTTACAAAAATCACTTTCAGACATTACCAATCCTGGATGAGCTGGTATAGCTATAGATAAAAAATCAGAATACCCGATTAAACTTAACCCCATACAAAATACTGAAGAAAAGATTGGATCTATTGCTCTTCCGAATGGCAATATCCTCAAAGATATAGCAAGTATAGAAGTCGGGAAAAATAGCCAAAGACGATGAGATGCGCTCATCGATGGAAAAGAATGAGTCATAATCCGAGTTTCGAAAGTGCCAAATGCAAATACGGTAGATCTCACAAATACACTTCTTGCTAAAATTACTGAGATTCAAAAGACTCTCCCCAAATGAATAGAGCTTAACGATGATATTTTTCGTCAAACATGGTTCATCGAGAAGTGATTGACAAATGTAGAAGAAGCCCTTAGGGATGCAGCGATTATCGTAGCGATTATCGTAGTACTCTTTCTTCTGAATGCTCGTACTGCATTCATTACAATGATCTCTCTTCCGATTACACTTCTTTTATCAGCAATAGTGTTCTATATTTTCTGAGTTGGGATCAATATTATGGTACTCGGAGGGCTTACTATTGCTATCGGAGAACTCGTGGATGATGCTATAGTGGATATGGAAAATATTTTTAGACGGTTACGACTGAATGCACTCCTTCCAAGCGAAGAACGTATTCATCATCTGAAAGTAATATTTGAAGCGTCGAAAGAAGTACGATGAAGTGTAGTTTACGCTACTATTCTTCAGCTTATAGTATTTATTCCATTTCTTCTTCTTCCATGAATCGATGGGAAAATACTTGCCCCTATCGGTATGGCATATATTACTTCGATGATTATGTCACTCCTCGTAGCGGTGACTTTTGTTCCTGTCATATGTAGCTATCTCCTTCCTACATGGATCGAAAAACGTCATGGGAAAATATCTGAAGATACTTGGTTTACGGAAAAACTCAAACACTGGGCAAAATGACCAATTCTCTGGAGTCTCAAAAATCCACAGAAAGCCCTCCTGTTTGCTCTTTTATCCATACCACTTACTCTACTTGGATACGTGATGGCAAGTGAAGAATGACTTCCTGCATTTAACGAATCAAGTTATACGATTTCCATCACCACAAAACCCTGAAGTTCACTGGAATACACACTCGATATTACAAAAAATTTCTCTCTGGAACTCAGAAAGATCTCATGAATCGAACGAGCTGGAGCGATTCTCTGACGTGCTGATGCTGATGCTCATGCTCAATGATCGAATAATGCAGAAATCGAAGTGGCACTCGCACCAGATGTAACCAATGAAGAAAAAGCGAGAATCTATGATGAAATAAATGGCGTAATCGGGAAGTATAAACAAGTTGCCGTCATTGGTATAGGACAACCTATTACACATAGAGTAGAAGAAATTATTTCAGGAATTCGTGCCCCACTCGTTATCAAGGTTTTCGGGGAAGATCTGGATACCTTAGAAACACTCGGAAAGCAGATCGTAGAAATCACCAATACTGTCGAAGGTACTCTCAATATTTCCCTAGAATCTCAAACAAAAATCCCAAGTATTACCGTCACGCCAAATACCCCATCTCTTGTCTCACAGAAAGTAAACTACAATGAAGTAAAGGAACTTCTTGATGTGGGAATCGGAGGACAAGAAGTCGCACGCGTGATAGAGTGACAAAATTCCTATCCTGTTGTTATGCGTTTTCCGATCTCATGGACAAGTACGCCAGAATCCATAAGAAGTATTCCTTTTTGGCTATCTGATGAACGAACATTTTTTATCGGAAATGTTGCGAATGTAGAACTTGGGAAATCGAGAAACATTATCAATCATGAAAACTCAGCGAGACGTATAGTTATATCATGATATACAAAAGATCGTTCCATAGTCGATGTAGTCGATGATATAAAGAAAGAAGTGGAAAAACTCGATATACCTTCAGGGTATAGAGTTTCGTATGAGGGACTATATTCTGCTCAAAAAGAATCCTCAAAACTTCTGATGTTTATCTCTATTGGTGTCCTTCTTGCTCTTTTTGGAATCCTTTATTGGCATTTTGGAAGTATTGTACTCGTGCTTCAGATATTTCTCGGTATTGTCACGGGGTGGTTCTGAGGAATTCTCTGAGTTTGGCTCACGGGAGGAGTTATATCTACCGCTCATCTTGTAGGATTTATCGCACTCATGGGTATCGTATCGAGAAATGGTATCATGCTCATTGATCATTATAAGCATCTCTGTCTCGAAGAATGACTTCCTTTTGATAAAAATACTATTCTCAAAGGATCTCTTGAACGTATCGTCCCTGTTTCTATGACAGCACTTTCTGCTATTCTTGGTCTTCTTCCTCTCGTTCTCTGAGCAGGTGATGCAGGGAAGGAAATGCTATCACCGATAGCAACAGTGATATTTTGGTGATTGTTTGTTTCCACGCTTATTGAACTTGCTCTCAGACCATGAATTTTCTATAGATATTATCGTGAAGGTTTTCATCCGAAAGCATCAAAAAATACTTATATAGTCGAATAATTTATTTTCTCACCTTTTCTTTATGGATCCATAATAATTCTCTTTTCTATTGTTGTTCATCTTCTTATTTTTTACCTATTTTTTATGAAAACTTCTATCATCATCGGACTTATCGTCCTCTCATCTCTCGCTCTCGCTAGTTGTAGTGATACCACTCAGAAGACTCCTATATCTACGAATCCTGCACCAACCTCTTCTGTTACATCGACTTCCACTCCAAAAACTACTTCCGCAACATCGACTAATACATCTATGGCAGGTATGGATCATTCAAAAATGGATATGGGGACTTCTACAGATAGCGGAAATATGACATCTATGGATCATATGTGAGCTTCTACAGAAGAGGAATTCATCGCTAATATGATCCCCCATCATCAAGAAGCTGTCGACACTGCGAGTATTATCGTAGCAAAAACTGAAAATGTAGAGCTCAAAAAAATTGCACAAAATATTGTTTCGGCTCAGAAAACAGAAATAAGTCTTCTGAATTCTTGGATGAAGACATGGTATCCAAATAGTACCCTCAAAATAAATTATATGCCTATGATGCGTGATCTCTCAAAACTTTCTGATCATGATCTTGATGATGCATTTATGGAAGATATGGTTAAGCATCATGAGTGAGCGGTGCATATGGCAGAAGAAGTTCTTGAAGTATCTCAACGACCTGAAATTGTCCAGATGGCAAATGATATTATTCGTACACAAAATGCAGAAATCAAGAAATTTAAGGAACTTCTTGGAAATCATTAATTTTTTATCCCTATTTTTATGAATCAAAAAGATTGTTGTCATATCGAAGAGAAGGCATCACTTAAGCCCTTATACCTACTCCTTGTAGGTATTGGATGAGTGAGTATTGGTCTTACTCTTCTTTTCCCTATAAATACCTTCATGATGTACCTGATGGGTGTATGGTTTCTAGCTTTTGGATTACTAAAGCTTTACGATCTCCGTGGTTTTGTAGAAGCATTCTGCCAGTATGATTTTATTGCAAGAAAATTAAAGTTATATGGATATATCCTTCCTTTTTTAGAAATAATCCTTGGTCTTATCTACATACTCAATACGAGTATGCTCTATATGACAGCGGTAAATGTAGTAGCTCTTATTATTTCTCTACTTGGTATAGTCAGTGCCTATTCGGTTGTGAAATCAGGAAAACAGATCGCATGTGCATGTATGTGAACAAAGTGGAAACTTCCAATGACAAAAGTTACTGTATTGGAAAATCTTTTTATGGCTTTTATGGTTGTATATATGTTTATATATCCTGAATCCATGATGAATATGACTGATATGAATACTGGGAGTCATGTTATGCAGGTAGATGAAAGCACCATTATGTCTTCTGAAATGATGACACCCTCATCAAATAATGATGATGTTATGCGTGAACACTGTAAAATGATGCCAGAAATGGTGGGCTGTGAAAAATATAGATAATTCTTAACCTTATCCGTATATGAAAAAACTCCTTTTAATATTCCTTATTCCTGTATTGCTTTGAAGTTGTAGTATTGTTTGACTAAACAATCCTCAAAATAAGGAACAAACATCCGTACAGGTTATAACATCAACTGAAAATCCACAGGACGCTATGATGCGTGAACACTGTAAAATGATGCCGAGTATGGCAGGTTGTGAAAAATACAAAAATGATGCCAATACAAATAATTCAACTAAGAAAAGTTTGAATGAACTTATCTTGGTAGATGACGAAACAACCACTGATGTAAAACCAACAGAAGTAGTCAATCTGAAAGATGGAGATACTTATGACCTCACTATACAAAAAGTTCGTAAGGTTATAAATGGTAAGACCTTTATTATGCTTTCGTATAATGGAAGTATCCCTTGACCAACTTTCCGTGCTCCAAAAGGTGCAACAATAAAGTTTAAGGTTCGTAATACTGTAAAGGAACTTGCCACGACTATTCATCCACACGGTGTACGGCTCAACTATCTCTATGATGGTGTACCAAAAGACCAAGGTGGAGCACAAGACCCAATTAAAGTAGGCGATGTGTACGAACAAATTATTACTTTTCCAGATACTGGAGTGATGTGGTATCATCCACACACACGAGATGACTTCGAACAAGAACTTGGTGAATATGGAACATTTCAGATATACGACCCGAATGAAAAACCAACAGTAGATAGTCAAAATGTCATTACACTTGATGATGTTCTTATAGAAAATGGAGTTATTCCACCATTTGAACAAGATACCGTAAATTATACCCTGATGGGTCGCTATGGAAATACAATGTTTGTAAATGGAAATACAGACTTCTCACTCACAATCAAACAAGGGGAAATAAAGAGGCTCTATCTCATCAATACTGCCAATGCAAGACCATTTGATTTTTCCATTCCTTGAGTGAAGATGAAATTGATCGGTGGTGATATGGGGTATTATGAAAATGAGAAGTTTGTAGACCACCTTATTATATCTCCCGCTGAACGCTACATAGTCGATATTATGGGTGAAAAATCTGGTAATTTTCCAGTGCAAAGTATCGGTGGTGGAAAAACTATTTCACTTGGAACATTGACGGTAATGCCAAACACAACTCCCTCAATCTATAAAAAAGATTTCGAAACACTCAAAACTCATGATATTCTCTGAAATCTTAAAAATACACTTTCATCCTACCAATCAAAAACACCAGATAAAAGTCTAAAAATCACCATGACCATGGAAGGAATGGATGGTATGGAATGAATGGGAGATATGGGTGGCATGCATCATAATATGTGATGAATGGGTATGGGTGGTATGAGTATGGGAGACGAAAGTCCTGATGGTATAGAATGGGAAGATACAATGGCAATGATGAACTCAAATAGTACCAATAAGACAACAAAATGGATACTCCGAGATGAACAAACAGGAAAAGAAGGTATGGATATAGATTGGAGTTTCAAAAAGTGAAGTCTTGTGAAAATACGCCTTACGAATGATAAAGATGCTATGCACCCAATGCAACATCCATTCCATATGCACGGACAACGGTTTTTGATACTCAATCAAAATGGAACAGTAAATACAAACTTTGTATGGAAAGATACAGTTCTCATACCAAAAGACCAATATGTAGATATTCTTGTAGATATGAATAATCCTTGAAACTGGATGGCACACTGTCATATCGTAGAGCACCTCTTCTCTGGTATGATGTTTGGATATAAAGTTATAGAATAATCTCTCTATGAATTGGAGAGAGTAGAACAAATGGAATGAATACTATTCATTCCATTTTCCGCTCTATACTGATAAAAATTGCTTTTCCATACCCTTCTTCTATAATCTTTTCTCAACCAACACCACAATATAATACCACAGATGATTTCAAGACTTCTTTCTTATCTTCTCGTTATTCATGTATTCCTTTTTGGAAGTATTTTTGGTTGTATAGAGGTATTACATACCTATCTTTGAAACAATGCAACACCTCCCGTCGATCATTGCTGTACAGATAATCATAATGATAAGATACAATCTTGAACCACTCTTCAATATACACAAGAAGAATCGTATAAATTCATACCATCTCTTTTCATAAAAACAGTCTTTGATTGGGATTATTCGGAAAATAGGGAGGTTATAGAAAAAAAGGTTGTAGCCCATATTGATAAACAAAGTCTCTTTTTTATAGAGACAGTGAGATTGCTACTCTAGGAGTAAGTATATTGATTTTTATATATTCATTTTGGGATTTTTATCATCCCTGTTTTTCAAGATACAATCTTCTTTAATAGGGAAAATATGAATGAATACCCTGATGATAGACTATAAAATATAACTAACCCTTATTCTTAATACTCATAAAAATTATGAAAAAAATACTCTTTCTTTCTGTATTGATAAATATAACTATCCTTACCATCTTTGGATGAGCATACTATGGATGATATATTCCTCAATCGAAAGAAGCAAAAATAAAAGACTTCTACGATACTGAAAATTATGTTCATGTCAGTCCTCATAGTATCCGAAAGGATATTATGCAATGAAAACAGAAGAAAATCTTGGTAGATCTCCGAAGTAACGAAGAATACCAAACTTCACATATTGTAGGAGCAATAAATATTCCTGCATATAAGAACCCTGATGAGTCAGCATATGATGAAGTCAATCGTATTGTTGGAGAGTTTCAAAAACTTCCAAAAGACAAAGAAATTGTTGTCTATTGCTATAGCATTCCTTGTATGACAGGAAGAAAAATAGGAAAAATGCTCACAGAAAATGGTATCTATGTGAAACATCTTGGTATCTGATGGAACGAATGGCGATATGACTGGGAAAGTTGGAATCATGAACTTGAATGGAAAAATACCAAAGTAGAGGAGTATATTTCATCTTGAAATGAGCCATGAACCTTTAGTGGATCAAATACTAGTATCTTTACTCCATGTAGTGCCAATGAAAATAGTGGGTGTTAAATCCACGAGAAACCAATTATTATATTTTTTACTATAACTTTTTATGCGACATCCAAATCTGGAAACCGAAGAAGCAACTTCTCAATATCCAAAATCGAACCATCCAAAAACACTGATTATATCACTTCTTATTGTCTCAATACTCGCAAGTGTTGGGTCATCATATTTCTTTTCAAAACAAGTTTCAAAAGAAGTAATAGAAAGCTATCTTGCTCTTGAATACAAAAAATCAGGTGGAAAAGAAAATTATGAACTTATTTCTGAAGCACAACGCCTTCAGCTTGAACAACAGATACCACAGATCCGTGAGTTTTTGAAAAATGGTGCATCTGCTAATCAGCAGGCTGGAGGACAAGAAGCTCCACCAAAAAAACTCTCCAAAGAAGAGCTTGCTTCTATTAAGAAAGATGCGTACATCGAAGGAAATAAAGAAGCAAAAATCACTCTCATCGAATATAGTGACCTTGAGTGTCCATTCTGTATCCGTCAATTCAAAGAAGGAACTATAAAAAAAATTCATGAAAAATATGGAGATACTGTAAATTCTATCTTTAAGAATTTCCGTGGAGTACCACATGAAAATGCTGAGATCGAAGCAGTGGCTACACTCTGTGCTGGACAGGTTGGAGGAACTGAAAAATATGCAAGCTATTACCAAGCCATTCTTGGGCGATCGAATGGTGGAAATGGAACTGGATTTAGTAAAGATGCCCTTGTGCCACTTGCCAAGGAATTTGGACTTGATATGAAAAAATTTCAATCATGTTTCGATGCGAAATCTACCCTTGCTCGATTTGATGCGGAAACAACGGAAGGAAAGAAACTCGGCGTATCTGGTACTCCTGGAACAGTGATTATTAATAATGAAACTGGAGAATATGAACTTGTAGCTGGAGCATATCCAGTATCTGAATTTGAACGAGTTATTACTAAACTCCTGAAATAACAGATACAAAACCCAATTGATGTATACCTCATAATTCTATGATAGATAGAATTATGAGGATCATCTTTTAATATTTTAATCACCCACTTTTTTATGAAAAAACTTCTTTTTATTATACCCGTACTTTTGCTTTTAGCATCTTGTACCAATAGTACTCCATCAAAATCGTCTTCTTCTACAGATAATACACAAGTATCGTCTGTGGGTAATAGTTCTACATCTTCTGTTCCAAAAGAAAATAGAACTGTTCCAACGCCATCATATGGCTCAGGAAATCATACTCTTGAGATATTTGCTGATTTTCAATGTCCTGCATGTCAGAATTTCTCCAAAACACTTGAGCCAATCTTCAAGAATTATGCCGATAAGTGACAACTTATTATAAAATACCGCCAATTCCCACTCGATATGCACAAGAACGCCTTTCGTGATGCTATGATAGCACTGTGTGGAGCAGAACAAGGAAAGTATATGCAAGCCAAAACCGCTCTCTATGCTTTAGAAACAATGAAATCATGAGGAAAAGTGTCAGATACTGAGCGTATCGATACTCTCACAAAAGCGTGACTCGATAAAGAGAAAATAAGTAGTTGTCTCACCTCAGAAGCATTTAAGGGGCAAGTAGAATCCGATCTCGCATATGGTGAATGACTTCGTGTAGATGGTACTCCATCGCTATTTCTTGATGGAAAAAAGATAGATATGTCAGTATTTAAAGATAAAGATTGATTTACATCATTTTTAGATACACTTCTGACAAAATAATCATAACTTTCTAAAAGTATGTTGTACCTCATCTTCAAATACTGTATTACTGCGTGAGTGATTGTAGCTGTATCTGAACTGGCAAAAGCATCAGATAAAGTCGGAGCACTTATTGTATCACTTCCTCTTATTACCATACTTACCCTTATCTGGATACATATAGATGGATGAGGTGTAGCAAAAGAGGCAAATCATGCATACTATACCTTTTGGTATGTGCTTCCGACACTTCCTATGTTTCTTGTTTTTCCGACACTATTAGAGCGATTTGGTTTCTGGATAGCACTCCTTCTTGCTTGTTTGATGACTATTGCTATTTTCTTTCCTTATACCTTCTTCTTGAAGCACTTCTGAATAAATCTTCTTCCATAACCTTGTATATACTCATGTCTCATTCCCACAAACATCACGACCACAGCAGTCATAGTAACCATAGTCATTCTCACGGAGTATCAGATATTTCCACGGCATTTTTTATTGCCATAACGATCAATATTATTTTTGTTGCCATTGAAGTCTTTTTTGGTATTCGAGTGCATTCCCTTGCTCTTCTTTCTGATGCAGGACACAATGGAATGGATGTACTTAATCTAATCTTCTCTGGAATTGCTCTGTGGCTTTCTAAAAAAAGAAACACTATCACTTATACCTATGGATACAAGCGAGCCAGTATATTTTCCGCTTTTATCAATTCCGTGCTTCTTGTAGTCACTGCTTTATATCTGATATTTGAGGCAATAAATAGAATGTTCACACCTGTTGAAACGGTTGGAACTACTATGATGATAGTCGCAAGTATGGGTATATTGGTGAATGGTATTTCTGGGTGGTTGTTGATGCGATGAGGAAGTGAAGACATCAATATAAAATCTGCGTATCTTCATTTACTCGGTGATGCTCTGGTGTCTCTCGGGGTAGTTATCGGAGGTGCGATTATCTATTTTACAGGATATACCGTTGTTGATCCGATTATCTCTATCATTGTTTCAATGGTGATGATTATGAGTGTTATCAGTCTTTTGAAGCGGAGTATCCGAATGAATTTCGATGGTGTGCCAATGAATATAGATATTGAAGAAATAACAGAAGAATTACGTGAAATAGATGGAATTACAGATGTTCACCATATTCATATCTGGTCACTTTCTACTACAGAAAATGCTCTTACGGCACATATAGTTCTCAAACAATGAGTAAATGAAAAAGAAATCAAGGACACTATCCGACATCATCTTGAAGATGAAAATATCCACCATACCACGCTTGAAACAGAATATGAAAAATGTAGCAACGAAAATTGCGATTGTTAAAACCTAATATCTGAGAGTTATATCTTTCGTCTTTACTCAAAAACTCTTTCCTAAGTTTCTAGAGACACAGCTCTATCAAACATACTTCTTTCGGTAATGTGGATAGTTTGCCTAGTAAGCATATTAGGATACCCTTTCAGCACTTCGATTTGACAAATAAAATATTTGAATATGATACGCCCACTAGGTGTCCCATTTGTCTCATTTTGAGTCCAGTTCCGAGATGACCTAGATGCTAGAAGTCATATTTCTAGTAACCCACTCTGGGTCTCGCCAAGGTTTGGTGGAGTACCAAGGTGTCCAGCCATAAAAAATCGAGCTCGCAGACCATGTTGCCTGCGTTTCACATAACACTCAGTTTCCGACATAAAACGCGAAGGAACTCTCCAAATCGGAGAGTTCCTTCCTTTTTTGATATCTTGTGGTTATATATATGTCCTTGTTTCTAGAGTTTCTTGGATTCGAACTTTTTAGGGTATGCTACTT
The DNA here is from genome assembly GCA_042852035.1 of Candidatus Altimarinota bacterium. Lineage (GTDB taxonomy): Bacteria > Patescibacteriota > Gracilibacteria > BD1-5 > UBA2023 > JAGOMW01. Next base: position 524,603 of record BAAFHK010000001.1, read on the forward strand.
TTAGCTATAGCCAATTAGATTCTAAGTCCAATTATTTGCCTTTTACAATAGAATCAATCCAATCTGTAAGATCATTTGTATCATAATCACCACTATGAGGCTGTCACCATGAAATAGCATAATCTGCATTAAATCATTTATTTCTGAGATACGTTGCGAGGATGAGAGATATAGCAGTCGATGTATCACTATCTTTTGACCCTACGCGTATCCTCCAGTATTTGCTCGTATTTGCATTCTCAGAACCTATATAGTTCATTGGATTCATCATTTTTATGATCTGAGTATCTGCCATCGTACCACTCACAGTACCATTATTCATACCAAATAATGTAAAATGTTTGGCATTGATAGAATCATCACCGAAAAGATTGTTCTCACCAGTACTGAGATCGACACCATCGAATGCTGGAGTCGTCTTCATACGACCAAGTGCCTGGACGAATCCATCAAAATCTATACCTGTTACTTTTTTATCCTCAACAGTAAGATATGAATATGAAGATAGATCTGATCCGTTATCGAGAGCTTTTTGTGCTGATGAAATGATAGATTTCTCGAGATATGTCTTAAAAGTACCATTACCATCTGCGTTCAGAGCAAGAATTGTACCGGAATCATCTGTCAATCCAAGTGAATTAATATATTCTGGAAATAGCTTTGTAAGCTTTTTTGATAACTCTATCTGACTATCTGTCATAGTACCATTACCACCCCTACCTGTGTAGTTATATATACCATCAAATAACCATTCATATGCCATATCTGCGTTATCGAGATTGGTGATCGGACAGTATGCAGAAACTGCAAACACTGATGTCGATGCATCTGCAGCACCAATTTCGCGAAGATACTGAAGATAGTCAGGATTATCGCCTGTTGCACCGAGAAGTGATGACATAGCACCACCTGCAGATGTTCCATTTGAGATGATTTTATTAGAGTCTCCAGGTATTTTGACATCATTATAATGAAGATATGCGACAGCTGCCTTGAGGTCTACGATACCTGCAGGAGCTTTACCTGTATACTTGCCATTTGTATCCTGAATTGTACGACCACGAGCACCAGGACTCGCGACGATATATCACTTTGATAATGCAACCTTAATAGCAGAATTCGCATCACCCGACGGTCTCACTTGGGGCATCATTCAGCCTGATGTATTCATCGATACTTGCCCACTCATTTGTCATATATTCTGCGAATTATTCATTCAAGATCAAGACATACTAGTTCTACCCATCATACCACCCATATTACTGGCATCTACAGTTCCTGGTTCTGCTGGCATATAGCCTCAGACTTTATTTGGGAGAAATATTGGTGCTGTATCGATAGTATATCCATTTATCGTTTGACCAGAAAAATATGCCTCAGGAATATAGATGTTCATAGACTGATATTTCGTATCCACTGGCTTACTTACATAGACGATATTTTCATATGCACGATACGGGATAGTTTCACCACTGAAAGTAAAAGTTTTGTGAGTATATTTTTGAGTATCGAAATCAAGACTATAAGTAGATGGATTTTCTGTAGCTCCAGACTGAGTCGATACAACATCAGTACTTATAGAGGTATGGGAAGCATCATTCGTACAGCTAGAAAGTCATATAGTGGCGATGCCTAAAAAAAGATAGGCGGATTTTTGAGGAAAATTCATGAGAATACAAGTAAAGAAATTATAAGACATATAGAATATGGACCTCCATGATGGAAACATATCATAAACAGATGATACAGTAATTAGGTAAAAGCAAGGTAAGAAATAAGATATTAATAACTAAAATATTTGAATATACTACGCCCATTAGGTGTCCCCTTTGTCTCATTTTGACTCCAGTTCCGGAATGACCTAGATCCTAGAAGCCATATTTGTCGTCATCCACTCTGGGTCTCGCCAACGTTTGCTAGAGGACTAAGGTGTTCAGTCATATAAAAACAAGCTCGAGGGGCCATGTTTCCGGCGTTTCACATGATACTCAGTTTCCAACAAAAACACGAAGGAATTCTCCGATTTGAAGAGTTTTCTTTCTCTTTTATATCTTCATGAGAAGTTTTTTACTTTGACAAAAAGATTGATATTCATATATTCATTCAAATATTTGATACTAAGTCTCAATTATGGATATTGAATCACTTCTCAAGTCTCATGGAAAAAGCATCACAAAAGAGAGAATAGAACTATACGAATGAATCCAAAACTTACACCTCTTCCAAGCAAGTGATCTCACAGAGAAATTTCCACACATAGGACGTGCCAGCATCTTCCGTGTTCTCAATCTCTTTGTAGATATTGGAATTCTCAGAAAATTGATCCTCGACGATAGATGAGACTTTTATGAGCTTGAAGAGCAGTCACACCATGAACATTTTGAATGCAAGAGTTGTCATACAGTCTTTCACTTTGATGCTCGATCTATCTGCAAAATGCTTGAATATCTCGCAAAAAAACAGTGATTTCTTCTTAAAAATCATCAAATCCTCCTCTCTTGAGTCTGTCCAAATTGTAACCAACATTAATCATGCAAAAACTCATTCCCGTCACCGTACTTTCCTGATTCCTCTGAAGCGGAAAAACCACTCTCCTCAAACATATCCTCGAAAATCGAGAATGACTCAAAGTGGCTCTCATCGTCAATGATATGGCAGAGATTAATGTCGATGCCAATCTTATCAAAGATGGAATTGAACTCTCGCAAACAGAAGAAAAACTGGTAGAAATGTCGAATGGTTGCGTATGTTGCACCCTTCGTGAAGACCTCCTCATCGAGGTTAAGCGCCTTGCAGAAGCAAATAAATATGATGCTATTATTGTGGAGTCAACTTGAGTTGGAGAACCTGTTCCTATTGCTCAGACTTTTTCTTATGTTGATGAAGAAAGTGGTATTGACCTCTCAAAACTTGTCAGACTTGATACTATGGTAACAGTTGTGGATGCAAAGGAGTTTTTGAAGAATTTTTCTACTGCCGAAGCACTTAAAGATAGAGCATGGGAAGCAACTCCGGAAGATGATAGAACTATTGTAGACCTCCTTGTAGAACAAGTTGAGTTCTGTGATGTACTCATCGTCAATAAGATATCTGGAATATTAGAAGAAGAAAAAACTACTCTCAGAGCCATACTCAAGTGACTTCAGCCAACAGCAGAATATATAGAAACTGACTGGGGTAAGGTAGATATAGATCGCGTGATCGATACTGGATTATTCTCTATGGAGAAGGCAGAAAATAGCACTCTCTGGATGCGAGAACTCCAGTCATGATGACATAAAAATCATACACCAGAAACAGAAGAATATGGAATTTCTTCATTTATCTACCGTCGAAATAAGCCATTTCATCCTGAAAGATTTCTCTCTCTTGCTAATAGGGAATGGGCTGGTGTTATCCGCTCAAAATGACTCTTCTGGCTCGCAAGCCGTAATAATCTCGCAGGAAGCTGGGGGCAGGCAGGAGGATCTGTACGAGTCGACCCTGCATGAAGCTGGCTCTCTGCGCTCCCGAAGGAACAACTCGCCCTCTATCCAGAATATCAGGCTGAACTCCTTGATTTTAAGGATTTCCCTTACCACGATAGAAGACAAGAACTCGTGATTATAACAATTCGATGAAACCAAAAAGAGATAGAAAACATGCTCGATGCGGCCCTTCTTACGGATGAAGAGATGCTCGCATGACCTGAGACCTGGAAGACATACCATGATGGATTTCCAAAGTGGAATTAACTATAAATATCACTAAAATAACATGAGGATAGCATTCGTCTGAAAAGGAAGAAGTGGATAAACCACACTGACTACGTCTTATGCAAAGTGTCTCATCTATACAAAATGACTAATAGTTTATAACTAAATGACTTCTTTATATTTAAAAAAATCCATCTCTTTCGAGATGGATTTTTCTTATAAGCCAGAAAGTATTCCTTCTATTTCTGTTGTATCCTCTTCTACGTATTGATTTTTCATCTGATTGAGCCTTTCTATCATATATGAGCACATCTTTTTTACGCTTGCTGACTGAGTCTTTTGAGCTAAATTCGTATATCTTTCTATCGCTTTAGCGATAATACTTGCCTTATCTGAAGAACTAATCTCTCGCTTATCGAGACTCTTCTGAAAATTAAGAAGTAGGGTATCAAGTCGTTTTTTGAGAGCGTTCGTTGTTATAGTATTCTGCGGTTCTTTTTTAGGTTCAAGTTGTGTTTGCTTTTGAGGCTCCTTTTTGGGTTCAGGCTGTTTCTGAGGTTCATTGACTGGCTTTGGAGGAACTTGTTGTTCAGGTTGTTGTTTTACTGGTTCAGAAGGTTTTTGTGATGGCGCTGGAGGAACTTCTGATTTTTGAGACTCCTTCGATGTAACTACGACATTACTACAGTAGCGAGGTCTCAGTCCTGTAGAATTCGAATCATAGATTGCACAGACTCTGTAGTAGGTCTTTCCATAGAGCGGATTCGTATCGGTAAATGTCGAGAATCCCACCTCCGAAGAATATCAGATATATCCATCATCAGGATACACTGGGGTAGCATTTCTTTCTGATCGGACAATCTTATAATAATTGAATCATTCTGGTTTTTGCTTTGCTACCGGTGTCCATTGTAGGATTACTGTATTATCGACCATCTTCGCCTGAAGAGCGAATTGAGAATTCGTTTCTGCAGGAGCAAATACCGCATCACTTGAGCCTTCGTTAGCAGAAGCAGTAAGGGCACCCATAACAAAAAGAAGTACCGAGAACAATATCTTTTTCATAGAGAAAATAATTAAAAAAGTAGAATTATTTTATCAAGATTCGATGAAAATCAATACATTCCCCCTCGCTATGAAGGTTTTGGATAGACGTTTAAATTATTCAGTTTGGGATTCACTCTCGTCACTGTCTTCAAGAAGTTCGAGTGTCGTCATAAGATTCTTGATCGTAAAGTCGATGGGGTCGATACTTGGATATTTTGCATGAGTTTTTCCACGCGTGATTCAGGCAAGAATCATTGTTGGTACCTCATCACTTGAGAGCACTTCAAGAGCAGGGAAGACATTACTTTCAGTATAAATATCTGCCTCATATGCGAGCATCATTTTTTCATGAAGCTCAAGAGGGGGATTTTCTGGAGCCTGAGAAACAAGAATTCCTCACAGGGAAAGACCAAAATCTTCTACGTAGTAGTCTTTTTGTTCGCTAAAATTTTCTATAAATGATTTTTCTTCTATAAAAGAATCCCGATTTTCCTTATGAACATCTGCTTTTTCTAATGCTTTCGAATATCCAAGGAAAACATTCGGCACAATAATATCTCCCACCTCATGAATCATATCCACACTATATCCAAAATAAGGGAAATAAAGTCTTTCAGGAAGAAATTCTGAAGCAATCCAAGTTATAATTTCAGCTGAAGGAACTTTCTTAAGAAGTAAATAAAAAGTATTCCCCCTCCGAAAAACTTCTGCCATATGATTGGATTGAGTTTTTTCTGGGGTAAAAGTTTTTAGTATCCCATCAAAAAGTGTAGGGGAGTCAGTAGCTATAACTCTAAGCATGATTTGATTTTTAGTATGTGAGGGATAGTATAGGGAAAACCCTAAATGTCAAAGTCTCATTATGGATATTTCAACCCTTATTGTTGGTCTTACCTTTGGTCTTATTATCTGAGTTGCCATTATGAGGATTCTTTTCTCTCTGGAACACAAAGAAATACGCAAGTCAGCTATCTCTGGATCAAAGAATCAAATCCTCGGAGAACTCTATGAAAAGGTTCTCCCCGTACTTCCAAATTTTCCATTCAAACCAAAAGATATGGTATTTCTCGGAAAGGGATGTGATTATATTATCTTTGATGGACTAAATGAAGGGAGACTTAAGGAAATTATTTTTCTAGAACTCAAGAGCGGAAAGTCACGACTCACTAAAAACGAGGAAGCCATTCGTTATGCTGTTTCCCATAAACAAGTTCGATATGCAGAATATCATATAGCATCAAGTAAAAATGATGAAATTGAAAGGTAAATTTTACATCAAAAGTTGTTTTTTTTACCGAATACGTATAGACTGAGTATAAGAAAATTAAACTTGATTCTTCTTAGAACAATACCATATTCATAATTGATTTTTCATCCTATTATGCTCCTCTCCACTCGCTCACTTGAATGATACTGACTCGATAAAATTTTTGCCATAGCAAAGGAGGCATGATGCTCTGGTATTGATCTATCAGTAGACTTTAGTCTTTTTGATACCTTTGACAGCCTCTATCTCAAGGAGCTTTCAGCTCGCTATAGCATACCTATAATAAGCGTGACAGCTCCAACTCGGAGAATGACAAAGAAAAAAGCAAGTGAAGTTATCGTACTTGCTGAAAGTCTTTGAGTAAAGCTTGTGAATTTTACTCCTCCGCATAGAACCGATACTGACAAAGAATGGTTTAATGTCGGACTCAAGGAGCTCATAAATGAGTATCCTAATGTACTCATCAATGTAGTAAATGCTCCTCCAAAAACATGGCTTTTCGTCGTGTCAGAGTATGGAGATGCTCGACCTGAAACAATAAAAAAAATTACCGAACATACGGCTCTCTCCATAGAAAATGTTGAACCCGAGAGCTGAGTTGATCTTATTAAAACATTCACTCTTCTTGGTACAACTATTGGACTTGTATATTTTTCTGATAAAACAGAAGAAAAATGAGGACTCTTTCCTGGAGAAGGTGATATGCCCCTCGAGAGCTTTCTCATAAGGCTTCGAGATGTTTGATATCCTGGAGAATTCACACTCGATATCTCTCCCGAAAGCATCAATGCAGGAAATGATAACGAGGTCGTTGCGAGAATACAAAAAGCTGAGAGCTATCTTCATCGATACTTTGCGAAAGAGTAATTAAAAATCTTCCTTTAAGGAAGATTTTTAATTACTAAATATTTTCATGGCCTTTAATTTATTCTCAACCGTTCACTCTATCTCAAGACGATCTCTCAAAAAGATATTTCATTTTTGAGCAAGGATGGAGAGAACGAGCTTATCATTATATTCCAATCTATTAGTGAAGTCTTCGAGATTCATGATTGCATATTTCACTTTTTTTCCAAAGAATGTTTTCTCAAGAAAGTTATTAAATTCAATCTTATCGAGTTCACCAATAATAAAAATATCGACAATATTATTTGTTGTCTCATTTCGAAAATCAAGAATTGCCTCAGAGATAGTAACGAGATCAAGATTTTTTCTTCATTTAAAAAAGTCCTTGATAGGAGTCATAACATTATATGCCTTCAAGAACATATCACGAATCTGCTCATAAATCACTGAGTTTCGATTCATGAGGTAATATTTTTTCTTATTCTGCTCGTATGATTTCAGGATGCCAAGATGTTCGAGATTCATCAGCTCTCGACGAACCGCATTAATCTGCTCATCTGTATCACGACAAAGCTCACGTATAAAAAAACCAGTGCTATTTTTTGCAACGGTGTCTTCGATAACGAGCTTTTCGAGGAGCTTCACACGAGAACGAGAACCAAAGAGTTTGACGAGATCCACGAGAAAAAGTGACTACAGAAAGTATACTAAAGCTGAGTATATATTTCTAGGAGAGAATTGCAAGATTTTCGTTTATGAACTACAAAAACGACTTCTCAATCAAAATGAAAAATAAAATTTTTGTAAAAGGAAAATTCGTGTTCTCGATTCGACATTTTCTCCGATTTTTCTATACTACCGAACATGTCAAAACTCAACCCCGCACAAAAAGAAGCCGTAGATACCATATATGGTCCTCTCCTTATAAACGCTGGAGCATGATCAGGTAAAACTCACACCATTACTGAAAGAGTGGTATTTATGGTAACCGAGAAAAAAATTGACCCAAGAAGTATTTTTTGTGTTACTTTTACCAACAAGGCTGCCAAAGAAATGCGAGAGCGAATTGCTCGACGTCTCGGTATCGATCCAGGTTCCATCAATCCCTTCAGAACTCTGTGACTCCCAACGATTGGAACCTTCCATTCGATTGCTGCATTCTTCCTTCGGATGTTTATCGATGAGATATGATATGGAAAGGATTTTATTATCTATGATACTGACGATTGTCTAAGGACTGTAAAGGAGATTTTGAAGCGACAAAATATCGATGAAAAAGAGTTTAATCCTCGAGGAGTACTTGGTATGATCTCTCAAGCAAAAGGAAAATGAATGAGTCCGATGGAATTTAGCGCTACAGTGGATTCATATTTTTGATCTGTTGTTTTCGAAGTGTATAAGGAATATGCTGGAAAAATGAAGAAAGAAAATGCTCTTGATTTCGATGATCTTCTTTTGTTCTTTCGACAAATTCTCGATATACCTTCTGTAATTGAGTACTTTCATAATCGGTTTGAGTACTTTATGGTAGATGAATATCAAGATACGAATGTACTCCAGTATGAGATAGTGAGACTTCTTGCATCAAAAACCAAAAATCTCTGTGTGGTTTGAGATGATTGGCAGGGAATCTATTCTTGGAGAGGGGCAGATATCGAAAATATCCTCTCCTTTAAAAAAGATTATCCTGAAGCAAAAGTAATCAATCTTGAAGAAAATTATAGATCCACAAAAAATATTATTGAGGCTGCAAATCACGTCATCAAGAATAATGCCAATCAAATGAAGAAAACCCTGTTTACTTCAAAATGAGATGGAGAGAAGATACTTCTCCTTGAAGGAATGGATGACAAGCATGAGGCAGAGCTCATAGCAACTAAGATTAAAGAGTTTGGATCTCATCATCTCGAGTGAAACAAAGGATCTGAAAGCCTAGGTTCTTCGCCATCTCAAAATGACGAAACAACGAACGATGTACGATACTCTTCTTTTGCTATCCTTTATCGCACAAACGGGCAATCTCGCCTTATCGAAGAATCACTCATCCGAAAAAACATCCCGTATAGAGTTTATGGAGGGGTAAAATTTTATGAAAGAAAGGAGATAAAAGACGTTCTTGCGTATATTCGCATCATTTTTAATCCCCTTGATAGCGCGAGCCTCAAGCGGATAATCAATGTGCCTTGAAGAAAAATTTGAGAAAAGTCTTTGGAAAATTTCCTTGAGATTATGGATCGTGAACGTATGAATATTTCTCAAATTGCAGAAGAACCTATGATTGTCGAATCACTTTCTGGTATTGGTGCAAATGGGATTCGATCATTTGTTACGCTCTATAAAACCCTCAGAGATATCTCAAAATCTGAAAGCGTGGCAGCGCTTATGTCAGCAATTATATCTCGAACAAACTACGAAGCCTATCTCAAGGAAGAATATGGAGAAGAAGAATATGAAGGAAAAATCGAGAATCTCGAAGAGTTCGTAAATATGGCTTCTCGTTATGATGGTATGACTTATCCGGAAAATATCGCATCATTCCTCGAAGATATCGCTCTTATTACAGATCAAGATAGGGATACTGAGCAGGGAAATGCCTCCACAGATTCACAAGGACATGTCTCTCTTATGACCATTCATCTCGCAAAATGATTGGAATTTCCATATGTATTTATTGCCTGAGCGGAAGAAGGAATCTTCCCACACTCAAGAACACTTCTTGATGCTCGTGAGATAGAAGAAGAAAGAAGACTCATGTATGTTGCAATTACTCGAGCAAAAGAACGGCTTTACATCTCTCGCGCCTTTGAGCGATATACTTTTGGGAATTTTAGCGCGAATCCGAAGAGTCGTTTTATCGGAGAAATCCCAAGTCAGTACTTAGAACAAAGCGAAGTAAGGAGAGAATGATCCAGCATATTCGGATCTTCAAATCCTCACATCCAGACTCTCTCAAGTCTATTCCAGAATAATAACGTAAAATCTTCCTCTTCATCCATGGGGCTTACCTCAAATAAAGCAACTGCAAAAAAGAATAGCGCCTGAGATTTTTGTTCTTGAGATCGAATTGAACACGCACAATATGGTATCTGAACTATCGTATGACTCTCTTGAGCTGTGGCTGATATTGCTTTTTCGTGAGTTGGAGTAAAGAAGATGAATGTGGAAATTGCCCCGATAAAAAAGATATAAAATACTGCAATTTTGACAGAGTATATTTTATACTTATATTATATACATGTCACTTCATGAAGAACCGTTTGTCCTCATTGTTCGCTGAAGAATCACTGAAGCTCCTAAAAAATGGAGAACGAATCTTACTCGCGATATCTGATACCGACTAGCTCAGTGTTACAATCTTAGTAGAGGAGATCGAAGAGAGGCTCTCGATGAGCTCGATATTTTATTTGAAAAGCAACTACAGTTTATTATCACTCTCCCAAAGCGAGTGCAGGAGATTGTTGATGCTAATGGATTTATTCATCATGAAGCTGTCTCAGAAACTGTACTCCCAAAGCGAAATATCCTCTCAAATACCCAAAGAGAAAAGGTAAAAAAAGCAATCAAGTCCTATGTTTCCCGAAGAAATCATCTCCGTTGACGAAAAATATTTGAAAGGATTGCTAACCTAGGAAAAAATAATTCTCTTCTCTGGTTTTGAGATGATATCCCAAACCTAAAAAAGAATATTGACCCTATTCATGGTCTCGAAGATGAGACTTGAGGTTTCAGATTTTTTGGAGAATACCCTATAGAATGAGAAATTGAAGTTGAACTTGGAGATGACTTCATCATATTTTACTTCTCAAATCCTCAAGACTACTATCGAGCCTATGGAAATAAGTGTGGTACTGATATGGGAAAACCAAGTATCGGTGCAGTTCTAGAAAAAAGAGTTGTCATTATCCGTGGCACAAAGGCAGAAACTCGAAGCAATGTACTCATCCATGAAGATCAGCATATCAAAAATGGATACCTTTTTTCAGAGACTGATGAAAGCATAGAAACAAGAATAAAGGATGAAATCGTCGCATATCTCACAGACCCTGAACTCTCAGTCGAACAAATTCTTGCCATTCTCCTCAAAGAAAATTGACTCTACCATTATAGTGATATTTCTGACTGGGAGGAACATAAAAAAATGGTAGAACGGCATCTAAGAACCGCTTTTCGGGTGAAGGAAAAACGTTGAGATACCTTTCTTTTACTCTTAGCCGTAACCGAAATGAAGCTTTGGAAAAGACTCTGTCGATAAAATATTCTAACGCTCTTCTTGTTCTCGTATTTCATTCAAATATTCTCGAAGAACGGTAGGGTTTTTAATGTGTTCCATGAGAGTTTTTCATGAGATGAGTTTCTCTTTATGGAGATTTATGAGTGCTGTTTGCATCGGAATCTGTCACTCTTGCGATCCTGTTTCCATAACTCAATACAGATGAGAAATATTACCTTCCATGATAAGATTTCTTGATGCTTCGCCATTAATAAAAACTTCTCGAGCAACAATATTTCCAGAACCATCCCTTTTGGGAAGTATAATCTGTCCTATAACTGAAACAAGAACGAGTGCAAGCTGTATGCGTATCTGAGATTGCATCTGGGCAGGGAAGGCATAGATAAGTCGATCAAAAGCCTGGACTACATCATTCGTATGAAGTGTAGAAATAACAAGATGTCCTGTTTCTGCAAGAGTAAGCACTGCAGAAATAGTTTCTTGATCTCGCATTTCTCAGACAATAATAATATCTGGATCCTCACGCATAGCATCTCGAATTGCTTGATCAAATGTCTCCACATGCTTCCCAACTTGTTTTTGATGGATAAGTGATTTTTGGTTTTTGAGAATATACTCAATCGGATCCTCAACCGTAATAATATGTTTATGGAAATTTTTATTGAGAAAATCTACCATTGCCATAACACTGGTTGTTTTTCCAGATCCAGTTCATCCAGTAACAAGAATGAGTCACCGATCAGACTTTAAGAGCCTTAAGATATTGGGAGTAAGTCAGACAGATTCTGCTGTTGGGGTATTTTTCTTAATCGTACGAAGAGCGATAGCAAATCCATCATTATCTTTGGAGATATTTCCTCGAAAACGAGTTCCTTCAAGCTCATAGATAAAATTAATCCCTCGTGTTGCGGTATCAATACGCTCTCTTGTTACTTGAGAATTCATATATGCTGCAAGATCATAGAGGTCGTTTATCTCAATAATTCAGAAATTTTCTACTGGATCAACGTCCCGACTTGTCATACGAATAAAAGGATATTGCCCACTCGTAAGGTGAATATCCGTTATATTTTCCCTGATCGACTCTCGCATGAGTTGCAAGAATTTTTGTTCAAGTTCAACGTTCATATCTCATATCCTAGCATAATTCGAATGAAAAACAAAAAATAGGATTATTCTTTGCAAGTATTCGATTGACTCTCTAAGGAAAAAATGAGAAAAACTATTCTTACGTATGCAATATTCCCATTTTTCCGTTTTGGAAATCCTGCCATGCTTGGACGATCTCATCTTCACTCGTCATAACAAATGGTCAGTAGTTTACAACGCTTTGTCAGAGCGGCTTTCCTCACATAACGAGAATTTTTGCAATAGAGTGAGTTTGTAGAGAAATCTTGCTTCATTCGAGAGAAAAATACGCCATATCGCCATTTTTAAGTTCTTTTCCTGCAATTTCAGCATCCCCCTCGACCATAAGAATCATAACATTTTGAGAAGGAGAAAACTCAAGCTCCACCGATCAAGATTTCTCAAATCGTATATCATAGAGCTCAATAGGAGAAAAAGTATTTGCGCCTCAAGTTTTTTCTATACTTGCGCCTCAAACATCTTTCATATTCAACTGTCCAGCAATAACTCTGACCTTCCCAGAAGAAAATAAAACTTCCGGAATAATATCACGGGTAAGGGCTTGGTATCTTGGTGCGGTCATTTTATGTTCCTTTGGCAAATCAACCCATAATTGAACAGCATGTTGAGTGCCGCCATTTCGAGAGAAATTTTCGGTCATGAATTCATTGTGAAGGAGTCCACTTCCTGCGGTCATCCATTGCACTTCATCAGCTCATATAATTCAGCCATTTCCTGCAGTATCCTGGTGTTCGATTTCTCAAGAGTACACAATAGTCACCGTCTCAAATCCACGATGCGGATGAAATCCTACTCCTGGTCGATATCCATCTTTCTGTGGAGGAATATGCCATGGGGCATTATAATCCAACATCAAAAATGGGCTTGTTTCAGGATTCATATCGCGTCCATATCCAGGAATGTATTGTGAAACTCGAAAGCCATCACCTACCATATGAGCATTTCGGGGATGCTCAAGTCTCGTAATTTTTTTTTGCATTTTATTATAAATAGTTATCATGAAAACATGTCAATAGACTCACTCTCTCCTTCATTAAAGTTGGCTCATAACAGCCCAGCACCCCTAGAAACACAAGAAATTTCTATAATTGTAAATGATATATTAGAATTTTGAGATGGAACTCTTGTACTCTCATGAGAGAGGGTCGATGATATGCTTGAAGAAGAGGAGGAATACTTTATCTGCGATACTTGATTATTTGAATGAACAAACCTCAGTATCGGTAGTTGGATGACTATTCGTGTTACGAGTAACGCAAATACTTGAGTACATAGAGCACTCTCCATCGCAGATAGAATAGACGATTCTATTTTAGGGGAATTATTCTAAAATTCAACTTTATTTTATAAAGTATAATAGTACTCAACTCCAAAGAAGCATAAGAAGGGGAATACCGAGTCGAAACTGATTTTTCCCTGCTTTGTGATAGAGTGGTTTTTGCATACCAAGCCAGACACCAAAACACCCACCTATTCAGGCAATTGTCCAAAGTGTTTTCTCGCTCACGCGCCACCACTTATAGATGGACTTCACCTTATCGATCCACATGAGAGCGTACGAGATGAGGTTTATAATAATAATATAGGTAAGCATATCTTTCATAGATTATTCTCTCTCCTCCTTTTCTTTTTGTTCTCTAAGAAGGCTGCTTTTCCATTTTTCTATCTCATATCCTCCGATGCGGATAATCTCTATGTTTGGAAATAGCTTCTTGATCTCTTCTTCAGGAACGCGTTGATCATACCCAAAAGCAAGAACATCTGGAGCATACATACGAAGTGGAGCAAAAATATCTTTCTCATCACCAATAATCACTTCTGCTGTTTTAAAGGCATGGGAAACGTTTCTTTGTCGGGTATCTTCATCATCTTTCGGCCTCCTTCCTTTGAGTTTGGTAACTCGTTCGTCTCGAGCAATAACTACAATAAATTTCTCCGCATATTGCTCAGCTTGTGAAAGATAATATACGTGTCAGGGATGAAAAAGATCAAATGTGCCAAAGGCCATAACAATTTTTGCGCGATTTTTTGCATCAAAGTGTGAAGATTCGGTGAATGACATATGTGAGTAGAACGTCAACAAAAAGAAAAAAGAAGACTACGTGCACAAAAGGTGAACAATTTTTAAAAATCTTTTGACAATATGTGGTGGAAAAAGTAGAGTCATAAACACAATATCTAGTATGTTTATGTGATACTTCATCTCATTTCATTCTGTGAAGGTCGACCACTAGTCTACTCATAAAGTAGCCTTTTGCAAAAGGGAAGTTAGTCGATTTTTTTGTCCTTCTTCGTAATTCATAATTTTTCATATCACTTTTTTCTCCTATGCCCCCCTTCAAAGTCCGCAAACGTAATGATGAAGTCGTAGATTTCGACCGAACTCGTATCGAAGCTGCTATAGAATCAGCTTGCGTCTCATCAGGTGAACCTGATCGCTCATTTATTCCTGTTGTTACAGACTTCATTATCAAAGATATTGATCACGTCTATGGGGAAATCTTCACGAATCGTATCCCATCTGTAGAAGATATCGGTGATATCGTCGAACGAAATCTCATGAAATTCAATAAGTTCGATGTCGCCAAAGAATATATCATCTATCGTGCAGAGCGACAAGAAGAGCGTGCTGAAGCTCACGAAAAGCTCGTCAAAAAATTTGAAAAGAATGGGTTTAAAGTTACTAAATCCTCAGGTGGAAAAGAAGATTTTGATTTCGAAAAAATCGAAAAAATGTTTGCTCACGCCGTCAAAGGATATGAAGATAAGTGTACCTTCGATGAACTTATGCAAGCGTTTAAGAAGAATATCGTCGAAGATATGAAGACTTCCGATATCGCTAAACTCCTCGTGAAGACTTGTATCGATCTCGTAACCGTCGAGAATATCGCATGGGAACATATCGCCGGACGATTGGCGCTCTTTGATCTCTACAAAAAAGCAGGAAAAAATCGTAATCTCACTCAGAAACAAATCTATACGCCTGATTCGTATGTTCCATTTTTTGAAACCTACGTCAAAGAAAAGCTCTATTTCGAAGACTTCCTCAACTACTACTCGAAAGAAGACCTCGTAAAAGCAGGGGAATACCTCGCAAAGCATGGAAAGGCTCGTGATATGGAATATGGATACACTACTATCCTCTCCCTCTCGAAGAGATACCTTGCCAACCCAAATAAAAATGTCCGTGAACTCCCTCAAGAAATGTATATGGGTGTAGCACTGTTTCTCGCAGTTCCAGAAAAAGATGAAGATCGCCTCGCATTTGCCTTCAAGATCTACGATCAGTGCTCGACACAAAAAATCTCCCTCCCGACTCCAACCCTCATCAATGCACGTACCAATTTCTACCAGCTCACAAGCTGTTTCAAGCTCAACGTCAATGATGATCTCCGCGCTATCTATCACTCAATCGAGAATATGGCGCAAATCTCAAAGTACGGAGGAGGTATAGGATCATACTGGGGACATATCCGCTCTCGTGGATCATCAATCCGTGGTATCGATAATGCCTCAGCATGAGTCCTCCCGTGGCTCAAGGTCGTCAATGATACTGCCACAGCCGTAAACCAACTTGGAGCTCGTCTCGGTGCTATATCTGTGACACTCGACGTCTGGCATCGTGATATCTATGACTTTCTGGATATGCAGACTGAGACGGGAGATATCCGCTCGAAGGCATTTGATCTTTTTCCAGCGATTTCTATCCCAGACCTCTTCATGCGTCGTGTGGAAGAAGACGGAGAATGGACTCTCATGGATCCGCATGAAGTGAATAATGTCTACGGTCGTCGCATCGAAGATACCTTCGGAACGGATTTCGAAATCTTCTATACTGATGCCGAAAAGAATCCAAAACTCAAACTCAATAAAGTCGTCAAAGCAAAAGATCTCTTCAAGACCTTCCTAAAGTCTACTGTAGAAACTGGTATGCCGTATGTCTTCTTTCGAGATACGGTCAACCGCCTCAATCCGAACAAACATGCAGGAAGTATCTATTCGACTCAGCTCTGTACCGAAATCTGTCAGAATTCATCACCAAGTGAATTTATCGAGGAGAAAAATGAAAATGGAGAAGTAACTCTTCGCTACAAGATGGGAGATACAGTTACTTGTAATCTTGCGTCTATTAACGTCGCAAAAGTAAATACCGTGAAAGATATGGAAGAGACTGTACCGGTCATGATGCGCCTCCTCGACAATGTGGTATCGATCACAAAATATCCAATCAAAGAAGCAGAACGTACCAGTCTCCGCTATCGACCTATCGCTATAGGGTACCTCGGACTCGCTGAGTACTTCGCGACTCACTCGATGGCATATGATTCACCAGAGGCTCGCCAAGTGGCAGATAAAATGTTCGAGGAATTCGCATGGCACGTCTATCGTACCTCTATCGATCTCGCGAAAGAGCGAGGAAAATACGACCTCTACGAAGGAAGTGAATTCGATAAAGGAATCCTCCTCGGTCACGATGAAGCATGGTTCACGAGCGAGACGACAATGAAGGATAAGTGGAAAGAAATCTTTAGCGATATGAAGCAGCATGGTGTCCGATTCGGCTATCACTTCGGTCCAGCTCCAAATACTTCTACCGCAGGTATCGTCGGAACAACCGCCGCCCTCCTCCCGATCTACAAGAAATACTTCGTCGAAACCAATCTTTCCTCTCCGACTATCCGCATCGCTCCGAAGCTCAATGCAGAAAACTTCTGGTACTATAAGGAGTATGTAAATATGGATATGAATGATGTCATCGATATGATGTCTACTATCTATAAGTGGATCGACCAGTCTATCAGTTTTGAATGGATGATTGACCCAGCGAAGGTCTCTCCTCGCGAACTCTTCAGCTACTATATGAAGGCGTGGAAGCAAGGCGTGAAGACCGTCTACTATGTCCGCTCGCTCTCGAGTGAGGTCAGTAAGGATAATTGTGTGAGTTGTTCAGGATAGAGAAAAAAAGAAAATTAAGAGTTATTAGAAGCATCAAGAGAAAACAAAAATCCCTAACCTTCTAATGCAAGGTTGGGGATTTATTTAAAAAAAACTTATGGCTTATAAAAATTCTACTCAAACAACATTAGACTATATTGAAAAAATTGAAAATCATCTGAAAAGTGAGTCATATAAAAGTCAAATTTGATGACAAGATATTATAACTCAATCAAGCTCTTATAAATATAATAATGAGCAAACACTTGGAGAATCCATAGAAATTATGCGAATTGGTTTCCAAAAGATTAAAGATAATATCAGCTTATATGATCAATGAAATATAGATTATAAGAATAATATTAATAATACTTGTATAAATAATATTTTAGCATGGTTAGAATCAAGCCCTATTTCAAATTGGCAAAATATTATTCAAAATATTAATAATTTTATAATGTATCTGGGATATATTTGAATCTTTATTGCTTCAGAATGAGGAAAAAATAAAGACTATAAATTATTCAATAGAAGACTATCTCAAGCAGAAGACTTTGTTTCTAAAGTTACACAAGCGGAAACATTATACAAAAAATTAAAACCAATAAGTGAAGCAATTCCATCACTAGAAAGTATTCAGAATGCAAAAACAAATAGTGATGAAATTATCAGGCTACATGAAAATATCAAGGAATTAGAACAGTCTGCAACAGAAAGTAAGAGAAATATAGAGGAAAATGCTAAATACGCTTGAATAATGCTCTGAAAAATAACTACTGACGTAGTAGGAAAATATTTTCAAAAACTAGCAGATGAATATAAAAAGTCTGTAGAATGAGACTGGACAACTGAATTGCTAGACATAACAAATAAAGACGGAACTACTTCTCGTACTTGGAAATTATGGAAATGGAAATATTGATTTATGAAAGGTTTTTTTAATTGGAATACCTACTATTTTGTTGCGTTATCTTTAGTTGCATTCAGCCTATATTTCATATTATTCTATTCTCAATCGATTGACTGTAAAACAAATCCATTAAGCTGATCTGGTCTTATTTTACAAAATATAAATGATTGTAAGAAAAAAGTTGAAATAGGATTAGCAGTAAACAATTATGATAAAACTTTTATAAAAGATGTGGGCGCCGAAAATATTAATTGATGAATGATAGCACTCGAAATTGTTAAAATTATAAGCAATTGAATAATTCGACTTGTTTTATTGATGCCATCTTTACTTTTGCTATGGTTTGTAATGCAAAACAGGAATGATAAAAATCGATTAAGAAAAACATACGAGTTTAGAGAAACCACTATTAATACTCTTCCTGGCCAACTAGAACAATTAAGACAACAATGAATTCCTTCTGAAAAGATATGAGATTTTTTGGCAGGGACACTAACTCAAATATATTCTGAGCCTCTAGATGAAAAAAAAGAATCCTGAGAGGGTTTAATAACCAATTTAAAAGATACTGCTGATATTATGCAAAAATGGAAAGATATATTTAAATCATAGTGCCGTACTAATTAATAATTTAAATCCACCTCCTCGGTGGATTTTTCTTTGTTTTATTCTATACTCTCTTCATGAATTCATTTTTCGACGAAGCTCGCATACTCGATCTCCCACTCGGTGAATATGTCATATTCGGGAGTGGCCCTATGGTCGTACGAGGTATCAGAGAGGGGAGAGATATCGATATTATCGTGACTCATTCACTTTTCGAGAAACTTCGCGATAAGTACTCTAAGCATATCCATGATGAGAAACTCGAACTCGGGAAAATCGAACTCTCAGCAAAGTGTCTTGATTATAGCGATGATGAAATACTTACTCTTATTTCGACAGCAGAACTTATAGAGTGACTCCCATTCGCAACTCTCGATGAGGTTATAAAATTCAAAAAACGACTCAATCGAGAGAAGGATAGAGTTGATATCGAACTTATAGAAACCTATAGAAAAAGTATATAATCTGATTTTTTTGGTGGATTTTTTATTCTCGAAAAGTGATAAATATATTTTGACAATCATAAGAAAAATGTATGATTGATTATTATTTAACATAATACCAATATGTCTCTTTCAAAGGTTTCTCAGGTAGGATTTTATCCTCACGACGAAGTAAAAACAACTATCAATCCAAATTTTATCATCAAGGCTCACCCTGATGTCACTCCCCATAGAAAAGCACATAGAATACCTGAGGATGTGCTCCATCATCGTATAGCAAATGCAAGAAATGGAACCCTCTGGAGAGTTGAGATTCCCAGAAGAATCGGAAAAAGACTCCTCATTGTCGATAGTAATCCAATGGCAGGGTATGAATATGATTATAAAAGAAGGCTCCATGCTGCCTGATGAAGACTTGGAGCACCGACAGTGATTGGTGTCTCACTCGAGAGACTCTATGCACTCCTTGATCCCTATTTTGAGTGATACCCGCTTCTCTGACATGCTGTGGAAAGTATTGAGTCAACACGACTCTCGATTCCATGACGCACTCATTGAATTCTCAATATCTGACTCAAAGACTATGATCACTGGAACAGTGTTCTAGACACGACTCAAAAATGATGAATCGTAACCTATGATGCGCTTTTGCGATGACTGCGAGATAAAAAACCCATAAATAATCCACTTTATACACCTGGTGATGCAGAAAATCCTATTATTAAGGATAGGCGTACAAACTGAAAAACAGGTAAAGCAGCGAGAAGCTCTGACAGGCTCGATCCTAGTATGAGACGAATATAAATCCACTTCCTCGGTGGATTTTTTCTGATTCAAAACTTCTAGAAAAGAATATTGTTGACATTTATATTTTTTAATTAAAATATAATAATGAATTCAAGAAATTCGCATTTCATCCGTGCTGTTATCACGGGGACCATCATATCCCTCTCATGAAGTAATGCGCTCGCCACATGAACCGTAGAAAGTGTAGAAAAACTCCTCACAGAGCCATCCTCTAAGCTCCGTTATAGCGGATGGTCTGCCACTGAAGAAGAACTCATATTCCTAAGATCATATGCTAAAAGACTCTCAGAATCGACTGATAACAAGATCGTCTCCATGCAATCTATGTGAGTCTATAATGGCGGGAAGTTTCTCGTTATTCGAGGCGAGGTCTATTATTTTAAAAGAGATACCTCTACTGGTTTTTCCCTCACTCACCTAAAATGACTCAAAGAAAAAACAGTCATCTGAGCAAGAGCATATATGGAGTGAAGAATAATAGAACCAAGAAGACCAGGAAAAGTTACTCTCCCAGATAGAGTTCTGTAGTTAAAGGTATGTCTTTTATGCATTCCCCATAACTTAGCATTCGAAATATTTCGTATTTTTTTGAAAGGATTAGACCTACCCAAACAGCGCAAAGCTTCAGCAATGAGTGTATCCCATGTTTAATATTTGACATTATAATAATTTAATTATTATATAAAATATATAATTTTTTCTTTATGTCATTAGCACCATCTATTCCAGATCATATGGACCACCTCATGAGAGAGAGTGATATCCTCAGTCCTCTAAAAGATACGTTCTGATTTGAGATATGAGAGTTTGGGAAACCACGCATAATCCCATGAAAACAGTACCAAGCCCGCGTAGACATACCATTAAGATACCGAGGTGAGACAGCCACACTTATTACTCTCGCTTTTAAACCTGGAGACGGAACTGGGGATATGAGTACCTACAGAGAGTGACAACTTGATATACCGCTAGGATTTCGATTTCTTGAGAACCCTTCGAGGGTATACCCAAGGGCAAAAAATCTCGCAGATGGAAGCCCTCTTCCTATAGAGTGAATGATACCACTATTTGTAACCAAAGTATGAGAAACGTGGATGATACCACACAATTCAACCTTGCTTGAATTGTGAATCGTATGAGAAAATGCAATTTGAATCATCTGAAAGATGCAAACATACTCAAGACCGAGTATTTTACTCACAGTTACCGGAGAATGAGAGGAGAGATATGGAGATCCTCATGCTATATTTTCTCCTCGAGAGCCATGAGTTGAGGATGGATATCAGGTGGCATGATTTATATCAGCAAATTCAAGACAATCCAAGGTATATGAACTTCTAAAAAATCAATGAAAGCTCCCTCCAAGTTACTAGAATAAATATGCTTTTCTGAAATTAGTATTTCTTATCTTATATACTTTAGTGTTGTTACTATGCTGTATTCAAAAACTCGATATACGCCTGCGGGGGAAGGGAGCTCATGAAGACTTGATCGCCCTGCTTCACAGGTTCCCAAAGGTTCAAGGGAAAAATGATGGGAAACGATTGAGGTTGCTCAAGCACGAGTAAGAGATCTTACAAAAGAAGTCGCCTACAGAATGCGCGTAGTAGAAGGTCATTTTGATATTACAGAAGCTCACATGACACACGTAAAACTAGAGACAACGAGAGGTGCTATAGAAAGAGTACGGAGATTAATTGGCTGAAGCTTTGCGAATCAAGTTCAATTCGCTCAGGAGCTCGCTCGACTAGGAAAACTCGAAAAAAATCTACCATAATCGCCATGTTGATGGTTTTTATAGCCTATCGTATTCGATAGGTTTTTTTGGGTGTACTATATATTTCTTGTGAATCATCAGACATGAAAGAATACATTTGACATTTTTAATATTTAAAATATAAGTATATTTATGCAACGACTTCTTCAAGTACCTTGAATAATACTTCGGGCCATACCTGGAAATAGGCTCGGTATGCTCACTCTCAGAAATACGATCAATAAAGCCCTCGAAGGGATGACTCAACGCGATCTTCTCACCATCAAAAATGAAATCACTCTCCGACTTGGTTGAGAAAGTGAATATTGGAAATATACACTCTGATCTGGGAAAGACCTTGATGAATCCATATACGATTCTCTCTTTAAAGAAATTATTGCTCCAACACTTGGTATTTCTCAGCTTTCTCCCGTATATTATGGACAAAGGAAAGAAATTGTAAGGAATTTTATCTCTTGCCTTGAGGACAGGCTACGAAATTTAAATGAGGAAACTCCAGAATTAGGATCCGTTTTAATAGACCGTGAAACCATTCTTCGAATAAGTAGACTGGAATGATTCTGAGTAGTCGTAGCACATCTGGAAGAGTCTAATAAACTTGCCCAAAATTGATTCAATCATGTGGCATATTCTGAAATGATGAAAGCGATAGAAAAAATATTAAAAAAAATGTGTCTTATCTATCATCGTGATGCGTATACGAAAGAATATGGTGAAACACCTATAAATGCAAAAATGGAAGATATACTTAAATTTCTCAGAAAGCTCCGTTGGAATGATCGACAATACATAAAGCCAATCGATGATTTAAATAAGTTTGCAAATGATGATAAGCATGCAATTACACAAAGATGAAACATAGGAACGATAGAACAATACGACTATAATTGAGTTATTTGTTTTATTCTTGATTGGATAGATTGACTCAACAAATCAATACAATAGGAAATATTGACAATAATTTTTTATTAAATATTATTTATCCGTATCTGTAAGTCCGCCTACTGTTGTAGGTTGGGTGTTTGCAGTACAAAATCATGAGGAGAACCCATGGGCATTGGACTCGCAATTGGCCTTGCTCTGGATTTCGGTGGACTCATCGGTCAGGGTGATGGCATCGGCGGTGATGGCGATGGAGAAAGCAGCTCGGGCAGCGGTGGTGACGGGGGGAGTTTTCTCTCCGATGCCGCATCAATGCTCGGGGGGAGTGTTGACGAACGTCGGATGATCCGCATCCCGCTTCGGAAAATCCCTTACGCACTGAGGATGCTTCCCCTTGTCATGCCATCCTTGGCTCTCGCAGCTGAGAAATCTGGAGCGAAGGGATGGGGTGATCGTTGGGCCATCTACGTTGGGCCTATCTTCACCTTCGCGCTGTTCTATGTGACGATTGGTGGCTGCTTCGGTGGCTTCAACTGCTTTGCATGGGGTGGCGGACTCAAGCTCGGGAACATCGGTCTTGGTGTCCTCTTCCCGATCGGGAAATAGTGGCAACACGTTTCCCGACAACCCCAAGGAATGCCTGCACTCGCAGGCGCCTTTTTATATTGACTCAATAAGAAAATTGTGTTATAAATTAGTATATTGTTACTTTCGTCACTTTTATGAAGGCTTGAGCTCCAGAAGAACATAATGATACACCAGAAACGCTTCCTCACGACCTTCTGAGGAGTATAGAAATATGGCAAAAAACAACCCTTAGCGATATGGGATGATTCTCACTTAATGAACTTCTTTGACTCAGAAAATGACTCAGAGGACTTGGAGATGATTTGCATCCGATTGCAGCCAATTTATGAATCAGTGAGAGTGATATATCATTAATCATTAGTCAGGCTATTGTAAAGCGATCACTCCTCGAAGCGCGAGCATGAGTTCTAAACGCGCTTGATAATCGCATACAGCTTTTATGAAATAGAGCTGGTACCCCTCCACTGAGTCAGATGGCAGATAGGCATGAAGATCCTTTATATATTCCTCCGAATTACCCAAACTGGTCAGAGAGAAAGTGGCGTAGTGTTGCCCACTTGCATAGAAAAGCAATGCGAGAAATAGCTTACAATGAACGACTCCTTGCATGGAAACAAGAAAGAAGGGAGGAAGAGGAAAAAATAGAAAAAGAATGACAACTTTCTCGACTGATCAGCGTCTTGGAACAAAGAAGGGATATACTGAGAGAAGAAAATCAAAGAAGAAGCGAAGAGATTGCATATAACTTATCAAAAACAATCCGCAACGAAGCCATGGAAAACATAGCTATTCTGGGATTCTATTCCTATGCAGGAGCATTTCTCGACTGCGAACTTTATTTTGCTCTTGATTATAATCTCTATAGAAGATCAAAAGAGCCTTGAAAAAAAAATAGAAAATTCTATGACCAGGTGATTGATATACTTCAAAAAGAATTATGAAAGAGAGGCCTTTCATATGACAAAAGGGAAGTTATACGCCAATGACATGTCACCATGACCGAATGAGAGCGTGAAACTTTTATTAATCAAGTCATCTCAGATTAGAGAATAAATATTTGACATACATATTTTATATATTTATAATTATAAAATATGAGGCGTGTTCGTCGAAACAAATAGACTCAAGCACAGCGAATTCAATACTACATAATTTTTTATTACTATGAGTGGCGATAAGTTTCTAGCATGAAATAGAGCAGATATTCTTCGAGAAAATCTAAAATGAAAAAGCTCTGAAGAAAAAGGGAAATACCTTAAAGAATTTCTCTGTGTCGCTTCTTTTAATATTGAAAATCATGCTTTTGGCTACTGGCTACTAACTCGAAACGATGGGAAGACGGCAATATTTTCTCATGAAAAAAACCAGCTCATAGAAATTCCTCATGAAAAATGAGAAGACCCTAATTTTTGAGATATCAGCATCTTACTCTCATTAAGTCCCCGCTGAAGCAATACAAGAGTTATGATTGCTGCAATCGGTTGAATCAGACAAGAATGAGATGATCCAATACGTGATATTTCATCCCTCGGAGTCATTCATGATACAAAATTCGAAAAAATTGAATGAATTCCATCATGAGTATCCATCATGACGGGACTTAGGATATATATATCAAAGCTTCGAGCACTTCATGCAGCAACATGAATACAAGGAGAACAAAAAATTCACTAATTTATTATGAACAAACCCATTATTGTTGATCTATCGCGATGATTCAGGGCCCACATTACTGGTCAGGATACATCATGTATGGCACTCAGCAGAGCAATTCAATCACTTGGCACAGATGTACTTCGGTCCTTCGATCCCTGGAATATAGATATGAGGAACCCGCGCCCGATCCTCCAAGATGCTGAAGTTAATGTAAAAACCTGAATCGCAAAGGCTGATGCCCCTCTCTTTTTTAATGCCAGATGGGCGAGAAGTATCGCTCATGGATCAGATATGATATTTCCTGTGGCACGATTAGCTCAAAGACTTCTCACCCCTGGTGATAGCATAACTGCTGTTTCATGATGATTTGAAAAACAAGCCACACATGATATACATATCGTCATATATGATCCAACACTCACTCAGTGAGCAGATCAAAAATGAGAACAATATGGATCAGGAGAATTCAAAACGCTTCAAGGAAGGACCCTAAGGTATCAAATATTGGCTCAAAAATATAATACAATCCAAGGAAAAAGAGAAAGAAATCCTCTAGCAGAAGCAGTAATTCGAGAAAATAAAGTAACTCATGAATGACCAAACTTTTCGGTTCCATACGACCCTAAAATGCTTCAAATAATAGGCAGAGACTTCCAGGAAAATCCAGAATTTCAAACTTCAAGTATGCTTGAAGTCGCTACTTTTATTGGAAGGGAAGTATTTCGAAGACTAAAAGAAGAAGAGAAGATAAAGTACGAAATGCTGTTTGTAAGAAGTGTGGAAAATCTCCCAGTTTCCCTAGATGGATTTCAATCCACTGAAGAAGAAACTCTTCCTGCGAGAATCATACGAAGAAAAAATATTAACAGTTGGAATTATCTTTTTATCGAAATAATTTTTCCATTCGCACGATGAGAAAAAACAAAACTCTGCCTCGCCTACAAATAAAATATATTTTATAAATCCCGTCTTTACTATTATTAGAATACATTAAGAATGACCGTAAATAGGATTTGAACTTTTCATTTTCTCTAGAGGAATGAACGTATATTATGAATATATTATTCATAATACTTCACTATGTGATACCTCCTCTCATGACTCAGGATTCTTGGGATTGGTTGAGTACTTTTGAGCTCTATATTTAGCGCTTGAGAACTTCGAGCAGCATCTGCTATATCAAATACCGTAACCTCATATGAATATGCTGAGCTTAATAATTGTATTATTCCTATTTGAGAATCCAGCTGTACTGCAACCCTTGTCGTATATGGACCTACTGGGATGACTTATACAGTAAAAAATCTCACAAGAGCAATAACATCAAGTAATATTATTACTCCAAATAACTATATCCTCTACTACGATACAAGATATGCTTACGTACTCAAGGATACCATTTTGGGTGATGCCGCTAATCGACTCACGTACTGAGATAATGATCTTACCATAACTCCTCCAGGAACAAATATCGCAAGCCTAAAAGCTGTAGGGAATGCATCTTGTGCAAGCTGAAGTGCTTGGAATTGAAAAATTTGTAGCCTTCCAAATCCTCCTGAACAATCTGATGGAACCACTACCAGTATTGTCACGATAAAATCAGGAAATTGAGATACTTCGTATTCTTTTGATCTTCCAAAAAATATTTCAAAGAATTATTACATGCCAGATCAGGTTGAGAAAAAAATAAGTATTCCTAGCACTACTTCAGTACTCAATATTACTCTCTCAAGCACGAAAGACAGATGTAGCATTTCGCCAAACTATTCTACAGATAGTGGTCTTATCTTTTCAAGCAATGCAAAAGACTTCATGAAATCGGGGCTCCAAAGCGCAACCACTACAATTCCCGTATTTGCCACTTATTCAAGCATTGCAAGCTCAAGTATATCATATGGAAAGCTTTCAAGTATTTCTATCAGTTGTGATAATTATACAGAACTCGTGAAAGATCTTATAATTTTTAAGTTATCTTCTCTTTCTTCAGTTCCTCCAGTCACAGATAGAACCATGAAAGCATCAAATTGCAGTATATCAATATGAAAAGGAACCTGTACATCTACAGTAAGTATCAAGTCAAATCCTAGCTTTTACTACAGCCTGGAAAATAGCACTCGATGACTAACAATGACAAATGCATTCTATCCAGGAAGTTCTCTCACCCTATCAAGCTCACCCCTTGGAGAGGAAGCGGCAAACTCTCTTACAAATGGAATAAATTCTCTGCGCCTCAAAGAAGGAGATAAAATCGTAACGAGCACCCAAGCAACAGCAAGTTGTGTATCTTGAAGTACCTGGAACGGGCAACTCTGTAAAGAAAATGCTCCTATAACCCCTCTTGCAATCACTTGTTCAAAAACTACTTATGAAGCATGAGATAGTATTTCGTGTAAGATATCTGGTGGATCTGGGGTAAGAATGTGTTGGCAAACTGGAACAAGTACCACTTCCCCTGTCGAATGTACGAGTGTTGGATGGGTAATAGATGGAAGCAATCTTTATTATTCCAAAAACCTATCAACCGGAACAATCGGAAATTATACACTCTTCGTAAAGGATGCTCTTGGAAAAAGTGCATCAACAACCGTCTCATATAAGGCTCGATACCAGGAACTTATTACCGATAACTGTACCATACCTACAGGAAAGAATAGCTGTACTTCAACAGTTTACCTGGTTAACCCAATATCAGGAAAATCCTATGATCTAAGAAATACTACTCGCAATATTACAACCAAAAATTTCTTTACTCCAAACAGTATAGGAACACTTCCTGGAAGTAATTATCCTGTATATAAAGTAAGCACGGCTCTTTCAAATGAGAGTGCAAATATTGGAACTTACGGAACAAATAATGTTATTGTTGTAGATAACACCATCTCAACTCTATCAGCTAAATTCATTGCGTCTTGCGAGAAATGATCTTCCTGGAATGGACAAATCTGTATGGCAACCACAAAACCTCCTGTGTCCTGCACTTTACAAGTGCGACTTTGTGAAGATGGTATCCCAATGCCAAGAAATCCAGATACATGTGAATGGCTTCCATGACAATGCGCCCCAATTCCTACAACAACAGACTCCCCACTTACGGGTTACAGTATAAACGACACAACATATCCATTCACAGGGTCAATTATCACACTCAAAGATACTGTAGTGTTCTCACTCAAATGAAAAAGTCGTCCTGGTAGCATTCTTTATTTTTACCGAACATGAGAGAAGACATATGAGACCGCTGTAGCTGATCGTACAAGTGGTGAATGGAGCTTCGCAAAAATATGGTCACCTACTGGATCTAAGGTGATTATCCCAGGAGAAAATACTTACAAACTTTCCACAGTTCCTCCAGGCACTCAAAGCTCTACTACAAATACTCAAGGAAATTCTCTCATTGCAACACAAGAATATACGCTTCGTATCAATCTCATCTCCACAAGTTCTTCAAATAATTCCGTAGTCATCGAGGCAAAAAATTGTATTATTCCTATTGGAAAAAGTACATGTGCATCTACAGTAAATGTTACCTCAAAAAAATATATCTGAACTACGGGGGGAAGGAGTTTTGATTATAGAAATTTCACTCGAAACCTCACAACATCAAATCTTTTTACGCCAAATAACGCTACCACAGTGAATGGTGGTTACCCTGTATACACGGTAACATCAAATGCTACTGGCGATGCGGCAAACTATGCAACCATTGGCGACAATGACTTTGGGCTTATCGAATGAGGAGAGGTAATTGCAAAAGTAACCATGACTGCAACTTGTGCCAATAAATCAAGTTGGAACGGGCAATTCTGTAAAGAAAATGCTCCTACCAATCCGATTCTGACTGGGGGAATCTTACCAAACCCCACAAATCCTTATGCAAAAATGACCGGGTGTACCATATCAGAATGATCCAGTACATGTCCTTCAACACTTATGGTATTTGCTCTAAGTGGAAAGACATTCACGGTTAAAAATGTCACAAGAAATATCGAATCAGCAAATAGTATAACCCCAGAGGATTTTCATATCGTCTGAGGAAAAGGGGTATATATATCTAAGTGAACCATAAACAGTCCTGAGACTCAACAACTCACAAACGGAGTTAATTTTCTCATTATAAAAGAGAATGGACTTGTTCCTCTTACATTACAAGCAAGAGCAATAGCTCGATGTGCCCCATGAACTACATGGAACGAGACAAAATGTATTAAAAAAAATATTCCAAATTTCTCCACAATTACGATTGAAACTGCTCAAGGTGTAAAGTCATTCGTAAATTCGAAGAGTATTTCCTTTGATCCAGCCATTGATAGCTATCTTACTCTTCGATGAGAATGACCACTTGGAAACATACAAGTATATGAATGAAACCCTTCAAATATTATAGCCAGCAGCACTTCTCTAGATGCCCAGGGGAAATGGAAAATCACCCTCTCTCTCTGAACATCTCAAAATCCAGGAAATCATACCTACACCATCTGGGACTGAACCAATACAAATACCGCCACTAAAATAAATGTTGACATAAAGACCTCCTCTATAAATACACCGAATAATTCTTCTAGCAATTCATGAAATACTTCATCATGAACCAGCACGAGTATATCGTCTCCACTCATAGTGGAAATGATTACTCTCTGAAACTAGTAGAAATCAATTATTTTGTATTTTTTTACGAATCCATATACTCACTCTAGATATTATCGATGCTTCAAATCGTACACAAAAAACTTCTCGTCGTCTGAATTATCTTTCTTTTAAGCTGGATTTTTTGAAGTTTTCTTATTCATAAATTCGAAGCCTGATATCCAATAGGAGAAAATTATTTTAATGCCTTCTACTTTACTGTTATAACAACCGCAACCATCTGATTCTGAGATCTCGTTCCGATGACTGTAGCAGGGAAGTGGCTCACCATGGGATATGCCATATTCTATGTTCCTCTCTTTCTCTATGTAATGACCCTCCTTTTTCAGTCAAATCTCCATAAACTCAGACAATCTGATGAAATTCTTCATAAAGAGATAACCGATGTGGAATCAGATGTTAATATTATTCTTGATGGCATGAAGCAAGCTATAGAAGATACTTGATGAGTCGAGCCATGAAACACCGGAGAGCCAAAACACCATCATAAGAAACCACGAAAAAGAAAACTTATTGCAAAAAGTGAGTAGATCTAGAAGGCTATCCCTTAATTTATAACTCTCCATCCTTTGTATTCTCCACGGGAAATTTATCACTTCCTTACATCTGAAGGCCTTAAGTCAGTCCTTGGAAAGTCATTTTACAAAAGACACATGGAGGATGATAATCGAGAAAGCCCCTTCGATACTCCTGATGAGATATTCTTACTTGAATTTCTTATTGCATGAGGCTACCTTATTGCTGAGTATCGCAGTGATCATGCAAATGATTCAGAAAGTTACCTCATATCCACTATGGGACATGCTTTCGTAAAAAACTATAAACAGTCTTTATTATTTCGACTCAGAGCCTAGGCACACTATTCTCGAATGATCTATTGGATCATCTTTGCTTCTACACTTGGATCACTGATTGCTAATTTTATCTGGTACTATATGTAGTTTTTTATATGTAAAAAATGAGGAAAACTACAAAATTACTTGATTTTCCTCATATTTATATACTATATCTTGTACCTCATATACTAACTCATACACTATATGTCGACACAAGATGCGAAAATTATCGATAAAAATCTCATATTTAATCCTCTCGGAAATGATGATGTCGGGGCACGTACGATTATCAAATGAGCCACAACAGGACTTTTTAATCTCAATGCAGTAAAGTATCAGTGGGCAAAAAGTCTCTATCAGGTTATGGTAGGAAATTTTTGGGTCCCAGAAAAAGTAAGCGGACTCAAAGATGATGCTCGGGATTTTTCAACCACACTTACTCCTGATGAGCAAAGGGCCTACAAAGGGATTCTTTCATTTCTCGTGTTTCTCGACTCAATTCAGACGGTAAATCTTCCGAATTTTAATGACTATATTACGAGCCCTGAGGTGAATCTTATTCTTTCCATACAAGCCTACCAAGAAGCCATCCACAGTCAATCATATGCAACTATTCTTGAAAGCGTAGTAAGTATGGAAGAGCGCAATGAAATTTATTATTTTTGGAAAAATGATGAAACCCTTCTTGAGAGAAATAAATACATTGGTCAGATCTACCAAGACTTTATCGACACTCCCACAGATTATAATTTTTTCCGAGGAATAGTTGCAAATTTTCTTCTGGAATCTCTCTACTTCTATAATGGCTTCGCATTTTTTGATACTCTTGTAGATCACATGAAAATGCCAGCAACTGGTCGTATGATTGCTTATATTCGACGTGATGAGCTTACTCATGTAACTATTTTTGCAAATATTATAAAAGAAATTAAACGAGAATTCCCCGAGGTTTATAATGAATCTCTCATCCTCGACATGATGCGTACTGCAGTTGACCAAGAAATCAAATGGTCAAAGCATATTCTCGGAAATCGTATCCCAGGAATTAATGGAGAAACAACCGAAGAATATACAAAATGGCTCGCCAATCAGCGACTCTCAATGCTTGGTCTCGAACCACTCTATCCTGATGCTATAAGCAACCCATATAAACATCTTGATCGCCTTCAGGATCCAAATGCTGATAAAGGAAACTTCTTTGAGACAACCGTTATCAATTACACTCAGAGTTCAAGTATGGCAGGAAGTTGGGATTTTTAGACGATGGAAAAACCTCAACTCCACATTCCAAAAAATACAATTCCTCTTCTTATAGAAGAAATTTGCAAAGAGGAATGACTCGACTACTGGATTGAGCCAGAGTATAAATATTTTTGATATGTAGAAACTGAAAGAGGACGAAGATTTTTTAAGAATTGGCACATAAACCAAAATCCTCTTGCCTCAATTGAGGTATGTAAAGATAAAGACTACTCAGCCCAGGCGCTTTCACGATTTTGATTTCTTGTTCCTGAGGGGAAGGTATTTTTTAGTGAAGAAGTAAACCTAAAAATCGAGAAAAAACGTACCTATGAGGATGCTCAAATTTACTGATTATCTCTCGGTTTCCCACTCATTATAAAACCCAATAATCTCTCTCAATGAGCTTGAGTATTTAAGGCAAATACCAAGGAAGAATTCCTCGATGCCCTTTCTCGAATGAGAGAATACAGTCATGCCTATCGAGTAGAACGATTTTATAGCGGAAGAGACTACCGTATCGTAGTATATGACGAAAAGATTATATCAGCCTATGAACGAATTGCTCTTTCTGTAATCGGTAACTGAAGGGATACTATCGGTGACCTTATACAAAAAAAACAAGATGAATTTTTCAAGATTGGAAGACCGGAAGTAATTGATATGTGAGATATTCGTATACTCAAAAAGCTTTCAAATATAGGATGTAGCTTCGATACTGTTCTTCCGGATAGGGAAAAAATATCCCTTCTTGATAATGCTAACCTTTCAACAGGATGAGAAAGCAAGGACATAACACCCTTGCTTCACCAAGACTTTGCTGATATCGCGATACGAGCAACAAAATCACTCAATCTAGAGCTCTGTGGCGTAGATATCATTACTGGTGACGCTACAAAATCACTTGAGGATAATATGAATGAATATATTATACTCGAAGTAAATGCTTCACCCTGACTTGATAACTATATAACCTCTGGGAATACGCAGAGAAATATCGTAAAATCTATGTATCGGAAAATGCTTTTACTAGAATAGTTCGTGGATCCGTTCTTCTTAATGCAAGGCTGCAAGCAACAATAGTTCAAGACATAATTGATGATGATATATTTTTTATTCCTCAAACTTTTGGACTTGAGTGAAAGTAATTTCACTCAGAATCCATAAATATACCAACATGAGAAATCATTTGAGCTTTATGTGCTAGGGATTTTCTATGAAAAAAAACTAGGTCCCCCATCTCATGCTCATCGAGAGGAATGAGTCGAGCTCATGCAACTCAGCCATAAATCATGCTATGAATAAAATCACCGATATATGCATATGGAATAAAAAAACCGGTACTTTTCTCTATCATATATCTAACAGCCGTAATACAATGTGTCACTCATGGTGCATCTTCATAAGTGGCATCAAGTGCGTAATGAGTTCCACATAAATCAGAATGTGCTTGATTGAATTTTTCAGCATTAAAACGAAGATCTTCAAATCGAAGTGCAATAAATTGTGACATAGCCTTCTAACGGGGAAGTTTATCTCAAGAAAGCCACTCAGCAACAATCCAGGTGGTTCAGCGAATAAGATTTCAGATAGGTCAAACCGATTCTCGAGCTTGATCGATACGAAGATTCGTGCGAATGACTGGCGCTATGCGTCATGAATATCTTTGCAGCGGTCATGGAACAATTTTTTGGAAAGTTTTAGAAAGGCTATTCATAAGAAACAGATAAGAATAAAAAAACACCCGAGCAAAAAGCGCGGGTGTTTGAAAAGTTATTACAACATACTATCTCAAAATACCCCGCGAGGAATATGCGGAGCAGGAGATAAAACTTGACCAGGTAATGATTCGTTTTGAAATAATCATATAATTGAGTGTAGTGAGACGGGAATTTTTGTAAAGAGTTTTTTGCCTTTTTGTCTTTTTTCGCTATATTTCGGGCATGAGTAAACCAAAATCTATCAGAAATTTCTGTATCATTGCCCACATCGATCATGGGAAGTCAACTCTCGCTGACCGTCTCATGGAAATCTCCTGAACACTTGAGAAACGAGAAATACAATCCCAAACACTCGACAATATGGACCTCGAAAGAGAGCGGGGCATTACTATCAAACTTACTCCCGTCCGTATGGAATGGAAGGGAACTGAACTCAACCTCATCGATACTCCAGGGCATGTCGACTTTCAGTATGAGGTTTCACGTTCACTTGCATCAGTAGAATGAGCTATTCTCGTCGTCGATGCAAGCCAAGGAATTGAGGCACAAACCCTCTCGAATGTTTACCTCGCAATGGAGAATGACCTTACCATTATCCCCGTTCTCAATAAAATAGATCTTCCAAGCGCCGATGTAGAACGCACCAGCGAAGAAGTAATGAACCTCCTGGGATGTAAAAAGGAAGATATTATCCCTGTATCAGCAAAAACCTGACTCAATGTCGAAACAATTCTCGATGCCATCGTTGAACGTGTTCCCGAACCAAAAAAGCTTTCTCGTGTTTCTGAACTGCTTCCACACGAATCGGAAGAAAATGAATGAGGAGTAACCAAAGCTCTCATTTTTGACTCACAATATGACTCTTATAAGGGAGTCGTGGTATATCTGAAGCTTTTCTCAGGGGAAATCAAAAAAGGAGATAAACTCGAATTTATAAATACGGGTGCAAAAATTGAAGCATTAGAAGTAGGATGTTTCCGCCCAAAATATAGCCCCACAAGCATCCTCTATGAGGGTGAAATTGGCTATGTCGTAACAGGATTAAAATCGATCCATGAAGCCCGCGTTGGTGATACCGTATTTGCTGGATGAACTGAATCCAAGAATGCTATAAAGTGATTTAAACGCATTACTCCTTACATCTTCGCAGGAATATACCCCGTAGATACCGACGAGTATCCGAAAATGAAGGATGCTATCGAAAAACTTCAACTCAATGATAGCTCACTGGTAACAGAACACGAGGCCTCTCCAGCACTTTGATATGGATTTCGTTGTGGATTTCTCTGACTTCTCCATCTCGATATCGTGAAAGAGCGACTCTGGAGAGAGCATGATATGGATGTGATTATTACGAGTCCTCAGGTAACATATAAGGTTCTCATCGCTGGTGATAAATGTGCAGATTATCCGAGAAATAGCCCTGAGCTTGTACGCTACAGTAGAGAACTCTGAGGTCTCGTGAGCGAGAAAGTCGATAATCAGGAAGAGAACATGTACGATGCGAGTGGAAGCTCACTCATGGACGATGCTCTCTATACTTATCTTTGGATTTCCAATCCTGAAGACCTTCCAAAACCAGGAACCTATGTCCATATCGAAGAACCGATAGCAAAAGTTGAGATGATTACCCCAAACGACTATATCGGAAATCTCATGAATCTTGCCCAAGAACGTCGAGGAATATTTCGTAATCAAACCTACCTCGATGCAAATAGAGTGGTTCTTCATTATGAGATACCAATGAGTGAACTCGTGGGTGATTTCTATGATGATCTTAAATCTCTATCAAGCGGATATGCAAGTCTTCACTATGAGCCCCTAAAGTTCAAACAAGACGATATCGTAAAAATGGATATCCGTGTTGCTTGAGATATTGTCGATGCCTTCTCGATGATGGCGCATCGTACCCGTACAAGATACCTTTGAGGACGTATCGTTGAGAAACTCAAGGAAAATATCCCAAAAGCACAGTTTGCTATTGCACTCCAAGCAGTTGTAGGGAATGATGTCGTCGCACGTGAAGACATATCTGCCCTAAGAAAGGATGTAACTGCTAAGCTTTATGGTGGTGACATCACTCGAAAACGTAAACTTCTCGAGAAACAAAAAGAAGGGAAGAAGAAAATGAAAATGTTCTGAAAAGTCTCTATTCCAAGTGAGACATTCGTGAATATACTCAAAAAATAATCCCAATTGGGATTATTTTTTATTTGAGATAGTAATCAAAGATTTTTCCTATCAGTTCTCTTCGTACGATTCACTGAATTCTCGTAGCCTCATGTCGATGCCAATACTTCTTGGTTACTTGAAGGACATGACCGTCAGGAAGCCTTACTTGTGCTGTGATTTTTTCTGCATTAATTTTCTGTCGAAAATCGAAAACTATCGGTCAACCGAGCACGATACGGGTTTGAGCAAGAGAATTAAGAAAAGAAAGTGGTGCCATAGCTCCATTCTCGAGTACTTGTTTGCGTAAGCTCTCCTTTATTGTTCGATCATTTCATAGAATTATAATTCATACCGCCCAGTGCCACATATTTGAATCTGGATTTTCGAGATCAGCCAGAATATATTTCCTAAGTTCCGAGGGAAGTTCATATGTTTTTCCGAGAGTGAGACGGAGTTGTTGCTTGAAATCATGCGTCGCTGGATCACGGTCAAAATTCTTTCGAACTCGCTCGACGCTCCTCTTTCATTTCGCCTCATGATCATAGTATGCATTGAGGATATCTACTTCGAAAATTCTTCGATTAATATAATCAATCATAACTTCAATATGCTCAGGAGTGAGCTCGTATCATTGTTTTCTTATAAGTGCTTTCAGAAGGCGATGTACTATGACATCTGGATATCGCCTGAGCGGGGAAGTGAAGTGGGTATATGCTCAGGTCTTTTTGATCCTCAGTCATTCATGCCTCCCGGGATTGAGGGTATAAAATGCTCGTTCTCTTAGATCATGGTGCTGACGAAATATACCAGCTCATGACCCCTTCAAGACTTGTGCAACAATTTGGTTTGTGGTGACCATGAGCACTTCGATAACACGGTGAACATTCATGCCTTCTCATGAGAGAAGCATCAGCGGTGAAGAAGCATTTTCTTGAATTCATTCCTCTCAGAGATCAAAACCTTTCTGATTTCGAATTCTATTGGCAACTGTCTCGAGTTCTACGAATTGCGAATGTTGTCGATATCCTCTCGTTTTTACTCATTCACTAAATTCATCATGGGTAAACTTCCCTCGATGAGTGAGAAGCGATTCGTAAATATCAAATCGTGTTACCCGACCATTTTTATCAATATCAAACTCTACTGTAATCGAAATATGTTTTCGTTTTCCATTGAGTGAATAACGCTCATTCGAGAGGTCGAATGGAAGCATAGGAATTACCCCATTTTCTCTATAGAGACTGGTACTCCTCATCAGTGCTTCGAGATCAAGGGGGCTAAAAACCTCAATTGCTTCGGTAACATCAGTAATAGAGACATACACCCGATGACCTCATCTAAATTTCTCTACCCAGACGGCATCATCCGCATCGAGTGTTGTTGACCCATCAATCGTAATACCATCGACATTTCTTCTTCGTACTGCCTGATCTCGTATTCCTCTGAGGATTTGCTCAGTTTGAGTAGCTACTTGGTTGCTAAAAAAGAGTTTTGGTTCATTCGTTCGTAAATGCTCGCTGAGTTCGAGGGGTGATAGAATTCACTCTTGCATATTTCTTACTATAAATATGAATTATAGAAAGTAAAATATTATTTGTAATTTGTATTCGAAAAACTGTAATTCTCCTTATACTACATTCTATGTCTGAAATTTTTAACACCCTATCGAACATCATACATCTCGAACTCCCGCTCCTTACAGCTATCATGGTTTGAATACTGGTAGAAGTGGTATCGCGACGTATAAAATCTCGCCTCAAAAAATCAATATTTTCTGAGTATGAAAACTCAATTGATCCAGAGCATGCAGAATATTACTTAAGCTATTATAGAAAAATTCAATCTCTTGATATTTTTCGTGCCCTCTCATTTCTCGCGGTTTTGTTCATAATTTTTACTTTCAAGACCTGAGGAAGTATTAATTTTCTGGTCGTCGGTCTTGGTGCACTCATCGTCACAATGAAGGACTTCCTTCTATCTGTAGTTGCTTTTTTTCTCATTATTCGACGATATAAAATAGGCGAAACAATCGGAATTAATGATATACAAGGCCAAATCATTTATATTCGTGTACTCGGTGTAGGAATACTCGGAAAAGATAATGATGGGGACAATACGGGTCGAATGTTTGTGATTCCAAGTTTCAAGTTTCTTACTGAAACTATTAAAAAAGAAGATCTGCATGCTGATAGTATTAGAAAAGAGATTCTTAAAATTCCTTATATAACAAATGAATTTGAGCCCGATTTTGCAACATTTATTCGCTCTCTTGAGAACTTTCTGGATAATGAACTCAAGACGCTCTCAAAACGAAATTGTGGAAATTACCAGACTTATATCGGACATAAGTATAAATTAGATATCGATTATCTCGAAGATAAAGCCATAATAATTACCGTTGGCCTCGTCGGAAAGTGGGAAAATACAGTAGAAAATAAGAAAAAAATAGTTTGATTTGTTGAGTCTCTGAAAAGAGTTCCGAAGGAATAGACTCATTAACCATTAAAGTTATGCGACATATACTCTCAAGCAAACAATTCTCACGCAAAGCTCTCGAGTATCTTATGTCAGAAGCTCAAAAAATGGACGAAATTCTCATAAAATGAGGAAGTCGCATGTTTGATGAACGTATTATGGCAACCCTCTTTTATGAACCATCAACTCGTACACGGCTTTCATTCGAGACATCGATGCATCGACTTGGAGGTCGGGTAATATCTGAAACTGATGTTCAGTTCTCAAGTCAATCAAAAGGAGAGGTACTTGCTGATACGATTCGAATTGTATCGTCGTATGCTGATATTATCGCAATACGATCAAAAAATACTGGCGATGCAGAGATAGCAAGCAAATATTCCCAAGTGCCCATAATCAATGCCTGAGATGGTTCCTGAGAACATCCCACACAATCACTCTTAGATCTTTATACAATTACAAAGTCTTTTCCTCAAATTTTTCTCGACCAACCACTTCATGTCACATTTGTTTGAGACCTTAGATATGGAAGAACGGTTCATTCTCTCTCTATTCTTCTGAGAAATTTCCCGAAAGTAGAACTCTCATTTATAGCTCCGCAAGATCTCAATCTTCCCGAAAATTATAGGAGAGATTCTGATTTCTTTTCGAGCGAACTTTCATTAGAACTCCTCTCCTCAAGTGATGTCATATATATGACCCGAGTACAAAAAGAACGATTTCCAAATCAGGAGTCCTATGAAGCAGTCAAAGATAGTTTTATTTTTGATGAAGCTACGGTAAAGAAAATGAAAAGCGATGCCATACTTATGCACCCTCTCCCGCGCGTAAATGAAATCACTCTCGAGGTCGATAATCTCCCACAAGCAAAATATTTCGAACAAGCAAAGAATGGAGTTCCAATTCGAATGGCACTTATAAAATATTGTCTTGAAGGATAAACTTGCTTTTTGCGAATTTTCTATATGATGCTCGCAAAAGGATTACTTTTTATTATATTCTAACCCTAATTATATATGGCAGAACGATCACTTATTATTCTTAAACCTGATACTATTCACCGAGGACTTATTGGAGCTGTAACAACTCGTATTGAAAATCGAGGATTTAAGATTGTTGCAATGAAGATGGCGAAGGTTACTCAAGCAAAGCTTGATGAGCACTATGGTCACCTTACCTCAAAGCCATTTTACCCTGAGATTGTTGCCTATATGACAATGGGGCCTGTAGTATTCATGATTGTTGAAGGAGACAATGCAGTCAACGGTATGCGCCAACTTTGTGGTGCCACAGATCCAGCTCAAGCAGCTATGGGCACTGTACGTGCTGATTTCGCTACAACCATACGATACAACCTTATCCACGCATCTGACTCAGTAGAAAATGCAACTGCTGAAATCGCACGATTCTTCGATGAGTCTGAGATTTGTGGATACGAGAGAAAAGTAATTTAATTTTTTGAGAAATGAAAAAAAGTTGATTCTTGAAAATCAACTTTTTTTAGTGTTTATTTTGATTTTTATTTTTATTATCTATACTTTCTGTCGTATAAATTCAAATGTCTTTCAGAGATTTTTGATAGAGACATAAAAAATAATGCGATCCTCTAATAATTACTCCATCTCTCACTTTTCGGTATATTGCGACGAGCGTGAAACCCGAAGAGTCGATACCTATCTGTCAGCTCTTTTTCCAGAAAAATCAAGAAGTTACCTTCAGAAAATGATTGAGGAAGGCAAGATTTTTTGTAATGGAGCAAACTTCACGAAGAATAAAAAAATCTACCGATGAGATGAAATTCGTATCGAATGGAAAATAGAAAATATGGAACTTCTAGCAGAAAACCTTCCAATCGATATCATCTTTGAAAATGATGATTTTGCAATTATAAATAAGGATGCTGGGATGAATACGCACCCAACACCTGGGGAAGAATGAAGAAAGGGAAGTCTCGTGAATGCTCTCCTCTACCACTTTAAATCACTCTGAATACGTACCGATGATGGTGAATACAAAAATCCATCTATTATTAATGGGGTAGAGCGACCAGGGATCGTTCATCGCCTCGACAAGGATACGAGTGGACTTATTATCATAGCTAAAAATGATAAAGCAATGCATGCACTCCAGCTTAAGATAGCAAAACGCACTATCTCTAAAACGTATCTTGCTCTTGTTTTTTGAAGAGTGAAGGATGAAGAATGATACATCGAGTCTTTCATCTGAAGGGACCCCTTTGATCGAAAAAAAATGACCACCCGAGATCCGGTAAATCCAAAAATCGCTAAAACAAAGTTTCGAAAACTTGGCTATCACCATGAAAAATATACACTCCTAGAAATAGATCTTCTGACGGGTCGCACACACCAGATTCGTGTTCATCTTTCATCAATTGGATTTCCAATCGTTGGAGACAAAATATATGGAAATGAAAAAATAAATAGGGAAGTGGAGGAACATTATGCACTTAAAAGACAATGGCTTCATGCGTGGAAGCTTTCATTCAATCTTTTTTGAAAGGATTACACATTCGAATGACCCATTAAAGATGATTTACAAAAAGTAATCGACTAGATTTTATTTTCTTATATTTTCTATATAATACAGTCCTCTTATAA
The DNA here is from genome assembly GCA_042852035.1 of Candidatus Altimarinota bacterium. Classification (GTDB taxonomy): domain Bacteria; phylum Patescibacteriota; class Gracilibacteria; order BD1-5; family UBA2023; genus JAGOMW01. The sequence continues at coordinate 565,147 of BAAFHK010000001.1, forward strand.
AATATGAATTTACGACAATCAAGACTTGCTGATGCAATAAGAAGGTATGCGAGCGAAGATATACTCACATATTCACAAATACACGAACATAGTTATGGAATAATTAGCGTAAACACTGTAGAGGTGAGTACTGATTATAGTTATGCTGATATCTTTGTTTCTTCACAGGAAAACGAAAAAAATCTCCCAAAATTTCTTTCACCAACTGAATTAATTACCAAAAAAAGAATAACAAAAGATTTCTCTCTCAGAAAAATACCTCAGCTCAGATACCGGGTGGGAAAAAAGAAAAACAATTCAAACGATATTCTTTCACTTATACAGTCTCTCGATAAACAATATGGCCTTTCTAGCGAAAATTCGCAATTCCATTAAAAAACGAAAGAATAAAACCTTTCGAGAATCCATAGAAGGCGAACGAAGTCAAAAATATCTTATAAAAGATCATATTAAAGAACCTCGGAGAAAGAAATGGAGCTTCTTTCGTAAAGAATGAAATCGCCTTTCCCCATTTTCACGATTTCTCGGGGAAAAAATACAAATTACCCAAGATTTTTCCCAAAGACAACAATTTTATCTCAAGTCTATTGGAATATTTCTAATACTTGCATCAACTTATATTCTTATTTATTCACCGTATTTTCTTCTTTCCCCATCGAAAGTCCTTATCGAAGCCGTTGATGAATGAATCGATGTTTCAATTGCTTACAGATCAATAGAGGATTTTTATGGGAAAAATATATTTACCCTTGATGAAAATGCCGTTATTTATTCCATAAAATCGAGTCAGAAAAATATTTCCCAAATACGTATTGATAAGCTTTATCCAAATAATATTAAAATTCTTCTTGAATGATACCCTATTACTTTTACGGCTGATATTGAATCTGTCGGTGATAGAAAATGGGGAATGAGTGAAAATGGAATACTGATACCCAGCGAAGATCTTTCTTGAGAAAAGACATGATTGAAGCATGTACACATCGTCGACTTCGCCCTCAATGAAGACAGCCTTATTGACTATAGAGAGATAATCCCTGCCGATTATATACAACTCATGAAAAAAATGATTTCATGATTTGAGTCCGCATGGCCAGAACTAGAAATCGAGGAGATTATATACCGCAAAAGAGAAAATGAAGTTCATATAAAACTCAAAAATAAAACAATTATACTCACAACTCTTCAAGATTTCACAAGAAAGACGGGTGAGGTTATTACCTATAAGCAACTTACCCTCCAATTTCTCAATCTTCAAACCTTTATTGAGAATCACAGACAAGATATACTTAACTGATCTTACACCTATATTGATTCACGAATTCCATGAAGAATATTTTCATGTAGAGACCGTATTATCTGCGAAAAGAATCTTGCATTTATTTATCCTAATAAGTAAAGATGAAGCACGAATTTTCCAAAATTATAGAAATAGTCTACAAGCTCTATTGAGGGAAAAAAATAGAACTGAATTATGAAACCCCCTTTCAGCTTCTTTGTGCCATCATACTTTCAGCACAAACAACTGATAAACAAGTAAATAAAATCACTCCTCCATTTTTTCAAATTGTTCGCAATCCTGAAGATGTCATTCCTCTTTCGCTTGATGAAATAGAAAACCATCTCAAATACGTAAACTTTTATAAAAATAAATCAAGCTATATAAAACAAACCTGAGAGATTCTTGCCAGGGAATACCAAAGCACTATACCCAATGATCTAAAACTCATTCAAACATTTCCAGGTATAGGCGTAAAAACAGCAAAGGTTCTTCTTTCTGTACTCTACGATATGCCTTATGTATGAGTAGATACTCATATTCATCGAGTCATGAATCGCATCGGGATTGTCGAGACAAAAACCCCTGAGCAGACCGATAAAAGGATTGAAGAGATTTTTACAAAGAAGGAACAACTCATTCTCCATCATCCATTTGTACTTTTTTGAAGGTATCACTGCACAGCGAAAAAACCAAAATGTGAGTCTTGTCCCATAAAAAAAGAATGTGCCTATTATAGGACACATTCTTTCAATTCTTTATAACTCTCAGAGAAGAGCTAATTCTTCGGCTGTAAGGTTTAATTCAGAGAGATCAAGAGAATCTTCTGAGGAATCTTCACTCACCGTCAAGGTATCATTATTTTCACTTGGGCTATTAAGCGTGATATTTCTATCTGTAATTTCATGATATTTTCTTTGTTGTGAATCAAGTATGCGAAGGAGTGTTTCTCGAGCCATTGAAAGTCTTTCACTTTCTTCAAAAGAGAATGATTCGAGTTTCAATCGAGCAACCTCATACATATCATCTGGACTTGAACTCTCAAGAGCTCGATGCATATGATCCCAGAATGCTATTCTCAAATTGAGGGTTGAATCATCAGCCAAAAGATTCTCCTCATCAAGTCATACAAGATATGTTATGGCTCAATCATTGTTCACTGAATTGCTTCCATCATTTCCTTTTGTAAAGGTTCCATCAGCTTGAATAATTCGATTTACAATAATAAGTTTATTCAGCAATTCAGATCCTTCTCAAAGGAATGCAAATTTTGTTTCTGGCTCAGAGACTGGCGTTGATCCAAGAACCTGATTCTGTCAACTTCCAGTTAGGATAACCTGCCAAGGAGCACCGATTGGTGCAGAGATTCATCATCCAGGTCACACAGAAACATTGGAAGATGGTGGAGTTGGAACAACTATAGGCGCAACACTCACTGATATGGACACACTTCATGAAGCATTTGCATCAACAGTATCTTGAACCTTTATCTGCATAGATCAGATTGTTGAGAGACTTAGTGCATTTGAGAATGTCTTAACTCATGCATCAGAAGGAGCAAAGCTTATACTTGCACCACTTGAAGGCAACACAGCTCAAGAGTCGGTACTTGTAAACACAATTGAACCTGAGTATGTTGTCATAATATTTCCAAGCAAATCTCGAGCCTGAACTGTTGCTCAGAATAAACTTCAAGAATATACAGAAGATGGAGCTATAAGAGTAAATGATCCAAGTGGAATAGGTACTCCATTGCTTGTGACGTTAATATTCACTGTGGCATTTGAGCTATTCACTGTTCCATCATTTACATAGAAAGTAAAACTATCAGAACCGATATATCCAACCGCTGGAGTATAAGTAAAGTATCAAGTTGATGTCATCGTAAGCAGTCCATGCACAGGAAGTACTGATGATGAATAGGTAAGCGAACTTCCTTCAATATCATTTCCAGTCAATGATCCTGAATATATATTTCACATACTTACAATACTATTTCATACGGCTGTTACACTTAAGGCGTCAGCTGTTGGAGTATCATTAACTGGATTTACAGTGATATTTACTGTTGCTGATGTGGAACTCAATACACCGTCATTCACGTGGAAAGTGAAACTATCTGCACCATTATAATTTAGATTCGGAGTATATCGAATTCATCCGGTTGAAGAAAGGGTAAGTGTACCATTTGAAGTTGTTGAATCAAGGATATACGTAAGGGTACTCATTTCCAAATCACTTCATGAAACTGCTCAAGAGAATAATGTATCTTCATTTACTGAGAACGATGAAGAGTCGGCAGTTGGTGTTGCATTCGTAAGTATAACATTCATGTTGACTGTTACGACACTTGAAACTTGGTTTGTATCATCTTCAAGCTGATACGTGAAACTATCTGACCCAAAATATCAATTATTTGGAACATAGTAAATAGTTGTACCAGAAAGAGTAGCTACTCAATGTGAAGGATTTGTAATTCAAGTTATAGAAAATACAGTTGAATCAACATCATAGTCATTGAGAAGAACTGGTGCTGAAATTGATGTATCCTGATTGAGGGAATAAGAGTCATCAACTCATGTTGGAGCATCTAAAACACTATTAATGGTGATACTTACAGTACCTGTATTTGAATCAAATAATCAATCATTCACTATAAAGTCAAAACTATCTACTCCATTCATATTAGCTGTTGGCGTATAGGTAAATGATCCATTTGAAGAAAGACTCAGCGCTCAACTTAAAGGCAAAGTAAGTGCCGTAAAACTCAGTACATCGCCATTTAAATCGCTTCATGATAGGACGCTTGATAGTACAACATCTTCATTTATTGATGGGTTCATGTTGTATGCTTGTGGGGGAACATTTGGGAGAACCACACGAATTGAGACAACTCCAGTATTTGATGATAGAGCTCCACTTTGATCTTGAGCACGGTAGAGAAATGTATCAGTTCAACTAAATGATCCTATAGGAGTATATTCAAGGTTATCACCATTTTGAACCACAGAACCACTCATAGGTTGAGTAAAGGAAGCTATTGATAATGTCTGAAGGGAATAGGCATTATCAATGTCGGTATCATTATTTAGTACAGAGATAGAAATCATGGGACCACTTGTACTTCCGCTATCGTTAACCGCTATCGGTGCATCATTAATACAATCTACATCAATATTTTGCGAGATAGGTGTTGCATAATGACCCAATTGATCTGAAGCACGAAAAGTAAATGTATCTACTCCACAAAATTCTGCAGCTGGATAATACTGTATACTTCCAGATGAATCAATATTGAGAACTCAATGAATTGGATCAGAAGATTTTTCGAAGAAAACACTATCTCCAGGATTTAAATCAATTCAGGAAAGGGTTCCATCAATCTCAGGAGCATCTTCTGATCAGGTAATACTTGTAGGATAGATATTTGGTGCTGTATTTGTAGTTGTTACCTGAACACTACAAGAACTTGGACCAACATCGTTTACTAAACTGAGTGTAATAGTACTTACCGCATCATACGGAGGAATAAAGGTACGACTTCCACTTGCTCACACGGATTCAACATTTGATCCAGTGTAGGTATCAAAATAGAGAGTATTTGATAGAGATCATGTGCTACCCCATGATACATCCACTGGTTCTCCAGTAGGAACTGATCATGAAGAAAGATTCATGTTACAAGCTGGTGTAGTAGTAAGATTTGGGGAGTTGTTCCAGAGGACAAAAGTAGTTGAATACGGAGCAATAGTAATAGGCCAGCTTGTCGTAGCATTAAGTCAATCAACATAAGCGAAGCACTGTGCTCCTCCTGGACAAGATTGGGTTGCTGGAGTTCCCGTAGAATTTGAATATGCTAGCACTTCGTATGTATTTGTATTTTTTACATGCGTAGAGAGTCTGTGTAGAGTTACCTCATCAATCTCATATGAGATATCGTTATTGGAAGTTTCAAGAGTCAATTGAGCATCAGCTGCTGTTGTAGTTGCGGTAATATAGAAAGAAAATACTTGGCCCGTAGAACTCGCATATGTTTCAGCGATTCTGTCTGAATAAACTACAGATTTATCAGCTGATGAATGAAGAAAGGCACGGAGATTAATTTGTCCAGAATTTGATTTTGCATATCCAGTTACATGAAAGACTTGTCCAGAAGTAATGGAAAGAATTGCATCATTCGTAACCCAGATTCTATCTGGAGACCCTCAAGCTGGCGTAACCGTTGCAGATCAACCAACATTACTTCCAACTGCATTATAACTGATTCAAGGAGCACTTCATGTGAGAGCAGAAACACTCCAATTTGAGGCATCTACTGAGAAATCACCATTAGTAATAAGATTTGATGTAGCATAGGTTCCGGTATTAACATATGGCTTATATCCAAAATACTCAAATTTCGTAATATTCGGATCGAGTTGATTGAGTGCAGCCTTTGTATATTCAACTACCTCTCCTCAAAATTTTACCGTTCTTGCATATGATGCATTTGGTTTATAGTTTGGAAAAATACTATTGGCATCAAATGTAGAAAATCCACTGACAACACCAGCCCCTGGAACCTCATCACGCATTTCAATATATGGATAATCTGGAGCCCTTTGAATAAAGGTATTTCCTGTAAAACTATTATTTTGTGTTGCTCAGCTATTATTTTGTATTAGAGAAAGTGTATTTATGCGAGATGACAGAAGCATATTCTGAGAAACGGATGAATTTGACGTATCCACCATTCTTACTGCATATTGAGCATTTTGAATTCCATTCTTTATCACTGAAAGTCCACTTATTCACTGAGCCAATACTCAGGCATTTTCGCTAGCAGCAATTCAGGTTCCTACATCCCTGATACTATTTTCAGTAAGAGAACTTGTAACAGCTCCTATTGTCGAAGAGCTATTTCGAATCGCGGCACACTCAGTAGATCAAGTTGTACAAACGGTACTAATATTATTTCTCATTACATCAGTATCAGATCAATAAAGAATAGCGCTTTCTGCAATATTAGTCATTGTATTATATGATACATCTACCGGGTAACTACTCAACACATTAATACCATCACCCGTAATTGAAGAAATTATATTATTCGAAATAGTTGTAAGTGATCATGAAACGCTCAGAGCTCCAAGACAGTTGGAAATAGTATTGCCATCGATAAGCACTCATGAGGAAGAATTCACAGCTGCACATGTTGCATTTGCTCATGAAATAGTAGAATTCATGACAGTAATATTGCTTGAAGTATCAATATCAACTATTGATCCAGGGAGAGAATCTGATACATCAATACCACTAATCACAACATAGCTTGATCCAATAATATTCACTCATTCTACAGTAGCAGTATCGGAAGGACACCCACCATAACTATTGATTGTTATTGGAAGTCAGACGGATCATGGGAGACTGCTGAGATTTAAAGACTCAGCCCAAGATGCACTACACAAAAGAGATACCGTATCACCCTGAAGAAGTGGAGTACCGTTAACTTTTGCGAGGGTTTGCCAGGCAGTCGTTGGAGAGAGTCCATCATTTCCATCATTCCCAGAAACAGCATCTACATAGTACTGTGTCGAATCAGCAAATGCATACTGCAAGGTAGGAGAGAAGGTATTAGCAAGAAACATTACGAGAAGTACTCGTGCAATATTCTGAAACCATGTGTTATGAGGGTGCATATTTGTAAAAAAAGTGATCTTTTACATTAGACCACATCTTTTTTATTTTTGCAAATATCCGAACTATTTTGAATTTAAGATTCAAAATCTGTTTCACTTTTTGTTCTAAAACCATAGAGAACATAGTCTGAAGGCGTAAGTTTCGAGGAGTCAATTTGCGCCTTTTTACAGACAAGATCAAAATATGCGGCTGGGCTGGTATCAATATGAATCATATTCGGAAGAATAACAGCGAACTTTCAGAGATTCTGAGACAAGAACATAATTCATTCATTTTTCGTATCAATTTCAGTGACATCGCGAAGAACTCTGCGATCTCATGCGGAAAATCTATCAGTACGAATATGGATCTTTCAAAGAGTAGCAAGATCTTGGATTTCAACTCAAAACCGAGAATCCTTAAGGCACATGAGTGTATTATCAACACATTCATAAAGTGTATTTTCTTTTTTGCAAACAATCCTCCCGCTCGAAGCAATAACTCTTCACTCATAATAGAGAGTAATAAATACTGCTTCTTTGGATGCGGTATATTGACTAATATCAGATGTGAAGTCAGAGAGAGTGATAACCCTCTTTTCTCGAAGATATGTATCAAGAACATTCCGAACAATTGCAAACATATATGATTATTTTTTAGATTGAAACTGTGTTAAGGTTTGAATTGCTTCATTCTCAAGAGCGCGTTCTTCTTCTTCAATTCTTCAGAATACAGAACCGAGTGGATCCGATCCAGAAGCCTGATATATTTTATAGTATATCCAAGAAAATGCCGTAGTCATGACTCAAGAGAGAACATATGCAAGAATTGGAAGTCAGAGTAATACAAAAAGTGAAGTTTCTGATTTTGAGACGAGTGATTGCACATATATTACAAGCATAGCTGTAACCAGCATCGAAATGAGACTCGAATAAAATGACAATATTGAATATCTATACCTTGAAATAATTCACATGAGCAGATTGAGGGAGAAAGCATTCATTACGACATGAGCCGAAAAGGCAATAAGAATAATTCTCATTTCCGTTGAAACCGTTGTTATAACTGTATAGACAGGAATAAAAAATATATATAAAATAATTGATGAAATCATTACTTGTGAGAAAGATGTTCGATTTCTTCAAAACACATGTGGAAATATGTATCCCAAAAGAGATACGTATATAAGATTTCCAATTGTAAGTCAGACAAATGCTACAAAAACAAGTAATATCGGTGATGCACCACTCTCAAGAGTAAATCTTCAAATAGCAAAATAAGATGCAAGCATGATTATAATACCAGCTACAACACCCACAATAAGAGAACTTAAGAAAGTCATAAGTATACCCATTGGATCATACTTTGGTGGACCAAGGAGTTCTTCTGGAGTAACATTATTTTCGGTTTCAACTACCTGAGGAGAATCCATAAGCAAAAACAAGAATAATAGCGCCAACTGAGATTAATATATCCGCAAAATTCAGGATTGCAAAATATTTCACAGCGATAAAATCAACCACATGTCAGATAAATATTCGCTCATAAGCATGGGAAAATGCTCCCGCAAAAATAAGGACATACGAAATATCAAGAAGCAGTAAATTTTTTTTATATTCTTCTTTTATGTAGTAAAAAATAAGTCATGCAAGTATAATAATCGTAATCCATACAAGAAAAGCTCATTCTATAGGAAAAGAAAAGGCAACTCATGAATTATATGAAAGCCGTAATGTGATTAAATCAGAAAAAAGAGCAATTTTCTCTCCATGGGAAAGCAACCCTTCGAAATATGCTTTAGAAAGCATGTCCAGAGCCACAAAAACAAGCACGCAAGTAACTATTAATAATTTTCGCATTATAGATTTAAGAAAGTAATTCTCCTCGTATCCAATTTTCATATCACTCATTCGAACTTACTTCTGCAATCTTCATAATGCATGGGATATCGTATTTATGATTATTTTCGATGTATCTTTTGATTGCTTCTATATTTTCATTTTTGGTTTTATAAAGAGTTACGAACTCTTGGGTACGAGCAATAGATCAGTCCCAATGATACAGCGAATCAATAGGAAAAGAGTTTGCACAAGCAATAAGCTTTTCATTTAAGAGGCCTATACTGATTCTATCTGCCTCAGGTTTTGAAGGATGGGTTACATAAAGAAGAGAAAAAGACATAGTTTAATGATTTAGATTTTGTTCCACCATAAGTCTCTGTTTTTGTTTTTTCTTTACATTTTGCCAATCTCAGTTATCTGAACCATCATTCACATTGAGACGCTCAGAGAATTTTTGATAGCACCGTTCAAATACTTTTTCTTTTTTAATTTTCCCAACTTGATCAAGGGATTCAAGAAGACATATGTAATCCCAAAAAACATCACCGAGCTCATCCTCAAGAAGAACCCTCTTATCATCATTAAATTCAATCTTTACTTCATCTATCTCATTGAGGAGCCCTTCGATAAAAGTCTCTGGTCATTTATAAAATCCATGTCAGCCTCATGCATGAAGGTGCCTCATCCTAAGTTCAGCAAGCTCAAATATATGAGCCAATTCTTTGGGTATCATATAATTTATAGTGTTATTCTTTTCGCTTTCTTTTTTCCCATCTCTATAAGTACTCCTTCCTGAGTTACTTTTACAAGATATTTTGGGTCTTCAATAATCTCACCATTCAGGCGCACGGATTTTCCAGAAAGAGCATTACGAACATCCCCAGATGTAGAACAAAAGCCTATAGCCTTCAAAATGTTAGCAATTGAATCCATGTTATCTTCAAGCGATATTCGAACAGTTTCAATATTTGAGCTATCACTCGGATCATATGGTTTTCCATGATACATCCTAATAATTCTCTGAGCCAGTTCTTCTTTAAGAATATTTGGATGTTCACCATCCTCAATTCTTTTGCGAATTTTTGCAACTTCATCAAGTGTCGCATCCGTCGTGAGTTCAAAGTAAGGAACGATAAGCTCATCCTTGATCGAGATGAGTTTTTGGTACATGCTCTGTGGGGCTTCGTCAATTGCAACACTATTTGGTGAAGTTTTCGACATTTTCTTGCCATCAGAACCAACCAGGAGGTCGAACATCATAATATCTTGCTTTTCTTGTCCGAAAGCCTCCTGGAGCCTTCTTCCTGCAAGAAGATTAAAGTATTGTTCGGTTCCTCAAAGTTCAACATCAGTATGAAGAGCGACTGAATCATACCCTTGCATGAGAGGGTAGAGAAATTCTTGAAGAGAAATACGAACTCCCGACTTATATCGCTTCGAGAAATTATCACGATCAAGCATTTCTGCAACAGAGAAGTTTTTAGCAAGTTCCCCCACTCCTGCAAAATTCACCTTATCAAGCCAGTCGCTATTGTAAACAACTTTTACTTTTTCAAGATCAAGAACTCGAGCAAATTTTTTCAAAAATTCCTGACCATTTGCACGAGTCTGTTCACGCATAAGCATAGGTCGTTCTGAATCCTTATCAGAAGCATCACCTATCATTCCTGTAGCATCACCTATAATAATAGTCACCTCATGTCCAAGCTCTTGGAATTGGCGGAGCTTGAGAATTGGTACCATATGGCCCAGATGAATAACTGTACCCGATGGGTCAATTCCAAGCTTTATCCTGAGCTTATCTCATCGTTCAAGTCGCATTCGAAGATGATCTTCATCAATGATTCTTGCAACTCATTTCTTGAGTAAAGATTCAATTTGTGGATTTTTCATAATTATTTTGTTACCTTATTTATTAAACCATTGGTACCTAAGAGATAATTTCCTGATTCGAGGGGAGAACCTGGGTAATTATATAGTATCTTCATAAGAAGTCACGTATTCGAAGATGAAATAATATTAATGTTGGCTCAACAAAAATCATCAACATCACTTTGTCTCCTAGTTCACCATCATTTACAGCCTGCAAAATGAAAAATCTTCTTATCATTATAGTATACATCTACTCATCGCCAATCACCCTCATTATCATAAACGCCATTATACGTTTTGTAGTTCTTCAGATTCCAATTATTGTCAATAAATATTTGATTTTCAAATTTCATATTTTTCAAATCATAAGAATATGCTCCTGAAATTCCCGTTTGAGTTATCCCAATAAGAAAGAAGATATTAGAATTTCTTACCCCAACAACTTGTCCGTAATTAAATTCTTTTGTCATCGTAGCATTAAATGGTGTTGCAGGAGTAAAGACAGTCGACTTTGATAAAAGCTTCTTAAGGTTTTGGCTACTAAGAAGGTATGATTTTTTATAAGTACAATCATACCGATAGAGAAATAATGCAGCATTATAGGTCGTTGTAATTCATTGACTCGTCACTATGTTCGGAAACATTGGAACTACGTAATAGAGACTTGTATTTTCCTTAAAAAAATAAAGTATATCAGATTTTTTTCAGTTTAGGAATACCTGCAAACGATTCATAGATGCTCAATCAGCCCCTAAACATGCCTGATCTTTTGTGAGAACCGGCCCAGCAATATCTGCATAGACAAAACAGGGGAGGAAGAAGAGAAGAAAAAGAAATATTTTTCTCATAGAGATTAATGAAAAGATAAGGAATGGAGAAGAAGAGTGCTTCATGTTTGTATTATAGTTTTATCTTCAGTTTGAGAATCGGGGGGAGTGAGTATATATTGTTTTTGTGTTTTAGAAACAACATATTCACCCTCTATAAGATTGAGTTCTGAAAATGTAACTTCAATATCATTTCATAGTATTTTAAATCAATATATCTTTACTGGTATACCATTTGAACTCATAAGACAGCTATCTGTTAACTTCTTTAATGTTCCGTTCTCAAAAAGTACGATTGAACGATTACAAAGATTTTGCGTACTTTTCGTAAGAAAAATGATTGCACCATTCGGATCTCTCCTATAAGAAAGAACTGTATTGAGAATCCAATGATAGAATTTCTTCTTCCTAATATCATAAATAGATACACGATTCCCCTCAAAGGAAGGAGAATAAAAAAGAAGGAATTGGTTGAGAATTTTATCTGACTTTAAAATAAAGCAGTCCCTGAAATAATCTGCCCCAATACGTGCCTTTTTACTTAAAGATGATGATGTTATTATGGATGAATTATAGCAATCTGGCTCCTCATTTGGTCCATGAGGAAGAAGCTCGATAGCAAATTCAGCATTTTTATAGGTTTTTATGGTTTTCCCCCTGTAAATAAGTTCCGTAGTGTCATCAGTCTGATTCAAGCTAAAACCAGGAAGAAGTGGCCTCTTATAGAGAATAAAACCCTCCTCTTCTCATGACTGAGCGTGGGAAAATAATGGGAAGAGCAAAACCAGAAGCGCAACACTTTTTTTCATAAAAACACCAAAGAAGGCAAATTATTGTATCTGGGATAAGAATTTTTTCTTTAAATCATATTCATAAAGAGAGAACCATGATTCTTTCGTGGAAATTTTATACTTTTCAACCTGAAAACGGACAATCATATTTCATTGATTTTTATATGGTGTACGCGTGAGGCAATATCCATTCGGAGCATTAGGGTAGTTTTTGTCATTTTCAATCTTGTATCTTTCAAGAGTTTTCATATCCATAATAATATCGTCAGCGTATTTACATGATGATTTAGCATTATAGCTTGTAATCGTATACGAAAGGATATCTCCATCAATCCAATGAAATTTACCGTATTGGTCTCCTCGAGTTGATCGAAGGTAGGGAAGAAATTTAACTCGTGACCGAGAGCAATCATATTGCACCATATAGGAAGCTTTATTTGAAATAAAGCCATATTTTGTATAAGGGCTGTTATCGCTTTCTATATAGCGATTAATTGCATCAGTATTGGGGAAAATATGTATGAAATAATAGAGCTTGTTATCTTTCTTGAGAAATCAATCCACACGAGGAAGTTCTCATGGCCAATAAATATAGAGGGGATCCCTATGGATTCCTTCTGGATAAGAACAGGCCTCTTTTTTTGAGAGAGTTGAGGCTAAAACAAAAGAAGGAAAAAGAAGGAGGCAAAGAAAAAGGAGAAAAGAACGCATAGCTGCATTTTTATAAGACCTTATCAACTAAACCATATTTCATAGCTTCCTCTGCTGTCATATAGTTATCTCTATCACAATCTTCTCGGATTGTATTAATTTTTTGTCAGGTATGTTCCGCAAGTATACCATAGAGAACCTCGCCCGTCTTCATAATGTGATCTGCTGCTATCTTGATGTCGATTGCTTGACCTTCCATACCACCAAGAGGTTGATGAATCATGATTTCTGAGTGTCTGAGGGCATATCTCTTTCATTTCGCTCATCAAGCGAGAATGATTGATCCCATAGATGCAGCAAGCCCAACACAAACCGTTATTACATCTGGCTTTATATGTTGCATAGTATCATAGATTGCAAGCCCGGCTGTCACATGTCATCCAGGAGAATTCACGTAAAGCGTAATCGGTGCTTTTGGATCAGCTTTCTCTAAATAAAGTAACTGAGCAATAACGGTATTCGCCACAGCGGAATCAATAGCATCACCCAAAAATACTATACGATCTTCAAGAAGTCGAGAGTAAATATCATAAGCTCTTTCTTGTCAGCCAACTTTATCAATAATTGTTGGAACAAGGAAATCAGAAATTTGTTTCTTTTGTTTTTTAGGCATAGAAAAAGATAAAAAATAACATTTTTAGTATAGGGGAAACTAAAGAAAAGTAAAAAAATACTATTCTATATTTACTCAATTAATTCGTGAAATGCTGGAACTTTTTTTCTCTCTCTGAAAAGGCAAAACTTCCAAAAGAATGCTTATTTATTGGTTGGATATCGATTTTCACTTCGTGGCGGTCTTCAGTATGATCACTTATAACCACTAGATGATCGATTCCCATCACTGTTTCAACGATAACTATTTCATGATCGGAATGGTCTCCTTGGCTTATTTCCAAATCATCAACTTCTGCGCTCTGGTTTTGGCGGACGAGGAATAATTGTTCATTCAACATCAACTTCAGTTATTTCAATCTTATGCATACGTTCAATTCTCTCAAATGGACGCACTTCTTCAGTCGAAACAAACATTATCGCTCTCCCGCTTGCTCAAGCTCGTCAAGTACGACCAATTCGATGTATATAACTTTCTGGATCATGTGGAACGTGGTAGTTAATTACAAGATTGATGTTGTTCATATTAAGACCTCGACTTGCGACATCTGTACCCACAAAAATTCTTACATGACCTTCTTTATATGCCTTGAGTGCTCGCATTCGTTCTCGTTGTTCCATATCGCCATGAATACAGGCAACCTGGTATCCATCACGAGCAAGATATCTTTCAAGTTCCTCAGTTTCGTGTTTTTTTGCCGTAAATACCATCACTTTATCATCAGGATATCGATCAAGAAGCTTCTTTAATAATGGATATTTATCTCTAATCCCCACTCGCATAAATACATGATCAATAGTATCAACTGTTGGGGTTGCGGAAAGAATAAGCGATTCCTTTTCGCCACTTATATGTGAATCTAGAAGATTCGTAATTTGCTTGGTATAAGTAGCTGAAAAAGTAAGTACTTGTTTAAGGTGGGGAATACTTTCCCATATGGCAGTTACAGCGGGCGCAAAGCCCATATCCATCATCTGATCTACCTCATCGAGAATAAGCGTTGAGATAAGCTCAAGAGAAATCCAACCCCTATCAAGCATATCTTGAAGTCGACCTGGCGTTGCGATAATTACTTGTGGTCAAGCACGGAGTCACTCTTTCTGTCTCCAAATAGGAGACCCTCAGAAGACGGCAAGCGATCCCATGCGCATGTGTCGTGAAATATTAAATACCTCATCTCGAGTTTGCATGGCAAGCTCTCGAGTTGGTTCAAGAATAAGGACCTGAGGCATTCTTCTACGAGAATCAATAGAATTGAGCGCTGGAATGACGAAAGCTGCTGTCTTACCAGATCAAGTCTGAGACTGAACAACCATATTTTTTCATTCGAGTGCCACAGGGATTACTTTTGACTGAACCTCAGTAGGTGTATGATACCCGAGATCATTGAGTGCGGATATAATTTCTGGGCGGAGTCATAGTTCGGAAAAAGACATAAAAAAAAGGAGGAAATAGATAAATACGAATCAGAAAATTTTCCGTTAAATAGTGTAGCCTTATTTTTAGGCTTTAAGATAGAGTATTCCGCGAAAGAATACTTTACTACTTCGAAAAGGGGAGAAGCAGTATATGAGTAATATATAGGCTCCTCGAAAAAATAATTCGTGTCTGAAGTATATAAGAAAGAGGAGTGAAGTCAAAAAGAAAATTTCCTATACATCTACTGCATTTTGACTACCTAATTCGAGTGAATGGATTCAATCCTCTAGGCTCATTTCTTGTCTAGCCAATCTTCAAGACCAGAGAGTGAATCAATGGAAAACTTTGTATCTTTTTCTACTCCATGTATACGTATCCAAATAGGATGGAGTCCCACGGGACTTTTCTCTAAGAAATCTCGAAGGTCGAGAAGATCTTGTTTTGTCCAGAATGCTGGTATATCAATATAGTATTTTCCTGGGGCTGG
Organism: Candidatus Altimarinota bacterium; assembly: GCA_042852035.1. Taxonomy (GTDB): domain Bacteria; phylum Patescibacteriota; class Gracilibacteria; order BD1-5; family UBA2023; genus JAGOMW01. Next base: position 580,648 of record BAAFHK010000001.1, read on the forward strand.
CTCATTCTTCGAGAAAGAATCATCTTCCACTAGATGAGAAGATTTTTGATTACTTATAAGCATTCAACTATTGTTTGCCATATCTCGAAATACTGATATAGAGAAACATTTTACGCTTCAAGCCTCATCAAGCATTTTTTTTCTTCCAAATGGAGCGGAGGGAAATATTGATAATTCTCCTCTTTCATGATCAAATTTTACACGACCATTAACAACCACGATTGTATCTTCTGTTATTTTTGATTCATACATATCATAATCTTTTGGGAAAATTACAATACGAAAATCAAAGCCAACGCTTTCAACATTAGCAGAAAGCATCATGCCTCAATTTCTTGTCTGTATTTTACGAACCTCAGTAACAATTCCCATAAGTTGAGCAAAAATTGATTCCTCTTTTTGTTCTTGAGGAGGAAGATTAGATTCCTCAACTATACCTTCTTCTTGTTTGTCGCTCTCAATATTGGTCTGAGGAGGATTAATTTTTGGCTGAAGAGATTCAGGGACGTCTTCATCAAGAGTGACATCTCCTATAATATCCTCATCTCCAAGTTTCCGAGACTGAAGTAACTCAAGAACCATGGAAAGATTCTTAGATTTTGCTTTTATATAGGATTCTATACCCTCGAGTGGATGACCTGATACGGGGTATCCAATCATTGCTTTCTCTCCTTTTATACGATCTTCAAGTCACATAGGAAGAGTTTTTTCTAAATCGAAGTGACTTACTTCATTCGCATCTCCCATATCAAAAAGTCAAAGTTGAGAAGTTTCGCGTTTAGACTCAATTTCCTTCTGGAATGCTCCCATTTTCGGAATGGAGGCAAGAAGGGAAGCTCGCTCACCGAAAGAATCAAGAGCTCAAGAGAGTATCAAAGATTCAAGCGCTCTTTTATTTATAACATCACCTCATGTGCGCTCTATAAAATCGAATATACTGAGAAATACTCATTTTTCTCTTTCGTTTAGAATTATATCTATAGGACCATCCCCGAGCCCCTTAATTGCCTTAAGTCCAAAACGAATAGTTTGATTATCAATGTAAGTAAAATGTTTTTTTGATTCATTTACATCAGGGGGAAGTATTTTAATATTTTTCTCTCGAGCTTCTGTTATTTCGAGTCGTATACGATCCGTATCTTCCTCATCACTCGTCATCATCGCTGTCATAAATTCTGTGGGAAAGTATGCCTTCATATATGCTGTTTGATATGCTATCATAGCATAGCATGCCGCATGCGATTTATTAAAACCATATCAAGCAAATGGCTCAATAATTTCATCAAATATATATATCGCAAGTTCTTCTTTATTTCAGCACTGGACTGCTGCCTCGATGAATTTTCCACGTTGTTCCATAAGGAGTTCATATTTTTTCTTCCCTATGGCACGCCTGAGAATATCAGCCTCTCAAAGCGAAAATCATGCAAATGCCTGAACAAGCTGCATAATCTGTTCCTGATAGACAGCAATACCATATGTCGGCTTAAGTATTTCTTCAAGTGATGGATGTGGATAGTCTACTTTCTTTCTTCCAAATTTTCGATCAATAAAATCTGGGATATATCACATTGGCCCAGGACGATAAAGAGAAACCATAGCAATAAGGTCTTCGAATGATGAAGGCTTAAGTTCCTTCAAGTATCGCCTCATTCAGTCAGATTCAAATTGAAACACTCATGTCATATCTCAGAGAGAGAAGAGATTGAGAACATGAGAATCTTCATAGTCGATTTTTAGAAGATCTATTTCTTTTGCATGAATCCGTTCTACTATTTTTTTTGCTCGATCAAGGATAGCGAGATTCCTAAGTCAAAGAAAGTCCATCTTAAGGAGACCGAGCGATTCAAGTGGACCGGCTGAGAATTGTGTTACTATAGAATTTGGATCTTTTGGTGGTGGCTGGAGTGGACAAAAATGGGTCATTGGCTCTGGAGCAATAATTACTGCACAAGCATGTACACCAAGCTGTCTTACGGATCATTCCATTTTTAAGGCAGTATCTACAATTTTTTTATACTTCTCATCATTATCGTATGCAGCCTTAAACTCTACAGCTTCTTCTAGGGCTTGCGAAAGAGTAGTGCCGGGTCTTCCTGGGATAAGTTTTGCAAACTCATTCATTTCCTGAAATGGTATCCCAAATGCTCGACCCGCATCCTTAATAGCGGCACGTGCGGCAAGCGTACCAAAAGTACACACCTGCGCAACATGATCATTTCAATATTTTTCTCGAACATACACGAGAACCTTATCTCTTCATTCATCAGAAAAATCAACATCGATATCTGGCATGGTTACGCGAGAAGGATTCAAAAATCTCTCAAACAGTAAGCCATAACGAAGTGGATCAATATCAGTAATTCAAGAAAGGTACGCAAGAATTGCTCAAGCAGCCGAACCTCGTCAAGGTCAGACAGGTACTCCATTATTTTTTCAGAATTTTATGAAATCAGCAACAATACAAAAATAACCATTAAATCCCATTAAATCTACCACAAGCAGCTCGTATTCCAATCGAGATATAATTGATTTTTGTTTATCGCTTAATTTCGCAATAATCAATTTTTTCTCTTCAGGATAATGACTTCGTGAAAGTTCCTGAAGTTCTTCGATAATCATTTCTGAAAGCTTTTTTTCTGGTTTTTTTACTGCAAGCTTTGAAACCATTACATCATGATCTTCTTTACTTAAAACAATATCATAACGATATTCAAGTCCACCTATACAGAGTTTTCTTAAAAACCATTCTTCCTCAGAAAGGTTCTGAAGAACTATTCATCAGGAAATATTCTGCCTCTCATTATTTTGAATAAATTCCTTATACTCTTCTTCTTGCTCGTCTGTAAGAGGAAATTTTGGTATCTTATATCATCATACATCAAGTTCCAGTTCAATCATTGAGGCAATTTTTGCTGTATTTTCATATGCTTTCGGCGCATAGATAAAAAGTTCTTCCATCTCTCGTGAGGAACGGATGGAATAATCTCCATTCATCAAAGTATTTCTATCTGGATCATCAAGAGATCGACCATCGGAAACACTCATCATTATATCCTGAACACTTGCATCCTCAGGCGAAACATAGTATGAATTATTTGTTCCCACAAATTCATAATCGTATTTCTTAGCAAGTTTTACGATTGTATCATTGATATGTGGCTGGAGTGATTTGTCTGGGTGCTCTTCTATCTCAAGATAATAGTTATCTTTCCCAAAGAGGGAAATGTAGTAATCTATTCGTTTACAAATTTCTTTCTCCTCTTTTCCTGTTGATATCATTTGCGCAATCTCACCATACATAGAACCTGAAAGTGCAATAAGATTTTCATGATACTTCTCTAAAAGATCAAAATCTATTCTTGGTCTCCCAGAAACATATCATTCTATTTGGGAGAGAGTTACCAAATCTATAAGGTTTTTATATCAATCGCGATTTTTTGCAAGAAGAACAATTTCAAAAAGCTCATTATCCTTATCTCTATTTGCTCTTCATTTTTTTGAAAGAAGAAATTCAACTCAGAGAATTGGCTTGATTCAAACATCTCGACACGCCATATAAAATTCAAAAGCCCCATACATATTTCAGGTGTCCGTAAGGGCAATCGCAGTTTGTCCAAGTTCTTTTGCCTTTTTTGCAATTGCCTCAGGAGTGCCAAGTGCTCTTTGGAAAGTGTAGTGAGAGTGCGTATGAAGATGGACAAAATTCATATTCATCGAGGATTATAGAGAAAAAATTATGAATTACAAAATTCAGTTTCTGAGTAAAGATCTTCAACAACAACATCAGATGCTGGTTGATTCAGACTTCAGGTACAACAAGGCATAATATGTCAGTATATTGGAAACGGAATAATATTGCCTCAGTCAAACCCATTTCACTCTGCCACTCATCTAACGTGAAGAACCCGTATATCAATACCCGAACGAATAAGAGCGCTAACCGTTGTATATTCTGGTACAGGATAGGACTCAACTATCCAAATATATCTTCTTCACAACTGAAAACATCAGTCATGATAGTCCTTCTTTAGGCTATCTCAATTGGTACAATCAAGAATAACCGAAGCATGTTCAAGTATCTTTTTGGTGTCTCAGCATGTATCTTTCTTTATATCAAAACCTTGAATATTTCATGAGAAACTGTGAACTATCTGCCTTCCCAGTGCCCCATGTGATCAAAGCACCAGGAGGCTCTCTTTTGTGAAATTATACTCCTCTAAAACTCTTTTTGTAGCCTCAGCAACAAAACGAGCAGAGTTTCTATTTGTAGCCTCAGCCATATCTATTAATTCTTGGTATTCTTCTCAAAGTCAGGCAACTCACCACTCAATAATCTTCCCTGGCAATACACCAACGAATGCAAGTGGATCCATATTTCTTCTCTCTTCATCAGAGAGGAGATCTTCTATCATCTTATAGAGATGATAAGCACCTTTAATATACGCCCTATTCTTCTGTCGCAGAATATGAAAAATATCTTTTCTCATAAAAAGTATAATCTTAAAACACCCATCATAAGCTCTCGATAGTCAGTAGAATCAAGGAGAGTAGGTATCCACAACTCCTCATTGTACTGAGTCAACATCACATCAACTATCTGAAAAATACTGTCCTGACCGAGTAAATCCAGGCGGAACCTCATATGCTACAACTATCTGTTTTATTCGCAGTCAATACTTCTGAAGTAATTTTAGAAGATTTGGAACATCAAATGGAGTTGAAAGTCTATTTACGGCAACAGAATTTACATAAAGGAATTCTTTTATTTCATTTGGCAATTGTGAAGCTTCAATATAATTTCTTGCATGGATTATTTTATGCATTCGAAGAGCCTAAGTGAAAAATCCTAGAAACCAAATTTTGAAGTATTCACAGAATAAAAATAATATGAGAAAGATGGAATAAAAGCACTTCATTTCTTGCACAGATAAAGAAACTATGATATCCTAAAAGCATGTCATTTTTTGCACTCTCTGGAATCTTGCTTTCAATCACTAGCGTCATTATGGCAATGATAATGCTTGTTTGAGAGAGCAAAAAAACAAATATTCTCTGGGCAGCCGTTTGTGCCTCCATGACATTTCTCTGAGTAAGCATGTTCATGATTGGAACCACAAAAAATCCCACCGAAGCACTGATATGGTGGAGGGTTGCATATGTATGAGTCTTAACTGTTCCAGTATTGGTAATACATACCGTACTGAGCGTACTAAAAAAGGATGTTGGAAGAAATCTCTTTTTTCTATATATCCTCTATATTTTAACATTTGCCTTTCAGATAATAAACGCTAGTGGGCATCTTATTCTTGATACAACTCTCGTCTTTAAGGAATTTTACTACGACATGCCGATGACGACGGCATTTGGCATATTTTTCCTTTATTTTAATCTGACATTTACCTATATATTCATCATTCTATTTCGTCAGTACTTCATTGAAAGAGAAAAAAATTATAACCTTGCAACACAGATCTGGTATCTCGGTGTAGGTATAGGATTTTGAGCTGTTGGTGGGTATTCACTTTATCTTCCCATATTTGGGATTATGCTTTATCCATATGCAAGTATCTTAATGATGTTTTATCCAATTATTATTGGATACGCCATCCTTCATCATCATCTTTTTGATGCGCGCTATGCAATCATGAGAGTGCTTCGAGTAATATTTATCTTATCTCTCACATGAGGGTTTGCCTATTTACTTACAAAACTCTACGAATATAGTTTTGAGAAGGTTTTTAATTTTCGATTTATTGAATTTCTTCTCCTGTTCCTTACGTTTCTTTTTGGAAATGTTCTTATCCGATCAAGGAGAATATCAAGCTATTTTCTTTTATCGTCTCTTCAGGAGCTAGAGAGGGAAGTATCGATATTTCTTGCCCAAAAGTGAGTCTATAAAAACACTCTGGAACTTCTCAGAGATTTAGAGCCTTTCTTTGAAAGAGGTCTTAAAATCAATAGAGTTTCTATTCTCCAATCTTCAATTGCGCGAAAATATAAGCATACCTCAAAATACTTCCATACCTATAGAAGACCCTTAATTCTTTCAGAACTTGAGAATGAGCATATTGAATGAGGAACTCGAGAGCTTGTAGATGAGGTCAGAGAGATGTGACGCATGATTTTTCCTATAGAAATATGAAGTAAAAGCGATCTTCTATTTCTCGTTATCGGACCAAAACTTACAGGACAAAAAATAACTGAAAGTGAAGTGATGATGATTCTTCGAATTCTCCCAAAGATAGCTATGGCGCTTCAGATTCTGAAGTTCAATCAGTCACTTCAAGCTGAAGTAAAAAGAAAGACTCATTCTCTTGATGAAAAAAACAAGGAGCTCAAAGATGCCTATGAAAAATTAAAAGAAATCGACAACAATAAAGATAACTTTCTTGCGATTGCTTCGCATGAATTACGGACACCGATGACGATTATTAAGGGTTATGCTGATCTATTTCTTCAAAATACCCTCGGACCAATGACCGAAAATCAAAGTCGGTACATGGAAAAAATTTTTGAGAATACTGAAGGACTCATAGAGCTCGTAAACAACATCCTTGATATTTCTAAGATTGAAGCCTGAAGAATGGAAATTTCCTTAGGAGATATGAAAGTTCAAGAAGTTATCAACTCTGCCCTCGAATGATTCCAAAAGCTTTGTGAAGAAAAATGAATTACACTAAAATTAAATAATGAGCTTACCGTAGATATTATTCATTCTGATGAACAGAAATTTCGTCTCATTATTACCAATCTTCTATCCAATGCCTATAAATTTACCCAATCAGGGGGATTTATCACTGTAGTTGTCTCAAATACAAAGAAGCAAATTCAAATATCGATTACAGATAGTTGAATGTGAATTTCTGAAGATAGACTTCCATTCATTTTTGAAAAATTTAATCAGTCGGAGAATGTTGACTACACAAAAAAAAGCATAAAATGAACCTGACTTGGCCTCAATCTCTCAAAACAAGTAGTTGAAATGCTCTGATGAACCATAGAAGTAAAATCCACAATGTGAATTTGAAGCACCTTTACTTTTTATCTTCCACTCTAGTATGATTTCCAAAGGCTCAAACTGCTTAATCTATACTCTTGATGCAGATCTCATAGGAAAGCTCATTATGAATGGGCATTCCCTACACTATGTTTCAGATATTGAAAATCTTCTCAAAGAAATAAAAGAACAAAATCCTGATTTAATTATTTTGGATCTTATAAGGAGTGTGGATCTAAGTGCAATAAACTCACTCATGCATGTAAATAATCATGTAATTATACGATGAGAAGTTGATCTTAGCAGTATTGAGGTTGAAGTAATGAAGAATATCGTCCTCCTTCCAAGTTGAATTTCAAATGATTCGATTCTTGAAAGGGTAACGCACTTTTATGAATATGAAAGCATTGCTGCTGAGAAGCCAGTTAAGGTACTTATAATAGAAGATAATATCGATATTATCGAAATGTATGAGCTTGCGCTTCAAAGTAAATGATATGAAGTTACTCGAGCACTCGATGGACTGACGTGAGTTACGAAGGCTGTAACTCTTCGTCCAGATGTAATTATACTTGATATAATGATGCCAAATATGGATGGTTTTGAAGTTTTGCAGGCACTTAGAAATAACACCTCACTCCGATCTCTCATTATTACCAATAGCAATCTTGAATGAGTGAATGAAGAGAAGAAAGTAAAAGAACTTGGTTCTGATTATTTCTTAAGAAAATCTGAATACACCCCCCTTGATGTAGTCTGATTCATAGAAACAATCCTTCAAAGCCGCCACGCAAGTTAAAAACCCCTAAAATAGGGGGTTTTTTAAAAATTTGCATATATAAAAAAAATGTGCTACTCTTGAGACATATTCTTAACTTTCACTCTATGTGACTCTTCGATGATATACTCAAAAAACCAAATTCTCCTACAGGACAACAAGTAAATCCTCCAACTGACCCACTAATGAGCTCAGCTCCCATGTGAGGACAGCAATGAAGTACACAATCAGGTGCACAATGAGGATCGTGAACTAGCACAACCCCAACCATCATTAAAACAACAGCAAGCACTGTTTTTTGACCAAGCAATGAAACAGAAATGACGCCATTTCAAAATAGCTCCCCTAAGGTACATGCCGAAGAAGATTCAAGCTCAGTAATTGTATCATCTATCCAACAAGGAATTGCACCTACTACTCCAATTGCTCCAATTGCTCCAATTCAGGAACCGATGATTGTAACGCCTCTTGTAGAACCAGCTACAAACCAAGTCCAATCTCCGTCACTTATTCCTGAAGGAAATTCGACACCAGAGCCTACTCTAATTCAACAAGAGCCGGAAGTTTCGAGCCAAAAATCTTCAAGCCCAGATAGCCCTCAACCTTCAGATGCACTTAATATTCCACAGGGTCCAAGCCTCTTTGATCATATAATGAGTGATGATGAACCAAAAGTACCCGCAGAATCACCTGTCGTTGCACCAGCCGCATTTAATTTTGAAGCTCCAAATCCCTTAGTAAAATCATCTTCAGAGGAACTACCCGAAGATATCGAAGCTCCAGTTTCAGTTAAAAAACCCCTATCAAGCTCATCTATGACATCCCAAGCTCACTATTCAACTCCTCGTGAATTCATCGAAAAATCACTAGAAAATATTGAAGCGATGCTCGAAACAATAGATAAGCGTCATAACTCAAAAATGACCGAAGCTGAATGATATCGCATGGAAAAAATGCGTTTCGCAGAACTTGAAAAAAATGCTTATGCAGAAGCTGAAATCATGGATCGAGAAAGAGATCATACGCTCAGAATGAAGACAATTTTTGAAAAAGAACTTGATACCGACGAAGCTAATCGAACAAGAAAGTCTAGCAGCCATCAAGAAGCTTATACCGAAAAGCACACAGCTCATCCTCATGGCACACATAAGCATAGTTCTCAGGAAACAGAAGATAACCTTATTGCTGCTTCATAAAACAATCATTCCTCCACACAAAAAGAGACATCATCGTCTCTTTTTTTTCTTGTGTTTTTATTATTCTTGAGTACTTTATAGTTACGTATGCAACTCGTTATCTTTGGTATCTATCTCGTAGTACTATTAGTGATATTTATATATATCGCTATTGTAGTGATGCATATTGGTGATTTTCGTAAATATTCTAAATATCTTTCAATAGTCCTAAGAATCTATTTAGTGGCAATACTCTGCATTGCTTGCTTCTGAATTTATAAGATACTTACTGGAAAATATGTAGCACCAAAACGAAGTGGAACCCAGGTACAGAAAGTTGATTTTTAGATCCTATTCTTTCGTGATATTTTATGCAAATCTGAATCGTATGACTTCCGAATGTCGGAAAATCGACACTCTTTAATGCTCTGACAAAATCGTATGCTGCAGAGGCGGCAAATTTCCCATTTTGTACTATCGAACCGAATGTTGGTATTGTAAACGTAAATGATGATCGACTTGAGAAAATACGAGTCGTTGTAAATGGGGCTAAAACCATTCCTGCAACAGTAGAGTTTGTTGATATTGCTGGACTTGTCGAGTGAGCAAGCAAAGGAGAATGACTCGGGAATAAATTCCTCTCACATATAAGAAACGTTGACGCTATCCTTCAGGTTGTCAGGGATTTTAATGACTCAAATGTTCATCATGTAAACGGATCGATAGATCCAAAGAGGGATATTGAAGTTATTAATCTTGAGCTCATATTTGCCGATCTCGAAACTCTCGATAAGCGTATTGGCGATAATTCCAAAAAGGCTCGATCTGGAGACAAAGAAGCAAAATCTCGCGAAGATATCTATAATCGATTAAAATCTCACCTCGAGGAAGGGAAGATTGCCTCACTTTTGGAAATGACTGACGAAGAAAAGAGTGCCATTGCCGATCTTCATCTTCTTACAAATAAACCATTTATATATGCAGTAAATGTTGCTGAAGATAGGGTAAATACTTCTGAATCTGAACTCCGTTCTATTACAGGTATTACTGATAAGAAAATTCCTGTCCTTCCGGTAAGCGCAAAAATTGAGATGGATATGCTTGAGTTTTCTGACGAAGAGAAAAAAGAATTTCTCTCTGAAATGGGTATTGAGTTTAATCCAATGGATCAGATTATTAGAACGTGTTATGACCTCCTTGGGCTCCAATATTACTTTACCGCAGGAGAAATAGAAGTAAGAGCTTGGACCATTCATAAAGGCTGGACAGCTCCTGAAGCTGCTGGGGTTATCCATACGGACTTTCAGAAGAAATTTATTAAGGCAGATACCGTAAACTGGCAAGATCTCGTAGAAAATGGATGATGGACTGGAGCAAGAGAAAAAGGAAAAGTTCGCATGGAAGGGAAGGAGTATGTTGTAGCCGATGGAGATGTAATGCTCTTTAAGTTCGGTGCATAAAATCCTATTCTCAGAAAAGCACTACGCTAGAAGCACAAATCAATAAAAATCCCTTTCTCATTACGTGGCTTATTAAAATATTTTAGAAAGCCGAGAAGGGGATTTTCTATTTTCTCTTATCTTCATATTGAGAAAATCTTTGGTCTACTGCACTTTGGTTTGTTTTTGATATAAAGAGAATAACCAGCTCTTATTTTTTTGTTCCACCTTTATGGTGTGAACGGTTTGTATAGTATTTGACTTGCGTCTATTCTATTATTTGTATTTGTATTGTGTTGTGGTGTATGAAGTCACCTATTTGTTCGTGAAGTAGACATATACATAGTAGCAGGTCTCTTCTTCTGAGTCAAGAAAATGATTACACTCATTCTAGGAGACTAAATTTCCTTTATTTAAAGGAAAAAGGTGAGTATAAATATTTTACTCACCTTATTATAAATTTGTCAAAAAAATAATTATACTCGAATTTTTGTTACTTTTTCCCCATATCTCTCGTTTTTTGAGGTGATATTCTTTGATGCAATGGTAAGTCCAGCAAGAACGAGCCAGAATCCAAAAAATCACAACCAGAAATCCGTATCAACCACACTTGGCTGTGTGGAGCGAGTTGAATTAATGATATCAATAGCTGATAGTTCTCAAGAAATTGATGTTGATGGTGCAGCTGGATGACTTGCGATATCTGTTTCTATAAAAAACCACGAAAGCATCAACATAACCACTCCAAAACCAACTTGTGTCCATTTCCAAAGCTTTTTTCGCATAATTCCTGGATCAAAAATTCATCGAATAAATCAGATAACAGGGAAGACATAAAGTATATTAAGGGCAAATTGAGGAATTTGAGGATATTCCCAACTCGTCTTATCTAAGCCAAAATATATTACCCCTAGGAGTATAGTGGCAAAAACGATTCTTACGATGCGAATATTACGATCGGTTGGTTTTGCACGAAGTGTTTCGATGAGCTTAAGCATATAGATTTTGATACAATAACGAGCTAAAGTATAGGTAAATAGTTAAGGAATTCAACTCGTTTTGCATTTTTAATCATTTCCCTATAATAACCCTATGGCAAAAAGAAAAACGAGAACAAATTCCCCCTTCCTTACCTATGAGTTTCAAAATATCCTCGCATGAGGAATTTTGGTGACACTCGGCTTTCTAATGTTTCTTTCAACCAAAGAATCTTCAGTTATTGGGTGATACCTTGCTGAGGCTGGAAAGGTTATTTTTGGAAAATATTACCGATGGACCTCTGCACCAATACTTGTTATCCTTGGTATTATGATCCTTGTAAAAAAAGCAAGCTGGTCTGCTTCGAGAGCGGTAGGAATACTTCTATTTTATATTACAAGTTCTTCACTCATTGGTTGGTATACAAAATCTGTATCTGGATATCTTGATATCTACAAGCCTCTTGAAGAATATCTCGGAAAATCAAGCGCATTTCTTGCAATTCTCGCTGCCTGGTTCGCGAGTATCTATCTAACACTACGTATATCATATCGGACTATTCTCTCAAAGGTCCGAGAATCAGTCCCATCATTTCGAGAAGTCCGAGAATCCGTACTACCATCTCGAGAAGAAAGTTATGAAGAAGAGGCTCCTCAAAAACGATCAAAAGGGGATGATGCCTATAAAAAGAAGGCTGAAGAGCTTGAAAAGAAACTCGAAAGCATACAAAAGACTCGCGAAAAATCATGAGAAAAACCTCCCGTGAATGGAAAGACCATTATTGGAAATGCACTTGCTTCTCTTACGAAAAAAATTCCACTTGAAACCAATGATGGAAAAGTTATAGAGCAAAAACCAAAGCATAATGTTGATTTTTGAACATGGGATTTCCCGAGCGTCAAACTTCTAAATGAAATTGAGCATCGTTCCATAGTTTCCCCCGAAGAAATCGAAGAAAAATCAATACTCATAGAAAAAACACTTCTTCAGTTTGGCATCGATGTTGAGATGGAAGGAGAAAGTGTTGGTCCTACCGTAATTCAATATCGACTCCGGCCAAGCGAATGAGTGCGTCTATCAAAGATTGAAAGCCTCAAAAAAGATCTTACTCTCGCACTAAAAGCAAAATCTATTCGTATCCAAGCGCCGATTCCAGGGCTAGGACTTGTGGGGATTGAAGTTCCAAATGAAAAGCGCGATATTGTTTGAGTAAAAGAGGTACTTTCCGATGAGGCATTTTCTCATCATAAATCCCGTCTAGCACTCGCAATGGGGAAAGATATCAATGGTGATTATATTACCTGAGATCTCGCAAAAATGCCTCATCTTCTCATCGCATGACAAACTGGATCTGGAAAATCAGTCGGGATGAATGGATTTATTCTCTCTCTCCTTTTTAAGAATACCCCGAGCGAGCTTCGTATGATTATGGTTGATCCGAAACAGGTAGAACTTGGAGTGTACGATGGAATTCCACATCTTCTTACGCCTGTTATAAATTCACCTGATAAAGCACTCAATGCTCTCAAATGGGCAGTTGCTGAGATGGAACGTCGCTATAGCACGCTCAAACCCGTGAATGCGAGAAATCTCGAAGAATATAATGCGAAGGTTTCTCCAAAAGATCGCATGCCCGTAATTGTTATCATTATCGATGAACTTGCTGATCTCATGATGAGCGGAAATAAAAAAGAGGTTGAAGCAGCCATAACTCGCATCGCCCAAAAGGCTCGTGCTGTCGGACTACATATGATTCTCGCGACACAAAGACCTTCGGTTGATGTTATCACGGGACTCATTAAAGCCAATGTTCCTTCTCGTGTCGCATTTACAGTGGCTTCACAGGTTGACTCTCGAACCATTTTAGATTCTATCTGAGCCGAGGATCTCCTTGGGCGTGGTGACATGCTCTACTTCCCAACTGGTGCTATGGCAGCAACACGCGTTCAGTGAGTTCTCGTAGAAACAGATGAAGTTGAACGAGTCGTCAATCACATCAAACGTACCATTGATCCAGCAATGCTTGAGGAAATATATGATAATACTATTGTTGAATGAGATCGAGGAAACTGGGAGGGAAGTAGCGGAGGAGGAGACTATGGAGATGAAGATCCAAAAATTATCGAAGAAGCTATCGAGCTCGTACGAAGCAGTGGTAAATGTTCAACCTCTATGCTTCAACGTCACTTAAAGCTTGGGTATGGTCGCGCAGCTCGTGTGGTGGATATACTTGAAGGGATGGGGATTGTTGGCCCTGCGGATGGCTCAAAACCGAGGGAGGTGATTGGATAATTCTATCTACAAGGAATGAGAGTCAGAATTTTAGATGATCTTTCCCTAAAGGAAATTGTACTTCATGCTCTACATTATGATCAAGAAGTACAACACTCCCATCTTGAATAGGGTATTTTTTTTTATCATTACCTTCACCAATAACAAAAACTCATCCTTCATGTCCATAAAGTGGAACGAACACAAAAGAACAATCATCTATGCGCATCTTCGTAAAACCAACTGGAATTTCAGTGTCATCATGCGCATCAACTCTCCTATAACAAATAAGGGAATTCACATTTGCATAACGCTTAGCAAGTCTTAATCATACTTTTGCTAATACTCTATCAATCTGCACCATCTGTTCATGAGTAAAATTTGGTTGTGCATAGAGCCACCTTGAGTCTACTCATCGCGTATTCTTATGAATAATTCAGAGTGTCATTATCTGGTTTGCAAAAAGAGATTTGAGCATCTGGAGTAACCTTGGAGACAGTGGACGATTACGAAGAACTGCAACACCATCTGGAGATTTAAGCATATTATAAACAAGTTAAGATTATTTGCGATCCAGCATAATTCACTACTATCTCATCCACATTAGATATTGAGTCTCCAACGATTTTATAAACCTCATGAGATACCCCCTTTACAAAAGGAATAACAAGTTTCGCTCATTTTTCCTGAGTAAGGAGAGTTTTATCTACAAGTTGTGTAATAAAGGAAACAAGAAGACTTGCTTGCTTCTCGTGTTTAAGCTTTTCTCTTAATCGGAAATCTGATTCAGGTGGAGGCGCCTCTTGAAATGGTACTCTCTCATCATAAAAATTAACATCTGAAAGGAGCATACTCACACTTTCTTTTGTTTCTTCTATAGTCAAAAGCCCTGAGAAAACATTAACCTCTTCTTTATTCGGAAGGTTTCCATAAACGATTTTCGAATTTGCTTCGTAATCTTCAACTCAAAATGCAAGAGAATATTTAAGCGCTTTCATAAAAAAATTAGGATTAACTCCAGCTATACGAGCAATTTCAGATCTTGTTTGACGTGAAAGCTCTAATGAATCACTAGAAATCCCGTCAATCAATCATCCTACTCCATCTGCAAGTCTTTTGGTGTCATTGGAGTCCCTATTAAGGGCTATATTTTGGATATTATAATTTTGCATTACCCTCCTTGTTCTCGCTTGCGTTATAGCAAGACGCACTGGAACTCATCAAACGTTTATTTCTTTTGACATTCAGGGCTGCATACCATCAAGCATATCAAGAAGATCCTCAACAACATCCGAAAAGGTAAGCGTCCTCTTTGCTGCAACATATTCAACGGTATTACAGGGAAGAATATTTAAAAAATCAAGCTTCATGCAGGCTAATATAAAGCTCGACAAATACGTGCTTGTTACTTGTCATGATTTAATGGCTGATTGGAGGCTAATTTTTGCTCGAAAATAGGTTGATCAACCTGCTATAGCGGACTCAAAGAAATACACGGCTTCGGAAAGATTGTATGTATTGGGAGGGGGATATCCATGCCAATTTCTTTCAGGAAAAGCGACATGTGCAGGATAAATTGAGGTTCTGAATTTCACAGCCCGTTCCTGATCAGGAACGGAAAAAAATCAAGCATCTCGAGACATATAAAACCTTCAAAGAAAGACTTGTGCAAGTGATACAACATCAGGATTTTTTTGTGCGAGCGATCGAAAATAGACCACATCATCCGTATCGAAAGCAAGTCCTGATTCCTGTATTATACTAAAATCAAGAGTGGCAAAAAATTTTAAAACTTCAGGGAACGTCTGAATAGTATCAGAAAAAAGGCTCCATAATCGCGAATATCTTTCTCTATGTCCACTCATCGAAAGCGCAACTTCAAGATCACGACTAAATACAGCATAATCAATGACGCTTGCTCGCAATTTCCTATTAATATAACCACTAGAAGAATTAAATCTATTATCCATATATAATATGTATAGTCAATATTTGCATATTATATAATTATTTCTATACTGCAAATGAAATTTATAAAATATGTGAAAAATTCTTATCAAAACCCCGGAACAAATAGAGGGCATACGAAAGGCGTGAAAACTTACAGCAATGACTCTTGATATGATTGGTGCCTATGTAAAGCCGGGAATCTCCACCCTCGAGCTCGATAATATCATGAACGCTTTTATCATAAAAAATGGATGAATTTCAGCATGCATCGACTATCTTGGAAATAATAAGTACGGAAAATCACCGAATGCCTATAAACGATGTACTTGCATATCCTTGAATGACGTTATCTGTCATGGAGTGCCGAGAACTGATGAAATTCTGAAAGAGTGAGACATTCTCAATATTGATGTCACTACCATTGTTGATGGATATTTTTGAGATGCCTCTCGCATGTACACCGTAGGAGCCCTATCAGATCAGGCAAAAAAAATCATAGCAGTCACAAAACGAGCATGGGAAATTGGAATAGAACAAGTTCGCCCAGGAAATTATTTCTGAAATATTGGATATGAAATTGCGAGATACGCAGAAGGGGAATGATGTTCTGTAGTACGAGAATACACCGGACATGGAGTGGGAGTTCAGTTTCATGAAGAACCCTATGTCTACCATAAAGCCGAGAAAAATAGCGGACCAAAAATGCAACCTGGAATGATTTTCACTATAGAGCCCATGATTAATCTTGGAAGATATGCTACAAAGATTGATAAAGATAACTGGACTGTACGAACCAAAGATGGATCCCTCTCGGCTCAATTTGAGCACACAGTGCTCGTAACAGAGACAGGATATGAGATACTTACAAAATAACTTGCGAATGCATGAAGTATACCATGTATGATCTCATGAAAGTGCTGAATTTCAAAGGATACTCGATATTTGACTAAAGAGCTTATGGCTTCAGGTGAAAGAATGACATATTGAACTGTCAAAAATAATTCGAAAAAGGTGTATATATTAGCTCGATAAAGAAATCCAAGTCGCTCGATGAGTTTCTTGAGAAAAGCTCGAACCCAGATTATTTGTGGTATATTATTCTACCAAACACTCCAACTATAACAAGCTTTTCTTCTGTAAACATTTCTCAATCTAAAAAATCTTTTTTATAGTTTTATCAGACCCTCTCCCATCTCTCAATCTTTATTCTAGCTACTTTTACAGAAAGGGAAAGGGACTCATCGATTTTTATCTCATTGAGAAGTTTTGCTGCAAAATCAAGTATTGCCCTTCTTTCATGGGGCTGATTTACGATCGCGATGCGTATTGTTTCGAGCAAAGAAGAGAGAATTGATGACTTGCCTTCTGTAGCCTCAGATAAACGCCGAGAAAAAATCGTCACAATTGGTCCAGCTTCCATACAGTCATAATTTGAACAGACATCCTGAAAACCAAGATGTCATTTCCATTTTTTATATATTCGACAGCGGTTCTTTATATCGAGGTATCCGCATTTTTGTCATGCTTGTTTTATATGTTTACCAGTATTAGAGTCAAATATATCGTAGACGCGACAACAAAGACCATCACATCGCTCACACATCGTATCCGCCGTAGGCATAGTTCATAAATAAAAAAATAGGAACTATAGATATTGGGGAATATTTATCAGGCTTTTTGCTTTAAATGGACTTTAAAAGGAAATACTGGAAACAAAGAAGAGCTAATGAAAGAATTTAATTCTATCAGCACTTGGATGCGTTCGAAGTTTTTCGAGTGTTTTAGCCTCAATCTGACGAACACGTTCACGTGTAACACCAAATTCTCGACCTACTTCTTCAAGTGTATGCATCTCACCACCATCAAGACCAAATCGCATAACAATAATTTTCTTTTCGCGAGGCGTAAGAAAATCAAGCATATCGTAGAGATTTTCTTTTAGAATCGAGAGATTCGTTGCTTTTTCTGGTGTGAGGTACTTATCATCTTCAACGAAATCACCAAGAGTTGTATCTTCCTCGCCACCAACAGGGGAGTCGAGAGAGAGGATATCTTGTGATATTCTCATAATTTGACGCACCTTTCGAACATCCATCTCAAGCTCAAGTGCAAGCTCCTCCATGAGAGGTTCACGCGCAAGTTCTTGTGTAAGGCGACGATAGGTATGATTAAACTTATTTATTGTTTCGACCATATGAACTGGAACTCGGATAGTACGAGCCTGATCAGCAATGGCACGAGTTACTCCCTGACGAATCCACCATGTTGCATAGGTTGAAAATTTAAATCCTCGATCAGGATCAAACTTATCCACCGCACGGAAGAGTCAAACATTTCACTCTTGAACGAGGTCAAGTAAGCCAAGACCACGACCCATATATTTTTTTGCAATCGAAACAACGAGACGAAGGTTTGCTTCAGCAAGTCGTTTTCGTGCCTCTTGATCTCACTTCTGAATAAGTCGACCAAGTCGAACTTCCTCTTCGGCATCAATAAGAGGGAATCGTCCTATCTCATTGAGATACATTCGAATCGAGTCGTCAGAAATTTCAGAGAGATCAACTTCTTCTTTTTTCTTTCCAGCATCTTTAAACATCTCCTCATTGTCGAGAGAATCAACGAGTTCTACCCCAAGCTTTGCAAGTCGTGAAAACACCTCATCCATAAGCTCAATATCATCCCCAGGAGGAAGTGCTCACATGACCTCATCATAGACAAGCTTTCCCTCAGACTTTCCTTTTTTAAAGAGAAGTTGCATTGGCTCTGGCATGCCATCAAGAAATTCTTCTGGAACGGTAACATCAAGAAACTTTTTTAAATTCTTTTTTCTACGCTTATCTGTAAAAAAATCTTTTGGTCCTACATATCCATCTTCAGTTTTTTCTTCTGATGCACCCTCTTCCTCAAAATCAAAATCATCATCAAAATCATCATCAAAATCATCATTAGTTTCCGAATCGGAAGGAAATTCTTCCTCTTCATGGGTATGAATTTCTTTTTTATTCTTAGAATCAGTGACTGATTTTGGTATAGTGTCCAGTGGTATGTTAATTGCATCAATATCTATTGCAGCAAGATCTATTTCTTCCACTGCAGTATCTTTTGGGGGTTGTTTTTTTGAAGCCATGATAGTGAGCTATTGGTTATATTTTCAAATGACACTCGGAGAGAGTCAAAACGAGAGAGCCTTTTGAATAAGTTGGTTATGATGTTCAAAAGTATAACATCATGTCTCTATGGCACGTTTTTTCTCTAAGACAAGGAGCTCTATGTGAAGATGCTTAAGGAGGTCTAAGAATACTTTTCGTATTTGGGACATATCTTCATCAGGATGTATCGACTCCAAGTGAAGGGACAAGATTTTGAGTCGCTCTTCTTCTTCAGGATCAAGATTTTCCTGATTTATAACGTGAGATAATAGCGAAAAAATCCCTTCATGGGGAAAGTCGGCTAGAGTATACTGAAATTCTTGAGAAAACAAGGAGAAAAGTGAATATCTGAAAATATATCATGCAAGAAGCTCAGTTGGAGTGAATGATTCCTTTTGTAACTCCTCATTTTGAGATATTTTTTTATAGTAACTCTTTGTATCTCGGGCAAAATTTCATTTTTTATATTCTATCTGGATTGCGTCCTTTGAGACTCAAAGGCTTGAAGCAATTTCATTCATATGCATATCGATTTCGATTTGGGATTTCAATGAAAGAAGAAAGATTAAGCATTTTTCTATAAGTTTCTTTTTTCCGATAATTGTTGTTAAATCAACTTCTCGACCTCATTCTTTGAGATAAAAGCCAATTGGAGAAAGTGCAGATCACCTAAGATCGCCAAATATACCTCATGATTTAATGAATTCATCTGGATCTTTTCCATTTGGAATTTCCATAATTCTTACCTCAATATCTTCATTTGCAAGAGACTCAATGGAAAGAAAAGTAGCCTTCACTCAGGCGTCATCACTATCAAGACACAGGTAAATGGTTTTAGCAAATCGTTTTAGGATATGAATATGTTCTTTTGTTAAGGCTGTTCAGCTTATTCATACAGCATTTTCAATTCATGCCTGATGAAGAGAGATGGTGTCCATTTGCCCTTCAACAACATAGGCCTCACCTGTTTTTGATATAGCTTGCTTAGCAAGATGGAGGCCATAGAGTGTAGAGCTCTTATCAAATATTTTTGATGCTGGAGAATTGAGGTATTTGGGGAGCGCACTATCAAGAACACGACCAGTAAATGCTACTACATGACCCATACTGTTAGCAATAGGGTAGGTAATACGCCCAAAGAATTTATCCCGTCATTCAGAAATAAAGATGCCTGAATCAATAAGGAATTGTGGACTAAATCATTTTTCCTTAAGATAATACCATAAATCCCTCGGGGAAGTGGAACAACCGAGTTGAAACTTTTTTATCGTTGCATCGCTGATTTTTCTCTCTTGCAAATATTGGAGATAACGCTTATTTTCTTCTTTGTAGAGCGATTCATGGTACCATTGTGCAGTTATTCGATAGAGGGCATAGATATCGCCTCCAGCCTCAGCTTTCTCTTTTTGAAAATCTACCTTGAGCTCTACTCATGCCTCCTTTGCAAGAACTTGAATAGCTTCACGAAATTCAATCTTCTCCATTTCCATCAAAAACTTAATAGGTCCACCCCCTTTCCCACAAGAGAAACAGTGTGCAATATTTTTTTGTGGAGAAATAATAAATGATGGAGATTTTTCATTATGAAACGGACAGAGCGCCTTATAATTCACTCCCGCTTTCTTTACATCCACATATCGACCAACGATATCAAGAATGTTGACCCTAGATTCTATATCTTGAGAGAGAGACACGATTTTTAGTTAAAAATTTAAGAAGATTAAAAAAGCACTCTATCTTCGGATTACAAATTCGATATTATCCAGATTTGAGGAAACCCGTGTGAGCCAAAATGGAGAGAATTTAATTTCCACCTCATGAACACGACCCTCTGCTATGAGTCGATTAATAGCCTCCTTTTTGGGAAGTCAAGCAATCATGACTTGCATACGACGAGTAAGTTCATTGCTCGAGTTTTCGAGATCATAAGTAATAGTCGTATTCATCTCCATTGTGGCCTTAATATTCATGTCATTTTCATCACGAGTTATTATATTAGTAAGACGAAGACTTTCTTCGTGAATAGCAAGCTCTTTATCGGTTCCAAGAAGAAGTTTTTCTCGAAAAATTCCTGCAAGATAGTTTATTACAGCTTTTCGATCATAGATAAGTGCGTAAGCATTGATTGATCCTTTCAGTTCTACCTCATCTGCAGGATCTCCAATCTTTTCTCATGACGCAATCACTATCGTTTCACCCGTGAGAACAAGGGCCTCTCACATCAGAAGAGCATAATCCTCACTATTATTCTCATTCTCATTTTTTAGCCACTCATCTAGATTTGTTCGAGCAGTCCGCTTAAGTTGTTCACGAAGTATTGCCTTTCATTTTTCAATCTCTGGCTTAGTAATAATTCTAACTGCTGAATCAGCCCCTCAGAGAAAATTTTCTTTTGTCTTTGCATAAACCTTCTCACGATTGAACTTGAGTCCCGGTATAGAAAGATATGTACCTGTAGGAATATTTCCACGTGATCCAACAATTCTTCAACCTTCATCAAGTTGCTCAGCCTTGACGTAAACTTCAACCGCACCAATCTCAGTCACTCCATTAACCTGACGAGCTGCAGGAACATTAATCCACTCATCTGTTTTAAATACAATGCCTTCTTCAGAGACGAATCTCGTATTTGGCTTCATTGCTTGAGGTATTGTAAGCTCATTATAAACGGTAATATGACCTCATGCAGAAGTTGCAGAGTTTTGATCAATAGTTTCAATTGCAAATCTCATAGAGTACTCTACCGGAATTGAGACTTTTTTAAGCCTTACTTCGTTTTTTTGTGACATAAGAGCTCCGCTCTGTCCTGGGGTTTGAGTAAATATAATATTCGCACTAATAGGTCTAACTGTTGTCTGTGGAACGACGTAAACATAGGTTTTTGAGACAGCGAAATGGAATATAAACATTAGCAATGAGAGTGACATGACAAGACCCGCAACAATAAGAAATGTATTCGGAGATCTCTTCTTTATGGTGTGTATTGGTGTTTTTGATCGCTTTCTCGTAAAAAGAAACTTTAGGTACTCCATTCCTCTTCGGAGTTCGTAAAGAAAATATTCCCACATTGATAGATTATGTGCAAGAATATTTTTTTTAGAGAATTCTCGATCAAATTCTGCCCTAACTCATGATTTTTCTGCCCCGATTCATAAAGAGTGAGCCATTTCCACTTCATAATCATAACTCAATAAGAGCGAAAATTGATCAACTCGAAACCTCTTCTTCATTACAAGCAAAACATCGCGCGTAAGAGGAAAGCTTACCTCACTCATATCCACGAGTACTGGAGTTTGGCTATTTTTTATTCGTTCATCGATGAGTCGGAGTGCCTGAATAAGGGAGAGCTCCTTTCGAAGAATGAGTTTATTATTCATAGTGATAGAGAGTATATCGAAGAATTCGAATTATGGGATCTTTTTTTATGTGAAGAAGTTCCTGCCCAAGAAAAGAAAGTCAGTGCGTTATAATAAAGTCCTTAGGGATTACTTTCTCTCATACGAGCCCTGAAAGTTCTTGTATTTTTGTGTGAATTCATACAGATCATTCAATTTGGTTCAAAAAAAGCCTATTTATCCATTCAGAAGAAAATATTCATCACGATACATAAAGAACCGTATCCTTAAGGCTATCTTTTTCTTTTTGTATAATACTCAGCAGTGCATCAATAACATACGAAAAGTATTCGGATGCACACTCTTTCCTTATCTCGTTATCAACCTCATTTGGCTTCATACGCATAAGAAGGCTCTCAATTTCAGTAAATGAATACTCTGGAAAGCTTGCCTGTAGAATATCAATAAGCATCTTTGCTCATGCAGAAAAAGTTTCAAAGTACGATATTTCTCCATCTATCATTGATACAACGGTCATATGTGTGTATCAGATATCAATAAATAGAGCCTTACGATTCTCATGCGCACTTTTTTCAACAATCTTCGGAAGTATAACTGGCGTTGGAACTATAGAAATAACATTTTTTCAGAGACTTGAAATAATAGAACGTAGTATATTATATTCACTTGCAAGAGTATAGATGTTAAGAACTGAAATACGAACATGCTGTCCCGTCATTCATATAGGGTGAGTAACAGAATTTCCATCTATTGTTATAGAGGTAATAGTGCTAGAAATGAGCCGAATATCATCTCGAATAATGGCAAATTCTGACTTTGCCCTATCTTTTACGCGCAGTAGTGAAGTTTTTTCAATTTTCTCTATCATCAGATCAAGCTCATCCATGCTGAGTGGCTCATCTGAATCATGCCGAATATATTGACTCGAGATACTATCTCCAATACATACCGCTGGAGAGAAGGCTATAATTATATCATTTGGTATGGATTCTATTCATTTGCATGATTCATGGATTGATTTTTCAATGGTTGCTGCTACTCATTGCATATCCATAATTGCTCAATCTTGAAAGTTTCTTTTATTTTGCCTTACATTAGCACATCCATCTAATTTTAATATTCCATCACTCATTGAATATAAAGCGCTCCGAACCCTATATGATCAGAGATCTATCGCAATAAAGCGATCATAGGCATGAATGTTCGAAATACGAAATCCCATAAAGTGGCTCCAGTATAGGAATAATATACTTCTTTGCAAGAAGAATTCCTGAAATATCTTGAGAAGAATTCCTTCATTTTTTGCATAGAAAGAAATAATAGTGTAGTATACTAAAAATAGGTTTATGCTCATAAAAACTCGACTTTCAAATCTTTGGTATCTCTTGTGGTGGTCCATATCACTTTCTTTTGTAGTTATATTTTATCATATAGTGCTATGATCGAATATGTTTTCTTTTAATCCAGAGATTCGAACCATTATTGATAATATTTATAAAACCGTCTTTTGACTCATTGTAACATCCATGGTTGCGTCAGTTACAAATATTGTTTTTAGAGAAATAAAATACTCATTTTGAGCTGATCATCTTATTATCAGGAAGTTCCTTCCAACTCTAAGATTTATTACACTCCTTCTTATATGGATTATTGGATGATTTATTATCCTTGAAAGTCTTCATATAAATACTGATGGACTCATTGCATGAGCCGGAATATGAGGAGCAATCTTTGCGATTGCAAGTAGAGATATTATTGCAAATCTTCTCTGAAGTCTTTCTATCATACTCTCAAAGATGCTTGAGATAGGTGATACCATTCGTGTCAAATGACATGAATGAGTCGTGGAAGAAATCACAATGAGTTACACAAAGATTATGAATATTGAAGGAAAAGTAGTCTACATACCAAATAAAATCCTCAGTACTGAATCACTTGAAAATCTTACCCGAAGAAGATTTTATCTCTACATTTTTCGTGTTCCATTCAAAAAAACGATCTGACATCCAGATACCGTGAAAGATATGCTTATGCTTATTGAAGGAAAGATTGCTGAATACGATCCAATCGATATATCTATTTCAAATGAGATCCCAAACGCTAATGACTTTGTATATGTTTTTGAAGTGCAAATGCCGGAAGAAAACAAAGACTTTGAAAAAGAAATTCGAGAATACCTTGTTCCATTTATTTTTCCAAAAGAAAATAAATAGTACAAATTTTTGCAATAGATATTTTTTCCTTTCCTATAAAAGAAAATTAAGACAATCACAGTTCAACTCATTATGAACACTACTCGGGTTGCAAAAATAGAAAAGTCTCCTATACTCACGGGGAATTTTTTATGACTCATCTTTCCACTCTTCTCTCATATTTACTGATTTGAACAGTAGCTACATTTATTTTTATTCCGCCTTATATCGAATTTCTCTATCGTTATAATCTTTGAAAAAAAATTCGAGAGGAATGACTCATAGGGAAGGCAACTGAATTTGCAAAACTTCATGCTCAAAAGATTTGAACCCCAACAATGTGATGAGGGATAATTCTTTTTGTTATTTTGATTTTAGTCTTGGGTTCAATTTTTATTCAAAAATTCTCTTCCGAACTTGGACTAACAATACGCTATTCTCTGTGGAATCGAAATGAAACATATCTCGCCCTATTTACGCTCTTTACTGTTTGAGGCATCTGAATGGTAGATGACTATCTCAATGTTCGCGAAATAGGACGAACCAAGGGTCTTTCTGCTAGAGTCAAGCTCACCTTATTGTTTCTTTTCGCAGGAATTGGAGCATGGTGGTTTTATGGCAAGCTCCAATTCGATAGTATTAGCTTACCATGGCTTGGTGAGATTTACCTCTGAATATTTTATATTCCACTTTTTATACTTATAGTAGCAACAACAGCGAATAGCGTGAATTTTACCGATGGCCTTGATGGCCTTGCTGGTGGCATTCTCCTGATGAACTTCTGACTTTATGCCTTCATTTGTTACGATAAATGACTCACCATTCTTTCCGCTCTTTGTCTCATTATAGCATGATCTCTCATTTCTTTCTTGTGGTTTAATATAAAACCTGCATCCTTTTATATGTGAGATACCGGCTCCCTCTCTCTTTGAGCAACATTAGCAGTAATCGCCATGATGACCGATACTCTATCTGTTCTATTTGTAAGTTCTGCGATTTTCTGGCTTGAACTCCTCTCTGTTATCATACAGCTCCTATCAAAAAAACTCAGAAACTGAAAAAAGGTATTCCGCATTGCACCATTTCATCATCATCTTGAAGCCATTGGCTGGACTGAGGAAACAATTGTTATGAAATTTTGGCTTATAAGCATTGTTTTAGTGGCACTTTGAGGGGTAATTAATCAGATAATATAGTATTATTAATTAAAATTAATTAAAGTAAATATAAATTTCAATTTGTTGGATTTTTACTTTAGAATAGAGGAAATTTTAGATGCTTCGGCGCTTTTTTCTCTTCAGAAATAGGGTTTCAGGTAATGAAAATGTTTGCAATCTATGAGAACGCGTCTATAATGCGTCTGTCCTTTATTTCTTAACTTTTTCTTATTATGAAAAAGCAGGACTTCATCAAGTCAGTAGCAGCTAAAGCTGGTCTTTCTCAGGATGCTGTTGCAAAAGCTCTCGGTGCTATGATCGAGACTGTTACTAAGTCACTCAAGAAGGGTGAGGAAGTAAACGTTACAGGTTTTGGTGCTTGGAAGGTTTCAAACCGTGCAGCTCGCAATGGTGTAAACCCTAAGACAGGTGCTAAAATTAAAATCCCAGCAATGAAGACTCCAGTCTTCCGTGCAGGTAAGACCCTCAAAGAAGCTGTTAGATAATAAGATGCCTCAAGAAATGCCTAGGAAACTGGGCATTTTTTTGTTTTTTTTCTTTAATTATGCTAGAATCAATTTTAATGATGATAAAAAATTCTACATGCAACATGTAAACATATCACATTTAGAGTACGAACAAGCACTTAAAGCTCTTCAAATTGCAACGTCCCATCTCTCAAATATTGCAATTACTATTGATTTTGGTGCTGATTATGCTCAATCAAAAATTATACGTGACTTTGTAAGTCAGATTTTTGAGTACCATAAAATAGAAACCCCTTGGGGATGAAGATTCACTCTTATAACTGATGAGCTTATAAATAATGCAATTGAACACTGAAGCAGTGAATGAGATATTGATTCATGCGTAATTGAAGCATGAAGAGAGAAAAATGGATGATTTTACATAATTCTCGAAGTACATGATACTGGAAACGGAAAAGATGCAAAGACCGCACATGAAATGTCAATTGTACGAAGCAATAAGAAAGAAAAGATAGAAGGAGGGATTTATATGGAAAAACGGGGCCGATGACTCTTCCACATTACCGAAAAACTTGTAGACCGTCTTGAGTTTCATGAAAGTCCGAAGTGAGGTCTCGCTGTCCGTATCGAAAAAGCAATACCAAAAAAAATATAAACTCACTGGAAATTACTGACTACCTTAGGTATTCAGTAATTTTTTTATGATTTGATTCTATAATCTCATAACACATACCCTGAGTTTTCCTGCAAATAATTTTATATTGCCCATTTTCCGTCACGAAAAACCTCAGTATCACCTATAATAACTGATTCAAGATCTACAAAAACATCAATGTGAAATCTTTGAGTCTCAGATTTTGGAAGTTTCTTCCCATATATTCCATGCTTCTTTCACAAGGAAAGATGAACTCAAACTTTTCTTTCATAAAAGTTAATATCGGAAAGGGGATTTTCCTTATTCATTGCAGGATTGAGTCAATATCACAATTCGCGAACCATAACCTCTCACTCAAACTGAACAACAAGATTATAAAGCTTCTGAAATGCCGGAGGAAAATCGGAGGAGGGAAGTACTCTTCACTTTTCGATAGTTAATTCAAATGGATCGCAAATATTAATCGAGAAATCTTCATTAGGGTAAGTATCAATAAGACACTTTCCATTAACCTCTTCGAGATGAATTGCTTCGGTAAAAGTTTCACCTATAGGAAATGTACCTCATTTATTTTCAATTCCAGTATAGTCTCCTGTATTACCGCGAATATTCTCAAGAGCTCAAAAAGTAAGAATACTTCAATTACTCGATACTATTTTTGTTTGATTGGCATTTTTCGAGAGTTTTGAAAATTCTTGTTCAAGCCGAATGTACTCATCGCTACGATATATGAGTGATTGAGCGAAAGTATGAATTTCAGATTCTTTTATGTAGGCAAGGTGATTATGTTCAATAACATGCACTCCTCTATGGAACAATTCAAGTCGAATTCGGAACGTTGAAAGACGGAAGTTTGTTGACTGAACAAGGATTACAATACTATTTTTAGGCAGGGAAGTAAGTTCATTTTTTATAGCCTCTACCTGAGGATCCACTTCTACAACCGCTTCAGCCTTTACCTCAATTGTCTTATGATGATCGAGTCATGTTGATATATTTTCAGTAATATTATGGGACGTGATAACCCGATTTTGCTCTTTAGAATGAGGATTTTCTGGATTTATAAGACCCCCCCGATACAGTGGTTGTGGAGGATTTTTAAATTGTCGGATATGGATTTTTGCATTCGTAAACTCCTTATTGACTCAGTTTAAAACATCAATATACGCCCCAGAAAGAAGCCTTGCAAGTGGGGAATCCTCATCATAGAGAAGATAAAGATTTTGATCGAGGCAAAACTTCATGTTCTGAAAAAGAATATCATGACAAGATTGCGTAAGTGTATTTTCTTTCATTGGAGTATGTACGGTTAAAATATTTTGCCTATTCTATTGATTTCTTAAAAAACGGAAGTGGATTTTGAGATTCAAATATTGCTCCAGCCACGAAGCAAATTCTACTAAATTGTTCTAATGTAATAGATGAGAAGATTTGCTGAACATAATACTCTCCAAGTCATTTTATTGCATGCATACTAAAAGAAAGGTAGACCTTAGTATCCTTAGTTGATACGAGAAATAATGAGCTCAGTTTCTCATAGGAATAAAATTTATTTATTATATGATCTGGAAATGCTCCGGAATTTCTCATAGAAGCATGTATTTCTCAAATAATTGCTTGTATTACTTTTTCTTTCTTTTGTTCAAAGTCACTTAAATCAACCTGAATGGCTGCCAAAGAAAAAATATGGTCCTCATTTCTTACTGGATTTACCCCGAATTTCAAAGATTCTCATGAGACATACATCGTTCGTGGCTTACTTTTTACGGACTCTTTTTTCTTAAGTTTTCCATCTCTCCATTCAAGTCAAAAAGTATGGAATACCGTTCCTACCGTAAGATGATTGCCCTGCTGATAATACTGCTCCCATGATGAAATATTACTCTCTGAGGGCGGACGAAGCACCGTCGGAACAGTATATCCATGGATTTCTGCGCGAGAAAGGTTTTGTTCATCCTTTTCTGTATTCCAAAGCATACATACCTCACGAAATGCATCTCTCATGTTTTTCTTTCTAGCCATAACAGAAGGGAATCGTTGACGCAAAAAACGAGAAAATGGTCATGAATGAAGCTGAGACACAGAAGCAAATGGAATGCCTCTATTCAACATTCTCATTCCAGATTTTCTTGGCTTATAATCTCTTTCATAAATTCCAAAAAGTCCAAGCTCAACGGCTTCTAAGAAGGTTCTAAGCTTTGCATCTGGTAACAAGAGAAATTCACACATGCTTCGATAGTCTTCAAAAAGCAGGACTCACTTATTTTTTGCATTCTTTTTATTCCATCTTATAGCAAAACGTTTCCAGTTTTGTGGAATAGATCTATTCTGAACTGCCATACATGAAAGTAGACCTTCTTTATCAGCCGCTAAATATTCGAGCAGCTTATCTTTACTCTCAATCATAGAGTACCTTCAAGAAACACCAGCTAAAGCATATGACTTTGGCTCTCGGATATCATATACAGAATCCTCTGGAATAAGTCACATCTCTTCTAAATGAATTAAGAGGGAATGCACACTCGCACGAGATTTGAGGACTACATATCCCACAGCTTGACTGTAAATAGCATTATACACCTGAACTAGAACAGCAAGCGTCCTCAATCGAGCTTGATAAATAGGGAAGAGAAGTTTATAAAGATTTTCACCATGCTGGTTCCAAAATTCCCGTATCTTCCTCATTCTTTCTTCGTTATCTGGTGGCTGATTCTCAGATATTCTTGGAAAATCTCTTCTCACGACTTGTGTCACAGATGCCTGAACCGATAAAACAAGCTGAGTAATTTCTTCATGAGAAAGATTGGGAATGCCAACTTTCTTTGCCTTATTATATTGAATAAGTATGTCTTGAGCGATTTTCTCAGGTGTTTGGCTTCGATTTTGATCTTTCAACATAAATTATGCTTTAATCAAATTTAAATTTAAGTCAAATATAATTTCATTTAATGAGAATTAATCTCATTAAATGAAATAAGAAATTTTGCGATTTAAGCAATTATTTTTATTGGAGAATACCTTTCATCGTCCCGAAGAAAAATTCGGGGATACTGTAAGTGATAACTTTTTCTTTAAAAAAATATATTTTTTTAAAGAAAATTACACTTATTCGTCCCAAATATAAAAGTAACGAGTTTTATCAAGTGAGTAATTTTCATGAATCTATTCCTCTTCTTATCCTATTAATCACTTCACATAAGTTACATTATGTGAAGTGATGTATTTCGAAAAATACAGTTCCGTATTGAATCACGGAATGAATTTACTATACTAAGGCTAACTTTTGATTCTCCTATGTCTTATATTCTCCAATTTCTCGCCACTGCAGCAGCACTCTACTTCAGCACCCAGTATATACCACTTGATATCCTTCATGCGAGCTGAGGATCGAGCTCCTTACTTGTATTTGTTATTGTTCTCACCATACTCAATACAATACTTTGAACAATTCTTAGACTTATAACCTTCCCTATCAACTTCATAACCCTTGGGCTATCATCATTTTTGATTTCTGTACTCATGGTTTATATTACCTGACGTATCGTAACTGGAATAGAAATTACCCTTATTGGATTGCCAATAGTTGCCTTCATTACTTCAATTATCGCGATTATATTTCGAGCCTTCCGATAATTTAACTCCATAATATACTCCGCATCGAAAGCGATCACATTGTGATTTCTTCGGTTGAAAAAATAGGAGCATCGTCTTCTCGAATCGCTCAAAGGAGAGGAAAAAGTGGTAAAAAATGATCTATCGTTGGATGAGCAAGCAAAGAAGATTGTCCCCATTTTTTAAAATGGAGAATATCTTGGTGATCTCTTCCCTCAATAGCTGTCTTTACGCGCCTATCAAATTCTATTGCCCAATCATGCTGTTTTTGATTGGACCAATCAATTGCTCTTAAATTATGAACAATATTACCACTCCCAATTATTAGTATTCCCTGCTCTCGAAGGATTTGAAGCTTTTTTCAGAACTCATAATGCCATTCTGGTGATTGAGAGTAGTCAAGACTCATTTGAATCACTGGTATATTTGCATCAGGAAATACGTGTATGAGAGTAGACCAAGCTCCATGATCTAAACCATGTTCTTCATCTTTTACAAGAGAATACTCAGAAGAAATACTATCGACTATTTCATTTACAATCTCCTTTGATCCGGGACACTCATACTTTACCCTATAGAGCTCTGGCGGGAAACCATACATATCATATATCATTGCAGGATGATCTGCTGTATTAATGCGTGTTTCCCCTTCAGTAATCCAATGAGCCGAAAGCATAAGGATAGCCCTCGGAACTACCTTTACGCTATTCCCTATATCTCTCCATGAATCACTGTAGGAATTTTTTTCTATAGCATTCATAGGGTTTCCATGCCCAATAAAAATAAGTGGTTGTTTCATATAATAACTTTATAATTTAAAGTAAATATATGAATAATATTAAAATATCAAAACTCATTCATCAAAAAGTCTTTAGTTTTCTTGAAACTCATTCTAAAAAAAATATAATACCTCTAGTAAACATTACATAAGAACAAAGAGCCTATACAACTAGCAATCGTATATCCTCTCCATTATTTATTTCACCAATAAGGAATATGATAAATTTGGATACGATACGGCAATTGCGAAGTGATAAGATAGGATTTTTTCGTTTTAGGAGACTTGATAAAGATACCTATCTCATAACTAATGATGGTGGGCAGTATGCACTCCTTACGCTTGAAGAATTTCAATATTTTATAGGAGCTCATATAAACTCATCACATCCAAGATATAAAGAACTCCTTACAAAAGGATTTATAAAAGATAGTGAATATAGCAATACTCTTTCCACTGCCATCCAAAAGCGTAATCATTTTTTATCGTATGGTCCAGGCCTACATATTATTATTGTAACTCTTCGTTGTAACCACAAATGTCAGTATTGTCATGCGGCGGCGGCACCATCTTCTGCAAAACAGTTTGACATGACCGAAGATATTGCACGGTCAACTGTGGACACGCTATTTTATAGCCCATTAAATGATATTACTATTGAGTTTCAATGATGAGAACCACTACTAAATTGGAAAATCGTGCAATTCATTATTGAATATGCAATTACTAAAGCACAGAAGCTAAACAAGAAAGTTCGGTTCGCACTCGTATCGAATATGAGCCTCATGGATGAAGAGAAGCTCAGCTATCTCATGAAATACAAGGTATGACTATCAACTTCACTTGATGGAACGGAAGAAATACATAATTATAATCGCACCTTCCTTGAATGAAACAGCTTTGAAAGAGTAACTCACTGGATAAAAAGGATTAATGCCCTCTATAATGAGAAGCATCAAAGTGCGTGAATATGAGCGCTTTTGACGGTAACCAAAAAAACTCTTTCTCAATCAAGAGAAGTGATAGATACCTACCGATCTCTTTGACTTAATTCTATATTTCTTCGAGTCCTCAATCCATATGGTTTTGCTGCTTGAGATCTTGAAAAGATAGGATATTCACATGATGAGTTTTTCGAATTTTTCAGAGAATCCCTCAATTACATTATCGAGCTTAATAAAGCCTGAATCCCCTTTCAGGAATCACATTCGAAAATCTATCTTTCAAAAATTCTTACACCATTTGACCCAAATTTTCTAGATACTAGAAGTCCTTGCGGAGCATGCATAGGTCAAGTAGCTTACAATTATAATGGAAAAATTTACTCTTGTGATGAATGAAGAATGCTTTCAAGAATGGGTGATGAAATTTTTTATATGACTGAAGTTTCTTCTGATGCACGAGAAACTTTCACAAAAATGTGAGAATGTCCAACCACAAAAGCCATGGTACAAATGAGTACTCTCGATGGAATTCCAGGTTATAATGAAAGCGTATATAAGCCCTATTTATGAGTCTGCCCTATAAATTCTTATAAAACGACATGAAATTGTATTCCAACCTATTCCAAAGATAGTAAGAGAAAACTTGATGAAAAAATTCTCGATTTCCTCTTTGTTCTCCTCAAAGAAAAAGAAAATGAAAGAATATTTCAAAGTTGGCTAGAGTGAAGCCCAAAAATGGACGCCAGCTCACAATGTGAAGCATTTTAAAATAAAAATATGAAACGAGTTGACCTAAAAGTAGGCTTTGCCTGCAATAATCATTGTAGCTTTTGCGTTCAGGGCGATAAAAGATTTCATTATAAACCGAGAAAAATTGAAGAATTAAAAAAAATCATCGATGATGAATATTGATGTGGAGCTCGAGCAATTGTATTTACTGGCTGAGAGCCAACTCTTCATCCAAATCTTCTAGAGGCAGTAAAATACGCAAAAGACCATTGATACGTTCAAATTCAAATTCAATCAAATGGAAGAAGCTTCAAAGATAAATCTTATGTATTAGCCCTTATAGAAGCTTGAGTTACAGAATTTGGTCCATCAATTCATGGGTTTCATAAAGAAACCCATGACACTCTCGTATGATCTCCTTGAGCATGGGAGGAGGTAATGCAGTGACTTCTTGTTCTTCAATCGCTCCATCAAATAATTATCATTAACTCTGTTATTACCCAGTCAAACTACAAAGAAATCCCCCTTCTTGCAAAATTACTTATTAAAATAGGAATTATTTATTTTCAATTTGCATA
This sequence comes from Candidatus Altimarinota bacterium, assembly GCA_042852035.1. Taxonomy (GTDB): domain Bacteria; phylum Patescibacteriota; class Gracilibacteria; order BD1-5; family UBA2023; genus JAGOMW01. The sequence goes on from BAAFHK010000001.1 coordinate 613,877, forward strand.
CGTCCACATTCTCTGAAGTGCTGCAAAAAATAAAAATAGTGTTCCTCCTCGAAAATCAGAAATTATGCCCTATATTTACAAGGCACTTGATATAGCAAAAACATACAAAGCAAGAATGCTTACCGAAGCAATCCCCTATTGTTTCATGCAAGGATATGAATATGCTATTTCTGAGAATACAACACCGAATACTACTGTTGTAGATGCAGAAATACGAACCAATGACTATGAGGAATATCGTATTAATGAAGGAAAGGCAAAGCATGAAAAATGCAAAAAATGCATACGAAACAATATCTGTGAATGACCTTGGCGCGAGTATCCAGAAATCTACTGATGGGATGAATTTATCCCTATCATTTCCTAAGTATACAATCTCAATCTTAATAGATTAAATAGGCCCAAAAGAGATATTCTCTTTTGGGCCTATTTTTTGAGAGTTTATGAAGAATTCTGATTTTATCGTTTGATAGCTATCTGGATTACGTTATCTTCATCGATTGCCTCTTCCCTCATAGCATCAGGCAGATCAATCTGTGAGACCAATTTTGAAAGCGTTTCACTCTCGATGAGTGACCCGAAATTTTGAAGAATCGTTTCACTTTCTTCTCATATGATTGAAAGACTTATGCGATCAGTAACATTATAATTTGCTTCCTTTCTCATATCTTGTATGAGTCGGATAATATCACGAGCATATCCTTCGATTTTGAGTGCTTCTGTAATCTCAGTATTCATGGCAAGCACCATTCCGTATCCACCAATAACATCTCCGACTCACTCAAGAGGAAGATATTCAAGGACGTACTCCCCTACTTCGAGAACAAAGTTTCCTACTTGAAGTCTGCCACCATCCAGTTCTTCGAATTCCCCATTCTTTGCTCTAACAATTATTGACTGAACATCTTTTCCATATTTCGGACCAATTTTCTTTGCATCAGGCTTTGCAATTTTCTTTGCAAGTTTCTCTGGATTTTCAAGTTTTATACTCTTAACATTTAACTCATCTCGAATTATAGATTGATAATACTCACTTAATTCAGCCGTAATAGTAACAGATTCGAGTGGTTGGCGTACTCGGATATTTTTCGATGACCTAAGAGCAAGACCGAGGGAAACAATATGTTCACATCTCTCCATATCCCGATTAAGCTCACTATCGATAAGGTGACGATTCGGAAAGGTGACATACTCGAGATGGACCGACTCACGATTTGTAAGGCCCTTATAAACACTTTCCGAGAGAAATGGCATATATGGTGCCATAAGTTTCGAGAGTTCAATGAGAACGGTATGTAACGTTGAATATGCTGACCCCTTATCGTCACTCATTCCAGATTCCCAAAAACGCCGGCGAGAAAGTCGTACATACCAATTCGTGAGGTGATCCATATAATCTACGATAGAACGACATGCCCGGGAAACATCATATGAATCCATAGCATCATGTACTTGCCCGAGAAGCACTTGAAGCTTCGAGAGAATCCAGCGATCGAGTGGATTAACTAGCTTTGTCGTCATAAGCCTATACGGATCAGCATTTCCTATTATTGTACGAAAGTGAGCTTGCTCTTCTCATTGCCCAAAGTACTGGTTTAGTACTGGTCGCGATGTGCCAGCATGAGCAACGATAAGAACTCGTTTTCATTTATATTTCTCAAGAAGTTCCGTATATGCACCGATAATTCTCGATTCAAATTGCTCCACATTCTCAAGGGAATTATTTTTATAAATTTTCCGAAGCTCAAAGTGACTTGAGTCAGGAGGGAGTCAGGCAAGCTCTAAGATTTCTTTATGAGTCTTTCCAGCGTACTCTCCTGCTTGGTGTTCGGCGAACTTATCGTCTTCAGAATATTCTCAATGAAATCAAATTTCATCACCAATAAGATGGGCCGTATCACGTGCACGAATCTTTGAAGTATGTACAATTACGTCAAAGCTTTTTCCCATTTCTCTGAATTTTTGTCAGGCACTTCTTGCTTGTTCTTTACCTTTCTCAGTTAACTCAGGATCATCCGTTCCATCACTCATACGACCAGCAGCATTTGAGGTACTCTCTCCGTGACGAGTAAACCAAACTTCGGTATCATCAGGGGTCCATCCATCGATATTCGCATAGGTCGTAAAAAAACTATACGTGTTCCAGAGTGGCAGCATTACTCCTTTCACGGTGTCGATTATCTGTTCCTCTTTAAAATCCATATCTCCACCTGAAAGCAGTGGACTATTGAGCATATAGAATCGAATTGGATCTGCGCCATATTTTTCAATTGTCGCACGTGGATCAGGATAGTTTCCATAAGATTTCGACATTTTTCGACCATCATTTCCATTAATCACCCCAGTAGTGATAACATTGGTAAATGATGGGGTAGGATTTGGCTCATTATTTGGGTTTACGAGCACCCCAAGAACATGCATCACATAGAACCATGCACGCACCTGCCCAACATATTCAGCGATGAAATCTGCTGGAAAACTTGCCTCCATATCCTTTTTATTCTCGAATGGATAGTGCATTTGTGCATATGGCATAGACCCAGAATCCATCCAAACATCAAGAACCTCAGGTATACGAGTAAGTGGCTCTCCATGAAGTATAAGTCACTCGATGAGCTTACTTTCATTGATGTTAAAATGTCCATATCCATTAACCTTTATCGCAAATCATCCAGTCGTTTCGATGAGATTTTTTGATGCCTCAACTCTACCCTCTTTATCATCGAGAGAATATAGAATAATTACCTCTTCAACATATTTCTTTAAAAAACTCATGTCCGCTTGGAGGTGTGAAAAAAATTCTTGTAATCGCTCATGCTTTCCTTCTGGTGGAGCAACTAAGACAAGCCTCTTTAAGGAAATTTTATTTTTAATGAGCATATCAATCGAGAACCTACAACCAAGTGAGTGAGCAAATAGAGTATCAACTCAATCAATATTCTCAGTAAATACTTTTTCCCAGGTCTCATAATTTACATTTTCTCCCATCTCGAAAGTAGGACAAGAAATCTCGATTCATTGTTCCTGAAGATTCTTGAGTGTTTGATTAAAGAAATCCACTACACTCTCAGTTCTTCGGAATCAGTGTATGCCGAGTACTTTCTTTGGTTTTCTGGCATTTTTTGGTGCAAGAAGAATAGAATCAATATAGGGTTTATGAAGATTAAATTCTATTCCATCAAATTCTCCTCACTTAAAAAAGTATTTTTTATCTCCTTCTATTTCGCGTCTTTCAAGTTGTCCATAAGCCTCATTCAGCTCAAAAATTTGATCTCGTGAAGATACAACCACTCTCTCTGAGGCATCCTTATTTTGCCACACTGGCATCGGAGCCCCCCAGTATCTGGTACGAGAAATACACCAATCTGGCGCAGACTCGATTCATTTTGCAAATCTTCCGAACTTAAGATGCTCTGGGAACCAATTAATCTGTTCATTTGCGTTAAGAAGCTTCTCTTTCTGTGATTGGATATCAATAAACCAAGATTTCTGTGCCTTCTGGACGAGTGGAGTTGCTGATCTCGGACAAAATGGAACACGGTGAGTAATTCCCTCATTTTTAAAGAGAGTTCCATTCTCCTTCATTCGTTCGATATTTACCCTATTGGCTTCTTGGTAGTGAAGTCCTTCATAGTCGAAAATCTGAGATGTGTACTTCCCTGCTTCATCCATCGCTTCGGAGATAAAAATCCCCTCCTTTTTCGCAAGCTGAAAGTCAACATCACCGAATTCTGGTGCCTCATGTCAGATACCAGTACCATCCGTATCTGTGATAAAATCTGCATGATAGATCTTGTGGTTCTTCTCGCCATTTTTCTGATAATAATACTCTGGAAATGGTGGGATATATCCGAGTCAAACGAGCTCACTCCCCTGAAATTCTCGCTCAACACTATATTCCCCTTTTCACTTGAATACACTTTCTGCTCGATTTTTCGCGACTATCATATACTCCCCATTGTATGTTATGAGGACATAATCAATATCATTTCTCACTGCAAGGGCCATATTCGCAGGTATAGTCCAGGGAGTTGTCGTCCAGGCAAGTGCCTTCGTTCCTTCTGGGAATCGATCATTTGGTTCGAGTTCGAATTTCACGGTAATCGCTGGATCATTGACCTCCTGATACGTATCATCCATCGCAACTTCAAAGTTCGAAATCGGTGTCCCGAGTTTCCAACTATAGAGTGATACTCGTTTTCCTTCATAAATAAGACCCTTATCCCAAAGTTGCTGAAATACCCACATTACCGATTCCATATATTCTTGGTCCATCGTACGATAGGCTCGGTCCATATCGACCCAACGTCCAATTTTATCAATATACCAGTCCCACTCAGCTGAAGTTGATTGTGTGTATTCATAACATCCATCAATAAATTCTTTCACGCCACGCTCTTCGATTTCTTTATTTGATGCAAGTCAGAGTTTCTTCTGAACTTTCTCTTCGATCGGGAGACCATGACAATCCCATCCCCAAACACGATCAACACGCTTCCCACGCATTGTCCAATATCGTCCCACTACATCTTTAACTATAGACGAGAGGAGTGAACCATAGTGTGGCGTCCCCGTAATAAATGGAGGACCATCATAGAATCGATATGGATTATCCTCAGGACGTGAATCAATAGATTTCTTAAAAGTATTATTTGCTTTCCAGTAAGCAAGAACTTCACTTTCAAGTGCTGGGAATGATTGTTTTGGAGAAATAGAAGGAAACATAAGACAATAAAAGTATGAATTATAAATTATTATTTTTTATAAACTGTTCTACTAGGGTTCACTTAGCATTAAAACAATTTCCCCCCGATGGCATTGTACAAACTAACATTTCTGAGTCAGAAAATTTTTGGAGGTATGCTTTTTTATCACTGAATTTTTCAGTAATATTATCTTCCATAACTTCAAAGTCAGGAAGACTCGTTCAAGAAGATATATAGAAACTTGTGACTCAACCTATTGAACCTGTTGAATCTCATAATCCACCATAAAGATCGCGAACTGAAATCTCAGAAAAAACAAATTCTTTTCTTTCATCTTTCTTTATGTTCGCATCTTGGGAAGGGTTGAGAAGTTCAGGCTTTTTTGTCTCTGATTCTCGATTAGATGAAGAGTCTTGTGGTAATTTTGTACAAGCTGAGATAAGCAGAATGAGACTGAGGGACAGGGCGAAATAGATGAGAGTAAAGGAATGTTTCATAGGTATGTAGAGTAAATAAAGGAATATAAGATCTATAATATCCAGTAATTTATAACCCCGAAAAGGACTATAACAGCGATAAAAATTGTTGTGATAAATATTCACCATTGCTTTGCTTCTTTTGCAGCTTTCCAAGAACTATATATCCAAAATATCTGTGCTACTAGGTTAAAAATCAATCAGTATTCTGGCATTTTAAGGCTCATAAAGAGAAATCCTGAAATCGTAAATCATGTAAGTCATACCTGCATTATAGCATTCAACATAAAAAGCACACATTAATAAATTGTGTGCTTTTGGCTCTCTTTCGAGAGAGGTACCACCGAAAGCTGATGCTTAATGTAGATTTTTTGACGAAGCATTTCAGCTTCGGACAGGTCTAATCTGCACATAGGCATTTCTTCTGTCAGCTCGCGGGTGATAGCCGCGTGGGACGCTTTTGATTAGGGTTAGTATAATGAAAATAAAGGAAATGCAAGACTAGCTTCAGCGAGCATGTTTCCTCAGGGAGTAATAAAGCATTCCAACAAGGAAAGTATATGAAAAAATCATATCTATCCTCCCCGAAAAAAGACTCACCAAGAGAGCAAAGCCTCAGAAACTTATATAAGCGCCGAGGGCAAATCTCGCTCGTTCAAAAATCGAAAGAAAGAGAAGTTTCTTAAGAAAGAAAGAGATACCAATTATTGATAGAAAAATATAGAATGCTATATGTATTTTTCCTACGGCGATAAACTGGAACAAGTAGATTGCAATAAGAAAAATACCCCATTTCATTCAAGTAGAAGTGGAGAGAATAAATTTTTTCTGGAGAAAAGAAAATCGAGAAAATCAAAGTAAAAGAAAAATACCCCCAAAGAAGCAGATATAAAGAATCAACGAAATACTTCCCTGCCATGATAGTGCTAGCATTGGCATGAACACAAAAGTATTGAGAACTCCGATTGCAAACCACTTCCTGGAAACTAATGATATATCTCAATTTTTTGCAAAAAAATACTCAGCAAGAATGATTGGAAAAAGTACTGAAAAAAAAGCATGCCAAGGAAGAATCATTATCAACCATGACCAATTAATTCAAAAAAAGTTGCTCAATGTTTGGAATCATCAGAAAGGAACAGGGCTCGTAGCAAGAAGTGTTTTAGCAATGAGTCACTCATTAAATATTCCATAAGCAATACCAAGAAAATAGACTCAAAGGGATGAAATTTTGTACCTTATTTTAAATTCCCATATAAGAATTATTGGTACGCCATAAGCAAGAACTAAGAAAAAGAAATCAACAGGGTTTGCAAACTTCATAATCGGAGTATTTCCAGAAAGAAGTTCGGCAAAGAGTCATGGTACAACGAGGAGAAAAAATAGGAGATAGCGTTTATTCTCGGGCATAGAAAAAAAGATTATCCATTTGACTTCTCATAGATGAGTGGCAGATCCCAAGCGGTAATTATTCCATCTATTGAATCCTTCGGTGTGCCAGATTTTGTCAAAAATATTGCTCAGAGTTTCTTTCTATTTTTACTATACTCCCTGAAGTATTTATCTATATCACTCACTTTAGTATCGTTTGGAATAAAAAGATACTCTGCATTTTTTGTATCTATCTGGATATCACGTATCGGCGTATCTCGACCGAGTGGTCACTCTCATTTTGTGAGCCAAAGCACAAGTGACTTCATCGAAAAAACTCATCGAAACTCACCCAAGTCAGTATATATAGGTACATGGGAAAAACTTCGTATTCCCATTGCTTCAATAAGAATCTCTACCGTATCACTCTCTTTTCCAACGAATATTTTTTTTCCAAAAATATCTATCGCGCGAGTATGGAAGTTTTGCTCCATTTGAGTAATTCCGATAACAATAAGTCCAAGTCTTTCTATAGTCTCGATTGGAACCTCTATCCAATCATTTTTATGGATAAGAATATTTCGGATAGCGTTAATAGTTTTGAGATCACTCCCATAGGTATCATTAAGTTTATCGAAAAAAATCGAATGTTCAGATCGCTCTCGAATTTCCGCAAGACAAAGAGAAAAATCTGTCTTGTCACCAACATCAAGGAGTTTAATAAGGAGAGCATGAAGCTCATTAAAGGCTGTATTAAAAGTAAGTATGTGATTCTTAGACATGCTATTATTTTTTATTTTTGACGAGTGCAAGACCATAAATTCAACCTGCGTAGGTAGTATTTTCCTTATCTGTAGATGATGATTCAATGTATCGAGGATTTTTTACTGAAAAAGACTGCAGAAGGAGCTTAATTTCAACTGTATCATCTCAAACATCGAAAGTAATATCATCTTGAGAAACATTTGGAAGGGTTGAAGAATCGAGAAGTTTTTCAGGGATTTTTAGTGCAAATGTACGTGCAATTCAACTAGCGGTAAAATATGAAACCTCTCTTGTATCAATATTCACCGATACATATGGGTAAACTATCTCTGATGTTTGCCATTTAGCGTCCACCATATTCATCACTTGAACAACACGGTTATAACCCGTTACAGTAATGGGAAATTGATGGGTTTGAGAGTCAACATTATAGGAGAGGTATTCTTGCTCAGGAAAATATTTTTTTTCATCGTCATAAGCATATTGATTGACTTTTATTTCGGTTATAATACCGCTCTGGATTTCCCAGTAGTAAGGACCTGGGTAAGTAGCTCCTGTATTATTCCTGTTCCATCTTTCCCAGTCACTTTTTGATTTTTCTTCTATTTTCTTTATTTGGTCAGGGAAAATCTCTCTCACGCGCATACAATTATCAAATTGACAGAGGTAATCTATTCCAGAAGCAATATCTGTAGAGAGCTCTTTGGAGATGTCTCGCTCACTCGAAAGTGGTACAATCTTACCATTTTGAAGGATTTTTGCTTCCTGGAGATTTCATATTAATCGCATCTCTTGACGATAAAATGGATATGAAAATACGCTCCAAGGACCGAGAGAAATCACGAAAGAAATTAGAGCGAGCGATGCAGGAATGAATGCAAGAAGTGCTGAACGGCGAAGAGTAAAATAAAGTGAAGTCACAAAAAGCCAGACACCGAAGGTAACTACAAAATATCGATTCATGGTGAGATCGTACTGATATATGCGAAGTCCTATCGCATAAAAAAGCATGGCAAGCTGAGGAATAACAACAAATGGAAACCATTTTCTGAAAAAATGTATTAAAGGGCTCATATCTTCGTATGCCTTCGAAAATATATACGTTCAGTATCCAAAACTCGAGAACCCAATAACAAGCCATGAAACTATACCGCGAGGCCAATCCGAGAAATTGAGTAGAACCTTTATGCTATAGGCATAAAGGATAATAAAGTAGATATATACCGCTGGCGTAGCGACGTAGCGAATAAGAAAGGAGAAGAAACGATTCATTTCGTATTGATTCTTCTCAATGCTTTCAAGGCGAGGAAATTCTCTGAGTCCATACATAGGAGCAATGAATGCAAGAGAAAATGTTATCCATATTCCATAATATTTTTCTTCATCAATAATTGAACTAAGTTCAAAGAGTGAAACTACCGAACCAATAGCAATAGATCCAAGAAGAACCAATGAAACTCATACGATACTGGACATAAGAAATGTCCAAGCTACTCGAGAGTAATAATTAGAGTACTCTCGGTTTTGGATATTTCTCTCTTTTTCTCAGAGAGAAAATATTTTTGTAAGGTAGGGTAGGAAAAAAGCAAAAGAAATAAAGCCAACAAGATGAAGAATAAAATAAGTAAATCACTGAAGGGAGTAATTTTGACCAAACTTTACCGTAAAATAAAATATTACTCAGTATACTATAGGGAGTAATGGAAATCTTCTATCAAGGATTCTTTTATGTGAATTTGATTCAAAAAAAAGAGCAACCCCAAGTGAGAGAAAAAAGGTTAAAACCAATGAGGTAACTGTTCGAGCTATAGTATCCTCTTCGATTGATTGTCCTGGGGCATCTTCAATAATTTTATATGAAATATATATCGTCAATGCAAGGCTTATAAAAGCCGCCTGCAGAAACCGCGAAAGAATATCTCGTACACTCATTAGAAGTTGCTCACGAGAAAAAAATTGAGAGAGTTTCATAACCAAAGATATTAAAAAACAAAATCATTAAGATGCAAGCTTGAGGATCTCTTCAAAAAGCTCTACAAAATGTGACTGACCGATAAAGTGCCCCCTATCATGAAATGTGTGTAGCACCGAACCAATTGTAGAAATATGATATCGCACTGAATGGTCATAAGGAACAATAGTATCATCTGTCGATCCCCATATGTGTATATGAGGTATTGCCTTGTGAAGATGTGGGAGTCCGGCATGAGAGAAGGCAAAAGAGCCAACTGATTCACCATCATTAAGTCAATTATTATCGAGTACTGGAGCTATAAGATGAAGTGCGTCGACTCAACGTGGAAATCCACTTTCAGAGAGATATTTCATAAGAAAAATCGCACCAAGAGAATGCCCAACAAGAACAAGCTTCTTGAGATCTTTCTCATGTTCCTTCTTCTCAGCTATTCTTTCCATCGTAGTCTTGGTTGAAGAAAGTTTTTCGATTCCCTGAATATGAGGAAAATATTTTTCGAACCAAACCTTCCATTCACCATATTTTGCATTCATAGTATTTGGCATATCAACTCTGATAGTCTCAAAATTATCAGAGAGCCCTTCCGAAAGCCATTTTTTCCAACTTGGTTTTTTTTCTGTGACATCCCAGTTACAATCTATAAGCCATTTGAGTGCTTCAAGATCATTATTAAATGAATTCCCTCCATCGATTAAAATAATTTGATGTTTTTGAATGTTCGCTTGCATACCGTAAAATGATAATTTTTATAAGTATATCCAATTCTATGCAAATGCAAATGACAGAATCGCAAGAATCATACAAAGAAATACAAATATCTTCCGTTGTGTTACTTTTTCTTTGAGCACAAGAACCCCATAGATTGCAGTAATAATAGCATGCATTCTTATGGTAAGGTCTGCATTTGAGATATTTCTTAAATCTATATCCTTATTCTATGTAAAAGATTTCCATCCTGAAAAAAGAAATACTTTTTCGAGTGAAAATTGCATTTTTTATGGAAAATGTGCTACTATAGAATCCATAACATCTATCTATTCTATGAGTGCTGAATCTTCATCATATACTATTGAAAAAAATACATCAATGGATTATAGAGATCTTATGAAGGATTTCGATGCTATTCCTTGATTCCCAAAATTAAGTAGTGAATCCATCTCAAAACTCAATAGCCTTCTTCCCGAAAATCAAAATGGCTTAAAGATAGCACTCTCAGATCAGGCAAGGAACTTCAATGACTGATTGGGAAGTATAAAAAATAGAGTACGTAGTAGTGAGGCATGAGTTTTTATCGACGGAATTAACGTTGCCTAAATGTGGATAATTTTAAATTTCTTTCACTTCTTGAGTCCACACCAATAAGCACTGAGGATAAGCATAATCTCTCGACCATTTTTCATGCACTTTCTGATTCAAGAAAACAAGACATTATGGACCACTGGGATCTCTATCTCGGAAAAATCCTAGAAATTCATCAAAAGGGGGAAGAAGAAAAACAATTGCTTATAGCTTCAACATTCCAAAATATCAATAAGCTGATTGACGAGGCATATATCCGTGATCAAGAAATGAGAAAAATTAAGGCACTTGAAGCAAAACAAAGAGAGAATGAAATGCTTGCAATGATGCAATATAACCAAGAGAAACGACTCAGAATGATAAAAAATCTCAGTGAAAAAGAGTCAGAAGCCAGAAGCATTCTCGAAGATCCACTTACTTATCTCTAATATGAACAAATTCCTCTTAGAACATATCCCGAATTGGAAAAGATTCTGTGAAATACATCATCCAAAAAAGAATTTTATTCAATCATTTACCGAAAGACTAGAACTCATAGAAGATGAGGAGTTACGAATTCTTGTCTCAAAAAAAATCAATGTTGAACTTGGAATCCTATTGTTAGGTCATAAAGAAATAGATGAATGAGTAGTGAGTGAGATGCTGAATTCAATTCAAGAAAAGAATGAATCATAAAGGTTTAAGTCGTTATATCATATTTTGACAAAACAAAATGGTTCTATAGACTTTGCTATATGTTTAAAAAAATACGAAACACTGCACTGAGTTTGTGGATAGGAATTGTTATAGGTTTAGCATATTACGTAGCTATGCATCGCGATCTTTTAGATCCCGAGAATCTTCTTCTTTTCTTTCAAAGCTTTTGATCGTGAGCCATAGTAATTCTTATTATAGCTTCTTTTATTCGTGGACTCGTACTTCTCCCGAGTACACCACTCGTGCTAGTGGGTGTTCTTTTTTTTCCAGATAACCCCATTTTAGTATTTTTTATTTCTATGTTAGGGATTGTTTTTTCTGGGATTCTTATTTATAAATTCTCAGATGTAATGGGATTTGATGAATTTTTTGCAAAATACCTCGAAAATCAAAATATCGATAAAATCATCAATACGTACGGATTTTGGGCCATACTTATTTGGTCGTTTGCACCGGTCGTTATGACAGACCTTATATGTTATGTAGCAGGGATGGTGCGTTATAATTTCATGAAATTTGTCCTCGCACTCGTAATAGGCGAAAGCGCTATGGTAGCCATCCTTATATGGTGAGGAAGGGAGCTTGTTGCGAAGATTGGCGGCTAATAATGGGGATTCTGATGAGGAATATGCCCTCTCTTCCAATATTCAATAACGAATTCCTCTCTTTTATCTTGGGAGACTTTTGTGAATTCTTCCTCAAAATATGGAAATGCCGTATCACCTTCTGGAATCATATCAACTATTGAAAGTATAACCTCGTCTGTTTTCCCAAGTTTAAAAAATTCTTCGTATATCTGAGATCCGCCACAGATAAATGCTCTTTCTACTTGATGATCTCATAAATACAGCTCGAGCTCATTAATTGAGTGCATTACTGTTAAGCCTGGAAATGTAAAATCTCCTCGCGTAAGAACAATATTCTCACGACCCGGAAGAATCCGACTAATAGAATCAAAAGTTTTTCGACCCATTATAATTGGATATCATTGGGTTGTTTGCTTAAAATGTTGAAAATCCTCAGGGATATACCATGGGATTTTTCCATTATTTCCTATTATACGATTTCGAGCCATAGCGGCGATGGCAATAAACTTTGTAGACATAGAAATGAGTATATTTTTTTATAAAAAGAAATCAAAAAAGTCCCGTGTAAACCCAGGACTATTCTTATATATCATTACTCTCCTTCATTATTCTTACTGATCCAATTCTGCATCACTTCCCTATCTTTCTCAATTTGAGATTTTAATGCTTCAATTCCAGAAAATTTTTGGTTTTCACGAATAAGAAACAAGGGAGTAACGGTGATAATTTCTCCATAAATATCTTGAGAAAAGTCAAAAAGATGCGCCTCAAAAAGCTCTTGACTCCTTAAGTAGACTCCAATTCCATAATAGCTCTTACCATCGACGAAAACCTTGAGTCCATATGTGCCGTCAGAAAGAACTGTACAACTAGAGTCGAGTTTTACATTTGCCGTTGGAAAGCCTATGGTTCTTCCAAGATGTTTCCCATGGATTACAAGGGAAGAAAAAGATGGGAAAATCATTTTTTGACTCATAAATTAAAAACTGAAGAACTCGCCCAATAAACTTGAATCAAAATTAATCATGGGGGAAATTCCCCTCAATAGTTTTTTGGTGAGCCAACTTTGTTACCATGTACATGGAACCAATAAGTACTCCCATAGCAATATATTGGGAAGGAGCAAAGACTGTATGGTAGACAAAATAGTCAACAAAAACAGCAACAATAGGCCATGTGAGCTCAAGAATAGCAGAGACATGAACTGGTACTATTTTTAATCATCTATAGTAGATATACATAGCAACAAGTCCTGTGGATAGGGCTATAAAGAAAAGATATAACCACTCTGAATTTGTTGGCATCCTAAATCAAGAATTCCAATCTGGAATAAAAAGAAGTCAAATTGAAATAAGAATTGTCGTGATAGTAAATCGCATAAACGTTACCACTTCAGGAGAATGGTTCTTGAGAAGGTACTTTGAGAAATTCGTCGATATTCCCCATGATGCAGCAGCTCAAAGAGCATAAAGAGCAGCAAGCAATTGTTTTTGACCATCTGGAGAATTTGATACTCCATCTGGAAAGGTTACAAAGTATCCAGAAATAAGAGCAAGGAGAATAAAGGCAAGTGAAAGTTTTGGGATTCTCTCTCTTCCCATAATAACAGCGACACTAATAGCAAAGATTGGTTGGAGTTTTTGTATTAGAATAGCAACGCTCATGGGTATAAATCCAACCGCTGCAAGCGCCATCGTAAAAAGCAGGGTTCCAATAACTCAAGAAAGAAGAGATACTGAAAAAAGTGATACTTTTTCACTCCTTGAAAGACGAATTTTTCGGAATTCCTTCCAAGCAAATGGTGCTATAAGAACAAATCCTATAAGATGCTCAAAGAAGATAAGTGTCGAGGAAGGAAGCCCATAAAGTGAACGTCGTAAAAGTCCATCGAGCGCCCAAAGGGTTGCAGCAACAATGATAAGGAGCGGTCAGTATTTCATAGTATTAGAGTTTTACAAGTTCCGAAACTAGGTTTAATCCAGAAAGAGCAAAGCCATGACCTATTCTTTCGAGAACTTGTTCCTCCGTATTACAAGTAAGCACTCAAAAAATAATAGGAGTATCGTATGTAAGAGTAAGATCCATAACTCCACGCGATGTTTCGTTACAGACGTAATCAAAATGAGGAGTATCTCCTCGTATAACTACTCAAAGAGTAATAATAAGATCGTATTTTTCTGTATCGAGAAGCTTAGAAGCAAAGCCTGGTATCTCAAAAGCTCATGGAACCCAGAAAGTATCAATATTCTTAAATCCTTGTTCCAGAAGAAATTCTCGATTGGCTTTTTCAAGAGCACTCGTATGTTCAAGATTAAACTCTCCAACAACGAAAGCGATAGAAATTTTTTTTGATACTTTTTTTAAGTCTTTGAGGGTGGACTTATAGTGAGACATAAGAAAATGTTTATTTTTTAAAGCAAAAGTACTATATCTATTTCGTTTCCTTCTGCAAATAATTTCATGCTTGCTTTGCAACAAGTTTCGCAATCATATCAAATTCAAGATTTACGCTTCAATTTATTTGGACATCAGAAAGGTTTGTCCAATCCTGCGTAAGAGGAATAAGAGAAACGCTAAATTGCATATCAGTTACTTGAACAACGGTGAGACTTACGCCATTAACACAAATGCTTCATTTTTTAACAATATAGGGAAAAAACTCATTTGGATACGATATACTCAGAAGACAGGAACCATCTTCTTTGTACTCTTTTCATACAACTATACCGACTCCGTCAACATGGCCCGTAACCAGATGTCCATCGATACGATCTGAGAGTTTAAGGGAACGCTCAACGTTAAAAAAGTCTCATTTTTTCTTATCGCAAAGATTCGTAACAGAAAGGCTTTCTTGCATTACGAAGAACTCATAGTATTCATTCTCAATTTTTGTGAGTGTCATACACGCTCCATCATGAGCAATACTTTGACCAAGAACAAGAGGGTCTTTAAAGGTATTTTCAACTTGAAAAATCCCGTCTTCCTTCTTAAGAATTTTCGCTTTATGCTCAATAATTCCAGAAAACATATAGAGTATAGCTATTCTTTACTTTGATAAAAAGAGAAATAAAAGAGGCATGCGAAAAAAAGAAAACCAAATAGTCATGCCGACACCCAATATGGAAGCTCGATATGAATAGCATATAGGACTCCAACAATTATTGGTCAAAGAATTCATCAAATTCAGGATACTGAGGTATTCATTCACATCACCCTTCCAGCATGTTTTCAGGCGTCTTTCGAGAGAAGAGCGGCAACTGATGGACCAAAAGATCCCATTCCGAGAGGAAAAAGTATACCTATAAAATAAACAAGTATCGCATACGGATTAATAGCATAAAGAACAAATCATACCGTAAGTATGAAAAATCCTATTTGAATCATTTGCTTTTCATCAAATATTCTTCTTACAAATCTTACGAGAAATCATTGGTAAATAATAGAGGTAATTCCAACGACAGCCATCGAGTATCCAATCATCTGTGAATCAAATCAAAACTTATCAGTCGTAAATTGTGATGATCATCATTGCATAGCCGAAAAGCCTATTGTCGCAAGAAGAGAAAGGGCAAGCAAAAAATATATTTCACCCGTCATTCTCCATTCAAGAATATCAACATCACTCATTTCAGAAATATGTTCCCTCGGCTCAGGAAGGCCGTAAATAATCCAGAGGAGATTCGCGATTATTATAACTGTAGAAACCAATAATAGCCCCTCTATTCCAATATATTTCGCAAGAATTCATCCAATTGCTGGACCAATAAGAAAAGCCATACCAAAAGCAGCACCCATCATTCCCATATTCTTCGTTTTCTCCGCACCCATAGAGATATCAGATATATAGGCTTGGACGACTCCAAATCAGGCTCCTCCGATACCAGCAACAAAACGAGCCCCAAGATAAAGAAGAAATCCCGTAAACCCTACCGTGCTTCAAAGCTTAAGAGCAAAGTAGGTTGCGAGATAACCGATGATGTTAATAGATGAGGTTACAATAAGCATATTCTTTCGACCATACTTATCCGAAAGGTTTCCAACAATAGAACCTGCAAGAAACATTCCAAAAGAGTAAATGGCCTGAGTCCACATTGACCATGATTCAGCTTGACCAAAATGGGCTGTAATCGCTGGAAAGGAAGGTATAAGAAGACTCATCCCAAGAATATCGAGAAATGCGGTCGTAAGAATAAGTGGGAGTTGAGATTGAAGTTTCATATTTATGAGATTTTACGTTTTCGAGAAGTTATATTTCGTATTTTTTTCCAGAGCTTTTTAAGAATACCATCTTCTGGATTCATATAAAGCTCATAGTATATTCCTTTTACAACAAAAAGGGTTAACATTGAGGCTGCCATGATACCGAAAATTATCGTGAATCCCATACCACTCCAAAATCGGTCTCGAAGAGCAATTGGGACGATACCAAGGACTGTTGTTACTGTAGTAAGAAGCATTGGCTCAAGACGTGAAGATCAAGCTTCCACAAGTGCAGTAATTCCTTCAATTCATTTTTCAAGGTTTTCATTTATCGCAGCAATAAGGATTATCCCATGATTTACCGCGATTCCAGTAAAGGCAATAAATCAAATACCAAAAGGCATAGAGAATTGATTATCCGTGAGCAAAAGTCATATCATCACAAATGGTAAAGAAGTGATAACTGAATAGAGGATAACCAAAGGCTGAGAAAAACTATTAAATTGAAGGGTAAGTATACCAAATATAAGAAGTAAGGCCATAAAGAATGCTGCCACCGTTGCAACAATAAGTTCACTATTTTCTTGGGCTTCGCCTCATGCCACATACGATATTCAGTGAGGATATTGGTAGCTCTTAGCAAATTCAAGAAATTTTGCCTGAAGAGCTGTATTATTTTTTACATCTTCTGCATCAGCATCTATAGTTATCTGAATTTTTCCATCTTGTCGAGAGATATTCGCTGTGGCACTTGATAGGGTGCTCTCTATAAAGTCACCAACCCGGTAGGTAGTTGTTCAAAGAACAATAGGGAGAGAAAATATATTGTTCATATCAACACTTCCATCAAACTGGGAAGACTTTACAAGTATATCAATATCATTTCCTCCGTCTTCAACGCTCGCAATCTTTACCCCATTCATGTTTTGAAGTATTTGAGCATAGAGAAGCGCTGGTGATATTCCCGCGTTCGCAAGGGTATCCTTTTTGAGACTAAAAATAAATTGTCATGGAGTATCAGAACTCGATCGTCCGGCATTTTTTGTTCCAGGAAGGGACTTAAGATGTTTCTCGAAATCTCGAGAGACCCGTATAAGACTATCGAGATCACTCGCGTCATCAGCCTGGAGCTTAAGTCAAATTGCTTTTGATCCTGGAGGTCAACCCTTCAGAACTTCAGAAACTACTTTATATCACTTTGCCTCATAGGCTTGGAGTTTTGGGAGAAGAAGTTTTTCGATTTCAAAAACGCTTCTTTCTCAATTTTTCTTTCTTTCCTCCTTCTTTGTGAGCTGAAGAGTAATATTTGCTACGTTAGCGTTTATATTAATAGTTGTATAATCGATTTCTGGATAACCGAGAAATATTTTATCAATTCAATCAAGATCACGAACAGTGACATCTGTTTTCTGACCAACCGGACCCGTGATAACTACAGTAGATATCCCATTATCATCACTTGGAAAAAGTTCAAAACCAACCCGAGGAGCCAGCACAACAAAACCAAATATGAGAAACACAACTGGAAGAAATATTGAAAGCCTCCTGAGTTTTTTATGTTCAAGAAAATTTCTTAGAATTCTTTTATACCAAAGCGTAACGCCATGAATCACACGTATACGAAGAGGAGCACCAGCCTCTTCAATAGGAGTTTTTCAAACTCTTTCAAGCTCAAGAAGTTCTTTCTCCTCATCAGTGGCATACTCGATGGCATGATTATCTCTTACATAAGAGTTCAACTTTCTAACAAAAAGTAGGTAAAGTGCGCTATTTACAGTGATTACAAGAATTAAGCCTGTTGCAAGAACTCAGAAAATAGTAATCGGAATAAATGCAAGAAACTTCCCCATAATTCCTGGAAGGAGCATCATCGGTATGAATACAACGATTGTTGTCATCACTCAGGAAATCACTGGTAAGGCATATTCTCGAAGGGCAAGCATAATAGCACTTCTCGGATCATATCCGACTCTAATCTTCGCACTAGCAGCCTGAACTATAACGATAATCGTATCGACCGCTATACCGAATGAAAGTATGAGAGAAAAATTTGTAAGAAAATTCATCGTATACCCTCAATAGTATAATATGATGAATGTCGAAAGAAACGCAAGAGGAAGAGTCACTGTAGCAAACAATGAGTCTCTAAAACCTACAAAGAGAAACATCGCAAAAAATACCAAAAGAATTGTTGTAGTAGCCTCCCTGAGAAGGATTTTATAGTCGTCAATAATATTGTCAGCAAGGTCATTTCCATATGCATAGGCATATCCTTGGAAATCTTCTGATTGAAAAATTCGATCAACGGCCGCTTTAGCATTTTTTGCGACGGAGAAAATGCTTGCATTATCATTTTTATTTACCGTAAGTCCGACATAGAGTCTTCCTTCATTTTCTGCAGGATTTGCACCTCACTTCACGAACATTCTTACAGACTCATTTTTATACTTTCTTTTTATGGTAGCTATCTCTTTAAGATTTGTTACTCATCATTTTGGGAGCGGTATTGGTACAGAGAGAAAGCCATAGGCCTTATCCTCCTTCCCTTCAATACGAAAGTCATATTTCTTGTCTCCTACACTAAAATTCCCAATCGGCTGATCACGATTATATGATTGAAGGACCTGAGAAACCGTTGAGAGTGAGAGTCAAAGACTATTGAGTTTCTCTTCTGGGATAATAATTTCAACATCATAGGTTGAATCATCTCCATTCGCTCATCCAAGCATGCTTCTTCTTCATGCTGCTCAGCTCGTAGCAATTTCAACACTATTAATACCGGGAGTAAGTTCCATCTCTTTCTTCAAGAGCTTTGCTCGTTCAAAAAGAGTATCGAGATCAGCGCTCCCAGATTTCTTATAGAGAAATACCGAAAATGCCATACTTGTATCCGTTTCTATCTCGGAAATTGTTGGAGACTTTGCGTCAGTAGGCAATACAGCTCGAGCAACTGCAGACCGAACATCTGAGAGAACACTATCAACATCAGCACTTGTCTTAAGTGTAAGAGTGATACTCGAAAATCCAAGAGAAGAAGTAGAGTTTATCTTATCTACTCCATCAATATCTTTTATTTCTTTATAGATCTTATCCGTAACCAGCGTATCCATATCGACTGGATTCGTTCCAGGATATGCGGTAGATATACTAACCATACCGAGACTCACTGCTGGACTTGATTCTTTTGGGATACCCATAACTGCAACGATACCCATCGCAGCTATAGCCATAACTATAAGGTATGAAATTCGATACTTTCGAATCCAAAATCCGAGAAATCAGCGCTCGAATTTCTTTTCAAGTTCTTCTTTTCTATTCATATTATTGTATTTTTAAAATATTTTTTGCTTGATCGTAGTTAGAGAGATCATTGAGGATGATAGTATCCCCTGGATTTATATCTCCAGAAACTTCGACATTGGTTCCTCAGATATTCTCAATCTTTACAGTTTTCTTTACTATATTCATATCAGAACTAATAAGAGATATCTCTCCTTCATCTTCTGAAAGAATTTTTATAGCATCTATTGGAAGAAGGACCCTCTTTGATTCCACAGTGCCGATATTTTGAAAGCGAACAACAACACTTTGTCCAATATATTTTTCACCATTTTCTACAGCGATACGTACAGTAGAAAGGAGGTTCACTCAGGCCACTGAAGATACTGCCGTAATACGACCAACGAGCTTATTTTCCGAAGCTCTTATCTCAACGCTGTCACCTACCCCGAGAGATTTTGCAAGATTTGGATCAATATCAACTATTACTTCTGGTTTCTTTCAGGCAAAGTCAGCTATAGGACTTCAAGGGTTTATCGTCTCGCCCACGCTCGTTCGAAGCTTCGTTACTGTACCATCAACAGGGGCAACAATTGCAAGTTTCCCATAATCACGCTTTGCTTGAGCAAGAGCAATTTCCGCATTTGCACGCATTACGCGCATTTGAGTCAAAGTTGCATCCTTGACAATCAGAGCATTATTATAAGCACTTTCTGCTTGAGTGACACCGAGTTTTGCGTTCTCAAGAGCATCTCGAAGATTTATACGAACATTCTCATAGGTAAGCTTCATATCATTTGACCCATCTATAAGAGCCTTCTCATCATTTGTAAGAGTTCGAGAAAGACTCGCAATAGCAAGATCTGTAGCCTTCTCATTGGCTTCATAGTTTTTGAGGAATGCGAGAACCTGAGATTTCCAAGCGCCATACGCGCTTGTAGATGCTTGCACCTGAGCACGTATACCATTCCATTCAGCGATCCACCCATCAAGCATCGGTTGAGCCAGTCATGCACCAACGACACTATTTTGGAGCATAAATAGCATTGCATCAGCAAATTTTTGAGTCGAATCGTAAAGATTCGAAACATATGCAAGATCATCATTCGCGTTTCCAGAAGAAATATATACAGCCTTCTCTATGCGAGCACGGAGCTCTCCACGTACACCATAGAGCTTATTCCACTCATTTCTTGCGGTAGCGCGCGAGTCACCTACACGAGCCCCGATATAAGTCTCCCATGGATCGTTTGAATATTCAAAATTCGATGTAATACCGAGAATCTTATCACCGCTATAAAGCATCTGCGTAAGCTGTCTTTCGATATCAGAAAGGTAGTTTTTATAGAGAATATTATAAGATTCAAGAGTTTTTTGATTCGTATTAGAGAGAGTGAGGGACTGGATATTTTTCTTACTCACCACTGACTCATAGGCAAGACGAGCTCGAGAAAGCGCAATACGTGAAGCCTCGATAGAAGTATTCATATTGGCTTCAGTGGTGGCGATACTTGCTTTTTGTTGAAGCAATGCGTTTTCTGCCTGATCGAGACGAAGATCATAATTATTGACCGTATCTCTAAGTATCGCGATGGTCGATCCTGCTTTTACTGAATCTCATTCTTTTACGGCTATCTTACCAATTTCTCATGCAGACTTACTCGAAAGCGTAAGAGATGAGCTTGCAGTGATACGACCCGACTTTTCTATAACGCTTGATCATGATAGATCTGAAAGCTTCTGAGTCTTTATAAGAAATGGAGTTTTTTCTACACGAGTAGAACCAGAAAGACTTGTTTCAGTAGCAGTATTTCAGCAACTTACAAGAAATAAAAGGGAAAAAATAATAATACTATACTTTTGCATACAAAAAAAATTAACTCAATAACAAATCTGAGACTTAAAAAGGTTCTTGAAAATTCCTAGATATTACATTCCGCACGAAGAAGGTCGATAAACTCTTCCATATCTTCAGCCTTAATGAAACCTACGAATTTACCATATTTGGTCATAGTCATGAGGGTATCACCTTCGCCGATATCGAGAAGATCTCGTACATCTTTTGGGATAACAACCTGACCTTTTGTTCCAACGGTAACGGAACCGTGCATCTTTACACCGAGCTCGAGACGCTTATCAACTTTCTTAGATCAAAACATAAGAATATGTAGTTAGAAAAGTAATACAAGTATGTATTGTATGAAAAGTCAGTAAAAATCAAGTTGATTTCTCTAAAAAATTTTTTATAATACCTAGTGCTTTTAACTGATAAGATTCAGACCAATGTAGAAAAAACTCGTATATTTATTTCATTTATCTTAACTTCAACTATGTACACTTATATTAAAAGATTCTTCTTTTTTATACTCACCAATATTGCCATCATGACGGTTCTCACGGGACTTATGATGATTCTGAATATATTCTTCCCTGGAATTATTGACGCGAATGGATCCATGCTGTGACTTCTTATTATCGCAACGGTAGTTGGTTTTACTGGATCTTTTATTTCACTCTTTCTTTCCAGATGGTCAGCCAAAAGAGCCTATAATATTACCCTTCTTGAAGATGGAAATATTTCCAACGATAAGTTAAAGATAGTATGGGATACGGTCGCAAGAATCGCTCAAGCTAACAATATTAAACAACCTGAAGTGGGTTATTATGAGTCACCTGAGCCAAATGCCTTTGCAACTGGCGCGTCAAAAAATAGCTCGCTTGTAGCCGTATCTACAGGACTTCTCGATCTTATGAACAAAGATGAAATCGAATGAGTGGTTGGTCACGAAATGGCTCATATACTCAATGGAGATATGGTAACCCTTACCCTCATCCAATGAGTTATGAACACATTTGTATACTTTCTTTCGACTCTTATAGCACGTGCTATCTCAAGTTATCTCGCTCGCGATAATGACAATGTCTCATCTCTCACCTATTCTCTCATTTCTTTTGTTTTACAGATTAGCTTAGGCTTCCTTGCATCATTCGTCGTGATGTATGCCTCCCGTATTCGAGAGTATCGCGCCGATCTCGGTGGAGCAACGTATACCTCAAAATCAAAAATGATTGCTGGACTGAAAAAACTTAAAACAATAACTGCCAAAACAAAAATTCACGATGGGAAAATGACGGCATTTATGATTACTGAACCCGACTCGATGTTTTCTACTCACCCATCATTAGATAATCGTATCAGTGCGTTAGAGAATAATTTTAAACTCTAGTCTCTAAAAAAATCCTCGAGTACGAGGATTTTTTTGTGGAAAAATGAAAACTGTGGCATAGTAGTATCATGACCTGAATCCGCTATAACATCAATGAAGTCAAAAAATATTTTTTTTACTATGTCTATCGTCGACAGACAAGCCGTCTCACAGAAGAACAATACAAAAAATATACGACTCGTCCTTATTTTTTACTTTCTGAAAAAATTTGAGGAATCCTCATAATACTTCTCATGAGCACATTCCTTTTCCTTCTTTTTTATCAAGTTTTTGATATTTGGAGAACCTGATGGGAGTTTCTGACTTTTGAGAGCGTATTTGGACCTGCTTTATTTTCACCATTTATATTTTTGTTTGCCCTATTTGGCACAATGATGTATAAACGATCTCGGAGGATCGAGTCTCTTAGTGAATATTTTAGACTCAAAGAGGTAAATGAGAATCTTCTTAAAGAATTTGAAACAGCAATTCAGAATGATATGAGAGATGCAGACATAAATCCGATAGAAGTTGAAAATATTCAAAAAATTCTCAAAAACATAGAAAAAACCTCCAAAATCGTACTGGGCCCACTCATCGAATTTCGTAAAATCAAGAATGAACTCCAACCAGAGCAATTACAAGTTCTCGAAAAATTTATCGAAATCGAAGGCGAATGGCTTATTGAATATATAACAAGCTTTCAAAAAACTCTCTCCACCTGGATTGAGATACACACAAAAGAACTTGAACATCTTACAGCATCGCTTGAAAAAGAGAATATTAAAGAATTCTCTCTCGCGATTACTCGACTCAATCTCGAAAAGAAAACTTTAGAAAAAGTAAAAGTTACGCTTTAGTGCACCAAGAACTCAAGAAGCTTTTTTGTATCCACTCTCGATGAATGCTTTATACTTTCAGAACTCGTAGTAATCAAGTCCATCGAATTCAGGTCGAATATAGTGAACTTTTTTTCTTGAAAGAACAGAACGATTCTCATTTTGAGAAAGCATAATATCGATTGTCTTTTGCATGAGATGATATCCATTCGAGAAAAGCGTATTCTGCCAGTCAAGAGAAAAAATCTTTGTCCGATAGTGAACCTTACGAGAAAGATCACGCATTGCAGATACAGCGATAACTTCCCCTTCTGGAAGAATTTCTATGGGAAGATTCGCGGTAAGTCCTCCATCAACAAGAACTCGATCTTGGTACTCTTTCGGAGAGAATACTCCTGGTATACCAATAGATGATCGCAAAGCAGGTGCAAGCTTCCCTGAATGGAATAATATACCCTCACCAGTATCAAGATCTGTAGCAGTAAGAGTAAGTGGAATCTGAAGATCTTCGAAAGACTTCCCTTCAAATAATCCATCGAGGTATTTTTCCACCTTTACTCCCTTGAGAAGTCAACGTTTCATATCGAAATCCACGAGTTTCAACCATTCAATCTCTTCGAGAATATCCTCCATTTGATGGGAAGATTTTCCGAGAGCATAGAGTGTCCCAATTATAGAACCCATACTTGTTCCAGAGATGGCTATTGGGCGAGCATTTTGCTCTTCTAGATAACGTATCACTCAGATGTGTGCAAGTCCTCGAGCTCATCATCCACCAAGCGCGAGAGAGAATTTTTTTGGTATCATCTCACTCATACTATAAAAAGTCATAAGAAATGCCAACTTTTCTTGCAGAGTCCCACTTCTGCTATATACTCTCTTGTATGGACATCTTTTGGTTTCTTTCAAATTCCTGGTGAGAGTCGTTGTCGACTCATTGGATTTTTTTCCTCCTCGTAGTGATACTCTGGTGGATGTTTATGCGTGAAAAGATAGGGTCTCCAGCTCCGAACCTCCTCATGAAGCGCTTCTCACATACGCCATTCTTGCTCCTATGTATATGGATTATTCGTATAATCCTCTTCTGACTCCTTTTTCTTTTATTTTCTCGAACATGGACCTCTTCACTCCAAGAAGAACCAAAAAATCCAGAAGAAGCCGCTGTCATAGTTCTCGATATATCGAAATCAATGGAAACCGATGACCTGAATCCTTCTCGAATTGAATATGCAAAAAACATTATCCTTGATTATGGTGAGAATCTCCGTTTTGTTGGGGTTATTATTTTTGCGGGAAAAACTTTTATCCTCTCCCCTATAACAGCCGATAACTCCTGAATCAGATATCTTATAGAAACCCTCTCGACAGATACTATAAACCAAAATGAAAATGAAACCTCTGGAACAAATATCTGAGACTCACTCATCCAGGCTTCCACTCTCTTTCCTCCGCAAATAAAAGAGAAAAAAATAATCCTCATCACTGATGGTCGTGCCAATACTTGACTTGACCCTCTCATAGCTGCAGAGGCACTCCATGAAAAGCAAATCCAGCTCTCTGCTATTGCTCTCTGAAGTGCATCAGGAATAGCCCTCAATCATCTTGTCGATGGGCGTCGAGAACCACTTCTTGATAGTAGCGGCAATACTATCAATGGATCTGTAGATATCCCAACTCTTTCAGAGATAACTCAAATTACTGAAGGAAAACTCCTGCACATCTCATCATCAAGCGATAATACGAATCTCGAATCAATTTTTGGGGAAAAAATCCCCTCCCCTTCACGAAATCCTCCCCCTCTTATGAATAATGCGTTCTTCACTCTCCTTATAGCGTTCTTTGCGATATTGCACCTTATTGTCTCGTTCGTTTTTTGGGGTCGATATAAAAGCCGATAAAAAATTTGCATTTTCCAAAAAGTTCACTATATTTCGCACACTTCCAATATATTTGGATCTGTAGCTCAGTTGGTTAGAGCGGAAGCCTCTTAAGCTTTAGGTCCTGGGTTCGAGTCCCAGCAGGTCCACCATACACAAACAATCACCTCCATTCTCATGGAGGTTTTTTGTAAGTTTTTCAAAAAAATATAATCTATTTCATTTTGACTTTGTCAATATTATTCATAGTATTGACTCTATTAATATTAATTTCATAATACCTTTTTAAGGTATTTGAAGTGCATTTTATGACGAACGCTTCCCTTCCAAAAAATACAAAGTGGTCTGGTATAGGACCGCGATTTCGTCTTCCCCTTGAGAAAGTGAGCGAAGCAGAATGGGCTGGAATGCAGGAAGAACGAAAAAGAGAAGCCCTCCGAGAGAGCGTAGTCTATATCACTTCACATATTCCTGGGAAAATCCTCTGAGTCCTCATGCATCGCTTTACGCTCCAGGCAGAGTCCCTTGAAACAGGTGAGACAATAGAAACACCTGGATTTATCGGTTGAAAATGAGAAATCCGTGTTGGAATGTATTGGGGTATTACCGGAAAAACTGCCACACAAGAAGCAGCTGCTCTACTCGATGATTTCCGAATAAACCATCAAGCAGATTATGTCAGAAGCGTGCTCCTCAGATTTTCTCAGTATATAAAATGACTTCTCTCGATGGATGATATAGATATTCATTCCGATTTTTTCGAGCTCCTTCCTCATGAAACAAAAAAGAAAATTCTCATTCATAAACTAAAAAGACGTCTTGAAGATGCTTGAGGAAAATATAGTATCGATGATGTTGATACATTCCTCAGCAAATATGCCAAATCACTTGATGGACTTATTCTCCTTGATC
The DNA here is from genome assembly GCA_042852035.1 of Candidatus Altimarinota bacterium. Lineage (GTDB taxonomy): Bacteria > Patescibacteriota > Gracilibacteria > BD1-5 > UBA2023 > JAGOMW01. The sequence continues at coordinate 640,065 of BAAFHK010000001.1, forward strand.
CCCTTCTAAGCCTGTATTGGGAGAATGTTCTGAACAGCCATAGGTGACGATCATTTTGACTCAATCGAGAACAGATCGAGACTCTCAAGCTCCTCATGGGACAAGAGCAAACCTGAGCTATGATTCGTGAGGTTATGCCAATCCTCTCCCGAGAATGAGAAACAAATCGTACGACAATAACTCTAGAACCAATTGCAGCTGAAGCAAGAGAAATTGCTTCTGAGGGTTTTTCATTCCACCTCCACCAATGAAATCAAGTTGAGCAGTCAGAAAAAGGCTTCCATGCGGTAGCTGCCTACTATAATTGACCACTCCAAGATGTCCTAAGAGAACTCGGCATCAAAACCCCTACTACCGTACGCCTCGAAAGACTGGAAGAAGGGCGATCTCTTATAGAAGGAAAACTTTGGTGAGTTGTCCCGAGTACAACCATTATATCAACTGATCCAAGTCAAGTCACCATCCTTCGTATGGCATTCACTCTCTGAAGGAAGCTTCGCCCAGAAGAAAAAGAAATGTTCTACAATCTTGTCAGGAAATCTTTCCCTGCTACGAATACTTACCTTTCTCAGACTTCAGGAAGTCCCCAAAGCATCACAAAAGGCTTTATGAAATGATGAAAACGAGATACTACTGAGGGTATATTTTGAGAAGAAGGATTTCTCGATAATTCAGCAGCTTTCGTGACTCAGGATGATCAGGAAACCCTCTTCCTCCATATATCAAATTTTAATATAGATATCGCCCTCTATCTCTCGCTCCAACTCGAAAGCATCGTCAATACAGGACAACCCATCCCGAGTGAAGATGCATGGACTCAAGTTATTATAGCCTACAATAATCAACTTGTCGGGAAAAATGATGTTTTTGATATTTCGAAAACCTCACAGTATCGAGCATTCATCCAGTCTGTCGTCGTGCCACATTCATCGCATGGAAAAACACGACGCCATACTCTCCTCTGTGGTATGCCAGGATCAGGTAAGTCACAGTATACATTCAATCTTCTTACACGCAGGTCCTATCCACTTGGAACACATGAAATCGAGCTTACCGCACTGGTTGTCCCTATTACAATCGGGCAACTCAGTGAGATGACAACTTCTGATGCATCGAGCGTGAGTCAGAGAATAGAGAATATCCACCGAAAAACTGGCCGACACATCCTCCTAGTTGTAGAAGATATCGATTCTCTAGCTTGAGAAGATAAAAAAGAGGAATGAAAAAATACCGCCTCCCAATGACTTACCAACCTTCTCGATGGCATAGGAAAAACCTCATATATCACCATCGTTGCGACTTCAAACTATCCTTATACCCTTCCAGGGCGACTCGTTAGAAAAGGAAGGTTTGATAATGTACTCGAATTCGAATGATTCCATCACATTGACGAAGTGAAGGACGCACTCTCGGTCTACCTCGAGAAATATAGTATAAAACCCCCTCTCCACGATCCTATTCTTAGTTTCTCGGAGAGAATGATTGGATTTACCTGGAGTATGATTGCTGACTTCGTCCAGAGAATCCATGAGGAGCTTGATTTCAGAGCCCTCCTCTGACAGGAACAAACCCTCACACCAACCGAGCTCAATACCATCTTCGAAAACCTACATGTCAGTCGTCATGATTTCGAGTGACAGATTCATTCGACGAGAGAATGGCTTAAATCCGTGAAAAACGCCCCTGAACCACCTCTTGAAAAATCAATCCTCTAAAAAATCCTCTGATAAATCCAGAGGATTTTTTAGCCAAACAAGTTACTGCAACATACCATGTTCGATATCTAAATCATCTCCTCCCATTAGGGAAAACTTTATCTTGACCGAATCCAGATGGATCCTCGATATCTGTCCCGGATTTACCCGCTCGATCGCGGCACAGGTTCTTTGTGCCACTTCCCCTATCGCTCTCTGGAGCTCATCAGGAAGGAGATCGAACGATATCTCTCATGTGATAAGTTCCTCAGCTGTAAATGGACTTAAGAATTCCTTTTGATCATGGATTTCTATCTTTCAGCCATAAGGCCTCCCTTCAATCTCATGAAAATATACATCAGATCATCTTTCTTTAGACTTGAATCCGACTTGGCAAAATATACTTACTGAATTTGATGACATAACGATATAATTTTGAAAATTAAGGATACCTAATTGAGTGTAGGAGCACTTTCTCGTCTATGAAAACATGCTTCTATATCCATAGGGTCGAGGAGTTCACTCTCTTTTGGATTATCCACCTGTATGAGTCCGAAGGTTCTCTCTGCGAGATGCATCATGAGCTCTTTTATACTCTGGGGCAAGAGTTCGAACGATATCTGACCCGTGACGAGATCATCGACGGTGAATGGATCGAGAAGTTCTTCTTCATCAGGGAGAGTTACCTGAAAGCCCAATAATTCACCATCCTTTTCATGGTAATAGATATGATCTGGATCCTGTTTATATCCGAATCCGACTTGGCATATAAGGTTTGTGGAAGGCATATAGACGAATGAATAATTAAGTGAATAATATGTATAAATTCACAGATTTCAAATGGAAATTATCGCTTTGATTTTTTATGGAAAATTATACAATACAAATAATTAATAATTCGTTAATGTTTCAAGCGACTCCCGAAGCACAAGCTCGAAAAAATATAGATACCCTCCTCATATCAGCAGGATGGATAATCCAAGACATGAAGGATCTTGATATTTTTGCTTCGTTTTGAGTTGCTGTACGAGAATTTCCTCTCGAATGAGGAAATGGTTTTGTAGACTATCTTCTCTATGTTGATGGGAAAGCTATCGGAATTATCGAGGCAAAAAAAGAAGGTACAACTCTTACATGAGTAGAAACTCAATCAGCAAAATATCTCAATGGTATACCAAAGTGGGTAGATACCTATCAAAATCCTCTTCCATTCTCGTATGAATCGACAGGAATTGAAACTCGATTTACCAATTATCTCGAACCAAATGCTCGCAGTCGAGAAGTATTTGCATTTCATAGACCAGAAACTCTTCGGGAGTGGGCACTGCTCTCTGAGCAACCGCTTTCACTCCTTCAGAAACTTCCACCACTCGACGAGAGATGACTCAGAAAAGTACAAATCGAAGCTATACAAAATCTCGAAGTCTCACTTGCGAACAATAGACCTCGGGCACTCATCCAAATGGCAACAGGTACAGGAAAGACTTTTACATTCTGTAATCTTGCCTATCGTCTCATCAAGCATGCGAAAGCAAAAAAGATCCTTTTTTTGGTAGATAGAGGCAATCTCGGAAGACAAACTATGACTGAGTTTCAGAATTTCTCAGTTCCATGAGATGGGAGAAAATTCACAGAGCTCTATAATGTCCAGAATATGTCTTCAAATAAAATTGATGACATACCAAAAGTAACAATCTCAACCATCCAGAGAATGTACTCTATGCTTTCTGGTTTTGAGATGGATGATGAGATGGATGAACAGTCTTTTGAGTCTCTTTCTTTTGCGAATCTCACAGAAAAAGCACCACCAATCGAATATAACCCACAGATACCTATCGAGACTTTTGACTATATCGTCGTCGATGAATGTCATAGAAGTATTTATAACCTCTGGAGACAAGTACTTGAGTATTTTGATGCTCGACTTATCGGACTCACTGCCACTCCCTCGAAGCAAACTATCGGGTTCTTTCAGAATAATCTCGTCATGGAATACAATCATGAAAGAGCGGTTGCTGACGGAATTAATGTGGATTTTAATGTCTATAAGATCGAGACAGAAATCGGCACAAAATGATGAAGCGTACAAGCTGGATACTACATCGATAAACGAGATCGACTTACGAGATCTGTGAGATATGAAAAACTTGATAATGATCTCCTCTACTCTGCATCTGACCTCGATAGAAGCGTGGTTGCACTCGACCAGATTCGTACGGTTATTCGCACGTTTCGAGATCGTCTACCTGAGATTTTCCCATGAAGAAAAGAAATCCCGAAAACACTCATCTTCGCAAAAGATGACTCTCATGCTGATGATATCGTAAAAATTCTCAGAGAGGAGTTCGGAAAAGGTAATGATTTTTGTCAGAAAATCACCTATAAAACTACTGGAAAGAAGCCAGAAGACCTCATCAAGGACTTCAAAAACGACTATAATCCCCGTATTGCTGTCACGGTTGATATGATCGCTACAGGTACAGATATCAAGCCTCTTGAGATCGTATTTTTCATGCGTTCAGTAAAGTCACAACTTCTTTTCGAACAGATGAAATGAAGATGAGTTCGTGTGATAGATGACAATGACTTTCGGGCAGTATCAGGAAAAGATGCAAATGCAACGAAGACTCACTTCGTCATCATCGATGCCGTATGAGTTACCGAACTTGATAAAACAGACACCAAGCCTCTCGATAAACAACCAAGTGTCGGATTTGATAAGATCCTCAAAGTGGTGAGCATGGGAAATACTGAACCAGACATCCTCTCTACACTCGTCTCACGACTCTCACGGATTTCGAAGAGCTTCACTCATGATCAGCATAGTGAACTCGAGAAGATAAGTGGTGGAGTGACTCTCAGCGATATACAAGAGTCTATTATCTCTGCGATCGATGAAGATAATATCATCCGTCAATCACTCGCAGAAAATGGAAAAACAGAATTTACCGAACTCTCGGAAAAAGAAATAGAAGCAACACGAAAAAAACTGGCACAAACAGCACTGAAGCCACTCTATAATCCTCGCTATCGGGAGAAACTTCTCGAGATCAAAAGAGATAACGAGCAGATCATCGATACAGTATCGACAGATAGTATCGTATTTACAGGATTCTCTGCGGATGCGAGAGAAAAAGCCGAGTCACTGATACAATCTTTCCGTACTTTTATCGAGGAAAATCGTGAAGAACTCTCACTCATCAAGGCATACTACAGCCATGCGTATAGGAAACATGTCACCCTCGATGATGTGAAGGAATTCGCCCGCACTCTCGAGAGACACCGAGAATTCTGAGGACTCCAGAGACTCTGGGAAGCGTACAAGATACTCTCTCCAGAAAAAGTGATAGAAGAATCAGATCTCAGAGAACCAGATCTCATCCCACTCATCACCTTCACACTCTCACAGGTAGAGAGACTCGAACCCTACAAGCTCTCGATCCAAGAGCGATATGAGAAGTGGCTCGCCGAGAAACAATCTCAGGGGAAAGTATACTCTCCCGAACAACTCGAATGGCTCGAACTCATGCGCGAGCAGATATCCTCATCACTTTCTATAGAACGAACTGACTTCGAATACGATGCCTTCGCTCAGAGAGGATGACTCGGTGGAGTCTATCAAGTATTCGGGAACGAGCTCGATGGAGTGATGCAGGAGATGAATGAAGTTTTAGTCGTATAACCTATCATACTATGGCAAAAGTCACAAAAAAAGCCCTCATGATCGAAGCATTGAACAAATATACTCCGAAACAAATAGAAAATGCAGAGTATTGCGAGATGAATGCTGTAGCAAAAGATGGAAATATAGTAGTATGATGCAATTTTCATCTCAGAGCAAAAGATAGACTCTCGAAATATGAGAGAATACTCAAAACTATCAGAAGTGCCCTTCATAATACCACTCCCGATGAGAGCAATAAAAGACCTATGGTAGATACAAGTAGTGAGAATATTCGGTTAATTTCTATTAAACTAAAATAAAAGTTTATACCCTAAAAAATCATTATGTTTACAAAGATAAGTAATTATTTTTATGAATTCAATATTCAGAAAGAAGGGAGGACTTCAAGTGAATTACTTGATATAATATATGAAGAAATCGATAAACCCCAATATCGTTTAGGGGTAGATTATAATTGAGCCCAAATAAAAACTAATATAGTAAATATCTCCCAAAGCTTGACCAATCCAATCGATGGGGAGTATTGAATAGTTTTTCATAAATGAACATATTGAATATGACTGAATTTTATTGATAAAGATTTTAACTACACCAAAGAATTAAAACAAAAAGATACTTATTGAAGAAACTCATGAAAGAGCTTAACTGAAACTGAAGAGGTTCATTACTATGGAGGATTAAAAATATGAATATCTTCTGACGAGGAATATATAGTTTGAATAATTTCTGTGCCTAGAATTCGAGACGGCATAACTTCAGAGGAGGTCTCAGATTTATTAAAATCAATATTTGAAGCCATTTTCAAAGGAAAATGATATTATAGATGACTATTCCCCGCCTATTCTCAATGAGAAATAATGCAAATGTTTTCCCAGTCAACTGAAATTAACTTTATAAAAGATGTGGGAGTGAGTGATCTTATATGACGCATTCATCAAAAATCAATTTGAAATCCCATAGTTTCAGTAAGAATGAAAATTACTGATCCTTCCCAAACCAAAGAATGGTGAAACTACTTCTGAAATTTATTGTGAAAGAAGGCTACCGATGAACAAATTAGAAAAGAATTATCTCCATTACGAAAATTTAGCATCAAAACTGGAAAGTCTACATTTAATCTGGATTCGGATGAATTAAAAATGAAAAATATAATTGATACCACCGATTATATTTACACCTTACCCGTTAAAGAAAGATGAGATTTTCAAATAAATAATGTTATATTCATCAGGAACAACTTTAAAAATTTCTTTTCTAAAAAACCATGGGTAAAGAAAACTCAGCAGAAACCTTCAAATATAGATTAATACTCAATCTTAGTATTATTTATTACGTATTCCGAAAGCAATTTTTTGGACGCAATAAATTTATATTTTTAGTTTTTCCATTAATAATTAGTTGTATAATCGTAGCTTATGAGCTATATATCGACATTTTTAATCCAGCTAAAATTAGCTTAATCGTGACGATTATATCACTCATAGCTTGAATGTTATTAAACTTCTTAGTGCTAATTCTAACAGACAAATGAAGTATTCTCTATACAGAAGGCATCAAGGAAGCTTATGCGATTCTAGAGGGAAGATTTGATAATCAGTGAGATCCGATAAGGATAAATTATTTTGAATTTATTTATAATAAGATTTTTTTTATAATTCTATTATCTATATCTTTTATATTAGTTTATATCATTAATGATATTGGTGTCTTTCAAAAAATTTCCATAAACATGCATGCTCAATTTGTAAATAATCAATTTTGTAAAGATTATCCAATCTATTTTAAGTACATAAAAGATTTTGGATACGGGATATACATATATTTTATAATGTTTTACTTTATTAATTTGCTATACTTAGTGCAAAAATTAATAATCTTACTAACCTCAAAATATAATGGGCAAAAGAAATAATATTCCTCTCTGAAACCCCGAATATTTTTCAATCCTTTGAAGTGGGATTGATTCTTTTGAGTGAGAAAAGTCATACTATAGTACATCATCTATCCAGTGAGTTGAAATATGAGAACCTGAAGAAATCATTACTTATGAAGTTCGACCTTCACGAGCCAATATGCAACCTATTGTATGATCTGTCTGATTTGCGAAGATGGCAAAGACTCTGAAAGTACTGAAAATAGATGAGGAGTTCGCAGAGAAAACAATTCTCTCGACAGGATTTGCCCTCATATATGGTAATCCTGAGAAAGTGGACTCTAGTTATCTCAGATATTTCTTCTTATCGAGTCAGTTCAACTCTGAGAAAGATAGGCTCTCAACGGGTACAACTCAAGTCGCAATCAATCAAAAAGGCATCGAGAAAATTGAAGTTCCACTTTTCGATCTCTCTACCCAGCAACTCATTGTCTCCGAGATAGAAAAACAATTTTCTCGACTCGATGAGTGACTCTCGTCACTCAGCCGAATCCGAGAAAACCTGAAGTCATACCGAGCAAGCCTTCTAAAATCCGCTGTCGAGTGACGACTCACAGCAGAGTGGAGAGCTGACCATCCAGATATCGAGCATGCAGATGTCCTGCTCGATCATATCCATACTGCTCGATGAGAGAAATGGATGAAAGAAAATCCAGGGAAGAAATATAAGGAAATAGATGAAATATGAAGAGAAATAGATTGAGTAGAGATCCCAGATATTTGGAAATGGTCTAGTTTTGGTGATCTTATTTTTAGCGGACCCCAAAATTGAATATATAAGCCCTCTACAGCCTATGGTGAATGAATATCAATACTTAGAATAGATGACTATCAAAATACCTATATCAAATCCAAGAAGGAGCTAAGGTTATTAAACATTACAGATAGTGAAATAGAATTATATTGACTTGATGAATTTGATCTTGTTATCAATAGAGTGAATAGTATGACTCATTTATGAAAATCTGTAGTAATTCCTAAGACTATACTTCCTTGTGTATTTGAATCAAACATGATGCGGATTAAATTATCTCCATATCTATCTATAAAGTATATTGAATTCTTTCTTCACTCTTACATCGGAATTAAACAACTACAGAAGAATGCAAAACAGGCAGTAAACCAAGCAAGCATCAATCAGCAAGATGTAAAGGATGTTACAGTACCCCTACCGCCACTTCTCGAACAACACCGCATCGTCGAGATTCTCGAAGAAAGATTCTCGGTGATAGACTCGATGGAGACTCTCATCGATGCGAATATTCGAAGGGCAGAGAATCTGAAACAAGCAATATTGAAAAAGGCTTTTAGTGGAGAACTTATTATTTAACTTTATTTTATGGCTACTCCGAAAAATTATAGATATAAAATAAAGATAGTATTTAATAATACTGATAATAACGGTCTATTATTAGATAGAAATGATATTCCTTATTATGGTTCTAATAAATGAATGGATACATTTAAGATTTATGGGGATCATATAATTATAAATGCGGAAAGGAGTAAAAAGATAGACTTGAGTAGTATTTTTACTAATTATGTCAGTAGCCTATATTTTCAAATATTGAAATCAATTATTTACTACTACTGAAAGACTGGAAAATTTAATCCAATAGAAGAGATAAGTATTGAAACTTTAAATATAAAAAATTCAAAACAAATAGACTCATTACTGTTATCTTCTGATCATTTTAATCAAGTACTAGACAAATCCTTCAATATTCCATATTCCATACAGGACTCAAGTCTTGAGGCGATATTTCAAGAAGATGAGAAAGGAAAGAATCTGCTAATAATAATTTCAAATCTACTTGCAGGATCGTGTAACAATTTATGAAAAAATGAAACTTTTGATATCTTATGGAAGTCATTTAATGGTCTATATAAACTGATTACTAGTAAAACAAAAGATCATGAAGCACTAAAAGAACTAAAGAGATTAGTAAATAATAATACTTTGAATTTAAATCATTCTTTACAAATTGCAAATACTCTCACTAGTGGATCTATCAGAAATAATCCAATTAGATTTAGAGAAATGATTCTCAATAATTTTTCAAAAGAGAATGACACGTTAGCTCTAAGTGATATGATTCAACGCTATTCGGATAAAAGATTAATGGAGATATTTCAAGATACTAAATTTTGTTACCGTGAGGAATTCCTAAGAAAAAAATGATTACTTTCCGATGTATCTACCCATATTAGTAATAATATTTCAGGTAATACTAACAAAGATTCAGATATCGTATTGTTTCTAACTTGAATCTATATGTATTTTGCAAGAAATAAAAATTTTCATTGAGAAACTATTAATCATAAGTTTAGAATAACTAGTAACAAACTTGATAAAGAATATATTTTTCTAAATAAATTACTTCAAGCCTATATAATCGATTTAATAAATAATCAGTAACAAAGACCATGACTCTCGATAAAGACCAAATATCATCAAAAATCTGGAATCTCTGTAATATCCTCCTCGATGATGGAGTGAGTGCGAGTGACTATCTCCAACAGATAACATTTATCATCTTCCTGAAGATGGCATATGAGCGTACTCGGCCTCCATACAACCAAGAGAGTCCAATCCCTGAGAAGTACAACTGGGAATCACTCATAAAACTCGATGGAGATGATCTCGAGATACACTATCGTAATACGCTCGATACTCTCGCAAAGTATGATGGAATACTCGGGATGATATTCCGTAAGGCTCAAAATAAGATCTCTGATCCTGCGAAGCTGAAACGTGTCATATCTGAGATAGGAAAAGTCGAGTGGACTCTACTCGGAGTCGATGTAAAGGGTGAGATCTATGAATCTCTCCTCGCTCGTGTGGCTGAAGATGTGAAGTCTGGAGCAGGTCAATACTTCACTCCCCGTGTACTCATACGTGCTATGGTCGAGGTGATGCGACCATCTATCCATACAACGATACATGATCCATGTGCTGGTACAGGTGGATTCCTCCTCGAGGCTCATGATTATATCCTCGAGCATGGGAAACTCGATCGAGACGAGCAGAGAAAGCTCAAAAAAGATATCATCAGCGGTCAGGAACTCGTCGCCGAGACAGCTCGTCTCGCTGTCATGAATATGTTCCTGCATGGAATCGGTGAGACTAAGAGTCCGATATCTGTCGGAGATAGTCTCATCAAAGACCCTTGATTACGATACAAGATTATCCTGACGAATCCTCCATTCGGTACGAAGAGTACTCATAAATTCACCACAGAAGATGGAAAAGAAGAAAAAGGAGATAACAAGATTGAGCGCTCTGATTTTTGGGCAACTACGAGCAATAAGCAACTGAACTTTATTCAACACATCCATACACTTCTCGAAGTAGGTGGACGAGCCGCTATAGTCCTTCCAGATAATGTACTCTTTGAGTGAGGTGCAGGAGAAATAATCCGCAAGAAGATTCTTCACAATTGCAACCTCCATACTATTCTCCGTCTTCCGACAGGGATATTCTATGCGAATGGAGTGAAAGCGAACGTACTATTTCTCGAAAAGAAAACAAGTGGCGAAGAGTGACATACAAAGTCAGTATGGTTCTATGATCTTCGTACGAATATCCATTTTTCCCTCAAACAAAATCCTCTGAAAGACTCAGATCTGAGTGAGTTTATCCAGTGCTATAATCCTGAAAATATTGCCGATAGAAAAGAATTATACAGTACTGAAAATCCGGATGGCAGATGGAGAAAATACTCCATCGAGGAGATCATGAAACGAGACAAGACGAATCTTGATATATTCTGGATCAAAGATAAGGCACTCGAAGAGTCAGAAAATCTCCCAGATCCAGAGATTATTGCAGAAGAAATCATCGAAGATCTCGAGAATGCACTCGAGCAGTTTCGACTCATCGAAAAAGAAATAAATAGATAATACTTATACTTAGATAAAAAATATGCCCACCCTCCCTCCTCACCTCACCCCCGAAGAAGACGAAGAAGCAATGAGCACTCCCCTTCCTCCACCAAAAATTGGAAAATTCTGACGCCAGTGACCGAGCAAATATGGTGCCTGAGGTCGAAGGGTGGCGAAAGCAAAAGGTCGGAAGAAGAAATAATTAGAATACCTGTTACAACTATTTTTTTCTCACCTTCTTGAGTATCTCTCCCCTCTCGATATCTGTAAGCTTCTTTGAGGTATACTGTGCTCGTTCGAGATCTCTGAGAACAGTGATGAGCCTGTCACCCTTTGCATATTGTTCTATCTCCCTCACCGTATGAGAGCAAGCATGCTCTGGGGAATATTTTTGAGCCAGAGTATGACGGATATATCCACTAAGTTTCTCTTCGAAATCATCCTGATCAATGTTCGGAAGCTTCACGAGAGGTGATGATGCTCTCGGAGAAAATAGCTTTGATCGAACGAAAAAATATCCAAGAATAAGAACCAAAGCGATAAAAAAAGATATTCCCCCATCTGATAGGGCAATATCTGGGAATACGTATCCCATACGAAATAGAAGGGACTCTTCGATCATATATTAGAGCGTAAATGTAGCGAGATCCGTGACGAAACTATACGCACCCAGAAGTATAACTGATGCGATGAGCGTATTGGTGAAGATAGATTTTGCTTTTTTAACCTTCTCTTCATCTCAGGCAGCAGTAATCATATAAAAGGATGCCATCACAAGAAATCCGATAACGATAGGAGCCGCGAAATAAAGAGCCAGACCAAGCAACTTATTCGCCATAGTAGCGAACTCACCGAAAAAATCTGCTTTTGCCACCACATTTCCCCACACCTTCACAAATCAGAAAAATATAAGACCGAGAACTCCGTTCACTATACGACTCTTTGCCTGCTTCTGTCGCTCTTCATCACCTCATGACATAAGGAGTCGAAAGAGTCCCCATGTGAAAGTAAGTATAGCAACACCAAAGATGAAGATTTCGAAGAAACTAATCATCGCCGGAACAAATCCAGTGGACCCTAGGAGAGTATTTGTATCCCAGAAAATCAGATCTGTTGTCGTTCAGATTGACCCATTTACCGTCGAAGATCATAACACATCACCGAAGAAGATGATATAAATAGTTCATGGGATATTGAGGAAGAGGAAGGCTATAAGTACATATGCGAGCTGTCTTTTCTGAGCCTTAATCTTATCTTCACTTTCTGAGAATACAATCATATACACTCAGAGGAGTACGATATAGACGAGAGCAAAGCCCGATACGAGGACTTTCACTGCCTGAAGTATTCTCAGCCCGAAATCCCGAGAACTATCGACAAGGGTTCCATTTGTTGGAGTACCTACGGTGATCGAAACTCCCGGAAGCTGCGCATCAGCGGTTCCAGGAAGTGCTGATGCAGAAAGAGATGAGACTCAGGAGAAAAATAATCCGATGATGAAGAGTGTGAGGGCAAAAAATCGCATAAAGTGATGGTAAGAATTATTCGAGAAATTACAAGATTAGCCGTGTGATACTTCCTTTTGGAAGGTAGAGATAACTTCTTGGATATCATTTTTTTCTCGATCCATGATTTCGATCTGACGCTTGAGATCATCGATTTCAGATTGGAGGACGCGTTTACGATTTGCAGCTTCAGCATCAATCTCTCGTATTCTTTCCTCATACATAGCGATTTGCTCAAGTTTATGATACCTTTGGCTCTGATCACGAGAATGAAGGGTCTTCAATTCTTCGATAAATGAGTAAAGCTTTTCTCTGAGGAGGGTAGATGTCTGCGCTCCTTCTCGTAAGAGGGCGAGAGCATCACGACCAAGAAGAGGCATCTCAGGGAGAGTGACTTGAGGAGCAAAAGCCAGAGATGGAGTACCAACCTGCGTTGGTATAACTGGCGCTATTACTTCTGGAGCCCCTACCTGAATCGGAGACTGAATTGGGCTCACAGGAACCTGGACAGAGTCCTGAGGAACAGGCGCTCAGAAATCTATCGGAGCATTTGTAGTAGGAGCAACAGGCTCTGGTACTGACGCCACTGGAGCCTCTGGAGAACCACCTCATATAAGATCGAGTATACCACCCTCAGCTGGGGCAGATGGAAGAATTGATTCATTCGGGGTTATTGGCGCCTGATTTGGGGCCTCTTCATTTTTTACTGGAAGTGATTCAGATCACTCCTGAGAAGCTCAGAGAGGAGCTGAGGCACCAAGATCCAAAATCCCACCATTAGGGACTGCGCCTGATACTGGAGAATCTGTTGGATTCGGAGATTCAGCCTGAGCCACAGAAGATGCATCCAAGACGGTTATCCCAGACTGGGGTTCTGCCGTATTTGAAGAACTATCAGTTTCTCATTCCAAAAGGGTCGATTCAGCAATATTATCAAAGGAAAGATCTCAACCGATATCAAAGCTTGAGGCAAGCATATTTGGATCAGCTGGGGCGATTGAATTCAGTGGAGAAATCTCCCCCATCGGATGATCACCAATCTCGAGGGCAACATCAGTTGGGGAATCAGGATTTAGAGCCACATGAGCTTCTGTCTCTTCTTTCTTATCTGATGCAAAAAGATCAGAGATAGAATCATCCTTCTTTGTATCATCTTGAGGATTTCATCATGCTGAAGGATCACCAGTATGAGTCCCAGTAGAGGCATTTGGATCGATGAGTTCGGTTACCACATCCTTTGAATGGTCCATGCCATCATTAATCGTTACAGGGGTATTCTGATCAAGAAAAAGATTATCAAAAAGTCACATAGAGATTTCTATAAATATAGTATATGGTACTGTATTTCGTCCTATTATGCAAAATCGTAGACTGAAACAGAGGAAAATTCGAGAAAAATGACTTGCGATTAGATGTGAATGATGTATTATTATATTTAATGAATCAGCCTTCCTTCGAAAATACTCAAGCAGCCCCCGAGCTAACTCATCAGAGAGATAATCCCATTTCGAGGATAACTTGTCGCAATCGTATCCTCGTACCAACCATCTGCGATGGAACATGTCGTTCTTGCAGAAGGGAGAGAGAAAGTTACTTTCATGAAGAATCTGAAAGGGTATTGAAACAGATAAACGCAAATCCCTCCCTATGATCCAGCATGGAACATGAAGACGATCCTATCACCTTAGAACAAGCCCAATTAATAGTCTTACGGAGGATAGCAAAAATAGACTTGAGTAAAGAAAAATATATCCCGTAATCCTGACTTTCTAAAAAAAGATAGCGGACCTACTCCAAATTTTGGTCTTCTGAAGAATCTTTCAATTCGGTTTCACTAAAGCTCTCGATTTTTTTGAGTATTGATCTCTTTTCTTCCTGAGAAAAAGCTCTCCAACTCCCTTCAGGAAGATCCCCGAGGAAAATATTTTCGATACGGATTCTCTTGAGGCGCTTAACGTCATGATCAACAGCACTCACCATACGACGGATTTGACGATTTTTTCATTCCCTCAAGGTGATAGAAAATTTCGACGAAGAAAGCCTCACAATCTCACAGAGGGCAGTGGTGTATTTTCGAGTAATAAGAGTGTCCTTCCCTCATATTCTTCGGACAATCTTTTTTCGTGTCCCATTATCTTTGAGTTCAATCTTGACCCCCTTTCTCATTTTATCAAGGGCTTCATCCTCTATCTTTCCATAAACTTCAACAACGTATTCTTTTTCGTGCTCATAACGAGGGTGCATGAGATAGTTGGTGAGTCTCCCATCATTGGTGAGGATAATGAGTCAAGTTGTTTCTTTATCGAGTCGACCCACAGGAAAAACTCGCTCAGGGAAACTAACGATATCGAGTATCCCCTTCTCTCCTTCTTTCCCAGAAAGACACGTCGTAACAATATCTCTTGGCTTATGAAAGACATAATACACTAAATTCTCACTTTCCTGTATTATAGCATCATCGACTGATACTTGATCCTTTTCTGGATCAATAATCTGACCGATATGAGCTACGACACCATTGACCGTAACAAGTCCTTTTTCGATGTATTCTTCAGCTTTTCTTCTGGAGCAGATTCCTGCGTGTGCGATATATTTTTGGAGTTTCATGGCGATATATTATACAAAAATAGAAAAAAATGAATTATAAATTCAAGAAACATCATCCACCCTCGATTTTTATTACATCGAGAGATATATTGTAAAGTTTCTCAAAGCCGTGATACTTCGCAATACTCCTGACTCGATTCATAGCCCTAATATATCGATGAGCGATAATTTCTCAGAAGATGTCTCTATTGTAGGAATTTTCATACTTTTTTATAAATCTTAATATAAGATCCTCTGCTATTCATTTTTTTTGTAATTTTAAACTTGTCACATCAAGGAGTGATAATTCGATTCCAAGAGTATGAAAAGTATGATTTTCAATTTTGATTTCATTAGAATATTTTTCAAAAATACGAAACATATTTTTCGCATTTGATTTTAATCCACTTTTGAGAGAACGAAAATGAAAGGTATATGGACCAACTCGGACTCTTTTTGTAGAATCACGAGTATAGAGGACCAAAGTTTCGGGAATTTCATAATTCTTCAGGTGAAGTTCCATTGATTTTTCATGAGCAATAATTGCGCCACTCGGAGAGTGCTCTCGAATAACCAAACTCAGAATTTCCCAATAAGCATCATCAATATGTTGAATCTTTTCATTTTGAGAAATTCCTTGAAATATTCATCATCAAAGCAAAAGGATTTTCTTTTGATTTTTTGCCTTTCAGAGTCAATAAGCAAAACGATTTTTTGAACCTCATGCATTTTGCCACATCCGAAAAAGATCACTACGAAGGTAGGTTTTTCACATATTCTGTTCTATTTTTTTCACAAAAATGTCATATGTAGTATCTTTGATTTTTCTCATAAAATGAGTATATTCAAGCCATACATTTTTGCAATATTTTACTATATATTTTTGTTAAAAATTCACATTTGAATATTCTCAAAATAATCTACAATATCACCATGAACCCACTATCACCCTTCGATCCTCTAAAATTCCCAAAGCTCGAAAAGCATATAAATGACTCCTCATGAGTCCTCCCTCCCGATAAAAAAGATAGGCTCGATAACTTCCTAAGTGAACACGAAAAACTCACTACAGAACAAGTCGTAGTAGTACTTTTTCCACACAGAAATGGAAATGAACTTCTTGATATTGGACTAAAATTATTTAATGAAAATGGGATATGAATGAAAGGGAAAAATAATGGACTTCTCCTCATTATCTCAACTGAAGAAAAGAAGATCCGAATCATCACAGGAAAAGGCATGGAGCTCAAATACACCGAGATGAGATGTCGAGATATCATAGAAAATAAACTTCGTCCTCTTCTTATGGCTGAGGAGTATGGTACCCTTATAGAAGTCTTCTATTCTTCACTAAATGAAACCCAAGAATCTCTTGATACAGAAATATCAGGCATAAATGCCGTAGAAATCTTCCGAAAAGAAGAATCTCGAATGAAACTATTCGTATGAGGATTGGTTCTTGCTGTTATAGGTATTCCTCTCTCTGTTATTCTCCTCCCCCATCCACTCAATGTCGCAACTATAATGCTATTTTTTGGCATAGCTGGCATGGTAGGCTCATTTATGGTTTTGAGACACAAGGGTTTTTCTTATAAGGTTTTTTGAATTATCCTTCTTCTTATTTCTTCTGTATGTATAATACCAAGCCTAAAAACCTACTCCTGTTATGGTAAAACTGATGCATGATGCCAAGTCTATATAGAATCATACAATTCAAACCCAAATAGTACGAGATGAAATTCGTATTGATGATACGATTCTCATTCAGATTGGTGAAGTGATAGCTCCTCCTCAGACTGGGATTCGGGCGGATCAAGTTTTGATGGATGAGGGGGGTTATCGAATGGTTGAGGTTATGGTGACTAATTTATCTATGGCAATTTATCTTATCATTTTCATCTTTCTTACAGCGATAATTGTCTTTTTTGTATTTATACAAGGAAATGCTCGACTCAGTCGTATAGAAAAAGAGGAATTCTTGAATTATTACTCGAGTGTCCTTTCGGATTTAAATATGGATTATCGAGATATGGGAATTTCTCCTGAGAATATCACTCATATCGCGGGAAGTATCTCGAATTTTTCAGAAAGGGTAAATTCATTGGCTCCTGAAATTAAAAAATCATCAAAAGAAATACAGGTTTGGTTTATAGACATTATCGACGAATTTTATAAAGAAGTAGCCCTCTGGACCGAACGGCATGCAGATGAAATAGTGCTCTATGAAAAAAGCCTCCCTGAATGAGATCCCACGATTCAGCTCTTAAAAACGCGCCTTCTTTCCCAAAGTGAAAACCTAAAAAAGGTAACAGTACTATAATAGAATAAAGAATCGATAATTTGTTTGCTTATATTTATCCTTCATATAAAATATTGTCGTCACATACGTTATTCGTAATTCGTGAATTCGTAATTTTTATTATTTATTTTCTATGGCTACCCAAACTCAAACGAAGGATCCAAAAGATCAAAATCCACAATCTGAAGCAAAAGCTATCATTAATGATATCCAAGCTCGACCACTCTCAGCATGAGAAAAGGCAGAAGTAGAAACAACTTTCGCTGAGGCAAAAGACTTCAGACAACTCGGTGAGAAAATCACTGCCCCAATAGATTCAATCATTTCTGAAACAGCCACCATAATTGACTCTGATCCAATTATGCAGGTATCAAATACTCTTGCTGAAATCAATGGTGAAGTTCAAGAGGTCTACAAAGAAATCATCAATAATGACGGCACTGTTATGCGCATCGCAAAAAGTATGCCGCTTCTCGGATGACTCATGAAGAAACTCGACTCAAAGTGGGATGAGGCAGCATTTAACATGAAAAATCTTGAAGGAAAGATTCAAATGATTTTCTCAGGATTTGACCAAGCATATAGCTCACTTAATACATCGATCGAACTTCAAAAAAAATTCCTTGAAGGAATTGATGCAAATATCGGAAAGGTTGTTGCATATAAAGAATTTCTCAATGACAAAATAGAGGAATTTCGAGCAAAATGAACGGAAGCAACGGACGAAACCACGAAACTTAAATATGATATGTTTATCCGACATGTCGAATACTTTCAGTCGAATCTTGTGGTTCTTATCGGAAATCTCGACATGGCTCGAAAACGCCTCCTTATGAGACTTGATGCTGCAAGCAAGCTTGCACTTTCGATGAGTTCATCTCGTCCGATTTTCAAGACTCTTCTCTCAACGGCTCTCATAGAGACAAGCTCACAGAAAGCGCTCGATGCCTCAATGGCAGCAATAGAAGTTATGGGGCAAACCATCGATAAAATGTCTTCAGAACTTACAGATAAGTCTATCGAGTCAGCAAGAAAGAGTGAGGAACTCTCAAGTAAGCCAGTACTTTCTGCAGCAGTATTCGTGGAGAATGTTACCAAGCTTAAGAACCATTTTGACACTATAGAGAGCTATAGAGCTCAGGTAAAAATCGAGGCCGATGCTCAGAATAAACTCTTTGATGAAGCAAGCCAAAAACTCAAAGATATTAAAATTCTTGGAGCAAAAGATCAAGAGGAATTCGCAGAAGAACTCAACAAATAGGAACAAAACGCCCTGCAATGTGGGGCATTTTTTTAGTCAATAAGAAGGAAACCATGATAAGATTTTATCCAAACTTGATAATCAAGTTTGGATTTTTTTCTGATTCCGTATAATTCCTCTATGAAAACTCGCACCATCCAAGACAATCAATCCTCAAGCGTAGAAAATACAAGCATCCAAAATGAAATCTCTGAGCAAGTAGATGAAAGATGATTTTATCTCTATGAGTGGATTTCCCCAGATGAACTGCGCATGAGTGTACAGGCCGACTACCTCTCTATTGTAAAGAAGGCGAGCATACCTCTTGCCATTATTACATTTATTATGTGATTCATCGGTCTTGCAATAGGATGAATTATTGGGGTTTTTTGATTGATTCTCATAACTTTATGAGTATTTTACACGATTGTCTTTTTCTATCTTGTACTGAGAATGCTTCATCGAGCATATCAGTACACTCGATGAGCAGATGTTATTATAACAGATCATCATTATGTAACGGGAGGGCGAATTATAGCAAAAGATGATTTCCGCGGACAACAACAAGCATTTGAAGTCATGGAAAGACTTTTTCGAGAACCTCTCTTTGAATCATCACAGCTTGAGGAATATATTAAACTGGAGCAGAAATGACTTTTTAATCAACTCAAAGAAATAGCATATGGTTGAGGGAAAATGATTGAAAAAATAGGAAGATCTCGCGATAGTGGGTGAATCATTGCAGTAATTCTTATCTGAGGCATACTTTATGGTGGAATGATGGCACTCGTTTACTTTCTTTGAGTGTTTTTTGTTGCTATAGGAGCACATATATTCTCTTGGTTTGCTCATCGCACTCTGCTTGCGATGAATAATCTTGAACATGAAGTTCAAACCCTCTTTAGCGAAATTACTGATGCATCAATCGAGCTTAAAAGTGAAAAAAAACTCTCCGTTTCACTCCTTAGTGAAGCAAATAGAAATGAATGGAAAGAGAATCTTTCAGGGAAACTTGAAGATTCATTTGAGATTGTTGCAAAAAAAGCAGAGATTGCCACAAAAAAAAGTATTGAACTCCAGAAGCTTCTCAGTTCATCGAAATATAAAGATATTTTTAACTTTACAAAGTATGGGATGTGGGTTAAGACACAGATTCTTGAGCCACTCGAAGAGATTCATGACCTATTAGAAAAAAATTCTAATACTCTAGAGAGTATAGCAAAAGAATTGGATATTCAGATAAAGAACTCAATAGAGTCATCCCATAAGAAGCCCCTTGAACTTCAGAAAGAAAGAATCAAAATTCAACAAGAAAACATCAAAAGAATACTCACGATAATTGACGGTTACATCGTTAAGCTCAACTGAAAAAGGGATTAATTGTTGGTTTTTTTACATGACTCTGGTATGCTAATAAAGCACTCTACTTACCATGAAATTTCAAAAGACATTTTACCCATACCAGAATGAGATTCTTTCTGTATTTGAAGAAGAAAGAAAGCGTTGAGATAAAAAAATTCATATTGTTGCTCCTCCGTGATCTGGAAAAACTATTCTTGGTGCTGAGATACTTTGTCGTATTGCGGAACCAGCCCTCATACTTGTTCCGAATCTCACGCTTCTTTGACAGTGGCAGGATAAAATTGAATCACTTTTTCTTGAAGAAGGAGAAAATGCTGAAGAACTGATTTCGACAAATGCTGGTACTGTAAAAAGAATAAATATCCTCACGTATCAATCACTCACAGGAACGAATGATGAAGAAGATGACGAGATAAAAAATGAGATTTATAATCTTTGGTATGAAAGCGAGAAGAACGATTTTCCAGAAAAAGAAGTTTTTATCCAGTTTCTTAAAGAACTCAAAGAATCAAACCCAGATGAATATCAAGAAGGTTATGTAAAACAAAGAAAAAAAATAAAGAACCGCGGTGATTCAATCAATACCAGAAAAATGATGCGAGAAAGGATTTTTGACTATATTAAGCAACTCAAAGAATATGGAGTAAAAGCTCTTATCGTAGATGAGGCACACCATCTGACATCTTGGTGGTCGCATGTGCTCTACGAAATATGGAATGAATTAGATAAGCCTTATATAGTTTGACTTACGGCCACTCCACCATTCGACAATGTTGATTATTTCGAACTCGATGAAAGTTATACGAAGCTCCTTGGGAAGGTGGACTATATTGTACCAACTCCAGCAATTGTCAGAAGCGGTAGACTTGCCCCCTATTCTGATTTACTGTATATTGTAGAACCAGATAGTACCCTCCAAGAAATTCTTAGAAAAAGAGAAGATTCTCTCGGAGTTTTTATCGAGAATCATAAAACTGAGATAAGCCAATCCCTACATGATATTCTCATAAAAGATTACGAAAACCTGAAGATAAAATCCGGAAATCTCTGCGATAAATGGATGCGATTTATCTATACCTACAAATCAGAAAGTATTGATATGTGACCGTATATCCATTGAGGAATAGACGGAAACATAAGCCTCGAAGATATAGCAAAAAGTATTGGAAAATGGGCAAATGATACCTTTAAAAAAACGAAAGAAACCTCAATATTTAATGAGGTAAAATCATTATTTTTTGACCTCGGATACATATGGAGGTGAGCAAATCTTTATCGATTTGAGACCCCCCTTGAGAAGTGACTCATCTATGCAAAATCAAAAATAGATGGTGTGAAATCTATCCTAAAAAAGGAAGAGGAGAATCTCTCAAAAGACCTCAAGTGTGCTATTATTACAGATTTTCTTGATGCTGAATCAGATTGGATAAATTGTCATAGCATCTTTGATGAACTTACAAAAGACTTTTCACACCTTTGCCCTTATATTGTATCAGGAAAAGGAATCTGGAAATACGAGAATGGAGAAAAAACTCAATGCCCCAACGAAACCATCCTCTCAGTGACTGCTAAGCTCATGAGATGAGATACAAGGCTGGTAATTGGAACAAGAGGGATCCTCGGTGAATGATGGGATTGCCCAAAGCTGAACACTCTTATAGATCTTACCTGAGTAAGTGCCTATATGAGCGTCAACCAAGTTCATGGACGAGCCATACGACTTGATCCAGAAAATGCAGAAAAAGTAGCTAATATTTATGATATCGTCTGTATTGGAAAATGATACCAATGACTGCGTGACTTCGAAAGGATTATAAAAAAACATGCGCAGTTTTATGGAGTTGATGACTCCTGACTTGTTATCAAATGAATTGACCACATTTATCCACAGCTTGAAAAAAATATAAAAAACTTTAGCGCGATAAATTCATACACTGAGAAAAAATCGTCACTTCGAGGAATGATGAGAGAACTCTGGAGTATAGGAACAGAGTTTAAGAACGAGGAAATTTATTCCCTATCTCTCGAAATCAATAAGCCCTTTGAAACTTACCCCATAAGTAATGATCTCGGGATGATTCTTCTTTTACAGCTTACTCCTGAAGATGTCTCAAAAGTAAACATTCTTGAGCTCTGAAAGACTCGCTATCATACTCTTATAAGAAATCAAATTCGTAGGATAGTTGACGCGAGCATTTTGGTAATGAAGTCAGAGGAGATTATACCTCTCGATTTTACTTATAAAATGAATCATCAAGACAGTGGAAGCATAACTATCTTAAGCGAATACAAAGACACCCTTATTTCAAAGTATTTCCTTCAAACTATAGCTGAAATCTTTGAACCCATCACCAACCAAAAGTATAAATACCATTTCCAAAATAATATTGATGATATAATATCAAGACTCAATCTCTCTACTCCAAAAGTAGGAATACCCACATCTATAGTAGCTACAGGAACTCTACTGTGACTCTATGGGAATATCTTTCCAACCTTCATCATGTGAGAATTTATGGTTTTTCTTTCATTCTTCGTATGATGAGTAGCTCCATTTTATGGAGCCTATAAATATTTTGATAAAAGGATACAATCTTATAAAAAAATCAAAAGTTCCTCTCTCGATTTTCCACTTCCAAGTATTCTTTCGAGTAATGATGAAAAAAGGAGGTTATTTCTTTGAAAAACAGAACCAAAATCATGGAGACTCAGGTTTTCAAAAAAAATCCCACCAGAGGGAGATATTGTACCGATTGAGAAAACAGATATCTGAAAAATACCACTCCTTTCTGCAAAAATTGAAAAATTATGGATATAAACTCTCTTA
This sequence comes from Candidatus Altimarinota bacterium, assembly GCA_042852035.1. Lineage (GTDB taxonomy): Bacteria > Patescibacteriota > Gracilibacteria > BD1-5 > UBA2023 > JAGOMW01. Next base: position 663,081 of record BAAFHK010000001.1, read on the forward strand.
TTTCATCTAGTATACGCAAAAATGGAAACCTTTATGAGATAAAGTTCCCAAATTTTTTCGGATTTGTGGAATGAGTACTCTATATGCACGACTCACTTACTATTGATTATTGCAGCGGGATATTTGGAAAAAAGCTTGATCTTCAAGAATGGAAAAAACCTGTTGATGCTGTATTTCTCATGAGCCAAGTGTTTTGACTCATTCTCATAAGAATTATACATGCGAAGAATCCACTAGAAGATACTATCATTGCGGCAAAAGCAGCAAAAATTGTAACATTTCAGATTCGTGAAGAGATCTATTTTTGAATACTTTACTATACCGAAAGATGAGAATTAAAACTTTTAACTGACTTCCATGATTCGCAAATTTTTCGTTCGAGTTTTGAAAATGGAATCTGGAGTATCTCGAATATACTTACCGGAACAAATCTTCAATGTTTTTCATTTCCCTGCGAGATTGCTGAAGATGAAGAAATGAGAAAAGGTTCAATAAAAGAATGCTCATTTTACCTCCTTGAAGATTCTCTTTTTCCTCAAAAACACGAAAAACAATTCATCGAGTCATTTCTGGAATCAATTATCTCTTATAATGAAACAAGTCCACATATAGAACTCGAGAAGGATGGAGAAAATCTCACAAAGATAACAATCTATAAAAGGATTACCTCTTATGAAAATGATTCTTTGCTTGAAAGCAAGAAACTTATAGGAATTATAGGAAATCATCTCATAATAACTGAAGATCCTGACATTCTTCCGGACTTTCTTTCTCTTGATTCAGTTGAAAAATTATGAATTGAATCCGTTGAATGATTTTCCCTCTCAGAGGAAATTGGACTATTTAATCCAAATTGGCATATTTTACGAGTTATGCTTCTGGAACTCTGATATCTTGTTTATTCGATAGAAAAGCATATAATGCTTACAAGAAATTCACTCAAGCAAATAGGAAAAATTGATAGCCCCTATCTTGAAAATCAAGAATATAGAAGCAAAATAACACTTGAATGACTCGAGAGAATAAAAACTCAATATCAGATAACTCTCGAAACTCTTCTCAAAGGTATAAAAAAATCACAAAATCTCATCTAATCTACTATGTCACAAAATCCTACCGGCTTCGATGCCTTCTTTACTGCTGTTACTAGTTCTCCAGAATTTCGAAATGCCGTGAACAAAGACTGGAAGGGTGATTCTCTGGAGCTCCTCGAAACTTCACTCAAGCAGATGGAAGAATGAGTCACAAAAGCTAGCGAACTCATGAATGAGTATGATAAAAAATTTACTCCTTCTCCAAATAACTGACCCAGAAGTGGATCTTGAGATTCTACAAACCCACCAAAAACTGGAAATCCTCAAGATGAAAAAACAGAATCCCCTATCGAGATACAGCACTTCGTCAAAAAAGAAGGGAAACCTTGGGGTTTTGAAGCAGTCGCGGGAATGGATGAGCTCAAGAAAGAACTCCAAGAGAGCTTCATAAGACCTTTAAGATTTAAGTTTCTTATAGAAAAGCTTCGAAATGAGCAAAAAAATACCAATGAAACTGATCAGGATAATTCAACAGAGAAACCTGAGGATATTTCTCCTAATGAGAAGTCAAAAAACCAACTTCTTGAGAGACTTTACCGTGAGTATGAAAAGTATAAAATATCTATTCCCACTGGAATGCTCTTTTACTGACCTCCTGGAACTTGAAAAACATTTATTACAAAAAAGCTTGCCGAAGAGCTTGGGTGTGGATTTATTTCTAAAAATCTTTGAGAGTTTGGATCATCCTATCTCCATCAGACTACAAAGAATATAAAAGATTTCTTTGATGCGGCGAAAAAAGCTGCAGAAAGCGAACCAATCATCCTTTTTTTGGATGAAGTTGACTCGCTTGTTTCTGCACGAACCGATAGAGTAGATGCCAATAAAGCGGAAGAAATTTCTCAATTCCTTCAAGAATTTAATGCCCTTGAATCAGCGCCGAACCTTATTGTAATTGCAGCGACAAATCGCCCCGATCATCTTGATCCAGCGATTCTGAGATCTGGACGTCTAGACAAGAAAGTCTATCTTTGACCTCCGGATGAAAAGGCACGAAAAGAGCTCTTTAAAATGTATATAGAAAAGGTTGGAAGACCAAGTAAGAAACTTGACTATGATGAACTTGCAAAACTCACTGATGGTTATGTCTCGGCTGATATAGAGGCTATATGCGATGAGGTTGCTCGAGATGCTTCCCGCGATCTCTTGGAGCTTGTGGATGAGGCTGAAAATGGAAAACTGAGCGAGAAAGACCTCTCCGGACATGAGATAACCATGGAAGACATGAGAAAAACAATTTCAGAAACTCCTTCTTCACTCAAGATGGTAGACATGAGTGTATATGAAAGTTGGCTTGAGAAGATCAAATAACTACCAGGATTTTATCTTGAAGAAGTACTCTTGAAAATATTAAGTGATATTCAATCAGACCCTCGAAATGAAGTGAATACTTATTAAAATTTAAGCCACTCCATAGAATCTCAGCGAATTTTCATATATTCTATCTTCTATATCAAGGATAGATACTCCTCGAAGTTCTGCAATCTTCTCGAGCGTATAGCGAGTAAATGCTGGCTCACAAACTTGTCCTCTGACTGGTTGAGGAGCAAGAAATGGAGCATCCGTCTCTATGAGCAAACGATTGATTGGTATATTTTTTGCTGCTTCTTGGACTTTAAGAGCGTTTTTATAGGTGACGATTCCAGAAAATGAAAAGTATATTTCATTCGAAAAGTCCATAAGTTCTCTTGCAAAGCTCCAGTCTTCTGAAAAACAATGCATAACAGCTCGCCCTACTCATTCTTCTTTCATAAATTTAAGAGTGGCGTCACGTGCATCACGAGTATGGATAACAAGTGGTAAATCATATTTACATGCAAGTTCATGCTGAATTCTCCACCAATTTTTTTGGGTTTCAATCTGCGAAATTGCCCTCTCAGTGAGTCTATCAGGGTCGATCGGATACTTTCATCACTCTGTGCCATCAAGATAATGAAAATCAAGTCATGTTTCACCTATTGCCACAATAGAATCTGCATCTGAAATAAGAAGTCTTTCAAGGGCTTCAACCAAAATAAAATCTTCTACATCTTGTGCTGTTTCAGGATGAAGTCAGACAGTTGCATAAAACTTCCCTGGGTATTCTTTTGCAAGATTAATAGCCTGATTTGATGTTTCAAGATCGCATCATATTTGAACCACTTTTTTTATATTTACCCTCTCCATATTAATAAGTACCTCATCTATACGAGGAAGCAAGCTATCCCAATAACAATGTGCGTGTGTATCAAAAATCATAAAGCCTATATTCAATGAAGTGTAATAGTGTAAATATCACCCTCAGCATTTACAAACCCGGGCAATCCATTATGAAGAAGAAATCCTTGTATCTCAATCCCTCTTTTAAGTATATTTATGGTATTTTCTTCTCGATCATAGAGAACTAAAACAGACATATCACCTTCAATATTCTGAATTTGAAGTTTTTCAATCGCTTTCTTACTAATAAATCATATTCTATATCTTGAGGTATAGTCAATATAATCGGTAAAACGAAGGTTTTTTTTCCATTCACCTCCCCTATTTTCGTAAAGTCAGTTTACTGTTTGAAGTTTGAGAAAACCATCGATTTCTGCAACTGAGATAATCCTTTCAGGATAAGGAAATTTAGTTGAAAAATTTGGAGATTCAAGGGAATAAATATATTGCTGTCATGCGGTATTATTCGGAACAATTACAAATGAACGAGTTAGATCAATGTACGCACCCAAAAGAGACTCTTTACTCCGATAAACTGGGATAAACTTTCAACTTGAAAAAAAGCCGAGCTCACCTCAATCTCTTTTATCAGAAATAGCAATAGCCCGATTTCCTATTCAGATTCATACAGGAAAATATTCACTTGGAACAATACTCTCAGGATTCTCTTGAGAGTATCAAACTTTTTGCATAAGAAAGACCACAGGGAGTTGAACAATATATTTTCTCTGCTCTCCATTCTCAAGCTGAACAGTATCATTAATATCTTCTCTTCCATTCGATGATATTCGTAAAGAATAATTTAGTGGTGGGATTGGTGAGAAATAACATGATCACGTACAAGTACTTTTATATCGAAAAACTTGATCAAGAAGAGGAAAGTTTTTGTATTTTAACTCACCATCAAGACTTACAGTAAAGCTTTCGATCGAGTCGGAAATAAGCACCAATGAAGTAACATTTTTTTTATAATAAAACCAATATAAAAAAATTGGTCAACCAATCAATACCAAAAGAATAATGAGAGCGATAAAGCGTGAACGCATAAAATATTGCAATTAGGAACATTATAGAGAAAATGGGGAAAACGCAATTCATAAAAGGATATGGATATTCACTTTTTTCATAAGATCATCTCAAGCACGTCTCGATCAATTCCACTTATAATTGATGAGAATACAGCATTGCTTTGTTTAAGTGATTTTCTAGGTACTGAAATATGATCATTTGACGACTGCAAAACTGGAAATTTTTCTAATATTTATCTCTATGAAAAAGAAGAAGAAAAAGTTTATATAACAGTGAATATTATACGTAACTGGATAAGAGATCTTTCAGAGAAACCTTACGCATGAAAAAATCTTTTCATTCTTCGGTACTTTGATGAGGCAACACATCAGGCTATGAATGCTGCACTTAAGGCACTTGAGGAGCCTCCGATTCATGCAATAATTCTCTTGGTAGTAAAGAATCCTGAAGGAATTCTTGATACCATACGATCGCGAACGATAAATATGTTTTCCTCTCAAGGATATACTCCGTTATCAAGAGAGATAGTAACTGATATTGAAGATTTTATAGAATGAAGAAGATTTCCCCTCCTTACAAGAATTCAGTCATGAAAACTTGATGAATTCACTACTATTTTAGTATTAAAATATATTATCGATAAATGACCAGAATACATGGTATCTCGTTTAGAGTCTTGCATAGACGACCTTCTCGAGGTACATGAAAGCCCGAGAAATATACTTGACAGAGCAATTATTTACATGTAATATTATTAATCGATATTTATACCCCTTATAGTATAAAAATATATCAGTTTTTCTATTCCTAATGAGGAAATCTAAGGATTCATTTTTGTATACAAAAATGAATCAAAAACACTTTTAAAGAAAACTCTACATAATGTGTTTGGGTTTTATTGACTAGAAAGCTATTTCCACTATATTGACAGTATATTCAACCTTAACTTATGCCAACACCCAAAAAAATTACGGTTTCCCAGGCAACCCCTCTAGAACAAAAAACAAAAAAAGATATCTTTTTTTCTACCGAAGAACGTCCTGGAACTCTTATTATCGTCGAATGATCAGACGGTTCTGGAAAATCAACTCAGCTTCTCATAGCCAAAAACCTTCTTGAGTCAAATGGCTTCTTTTGCGTTCATAGTGTATGGAACTCATCACTCAAGATTCACGAAATGCAAAAAAAACTGAAGAAATCCGATTTGCATATGCCTGCTGCAGTATTTGATATGGTGTATGCGTCAGACTTTATTGAGAGATACCTCACAGAGATGCGATGAGCACTAAGGGCAGGTATGGTAGTTCTCTGTGATCGTTATATGTACACTGCTCTTGCTCGATGATATGCAAGATGACTAAAAATGGAACATCTGAAACCATTTTACGATGCCTACTTCCCTGTTCCAGATATGGCCTTCTACTTTCGAATACCAGTAGAAATAGCAGCACAAAGAGCTATAGGTCGAAACCCTTTGAAGCATTATGAAGCTGGTATGGATGTTCGTTACAGCGATAACATCATAGAAAGCTTTAAGAAATTCCAGACAAAGGTTATTGAGTGATATGATATTCTTGCTGAACAAAATGGAATGCACATCATTGATGGTATAGCTCCTGTATATAAGACAACTCCTCTCTTTATCGAGAAAATTGCTGACTACTTTGAAAAAAAGTACGACGTTCAACTCATGGGAATCCAACGTCGTTCAAAAAATTAACTTCTTTTCTTGATTTTGTAATATTCACCTTCACTGTATGCGTCCAAATATATCTAATTGTCATGCACTTCCTGGTTCCCTTATTATTTTCGAGGGACCAGATGGATCTGGAAAATCTACTCAAATTAAACTCCTGAAAAAACTCCTCGAGCGCGAGTGAAAGAAGGTTACCGTTTCATCTTGGAAAAATTGCCCTATTCTTGGAGATTTTCTCAAAGAAAATGAGGGTCTAAAAAAATTCGATGAACGAGTTCTTCCTGAAACGAATCTTTTTCTTCAAGCTGCCGACTTACTCTATAGAATTGAAAGAGAAGTTATTCCAGCAATGAAAAAATGACATATTGTTATCCTTGATCGAGGCCCACAAACCCTCATAGTTCGATGACTTATGCTTGGTATGAGTAATCATCAACTCAGAGATGGACTTCTTTGGTGGAGAAATACTGTTTATAAAGAACTTCTCGATAAAAGTCTTACCATCGAGCTCACCATAAATCTCGATGAATCACTCATACGTCTCAAAAAGCGCGCACTCAAAGAAGATAGAAGCCTTACAAAAGCCGAGAAAAAGGCTGAATGAACTCTTCTAGGTCTTGATTTCATTAACTCACTCGTCTACTCTCCTGAAGGAAAAAAGATGACAAGAAATGATAAACGACAGTTCATACGAAAAACTCAAAATGATATTATAGAAAACTACAAAAAAGTTTTCAAGGAAGAAACTGGAAAATGAGTTCAACTTACCTGAGAGTGAAGCCTCAAAGAGGTTGAATACGCACTCAAAAGAAAAGTTATTGATTCAATATTTTAAAAAAATCCCACTTTCGTGGGATTTTTTTGCAGAGAATTGATGATTCATTATACTAAACCTTATGAATATTATTGATTCCCTAGAAAATTTTCTCACCTATTTGCGCCTCCATAAAGGACGAAGCCTGAGAACCCTTGAGCAATACGAATTTCATCTCTGGAGATTCTTTACGTTTCTTGATCCATGACTTCTCCCGAAAAAAAATCAAGACGGGATAGTTCTTTGGGATCATCGTGAAGTCTTTCTTGATTTAACTCCGGAAAAAAGGGCCATAAATCGTCAAAAAAGAATAGAACTAAAATGATCTTCCATAACGAATGTTGAAGATATCTCAAAACACGACATTGACGCATTTCGACTTGAGCTCTCAAAAGATGGACTTTCAATTAAAACTATAAATGCACATATTATAACTTTTCGATCCTGGTTGAAGTACCTTAAAAAGGAACAAGTGCCTTGCCTAGATCCGACAATTCTCGATCTCCTCAAGCCCCCAGAAAGAGAGGTTACCTTTCTTACGGATGAGGAAATAAAAAAATATTTTGAAACTATTCCGAGAAATACAATTCAATGAAAGCGGGATTATGCAATATCAGAATGCATATATTCAACATGACTCCGCATCTCTGAGCTCACAAGTCTAAATAAAAATGATGTTAATCTCGATACTTTAGAATTTGCTGTTCGTGGAAAGTGAAATAAGGTTCGTGTTGTATATCTCACCGAGGAGGCAAGGGATGCAATTATTGAATACCTGAAGGCAAGGAATGATGATTTCTCACCGCTATTTCTTCGTCATAATTTTGATGAGAAAAATATTAAGATAATTGATCTCTCAGATGAAAAAGTAAGGCTTACCCGATTCTTTATAACGAATATGGTTAAGGATTATGGATTGCGAGCATGAATATTGAAAAACTTGCATGCTCATACATTAAGACACAGCTTTGCAACAACTCTCCTTACAAATGGGGCTGATATACGTATTATTCAAGAGCTTCTTTGACATGCATCAATTACAACAACCCAAGTATATACTCACGTTACAAATCCTAAACTCAAAGAAGCTCATAAGAAATTTCACAAATAATGAATCTCACCTTAAGAATACATAATTATATTCAACGATACGCCCCAAGCGAAAAAAAGCTTAGAAAATACATAAGTATGAAATTTCATACTTATGATTTTTCAGAACTTCTGAAAGAAGTACATTTTGATGAATCACTCATGTGTGAACTTTGGATTCAAAGTTATATATCTCAGCACCGATGAGAGAAAGAAATACATGAAAAACTCGAAAAAAAAGGATTCCCTCGTATTCTTATTGATGAAAAATTTACCCAACATAGAGCAGATATTTATAGCTGGGAGAACCATAGAGATGAAATTGAAAGAAGAATAGATACTCTACTATGAAAATGAAAATCAAAGTTATATATTTACAGAACTATTTGCTGCAAGTATCCTTACTTTCAAGATGAAGTTCTTTGAATTATCGAATGAAAATGAGATGAATCCTGACTCGAAAAGGAATTTGAAAAAAATATGAGAAAGTATGATATTTCCAACTTTAATGAAAAAAGGAAATTTATTTCTTGCCTCATACGAAAGGGTTTCCAATATAAAGATATTCTCCCTCTTTTGGAAAAATCTAAAAAATAAGTCCCTATATCTGAAGTTCAGTTATATTGACAAGCCGAATAAATTCTACACCTTTCGGTGTTAATCAGGTATATGATTTAGGAATAATAATCTTCTTGAATCCAAGTTTTGCAGCCTCAAGAACTCTTTTTTCTAGATGGTAGGTATTTTTTATAATACCCGTAAGTGACACCTCTCAGAGATAGATTGTTCTTCCAAGGGATTTTCCACTTTTTGAACTTATAAGGCTTGCTATAGTAGCAAGATCAACTCCTGGATCAGAAAGATTAAATCAACGAGCAACATTTATATAAACATCATAGCTTTCAAGATTTATATCACTAAATTTTGTTAAAACCGCAATAAGAAGGTCTAACTTTCATTGTGGAATTCAACGACTTGATCGTTTTGGATAACCAAATTTTGTATATGTAGTAAGCGCTTCGATTTCTATAAGTAACGGTCTATTCCCTTCTACAGTAAGTGTAAGAGCACTTCAGGGAATTCAGCTTGTTGCATCATCAACAAACTCAAGTCATGGATTTGGCAAATCAATAAGCCCCGTTTCTTCCATTCGAAAAAGTCCTACAGCATCCGTCGATCAAAAGCGGTTTTTTAAAGCACGAAGGATTCTATAATTCTCCGTTCGTACTCACTCAAGATAAAGAACTACATCAACCAAATGCTCAAGTACCTTCGGTCAGCTAATAGTTCCATCTTTTGTAACATGACCTATGAGGATAATTGATTTTTTGAGGTTCTTCGCGAGAAGCATAAATTCTTCAGTCATACTACGAATCTGGGAAATACTTCAAGATACTCAATCAAGAGAATCACTTGATAGTACAGAAAGGGAATCAATAATTACAATATTTGCCTTATGATTTCTTAGAGTCGCTATAATATCATCAAAATAATTTTCAGTGATGATATCTATTGCATCATTCAATACATTTAATCTCTTAGCTCGAGCGGAGATTTGACCAATGTGTTCCTCTCAAGAAATATAGAGCACTCCATTTTGAGTGGTTCAATTTGCATACCACTCAGCCATTTGAAGGGCAAGAGTTGATTTTCCTATACCTGGCTCCCCTGAGAGCAAAACTAAACTCCCTTCAATAAGTCATCCTCATAGAACTCCATCGAGTTCCGGAGAATCACTTTTATATCGAAACAATCAAAGAGGTGTATCTTTCGATATTTTTTTTGTTTCTAACAATTTTCCAGCATGTTGAGTTTTTGATCGATGATTTTTCTCGTAGGATTCTTCTAAAGTATTCCACTCACCACAATTCGGACACTTCCCTGCCCATTTAAGGCTTGTCTGATGGCATGATGAACAAGTATACATACTCCTGTATCAATAGTTGATGAAATTCTACCAGCACCTTCTTACTTATCTGTTACTTTTGTAGTTCGTTTTGTTGGGCTTTTCTGTGCCTGGGATGGATTTGAATCCGTTGTTGCTGACTTTTTTCGAGTACTAGTAACCTTCTTTTCCGCACCATCGAGAGCCTTTACGGCTTTTGATTTCTTCTTTTTTGCAAGAGCAGCCTTTGCGAGTTGCCTTCATTTTTCGAGTTCATCTATCTCACCTTCAAGCTCTTCTACTTCATATTCAAGCTCATCTACTCGTTCTTCATCCTTTCTGAAGAGCAACCAAAGAATCCAAATAATAAGGAGAAGTGTAGCAATTAAAATAAGCGCTCACCAATTTATTCATTTATCTATGTAGCTATATCGTATATTAATATCTTGCTCACTTTCAAAAGGCTCTATTGCTCCATCAGTTTTACGATATTCAAGATGAATCTTTGCCTTGATAATCTTTGTTGCATCTATAATCTTCAATTTTTCCCATGGGAGAAGATATCCAGCAGTATCTCCACTCTTTCTTGAATAGTATTCACTTGGTGAGAGAAACTTAATGACTTTCTTATCATTTTCTAGATCTTCATAGGCAAATCACTTCCATAAAACCGTATAAAGACGATTCGAGCTTGGAAGCACATTACCTGCCTCATCATTAATTGGAAGATAATCGACAATCTTCTCTCCCAAAAGAACCCCATCTTCGCTTCGTATGCTCTCCTTTCCGATTCTTTTAAGAAGCAACTCATCGTCGTAGAGCTCAATTCGACCCACTGGAAGTATATGCGTATTTCCATTATTAGTAACCGGAATATTAAAATTCATTCCGAAATCATTCTGTACGAGTACTGGTGGAGTAATTCTTGGATCAAGATCTCTTTTGAGTTTAGAAATCCAATCATTCGGTTGAGACTTGGGAGCAGAAGAAAGCTCGATACCAATATCTCAAAAAATTGTATCATAAACAATTTTTCCAGGAACATTCACAAGAAGAAGAATTCCCGTTCTTTTTACCATTTTTACAGTATTTCAGCTCGTGTCAGAACCTTCTGGATTATTAAAGAATATAGCACCATAATGACCTCCAGGAAGAGCATCATTAGGAGCCTTAACGATTACCTGTATTTTCTTTTCTGAATGAGGAGGAACAACAAAACTCTCAGGAGAATCATAACTTATCCATGAAGATACACTATCTGGGTCTGGTCATGATTTTTGATTCTCTCGACACTTTGGAGTACCAGCACCATCATCAGTTACACAATCTTCTGCTGTAACATATATATTATATGGAACATCAGCATTATTAAAGAATGATACCTCTTTGGTAACGGTTTGTCCCCTCTCTACGGTAAAATCATGACGAATAGGTGATACTCACATACTAATACGTGAGCCCTCACCAACTGCAAAACTTTGAGTAAGACCTGACAAAGAAATGGCAAGAAAAATACCTATCAAATGAATTTTTCGCATAAGAAAAGAAAAAGGATAGCAAAATCATATAAAATTTGCCTCAAAAATCAAGAAAAGTCCTCCGAAGAAGGAGGACTTTTCTTCTATATGATGAACTATTAGAAATTTCCTGTTACGGTAATTACCACCTTATCAGAATAATCGCCTGCTGGTGTTTGTGAATTTGGAAGTACTACAATAGAGAAATTAAAGTCATTTACTCCAGTAAGAGGCTGTGGACGAGTAGAAGTATAGAGAGTATGGTTGGTTGTATTATTGTTTACTTCTGTCGAAAGTGTTGCTGCATGAGAAAATCATGGATACGTCGAATCCGAACTACTAATTACTGATACAAACTTATAACTATCGGCTGCACCATCAACAGCAAGCGAGTTAATAACAATAGCACCACTTGAGTTACTGGTCATACCAGCATTTGTAGATCGAGCAGTAACAGAAGCGCCATTAAGAGCATTCGTTCCGATTTCAAGATTTACAGTACCAGTGGAAGAGGTTGTACTTGAAAGATTTCCAAGAGAGATAACTCCAGATCCAGAGATGGTCATATTCAGTGAAGGGAGAATTCTTCCTGTGACAATAACACCATTAATCGTACCACTGGCACTTGATCCAACAAATGTATCATTCCAGTTAATTGCTGTAGAAAGTCCACCACTTGAGACAACTGTACCGGTACCAATTTGGGATGCATAGAGGGCAGGGAGCTGAAGAAAAGAAGCAAGAAGTAAAACTGCCGCAAGGGAACGAAGAGAAAATTGGGACATATAAGAAAAGTTATGGAGTACCCTTTCATCATTCCACAATACCCATTAGAAGTCTAGGAGCTGCACAAAAAAAACCCTATGAATGGATAGAGTTTTTTTATTAATATATTATAATATATTTTCTTTGTATAACCGATTCCCTTTTAGAAGTTTCCAGTAACTGTAAGTACTACAATATCTGTATAGTCCCCTGCTGGAGTTTCGATAGAGGGCTTAGCAGAAACTGAGAATGAAAAATCATCCGTTCATACTGAAAGCACTTGAGGCTTACTAGAGGTATAGAGAGTATGGCTTGTTGTATTATTATCCACTTCAGTATTAAGAGTGGCAGATTGAGCAAATGCAGCATAGCTTGAGTCATCGGCAGCTACTATTGCTGAACTAAACTTATAACTATCAGCTACTTCATCAGTGGTAAGATCATTGATGTATGTAGTAGGACTTGAGGTATTTTGAAGTCCTCCGTTTGTTGAGCGCGCAGTTGCAGATGCGCCATTCACAGCGTTGGTTCAGATTTCTACATTTACAGTTCCTGTAGAGTAGTCTGAATCCACAAGATCTCCGAGATCGATAATTCCACTTCCTGAAACAACCATATTGAGCACAGGTTTTACACGTGCTTTAACGTAGAGTCCATTAATACTACCCGATGCAGCATTATTGGTAAAAGTACCATTCCAATCGACTGCTGTAGTAAGTCCACCACTTCAAGCAACAGTACCTGTACCAACTTGGGCAGCACCAACAGAGACGACTCCTGTAGAAATCATCATACCGGCAGCAACAACTCCAGTAAGAAGTTTTTGGGAGAAAGTATGCATATTTGTATTGGTTAAAAAATTACAATGCTTAAGTAGCTTAACACAAGTATTTTTATTTGTCAAAATTTAGCTCATGCTTATTTTTTCAAACTGGCGTCACCGTTAGAACTTGTGAAGTTAACTGATTTATACCTCTTGTAAATACTTATTCATCTTTCTATTCTGGAAGATAATAAACTTCATTATTGACATGATCTTTATAATATGATATCCTATCAATAGTTAAAATATAATATAAATACTATGACTGCTCCTATTGGCGCACATGCAAGCGCACTCATGGCACTCAGAGCTAAATCCCTTCAAGCTTATGGGGTAGACCAAAAAATGCTCACGAACATAGAAAATCATACACTTCTTCCTCTCGTAGAGAATCAAACTCGAGCCTTAGCACTCTCTAAAAGAGAAGAACGTGCCATAGCAGTACAACACGAACATAGTCTCTTATTAATATAGGAAAAAATTAATAATTTCGTAACAGAACTCAATATCCTCAACATCGTTGGGGATATTTATTTTTTTACACTCGCTCTATGAAACATCAGAATCACTGTCATGAAACGATCAATGATATTTCCGAGAAATGAACAAAAAGAAATGCTACAAAATGAGGTTCACATTCGTACTTTCAAAGAAATAAAAGAAAAATTCTTGGAATAATCGCTAGTTGAATTATTTCATGATGTTGATGATGAAACATCGAGACAACAAATAACGCATGAAGTGAGGTTTCTGATTGAAAAATGCAAAAGATGGCAGTAAGCATACCCATTTCAAGCGTTCCAACTTGGGCGCCTTTTGAGGTTGACTGAATGATGGGATATGGATATATCTACTTTGAACACCCAATAAGTGGATATGTACAAGGACCGTACATGAATCCATTTCAATCTAGTAGTTATAATCCGAAAGATGTTCTCACAAGACTCGGATCAACAGAATGGGTTATAGTTCGTGCTTCATTCACATATGATGTAGACAAGAATAATGATGGAAAAACCGATTCAAGTTGGACCCCCATAAATGCAGGTATGTCAATGATAATCCACAGATCTGTATTTGAACGTGGAGAAAAAATCATTTTTAGTCCTCGATCTGCATTTATCTCTGAATCAATTCTTACAAGATCTGGAAAAATTCTCTCAAAGGAATCATTAGATACCATAGCACGTGAAAGCTCTACAGATGACATGAATAATGACGGGATTATTGATTATTCTGATATTACCGGGAAAAAATGGTCAGCCCAATTGAATCCGAGTATTTCACTTCCTGGCTTCGGAAACTATATGGAAAGTGTATATGTAAATAACTGAGTTAATCGTGGAAATGCAATCAAAACTCTCATAAAAATGCAAAATCATACAATTCTGAAGATTGTTCCACAATCAACGAGTCACGATCCTGCGCTCAAAATAGAAACCTCGAGCACCTCAAGCATTCTCTATACTCTGGATTGAAGTACTCCGATTCCCGGATGACCAACAACACTAACGGGGGCAAGCGGCATAACTATACCTCTTCAAGATAGGCACATCTATTTCCGCGAATATATACCCACAGGGACTACGCCTATATTATGAAAAGTAAAATCCTTTGATCTTGCAACTGACTGGATGGAACTAACACAGCAATCACAGAAATATAATCCATCTTGAAAAGAAACTTTAGAAGAGACCTCCCATTCCTATAATGGGAAAAATTATATCGTACGTGCTATCTCAAATAAGACTTCACCAGGTTATACATATCCGAAATTCCTTGATTGCCAATTAGAAATAAATACTTCAGAGTGATGTCACTTATGACCATACGTTGCATATAATGAAGCTCACGAAGCAAAGGTTCGTGAACTCATACATTCAGCCATTCAAGAATATATTAATACCCAATTAAATCAACCAACTAATCCAAATCCACCAAACAATACTACCGGACCCAATACGAGTCCGAATCACTATCAGAACGAAATAGTTGATTATACAGCAAAGACACCTTATCTCGGATGATGGTATCAAGTACAAGTTCAATGGAATCTCACTGGAAAAAATGACTTTCCTGTTACCATAGTCGGAAGCTATGCGACACCTGATGGTATTAGGCAAGCAAACATAACAGCCACAGCAAATAGTGAAGCTGAGCGACTTTCATTTTCTCAATCAATGGTGGGAAAACTTAAATCTATCATCGATGCCAGTAACGCAAATCTTCCCAAACCAACCTATCCACCAAACACAGTTCTTCCGTCAAATCCAGTAAGCTATAAGGGGTATACATATACCCTTATAACAACAATGAATACAACAGGATATAGTGACTATCCAGCGAGTGTAAAAGTAAAATATACTACACCGAATGGAGCAAAGGAAACACCAACTCTTCCTGCTAAAAATATCTCAGAGCTTTCTGTAGTCCAGAATGAGCGGATAAATGAGGCTAAATCACAGATTGATATGTCATTATGACTCGATAAATACCCTCCATACTATGTGGAAACTATCACATCGAATAAACCATTTGGATATGGAAGTTATACAACCACTTTTACCTATTCGTGAACTTTGGGAAAAGATTATCCATGATATATCGATGTAAACTATAGAAGATTAAATGGCACAACCGGAAAGTGGACCATGGAAGCCAAAAGTGAAGCTGAAAAAAATCTATTTATCCCACAATGAGAAGCTCAAGCAAGACTCGAAATAGATAATTACCCCCTTCATCCAGTAAATAATATCGTAGCTTCAGGAAATATTCCTTACGGGAATAAATGAGGAACTTATACTCAATATGAAAAATACAATCGAAAGTGAACTGGATATAACTACCCAGTCCTCATCTGGATGGAGTATCGATCCACTAGTACTTCTCAACTCCTTGATTCTAGAAATACCTATGGAGTAGTAGAAGCGCAGGACTCAGAGCAGTTAAAGGTTATAAGATGAGCTCTCGAATCTTGGGTAAAATGACAAATAACCGCACTATGACCAACAAATCAAACAACTAAATATGCCAATTCAACCTGATTACGTATATTTGATATTCTTATTCCAAGTGCCTTTGCTGCTAATACTCCTAATAGTATAATAATAAAATCCAATCCTACCAAGCTTACACCATTGAGTCCATATAGTGCTGATATATCGTTTTTCCGAACTTACAATATAGGCAATCCAACACAAGAATTCTTCATGAAACCTTGATTCTCAGCACCTACTGGAAAAAGTAGGGTAAATTATGTGGGGAGAAGTATCGATGAAGCTAGAATTAAAGCGGCTAGAAATAAAATACTTACCGCAATGGATTCAATAATAAAATCATTAAAGACAATAGAATTTAACTCTTTATGATCATGTTCTTGAGCTGGTACAGTTAGCACCACATGAGGATGTATAAAAAATATCGTTCCTTGAAACAATACATTAATTGAATGACATATAGAAATTTTAAAGATACTAAATGATTCTTTTGAGAATAAAACTTTAGATAACCAAACAGCGATTGAATTTGTTATTGAAATATTTAATTGAAAGTGACTTATTTTTGAGTCACTTAGTGAAAATAAACTTTGAGAATATCATCCTGCATTAAATGCATACTTTGCGTATGTGGTTTGATCATGAAGATATGGTAATTTAAAAAGAAATAGAGAGCTACCGATAGTTGACTATAGGAGTTGATCCCAGGTTATTAGGTGAATTGTTATTAATTGAGTAATAGTCTCAGGAACAGAACTTTGAAACTTATTAATTTGATACCTATGAGCAAAAGCCTGATTCACATTTGATTACATAAAAACATGTGCAAGAGTATTTAATATGTGGAAATATATTGAGGAAAATAAATGAAGGGCTGATATTTCTGAATGAGAATTATTATGACACGCATGGAATCTAGCTTGAATTAATGAAGCATGAGATAGTGTGCTCTACAGGGAGTGATATAATTATGCTATTGCAAATCCAAACAAAACCATATCATCTAACGATATACTAAATATGTTTAAAAGTCAGTATGACGAATACAAAAAAATATCAGATCCAGAATCCTCCCTTATAAATCTCTACAAACAAAGATTTAATTTGAATTAGCCTTATGAGTGCCTCTTACTTTATCTGGATCAATTGCATACTTATTATCTTTCCTATAATAATTTATAAGTCACATAAAGACAATTCTTGAATAGATTTCAGATTCTTTGGAATATTATTAATTTGAACTATTTTATTCTCTTGAATGAGTAGTCTTCATGTTGGTTGAATTAATTATTTTTATCTTACAATCTTCCTTATATTCTCGTTTCTTTTTAAATGCTTTTTAATTTCAAAAAAAGATTGAGTTTTGAGGATATTAATTTTAATATTGCTCACACTATATTTCATATATATTTTGATTAGCATTATTGGTGGTATTACTGATATATTTTGAAAAAATTTATAAAATAAGAAAACACAAATAATGGCACATTTTGCTCAAATTATTTATACAAAAAAAATAAAAAAACCATTTTTTCATGGTATTATGCGTATGTCAAAAAATACTGTTCTCGGTCGAGAAAATTTGGGAGAGGCAATATAGAGAGAAAGTACTTTCTTGCAAGAGAGAAAATTTGAATTCCCTTGACGATGGATAGAAGTTATACTAAAATAGTCTAAAATATATCTACTTGCTATGCCTCAAAATACACCTACCCTAGGGATAGATTCATCTCAAGAAAAAAGAAATAATCCAGAAAAGGCATGATGAATCACTCGAAGAGATTTAGTGCTATGAGTACTTGCTGGTGCTATTGCTTCTAGTGCCCCAACATGAGCCTATGCGGGCATAACTGATACCACTCGTCAGGCTATAGAAAGAATTCAGGCTGAAGATCCGAACTTTAAGCTCACGCGATATGAGCTCAAGTGCCTAAAGGGCGATATAGTTGATTCAGAATGTGAGGAGGTACTAAGACTCAAAATTCAAGAACGAGAGTCAGATGCAAGGCTAGCAGAGTCAAATACGAGATTAGAATTCGCAAAGATGCGAAATGCTGCACTTTTTCATCTCGATATCACACTTGCATTACTTCAAATGATACAATATGTTGAGTTTGATGTGGCAATCCCAAGTGGATGATGAGCCATTAAACGTGTTCTGGATGATACAAATACCCCTCAGGATGTCCGATTTTTGTTAATTAACTTCCAGCAAAGAAAAATGTCTGGAAAATGAGAATTTACATCAAAAGATGGGAGGGCTATACTTGACCTTACCAAAAGACACCTCGATGCTGGAATAGACCTAAAAGATAAGCTTATAAACAGCCCTTACTATGATTCTATGAAAAGAAATGTTATGATAGTAACAACCACTTATGAAGCAATGCAGAAAGCAATGGTATGAAAAATGGGGTAAATTTGCAGAGATTTTAAAAAAATGGTAGCATAATCGTGCTACCATTTTTATGTCAGAAACTGAACTTCAATTACATCAAGAAATATCAACCCCAATTTACTCGGATTCTATCGAGGAGATATTAAAATTGTGTCCGCCAGACATTGTAGATGATATAACAGAAGATTATTTAGAGAAAATAAAATCACTTAGTTGAGATGATCAAAAAAAGCTTCTCGAATTATGGAAAATAGAAGATAAGAAAACTTTATGAGTATTTATTAAGCTTATTAAATGAATTAAGGTTTCGTCTCAAGATAGAGTTAGCACATCTCAAGATAGATTGACCGCTTCGGTGGTAAATTCTTGAGAGGAAAAAGAAAAAGTACTTTACTCAGAGGCGATCGAAATATCAAAAAGTGCCCTCAACATAACAAAATCGATAGAAAAATCAGTTGGTAATACCTATACTGGAGAAATTGAATCCAGAATTGCGGCGAGTTATACTGATTCTAAAACTCAAGACTATTTTAAAACTCTGGGTATTGACATTAACAACCCAGAATCTCGCTCAAATCCTGAAGTACAGTGAATCCTTAAAGCACGCGTATCTACCCAAGTATATCTAGAAAAAAGTGATGAGATTTCTCGAACTCATCCAGAACTTCAAGCATCCTTGAGGGAACTTTGAAGTCTGGGATTTAAACTCGGCATCGAGAGCACCTCAAAAGACATCACCAGCCTTCTCCCCGATGTCCCTAGAGACACTCGTAATCAAGTAGTACAAGCTGTGACTACTATAAATAGCGACTATCCCGATAATCCTATTACTCGAAGGGGAGATATATTAAGTTTTAAAGATCCAAATAATGATCGATTTAATTATGAAATTAATCTCGCAAACCAACCACCAAAACTAACAAAGACTCTAAAGGGCATTTCCCTTTCACGAGAAATACCTGCTGCTTCTACTGAATTTCTTGCCTATCAGAAAGATAAATCAATCTTTGATGATTGAGTAAAGAAATTTCTCGAACAATCAAAAAAGGAACCTTTTGTTGCAGCTATGGAGTTGGATACTAAGATTTTTGAAGAGGCATCAAAATGATGAATGAAAGAAATATGACTTCTTGAGTCATATAAATGATCAAAATCTGAAATGAAGAAAGCGTTTGAGGCATCGGACATAGCAAATTCAAATAGAGATACTCTTTGAAGTCTTATCAATAATCGAGAGTGACTCCGACTCAAGTGAGTGGCACTCTTTAATCTTGCCTCATACTTAAAAGCTAATGGGAACGAAAGTGAAGCCTGATTCATAGAACACGCACTAGGTCCTATAAAATGAGCTATTGAGGAAAGTGATAGTAAAATTGCAAGATATACCCAAATCTCAGAAAGGTGAATACAATTATCAAGAAACATGAAAAGTAAAGCAAATGAAGAATCTACTATAGATTCAAATTTAAAATGGTTAACCGATGATCTCCTCATCGACCAGATTTGACCACATGCGAACGAAGTTTTGCGAAGAATAATTGCCAATAGGAATCAAAATAGAAGTGAAGCAAATAAAATAGATTTATCATGAAAAGAAGTTGATATTCTAGATAAAGCGGCAATCAAAAATGACTTTCAGAAAATTATTGAATGACTTTGATTTCATCTCGAAGATTTAAGGACTGAAAAGATTTGATCTATAGTAAAAGCAATAAATCAAGCTGTAATTATTCAAAGTTCAGGGATAGGTAGCATAGAAAGCCTTATACACTGAGTCAAATAGCATAAGAATTATCCTTGCATTTTACAGGAAATATATATGATGTATAGTATATCGTATAATATATTTCTATGTCTCTTACACGGACACATATCGCATTTCTTGGCATCATGAGCATCTTTACTGGGATTATCTGACCAGGAACCCGTTCCTGAGAGATACTTCTGTCCTACCTCATGACTGATGTGCGTGGGGTTATTTATTTTATTCTCATAGGACTTATACTCGCATTTTCTTTTGCGGCATTTAGAAAATGGAGAATGTATCGATTCACTGTTTTTCTTATTATTTGTGGACTTATTTGAGTCGCGATTGTCACTTCACTCTGATTTATATCAAATAGTCGAGATGGGATGCCTGCTGGATGATTTTCTTGGGGTTGGATTTTTTTATTGGTTGGAGGCTTCCTGCTCGCATGGAGTTATATCGAACGAAGAGATGATGGTAATGATGGAAAATTCTCAGAAACCATAGATACTATTATTGGGATTATGTGAGGATTCGCTCTCGCCTGCATTGCTTGAGTTATAATACTTTCATCATTTTCTTATTTTACCCGATGAAAATGAGACAGTGAAATTTTGAATCGTTTTTTTAGTACATGATCAGTAAAGACAATATCTGGTGAAATCAAAATCGTTGGATCATTCCAAAATATGCCAGCAATAAAATACAATCGTTGAGAAGGATATCTTCTTCTTTCTTATTCCAATGAAAATGAGAGAATATGGGAGTACAGAAACAAAGAAAATATACTCTCATGAGTATTACAAAATGATGAATCTGTAATAAAAATTGACAATGAAATCTATACAATAGATGAAGTCTGACACGTTCGAACTTCATCTGGACGAGTCATTCTTGGATCTCGAAGTACAGAAGATAAAAATATTATTGTATATAAAGAGGATGGAAGGATTATGGTAAAAAATAAAGATGGAAAAAGAGAACTTATATTGAGCGGAATCATCCAATCTCCTCTCTATTCTTCTAGTAATGGAACCCTTTTCTGGATTGAAACAAAAGATACCCTGAAATATATATTAGCTAATGGAGAGAAAATATGAAGCTGATATGCAGATATTAGCACACCTTCTTTCTCCTCAAATGGTCAAAATATAACATTTCTTGCGAAGTCAGGAAGTGAAACTTCAATGATTCGTAATAATATAAACATTGGGGTGCTTCCAAAAAATACTCAAACTTGAACGTATAACTCAAACTGATCACATAGTATTTATGCAACATATGAGGCATGAGTGTTTGAGGTTCATCTTGATACAAATAAAGTTTCACGCGACCTACAAGATGTTCGAGAAATTTTTATTGAAGAAAATGGAGGAGATTCTTATGCCTACTTCGGAAAACCTGTAGGAGAAGAGAAATGGTGTCTTTTCACCCGATATAAAGGAAATCTTTGCTGACTAGAAGGATACATGAATCCAAGGATTTGAGCTGACGGAAGCTCAATCATCTTTGCATGAAAAAAAGATTCAGTTTGGAATATATATAGAAACACTGATGCTCTTGCAAGGGATACATGATATCACCCAACTTCAGTAAGCTACGATTATGCTTTCTACGACCTTACAAATCCTCGAACCTATATTATTATATCCTATGATAAAAATACAAAAAAATACAGTTACCGGAAAAACGGAAAACAAATCCCTTGATTCTGGGATGATGTCAGCTTAGAAGTATTTTTCTGATATGATAATCACGTAATGACGACTGCAAAGTCAGAGAATAGCTGGAAAATTATAGAATTCTAATTACTTCGTATCAATTCTCATATAAAGAGGATTTCCCTTTTCAGCAATAGAGAAACCCATTTGAGGATCCCAACCCTTTCCAACTCAAATACGAGTAAGTAGCTCGAGCATTTTGTCTTCAAAGAACGGGGAAAGATTATATGCAATATGTGCAAGTCATGTAAGAACTGTGGCAAGAATTTGTTCGAGTGACTCCTTTTCGGAAGGATTCGCAACATCTAATTTCCAAGGTTTCTTTTCATCAATAAATTGATTGAGCTCAGTAGAAAAGGCAAAGGTGCAGTCAAGAGCATTCCTTAAATCAAAGGTATCCATGTACCACACATATTTTGAAATATAATCATCGCGCTTCCCAGCAATAGTTGCATCCTCAAAACCTGGAACCTTTCCTTCTGGAAGTTTTAACGCGAGAGTGAGAGATCTATTAAGAAGATTTCCAAGATTATTTGAGAGTTTAGCATTAAACTGAACGATTGCCTCTTTCCTGTCAAAATCTCAGTCTTCACCAATAGGAAAGGCTGAAAAAAGGTAGTTGAGTAAAAGATCCCTTGAGTATTCACCAATATATCCGACTGGATCAATTACATTCCCGATAGTTTTCGACATTTTCTGACCATCTACAGTAAAGTGACCCGTAACAAGAAGTTGTTTTGGGGCATCATATCAAGCACTCCAAAGCATAGCAGGCCAATATATGGCATGAAAACGGACAATATCTTTTCCAATTACATGTAGATCGGCTGGCCACCATGCATCTTCTTCACCCTGACAAACTGTAAGATAGTTAAAAAGGGCATCATACCATACGTAAGTAACTTGCTCCGGGTCAAATGGGAGGGGGATACCAAACTTATTCGTCTCTCGAGACACCGAGAAATCTTCAAGTCATCATTTCACAAACTCTATAACTTCTCTAAACCTATTTTCAGGAACAATAAAATCCGCCTGCTTCTCATAAAATTCTAAGAGCTTATCCTGATACTTCGATAGACGGAAAAAATAATTTTTCTCTTTAAGATTTTGAAGAGGTTTATTTGGATGATCTGGACATATAAATTGTCATTCTTTCTCTATTAGATCAGATTCCTTCTTGAAGGCTTCACATCATACACAGTATTTTCACTCATAAACTCATTCATAGATATCTCAGTTATCATAAGATTTTTGCAAAACTTTTTGAACAAAATCCTTATGTCGTGATTCTGTAGTACGAATAAAGTCAGTATAACCAATACCTATACCATCCCATACCGCCTTATGCTTTAGTGCCATCATGTCTGCATAATCCATAACTTCCATATTCTCAGACTGAGAAGATTCTACCACTTTCTGAGAATTTTCATCGACTCAAGTAGAAAATTTTACCTGAAATCAATCCAGTTTTTTTGATCGAGCTATCGTATCAGCTAGGAGCGATGAATATGCGTGTCCAATATGAGGGATTCCATTTGAATAATAGATTGGAGTAGTGACAAAGAATTTCTTTTGCATAAAGACATTTAGAGAAAATCATTTTAAAGAGAAAAAATATATTTTCAAGGAAATATCAACTTTTGACTATGAAAAAAAAATTAATCTGTATACTTACTCTATGAAAAAAAATTGAATCTCACTTTTGGTTACATTGGTTGCATTTTGAATATGAATTTTCTTTTGAATTCAGATTCAAAGCGATAATTTCGAAGAAAAAAACATATTCGTTGAAAGGACATGAACAGGATATCTTGTGAATCCTTTGATTGAATGTGAACTCTCAACATTTTGATCAAACCAAAAATATATTCCATTTGAGAATGATGTAAAAAAAAGAATAAAAAATGAGATTCTGTCTAAAAATCCAGACTTACAGATGTCTTTATATTTTAGGAACCTCAGAAACGGTCCTTGGTTTGGAATATGAGAAGATGAGGACTTTGCTCCAGCAAGCCTCATGAAACTTCCTGTGGCTGTCTCTTACATGAAATGGAGCGAGTATGTTCAAGAGGTAAAAACATTCGCCTTCACTTGAATTGCAGACTCGATGTATATCCAGAATATCCCACCAGAAAAGATGGTTATTCCAGGAAAGCTTTACTCTCTTAATGAATTGATTGAGCTTTCTCTCGCTTATTCTGATAATAATGCAAATGAGACCCTGAGTTCTCACCTTCCAAGAGATATCATTTACAAGGTATTTAACGATCTTGACCTACCAATTATTGGAAAACTTGAAGCATGAGAAAATGATTATATAAGCGTGAAGGAATATGCATCATTTTTCCGAATTCTCTATAATGCATCATATCTTTCTGATGTAGACTCGAGTTTCCTTCTTGATATAATGACACGCTCTGCAATGAGTTGAGGAATTCGAGCGTCCATACCAAATGATATAATTGTTGCTCATAAATTCTGAGAAAGGCGTATCCAAAATGCAGATAATACCACATATATATCTCAGTTTCATGATTGTGGAATCGTTTATTATGCTGATTATCCGTACATCGTTTGTATTATGACAAAATGATGAGATAGCATACCCCGTCTCGAAAAAATTGTAGAAAACGCTTCTTCGATTATTTTTGAAGAAATTAGAAAGCGATATAAGTAAAAAATATAAAAAAATTTTGACTTTCTTCTCCCCTTCTATAATATGCACTTCGTCATCTTCATGATGATTGAATGCTTTATTCCCCGATAGCTCAGCGGTAGAGCAACCGGCTGTTAACCGGTAGGTCACTGGTTCGAATCCAGTTCGGGGAGCCATTAAAAGTCAAAAATCACGCCTCTAGCGTGATTTTTTTGTGGAATTATTGACAGATACATCGAGGATTTTATAATGGAAACATGTGAAATACTCACCTCTGACAAAAATCCTATTTTAATCCACTCTCAGAATGATTTTCCCTAATTGGAGGAGCACTGAAGTGAACCATGCAATGAACCGCAAGAGTGGTAGTTGACTTCAATAATGCCGTAGCTCAAACATTAGGATTTAAGAATGCTAATTGACTCTCTATCGCTTGACTTGCTTTAGCGGGAGGACTTTATTTCGGTGCTCCAACACTCTCGGGACCAGTTGCTGCAACTACTTGAGTCACTCAAGCTGCAGTTACAACAACTCTTCAGAACACTGGAATATGAATCGGAATTGCATCTTGAGCTGATCTTGCAATAAATGCGACCGCAAAGAAACTTGCTGGAAAAAATTATAGAAGATAATTATTGAATGAATCATATTAATATACATCTCGACTCATACGAAGTCGACTGAGAAACTATTATTGCTCACATTCATACGATAATTAATGCTACAGACAGAGTAGCTATCGTGGGTCCAAATGGTGTAGGAAAATCCACATTTTTAAAAATAGTTTCCTGAGAAATTTCAGACTATCAATGAAGTATTGAAAATATTGGAAATATATCCCTTGGCTATCTAGAGCAAATACAGTTTCTTGATGAGACAAAAAAAGTACGAGATGAGCTCAAAGATGCTTTTTTTGAACTCCGACAACTTGAACAAATTATCAAAGTTGAGGAAGAAAAATTGTCAGAAAACTGAGAGTATGAAAAGTATACTGAAGCCATAGAGCAGTATAAGTATCTGGGAGGATATACGTATGAGAATGAAGTAGAAAGAGTATCTCGAGGAATTGGAATCTTCCATCTCCTTGAAAGGAGGCTCAATGAGGTATCATGAGGAGAAAGAACAAAAATCGCACTTGCAAAAACACTTTTATCTCGACCCGATTTCCTTCTCCTCGATGAACCAACAAACTTCATCGATCTCTCAAGTGTAGAATGGCTCGAGAAATACCTTCAGGAAAGTTGGAAATGAGGGTATATGATTGTATCTCATGATAGAGAATTTCTTGATGAAACTGTAACTATCGTGATAGAAATACTTTGACCAAAATGAATCATAATAACACATGGGAACTATACAGATTCCGTGAGTGAAAAACGGGAAAAAATAAAACGAGAAAAAAAAGCTTATGATGAGCAAACAATGCTTATAGAAAGCGAAAAGGAGCTTATTAATAGATTCAGAGCTGGATCAAGAGCTTGATTTGCAAAAAGCCGAGAGCGAGCCCTTGAGAAAATTGAAGTCCTTCAAAAGCCTGAAGAAAGAAGAGATATAAAATTCCAGTTCAGTTTACCGAAAGAAAGAGCACCCGAGAGCCTTATTCGTATCGAAGAAGCATTTATCTGAAGGCAAGATCCTCTATTTTTTATCCGGGAAGCCTCACTTGTACCATGAGAACGCATAGGAATTGTTTGAGAGAACGGTGTATGAAAGAGTACACTTATAAAAACCCTTCTCTGAACACTTCCTGATGAAGAACGGGAAAATTTTACAAAAAAATATCATCTCATACCTGTTTTAGAGTGATTTCTTACTATCGCGAAAAACATCCGTGTCGGATACTATTCCCAAATGCATGAAACCCTCGATACATCAAAAACAATTGAAGAAAATTTTATCATCCATGGACTTCCCTATTCAAAAGAACGAATAGGCGGGATTTTAGTTGCATTTTGATTTTGATATCATGATAGCAATAGAAAAGTTGAAGAGTTATCCTGATGAGAGCGATCTCGGCTTCTTTTCGCTTTTATTTGTGAACTCCCCTACCATCTCCTCATACTCGATGAACCAACAAATCACCTTGACTATGAAACTCGTGAAATGCTTGAATGAGCATTAAAAAACTTTTGATGATCCGTACTTTTCATTTCTCACGATAGATACTTCGTCAATAAGCTCGCAAATAAACTCTGGATTATCGAAGATGGAGAGCTCATACTCTCATATGGTAATTATGAGGATTACCGCTACAAAAAAGAAAAATGAATCTCTCTCGATATGAGCCTCTTTGACGCGGAATGAGAAATGAATCTTGTACTCGAAGAAAAACTTGGAGCAAGTGAGGCACGCAGAATAAAAGAAAAATTTGCACGCAAAAAAAAGAGGGTATAACCCTCTTTTTTACTATATACCAGATCATCCTGTATAAAGACTTGGATTGAGTGATCTAATAATCATCACTGATCCCGGCAATATCGATACTTGGGTTCATCCAACTTCACTTGCAAATTGGACTCAGACGGTTCAGGCTCAAGTTACATTGAATGTTCCTTCAAGTTTTCCAAAAGTTGTCGTACTCGCAGCTGGAGTTACCGTTGAAGTGAGCAATGTACCTGGAATAGTAGTTGCTCATTGGTATCTTGTAGAAGCCGTTTCTTGGAGAGATGAACCAAGAACAAAGTCACTCAGTCAAGCAGTAGTACCAGTAACGGTTAATCAAACTCAAACACTTGTAGATGCTGACTGATATCTTACATATACTACGATTTCATAAGGTCATGTAGGGAGAGTTGCTGACATCATTTCAGTAACATTTGAGGCAAAATTACTCGTACTAGACTGTGTAGTAGTAACTCTATAAATAAATGTCCCCGTCTGTGAAGATGATAGTGTCGACCAATTAGCCACACCATTAGCATCTGAGACAAGTATTTTCCCACTTCATGCATTATTTCGAATTCGCAGTGATCCACTCAAATCAAGAGTATTAGTTGGATCAACTCAGATACCTACGCTTCCAAGTCTAAATATTGTCTTATTATCTCAGATTGCAATTGTTGGATTTCATGCCTGACCAATTTGGAACTCAGGAGTACCAGCAAAATTATTAGCACCACCTCGATTTTCGTAACGAATATTTCTTTGATTTGAAAGTCATTTTAGAACAAGATCCACAAGATCAACAGAGCCTGCTTGTTCAAGCATTAAACCATTCACTCATGCCCTGTTTTGGAGGTAAAGTCGTGCAGTTCCATATGTATCTCCTGTTTCCTCTATAACTAATCCTTGATTTCAAGATATACGACTATTTGCTGTTGGAAAAGTAATTGTTCAAGCCCCATTATCCGTAAAGCTTCCTATTCCAACGCTTGAACTTGAGAGCCATCGAGTAACATAATTTGTTGTTCCTCAAGTGAGAGTTGCAACGACCGCTTGCCAAGACGCTACACCAGTAGCATCAGAAGTAAGAACCCTACCAGAAGCTGGTGATCCTCCAGAAATCTTTACCTGCCCATTAACATCGAGTTTCACGCTACTTGATGGCGTTGAAGTTCCGATTCAAACACTTCCATTTGCACCTATTCTCATTCTTTCGCTTCCTGCCGTATAGAATCGAGTAATACCATGAGTGTAGTTTGTAGTATTTTTCGTAGTTTGTCAGACAGTAAGAACTCCTCATGTTTGAC
This sequence comes from Candidatus Altimarinota bacterium, assembly GCA_042852035.1. Classification (GTDB taxonomy): domain Bacteria; phylum Patescibacteriota; class Gracilibacteria; order BD1-5; family UBA2023; genus JAGOMW01. Next base: position 691,199 of record BAAFHK010000001.1, read on the forward strand.
CAGAAGTTCCAGCAGCATAATTTATTGCTAGACCCCTATCCCAGTCAAATCCATCAGAAAGAATAATGGAAGATCCTACTGCACCCATAAACCATAGTGATGATGCGTTTTGATAGCTTTTAATAGTAAATTGCGATTGTCCTGCGGTATCATTAAGTTTAAAATCTCCGCCATTTATATGAAGCATAGACTGTGGATTGTTCGTACCAATTCCAACATACCCTCCAGTCGTGACACGAACCTTTTCCGTATTACTTGTACGAATTACGAGTGGTTGAGCATCCGTAGTTCAAAGGAAATTAGTTACCGGATCCGTTCCTGCATTTCCTATAAGTGACCATCCTGCAATACTTCCTGTCGCCGCTGTTTGCCAACTTGCAATTCATGATGCATCTGACACAAGGACCTTTCACATTCCTGGATTTCATCATCTAATTCTAATCGTTCCGTTGATATCAAGCTTGGTAGAACTGGTAGGTGAATTTGTAAAAATACCCACATTACGATTCGTATAATCAAGATACATAGTGCCGCCTTGCATAGCACCAGTAGATACATTTCAAGAAAAGCGTGGGTCAAAGACTGCATACAAACCATTCATTACTAGCGGCCATCTATGATTCGAAAGACCACTCCAGCTCGTTTGCCAGAATAGAAATCTATCACCCCCATCCGTAGCATTATCATCAAGCTTAAATACATAATCCGTATTGTCTGCAGCATTCTCCACCGAATACATAGTTGCTGAATCAGTAGCCAGAAGCCATCGGAAGCCACCTGGGTTTGAGCTTCATATACCAGGCGAAGAAAAGTTAATGCTCTGGTTTGGTGTCAAAGTTTGGGACCCTCTCAAATACAAATTTCCATTTATGTCTAGACGAGATCCGGTTGAGGTTATCCCCATTCAAACATTTCCATTTGCACCTATTCTCACCCGGTCCGTATTATTAGTTCGGAATAAGAGATCTACTGAATCGGTAGTACCAAGAAAGTTTGTACCAGCAATAGTTCCCGTATTTCATCAAAGATTCCATACAGACAGGGCACTTCAGGTAACTGATCCCCATGAAGCAAGTCCATTTGCATCTGAAACGAGAACCTTACCAAGTCACGGATTTCCTCAGAGAATCTGGATTTGTCATGCAACAGATAGTCTTGCTGTTCCTGTTGAGGTACCGATTCAAATGGTTCCATTATTTCAATATATCCAATTTCAAATATTAAGTTGATTTGATGAAGTCGATGCTGGAGCTTGGACACCATTCCCTATAAGGATATTTCATGATCCTGCACCTAAACTTGATCCAGCATTAGCTCAAATTGCTACATTATTATGTCCAGTTGTACTACTGAGCGCATTATATCAGAAGGCCGTATTATTTGAGTTTGTGGTAACCGAATAGAGCGATTGGTATCAAAATGCAGTATTTCATACACCAGAAGTATTCGAATAAAGAGACTTAAATCCTGCCGCTGTTGAATACGATGAAGTAGTTGAGCTGAGGGCCTGAAATCCAAGTGCAGTATTTCCTCATACAGCACTTCAAGCAACTACACGAAGCGCTTCATATCACAGAGCTGTATTTGCATTTCCACTTGAGAGATTAAAGAGACTACGAGCTCAAAGACTTGTATTTCAAGTACCACTTGAGTTTGAGTAAAGAGCCTGGTAACCAACTCAAGCATTCCAAGATGCACCATTTCCATTATATAAAGATTCTTGTCCTACGGCCGTATTATTATATCCAGCACCATTTGTTCTCATCGATTTATAACCTACAGCCGTATTTGAATATCCTCAACCATTCAAGAAGAGCGAATCTGGTCATACTGCAACATTACTGTTTCAAGTAGTTGATACCGAAAGAGCTCCAGATCAGACTCAAAGATTATTAAATCAACGAGAATGATACTGTACCTGTCCAGCAGACCAGATTTCAAAATTACTTTGAGGGACACTAATACCCATTCCAATATATGATCCGCTTCAGTATATCAAGTTACCAATATTGATCTGATTTGATCATGCTGGATTTACTGCATTTGCTCAAGATCCAATCATAATATTATTTGATCCTGTTGTAATATTGACTCCTGCAGCATATCAAATAGCCGTATTTCATGATCATTGAATGATATTATCAAGCGCTTTGGCTCATACAGCAGTATTCCATGATCAAGATGCAGCATAATTAAGAGCGCTAATTCAGAGTCACACATTTCCATTTCATCGAAAGTGGATAAAAGTATCAGAAGTGGCTCAAGACCAAACCTCAAATCTACTCTGAGGGAAAGTAGTACCGATTCACACATTTCATGCTCATGCCTGATTTTGGAGTTGAGAATTCAGTCCAGTATTTATATAGAAATATTCAGGATGATTCGCAGGAACTGTAACCACTTTATTCCATGGGGCTGGAGTATTATATGGTGAATCATTCGTAAAGAGTCATCCTGTTTGTGATCCATTAAATCTTCAGCTTCGTGCAAAAAGTGGAGCATCACCTCGAGCTCCGAGAGCGATTTGATAACCAAAAGTATCTCATTTTGCCGTCATGGTAAATGAATTCCATGGACTAGCAGAAAGTCAGGTTGCAGGATCATCATTATTACAATCATATGGACTTGTTCCTGTCGAAGTAAGAGAACAAAGCGAGCTAACACCATTTTCTTTAAAGTATGGACCATTATTAGATGGGCCATTTCATTGACTTACTACAAATGATTGTTTTCCAGGAATTGCAAAGTATTGATTGAAGTCATATGTAATATTAAAGTTATTGAGATCTGGGTTTGGAACTAAAACAGCATTTCTCAATACACCATTATATACTGCGATATTACTTATTGGACTTATTGGCAAAACCTTCCCTGAGGCATTCACTCAGAGCGCAACCACTCCATTCGCAGTAAGAGGAGAACTCGGGTTAATTCGAGAAAGCCTCAATCAGGAATCATCCCCTATACCGGAATCAATGGTAAGTACATCATTGAGTCCTACTGAAGTCCCGATTCAAATATTTCTTCCATTATTAAAAAGTCCTGTACCAACATTCCATGTTCAACTATTATAGTAGATGGTGGCACCTGTAGTAGCTCAAGCAAGATTTAGGCTGGTAGCTGTAACTACTCAAGTCCAAGAAGCATTTCCAGAAGCATCAGAAGTAAGAAATTTTCCAACTCATGGAGAACCATTTCTTAACCTTAGAGATCCAACAACATCAAGATTAGCGGTTGGAGACATAGTTCCGATTCATACATTTCCTCATCATGCAATAACATTATTATTTTGATCAACTCCCGGATTAATATAAAACCAATCTGATCGGTTTGTTGGAACGGTTATAGCCTTAAACCAGAGTGCTGGTATAGTCATGGCAGTATTCATAAGGGTACCACATCAAGAACTATACATACCTCAACGGACAACAAAAGGAGCATCAGTACGATCTGAAATAAGTATTTGATAGGCATATCTATCTCAGGACGTTGCATTCTGAGCGGTCATAACATAGGTTGCCCATGGTGTTTGACTACATCATGTAGGACCCTTATTTGTTGATCAAGTCTGGAATTCTGGACAGTTATATGGAACTCATCAAACATCAGTTACCGTGAAAGACTGACGAGAATTTATGGTGAAGTATTTATCATAGTTTGCCCCTATAGTAGGAGGATTCGTAGTGCTATTAGCTACGGCATTTGGGGTAGCACCCAGTGCGGTATAAACTGGAATAGCTCACTGTTGAGCAACGACAACATTTCCACTTCCATCGACACCAAGTGGCGCAGCAACTCCAGTAAATACGGGAGAAGTTGACACGAGCCTTGAGAGCCTCATTCATGAATCATTGGCGAGTCAAGAATCAAGGGTAAGTCTTTTAGTTGGGGATGCCGTACCAATTCAAATATTAGTACCATTATTAAATAATCCCGTACCAACTCTCCAAGATCCACTATTATAATAAATCGTAGAACCCGTCACTGCACCAGCAAGATTTAAATTTGTAGCTGTAACTACTCAAGTCCAAGAAGCAATACCATTTGCGTCTGAAACTAACATTCTTCCGAGTCATTGTGTACCATTAATAATCTGAATTGTTCCTCATGAGACCGTGAGCTTCTGTCACGGTAAAGATGTACCAATACCAACTTCTCACGTTGTTAAAATTCTCACTTTTTCAGTATTACTTGTCTTAATTACTAGGCTTTGCGCATCGGTTGTACCAAGAAAATTGGTTCCTGCTGTCGTACCAGCATTACCAACTATATTCCAAGAATTCATGGATGCTGGTGCTGATTGCCAACTTGCTACACCATTCGCATCAGAAGTAAGGACATAGTTATTTGTGGCTCATGAACGAATCCTGATTGTACCATTTACATCAAATTGAACTGATGGGGTTGTGGTATTCAATCAGATTTTACCTCATGTCTCATAGAGTATAGATGGATAAATACCGTTCCCTCAGGTTCAAAATTTCGTGATATAGAACTCTGCTCCTCAAGTAATTCCTGTAGCACTAATATTGGTAGCCGTTACTCCGGTCCATATTGCCAATCATGATGCATCGGATTGAAGATATCTTCATGCTCCTGGTGTTCCTCAGGTAATCTTAATTTGACCTGCTACTTCAAGTTTAGCTCATGGGGCCGCCGTACCGATACCGACATATGCGCCACTAATGTAGAGATTTTTCGTAAGAACTCCGTTGACCATATTTTGGAAATATATATCCGTCACTTCGGTTCCAACTCATAGATTTTGTGCTATATATCAAATACTTCCCTTTATGCCTGGAACTGATCAGGATGCATACTGCCAAAAGTTGATATTTAAATCTCGAGTTGGAGTCCAGCTCTCTTCATATATATCTATCTTTCAACTTGATCCAACACCTCATATTTTTACTCTTCAGCCAGCTCCCGAAAGAACTCAGGCTATCGCATCTCCATTTACACTAAACTTGTCATAGAAAGGTCCTGCATACCCTATTCCAATGTTTCCAGAGGTACCATATATCCAGTTTCCTATATTAAGTTGACTCGAAGATGTTGGAGTAGTTGTATTTACAGCATTACCAATAAGGATATTTCATCCGGCTCAAGCTGTTAATGTCGATCCAGCAAGATTTCCAATAACAACATTATTTGGACTGGTAACATTGGCTCATAAAGCACTCAGACCTACTGCAACATTGGAGCTCAGATTTCATCATCAAGCACCAAATCGTACCCCATTTATACGAGCATCTCAACCAACAACATCAAACTTATAAGAAGCGCTTGGCGCAAGAGTGTTAATACCTACAGTTGTCCCATTATCGTAAATACTTGAGAGAATGAGCCCCACTCATCAAATTCCAAATTTTGGAACCACATACTGAGTTCATCAAGTAACTCAAGAGAGACTTATACTTGGAGTATTAGACCATCGCGCCACACCAGTTGTATCAGAAGTTAGGACATATCATGATGCAGCACCTGTAGGAAGTCGAATCCCTAAAAAGTTTGCGGTTCAACTTACATCAAGGAGGTATGCAGGACTTTGATTTGCTATACCAATTGCGCTTCCATTATTATAGAGAAGATTATTCCGTACCCAATCTGTTCCATTGAATCGGATAGTATCTCCGAGTGTCTGACCCGAAAGAAAAAATCAATTTGCAACAGGAGTTACACATATTGGTTGACCGATATTATTAAAACCTCAGACTACCTTATGTGCTCCATCACAAAGTGTCTCACTTGAGAAAATATTATCGAAGTACATTCGATACGTTCCTCAGGTTGTTTCTCATGTCGGTGTTGTAACCGGATAAGATAAAGCATATGATGTCACCGTAGAGGCAAGGAGAGACCATAAGGCTATATACCGTGCTATGCTTCGCATAAGTAGAAAAAAGGAATTAAAGGGTTTTATTGAAAAATACTTTGCAGACCAGGAGGGGGCTTACTATTGAGTTCTTGATTGAATTCAATAACTACAGATGCATTCGAAAAACGGGAATCATTATAAGGAACATTCTTCTGAGTTATATCAGCTGAATCATAAGTTCGGAAGTAATCAAAATCATATACCTGTGCATCCGCAACACTACAATTCTGTATTACTACTGGACAAACTGGAGGAGACTGAAGCGATCAACCAATAGTATTCTTTGAAATCATAGATCATTTTATATAAAGTTGATTCCCTGGAATATTCCATACTCATGACCCAACATATGGGATAATTTGACTTCCAACTTTTTCTCATGAATAGATTGATCACTCAGCGTAAAGAAAGCTATATATTCTCCCTACTAAGTCCTTAATAATAATATTTCCTCAACTTCAATTTGAATCTTTAAGTGCAATAATTGCATGATTTGAATCAGTATCAAGTCAGATTTGAGTCTGACCAAGAATAACATCATTTCCCATCACTATAATCGACTTCTTCCCTGCTGGCCATGTCCAGCCACCAACACTCGTATCATAATCAGAACCGGTATGAATAAGGAAATCAAATTTTGTAGAATACTGATCTGTAAGATCACTTGGATTAGCATTTCTCGTTATAAGTGCTATATTTTTTCGTATTATGTTTAACATTTCAGCCTGACTCATAATTGAAAAAATGTATCAGACCTGCTGATTGGCGATATTATATATTCGAGTGCCTGCAATATTTCCTATAATAGCAATTTTTCAGATAAAATTGAGTCCCACCCCATTAAACAAAACCCCACTTTGGGTTGCGCTAACAATTGGAGTAGTAGTATCAGCATAAAATGGTATCCACCCAAGAGCTGTACTATGAGCAAAGCCTTCAAGCCTGCTTTCTGCTGGATTATAGTAGACTCATCCTGATGAGGAACCAATCCAGGTTCCTGAAAGTGATATCCATCATGAGTTTTGACTCCAAACAAATCAATCAACCGGGCAAGTTACACTCAAATCATTAAACACATTGTTCGGACACATAACTCGTGCCACTGGAAGAGTTGTATCACCATGAGAGAAGGTTGACCAACCAACATTTCAAAGCCAAAAATATCAAGAAAGCTTTCCATCCACATCAATTCCAGCATAGTATCAACTATTTGATGTGCCGATATCAAATAGAACTCTTCCTGGATGTCCTCAATTCCAAGTATTATCTGGCAAAAAATCACCCCGGATTCGAAAAAATCTTCCCACCGAGGAAGTATTTAAAACTAGGAAAGCAAAGGAAAAAATGAGTATTATCGAAAGGAAGAGTTTACGATTCATAAAAAATGAATAGTATCATTGTGAAAAAACTAAATGTAGTATAGTAAAATAAGGAGATAAATCACGAAAAAAACTCTTACAGAAGAGGGAGAGTATTGTATCGTATAATTTTTGTATGCAATCTTCTATTTTTGAAATTTCAATTCTTGGCATCAGTATCGCACCAAAGTGGTATGGACTCATGTATGCGCTCAGTTTTATTATATGCTATCAATTCATGAAAAAATGGAGCAAATTCTCCAGTAAAGAAATGGATAGTCTTCTTTTTTACGTATTTTTCTGAGTTATTTTGGGTGGAAGATTGTGATACGTTATTTTTTATAACCTCCCCTACTTTATAGAAAATCCATCAGAAATATTTTTCATTTGGCAAGGATGAATGAGTTTTCACGGATGACTTATTTGAGTTCTTATCTCTATTTATTTTTTTTGTTGAAAATATAAGAAAACATTTTTTAGCGTTACCGATCCCCTTTCTGTTATAATTCCTCTTGCATTGTGACTCGGGAGATTATGAAATTTTATAAACCAAGAACTTTTAGGATTCTTCCCATATTCATGACCATTTGCTATTGTCAAAAATTGAGCCTCTTACTTTCCAAGTCCGCTTTTTGAAATGCTTCTCGAATGAGGTATGCTTTTTATTATCATGCTATTAAGCTCCAAAAAAATAGGCTTTTTTTCAAATACCTCTTTGGTGAAAAAATATTGAACTCTTTCAGGCATATTTCTGCTTTGATATGGTTCATTTCGACTTATAGCAGAAAATTTTCGGCTCCCCGATGAGCATATCGGTTATCTCTTTCAGACAAACTGGATTACTCTTGGCATGATCTATACTCTACCTCTTATCCTGCTATGAAGTGCAATCCTCTATAATCAGAGAAATACAATCACTAAATAACTTCTGCGAGTTCCTTACCAGGATAAAGCCATCCGATTCAAGTTGCATTTTTTATATGAACAAAGGAGTTCCAGTGACGAATCGCTTGATTCATTGATTGGAATCTTTGCTTCATATTTTTCTCGTAATCAATTATGAAATCTCTAATATAGAGAAAATATTCATGCTTTTGAAGATCTTTTGAATGCACTGAAAGTTTCATAAGAAAAAGAAACTCATTTTGAATACGCGCATTATGTTCAAGAACATCGTAGAGCGAATTACTTGCTTCAATAATTGAGTCCGTGTGAACCTGTATTAGAGCATCAAAAGCCTCTCCCTTTACAACATACGGCCTCATAACCTCAATAAGGGCAGGTATTTTTGATACCTTTCTTAAAAAAAGTATCAACAGGGCACGTTCTTCTGCCTTGACACGATTTGAAAAAACAGTATATACAACAGTGTATAAGATACTAAAAACTCAAATGACTATAAGAAAACCAGAGATGAAAGGATGCAATTCGAGCATATTATAAAATTATTCTTGCTTCGAATATTACACAAACTCTTATTCTTTTCAAGTAAGTTGTGAAGCGACACGAAATCATAGAGACAATTACTACCCCAATCCTTGAGCTCGCCTGAATGGTTGGGATTTTCTTTATCGCTTATAATCTTCGTCAAATTACTGATTGAATCCCCGGAATACAGCTTCCTATGCCCTATATTTCGAGAGAACAATTTACGCCATTTGTTATATCTTGAGTTATTTTTTGGGGGATGGTTTTTGGCGTGAATTGACTCTATACTCATAGACAAGAACAACCTCTTTTTGATACTATAAAAAATGTTATTATATATTCTGGCATATGGTTTATAATGTATATATGATTTATCTATCTTAGCACCGGATTTCTCTTTTCAAAAGAAATCCCCCGTCTTATAATCTGATATGTCTATATCCTATCTACTCTATTCTCTATTATTTTAAGAACATTAATATATTTTTTTCTCCGAATCCTCTATAATAAGAATGTAATCCCGAAGCAGGAGGTTCTCATTATCTGAAAACCAGAAAATGAGATACTCAAAAATGATACCAGTACCCATTATATCTATTTAGACGCAACGGAAATTCAAATCATAGAGGAAAGCATTCGCCAAAAAAAGATTGATAGAGTTTTACTACTCGATCCATTAGGTGAAAATGAAAAAGCAAAAATTGTAAAACTCTGTTCGATTTATGGTATAAGTTTTTCTTATCCAAAAATACTTCCGGAAGTATACTGAATTTCACAGAAAGAAAATTTTATTGCTTGAATTGTTGTCATAGAAAGTACTTCATTGAAGATTTGAGCATGGTGAAGGATATTTAAGCGATTTTTTGATATAATCATCTCTTTAATTTCACTTTTAATTCTGTCTCCATTTTTTTTAGTAATTTGAATACTAATAAAGATTGAAGATCCTTTGGGCCCAATAATATTCAAGAATAAACGAATATGACACTGATGAAAAGAATTTTATCTTCTGAAATTCAGGTATATGTATTGGAAATATTGTGTAAAAGATGCTTATGGGGTAAATCCAGAAAGTGATAGAGCCCTTCAATACGAAGAAAAGCTGAAAGAGACATTAGATGATCGGAAGTGACCACTCTATAAAATAGCAAATGATCCTCGAAAGACTCGAATTTGAAGGATTATTGAAAAACTTTCTATTGATGAACTTCCTCAACTCTGGAATGTTCTCATTTGAGATATGTCACTCGTAGGACCACGACCCCATCAGCCTCGTGAGGTAGAAAATTATAATGAGCACCACTATCAGGTACTTACGATAAAACCCTGAATAACAGGAATGGCACAGGTATTTTGAAGAGATAAAAATACTTTCGATGATGAAGTTCGTTATGATGTATACTACATAGAGCACTATTCATTGCTCCTTGATTTTCTCATTATTGGAAAAACTTTCTTAGTTATTCTTACCCGAGCTTTTCGATAATTCTAAATGATGCAGTCAGGACGAAAAACCTTGCAAATCAAAAAATATATATATAATGAACTTATGTCATTAATTCTTATCCCATCTGTGGTGGTCACACAATAGGGAGAGGAATATGTTTTTTCATGACAGATCCTCTCCGCTTTTGGAGAGGTTTTTCGTAGAGAAAACACCTCATGTATTTCTTCTTTTTTTAAAATTTTAACTCACAAACCATGTCAGACTTTCCGAAGCAATATGACCCAAAAATATGTGAATGATACATCCAGTCAATCTGGAAAGAAAAGAACATAGGCTCACCTCTTTCTTCGAAAACTTGAGAAACATTTTACATACCAATTCCTCCTCCAAATGTCACTGGAAATCTCCATCTCTGACATGCACTCACTCTGACTCTTGAGGATATCATGTCAAGATATCATAGACTTAAATGAGATGCAACGCTCTGGGTTCCAGGAACAGATCATGCGGGTATTGCGACACAAGCTCAGGTAGAAAAACGCCTCGAAAGACAAGGCTCCTCAAGAAAATCTCTTTGAAGAGAAAAGTTTCTTGAAGCCTGTCGTGATTGGGTAAAGGAATATGGATGAAATATTCAAAAACAAATGTCTCTCATGGGGGCTTCAGTTTCATGGGAACATGAGCGATATACTTTCGATGAAAAATCAAACCATCTTGTAGAAGATGTTTTTGTAGAACTTTATAAAAGATGACTCATATACCGCGGTGAGTATATGGTAAATTATTCACCTGTACTTGAATCTGTAATTTCAGATATTGAAGTTGAGTACCAAGAGCTCGATGAGAAAATGTACTATGTAAACTATTTTGTTTCAGGATCGGATAAGGAAATAATGGTAGCAACTACTCGTCCTGAGACAATGCTTGCGGATCAGGCAATTGCTGTCCACCCAAAAGATAAACGATATAAAAAACTCATTGGTAGATCTGTTGTTCTTCCAATAGTAAATAAAGAAATCCCAATTATTGCTGATGATATGGTAGATATGGAGTTCTGAACTGGGGCAGTAAAAATAACCCCCGCTCACGACCCAAGTGATTTTGAGTTTGCAAAAAGACACAACTTGCGAACAAACTATAGAGTTATAGATAAGAATGGCTTTATGACAAAGGAAGCTGGAACATTTGCTTGATTAAAATGAATTGAAGAGGCTCGATCGAATATTGTTGAACTTCTTCGTGCAAAAGGAAATCTCGTACGGGTAGAACCATATAAACACAAAGTGGGATTTTGCAGTCGAGGAAAATGTCGTATTGAATCTGTTGTTTCTACTCAGTGGTTTGTGAAGGCTGATTTAATGGCTAAAAAAGTTATAGAATGATATGAGAAAAAGGAATTCACAATTATTCCTTCAAGGTATGAAAAGGTATTTGAAGATTGGATATATAATCTAAGAGATTGGTGTATATCTCGGCAACTTTGGTGGTGACACCAGATACCTGCCTACTATCATAAAGAATCATGAGAATTACTCTGAGTAACGAGAGATCCTACCCAGCTTGAGGAAAAATACGGCAAAGAAAATCTTGTTAGAGATTCTGATGTTCTTGATACCTGGTTTTCAAGTGGACTCTGGCCATTTTCTATACTTGATTGGAATTTTGAAAATCCTGGTGAACTTTTTAAGAAATTTTATCCTGCAAATGTTCTCGAGACATGACATGATATTTTATTCTTCTGGGTTATACGGATGTTACTCATGGGATATGAGCTTACTGGGCAAACCCCATTTAAAACTATCTATCTTCACGGCCTTATTCTCGATGAAAATGGTAAAAAAATGAGTAAAAGTTGGGGGAATGTTATAGATCCAATCGAGGTAATACAAGAATATTCTGCTGATGCTCTCAGGCTTGCAACAGTACTCGGAAATACTCCAGGGAATAATCTTAATTTCTCAAAAAATACCGTAGCTGAATATGGACTCTTTCTGAACAAATTATGGAATATTGTAAGATTCACCTGGATGAATGTTTGAGACATATCAAAAAATAGATCTGAAATAGAAAAAGAAATACTTAAAAACAAAGATGAGCTTCTCCCTTATGAGTCATGGATTCTTTCCCGTCTTGCAAAGCAAATAAGTCGTATGACGGAAGGTATGGAAGATTACTCATTTTCACTCTCCTGATCAGAGCTCCTCTCCTTTATTCGTGATGAATTTGCTGATTTTGCTATTGAAGCCTATAAAATCGAAAAGGATCACAGTAAAGTTTGATCGTTGGTTATGCAGCTCTGTATTCTTGATATACTTACCCTCCTTCATCCGTATGCACCTCATATTACGGAAATGCTTTACGGACAGATTACGGGTGGAAAGATTCTAGCAACATCTGAATGGCCAAAAACACTCCTCAAAAGTGACGAAGAAAGCGAGTCGTCAATGACAAGAATCTGGAATGTTATACGTACCCTAAGAAATCTCAGAGCTGAATCAAGCATCAAACCTGGTGAATACAGAAAAGCATATCTTTCTTGTCCGAAAATTTATCTTACCTCTTTAGAATCCAACATTAATCTTATCGAAGGCCTTGCAAGAATTCAAGATCTTGAGATAACTCTTTCCCAAGTGAAACACCCAGGATTCTCGTATGGAGTGGTAGATGGAATAGATATCTATTTTGATGCATCTATTGATGCTGAGAAAATTCTCGAAGAAAGAAGTCGTCTCGAGAAAGAAATCCAAACGAAAAAGACGTACATAAGAAGTATGCAGACGAAATTAAAAAATAACGCCTTTATCTCAAATGCACCTGAAAAAGTTGTAAGAGCAGAGATGGAAAAACTTCATATTGCTGAAACCGAGTTGAAGAAATTCGAAGAAAAACTCACACAGCTTGAAGAGGTATAGAAAAAATTAAAACTCATTAATTGGTAATGAGTTTTTTTAATGCTCCTGAAACAGCAATCTATTTATCTATATCCAGACGGAATTTATAATTATCTTCTACAAATTTTCATTTTAATGCCGAAAGACATCGGATGATATTATTGTGCCAATTTGCATTACTCGAAGCATATATATAGCCGCTTGAATTCCCCCAACGAGAAAGCTCACTTACGGAATCATACGATCAAAGAAATTTATTATTAAAGGTTGAGGCCATCCAATAAATTCATTCTCGTGGGCTCTCAAATGAAACAACATCTCAACCATCTGTATTTCATACGTTTCCGATATTGTTTCGAGTCTTCAAGTAATTTCAGAGAGTGGTTTCTGCAAGTCATACACACATAAGGAAACTCGGATCGATTTTTGATTCAAGAGAAATATCCACCCAAGTATCCCAATTCTTAAAGTCAGAAGTAGCATAGGTGTTGAGGAGGTATTTTTGTCTTTCCTCTTCCGTCTTTCATTCCATTCTAAACTTTCTCTCATAAGGCGAAAGATCTGCCTTTGATCAAACCCTTGCAACAATATCACTTATAAACTTCTCTTGATATCGAGTAGGAAGACGAGAATAATCTAACTTGGAAATATCAAGAATTCTCAAAGGATCTATCGCCTCTCGATTTTTAAATACCTCATAATGAAGGTGTGGACCTGTCGTCATAGGTCATGCTCCTGGGGTTCATGGAGTACCACCACTTTTAGCTATAACATCTCATTGCTCAACAAATTGGTAGGGCTTGACGAGCACTTCTGAAAGATGTCAGTAGACCGTAAAATATCCGTTCGGATGTTTTATTGCCATATAAGAATATCATCATGATACTGGTGGAAGTATATAGTACACATATCATCAAAGACTCGCCTTAACTTGAGTTCCCTGCTCTGCTGGGATATCTATGGCATCATGCTGTGATCAAACCTCTCTATAGTAAGATGGATCTCTAAAATAGGTCGTTATACCCGTCACTACATCGAGAGGCCATGTCAAAATATTTTCAGTTCAAGATGATACCTTTACATTCTTAAGAGCCTTTTCATTACGATAAAAACTCAGAATATGTGCACATTTTTCAATTTCTTTTCATGTCTTCTTTTGTTTCTGGCAGCCATTTTTTTCAAGAATATTCTCAAGCGTTGCCGTGTATGCATTCGTAGCATCTTTCCATGATTCCTCTAGGGTCTTTTGCATATTTACCTGAGATTCTATATATTTTCCCAGGAGTTCTTCTCTCCCTTGTGTTGCAAGAAGAAGTTGCTCCCTAAAGCTTCTTTGTGTAATGAGATTTGTTTTTTGTTTTTCAAGCTTTTCGTTATCAATATCAAGTAGAGCAATTTCGTCATTCATTCTGATTTGAATTTTATAGTAGCTTTTTATGAGCTCTCTATAATCATCGATAAATTTCTGTCCAAGTGAACTTACAAGTGACTTATAGGTAATATCCTGCGCAACATTATCAATATTCTCATCTGAAAGTATAAGCGATCGAAATACATCTACTTCATTTTTCTCATCAAAAATTAAATTTCCCTCCGCATAAACATTAGCTATATAAGAAAGCATTATCGAGCGGTTCTTCTTAATTTTTACTGACAATTCAATCGAAAGGTTCTTTAATTCATTAATGTCTTTCTTTTTTTCCTCTATTTGTCCTTCAATTTTTCTGATTTCAGATGATGTATCCGAAATATTTTCTTCTATATTTGCTATGAGACTCACAAGAGAATCTTTTTGGAGAGAAACTTCTGATTTCTTTTGTTCATATGTTTTTATAACTTGAGAAAGCCTATTTCTTAATCCTTCAATTCAAGAAATGAGATATTCCTTTTCATAAATATCATTAGCTCAAGACTGATCAAACAATGAGTTTTCAAAAAGGATTTCGTACTCTTCTTTTTTAAAAGAATCAAGGATTCGTCCCGATGTAGCTGGATCAATACTCAAGGCAATCAATGGCGACACTGATATAAGCAAGATACTTGAGAGGAATATTGTGGAATAGCGCATAATTTCATCATAACATATTCCCTCATGAAATATTTCATTTCATTATACTATTTCTTATAAAAATATCTTGATTAAAGCTGTATTACTTGAGAAATATAAAAAATTGCTTGAAATTACTTTCTAATAAAGGTCCTCCAACCATAATTTTTGCGATAATACTCCGTCGTTGTATACAAGTTTTTATTTGCATTAATCTGAAAGTTTTATACAATTCCCACTAACACATTAACTCAATTTATGGCTCAAATTACTCAAAATGACTTCACTTTTACTCTTCTTGATGAAATTCAAGTTAAGTATCCTGAATTAGTTGATTTGATTCTCTGAAGCGAATCGATTGATAATAATGAAAAACAGTATTGGTTCGATATTCTTCCATCTATGACAGATGAACAAGTGGATCGACTCTTTAATATTCTCATGACCGAAAGAAGACAACTTGAGGAGCTCAACATGAAGTATCAGGAAGAAATAAAAACACTAAACGAAAAACACCTTATTGAATGGCAAGCTCTACAAGCACAAAAGGCTCGAGATAAAGTAAAAAATGAGGAAAGCAAGGATAATTCTCAAGATGAAGCAAATACCGTTATCGAAATGCTCGATACACTCTAAAATACTTGCTAATTCTATATTCTTGTGGAATCGATTCTCACAACAGACATAATACGATATGACCATCCAGGGAATTCAGGATCAATTAGGTCTCATATTCTCCATCCACAGAGCGATATTACCATAATATGCATTATATCAAGCCCAAAACAGAACGTAATGAGCGTGCTTGAAGATCATCTCCTTGAGTGCATAAGTTCTACGGAATGGAAATATAATGATGAAGATACGGATTTTTCCTATGTAACAGAAAAATACAATCACTTTTTAACAAATCTTTCTCATGAAGATCTTGTTGAAATTGGTGTTATATTTGCTGTTGAAAGAAACTGACGCCTTATGGTATCAAGCATATGAGATGCTGAAGTGATTCTTCAAGAAAAAAGTGGAACACCCGTAAATATTCATGAAGATACACGCTGACATCATGGTTTTGAGCTTATATCAAGTGGAGATATTCCTGTATATTGAACGGTTTTTGTTGTTTCACAAAATCTTGAAAATAAAGTATGAGATACATTTTATTCTGATTGTGCCTTTACAGAAAGCTCGAAATTTATTGATACTGCACGGGAAGTTCTTGCAAGGGATATCGAAAGCACAACCCATATTGTTCGCATTAAGCATACTCCACTCAGCGAAGGAACATCATCAGGAATGAAGTCTCAGACAAGAAAAAACTGAGTTGCCTGAAGTTTTTTTCATTCTCTAAAAGAGAAGATTAGATCTATATTAAATACACTATTGTCTCATCCTCGATGGAGAAATTTCAAGGAAGACATTCTTATATTTTTTGATGAAAAGTATTCTATTATACTCTCTGTATTTTTAATTCTATGAGTCATTCTATTTTTTGCACTCACCTCATATTTAGTAGGCGCACTTTTTAGAATCTCTGATGGAACAACAAAGGATGCGAAAAATCAAATTATTGAGGCAAAAACTCTTATTGAATCAAGTCAGAAGCTCACTACAAATCCAGTTCTATTTGATCAAACCATCAATAAGGCAGAATGAATCCTTAATTGACTCGAATCAAAACAAGTTTATATCAAAGATATTCAAGACTTGAGAAATAAAATTGAAGCAATGAAAAAGGAAATCTATGATATTCAATCAATTGACTTAACTGATCGAGCCTCAATTGTTCCATTTAATCCTGAGATTCTCACGCCAATAGGAATCTATGAAAAAGATAAGAAGCTCAATATAATTTGAAAGCAATGAACGATTCAAGACTATGCCATAGGCGATACTGGACTTCAAATAAAACAATATCCATCAGGTGAAACAATTAAGGACTACACCATACAGGATGACGGAAATTTCTTTTTTCTTACCAATTCAAATAGAATTCTTGCATCTCGAAAAAGCGCTGAAATTAGCTATATAAATGTAACGTGACAAGAATGATGGGAAAACGCAGATGGAATTGCGACTTTTAATGGAAATCTCTACCTTTGGAATAAAAATGAGTGACAGATCTATAAACATCGTCCATGAATTAATGGATTTTCTCAAAAATCAAGCGTTCTCCCTTCCCCATCAGAAGGGATAATAGATATCGCCATTGATGGAGGGTTTTATCTTCTTAAAAATGATCAACGAATTATCCGCGCAATGGGATCAAATGGAAGTGCAACTGGGTTGGTTCTAAATAATCTCCCTTGAGGCTATACCATATGACAAAATAGCCAAAATACACGGATTGTGCTTTCATGAAATCTGAATTACATCTATATACTTGATAAAAATAAGGTTTGGATTTTTCTTCCTGATTCAAAAAGATTTCAGGATGTGCGATCATGGTCTTATATAGCTCAAATTGAGTTTTGAAGCAAAGACAAAATTGTTGATATTGCTGTGCCTAGAGATTGACTCATGCACGTGCTCACAGAAAAAGCAGCTTACAGCATAGGATTTGAATTTGTTGATAATAACATAATTATTCACTAGTTATCTTAGTCTGTGTATACACTTAACGCCATTGTACTCTCAAAACAACTTATTCGAGATAATCAGGTTCGCGTAATATTATTCACTGAAGACTATGGAAAAATTACCGCCTGGACAAAAAAGCCATACTCAATAAGCGACATATGATCTCTTACGGAAATAGTTATTGAAAGAAAAAAGCAAGAAAATATTATTCACAGTATTACTCCACTACACACACCAAAGAATGAGTGATGGAATTATAAAACGACTCTCGAATACCTTACACTCTTCCAACTTATAAGAGAAAGCCTTCCTGAATGAATGTCGCAAAAAGATATATTCCATGACATAAAAGAAATTATTAGCCACCTTTCTTCAATCGATTTATATTTTCAAAGCAGCACAAATAAAACATTACAACTTTTCATACTTTCAAAAGCTCGCATCTTGAAGAGACAATGATTTTTACGCGAAGAGCTTTTTTTAAATTCAAAAGTTCTCTCAAACATATTTCAAAGACTCGATGTTGCAAGTATGAAAAGTATGATTAATTCAAGAGAAATACATTTACCAACACTAAAAGAAATTGAATACGCGATTTCTGAATGAATCCATACTTATAAAAATAGAATTTAATCCCTTCTTTTATGCTTAGCCTTTATATTGGAATTACTATCATTGGACTTCTTTTCTGAAGTTTTGCAACTGTACTTGTTACCCGATGGCATACGCATGAAGAATGAATTTTATTTTGAAGGAGTAAATGCCCAAAATGTCATCATACTCTTTCTTGGTTTGAACTTCTTCCTCTTATTTCATACATATTTCTTCTCTGAAAATGTAGAAAATGTTCCACAAAAATACCGCTTTTTTACCCGCTTGCTGAAATTATAATGGCTAGCATTTTTCTTATTCTAACAATATCTTACATAAGAATTGAATGATATTTTGTAGGCACCCAGTATGCTCTCTTACTGATGCTATGATTCATTACTGGAGTTTATGTTCTTTCTGACATACGCTATATGGAAATACCTGATGAGATACTCGTACCCTGAATTTATTGATACCTTTTACTTCTTTGAATTGGTTATTACAATGACTCATTAGGTGGTATTTTTTTTGATGTATCAAGCTATATATGAGGTTACAAAGAGTTCATTTTTGATCATTTATTTGGAGCTTTTGTACTCTATACCTTTCTTTTTCTACAAATAATTATCCCAGCAACGATACAGTATGCCAAGAAAAAGAAATGGAGTGATGTTGGTTGAGTATTTCTTTCATATTTTACATTTCCCATCCTCCTCCTTTTTCCTCAAAAAGAGAGCACAAAGAATGATGATGAAACTTCGATTGAAACATGGGTGTGATGATGAGATTTAAGAGTTGCACTTTTTATATGAATAACCCTAGGGCTTGTCCATGGGATTTTTTCATTCTTTGTAGCCTATATCCTTTGAAGTTTTATTTGAATAATCATTATTCTATTCACCTGAAAAGTAAAGAGCCAAATCCCCTTCTGACCATTTCTTGCCTTCTGATGGTTAATGGCAATATACTTTCATTCCGATATATTATCACTCCTTGAGGCATATAAAACACTACTATAAATAATATTGTCAATTCTTTTTTAGAGGAATAGTTCTCTTTTACTCGACAGATAAAGAAAGAGGGTTATACTTCAATTCAAAATATAATATATACTGTATGGATGAAAAAAATATAAAAACACTTCGAGACTTAATTCAGTCGGCTCAAATATCGATCAATTCAGCAAAAAAGATTCTCAATTCTCTATTGGGTGAGGATTATGAAGATGGATTTGAAACTTCAATGGAATGACTCTCAACTTATACTCAATGAGAAGATAAAGTTATTGAATGAGTATTTACTGGAGAATCAATGCTTTGATCTGATGGAAATATTTATCCAGTACCCCAGAATTACGCCTCAAAATCACTTCTTGTACAAGGAAGTAAGCTGAAAGCAATTATTCAACCCTCTTGAAAAATTGTATATAAAATAATAGGAGAAATACCATTCGAAAGTAAAATAGGTATCGTAACAAAAAATGGAGAAAAATACCAAATCACTACTGACACTAAGACTTACAATGTACTCTTGGCGGCAGTAACATTTCACCATTGCAGCATTGGGGATACTGTAAGTATTCGCATTCCAGAAGGAAAAGATGCCACTTATGCTGTTATAGAAGCTATAGTACCAAAGAAATAACTATTTAATTTATGAGAAATCATTCTTCTTTACGCAAACAAACTGAGTCAATCCCTTGGAAATGGGTATGAGTTATAATTATTATTTTTATCATTCTTACTTTTCTTCGAGGCATCTGATCAGGTAAGGATGATGATATGGGAAAGTGAATTCTCGTTGGCTGATCTGGAACTTTTGTTGCAACAAATAAAAATAATGAAAAACGTGATGTATGAGCAGGAGAAAAATTTTATGAAACTGACGAGCTTTTTTCTGTAATATCAGGAATGGCGGAACTCAATGATTGAGGTTCGAAGATTTGGCTCGATAAGAACTCTGATTTTTCCCATACAGAGAATGGATCATGATACCTCTTATCTCAAGGAAGAATGTGGGTAGAAGCAAGTAATGATATCTTTTTCTCGTTAAAACATATCGACATAAAACTTTCAGAGTGAGATATCGCCCTTTTTGAGCAGCAAAGAATATACAGTATAGTATATGTGATTCGCTGAGAGGCAACTGTCTTATGAGGATCAAGAGAGGCTGCATTAAAGGGGTGAAAAAGGATTATGGTATCCCAATCAAATCTCATTAATCCTTGAGTTACTCTAGAGAGTCTTATTGGTGATATTGATGAATCAATTCAACAAAATGCATTCTTTCTTGCCCGAAATGGAAAAGATCTCCTTGAAAAACAAAAATCAAATGAATCAAAGGAATGATCTTGAACAATAAATAGTATTTCATGATCATGAAATACTCAATCCAATTCGAGTTTAAATAAACTCGTGACTATAAGTTCACCAATCGATGGCTCCTTCATTACTGGTGGAGTCCTCATCGTAGAATGAAAATCACTTTCAGCACAGGTAAAAAAGATAATTATACAAGACCAACCAATTCAACTCATAGAATCACCCTGATCATTTCGATCTTCTCCAATTTCTATAAATACTTCAACGGTCGACTTAGTATATAAGGCTTATGATGCTTGAAACAACCTTCTGGAGAGATGAGTTATCACTGTTTACTCCTCAGATAAACAATCTGGATCAGAAAAGCTGGTACCAAAAACATTTCCAACGAATGATAAGGATTTTCGCGTTATTAGCCCAAATGAAAACCCTTATAAGACAAATCTTTCAGCCATAACAGTCTCTTGAACTGTTCCAAAATGACAAGTTGAATACATTACGGTAAATAATTTTCGACTTAAAAAATTTATTGCAAAAAGCACAACTTGGTACTACTACGCAAATACAGAATATCAGACAATGAAAGAAGGATTTAATCTCTATGAAATTCGATTTTACGGACCAAATGATGCTCTCCTCTCAACACAACTCTTTACTATAATAAAAGAAGGTTGAGTCACCCTTTCCTGAGAATAACATTTACATGAATTATTTCATTCACTCACATAAGTGAGCCACCATGGTTGAGCTCATGGCCGCTCTTGGGATTCTTTCGCTTGGAATCACTGCCCTGCTACAAACTCTTGGCTGAGGAATACGCTATGCGAATGATACTGAAAACAATATTAAAGCCATTAATATAGCAAGAGAAGGAGTAGAAGCTATGATAAACATCAGGGACACAAATTGGCTTCGTTTTTCGAGCGATAGAACCAATTGTTGGATAGTTAAAAATTATGATGCTACCTGTATTGGAGATACAACTCCTCCCGAAATAGCTTCAGGTGCATATACTGTAGTGTCATTGAATGGGGCATGGTATCTCTCCTGAGCAGTAAATGGAATTAATCCCATAACAAACTGGACCACCTATAAGCAGGTATTTCGCGTTGGAATAGATAGTGCATGATTTTTTACTCAGACTGGAGTATCTGCCACAGCCTGTTCATCAACCATACAAAAAAATTGCCTTACTATCTTTACAAGAGAGGTAAATGTCACAGTCACTCCAGGAAATATGCTCGTCCAAAGTATTGCTCGATGGAATCAAGAAAGACCAAGAAGTGTCATAATTGAAACGAATCTTACAAATTGGAAATCTCGTTTTTAAGTTACCTTATTTAAAAATCCCCACTCAAGGTGGGGATTTTTAAATATTTGCCAATTAATAAAAGATATGCTATTCTTTAAAAAAATAAATACAAATACATGTCCCCCCTCACTCGAAATCTATCACGAGCCCTTATAACAATATGGATCATAAATTGCGCCCTTGCTTTTACTATTGCGATTAAACAAGTCTGGATTCCCTATATGAACGCTGGGAATGAACCCTATTCAAATATAGTATCGCCCCCATTCGATGGCACAATAATGCCCATACTCTATGTTCCTGATTGGACAAAAACTGAGAATCAGGATAAATCAAAAAGATTTGAAGATATAAGCATAAGTGAATATATTCCTATTCCTCAATATGATGCTCTGGCATTGCTTGATTCCAATAGTGCCTCAAAATCAAGTACCATTTTAAGGTACACCTATTTTACTCCTTATATGGGGTCTTATAATCTTGATTATAAGGAACATGTCTGAGGTCATCTCGGTATAGACATACGTGCACCCATCTGAACCCCAGTTCTCAGTATTGCAAATGGTGTTGTTGTTCGAACTGTTGAAGCGGATAGCTCATGAAATAAGTTTATTGTTGTAAGGCATGATAATATCCCACTAGAAGGTGGGAAAAAATCACTTTACTCGTGATATCTGCACCTATCAGAAATTCTTGTAAAAGAAGGAGACATTGTTAGAAAATGAGATATGATTGGCCGCGTTTGACTTACCGGAATTACTACGACACCACACCTTCATTTTCAAATCGATACCCCTGATGCACCATTTCATCCATATTGGCACTTCACGAGCACCGAGGCTAGAAATGCAAAACTGAATTTTTTTGAAGCAATTAATGCTGGACTAAATAAGGATAAAGCAGAAAAATATACAATTCACCCTCTGAATTTTATAAGCATGTACCTCTGAGGCGTTTCCGAAAATGAAAAAAATACCCCTCTTATTTCATCCAGCAAAGAAACTGAACCTACCCAATCAAAAACAATAGCTGCCTATATTTCAGAAAACGAGGAAAATTGTATTTGAAAACGATTTTCAGACGTTTCTGAGAAATCATCATTTGGTAAACTCCTTTATCCACTTCTAGACAGAAAATGCATTTTTCAAGAAGGCAAAGAGACATTTAATGCAAGAGAAAGTCTCACATTTCGTGAAGCACTCATAAATACAATGAGATTTTATGACATTGCTCCAACAAATGGCACAAGTCATTTTCTCGATATCCCTATCTGAGATAGCATGCAATGATATGCACTAGTGGCTCATAGAAAGTGAATACTTACAGGAAGTCATGCTCATCCAGAGCATATCATGACACGAGAAGAATTGGTGGACCTGATAATAAAAGTTTCCGATGCCCCAAAGAATCCATCCCAGATTCGCATTTATCCAGATGTTGATACAATGAATCCTTACTATAATCAAATTCAGGATTATGCGTTTCTCACAAAAGATCGATGAGGTAGGTTCTATCCAAAAAATATCGTTACGCGCTGAGTTTTTCTTCAGATGCTCTCTCAGACAAATAAAAACTAGATTTCAGTGGAGAAATCGGTATATTATTAAGGATAATTATCGGCTTTCAATTTTAAAATATGGCATCACGTAAAATAATTTTTCTTATTGCTGTAGGGATTCTCTGATTGCTTATCATTCTTGGAGTCGTTACTCTTGCAAACAAACAAGAGAATAATCAAAATAGTAAAGTTGAAAGTCTTTCTATTTGGGTTGTATGAGGCACAACTGAAGAATATCTAAAAATATTTGCCTGATTTAATGAGCTCTGAGCAATGTATAAAAATACACTTTTAGATGTTCGGGTATTTCCAAGTTATTCCAGCTATCGTGAAACCCTTCTTGCTACCCTTGATATCTGAAAGGGTCCAGATGTCTTTATGATAGAATGAGATGGTGATGAAGTTCTAGCATCAAAATCAGTTCCCGTGCCTGAGCCATACGTTAATCTTTCAGACTTTGAAAAACGATATGATGACATCTTCCTTCCCCTTCTTGGAACTATGGGCGAAGGAGAAACTCTAGCAAAAACAATAAAAGGCGTACCTCTTGGATATGAAACTCTTTGAGTTTTCTATAACAAGGCTTATTTCCCAAGTATACCAAAAACATGGAATGATATTGGACTTCTTTATAGTAGCAATAAAAGTTACTTCCCTGTTAATATTTGACTTTGACCGAGATACACACCCGATGCTACCGATATAATTGCATATTTTTTTCTTAAAAATTGAGTCCACGAAACAAAAGATCTCCCGAATGCTGGGAGTGCGCTTGAGGAATACTTACGTTATGGTAACACTGAAAAATCTGCCCCTATTTCTCCTGTTGATGATACAGTTACTGCGATCGAAAATACAACTGATACAGTGGAAAATCTCACCGATACAGCCATTACTGTTTGACCAAAAATAGAGGAACACTGAGAAGCTCTTATCTGAATGAAGGATGAGTATGACGAAACATGACATTCCACTATTGACTCTTTTATGAGAGGAAAAATAGGTATGGTTATCGGATTCCCGAGCACAATTCGTGAAATCGAAAAAGCACAGAAACGAGCCTGAGAAAGCGCTGTAACAAGTCTTATACTTACCGAAAGGATTCCACAGAACTCTCTCTGAAAGTCTCGTCTCAATATAGCACGGTATAAATACCTTGCAGTGTCTGCAAAGTCAGCAAATCCAAAAGCTGCAGCTGACTTCTTGAGTTATCTCATGAATCAAAAGACTCTCTCAATGGCAGTCGATGTCTTTCCCTACCTTATTTCACCGGATAGAACTATCAGTCAAACACAATGACAAAAAAGTCTTTCAACACTTTTTACTCGTGCATATCTGGGAGCCTTTATTCCTGAAGATGGAGAGTCTTTATTCGTATATAATTATTGAGTAAAGAATGAATATGAAAAAATATTCGAAGAATACCTTGACAGAAAAAATAAAATTGATATTAATAATACATTAACTCGCGTAAAAGATGCTGTAGAATGCAAAATAGAAAGTACTGTATGATGAATTCTCAGTGATAAGTGTCTCAAGTAGAATTTTTGGAAATTTGCATTATTTCTCCTCATCTGCTACACTGATACTATGAAAAAAGTTATAACATCTCTCCTTCTCGGAACACTTATCAGCCTTTCTCTTTTGGTACAATGAGCTCAGGCTGCTGGTTGCTGGTTTCAATTCACTTGTAGCCAAACAGATCCTGCTCAAATTGAAACCTGCAGTAATGGAACTTGTACTATTCAATGATGAGCCACTGTTGCATCGAATGCAGTAGGAGATCTTTTATCAAAAAAGAAAATTGAAGTATTTGTAGCAGATACTGTAAAATATTTTCTCTCTTTTGTTGCACTCATTGCTGTTGTATACTTTATCTACGCATGATTCCAACTCATGGTGAGTGGTTGAGATGAAGAGAAGGCTAAAAAAACTCGAAAGATTATGATCTATGTTATTGTTGGAATTATTCTCATTTGGGTTTCCTATTGGCTTGTTGCAATCGTTATAAATTCACTTACTTAGTTCCTCGGATATACTTTTATGTTCTACATTTCCCAAAAGAAATCTACTGCCCTAAAAAGCCTCCTCCTTATAGGAGTTTTTTTACTTCAAACAATCCTCCCTCTTATACCTAGGGCGATTGCTTATGAGAGCACTGATGATACATTTATATACTACAAACAAAAAATTGAGGGACTTCTTCAGGACCTGGAAAGAGAGTTTCGCGTCAATAACTCCGTAACTGATGCATCCATAAATAATATACGGAAGATGGTTCAGGAGGCCTACTATCGACTTCCTGATAGAGGTGATTTTGCAAACGCAAATAGTGGAATAGAGAAATCTGTTGAACTCTATCTCGATCTTGCGCAAAAAAATAAATCAAGCCAGACTTTTGTCTCAAATGCAGCAACTCAAACGGCTCGATTTCTCTACGAAGCAAAAATTGAGCAAATTACAGGAACAATCACCGCCAATCCTACAAACGGAAATGCTCCGTTAACTACATCATTTTTTGCAACCGCTAAAGATCCATCGTGAGTAATTATTCCAGATGGAAATTACATATGGTGGATGCGAGAAAGAGGCTGAAACAGAAAGGAGCTCTGAAGGTGACCCCTCCTTACTTATACATTTTCGAAAGAAGGAAACTATCAGGTATTTCTTGATGTTGTATCAGACAGTAGAAATAGTAAATGAAAGATTGATGTTCTTCCTCTTACCACCTCTCAAGACATAGAAGTACGTCCTCGACTCTGAAACGTAATCCTCCTTGTAAATGGGGTTAATGTGAGCAATCTCGATCAAATCAAAATAAGTCCTGCCGTTTGAAAAATTGGAGTACTTTTTGATGCTACTGCATCTAGGGCTGTGAGTAATGGCGTTATTTCAAAAACTGAATGGGATTTTTGAAATGGAAATACCTCAAAATATGATGGTCCACCAATTGTTGAAAGACAAATCTTTTCCAACGAATGATCATATAGAGTTGTTTTGAATATAACCAGCAACCAATGACAGCCATTTAAAAAAGAAATAACTTTAGTAGTCAGAGACCCCTCAGCCGTGATAACTGCTGATAAAGAATCGGCATTTCTCTGAGAAGAAATTCGAATGTCAGCAAAAACCTACTTGTCCAATACTGCAAATGTAGAATATAATTGGCAGGTTCAGGATGACATCGGAAAGAAAGTAATAGTAAGCCAAGAAGGGTCAACTTTTACTTATAAGTTCCAAAAAGTTGGACAATATGTTATTACTCTTACTTCAAGAAGCCCAAATGGGAATACAGATACCGATTCAAGAACCATTACTATAGAATCTCATGCCCCAACGGTTAATCTCGATACTCCAACTCCAATAAGCAAAGAAAAACCAAATGTTATAGTATTTGATGCATCTAGAAGTTTTGATCTCGATACGAAAAGTGCCCGTTGACTCACTTATACTTGGATTATCGATGGTGAAAAAGTTAACCTTGATAATGTAACAAATGATTGAGGAAAAGGTACCTATACCTTTACTCAAAAATGACAACATACTGTGTCACTAACCGTTGCAAATACCTATGGTAAGGTTACTACGATTGATAAAACTTTTGAAGTTACTTCCCTGCTCACTGTTTGAGTGAATATAAGTCCGCGTGCGGCACCAATAGGAACGGCAATATCTTTTCAGGCTCGAGCCCCAGAAGCTAGTTTTTACGAATGGGATTTTGGTGATGGAAGTGCTCCCGTAAATGGAAATCTTGATTCTATAGAGCACATATATAATAAAACTGGGGTTTACACCGTAACACTCCATGTAAAAAATATAAATTGAACTGAGGAGAATCTTATTTCACGTACCATTTATATCACTGATACTGATAGTCCATTCGCACTTATTGATATTAGTAATGGCTCAAATACGATTGCTGAAAACCCAAATGGGTGTGAAGCAAGCGGTACAGGTTGATCTTTTATGATTAACCGATCAGAAAATACTAAAATTGATGGAGCTAAGTCAGTAAATGTCGATGGAAATACTTCATGACTGAGCTATACATGGAGATACATGTGAAGGGTAAAAACAGGATCGTCTCTTTATGAGAAATTTACAGAACTCTGATGCTTTCCGATTGAGCTCACTGTTCGAAGTGAGAAAAACGGATCATCTCATACTACAAAAAGATTTCTCGAAATCAGAAACATGCCACCGAAACTTACTTCAATTACTTCAAACGTAGATTCAACAAAGAAGGATTCACAAAAACTTATCGCAACGGTAAATGCTAATGGCGCAAAAGATGAAGATGGAGTTATAACATCCTATGTATGGTACTATACCACTGAAAGCGATAGCGAGAAACAAAATGTTAAAATTACTCAGCTTCCAACAACTTCTTTCGTGCTCCCAAATATCTCAGAAAAATACTACTTTTGAGTAATTCTCGAAGATAATGACGGGGCTCGTGTCGACAGCACTGATACTCTTGCTGAACAAATACCTCTTATTACTTCAAATGATGAGGCCAACATTAATATGCCCCTTATCAACTTAAGCGTTGATAAAACTCAAGCACTTACAGATGAAACAATAAACTTTTCCGTTTCAGCAAAGAATATACTCGGAGCAGACATAACCGGAAAGAGTGAGTATTACTGGGATTTCGATGGTGATGGACACACCGATAAGAGAAGCTCTGAGGCTACCGCTTCATATGCATACAAAAATTCTGGAAGATATAATATGAAGGTAAAGGTTGTAAATAATGGTGTCTCAAACACAAAATACCAAGTAGTATATGTAAAAAATGAACTTAAAGCATCCATAAAATGATATCGCTATGGAAATGCTGTCTATTTTATCAACACAAGCAAGTGATCTTATGATAAAGTAGAATGGCAGTATGGAACAAACGTATCCGAAAATCAGTACTCTTTTATGCTTCCTTGGCCAATGAGTACCTGAAGTGGTCAAGTTGGTACTTTTACAGTAAAAGCATGAACGAGTGAAGTATCGAGCACTGAAATATCTGAAAGCATAGTCGAAGAGACGCCAAAGCCTGAAGATGGTATTTCAATTCAAACATTTCCAATCATCCAAAGCGGAACACTACTAGTACAAGGAGCTGGAGAAAAAATACTCCTGAGTGCCTTCGGAAATAATGCAAAGGAATATGCAATAGATATCGATACAAAAATTGACAGCGATCTCGATGGTATTCCTGACAATGATAAAGATAATAAAGATACACCGTCATTTACTGATGGAAGTGTATTTGCGATTACAAACCTCGAAAGCGTAAAAACGAGAAATCGAGAAGTAAAGATAAGCCTTATTTGAGATGATTGAGCTACAATTGCTGTTAAAAAAATACCAGTCGTATTTAGCTATATTCCTGGAAATAATACCGACACAACTGATTTAACATCTACATGAATTGTAGAGTCATTTAGTGCTATCGATAAAGAAAATCTCGAACAGTTACAATCAAAAATTCGCTCTCTAGAGTCCGACGATAGGATTATATTTACTCAAAAATACAACACACTCATTGAAAATTGGAGTGACCTCTACGAACGAACTCAGAATCTTCTCGAAATCCAAAAGGAGGTCGATGAAAGTGCCACTCTAGATGATAAAACAAAGGAGGATCTTTCAAAACTTATTGATATAATTCTTGTAGGAGATGCGCAAGCAACAAATGAAATTAGTGTTGCAAGTAGAGTAATAGAATGAATGATTAAACTCGATAATCCTGATAGGGACTATATAATTGAACGACTGGAACAAATTAAAGCTCATCCAGCAAATCTAGCAGAAAATAAAGCTCTCTGAAAAGAAATCCTACTCAAGGTAGAATGAGATTCAAATCTTTCAAATGCTGATAAACTTCTCTTAAAGAGTCAACTTCAGATTATAGTAAATGGATGACAAGAAAGCATTCCTGCTGATGAAGTTATAGTACCAGTCGCAGAAACTTGATGAAGTGGTTGATTTTTTGGATTCATCAAGGGGGCTCTGATAATTTTTTGAGTACTTATTGCTATAATACTTGGACTTGTTTTAATTGGATATATTTTCTACAGGCTTTCTCGAAAGAAAAATGCTGATATGGGGTTTCAGGATTTTCTTATTGATTCCATCGCACATAATAAGACTACCTCTAAAGAAGCTATTCGAAAAGAAGCTGAAACCACTGTAAAAGCAGTTGAATTGAAACCAACTGATTCATCTAATATCATCAACCCAGTACATGATCCTCTACAAAATTCAGCTCCAACCTCCCCTCTAAATAATATTCCATCTCCTGTTCCTGTATTTAAAGAAGAACCTCTCAGTCAGAAAAATACAACTCCTGTGGCATCACCTTTTGATCCTCTTAATTCAGGGAGCAAAGTAGATCCCCTTGCAGAGATTCATGAAGAAAAAAAGACTGAATCATTTGAAAAAAATACACCTGAATCAGGTTCAGTAGACCTTAATACAAACCAAAAGAATCCAGAAGAAGTCACGGAAAAATCAGCAGATGACCAAAGTGAAATCCCTGACTGGCTTAAGCCACTACCAAAAAATTCTTCAAAGAATCTAGACGATACTCAAATATCTAAGTCAGAAGAAAATAATGAACCAAAAACAGAAACAACTGTAACAACCGATAAGAGTTCTATCTTATGACCCCAAGTTGACTCAACAAAAACTGAGGAAACATCATCCACCAAAGAAGAAAATCCCCCTTCACCATCAAGTAGTGATGCTACTCTAGGAAGGCCTGATAGCCCATTAGAGAATAGTGATGAAGAATTAGTACCTGATTGGCTTAAGCCCCTAGGAGACTCCTCTGAAATAGTCAATGGAGACAGTCCTTCCCTCCTTCCAATGAATGACGTTAATAGCCCTTCGGATGATTATTCGCCTTTAATCGAAGAAACTCCTGCTGCGAGTGCGGAACTTCCAGAATGGCTTAAGGCATCGGCTTCAAATATTTCTCCTGAAGAAAAGAAGGATAAAAAACCTGTGGAAACAAAAAAGAAAAAAGGAATAAAAAAAGCCCCAACAGCTCAAAAAGATGAAGATATCCAGCCTGAAAAAAAGATGGATAATCAAGATATTCCAGATTGGTTAAAATAAAAAATCCCCCTCATTCATGGGGGATTTTGTTTGACGGGATAAATGAATATGATATACTCTATTGTATAAATACTCCATTTATGAGTGAACAAAATAATCAAAATAATAAGAAGGAAGATTCATGACAAGCACCTTCTCTTCTTGCTAGTATAATAAAAGCATCTGCTGAAAGAGCTGGAACTACCATTCAGTCAGATTCTCAGCCTAAGCCTGAATCAGATACTCAAAAATCAGCAACTCTTTCAAAGAAAATACCACGAGAACCGATTTCCATAGCAACAATCATCAAGATGCTTTGATCCCTACTTGTGGTATCAATTATCTTTTTTTGAAGCTTTTTAGCTTATGTTGCATTTAATCCAGCAGAAGCAGTATTTTTCGTCAATACTTTCAATATTGATCCGAAAGATATTCAAAGTTTGCTTCTAAAGCTTATAAATGTGACATTCTGATTCATGATGGTAGTAGTCTCAATTGTTTGGATTATTACCCTGTTTAGAGCATTTTGGGTACCAAAAGACCTCAAAAGAAAACGTCTTCTCTCATGGTTATTGGCTGGAATCGTATGAATCATACTTTTTTCGATACTTGCGTTCTGGTGATACCTATTCAAGGTAGTAAGCGCCAGTGAATATGATAATCCGGATGGAAGCATTCTTATATATGATCAAGCAGGTTATACTATTGAAAAATATCGAGGAGAATCAAGACTTTATAATACTCAAAACCTTATTTGACCTATTGATATATTCTTTGATATTCGATCGAATGCAAATCTTATAGCCAGAAGAAATCTTTATACCGTACAATGATTTGAAATTGATTTTGACGGAGCAAAATGTAATAACTGAAAGTCAGTTATATCTTGATCAAATCCAGCAAATGAACAAAGTCTTATATGTAAGTTTGATGAAATTAAACCCTATAACATTAAGGGTTCCTATACTGTGAAAAATCGTGAATGAGAAACAATTACCGTTCCGATTAATCTACCAAGCATTGAAATTCGTTGACTTATTAGCGTAAAACAACAAAAAAATACAAGAAATCAGAAAATCGTAACTATCGATGCAAGTTCACTCAGGAAACTTGGTACCCCCCAATGGATATATGAATGAAGTAATAAGGTAGTAACTGAATCTACAATTACTGAACCAATTACTCTCGAGCCTACTAGAATATGTTTTAAGATATTCCTTCAGTCTGGATGTGACAGAATTTTTATTCTCAAAGATGATGATTCAAAAACCATAAAATGATCGATACATGCTGAACAAGATGCTTTAGACAGCCGACTATTTCAGTTTTCCCTTTCTTGAATCTCAATTAATCCAAATCAAATACTGAATATAGAATGGCTCCTTGATGAAAAGAGCGTTATGTGTCTTAATTCCGAAGAAAAATGTAATTTTACTTTCATTACTTACTGAAGAAAAAACATAAAAGCCACTATAACGATAGCGAGTGGTGAAAAATATACATTTAGAACAGAAGTGGATGTTATAGAGCCCCTCAATCTCGTACGTCATATCAAAATATTTAACAAGGATGGCGTCTTTCTCAATGGTGAAGAGACTTATGATTATAGTCTACGATCATTTATTCTTAAAAATTCGATTATCCCTCCAGAAAGTCTTACATTTGATGCACGGGATGTTGTTTCTGCAAATCCAGGATACATACTCGATAATGTCCACTGGAAAATAAGTGATGGAAGTGAAGTGCGAGAGCTTCGTGGGCTTAAAGTAGATATTGAATTTAATCAACCTCTCAGGTACAATGTGGAAGCAAAGATTATCTTCAAAAAATGAGTTGTATGAGAAAGTGACATAGAAGAAACGGTTACTGAGTATGCTATCGTTGATGTTGAAAGAAAGAAACTTATGCCTCGCCTCTCAATATCAAAAACATCTGACTATGTTCCTTCACTCATCACTGTTGACGCCTCTCAGTCTGAGATTGAAGAATGAGAAATCAAAAAGTTCGTCTTCGATTTCTGAGAAGGAAAAGTTCCAGCAGAAGGTGACGCCATCCAGCAGTATCAATATACTACCTCAGGAGAAAAAGAAATAGTACTTACCATAGTCTCAGATACATGAGAAAAATCCTCAGTAAAGAAAATAGTAGTACTCAAAGATCAAATTAAAACAATTGACTGGAAACCAAGTATGAGCGTATGAAACCCTTGAGTAAGTGTCGATTTTGAAGCCGCCTGAACAAACGGGCAAATAGAAGATTATGTATGGAATTTTGGAGATAATTCACCCGTTGAACGATGATTCCAGGTTTCACACGCATTCTCTTATCCTTGAAAATACACAATTACACTTACTATTATCTACTCCGATGGGACACAAAAAACCATGAAAAAGACCTACGAAGTAGTGCCATGAAATTCTTAAAGAATTCTCCTTAATAATAAGACCTCATAATTGCAGGTCTTATTATTTTTTTGCGTGAACAAATGTTCCAATAATTTCCTCAGTACCAATCTGATCAATATCCTCTATCCTACAAACATAAATTGGCATTTCTTCATCATTTGCGAGCGCTATGGCTGACTTATCCATAACTCGAATATCTCTCGTAAGCACCTCATGCATATGAAGAGTTTCATGTCGTATGGCATCAGTATGCTTTTTAGGATCTTTATCATATATTCCATCCACCTTTGTAGCCTTAACCACAACATCACAATCAAGCTCAAGTGCACGAAGAACAGCACAAGAATCAGTAGTAAAATATGGATTTCCTGTTCATCAAACACAGATAACAACTCTTCCCTTTTCAAGATGTCGAAGTCATCTTCGGCGAATAAATGTCTCAGCCACTCTATCAGTTGGAATAGCACTCATAACTCGAACATCAACTCATTCATGTTCTATAGCTTCACCGATTGCTAAGCCATTAATAATCGTCCCAAGCATTCACATATGATCTCATACTCACCTATCAAATCAGCCCTGCTCGAGAGTAATCCCTCTAAAAATATTGCCTCATCCGACAACTATAGCTATCTCAAGATTTCTTGATTGCACTAAAGATACAATTTTCTTTGCAAGAAAAGCGAGAAATTTTGGATCAATTCCATATCACTGTTCTCATTGGAGGGCCTCTCATGATAGTTTTAAGAGAACACGTTTTGGTATATGATATTTGCGCATAAAGAATATTGATTAAAAAAATCCCGCTAAATGTAGGTCTATAGCGGAATAAATCTGGAATAGAAAAATACAACAAGTGAAAATGTTATAACTATAATAAGGAGTGTTGCAAGTCAGAGAATATAAGAATTTCTTTTTCACATTTCTTTTTCAAGGTCATGAATTTTTCATGAGAGAAAATTAGCATCACTATCCGTTTTCGTTTTTGCGCTTTCAAGAAGAAATGTAGCCTTTTTATATTCAACAAGTGGAATAGAATTTTTAAGCTCTGTTTCAGATTTTCCAAGACGATATGCTAAGTCTTGGATAATTTCATCTTTTTTTATAATAGTCTCTTGGGCATCTCGATAAAGAGTCGAAAAATCAATTCCTTGGTCTTTCATATTTTTTGGGGCAAGTTGCTTCTCTCGGTGGATGATCTCTGGCTCTGGTTTTCACTGACTATCAATCA
Organism: Candidatus Altimarinota bacterium; assembly: GCA_042852035.1. Lineage (GTDB taxonomy): Bacteria > Patescibacteriota > Gracilibacteria > BD1-5 > UBA2023 > JAGOMW01. The sequence continues at coordinate 725,341 of BAAFHK010000001.1, forward strand.
CAACAAATTCTTCGGTATCTTCACCAACTTCAGACAAACGAAGATTCTCCACATCTTCTTCATGCAGGTACATCTTTTTTCAGATACGTTTTGTGCGAATGCGTCATGCTTGGATATGTCTATCAACCGTTCTTGTTGAGACAGAAAGTCTTCGTGCCGCTTCATTTCTATCAATAGCAAATGCCATAGAAAGTCCTTAAAAAGTAGAATATGGACTCGGGTATACAATAAGCCCATCTTTTGATGGGCTTATTGTATAAAACATAAGGAAAAAATCAATAAAGACTTTGGAATGTAGCTACTATGGTTGAGGCAAGAATTTTACTGACATACTTCTCTCGGTGACTTACTCCAGAAACACTGATAATTTCTTATTTTTCCCTCATATTCAAGAAGTTCACGGCTAATAATTTTTACAGATTTTGGATTTTTGATGAGTTCGAGTCGAGTACCTGCAAAGTAGAAGTGATTTTTATCTCTGGCAAAACTATACCGAAGAGGTATATATGTTTTGTAATCTGCTGATTCTATTTTCCATCAAGCATAGTATATATTACTTTTATCTTTCGAATGGAGATCTTTCATAAGAACAAAGCTATTTGGATCTGAATTGAGGATTGGACGCTCATCATAGTAGACACGATTTTTATCTCGCATATAGTGATAGGTTTCTATCCAATTATATCCTCCAGTACTCATACCAGTGAAGCTTCTAGGATCAGCTCATGGTATTTTCTTGTCCTGATAGTATACACTCTTCTCATCGAGTGCTCGCCATGCTTCAAGTGCTTTAAAAGTTTTAGCGTTGCAAGGAAATTGTGTTCATTCGAACCAACAAGAACTCAAATCTTTCCCATAAGAAGTTCCTGAGAAAGCGATAAATGTATGAATATTTGCACCTGTAAGAATAATATACTCATCTCACCACATATGGGTATATATATTTTTTGAATCGTTATAATAATCAACTGATCATGTAAATGGAGTCATGTCTAAGGGTTTCGGTATAGGTGAAAAGTAAAGATTATAGTATCCATTTTTATCTGCGAATCCTGAGGGAGTTTTATGAAAAGTTGTTCCATCAAATCCCGTAAGCTCATACCCCTCACAACCAATCTCATTTTTACAACCTACGAATAGCTTTCACTTACTTTTTACGACTCCATTCCCAATATATTCATAATTTCAGATATCTATTCCGGAAATAGCGCTTCCAGTTGGAGTAAAAATATGATTCTTGTCTCATGCGAGCTGAGCATCAGGAAATAGTCGAAAAGTCTTCATATCTACACCCACAGATATATCTGGAGAATATATATTTTTAGAATCAAATACAAAAATTCATGATTCAGTGAGTGTACTAAAATCATATGATGGATACGACTTCATTTCTTTTATATCAATATATGCAATATGTGGTTCATCCTGAATTCTTTGCTTTGATGGAAAAAATGCGTCATTATAAGCACCGTTTTTATCATAGAGGAATCGTGAACCCATAGGACTCATAAAAACTCAAAAAGTCGGTATATCGATACCTTCAATTCTGAGTATCGTACCATCTGCAGATCCCATATAATAGAGAACTTTTCCATCAGTCATATAATCATATTGAAGGTATTTCATCTTTGAAATATCAAAACCTGTCGGGATTCTGAGTGCAACATTCCCGTGAAAAATATAATCTTTATCTATTCAGAGAGTTATTCCACTTTGGACCCTTATAATATGAAAGGTTGAAAGATCAGGGAAAACTGTAATTTGCTCACTCTTTTTATTGTCCCAATAACCAAAATATTGACCATTATATAATAATCTCTCTCAGAGCTTCCCAAGGCAACCATCCTCGAAGATCTTTATATTCCTCCAATCTTTCCAGTCACCAAGAATATATCATCAAACAGTATAAAATGTAATATCATCATGAGCATAGCATTCTGAAATTTTTTTGTATGTTTTCGGGTTTGCTGATTCTGGAAGGTATGATTCTCAAGCAAAAATTTCTCAAAAAAGAGAAGAGAAGAGAAATATAGTAAGTAAGATTCTCATAAATAATAAGTACTTAAAAAGCTTCTAGAAAAATATCCATTATGGATAACATTTGATCAAACCAAGGGAATCGAGTGAAGTAAATAATTTCATTTTTCGAGAATCGAATATTTCTATTATCTGGGAATGCTTCTTGTACTATAGGAAAAGCTTTTAAGAGATCATTACATGTAGGATATTTCTGTTGGAGTTTTTTGATCCAAACTGACTCATCTCCTTCTATAAATACATCAAGAAGAGATCTCGCCTCATAGCCACATCTTCCATTTTTTCTATCCCATCACATGACCGTTCCATATTTTTTCCCAAGTCGTATGACGTTATCCTCACAAGAAAGTGTTGTAATGTGAAAAATGCTATAATTCGTCGGATATAATCCATCCTGATAATCAGAAAGCGCTACTATCAAATCACCTCCTCAAAATCACGGATAGGAAGTATTGGAGTAGCTTTGCCAGTACCAAGAAGTCGGATTTTCATATACATAATCTCGAAATGGAAAATCATAAGAGGAAAATCCTATGTTTACTTTACCTGATTGTGTTTGATCTAAAGAGGAAATTCTGCCAACCATCACTTCTCAAGGAAAAGGCGGCATACAGGCAAAGACTGATAATGGAATAAGGAAAAGAGCTAAAAGAATGATTTTTTTCATAGAAAGAAGAACTTCAGGAAAGTATACGAAAAGACCCTAATACTCAAATAAAAAAGACCCATCATTTCCGATAAGTCTTTTTATTGTTCCTTGTTTATCTCTTTTCGTATTTCGAAGAGGTAAAATTGGGACAGGTTTTGTTTCAAAACTGGTGGAGATGGCGGGCACCGCCCCCGCGTGTAAAGAGGTACTATCAGCGTGTATTCCTATCTATAATCCATTTTTCGATACTTATTCCTATAAAAAAATGACAAAAAACCGGAAAAAGCTTCTTTCGTATACTTGCTCTCTTACGTTTGAAGATATCCTAGGAGAGAAGACTCATAATACGACATTTCCCTATCAGTTTCAGGAAGTGAAGGTTGTAGCAGGCCATTCGGCACTCATTTCCTTGGAAAAGGCTACACTGTTATGCGATTAGGCAAGAACAGCTGAAGGAGTTACTGCCTTCTTGAAAGAAGCAGCAAGAGCCTGAAGTGGAGATTTTGCATCTCTTGTGTGTCATTTGATAACGAGGCTGACTGCCCCGAGATAGCACGGTTGACCATACGATTCTCTTTATCGAATCCTATATCATCCCCGAGAAATTAATGTACTGAAGCTAGGCTATTATAAGGAAAAATGGAAAGAATCAAAAAAGTTCAGTAATTATTCACGCTTTATTATTAAAGAATCAAAAAACTCTCCGACATACCAATAATCGGAGAGAACACTGATGAGGAAATCTAGTCAGAGTGAATGGTGGAAAAGATGGTTTTTGCCCGGGCAGAATCGAGATTTCATTCTATGACAGCAATGCCATGGGAGAGTTTCGAATATGCCCGAGGGGTTTCTGGAGAAATAGTCTTATCGATTGATTCGATATCACCCTCCCTAAAATATGATACCTTAATATCTGTATTATTAGGCTTAGAGTCTGATCCTCTCACAGATACAACATCTTTCATGTTTGAGCTCGATGCATCGTATACATCTCAAGCAATTGATCGGAATCAGTATCCATGTGTGCTACTCCAGTATGGAGGAGCAACTGAAGGTGGAGATGTTGATTCATTTGCTGATACTTTTTCTGTCTGTTGTGGTGCATAAGATGAAAAACTATCCATCGATGCATATACAGATCAAAGCACGAGAAGTGTACCGATAGCGCTTACCCATTCATGAACATTATTTCACCCTGAAGACCGGTAAGAAGAAGATTTCATACCTTTACAAAAAGAGCAAAATAATTATAACATATTAAATTTAAAGAGTCAATATTTATTTGATAAAATATAATATTGTCAAATTCAGTTTTGTGATTTCATTCGATTTTTCTCCATATTTTCCTATATTAAACGCATGTCACTCAAACTCTACAATACCCTTTCTCGAAAGATTGAAACTTTTAAACCTCTCAAGCAAGATGAAGTAAAGGTGTATTATTGTGGACCAACCCCTTATAATTATGCTCATATCGGAAACCTGAGAAACTATCTCATGGATGATTTCATCGTACGGAGTCTAAGATTCCTTGGATACAAGGTAAAAACAACGATGAATATCACCGATATCGATGATAAAACCATTCGAGATAGTCAGAAATCTGGAAAAAGCCTCCGAGATTTCACCGAATACTATACACATGAGTTCTTCCATGATTGCGCAAGACTTAGCATAATACCCGCCGATAATATCAAACCCATCTCTGAACTTATAGATGATATGGGACTAATTATAAATGGTCTCATACAAAAGTGATATGCATACCTTGCTGATGATGGAAGTATATATTACAGTGTAACAAAATTTGAGAAGTATGGGAATCTTGCCCATCTCGACTTCAAGTGAATGATATCAAGTGTACGAATAGACAATGATGAATATGACAAAGAGCAAGTTGCAGACTTCGCTCTGTGGAAAGCTTACGATAAAGAGGCTGATGGAGAGAATAAATGGAGCATATCGGTAAGTATTGATGGAAAAAGGCAAATAATCGAATGACGTCCTGGTTGGCATATCGAGTGTAGCGCTTGTAATAAGCATTTTTTCTGAGATCAGATTGATATACATATGGGCTGAGTTGATCTCATATTTCCTCACCATCAGAATGAGATTGCCCAGACTGAAGCATTTACAGGAAAGGAATTTTCGAAATATTGGCTCCACGGTGGACACCTCCTTGTAGATAATAAAAAAATGTCGAAAAGTGCGAATAACTTCTATACTCTTAGGGATATTCTAGAAAAGATGAAGTCCTGAGATGAAAAATTAGTGTGCCGAGGCTTCAGACTTATGTGACTTCAGAATAGCTACAGAGAAAATTTTAACTTTACTTACGAGAGGCTCACAAGCGCAATCAATACCATTCATGGAGTTGATGAGATGCTAAAAAGACTCTGAAGATATGTATGAAATTTCATACCGACTGAACAAGTGCGTAATAATCATGGAAAACTCAAGCACCCTGATATCTCTCGAGAATTTCGAGATAATCAGCAATACTTCATGCAATTATTTATTGAGAAGCTCGAAGATGATTTCGATACAGTTTCAGCTATGACGGTAATATTCGAGTTTCAAACCTATGTGAATAGTGGGATTGATACTGAGATATTTTCTTTTGAAGAGGCAAAATCTCTCATAGATATACTAAGAAGCTGGGATGAAGTACTCGCCATATTCGACTTTTCGCTCCTTGAAAATACTGAAATTATTCCTGAAGAAATTACAAAGCTCGCTCTCGATCGTGTGGATGCTAAAATTGCAAAGAATTGGTGAGAAGCCGATCGTATTCGTGATGAACTAAGCAGTAAATGATGGAAAATGATTGATGAAGCTGGTGGAAAGTGGCGAGTAGAAAAAGTATAACTTTTCATACTAATTATTTTTTTAATAAATTTATATATCTATGGATAGTGAACCCGAATGAGAATGATGGAGAATCTGATATGTAGGGCATAAGGATTTTTCAACCGATGCAGTATTGCAATGAGTCAGTCTATTGAGATCTCAAGCACCTGAAGGATCACTCAAGATAATTGATCCACATCAGTTAAAGGATATTATACACGAGTTTTATGTAGTGATTATGCAAGGTGAATTTGTTGGTTGTTTTCGTATATTTCAACCAACATCATTGAAAGTCCATAATACACTCGAGCTTGGTTCCGTAGTTTCAGCAAAAAGATGAGTATGATGATTTATAGCCGAACAAGCATGACTCATATCATTAGAAAAAAAACTTCCCATTATTGCCGTCACTCGTTGAAGGTTCGCAAATATACTCAAACATAGGTGATGGAAAATACGAAAACGTAAGTATAAACAAAGACGATCTGAGTCATGTAGCTCAAAAGTAATTCTTGAATTTAAGCCAAAATATAAAAAATAGTTGAAAAAATTAAAAAGTCCCATATATATAATTTTATGTCAATTTGAATCAATTTTACATCTCGTCGTCGTCGAAGTACTCTCATTTGAGGGTTATTTTCGGTCGTTGTGAGATAATCCTTACAAATATCGAAAACAGCTCTCAAATGAGAGCTGTTTTTATTTTTTATCCTTTCTTATTCTATGGGACGTACGAACTAACTATCGAGCACGCATGTGCCCGAAATCTTGATGAGATACTTACTCTCAGATCAAAAACTGATCCAAAAGATCTCAAGCCTATTTCTCCAGATGAAATTGCATATAGAATTCACGAATTTTATACCGTTATCATGAATGGAGCAACCGTCTGATGTTTCCGAATTTTTACACCAGAAACAAATCCAGATGTATTAGAACTCGGATCTGTAGTAAGCTCTCTAAGATGAACTGGGAGAATAATCGTTGGTTATTCTGAGGAATATGCTCAGCTTATGAAGAAAAGGATGATTGCCATAACGGGTGGGAAACTTGATTCCACACTAGAAAAGCAATGATGGAAAGTTGCAACAGACACATACAAAAAAAGAATGCAAGAATCTCTCGATGATAAAAAATGTTGGGAATACAGCAAAAATACATAATTTTCCCTCGATTTTTCTCTCTATTTCGCTATACTTCATGCTATGAAAAATATAGAAACACTCATCTCTGAATCGCTCAAATCTCTCTATGGAGTAGATTTTTTTCCTGAAATCTCCCCTGCTCCCAAGCCTGAGCTCGGAGAATACTGTGTAAATATCTTCCCGATCGTGAAGCAAGTCGGAAAAGCTCCGAATATTATCTCCGAAGAAGTCGCGAAAGAACTCGCAAAACACTCTGATATATTCAAGAATACGAGTGCTACTGGTGGGTATGTAAACTTTTTTCTTTCCGATAGGGTTTGGATGGAGATATTTTCTAAGATTTGAGACTTAAATCAAAAAGATAAAAATGGAAAGAATGCGATTATGGAGATTTTCTCTCTCAATGTAGGAAAACCCCTCCACATCGGACACCTCTGCCCTACTTCTACTGGACAAGCAATAGTCAATGTGCATCGTTATCTCTGATGGAATATCATCGTAGATAATCATATGTGAGATTGGTGAAGCCTCTTCGGAAAGCTCATCGTATGATACCAGAAATACGGAAACGATAAAAAACTCCATTCTGATTGAGTGGAACACCTTCAAGAACTGTATGTACAGATTACTGCTGATATCGAAACGAATCCTGAAGTAGATGAAGAATGTAAAGAGGCTTTTCGTAAGCTATCAAAATGAGATAAGGAACTTATGGAACTCTGGTGAGAATTCACACGCACCTCGCTTGAAAAAGCAAACGCTGTAGTAGCAAAACTTCATGTCTACAATGATGTAGCTATTGGTGAAGCTTTTTATGAATGACTCCCCCTTCCAAAAATCTGAGAACATCCTGATCTTGTATACAATATGGATAGTATAGTAGCTGAACTTATAGAAAAAAAAATTGCTACAAAAAATGAGGATGGTTCTGTAGGAATAGTATTTAGTGAAGAAACAAAGCTTCCGTCTACTATACTCGAAAAAAGAGATGGCACTCATGGCTATCTCGCAAGTGATCTCGCATGCGTGAAGTATCGTATGACTAACGGTTGGAATCCTGACAAAATATCAATAGGTACTGATGTTCGTCAAGCGCTACACTTTAAACAGGTATTTGCGACAGCAAAATTGGCATGATGGATACCTGAAGGTATTGAACTAATTCATGTTGGGAACGGATTTATCTCTCTTCCTGATGGGGCTATGAGTAGCAGAAAGGGGAATATTATTCGACTTGAGGATCTTATGGAAGAAGCTTTTGTGAGAACAAAAAAGATTCTGGAATCAAAATGAAGACAGCTCTCGGACAGCGATATACAAGAAATCGCTATAGGTGCTATCAAGTACTCTTATCTTATGCAAGATCGCGAAAGAAATATTGTATTTGACTGGGATAAGGCTCTGAATTTCGAAGGAAATAGTGGACCATACATCCAATATGCCTGTGTGCGAGCGAAAAAAATACTCAAAGATGTTTCTCTGGAAGCATTATCCGATGAACAAATGGAGCTCAGTTCTCATGATAAATCGCTCATCCAGATGCTTGCTCGATTCGATGAAGTAGTAGCAACCGTAGCTAAAACCTATAAGCCTCATCATCTCGCTCTCTATGCCTATGACGTTGCTGTGGCATTTAACAGTTTCTATGTCCATACGCCGAAAATCCTCGAAGAAAAAGACGAAAATATCAGGAATTTCCGCCTCGCTCTCGTGAAAAAATCGAGTGAAACGATTGAAATCGCTTTTGATCTTCTCGGTATAAAAATGCCAAGTGAGATGTAGAAAATGAAAGGAGAAAACTTTTTCCCAAAGTCGTTTATCACTCTTGATATAACGATGATTATTACTATACTTACATCATGCGAATCAGTCTCGGCATCATTGCTGTAACACTTTCACTTACACTAGGGGTTTCTGCTCTTGAATACCCTTTTATAGATGTACCTCTTTGAAGTAATTCTTATCCATCAGTAAAATCCCTTTTTGATAATGGGATTCTTTTCGATGATGCTTCTCACAAATTCAAGCCTGACGAGCCCCTTACTCGCGATGTCTTTGCCTGACTTACACTTGGATCATCGTGTAATTTCTGTCTCAATCCAACCGTCGATGTTATCGCACAGTATCAGACTTCACCCTTCCCTGATGTAACTCCTGAATCACCCTATTATTATTGCATCTCTCAGGCAATAAAGAATTCGATAATATCGGTTTACCCCCCAGGACAAAATGGAAGCATTACTTGTGAAAATAATGAAACATATTCTAGTGCTGCTTACTGTAAGAATAATAAAGTCACCCGAATTGAAGCTGTAAAATCCCTCTTGTTAGAATCAAAACTATGGAGTGATGAACTCAATAAGAAACCTGCAAAAAATATCACCATCTCTGATATTGCTGACAGTGATTATGGATATGCAGAAAAAGCGGTACAAGTTTGAATTTTAAGCCTATCAAATGATGGGAAAGTATTCCCGAATGTTGCCATAACACGCTGAGAATTTGCTTCTATGAGTGCAAAGATTTTTGATTTTAATCAATGCATACCTCCACAGAAACAGAATAAATCATGAAGTAGTATCAAAATCTCAGATAATAATTGAACGGCCTATAAAGAAAGTACTGTCGGAAGTAATACAATCCTTACAGTAGAGTGAATCACTCCTGAAAGGGATACTATGACTTTCTCTTGGAAAGCAATTGATGGAATAACAAAAAAGGAATTAAACTTTAATGGATCAAGCTTTAAAACCGATGCACTTGGTGTGGGAGTATGGTTTATAAAACTTACGGTTTTAAACAAAGAAAACAGCGAAAAAATGAGTGTCAACTCAATCACGCTCACTATATCAGATGGTACACAAGTTTCTGCTTGAAAAAATCTTTGACCAAATATTAGTGGAAATGCTATAAATAACATACTTTATCCTTCTCTCATCATAGACTCAACATCGAGTACCCTTTGAGCCGGATGAACCTTCTCATTCATAACTTATTGAAATTCAAGCGGATCACTCCGGTATGCTTGGGACTTTTGAGATGGTGCTCGGGTTCTTACAAGCTCAGGAAAAATAGACCATACTTATACTGTCCCTGGAACTTATGTTGCAAATGTTATTGCAACAGATTCCCTTGGAAGAAGTGCTGGCTGAAGTATAACAATTGTTGTGACTGGTAGTCTGGATTCAGATAACGATAGCATTCCTGATTCATCAGATATTTGTCCTCTAGTGAAGTGAAGTTCATCTGACTGATGTCCAAAAATCGAAACAAATCTTTATACTGCATGAGCCTTTCTTATATGAAACAATTCGCAAAACAATAGCGCCTCATATAATTCTATGAATAATGCGGATGGAAATAGTAACAACGCATTCTCAAACTCTATGCCTCAACTGGGATTATCAAGTACCGATACTGATAATGACGGTGTAGATGATTCACTTGATGCCTGTCCAACAAATCCATGAAATCCGTCTAATTGATGATGTCCGCTTGTATGAAGCTTTCTGGGTAATATAGAAAAAAATGGATGCCTTATGGATCAGATAGGTCAACATTGAGGAATTATTATCGAGCCTATCTGCGAATCATGCCCATGCCCCACAAGTGTATCACTTGGAAACAATATCCGTCGTTGTGATATGGTTTTCCCAGCTATACTCTCAAAAGATCTATCAGAGATTTATTCTCGATGACCTCTTTACCAGATTCCATAACATGGATAATACGATTCATTTTAGAACAAGATTTACCCGTGAGAAATGAGTGGGAAGCGCTTCGCGACATACATCAGGAAGATCTGCAGAAGCAAGTGAGATTCGTATTATGGGTGATAATGATGATGCGCGCGATATCGTATGGAAGAAATCAACAGGAATAAATACCTACACGAGAAGCCGGCTTATAAATCCTTCTATTGACGTCACTGTTGTATATCATCGAGGAATATACGATACAATCAAAGAAAAATACGTTAAACAAATCTGAAAATATATTGAACACTCCTGTTTATGAAATGGTGATACCTACTCTTATGAGGAAATAACCGGGAGCCCATCGGAACATAGTCCATTTAAGAAGAAAAATCATTTAATTTTTATCGTTAGTTCGAGTGTATCAAAAGAAGATTACATCGAACTTGGGAAACTATTTCCTTGAAATGATGTTATTTTTATATTATTATTTCAACCTATTGAGCTTGAACCAGGATGATTGAGTATCTTTGAGTCACGAATTCCAAATAAGCGATATTACACAGAGATTCAGAAAAGAATTCAAGAGATTCAGAAAATAATTCATTCATCTCAAAAAAGTAATATTCTCGTAAGAACGAATGATAATATAGTGATTAAACTTAATCATTTTTTCAAGTATCGATATGGATAAAGAGCTTCTTGCGTATGCCTTTCTTTTGCAGGTTGGGTATACCCATAAAGAACTCAAAGATCTCCTTATAAATAATAATACATCTCTTTCAGCATATGAACTCTGGAAGAACACAAAAGACTGAATCTTTCCTTCTTTAAATGTTTGAAGAATTGAAAAAATAGAAGAAAAAATAAAGAAGATATCTGAAGCAGATATTGAAGAACTATTAAAAAATCTCTCTGTCGAAATAATTACTCAGAAAGATTCTCGATATCCAAAAAATCTATGCTCCATTCATCATGCTCCAGCATTTTTTTATATGAGAGGAAAGATTGCTGCTCAAAAGAGGTATATTTGAGTTGTTTGATCGCGTAAACATACTCACTATGCAAAAGAAACTCTTATAAAGATTCTTCCACAAATCATACAATCAGGTATTGGAATCGTGAGTGGATGAGCTACCTGAGTTGATACTCTTGGTCATGAAATATGTATAGATGAAGGATGAGACACTCTTGTTGTACTCTGAACCGGTATTGATATTTGCTATCCATCAAGGAATAGAGAACTCTTTGAGAAAGTAGTCAGTTCTGGTTCTGCAATTATTTCGCACTTCCCTCTATGAATTTGACCTGAACCATACAATTTCCCCATAAGAAATGAGCTCGTTGCCGCAATTTCTATAGGCATCATTATTCCTGAAGCAGGACTTTCATCTGGAACTCTCATAACTGCACAGCTTGCTCTCGAGCATGGGAGAGATGTATTTGCGATACCTTGAGATATATTTCGTACAACAAGTGAATGAACTAATATGCTTATAGCTTCTGGTCAAGCAAAATGCGTCAGGTGTAGTGGAGATATTCTTGAAGAATATTTTGAAGTAAAAAATATCGGATCAGGAATGTCTCCGATAGTTAAAGCTCCGCCAGTTTTTTCCAACGATATCGAAAAACAGATCTACGAAGCTATCATGAATTGATTCACTTCTATCGATGAACTTCTCTGAGAAACCTGACTTGATACGATTCTCCTTCTTTCGCATACATCACTTCTGGAGGTGCAGGGCCATATAAAACTCGACGAAATGGGAAGATATCGAGTAAACTAAAATGTGAAATTGAGAATTCAAAATAAATCAATAAGATGTATCTATCTTATTTTTTTGATTATGAAATCTGTTGTACGAGCGTTTCTTTTTAATCCTGATGGAGATATTCTCTTAGCAAAACATAAACCAGATGCTCCTTGGGTGCTCCCAGGCGGTCATGTAGAAAATGAGGAATCTCTCCATGAAGCCATGATGAGAGAGCTTTCTGAAGAATTCGGAATCGAAGCCCGCTTCTTCGAGATTGATAGCGAAGAAGAACTTCATCACAAAGGGAAGAAGCTTCCGATGAACCCTCTTCCAATTGCCTCGTATAATCTTTCTTATAAAAATACTGAATGAAAAGATAAATCTCGAACAGAATATATATTTCTGATGGAAACCGATGTGCCTGTAAAGAACATACAATGAGAAGAAATCGCAGCATATGAGTGGTTTGAGCCAGAAAAAATCCTCTCTATGAAACCAAATATTGATACTTGGGATTTTTATCAAGAAATCCTCGAAAAAATCATCGGAGATGAAGAGCTCTGAGAATAATTTAGTAAAAGAATCTATCCAAAATGCATCACAAAATCAAAGAGGCTCTATCAAAATATAAAAGCATTATCCTTGTTGGATGATGAACTGGCGGACATATTCAACCAATATTAAATATTCTCCCTGAACTCAATGAAAAAAACCTCCTTTGGATAGGAGGAAAAGACTCAAATGAAAGCAGAGAAGCAACTCAGGTTCAGGTAGAATTCGAATCCATTCCCACATTAAAACTCGCAACCACATTCTCACCAAAAATTTTCCTCTACCCTATATATCTCTGGAAATGATTCCTCGAAGCAAAAAAAATACTTAAGAAATATAGAAGCGATACTTGTTTATTTTCAAAAGGATGACCTTGATCAGTTGCAGTGGGTATTGCAGCTTGGAGCCTTAAAATTCCCATTTATATCCATGAGTCTGATACCATCCCAGGAAGATCAAATCTCATTCTCTCAAAATTTGCCACTAAAATTTTTCTTGGATTTCAGAGCTCAATAAAATACTTTCCCAAAGAGAAATCCGAATTTACATGACAAATCCTTCATAGCACATTCTATACCAAAAAGGATATTCAATGAACCATTCATTGGAAAACACAAAAGACTCATATTTTGGTCATTTGCTGAAGTCAGTGAGCGAAGACTGTCTTTGAGTCAATTATTAAGCAATTTCCATGAATTACCGATTTTGAGTGGATTATCTCGCTCGGGAAGTTGAATGCCCATATGAAGAGTGATTTTGAAAAAATGAACTCTACACAATCATTCGATTGGATAGGACAAGAAAATATTGCTTCTCTCTTAAGGGAAACTGATATTGCCATAACTCGTGGTAGCGCTACAACCCTCGCAGAAATAGATGCCTTCTCAGTAAAAAAAATCATTATTCCACTCCCCTCTTCCGCTCGGAATCACCAATTATTTAATGCAAAAGAATATGAAAAAAAAGGTGATATTGTCCTAGAACAAAAAGATATCACTCTCCTTAAGGTAATAATAGAAAAACTATGTCAAAGAAAATAGATACTTCAAAGTATACAAATCTTGATGTGCTCAAGCATGTATATATCCACTGAAGCTCTCAGACTCGATCAAAATGGAAGATTCTTACGGTTCTTTTTCTTTTCTATATTGCTTGTACTGTCTCAGAGCCTTTTGTTTATCAACAAATTATTGATCTCATCATCAAGAATACTGGAGATTTTCGATCACTATTTTTCAATAAAATTCTCTATTTTATTGCTTTTTGGTGATTTATAGTTGTTGGAGGAATTCTTTCTTTTGCAGCATTTCAATACACTATTTGGAAATACCTTAATCTCGATAGCGGAAAACTCGCCCTCTACCTTGCTAGACAATTTCTCATGCTTCCTATAGATGTCCATGGTTCACTCTGAACCAATGAAATTCAGAAAACGTTTGATAGAACTGCAAATGGACAATGGGAAGTAGCAAATGCCTTATGAAACCGCCTTTCATTTCCTGTGGTCATATTCATTTGTATGGTAGCCTTGTGATTCTATACAGATATCTACATGACTATTGTATGCCTTATACCTCTTCCATTTGGAATATGGTGGCTCGGAAAGACAGGGTCAAAGCTCTCGTGGGAACAAAGCGATGCCAATAACCTCTGGGACAATACACTTCATCGTATCAGTGATGCTCTCATAAATATAAGAATTATAAAACTTTTTGCACGAAAAGATTACGAGCTTAAAATCATAAAAAACGTTTACGATAAAGCTATTCATAAGCAGCTTATTGTAAACAATGGATGGGCCGTTACAGAATCAGCATCAGAATGATTCCAACTTATCGTAAAAATTTTTGTATTTTCAATAGGAGCATACCAGGCATGACTTGGTCGGATAAGCATAGGTGAGCTCATCCTCTTCCTTGTAATTATATGACGTATATATGGACCAATAATGAATATACTCTACGTCTATAGAGATCTCATAAAAAACATGGCCAATTACAAGAAATGACTTGCCCTGCTTGATATTTATTCAGAAAAGGATCTTGGGAATGAAGTCTTCAAATGAATCAAGAAATCCCTTCTTTTCAAGGATATTACATTCTCTTATCCTAATACTTCTCGTAAGGTTCTGAAATGAATTCATATAGAAATAAAAAAGTGAGAAAAGGTGGCACTTATTGGTCATACTGGAAGTGGAAAATCTACGATAGTACAACTTCTTATGAGATTTTATAACAGTACTCATGGGAGTATATTCGTTGATGGAAATAATATCGAAGATTTTACTCTTGAAAGTTATCGTCAGAAATTCGCATCAGTATTCCAAGACACAACTCTCTTTAATGAATCAATTCGTCATAATCTCGAATATGTAAGGAGTGATATTACGGAAAAAGAATTAAAAAAAGCAGCCAAGGAAGCAAATATCCTCGAATTTATAGAGTCACTTCCAGAAAAATGGGATACGGAAGTTTGAGAAAGAGGACTTAAGCTCTCAGGAGGAGAAAAGCAACGTATCGCTATAGCTCGAGCTATTTTAGCGGATCCTGAGATACTTATCCTCGATGAAGCAACAAGTGCTCTCGATACAGAAACTGAGAGACTCATTCAAAGTTCTCTTGAGCAACTTATGAAATGACGCACTTCTATCATTATCGCCCATAGACTTTCAACCATTCAGTATGTTGACCGAATTTATATGCTCGAAAAGGGTGAAGTAATCGCAAACGGGAACCATAACGAACTCATGAAATCAAGCGAAAAATATCGCCACCTTATCGAACTCCAACATAATGGATTCATCGAAGATGAAAAATAGATATGCCTCACTAACCAACCAAAACTTCTCACATGCAATACAATATACCACCTTGCTTCTATCGTCTTTCAGTAAAGGCTCTCATACATAATTCAGATTGAAAATTCCTCCTCATAAAAGAAGAGAATGGACTCTGGGAACTCCCAGGTTGAGGATTAGACTATGGTGAAGAACTCCAAGAATGTCTCAGACGAGAGATTTATGAAGAAATGTGACTTGAGACGGTAAAGATAGCAAGTGAGCCTTGTTATTTTTATACAAGCACTAATCTTTCAAAATCAAAACATATCGTAAATGCTCTTTATGAAACAAGTGTGAAAAACTTAGAATTTACCCCCTCAGAAGAATGTGTCGAGATTGGTTTTTTTACGCTTCAAGAGGCAAGCACTCTTGATACATATCCAAATATTAAGGAATTTCTCAAACACTATAACCCCTCTCGTCATGTCCACGTCTAAAGATTCACTTACATATTTTTTGGAATGTCTCGAATGAACTCCAGACCTTCGAGCAAAGGCAATGTTCTGAGAATACGGTATTTATTCTGGTGACAAGATGTTTGCGCTTGCCTGTGATAATACCCTCTTCCTTAAGACTTTTCCAGAAACAATTCCCTATTTTTCAGACACAATGACCAAAGCCTACCCAGGAAGTAAAAATACGGCACCAGCAAACCCTGAATGGCTCGAAAGTGAAAAAGAAAAGCTTATAGATATCGTAAAAATAACTTTACTATTAACCCCTCCGCCAAAACCAAAAAAGAAAAAATGTTAACCCTTATACCTCTCTTTTGCTTTTGCAGCACTCTCTTTCTGGCTCACAATTGGCGGATAGTATACCTCCTTTAGATCGAGTGAATGAATTCTTTTTGGGTCAATATTCTCAAGCTCAGGAAGGTATTTTTTTATAAATTTTGCCTCTGGATCAAATTTCTCTGATTGAAGAAGAGGGTTAAAGATACGAACTGGCTTCGGGTCAGCACCAACCGAGGCGCTCCACTGCCAATTACCGATATTTACTGCCTCATCATAGTCGATGAGATATTTTTTAAACCAACGTTCACCAATCCTCCAATCAATACCGAGATTCTTCGTAAGAAATGATGCAACCACCATACGGAGTCGGTTATGCATCCAGTTTGTCTCATAGAGTTGTTTAATGGCAGCATCAATGAGTGGATATCCCGTCCTAGCATTTTCGAACATTTTCCATTCATAGTCTTGAGTATCTTGAGACCAAGCTATACTTCTTCGTCTCTCCTGAAATTCTAGAGAATATGTAAAGGGGAAATAATAGGCAATATGATACCAAAATTCTCGCCAAATAATTTCCGATAGCAAGGAAGGATTATCTCATACCTTATGATATATTTCTCTTACTGAAAAAATACCAAATCGTATATAAGGAGAAAGTCTTGTAGATCCGTCAATGGATGGAAAGTTTCGTAACTCATCATAACGAGAAAAATCCCTTTCTAATCGTTCTCGACCAAATTTTACAGTCCAAAATGGATGATATGGCGCCTGGATAATCTCTCGAACTTTTTTTCTTTCTTGAGGAATAAACCATTTTACTTTTGATCCATCTATCTCTTTAATTATAAGCCTCTCAGGATGAGCAAGAAGGAATTTCTTCCAGAGCATAGAAAATGGAGTAAATACCTTCCTCTGATCTACCTCATCTGGCTCCACCATGAGAAAGTCCTGAAATGAGTGAAATGCAATTGATCGACTATCACACAGAGCAATAAGTGATTCATCACGTGCTTTTCATTTCGGAGAGTAAGATCTATTTATAAAGAGAGCATTTATATCATGCTCCTTGAGAATTTCTTCTACAACTCTTTTTGGATCTCATTGATAAACCGTAATAGCTCATCCATACAATCTCAGTCATTCATCTATATATTCAAGTGCTTCTTTTATGAAACCAAATCGAACATCATTTTCACCAAAATCTTGAATGGCACGAGAATCATGAATAAAAATAGGAAATATTTCCTCGGAATTTTTAATTGCCTCTATAAGTCACGTATTATCATGCAATCTGAGATCCTGTCGGAAAATAAAAAGACTTCGTTTATACATGAAACGAAGATATAAAAAATTTCGAGAATTACAATAAAAAACTATCTTCTTAAGCTATATCTGAAAAAATGAAGAAGTTTATGAATACGGAAAGTAAAAAATAATCGAATAGAATATCTTTTTGTTTCCTTAATACCAAAAATAAGTATTCATGCCATGCTCATAAATACTAGACCAATAGGAATCGGACTAAGGAATCCAATAATTCACATGAGAAAAAATAAAAATGAAAGGAAGATTCTCAAAGTCGAAGGAAGAATCATTATCTTATCATAAATTGGATGAATTCTTAGAGATTCAAAAAAATCATTCAATTGAATCCGATATATTGCTTTTGCTTTAGCATTCATAGATAAATAATACTCCAATTCATCAAAAAAATACGCTTTAGTAGAGCGTATTTTAAGAAAAAATATCTTGCAAAAACAATCTGGAATTTTCTTATTAATTAAGTAGCGTGGCCTTTACAATTTTTACCTCAGATTTTGGCCTATCCTGAGAGTCTGTAGGAGTAGCTTCTATAAGATCAACCACCTCTATACCGGATATAACATGACCAAATATGGTATGTTTTCTATCCAAAAAAGAGGCATCATGTGTGGTTACAATAAAAAACTGCGAACCATTCGTGTTTCGACCAGCATTAGCCATAGAAATAACTCATCGTTTATGAGTAAGGTCGAATGTAAATTCATCTTGGAAGGATTTTCCCCAAATACTTTCCCCCCCTCTTCCTGTTCAGGTTGGATCTCCTCATTGTATCATAAAATCTCGGATGACCCGGTGAAAGATAATCCCATCGTAGTAGCCATTTTTTACATGGGTAGTAAAATTTTCTACTGCTTTTGGTGCATATTGTGGAAAGAGCTCGAGAGTAATGTCTCCGAGATTCGTAGAAAGAAGAATTTGAGGTTGATTCATAAAATAGAAATTGGTGAATGAATTTTAATAAAATCTTTCTACATTCCAGGAATATTGAGCCCCATCTGACCCATAACTCCTCTCATTCTCTCAGCAGCAATTTCTTGAGCTTTCTTCATCCCTTTATTTACCGCATCTGTGATTGCCTTCTCAAGCTTTGTTTGATCTTTTAGAATAGACGCATCCTCTATAACCGTATTTACAACCTTGAGTTGTCCATCGATAGTAACGACTACACCATCAACTTCAGCTTCAATATGAGTATTACTGAGTTCTTCTTGAATCTTTTGAGCTTGTTGTTGTAATTTCATGAGCTCTTGTGCTTGTTTGAAGTCCATATAAAAAAGTGAATAAGAATAAATTGTTTTATAGATACGAAAACGAAGGGATTATAAAAAAAAAGGTGATTTTTACAAGCATTTTGACGTACGATGATTTCAGAGTACACTTAGGGTGATGACCTCAGAAGCCGTATTGTTACTTCTTTTCTTTCTTCTATTTCTCGCTTGGGGAATAATTTTTGGTCTCTATCATATGAGTCGAGATCTTGCTCAATGAATCCGGTGATATGGAGTACCTTATGTTCCCACTCCAAATATAAAAATATCTCTTCTCATAGAAAATTTGAATCTAAAAAAATGAGATCTCTTTATTGATATAGGATGTTGAGATGGGATAATACTCGAAGCTGTAAAAAAACAATTTCCGGAAGCGAGGGTTATTGGGTATGAAAAATCATACCGACCCTATCTTGATGCAATAAAAAAGAGAGAAAAGAACTGACTCGATTACGAGATTCGAAATGAAGACTTTTTTCTAGCAGGTATCAAAGAAGCGAATGTGCTTTATAGCTATATGATTTCTTATATGATGGAGAAAATATGGTCAAAAATTAACTCTGATTGCAGAGATGGAACAATCCTCATCTCAAGCTCTTTTCCCATCAGTTCAAAATTACCAAAAACGACCCTCAATGTATGATGAAATAAGAACCTATTTATCTACGAAGTTGAGAAAAAACGAGTGCCATAAGAATACCTATTGCGTAAAAAAGAAGGAAATTTATCTCTATAGTATAGGGCTGTCCCCAGAATATACCGATACTAGCCCAAAGAAAAACAATCGATACAATATGAGCACGAAATTTGAGCTGAAAAATAAGAGTTGCTAAAAATGCAACACTCAAAATGATGATTCACCAAATTATAGAATTCTCAGAGTTTACAATTCCAAGATATTTTAGCCAAACAGCAGTATTGGCAAAAGTTGCTATATGAATCCATGCCATAGTTAGTTCGATAGAACTACGAACTATCCAATCTTCATTTTTCGTATGAAAAAAACTATACCAAAGTGCTCCGAGAATCAAAAGCATAACCAAAAGAGCAGTACCCATCCACTCAAATCACCAAGGCAAAAGCCAAATCCCACTCAAAATCTGGGCTCATAAAAATACAAAAATTCATGTACCGATTTTTTGATGTTTTTTTCTATAGAAAGCAAGATAACATCAGGCAACAATCCAAGAAAGATAGATTAAGGACCATATTGAGAAAGTAAAGCCTGCTGGCGTTATGGGAGTTTGATACTTCGCAGAAATATCAGCCTGAGTGAGTCACCCTATAAGAAAAGGAGAACCAGGAATACTTAAGAGAGAAGTCATACTAATAACTCCAATCGAGATGATAAGTGGCAGATATCTACGCATAGGAAGATGGGTAAGAAATTATAAGCTCCATGAAACCATGATCAGAAAATACTGGCTCAAGATTCACCCTGAAAGAATCAACAGAAAAATTCGTTCCAACAAATGCATAATCCGCAAAAGGAAGTGATGCATCGTCGTAAGCACTGGTACGTGTCGTTTGTATGTCAAATTGACGAATAAGGTTGCTGTACTTTTTCTCAAGCATCTTTACTGATTTCGTCTCGGGATTCAGATTGAAATCTCCAATCAAGATAGTACTTGACTCCTTTCATTTTCTCAATTTCCTCAATATTTTCGACTGTAAAATACGTTCTTCAGTATCGTTCTTTTTCGATTTTGGCTGCCATGCACCATGAATATTCATAATAGTAGCCCCCTCAACTCTTACTGATAAAACTTTTGTTGAATTATTCCATCTTCACTTATCAAGGAAGGGGGTTTCTGAAAATCAAAAGAGATATTTTTCAAATCAGAGCTTTTGTTTAAGAGTTTTTCTTACGAATGTAACTATACCAAAACTCTCGCGCACATATTCAGCATAATAGGGAGTAAAATCAATAAGCACTCTTTCGAGTTTCTCGTAAAAATGAGAATCATATCAATCCTCGAAGCAACGAATATCTTTGGCATCACGAGGAACCTCCTGAAAACAAAATATATCAAAATTCGAAGCAATAGACTCTAAATATGGAAGAAAAGTATGACTATATTTTCCATATTCAGTATTGAGAGAAAAAATTCGAAGCTTTTGATCCATAGTTATTTTTTACGAAGAATTTGGAGAACTATAAGTAAGAAATTTATCAATATAACTGAACCAGAAAATATCATCGTTGTCCAAGAGTATATTGAAAGTGCCCCGAGGGACAAGCCATGTTTTATGTTCATAAGGAGGTAGTACCCACTTGGCTCGCTTTGAGGCTTATGCCACACTTTTTTTAGGGTTGGAATATACCCGATAGCATCAGCAAGCATAGCAAAAAGTGATCCATAAAATGGATTCTTTGTCCCAAACCACAAGACTATAGCTCCAAAAGAGAGAAGAAGAGAAATCCAATCTAGTAGAGAAAGTTGATTTTTTTTCCCATATTTGAAGGCAAGAAGGAATACAAAGATGCATACAACAAAAGTAACTCCATTTTGTGCACTTCCCAACCCTCATCAACCTGCAACTTGAGCAGAAAAAGCAATTCCCGTGGTGAGAGCCCAAATACCCCAGCTAAAAATATGGGGCTCAGTTTTTCACTGAAGGGTGCTTCTTATATATCCAAAATAGGCATAAAGAGCTATCAAAACAGAAGTAAAACTCAGTACTTCTCTCCAATATAAAAAAATACTCTGCATATGACAGAGTATAGAGATTTTTTATGAGGCATCAATATATTCTTCCTTTCCAATGAGTATATTCCAAGCACTGATTATTCTCTGTTTGAAAGATTTTGACTCATTCTTTTTGGCATTATCTTTAGCACTAAACTGTGAAGTACCATCCCCAACAAAAAGAGATTCATACCATTCTTTATCTTTCTTCTTCCATTTAAGAAATGAATTTTCACTTTCTTGAAGGGTTGAATTTTTTAGTCTCTCATCGGCCGTTACTTCCCAACCCAAAAACGCTGGTTTTGTGAACTTATGCTCAATATCACTCATCTCAACGTCTGCGGTAATTACTCAGAGATTATCTCATTGGTATTCATCGATTTCATAAGTAAGCCCATCAGTATGAGTATAGCTCCTACGAATCTTTATGATTTCCCCATGTCCTATCATCATATAGAGAGCATTTCGAGGAAGGACTGGCCATTCATACTCATCTCGAACTGCTGGATCTGTTTTTTTATTTTTAGTCTTATTTACCTTAAAACAGAAGAAACTTGACATCTCTCCTCCATTATCGAGATCTTCTATCATCCGAATACGGAGCTTATAGCCATCTTCTTTATGAATAGTGGATTGCACCAAGCGTTTTCACTTTTGATTGTCTCTGATCTTTATCCAATCTGGATGATATGGATTTACGACGAACTTTCGTTCGATTTCTATATTTTTTGGCATACGAGAATTATACACCTTACTGGAAAGAAATGCAACTATTTGACAATTTTATATAAATATTATAATTGAAAAAATGCATTCTTATTGATATTCTCATCAGAGGTTTCTTCCGAATGATCCACTCCATGCATTGGAGGTAATTTGAGAAACATGAATCCCTGTAGTAATTTCCAAAAAAAGACGAATAAGGAAAGATTATTCAGGTCGTGTCTACGAAATTGTTTGTACTCATGATTGAACATGGGAGGCTTCTTATTCCAAAAGAGACTTCCAATACCCCATTCATACAAAGGTTGAATACAATAGAGAAGTTCATCCAACGAATCTCCCTCTATGATTTCCGAGTGTAGTTGCATGAACTGCAATCCTTGATGAATTTACCAATGAAGAGTGGCAGAGAAAAATTCAACTTATTGCAAGAATCTATGATGGAGAAAATCTCGGAGTTATACTCATTTGAATACGTGCATTACTTGAGTGATATGATGATATCGAGGATGAAGCTTTTTTTGAGGTCGATCACAGGAAACTTATCCCGAAAACAGTAAACGCGAGAGTAGTTCAATTATTCCATTGATCCTCCCCAATACCCGATGGATCACCTTATCATGATAATAAGCTTGCAAAAAATCCTGCGAATGGATGGTGAAAAACTTACGCTTCCCAGGAGATTCAAAATACAGCAAAACTAATCCTTGCTAGAAATGCTTGTCGGTAGAATTTTCCAGTTTGCTGGTACTGCATAAACTTTATTTGCACGTACTTGCCAAAACTCTGCTGTCTCCAGGCAATAAGCTGTCAGATGCCCTCAGAAAGAGCATCATGTATCAAGACCAATAGTATTTTTCGTTACTCGAAGTCCTGCCGTAGCCCAATGACCGTAGATAACAAGTTTTTCTCAAGTATAACTTTCATACCAAGGTTTTCACTCTATTACACGAATCATTGTTGCAATTTCTGCTGGGGTATCTTTCCCATATTTCGGATGGAACCCACCATGAACGAGGATAAAATCTTCTCTTTCGATATATATAGGAAATGAAAGGATCCAATCAGTATATCACATGTCGTTGAGTTTGGTACGTAGTTCATATGTTTGCTCATATCTATTTTCTATCCACTTGAGGTGATTATTTTCTTCGTAGGAGATGTATTCTTTCTTGAGACTAAAAAATTCATGATTCCCCATTACAGAAAAAGTATTTGGTCGATTACGGACAAATTCTACAACTTCGAGTGATTTTGGTCATTTATTGATAAGATCTCAGACGAAATAGAGAGTATCATCATCATGAATTTCTACTTTTTCGAGCAATGCCATGAGTTCATCATAGCATCCATGGACATCTCCAATAAAAAGAGTTCTTGTTGACATAGATTATTTCTTAGGAAACCACGGGATAAAAACACTTGTCTTTCTTTTATAATCTTCCCATCATGGTCGTCCAGCATATCGAATCTCTTGAAGCGGAACTCCTGAAACAAAAAGAAGAAGGATTGTTATAGCTCACCACCCAATAATTGAAAATAAAGAATAGTGGATACCTATAAATGAAATACCCAACCAAAATGTACTTTCTCCGAAATAATTTGGGTGTCGGGAATATTTATAGAG
Source organism: Candidatus Altimarinota bacterium (assembly GCA_042852035.1). Taxonomy (GTDB): domain Bacteria; phylum Patescibacteriota; class Gracilibacteria; order BD1-5; family UBA2023; genus JAGOMW01. The sequence continues at coordinate 749,227 of BAAFHK010000001.1, forward strand.
TCAAGCCATGAAAATCTCACCTGGTTTTTTAATTTTTATAAACTCCCTAAGTTGATAATCAGCGATTAATTCAAAAATAAATCCAAATAACGCAAGACTTAATCCAATAATAAGCCACATATCAATTTTGGGTGATTCAGAAGAGAAATTTACGAAAAAAATCGGGAGAGCAACAATACCCATAAGGATCATCTGAAGTATATAAACTTGAAAGAATGATCTCAAGTAAAAGTAAGCTCAACTTCCCCATTCTTCCCTCCATTTGGCGTAACGTAAATCTTCCCTTTTTTCTTTCCATTTTCTTAGACCAATATGAAATGAAAGACGAAGTCACCAGATAATAATCAAAGTAGTAATTATGAATTGGGGAACTTCTTTTTTTCAAAGAATAAAGCTTCCAATGGCAAGTATGATAAATCATACTCACCAAAATATATCGACTATAGAATTATCCTTTATTTTAACGGATATAAGAAAAAGAAGGAGATAGCTTATGAATAAACAAATGAATAAAGTTATCATACGAGGAAATATTTATGTATCGCATACATAACACATGCCACCATACCACAGAGAAATGTTCCCCAAAAAATATCGACCACCGTAAAAAGAAAAGAATATCCCCGAATAAAAGTGAGGTTCGTAAGATCATACATAGCATATGAGAGAAATCCCATAATAGAACCATAAATAACTGCACTCATATAGGACGTTGCATAACCTGATCGAATCACAAAAACATAAACAAGAAGAACTATAACAAACCAAGCAGTAAGTCAAGCAAGAAGATTAATCTTAATTGAGCCAGCTTCTACAACAACAAGATTCCCAAATTCTCGAATAATAAATCCCTTTGTCACATATCAAAGCCAAACAAAATCACCAATAATAATTGTAATATAGCCGATAATGATAGTAAGGATAGTTTGAATCATAATAATTATATAAGTAAGAAATCTAAAACCCGCTTTGTAACTCTAACATCTTATGGTAAATGCCTCATTTAGCAATGAGTTCTTCGTGGGTTCAACGTTCATGGATGGTTCATCATTCTATCACAATGATGTCATCAGCCTTCTTT
>BAAFHK010000002.1:0-289822 GCA_042852035.1 Candidatus Altimarinota bacterium
CGGATTCATGAAAAATAGATGCTTTGATTCATGCGAAAAAATCAAATGTTCCATCAAGTGCACCAGATCAATTTTTTATTGTTACAGCACTTAGTGAATAAAATTACTAAAAATACTTCCAACAAAATTGGAAGTATTTTTTGGTTTATGTAAAGTTGAGCGCACCTTATAGGATTCTATCCTTTTTTGATGAGAAAATCACTCTAATTTCTAGAAATTTATATTAAAAATTTCCTTAAGTACTTAAGGAAATTTTTGTATTACAATGGCGGAGAGACAGGGATTCGAACCCTGGAAGGCTTTCGCCTTGCCGGTTTTCAAGACCGGTGCATTCAACCGCTCTGCCATCTCTCCAGATGTTTTTTTGAGCGCGAGAGGAGTATATATTGGGAATGCCTTTTGTCAAAAAATTTTTCGAGAAATCCTTATTTTTCTCCGAAAAAATGCTCTGAAATTTCTTTCCTTCGATCTTCTGGATGAAACTTGAGCATACCATCAGAAATGATAACTCCCCACGGATTTCCGAGCTTTGCATTTGTTTTTCGCGTTCGTGCTTCGAAGATAAAACAGCACAAAGCATTGAGGCTATCCAAAACACGGTTTTCTTTTTGATTTCATAACACTTGTTTTAGGTCGGATATATTTTTCTGATACTGGGGAATATCCAGTTGTACCCATGGATTCGATGCCAGGAAACGATCATAGGTATAGTTTTTTGAATACATGGGTCGGAGGTAATATATCCAATAATAGAGGTAGATATCATTTTGTATGGCAATTTTTTCGAGATTCATTGCCTCTGTTGTAAGGAAAAATGAGAGACAAAAATTCCCAGGAATATCTTTTCCCGAGCGACGAACTCAGAGTAGAGTGAGGATTATTGTCATAAGAATTCGTACGAGCCAGAGTCGATTTTTTCCAGTGATCACAAAAAGATCAATATCAGAATCTGGATGGGTCGCGAGCATCGAGAGGGAATTCACTAGAGCAATCATTTCGATCCCAGGAATCCAAGTGAGACGACGAATATATTTCTGAGCCCTTTCGAAGAGAATTTGTTCGTGCGCATTCGGATCATCTTTCCCACCGACGTATTCCTGAAAGGATTGTTTCCATGCTTTCATTAGCTTGCGAGTTTACGGATAGCTTCGATCGTGCGTTTGTCGATCGGGAGTTCGGATGAGATTCATTGAATTACTTCTTCTACACGCGTTTTATCATATCCCATTTGTACCAGAGAGCTTATCAGGAGGGAATCGCTGTTATTTTTCATCGGTGTTTGAGGTGTTTTCTTGAAGTCGATAGAACCCTTGAGATCGACGATGATTTTTTGTGCCGTTTTTTTCCCGATTCCAGGAACAGAAGATATAACTCCATCGTCTTCGAACTGGATCGCACGAACGATCGCATCGTGTCCCAGACCGAGGATATTGAGAGCGGTTTTCCCACCGACGCCACTCACTTTCAGGAGACTTCGGAAGAGCTCACGTTCTTCGGTATTGATGAAACCAAAGAGAGTTTCCCCCATTTCGGTCATGTGATGATGGATAGAAATTTCGATCATTTGTCCAGAAATAGCACTCGAAAGAAGTCCGGGAGAAGAGAAAATCTCGAGTCCAAGTCCAGTTCCTTCAATGAGACAAACGAGGATGGGATGTTGCACGGACAGTACCGTACCGCGAATATAGGCAAACATAGTGAAAAATTGATTGCATTATATAAAAACCCAGTAGAATCGCAACCATACTTTTATGCAACGGATTCCTCTCGACATTCTCGTTCGACTGATTGATAATTTCTGAGATATTTGATTTGCTCTCGAATTGATCGTAGCTCTCGAATTCCAATTTCCAGGAATATTTCAGTTTCGGGTATTTACGAATGAGGTATCGCGTACGCGCGTGTTTTTTGCTCGGAATCAGCATCTCCTTCGATCGTACACCATTCATGATATGCTTGATTTTGAACCCAGTGAAGGAGCTCTTTGTATTCTTGCTTTGTTTCATGCTCCGATTCCGAAGTTTTCTGATGGGAAAAAACGATTGGTATTGCGGATAGACTATATCTCATTTGATCCTGCATGGATAGTTATGAATGGACAGGAACATTTGTATTCTTCCGAAATCACTCAGATTATCGAACTCATCCCTTCGCCGTGTCCAAAAGGTGCTGGACTCATCTGTCATGATTTTCCTCATATAACTCGTTCTGCATGGCTCGAATCCCTCGGTTTACCACAGGAATTCGCTGATAAAAAATGGATTTCTATTTTTTGCTATCCCGAAATATTCGCTCGAATAGATTTTGATTCTTTTCCAGAAGATGCCCTATGTTTTTGTCTTTGAATCAATCCTAAAAATATACCTTCACCCAATTGCATTGTGCTTCCATTTCTTGCGATCGATCGGTATTATCTGTTACAAAAATTATCGGATTTCAATATTATTCGTGGAGAAGTGAGTTTTGTACAGGCACTTTTTTCGGGGAAGCCATTTCTCTGGGATATGTATAAAATGCAGGGCGGATGGAATGAGGAACAATCGAATCAATTTCTCGAATATTTCCATTTTTCGGCATCCTATAGAGAGTTCCATCAGAAAATAAATGGAGAAAATAGGGGGCTAACATATGCAGATATATGTGTATCTGAACTGATTCCTTCGGGGCTTTTTTGAGATGATGGCAGGAATTTTACACAAACCGTGAAAAATTATGTTGACAGTTTTCTTTTTTCCCTATAATCACGCTCAAACTTAATAGAGTTTGTGTCCCCTGCCAATGTAGCTCAGCTGGTTAGAGCACAGGACTCATAACCCTGAGGTCGGCGGTTCGAGTCCGCCCATTGGCACCATTCATACCATTTTCCGCGGAGTAGAGCAGTGGTAGCTCGCAAGGCTCATAACCTTGAGGTCGTGTGTTCGATTCACACCTCCGCAACCAACACTAAACAAAAAGTATAGATATACCTTCTTTGTTCCCTTTATTTTTTCACTTATTCTCCTTATGCGTATCGCTCTTCTTAGTATCATTGCTGTAACTCTTCTTTCTTCATGTGGTATGCCTAAAGCTCCTGAGGCTCCAACAACTCCTGCTACTGGAAGTGTAGTTGAAGTTACTACTGGTGCTGTTGCTACTGGTACTGAAACTCCTGTAGTTGAAGTTACTACTGGTGCTGTTACTACTGGTACTACTGAAACTAGCGTTACTGGTGCTGTTGCTACTGGTACTACTGAAGTATCTACTGGAGTTGCCATTGAGTCTATGACTGCTACTGGGAAATAATTAGTTTTTCTATAAAAAAATCCTTCATTTCGAAGGGTTTTTTTATTTGTTTTTTTTCGTATTTTCAGGTAGAATGCAAGGGAAATTATACCAGTATAACTCTTGTTTTCTATGCTTCCAAATGCAGCGAATGATTCCGGACATCCTGAACAGGATGAAAACATAAAAGCACATAAGTCTACTCCTAATGTGCATGGTCTTTTAAAAGAAGCAATTCAGCAAGAATTCGGAGATCCCGTGAATCCAGAAAAGTTTGACACCTATAGGAAGGATAAAACGAAGATAAATGAACGTATTTTCCAGGGAATGCATGATCTCCGCCGTCAAAATATGGAAGACTGGGGTGACGTGACAGATGATCTCATACAACAGTATACAACAGAAACCCTCTTGAATGAAAAAGTGGCGAACATTGGAAAAAATCTGGTTATACGAAGAAAGCGAGCATTTGATCGAGTGGGTGAAGTTTTTCCCCAAATTTCTGATGAACGTGCCGATTGGGAAGCTATGGTACGAGTGTGACTCTCAGAAATGAATGAGCGTGAACTCGAGGCATTCATCCAAAAAACCCATCTTGTTCGGAAATTCATCCATCGTACGTTTCCGAATCTACAAAATACAACTCCATCCGAAAAACGAAACTTCGAACGTATATTTCATGACTGGAAAGATCGATTCCAAAATCCAGATGATCGAACTCGCGTAAAAAAGATTTTTCATAATTATTCTGCGTATGGGCAAGTTCCTGATGCGGATGATATGAATTTCTTATTATCAGCGTACCATACCGAATCGATGAGTCGTAAGAAAGAGATTCTTTCAGCGATGGGAGTGGTGCTGAGCTTTCATGATGCTTATGACCTCGGATTGATCGATGATGATTTTCTCATCCAGTTTTCAGAAGAACAGTTCGGCTCTTCGTATGAGAAAATGGAGGAATTCGAGAAAAAGTCTCTGATTCGCTCCCTTTCAAAAAATGAATCACATGCTATTTCAGCAAAGGATTTTTCAGAACAGGGGATGGATAGGGTTTTCTCTGGAGAGGGGGTAAAGCGAAAGCTCCTCAATGAGTTGGTGCGTTCGATTGCACTCGATAGTCCCGAAGTACCTCGAAGTGATGATATCGTATCACAAATTCGGGAACGAAAGCAGCGAGAAGCACTCGCTCGAGATAAAAATTCACCAGCATATGGAATAGAAGATGATTATGATCTCCATGATGAATTCATAAATGAGATGATGCAGCGTCTCCAAAAATCGGATGGAACGAATCATGTTAAGAATCTAAAACGTCTCAAGGCAGTAGGTTCAGTGATTCGATTCGATGGAGTGGATGGAAATCCACAGTATATCCGTCTCGAGAAGGTGCAGGATACATCGGGTGGTCCACTGGAGGTAGATACGTCATATGGAGTTCAGCTCGAATGACTCTCCGTGACGAATGGATATATCCGAGATCATCAACACTTCCCCGTCACATATCAGAAATTCTATGAATTTCTCAAGGATAATCAGAATGTCAATGTACTTTCATCCGATGAATTCGAGAATCTCCTGACGCTGGATGAGGTAAGTGCGGGGAAAGATGGGAAAATATTTGATGCGAGAAATGTAGATCAGGATCCAGTAACTGCTGAAAATATCCTCACAAAAATAAATCTCCTCGATCCAAGTGGTACGAAGTTCGGATTCGAAACGGGAACGTATTTTTCTGCGCCATCTGAGGAGGCAAAAACGGGTATCAAGTCATCGAGTGATATCTGGAAAGTGCACAAAATCCATGGAGATACTCTCGATATTCAGAGTTCGACAGGAAATATAGAGACCAATATTCCTCTTCAGGACTTCTTTAATGTTATTGCTTCTTCTGGAACCTTTCGTCGAACCCATAAGTTGGTTGATGATGCTTCTATGATCGAGGCATTGACGGATTTTTGAGTTGCTCCCGGGGCGATGATAAAAGATGGGAAACTCGTTATGACCGAACATGGGCATGACGGACATGACAATGATACTACTATTTCATGCTTTGCAAATAGTGAAAATAAAGAGGAACATATTCATATCGAGTTTTTCCGAGATGGGCTCGTTCGTTTCGGAGAGTATAAAAGTCCCGATGAGCTCCAAAAAGTGAAAGAACACGTGAAGAAGAAGGGAATTAAGAATGGGATGTATTCCTGGAAGACGATGAGTTATGGAGCATTTGTCGAGTATCTCCAGAATCAGAAGAAACTCAAGGCTACCACCGAGCATGTACTTGTTCCAAATGCGAAACATGATCTTCATGGGGATCATCACCACGAGCATGCTCATACTGATAAGAGTTTTCTGAAGCGTATCATGAAGTGGCAGAATCCTGCTTCGATTTGGAAGGGATTCGAGATGATTTTTCATAGTATTGAACATACGCTCGAAAAAGGGGCGAAACTCGATGCGGCTCGTTTTGCGATGGGAACGTCTCGATTTCTCGGTCTTCCAGATTCAGTCAATGCTCAGGTGTATTCGGATATTACTTCCGCAAGCAAGGAAATCATCGAAAAATATGAGAATAAGATATTTGGTCTCCCTGGTCCTGCGGGTCGAGAGAAATGTATCCACATTGTTCATAATAAGGATTCGCGTCCTGAAGAGGTAATGTCAGCAATTAACTATATGCTCAAAAGCTATGGTCACCTCTATGCTGAAGATATTCGCAAATATCAACCCATTGTGAATGAACACAATATTAAAACTGCTGATAAGGGGTACTTTGCTTTCTTTGATGGCTTTGTATTGACCTCGAAACTGCCTGGTTCACTGATTTCTTGGCGTCAAAAGGCGTATAAGAAAGCTTTGGGTGAAATGGGTAATGATGAAATTCATGAAAATGAGCCAACAGAAGAACAGCTCTTGCATGCCTTATTTAAGTCCATTGATGGAAACTGGGATCAATATCCATATGCAGCGAGTGTGGTGAAGGCCTCAGGATGACCAAGTGGACTCGAAAAAAACTGGAAATTCGAAGGGTATAAAAATGCCTATGAAAAAGGAAAGGATCAGAGTAAGATGGTAAATGCGCAAGGACGCCTCAATAAATGAGTAGGATACTTTAATACGCATGAGATATATAAAGTAGTAGGTGCCATGGAGTCCGTAACTGCAAAAACAAAAGATCCTGCATTCCAGGCAATTCCATTTATCTGGGCGGTTGGTGGGTATTCACGATTTGCTTCCCATACCGCCCTCCAAGAACTCAAGAAATATGCTGAAATTGGTTTCTCATTCCATGCATATTCATTTCTCCGAAATGAACAAAATAATACGATTTATCGCAATACGGTACGACTTGCTCTGGAGGATTTGAAATGAAAATGAAAAATCCCCGATCGTGCCATAGCCGAATTTGATTCTATCTGCAAGCGACTTGAGAGTGTAGAAGATCCGAAAGTCACGGAATCAAAGTATAATAAAAAAGCGCCAGCAACGGCTCTGATGGAATTCTGGCAAAAATACCAAGGAGCAGGACTTCATGATATGCTCCAGTGACATAATGGTTGGCTTATCAAACAGGCAAAAGAAGGAAATAAAACGATTCGAGCCTATAATGAGGTACTTAATGGTGGTCATGCTATGCAATTGAATGATGGTAAAATACCAGGAAACGACCTTGGAAAAGATTGGTATGATGAGCATGGTCTCCGTATGAATCGCATATGGGAACAGGATACTAAGACAGGATTGCGTTCCATGAAACGTATTCTGACGATGATTAATCTCGGACGAAGGACGGGGGACTTCGAGATGCAAAAGGAAATCCATGATAAACTCTGGATGGGTGTGATCGAGCAACTGCAGGCGAGTCGAGATATTGGTTATTTTGATGGTGATGAAGAGTTACAGAAGGCACAATTTCTCGCGTATAGAAATGAAATTCTTGATCATTTTATAAAACAACTTAATCCATCAGGATCAGGAAGTGCTACTGCAGATTTAAATAAGCCATATCAATACTGGAAAGAATTACGAGATATAGGGATTGATCCTCGATCTATATTTGATCCAGAATTCCGTCAAAGGAGTGCAGATTCTGATTATTTCTATTGGGTATGAAATGCTTGAGGATACCGTGCAAATTCCACTCCTGTCGAGCAACTGCAAAAGTATTTTCAAAAAGAAGCTCATGTAAAAACGCAAGTACCACCTGCAAAAAATGATCCTATATGGACTGATCCTGACCTTGATCCTCGGTATCAAGGATGATCTGCAGATGCGAGTGATCAACCAGATCATCCAAATGATCATAATGATTAATTATATCTCCACCCCTCTCTCATGCCAAAGACGATACCCAGTACCGTCTTTTTTTGGCATAATTCCGATAAAATCAATACGAATCATATCTTCACCAATATGATGTTTCGCAATATAGGTCATGACGGTTCGCCGCATCGCGCGACGTTTTGGCAGGGTAAACGTATCGAGAGGATGCGCATGAGATTCATCCGTTCGATATCGTACCTCGATAAAGATAGTAATATCATCTTTCTGGGCGATAATATCGATCTCGCCACCAGGAATCGTATAATTCGTAGCAATAATTGCATAATCCTTTTCTTGGAGATATTTTAGGGCGATGAGTTCTCCATGATTTCCGATGTTTCGTCGTTCTGATTTGTTCATGATATGAGAAAATAAAAAACGGAAGAAATGAGGTTCTGCCGTTTTTCCGAGAAAATTATTTTATCCGAGTCGTTTCCTAAGGAATTCTATGAGCTGATCCCCGAGATCCTCTCGGGCGAGGGCATAGTCGATGGTTGCTTTCAGAAACCCGAACTTATCGCCTGTATCGTATCGAGTTCCTTCCATTTCGAGTCCATAAATCGGACTTTTTGTTACCATACGAGCAAAGGCATCGGCGAGACGAATTTCGCCATCTTTGCTCACTCCTTCACTATCCTCGAGAAGATAGTCGAATACTTCTGGAGTGATTACATACTTTCCGATGACTCCGAGACGCGATGGTGTTTCCGTCGGTTTTGGTTTTTCGAGAAACTTTGTAACCCGATGTAATCGATCATTCTCATCGATACCTTCGATAATTCCATACGATGAAACTCGTTTTTCGCTGACACGTTCGAGAGCGATAATGGGTGCATTTTTCTCTTCGAAAGCGGTGATCAATTGCTGGGCTCCTGACCGTTCCCCACGAATCAGATCATCTCCAAAAAGCACCAGACACGGTTCATCTCCGATCAGCGTTCTTGCTCGCAGAAGAGCATCTCCATCTCCTCGTGGAATCGGCTGGCGAACATAGGCAATTCGTGCGAGATTCGATATTTTTTCTACTTCGGCGAGTTCTTTCGTCTTTCCTTTTTCCACGAGTGTTTGTTCGAGTTCGAAGGATTTATCGAAATGATCTTCGATACTTCTTTTTCCTCGTCCAGTAATAATGATAATATCAGTGATTCCTGCGGAAATTGCTTCTTCTACGAGGTATTGGATCACGGGTTTATCGACGATTGGAAGCATTTCTTTGGGTTGTGCTTTTGTCGCAGGGAGGAATCGAGTTCCAAATCCTGCAGCAGGAATAATACATTTTCGGATAACGGTCATGAAAAATTAGTTATGAGTAGGTTCGGATGAGTTTGGAAGATTTCTCTCAGACATATATTTTCTCATTTCTGCCCTTTGTTTTACGGTGTCGATACAGATTTTTTTCGTCATTTCGTCACGAATAACATCACAATTTTCGCTGGTAGCCGTGTCCGAAGTATTAATAACTTCTAAGATACACTGATCCACTTCGTTATGTTGTACATACATCTTCGCCTCTCCAGAATTTGTACCCTTTCCGAGAATATCAGACATCTGCTTGCAGGCCTCGACACTTTTTTTATTCATCGCATCACGGCGAATATATTGTGTTTTACAGTATACCTGAGAATCTCCAGAGAGGCTGTTACATAGATTCATATCTTTCTTATCTTCTGCGATCATGCTCACTACGGTCATGCGACAACTTTCGCGATTCGCAGGTTGTGAGAGTTCATTACAGATATTTTCTGATTTTTTTTCTTGAGCCATGCGCATCCCAACGCTGTTCTCACACATATTTACTGCAGGAGCCATACATTCACGAAATGCATCTGAATCTTTAATGAGGCTGGATGTATTTTTCAGAGCGGCTTCGTAGTCCATATTTTTCCCGAGAGGTCCATTTGTAGGAGTGCTTCCAGTACTACTACTCTCCGTCTCAGGAGTACTTCCACAGCTCGAAAGGAGAATCATACTAAAACAGAGTATAAGAAGAAGAGATCGCATAAAATGGAAGGATAGTAATAAGAATATCGGTATTATATAGATTTTGAATTTCGGGCAAATGGATTTGACTTGCGTTTTTATTATTTTGTTCGAATATACATTCCATCTCAAAAACTAAAAAATCGATACCGTTTTTCAATAGCATGCCTATAGATACGTTTCATATTTTCTGTACCTATGAGAGCACTTACCAGTACGAGGAGTGATGATTCTGGAAGGTGGAAATTCGTAATGAGTTCATCGATAACCAAAAAGGGTTTCCCTGGAAAAATATAAATGGTTGTTTCGAAAAAGTAATGCTCGTTTTCGAGACGAATAGCATGAATATATTCAGGATTGGCATGTTCTTGAGTTTCATTCCAGAATGCCTGCGTCATGTCATCGAAGGTGTTTTTTTCCTCTTGGCTCAAATGTGCCCAAAGATGTGGAAGGGATTCGAGAGTTCGACAGGCGGTTGTCCCCACCGCTACCACTTTTTTCCCACTTTGCTTCATGGTTGTGATGGTTTCGAAGAGGGATTTCTCGATTTCTATCGTTTCTCCATGAATCTGATATTCTCGAATGTCTGACACGTCGATTCCCTTAAATGTACCAAGTCCGACATGAAGGGTGACATATTGTTTTTCATTTTTTATCCTGTCGAGCAATGCTTGCGTAAAGTGAAGGGATGCTGTTGGTGCAGCAACGGATCATTCTTTTTTGGCAAATACGGTCTGGTAGTCTTTTTCTTTCTCTTTGGTATATTCGATATACGGGGGGAGTGGGAGTTGTCCAAAATGCTCCATTAAGGACTCAATACTGATCTCATGAGCTTCCAGGATACGTCCCATGTCAGTCATGTCGACAACCTCAAGGTATCCGCTCGAAAGTGGATTTTTGTACCAATGCGAAATTTTGCTCCAGGCCGTACCAGGGCTTCAAATCGAGTAGAATCAATCTTTTTACAAAATAGAATCTCACCGTTGGAAATGCTTCCAAAACTTCCATTCAATCGTTCGATCGTTACTGATTCGAGTGGGATACGGGCTCGAAGAACACGTGAATCATTGAAAAATAAAACTCGATCTTTTTCGAGGAATTCATCTAAATGCCAAAATGTACTTTCTCATTCGATTTTACCAGTGGCTCGATCAACGATCATAAGGCGAGCATCATGTGCGGGATGAATCGCTTCTTCCGCAATAAGATCAGGAGGAAGGAGATAGTCGTATGATGTAAGTTGGTGATGTACGTCCATGAGGCAGAACAAAAATAGGGATGCGGTGGCGAAGTATACATCAAATGGTATGTTTGACAATAATTTCTCAATAAAATAAACTATCGTATTCTGGAGTTTTCACTATAGTATAGTCATGAAATTAGCTTTATTTGGTGCAGGGATTGCACTTTTTTTACTTACATCATGTACTAACAATAGTACTTCTCCCTTCCCTCTTTCGGTTTCTGGTGAGAAAGCTACTTATGCTTCTGTTATGGATCCTGATGAGAAGATTAAGCTCGCCAAAAAACGGAAGTCACAAATGGTCGGAATCCGAAAGGGGGACTATTATTCCCTGCGAAATGCTCCAGAGGATGCACTGCGATATTATCTCGAAGTAGCAGAGCGATTGCCAGATGATCAAGTAGTTCGAAAGAAGATTGCGCATGTATATTTTCTCCAGAAACAATGGAAGCAGTCATACGATAATTATGTGAAAGTGCCACTTTCTGAACTGAATGATTCTGAACAAAATGAGTTGTTTTCGGCATTATTTTTCGATGAGAATGAATTGGATCGTGTTGGTGAACTCGGGAAGTTGGTAATAGGTACGGGCGCACAAGAGTATTATCATACGATCGACACCTGTTATACGGGGATTCATAATTGCGTCATTCAGATTGAGTTATACACGGGTTCGTACGCTTCTCTTATGGAACTTGCATCCGTATCGAAAAATGCTTCAAAAATCTCCCCTGATTACCAATATAGAAATTTCGCAATAGCAGCAAAGCTCTATGAACAAGGCATGTATCGAGCGGTTGAGAAGCTTACTCGAGAGATTCTTGATTCGAGACCTGATTACTTTGAAGTGATAAAATTGCGTGCTACAGCACTCTTTTCGCTCGGTGAGTATGATGCGTCGAAAAAGCTTTTTCTCCAGTATATCGAACATGATCCGAAAGATCTTGAATCCATGGTATTTCTTGGAGAAATTCATTTTTTCTTAAAGGATTACATCACTTCGAATCTCTATCTGAATAATGCGATTCTCGCTGGATATACCCCAAAAACGGATCTCGAACGTCGACTTGCCTATAATTATTCCCTTCTTTCGGATACCAATAGTCTTATGAAGGTAATGAATTATCTCCTCCAGGAGCCAGATGTGCTCGAAGATGATGTAGCTGTAGGTGTTTCTACGGCACTTTCTCTCGGAGAAAATACGCGAGCCCAAACATGGGCAGAACAGGGATTGCAAATCTACTCTGGATCAAACATGATTCGTCCTCTCTATATCACATCGCTTCGACTCAATGGTGATCGCGATCGTGCTATACAAGTACTTTCGAATGTATCCGAAACCGATAGAAAGAAAAATCCGAATTATGAATTGGAAGAGGCGATTCTCGATTTTGATATGGCGAAAATAGATGAATCGCTTGCACTGTTCGAAGAACTTTCACACCTTGAAGAGTGGCCTGATATTGTTGCGGAAGCAAATGATTATATCGAACGAATTCATACTCTCCAGCAGGCACAGAGTTCTGGGAGTTCTGTATTTCCTTGGTAACCTATTGTTCTATGTTTCAAAATGATTTTCCATTTCTGCGAGAAGTTCCAGGTACTATTTTCCTGGATTCTGCAGCGAGTGCTCAGAAGCCCGATCGAGTGATTCACTCGCTTGTTGGTTGCCTTTCTCATTCCTACGCCAATATTCATCGTGGTTCGTATGATCTCTCAGAGCGAGCGGAGGCATTGTATGAGGATTCGAAAAAACGAGTGGCTCGTTTTCTGGGGGCAAGTTCACCCCATGAGATTATTTATACGTATAATGCTACCTATGCCTTCAATCTTCTCGCTCGCTCGCTCGTAAAGTCAGAACTACTGAAAAAGGGTGATGTAGTACTTCTTTCTCGTCTCGAACATCATGCGAATATTGTACCGTGGCAGATTATCGCCGAGGAATATGGAATTCAGATCCAGTGGATCGACATTACTCCAGAAGGTCGAATCGATCTCGATGATCTTTCACAAAAATTAGCACCAAATGTAAAGCTCATTTCTCTTTCTGGAGCATCGAATGTTACGGGAGCGACTCTCGATATAAATGCCGTTCATGAGGTTCTCAGACGATATATGATGCGAAAACTCGCAGATCGTCCCCTCTTGGTAATCGATGGGAGCCAATCATTTCCTCATTTCCAGATCGATGTGAGTCGGTATGATATTGATTTTTTCATCGCTACAGGACATAAGGTGATGTCTGACACGGGAATTGGTATTCTCTATGGGAAAAAACAACTCCTCAAATCGATGCTGCCAGCATTTTGTGGCGGTGGTGCGATCAATACCGTTTCAGAGTCTGGCTATGAAGTAGCATGATTGCCGTATCGTTATGAACCAGGAACTCCTCATATTGCGGGAGCAGCGAGTCTGGGGGCCGCTCTTCTGTATATCGAAGAAAAATGAGGATATGAGGTGATAGAAAAGCATGAACAAATGTTGGTAATGCATGTACTGAAGTATATCCCGAAGCTTCCGGGTGGTGTTCGTCTCATTGGTCCACAAGATGTACATGGACGTATTGGGGCTTTTTCTTTCGCCTTTGATCGTCATCATCCGAAAGATATTGCTGATTCTCTCGCGGATCGTGGTATCGCAGTGCGTGCGGGACACCACTGTACTGAGCCACTGCATGCCTATTATGGGATTCCTGCATCGCTTCGTATGAGTCTCTATATCTACAATACGACCGAAGATATCGATGCATTTTTCCGTGAATTATTCCTCCTTACTGCATAATATCCTATGGATACTAATAGTCTCATTATCGAATATTCGAATCAGCCCGCGAATAAGTACATCCTCGAAAATCCTACTATTCGATATCGTGAACACAATCGTGTGTGTGCCGATGTAGTGGAAGTATTTCTCCTGATTCAGGATGAAGTCATTATCGAAGCATCGTTTGATGGATATATGTCGATCGTCGCGACCGCATGTACGGCAATTACGCTCGAAGCGAGTATTGGTCTTTCGCTCAATGAAATCCTAACCTATAATGAATCCTATATTCAAAGTCTGATCGGAACCGATATTTCGCCACGCCGACGAAATGCATCTCTCATAGGACTCTTGGCAATAAAAAATGCCATTCACCAGTATCGTGATGACGGCATACAGGAAGATTTTAGTGATATATTTATCGACTAGTGATGATGGGCATCGTGGTGAGTGTCATGATGCTCTGTGTGCCCATGAACATCATGTGTATTTCCATGCCCATGACTTTCTTCATGATGACCATCTTCGGCATCTTCTTTCTTGCAGAGTTGGTACGCCTCATACCAAGTAGCTTCGACGAAAATTTCGAGGGTCGAATTCAGATGGGCGATAAAAATAAATAGTATCACGCATACGAGGAGTGAAAGTGTTATCAGTGTAATGACAACGCTTTGGATCGTGAAAAAGGCAACAATACCCGAGAGAAAAAAGGGAATAACGAGAAAAAATATTGCCACAAGGATGGTTCGAAGATAGAGAAGCACCATGGTATAGTAGAGTTGCATGGTGATTCCAATATGTCGAACTGCCATGCTGGTTGATGCTGCGAGGGCTGGAACCACTGATTTGTGTTCGAAAATAATAAAATATTTCGTGTAGGCAAAACACATATTCAGAAAGAAGGCGAATATCAGATAGCCACCCATAAGATATGAAATAGGAACGAGGTATTTTGTTCCGAATATTCGCAAAAGGAGAATGTAGAAGGTAATAATGGATAATGGACGAAAGATTGCTACTACATTATGCGCCTCAAATAAGGGGAGAAAGTGGCGAAGGCCATCAAATATTCCTTGAAACGTGCGACGCACTTTTTCGCCATTTGTTTTTCGGTATGAGTGTATCATCTCGACAATTCCACCTTCCGCAATAGGAACAAGAATCATGTAGAGAAGAAAAATACAAGCAAGTCCGATCAGTACTTCTGTAAAGTAATCTTTGTGGATGAAGTCCGAAATGAGCTGGATAAATTTATCTTTCTGATGAAAGACAGTAATGTAGGTAAAGGTCAGCTGATAGAGAAGAATCAAAAAAAGCCATACCATTCCTATGAATGATGGAAAAAAATTAAGCTTTTTGAGCGATGGAAAATGAGTAATTACTTCCCAAGCATGTAATACGATCGATTCCTTCACAAATTTTGAATTAATGAGAATTTCCCCTGTTTCCTATCTGATGTCCGATCCATCGGAAAAACGCTAGGATTCACTTTCCCTCTGTTTGTATCATATAGGTTTCCTTGATACTTGCCTTTGCGAGAGTGCTATGCAGTGTAGTAATATCCTGAAAGGTTTCTATGGAGGTCACACCCTTGAGGTTTCGGTCAATGTAGAGTGTATGAATCGGACTCGAAATAGGGGTAAAGAAAGCAGCATCCTGGAGATATTCTAGAATCTTGCGCTCAGTATCTTCGGTTACGCTTTTTTCGGTAGCGGTACGAAGGGTAGAAAACAGACTGTCGAGTTGTTTACTTTCAATTTTCGAAAAATTAATTCCATTTTTGGACTCACTCGAGAGAAATACTTGTCCCACTCGGGAAATTCTACCAGTGGCCTCAAATCCTACCAGAATAATATCATAGTCTTTTTTCCCTTTCTGAAGCATTGTTTGAAGGTCTTTCGTAGAAAGAGGAGTGATGCTACTCTTAATACCGAGATTCATAAGGGTCGACTCCACTTGTTTGGCATAGGAGGCAAGTGACGCTGGTTCTCCTGCATGCATGATCGTGAGTTCATATGGCTTGAGTGCCTCATTGTAGTAGTATCGTGGATCGAGAGCGGTGAATTTTGCTTTTTTCTCCATGATTCATTTTTGGCGTTCGGCCACGAGTTCAGGGGTATTGAGCTTATTCACATATTCTTGTTCGAGTTGCTCTTTCATTGTTTTTAATTTCAGAGGATCTCGTGAATAGTACACCGTGAGAGTTTCTTTGGTTTCTTTTTTTCCATTTGCATTTTCGGTTTCGAGGGTATATATATTTTTCCCTTCGATGAGCGTTTGGTTTTCGAGACTCACGCGATAGCTAAATGTCGTATTATCAGGAATAAATTCCTTTAAGGCATATCCACTGATGGAGACAGATTTTGTTCCTGCTGGTACATTTCCAGTCAGTAGAAGTGTGCCATCGGCTACTTCTGTAAAGAGAACTTTTTGTTTTGTTGGGGTGGTAAAATAATTCAGTGTTCCATAATCTACACTCGCACCCGTGAGTACGATGGGTATTTTTTCGAGGAGACTGATTTTTTCCGCAGGCTTCATATACCCCTTTTCTCGCATAATATCAGCGAGGTCTTTCGGGAGTTTTGGAGGAGGAATCGTAATAGAATCTGGAAAAATACTATGAACGGGACGTTCCTGATCGACAACCTGTCCTGAAAAGCTCGAGCTCAAGGCAAGAGAAAGATATTTTCTCACATCACCACTGATCCGATCCGTATTTTGAAAGAGTCCTATAAATTCGTAAAATGAATACCTATAGGGTGAAAAACGGGGGCTTACGGGAATATGTTCATTTTTTACTGGTGGGATAATAACACTCACGGTATCGCTACTGCGCTCCAGGGATCCAATATCAGGAAAAAATAAAAAATGGTACTTATCGAGCCATCCTTCTCCCTCATTTTTTGCATTTCTTCCTATTGTGATACGATCATATCCATATTGGCTATTTGAGTCTTTCTCTAGAAATACATAGGGTCCAGAGGTAATGTACCCATCTGCTGCGAGTCGTCCTGTACGAATACGTTCGAGCATATCGCTTCGAATAATCGGGTAGATAAGAAGATCGAGCATAAGAGAATTCTTTTCTTTACTACTCAGATCGATCGAATTTTTATCTTTACTCGTGATGGTAATGCCTGCGAGGAATGCTCTCATTTTATCACTTCCAGGGTTTGCCTGGAATGCTTTATAGCTCGCTACAATATCATCCACTTGGATTATTGTTCCATCAGACCAAAATTGTTGTTTTTTGATTTCACAGTGTACTTTCGAAAGGTCTCGAATATCACAAGAACCAATATCTGCTCCATATTCTCCACTTTTTGCGTCATATCGAATGACTGATCGAAATAGGAATTTCAAGATAAGGTCACTGTATTTTCATTGACCGTATTCGAGAGGATTGGGAATATCGGGAGATTCCCCAACAATTCCAATACTGATACTTCCTCATCGAACCCCGATAGATGCTCCTCCTTCGTAAATATAGACTCCGATAAGATGGAGAAAAAACACACCAAAAAGAATGGTCGCAGTGATGAGAATAGGCTTGCGAAGTTCGCTGATTATCATAAGAAAAGGTTGGATTTCCTTCAAAAATTATCGAACAAAATACATAAAGATGGAGAGGAGTACAAATACGCTCACCATGATAATAGTGATAGTGTGAAGTGTCTTCTCTGGACCACGACGTTCGAATTTTCCAAAATCTCCAGAACCAGGAATGATAGAAAGTCCAGTACCCTTCGATTGCATCATGATGATGAGAATAACGATAAGAGCAACGACTACAAGGATATAAGTCATAAAAATCAGTGTAAAAAAACGCGACTATTGTATAAAGAAACCCTTTTTTTGCAAATTGTCTTTTTTCTGTTTTTTTTGGATTTTTTCTCACTATATGATATAGTGAGCGAAATTACTTTTCTCTATGCTTCGCTTTCTTCTGACCATCTATTTTGTTATCGTAAGTACGTTCTCGAGTCTTTTTGTTTTTGCTGAGGGGGTCAATGATATTGCGAGTCCTGATTTTCAGGTCAGTACCTGTGATATGGATCCAATGCATCAAAATTGCGGTTCCTTTACCATTACTGGAAAAGATGCATTTCAGCTTCTGCTCGGGAAAGTCTCCACGATTTTACTCTATATGGTTCCGATTATTGCTGCCGTTTCCTTTATGGTGGCAGGATATTATTATGTCCTGTCAGCTGGCGATAGTGAGAAGGTGAGTCAAGCAAAAACGATTATTAAGTGGAATATTGTGGCGGTATGTGTTGCATTTTTCTCCCTCACGATCATAAAAATTATCCAATATATCATCACATAATTCACATGCAACGATTTCTTTTCCTTCTTGCTTTCCTTCTTCCTCTTCCTATTTCTATTGTTTCAGCGGTTGCTGAAGTTCTTGATCCAACGCGAGATTCATGAGTATGAAATGGTATGCTTCCTGTTCCAAATGCCGATGGCGCTGATGTTATAGGTGCTATTATTGCTTATGGTATTGGCGTGGTTGGTATTCTTGGAGTGATTGCGATTACGTGGGCGGGGATTCAGATTATCTATGCAGCAGGCGATGATGAGAAGGTAAAAAAAGCTCGCTATACCATTATCTATGGCCTCATCGGAGTGCTTCTTGCGGGTATGGCCTATGGTATTATTAAGTTTGTTGGCTCTATTCAGATATAATTATTTTTTATGAAACAGATTTTTTGATTCATCTTCGCGTACGGGTTCTTTCCATTGCATATGTTTGCGGCGGGAGCGAGTGATTTTGTATTTGGTCGAAATTTCGAAGGAAATATTTTTCGTGATTCCACTTCCTGGACGATTATGCGATTTTTCTCGTATGCGGAGGAAATCTTACTTCGGGTCGCTCTTCCGCTTATTGTTGTGGGAGTTTCGATCTATGTCGCCTATGAGCTCTTGACCGCTGAGGGGGATGAAGAAAAAATGAAAAAAGCATGGAAAGCACTTTCGTATAGCGTGATTGGTTTAATCACGGTCATGTGTGCCTATTTCTTTGTGACGATTGTTTCGCAAATTTCTTTCTAATACCTCCTCTCTTATGTGGCGTTTTCTCTCTTTTCTTCTGTGCTCTTTCTTTCCTCTTGGATTTCTCTTTGCGGATACTACTGCGACTACGAATTGTACCTTTGAAGCCAACCAGACGGCCAATGCTGCACAGTTTCTCAAAAATTGTGCACAGGATACTCCTGGTATTCCGCCAGGAAATACTTCTGATATTAAAGGAGTGAAAGAACGAATTGCGAATATCGCAAAAAAGGTTATACAGTTTGGAGCACTCTTTGCTGTAGGGGCACTCGTATTTGCTGGGATACAATATACAACCGCATATGGCGATGATGAGAAGTTAAAACATGCGAAAACAACAGGAATTTTCGCAGTAGTTGGACTCCTTCTTCTCATGGCTTCATTCGGACTTGTGGATATTTTAGTCCGGTTTATCTATGAATTAGTCGGTAATACTTAGTCGTGATCTTCATGGTTCGTTCTCTTTTTTTGTGTATTTTTCTGTGTTTGCTTTGAGTCTTTCCTCTTTTTGCAGGAGAGGGTTTTGTAGTGAATACGATTGGTTCGGTAAAAAATGCAGAAGGAAGAAAGCAAATGATCGAGGAGGTACTCTCTGCTGATACGCTTCGCTTTGGATATAGTGCCCTCTCGATTGTTATAGATGCAAAACAAACAGAGCCTCGTGGAAAAATGACAGGCCGTTCCATCACTCTTTCTCCGTATGTGGCTCGAGATAGTGAATTTATCAAATTATTAGCTCATGAGATCGGACACTATGTAGATATCTACTACCTGATTCCGAATGGAGGAAATGATCTATCGAATCTGTTTTATTCGATTAGTTGGCAGGATAAAACCGTAAAAAAATCAGGAGAAGGGCTCTCGAGTTTTGTTTCAGGGTATGCTGCGACGAATCAGTTCGAGGACTTTGCGGAATCCTTTGTTTTCTATATGTTTCATAATGATGAATTCGCTGATCGTGCCTTGCGTAATGATTCGTTACGTCAGAAGTATCTATTTTTTTCTGAACATGTTTTTATTCATAGGGAATTTGTAGGAACGGATTTTCGGACTCAGACGATCCCGAGTTATGTATGGGATACGACGAAGATTCCTATTTCTGTGAAAAAATACTTGAATTCCCTCGAATAGTCTATATACTCCCTCCACGATTTCCTTGGTGGAAAGTTCAGTGAAAATACGGTTTTTACTGATTTGTTCATCAAGTTTCTAGTTCTCCTTTTGTTGATATTTCATATTGGACGATTCAAGTGCTTGATAACATCTCATTCTTTTTTCATTGCCAATATACGGGCAATCTGAATGCTTTCTTATTATTTTTTGTTATGTCAAACATTTTTGGCGATACGCATGATATCGCTTTTGGTACTTTTTCTGATGAGAAAAAGACATTTTCGGAGAAACCACGTTCGCAGGCGCCTGTATCCAAACCTGTTCGAGCACCTTCATCATCGATGTACCATCGTCCGATAGAATCTCGAAAGCCCGTGAGTCGTGAACGTTTCCATGGAACCAGTACTCCAGCACCCACTCCAAAGATTCCAAAAAATCCACTCATTCAGCTGGTTGAATCGATGAAACCGTCTTTTTTGCCACAAAATGAAGAGGGGACACTCCGATTTGTTCTTCTTTCTGAGGCAACTGCTTCGGATCCATTTTTCCTTTTGCGCTACGAAGAAACAACTCTTCTTTTTGGAACGGGATTTGGAAGTGTAGAAATGATGGGAACATCCTATCCGACATTTCCCGATATGCGTCTCGCCTATAGCGAACGGGATCGACTCGCAGGTTGGGTCATCCTCGATCCAGGTTTTTCCATCGAACCATTTCGTATGATTCTTGAAGGACTTGGTTTTCCTCATGTGTACGGTTCTCGTGAAGTTATTGCAAAAATTCGTGATAGTATAAAGGATCAGGATTTTCTCGATCGTTGTCGCTTTTTCGAGCTTTTTTCTCCGTCGACTCCAGAGCGAAAAATTGCTGATATTACTCTGAATCATACGGATGTAGGGGTGATGATTGCTGCGGGAAATACGAGTTTCATCGATGGAATTCATGGGAGCAATACTCCTCTTTCATGAGTTCCCGTCCTTCGAAAGGATCAGTGAGTATTTCTTCTTGGCTTGTCGAATGAGCATATCGAAGTAGGGGAAATTATCGAACTGAAAAAATCATTACCCACGAAACATTCGCTTCGTTTTACCTTTGACACATTTTTTCTCGATAAAAATTCTGTGGGTCTTCAGGCAGGATATGTCCTGAAAGATCGAAAGGAACTCGCAGAAAATGGGATACTTACTTTTGTGATCGAGGAAGATGGGGTGGCTCGCGCTATCGTTGGACATATTTTTATCGATTCTCGGGGTTTTGTGCATTCTCATGAGATGATGAGTGTCCATAAGGAGATTCTCAAAGGAATCCGTCATACCTATGAACAGTCGATTCTTGCAAATCCTCGTATCGAACGAGGAGAGCTCGTTCAGACATTTCGTCGCGAAATTACGAAATACTGTTATCTCCTGACGGGTCGAACCCCCGTGGTCATGCCGATTATTATCGAACGGTAATTTTCATTTACTTCGTATGAGAATCTCTGAGTAAAAAGAGCTACTTCTTCAACGTATGACAACATCTTTATAAAATTCCTTCCCAAATAGATTAGATTCTACATTATAACCAAAATATTTATGCGAAATAAACGATTCCAGAAGCATCCTGGAGAACAACATACGATGTTGGGATATGCCCCGAGAAACTTTTTTGATTCTGGAAAGAAAATGCAGAGTAACCTCCGTCCTGGAGATTCCTTCCTGTTCGAAGATTCCTATCGACCAAAACGTTCGTATCCGTTTTTGACGCCCGTTCAGGCACTCAAAAAATTTCTCGGACACCACGAAGATCGAGTCAAGCCGCTCGCAAAGGGGACGATGCGAGTGATTCCATTCGGAGGAACCGAGCAAGTCGGACTCAACTGTATGGGATTCGAATATGAAGATGAGATGATTATCATCGATATGGGTCTTCAGTTCGCTGATCAGTATCAGTATGGTATTAATTCCTCGATTCCTGATCTCACCTACTGTCGTGGGAAAAAAGTAGTCGGTGCGTGTATTACCCACGGACATATCGATCATATCGGAGGAGTATACTACCTCATGGAGCAACTCGGACGCGGTATTCCTCTCTATGCGACGGCGATGGCCTATGAGCTCATCAAGCTGAAACAATCAGATATGGGAGCAGCGCTTCCAAACCTGAAGGAATATGTGCGCTATCAGCCCGTTCAGATGGGAAAACACTTTCAGATTACTCCATTTGTGGTGGATCACTCGATTCCTGATTCGGTCGGACTGTTGATCGAGACACCCGTAGGTCGATTTGTGCATACAGGAGATTGGAAGTTCGATCGAAATCCACTTCCGAATCGTCCATCGACGAACTATGAATATCTCGAAACTCTCGGGAAACGGGGAGTTCGCGCACTCTTTTCGGATTCGACGAACGCTCATCTGCTCGGATCTTCGATTTCTGAATCAGAGGTGGTCCACTCGATCGAAGATATTTTCGAAAAAGCGCCCGGTCGTGTCATTACCGCGACGTTTTCTTCGATCATCGATCGTGTAATGCTCATTATTTCGACGGCTGAGAAATATAACCGTAAGGTCGTACTCCTCGGTCGTTCGATGAATAACTATATCGATATCGCGATCAAGCTCGGATACGTCCGTCCAAAACCGGGAACGATTATTTCGATGGAGGATGCGGCTCGACTCCCCGATGATCAGGTAACGATCTGTTGTACGGGGGCTCAGGGGGAGCGCTATGCGGCGCTCATGCGTATCGTGACAGGAGAATCTCGCGATACAACTCTGAAAGCCAATGACACGATTATTTTCTCATCATCCGTGATTCCAGGAAATGAACGTGCCGTCCAAGGACTCTTCGATCTTATTACCCAACAAGGACCAAAAATCCATCATTATAAGGAATCAGAAATCCATGCAGGTGGACATGCGCGTGAAGAGGATACCAAGAAAATGATCAATCTCCTTCAGCCAGAGTACTATGTACCGATCTATGGGTTCCCGCATATGCTTCGAGGAAATGCTCGAAATGCCTATGAACTCGGATATTCGAAGGATAAGGTGATTATCCTGAAAAATGGAAAAATTCTCGAATTTGGTCCTAAGGCCGTTCGAGAAACCGACGAATATGCATCCCATAAGCTCATTACGGTGGATGGTCGTATGGTCGGATATACCGCTGAGAAAGAACTCCATGATCGATTCCAGATTTCGTCTCAGGGAGTGCTCGTGATCGGTATTGTGAAGAAATCGAGTGGATTCGCGATCAAGTATTCGACCGTCGGACTTCCACCAGTCGCTCAGATCGCCACTCTCGAAAAATCGCTCGATATCGCGATCCAGGACATCCTGAAGGATCTCACTCGATTCAAGGATGCAGAGAGTTTCGTAGCTCACGTCGAACGAAAAGCATGTGATATCTGTCTCCATGAGATCGGAAAGGAGCCGAAAGTGGTGGTGGTAGTGCAGTAGCTTCATATTCTCAAATAACTAAAAAATCCCAAGGAACTCTTGGGATTTTTCTTTAGTGATGTCCATGTCCGCCTCCACCGCCTTTGCCTTCGCGGAAGTTCTTCATCGCATTGGCTCCACTGACGGCTCCAAAGAATCCGCCGATCATCGATGTGATCCCAAAATCGAATCCACCTCCACCTCCTCCTCCGTGCCCATGATCATCATGACCATGATCGTCGTGCCCGTGACCTCCTGACATATGTGTATGATTATAAAATAACTCACATATTTTAGTACATAAAAAATATAAGTCAATAAAACTTTCTTCGTTTTCAGAAAAATGAGGATTCTAAATTTGCATTTCTTCCTCTTTTTTCTATAATCCGCGCACGTGGTGGGTTACTCAAGTGGCTGAAGAGGCGGGTTTGCTAAACCTGTAGGGTGCCGCAAGGTGCCGCCGGGGTTCGAATCCCCGGCCCACCGCCATAAAGGTCAATATCCGAAGAAGAAGTCAGTAATGGCTTCTTTTTCTTGTTTTTAGAGTTCGAACCTTCCATTATGCTTATGTCAGTCTTTTTGGGGTCTATTAGAACCCCACGTTTATAAATACCCTTAAATAAAGGCTTTAAGTCAAAATATATAATCTCTTTGTTTTGTATAACAATACTATTAAAAATAGAAGCAGCAATATGCTGTTTTTTTCTTGGTGAAAAGTTCTTAAATCCTGTTGCTAATTCTTTCGCGTATTTTAATGGTTCTTCTATCTGTTCTTTGTTATACTCCGCCACATCATCAAAGTTATTTAATCTATTTTTAATTTCTTCAATATCTCTTTTAATCTTTTTGATGGCAATTCCTAATTCCTCAATCATATCATCATCAGTTTCTTTTCCATATCGCTTTACATAGAGTTCTTTTTCACTTTCCAAGCGTCCTAATTCTTGGTTGAGTTTATGTTTTGTATCCTCTTGGAGCTTTCACTGTTTTTCTAATTCAAACTGAATTACTTTTTCTAACATCTTCAAATCAAAAGCGTTTAGTTTTAATTTTGATATTACTTTATCAAAAATCATATCTTCTAATCGTGTTCCAGAAATTGATGTTTTATCACAAAGAGTTTTATCATTACAAGAACAACGATAATATTGATATCGTTGAACCTTTTTCTTTTTGGTTTCTGCTGTATAGAAACGAAGTGTTTTATACAATTCTGGGTGTTCTTTATTCTGACAAGAACATTGAGTTATTCACTTCCAAACATATATCTCACCATCATCCAGCCATTTCCCACGACTTCATACTGTATTTCATTCGCGCACATTTTTACAAGCATCAAATAACTTTTTGTCGATAAGTTTTGGATATGCTCCTAATTGATCCAATAATTCTGTATATTCAACAAAAGCAAAATTACCTTTCTCTATTTTAAGTTCAGGGTATTTTTCTAATAAATATTCTATTTTTTCAGTGGTTAATTTCTTGTATTTCACAACCACTCTTCACCAATAAAACTCATTACATAAAATACGTTCTATTTCGTGTCTATCAAAATCATATAAAATCTCTTCTCACTTCTTAATGGTATATCTTTTATATCATCTCTTTTTGAATTCATCAGTAAGGCTATCGTAGGTATATTTTCCAGTGCTATATAACTCAAAACATTCCTTTACTACTTTTGCGGCATCGTGATTGTTATCAAATGCTACAAAATTATTATCTTTTTTTCCGATACTTATGTATCCATATGGCATATTACCCGCTATACGTCATTTTTTATATGTCTGATCCATATTTATGATACTTTCCAGCGACTTTTCTTTGCTATCAAACATTGCCTCATTAAGGAGTTCCACAAAAGCCCTTTTTCAATCTAAACTTCCGCAGTCAATCAGTCTTTCTTTTTTGGATAATACTTTAATCTTATCGTCCAAAACTAACTGTGTTATGTCATTTCCTTCTTCAAAGTTTCGTGATAATCGCGAAATAAAATACACATAGATATAATCCACCTTTTTTCATATACCTTTAATATTTCTCTTTCTTACTTCATCCAGCATATTACTAAATTGGTCTCGTTTTCATTCAGTATATGCTGACTTATTATCTTGAAAACTTCAAATAATCTCAAATCATTTTTTTTCACATATCTCCGTCAATTCCTCTAATTGTTTATCAATAGATATCGAAGTATCTCGGTTTTTCTCACTACTACGGCGAGCATAGATAAAAACGGTAGGCTTTTTATTATTCATAAGATTTTTTAGTTATGTCTTTCATATTGCTTTATATATTCTTCTGGGTCTTTTCGCCATTGTTTCATAAGTTTTATAAATGAACTTCGATAATGTATCATCATAATTAACAAGGCTTTTCATAATAACTCGTTCCTTTGTTCCTCAGTAATTGTATTAGTATCTACCGCGATATTTCATATTCAAATCTGTTTTTCACCAACTTGCCCAAGCATACCAATAACGATACGGTATCTTACCATCATCGTTCATCTTCATAAATCTTGATAATTCTTGGCTATCATTCGGGCTTCTTCATATGATAATACTCATCAATGATTTCTATCATTTTCATCTAAAATAGACGCTATTATACTATCTAATAATTTTTCCTCCGCAGACTGATATGTTGGCATAATTTCTAACTTAATGAAGTAAATACTATGATTATATACATTAGTTAGAAAATACAACTTTTTCATCTTTTCAAAAGTTAAGTCTTAAATATTTTATTCTGATTTCAGCGGGAAGGTCATACCCGATATAGTAAAACCTCCCTTAAAACCATATCAAGTATGCCATTAAATAGTCAGTCACTGCCACTCAGTCAAAAAATGACTTATCGCCTGTTTGTCTTTCCCCAAAACATCGATATTTAACCAAATCCATCCTATTCAGATTTCATATGGGTCAGGAATACCTCGCATTATTGGCACATTGCGACCCCGTGATTGTAGTTTTATATCCCGACAGGCTCACTACGCAGGGACGGTTGTTTTTACTCAACCAGCCATATTTGATGAATAGAACACTTTTAACTTTTTTTCAAACAGAAATCTTGAAAAAGAAGATTTTTTTTATTTTTCTTTTTTGAAAATACCATTTTTTTCCTTTACCTGTGCGGTTTCGTGTTATCACGAAAAATAAAAAGAAAAAATCATTTGAGAAAATTATAAAAGTGTCGTATCAGAAAATACTACCTTTTAACTTTTCTTATATGAACCAAGAAACAAAACTCCAATCTATAACACTGGAAGATATCAATACTAATACCATTACCAAACATACTTGAAGCGATTGATTTGATGGTTCATCATTTATTTGAATAGGACTATTGTTTCTTTTCCTTATTTATATGCTTCACGATGGCAGTAATAACTCAAATACCTCTTCATCTTCAAAACCTTCAAATCAAAATAAGAAATGAATAAAACTTGATAATAATGAAAAGAAATTATCGGATAAAGTTCGTGCCTTGGAAATGACGCTTAAAAACTTGGAATTAAAAAAGCGTGAAGCTGAAGGTGAAATCAGAAAAATTGAAATGAATAGCTTATCTCAAACTGACACCGAAGCCACTTATGATAATGAATTCAAAATAGACAAACTTACTATGAAAATAGAAGAAATCGAAATGATGATAGAAAAGAAAAATGAAGAGCTGGAAGACGCAAAAATAAAACTTGAACAATATCAAAACGAAAACTATTTATAACCTAACAAAAATACATATGGATATACAAACTATGAATGAACTTTTTATCACGAGCAAAATGAACTCATTCTTTTCATTCAAGAAAACAGATAAAAGAAAAACACTTGTTGAAGAAGTAATAGAACTCAAATCTTATACGATTATCCGACTTTATCTTACAAATGAAGAAGTATTGAAAACAAAACAAGAACATGCTATATTTAAGCCTGTTATCGAGAGCCTATTGTTTCTTTATAATCATCTCTCGCAGCGGTATTATCCAAATGTTGGATTTACGCCGCTTATTATCAACGGACATAAGTTTCCAACGTGTATTGTTATATTTCGGTGACGACAACAAGGAACAAGTGTCCCACCAAGTATTGGCTACCAAAAAATTACCAATATAAATCTTCAAATTGATGAAAAATGACCGTATGACGAAGAAAATACCCAAAACGATATAACCCAAGCAAATCCTAATGAACGACATCTAACGCCAGAAAATCAGCGTATATTCCAGCGTATTTATGCGATGCTTGTAAATAGAAACATTTCCATAAGGAAAATATTTGATATTTGAATAAAACAATCCCAAGCCAGAGCCATCTACAAGAAACTGGAAGGGCTTTGATTATTTCAAGTGAAGGCATTCAATAATAATGAAAAGATGTATTTCCCTTGAAACTATGGAATATTTACAGAAGAACATATAAAAGAAATAATGAACCAAGAAAACCAAGACTAAAATATATAACTTTTAGGATAAAGTTATCCAAAAACACCCCGTGATATGGGTGTTTTTCCGTGTTCGTTCGTGATGATACAGTAGAGCAAAATTGCCTTATTGAGTTGCTTTTTCCTTTGAAAGTGATATTATATCCGTGCCTAAAAAATATTATTCTCTAACACACGTTCGTTTTTTTATTTGTCATAACGAAATTAAGGGGGCTTATAGCCCAACCCCTTTTTTATGACGAATAAACGAGGGAATAATGTTTTTTAGGCAAATTAAACATCTGGTGCTTTAAGTCCCCTTTGTTTTTTGCCAATTGAACCAAAATGGAATTGGAAAATCAAAAAGACTTTACACCAAAAATGTGAAGTCTTTATTTTTTATCCCGAGTAATTATGTCTAAATATATTATTTCCCATCAACTTCGTATGAATATCCTTAAACACGAAGATTTTTGATTAAACTCACCAGAAATATTAAATGTTACATTATTTCAAACGGATAATCCAAGCGATATTGCTTATCCTATGTGTGCCAGCATAATTGAAAAATATTTCGATATTTTTTATGGGGAGCATAAATTAAACCTTATTTGTGAAATAGATAAGGAGCGTGTTCGTGAAAATTATAGTGTTCCATATGCTATTTATCAAACAGATTATTTTGGAAAAAAGATATTTATCGGTTGGTGAAGTGTGGAGATTTATGATACAATACAAGGAACACCAGAGGCTTACCTTAAATTATAATATCAATGTCTAAATACTTCAAAAACTCATCCTATACTGAAAACTCCCTTAAAAAGGAATATAGAAAGCTTGCCCAAATATATCACCCAGATAAAGGTGGTAAAGCAAGTATTTTTAAGGAAATGAAAGAAGAGTATGAAGTCATTCTCAAACAACTCAAAAATAATACTTATACCGCTGAACCCATAAAAGCAGAAAAGACTTATCAGAAAACTCCCCAACAAACAAAAACAACAAAAACAGAACCTAAAAAGAAAAAACAAGAACCCATTAACCATATTGAACCAGATTTTGTTTTCTTACGTTCAATGTTTAAGAAGGTTCGTATCTTTTCCATCAAGCATCCACGACTTTGTTCTAATACTATACATACAACACTTGCTATAATTTTTGGACTTCTTGGAATAATATTGTTTCTTGGTAGCTGATATATATTGGCTTGAATATTGCTCGTATATTCATTTACAACATTAATCATCTTCAAACATTATCTTTTTACTTTTTTATTGGCACTCGTTTTTACGCAATTCTGACATACACAGAACCCAGAATATTTTATTACCATTATTCTTGTAGCCACTATATTTAGTATGCCATTTATTTTGGTTCGTGCTGACGATGCTACACCCAATTTTTATCACTAATTTTTCTTTTTATGAAAATATTTATCTTACTTCTGATTATTGCGAGCCTTATTGGTTTATATTTTATGATGAAGAATGAACGATTGTATAAGTGAAGAAACTATATGGGAATATTTTTTATAGTTCTCCCTATTCTTTTTATTTTATCAGCATCATTTCTTCCTTTTATTGATTGATGAAGTAATAATGAAAGTGCGACATTATTTCAATTTATTAAGGAGGCTGCTGATTTTTCTAAATCTAATTGAATACGCATATCTCTTATAGTTCTTATTATTTGGATGTTTCTTTTCGGATATATCCAAAGAAAAAGATATAGTCATTGACTTGGTATTTATATACTTTCAGTATTTATGTCATCCAGTGTAGTATTTTTTATTATGAATATTGCGGATGCTACAAGTTTTATATCAAAACAAAGTAGCCATATAAATTACCCAATCATTGGAGATACCTCATTCTTTATTATCATTTTTATAGCCATAGCATTTATACTTTATAGTTTTATCTATACCAAAGAAATCACTAAAAAGATACATAGTAAACAATAATACAAAAATAGATTATTCCCTTAACCTCTTTTCTTATGAAAAAACTGATAACCTTATTCCTATTTTTCACTTTTATATCTGTTGTTTCCGCTGGGACGAGTATTCCTATACAACCAACAAAAGCAAAATCAATAATTCTTGATTTTAGGAGTTCAAATTATGTTCCAAAATATCAGGAATGCCAGTCTGAAACTGATATTGTTCGCAGTATTTGAAACCTGTATTATAAAGACATATCAAACCAACTTACAGAATGGGCGAATGAAATCAAAAGGACACGACCACTCACAATAGACGAAGCCGATGAATATACCCAAATAAAGATGATATTCCTTTCAGAATATAGCAGACCATCAAACCGAACTTTTGCTCTTTGTGATGAGATGATGGATACATTTAATCAAAACAAATAATCAACGAAACCAATAACCAAAATTACTTTTTATAACCGTTTCTTTTTATGAAAAAACTCCTTATTACCGCATTTGTGGCACTTACAGTTTCCACTTCTCTCGTTTATGCTGGTGCTGGTGGTTGGTCTGATAGTGATGCTCCAATTTATGATTTTTCAACGGGCGCTGTTGTCAAAACAGGTTATGCCACTTCACCAATGTCAGATAAGGCTTCACGGATGGGTGCTATTAGCTTCAAAGTCCCTTGAATAGATAATCTTGGTTATGATATCAGTCATATCTATTTTGTTGATACAAAAGGAAATAAAGTATATCTCAATACCTTCAAAGCAAAAGAAAATGGTGTATTTCATACCGTGTATGCTATTACGCCACGAACAGAGGCAGTAATACAACAAAATATGGGGCTACTATTTATCTCACGAACGAATTGTAGTATAAACGACCCAATAAAGAAGGCGAAACTCTGCGACAGAATATCTAAAACAGAGTTCAATACTATTGGTCGTAAATATAAGTCTATCGGTGTGAAACTTCCAGATGGATCAACAAAAGAAATGAAAATCACTTTTTCAAATCAAGAAACCATTCAAGATTGGTATCAATAGTTTTTCTTTTTGATTTTGAAAAAACAAGATTTTATCTATTGTATAGAAAATTTGCGCAACATAGTATGATTTTCTATAATATTTTTAGCCAGCCAGCCAGCCAGCCAGCCAGCCAGCCAGCCAGCCAGCCAGCCAGCCAGCCAGCCAGCCAAGCCATTCTTGATACTTCGTAATCAAAATAAGAACACATAATCCCATCTGATATATTGACAAAATAATTATATAGACTATAATGGAACGGTAATTTTTATTTTCTTACATATTCGCTATGAACTTTCAAGAACAACTTCGTTATGATAAACTTCAACTTATGAAGTCAAGACGACAAAAAAGAGCAACTTCAACTGTTCAGGCAACAACAGAAACAACAAAAGTTGCCGTTGAATGACCAAAAACCATAGAAATCGCAGGCAAGAAAATCCTTGCGATGCCACTTGAAACTATGGCACTCACCCCAGAACAACAAAAGAAGTTTGAAGAAGCAGGTGGTCTTATGAACCCTGCGCCAAAAATAGCAACAGCAGATAAAAATCAAGACAAGATGATGTATTGGTCTGAAAGTTTTGAAACACTTCAAGCAGAAATCGACGGAACGCTTTACAAGGGTTTTGACCTCTTCAAAAAAGTTTATGAAGCATTCCCAGATATTCGTTCTATGACAAAAGGCGAAGCCACAGAAGCAGGACTTTACCCAACTATTCATTACCGCAACTTTGCCGCTCGCAAATGGATGGCAGAGATGAACGGCGGACACCTTGCTACTTTGGATAAGGATTATAATGGCGAACTCCGTGATATCTTTAACGCAGCAGAAGGAAAAACAAACCTTGAAAAACTCGCTGCTATGGGTCAAGCACCGCTTGGCTGACGTTATGCTAATGATGCGAAGGTGTATTACTTGGGGGATTGGGCGGGATTGGGTTCTGGCTCGCTCAATGGTGATGGTGATGTCCGCGTGTTGGGCGCGCACCGTGATAAGGTCGGGCGCTGACAATTACTGATATTGGCAGGGGAGCGCTGTCAGTAGTGTCGTTGTATTGGATAAATAGTCTCTTTGACACTTTGTCTCTTTTGGTTTCAGAAAATCGTATATACAGTTAATTTTGAAGTCTATATAACAGATGGGATATCCGCTTTATGCGGATTTTTCTGTATTTCTTCATTTCAAAAACCGTATGGCTACTTATGACCTTCTTCCTGTATATAAGACAACCTATGATTTTCTATTACAGACTTTTCAATTTTCAAAAACATTTACCCGTGAATACAAATACACTATCTGACAAGAACTCAAAAATGAAACCATACGACTCATACTGGCAATATATCGTGCCAATGGATCACAAGCAAAAAGATATGAACTCCTTGATGATGCTCGGACAACATTGGAAACCATACGACTTCTTTTGCGTCTGACAAAAGACCTAAAACAAATACCACTTTCAGATTTTGTATCACTGAATGAAAAAATAGAAAATATATCAAAACAGTTGGTCGGATGGCAGAAAATATCTGAACGGAAGATATAATCCTAAAAATGTATGCGGGCGAGAATTGTCTATTTTATGGAATGGGCAAGAGTGCCTTTTTTTATCGGAAATTCACTACATTTTTGTAGTATTAAAAGATGGTGTCCTGGTATTTTTTAGGATACCACAAAAAAGTAATTTCTTTTCCACTTGGCTGACGTAATGCTAATGATGCGAAGGTGTATAACTTGGGGAATTGGGCGAAATTGGGTTCTGGCTCGCTCAATGGTGATGGTAATGTCCGCGTATTGGACGCGCACCGTGATAAGACGGACGCAGACAATAACTGATATTGACAGAGGAACGCTGTCAGTAGTGTCGTTGTATTGGTTAATAATTGGCATACATTTTTAGGATTATGTTTTTACTTGAAGATATTTTCAGTGCGTATTACGATTGTCGTAGAAACAAAAGAAATACACTTGGTGCTTTGGAGTTTGAACTTCATTATGAAACCGAGTGTATTCGTTTATTTGATGACATTATTCATAAAAGATATGTGTTATTACCAAACACTGCTTTTATCGTGCGCGACCCCGTCCAGCGTGAAATACTTGCCAGTCATTTTCGTGACCGTATTATTCACCATCTTATAGCAAGCAGGCTTGAACCGCACCTTGAAAAACTCCTTATACACGATGTGTATAGTTCCAGAAAAGAAAAATGAACGCACTATGGCATCAAACGAATAGAAAAGTTTATGCGCTCGGCATCTGACAACTACCAGCGTGATGCTTATGTTTTGAAACTGGATATTTCAGGTTTCTTTATGGGTATCAATAGGGAACTTTTATTTGGGAAAATACAAACCATAATACAAAGATATATGCCACCAGACGAGCAAGATATTCTCCTATATCTCCTTGATATTATCATATTTACAGATGTAAAAAAGAATATTCGCATTAAGTGAAATAAAACTGACTGGGTATGACTTCCAAAAAGTAAAAGTCTCTTTTATGCCAAACATTGATGTGGTCTGCCTATATGAAACCTGACGAGCCAGATATTTTCAAATATCTATATGAACGAGTTTGATGTGTTTATCAAAAAGACCTTAAAGATACAGTATTATGGAAGATATGTTGATGATTTTATCCTTATCCACCAAGATAAAGAATATCTCAAATCGTGTCTTCCAAAAATACGACAGTATCTCATAGAGCATCTTTGACTGACGCTCCATCCCAAGAAGATATATCTCCAACCAATAAAAAATGGTGTATTATTCCTTGGAACATATATCAAACCGTGGCGAAAGTATGTGGGAAGACGAACAAAATGAAACTTTTATGAATGTATAACTCATATCAATAAAAGATTAAAGAATACTGAACTACTTTCTGATACTGAAAAAAATCGTATTTTGGCACAAATGAACTCATATTTATGATTTTGTAGGCATTCAAATAGTTATTTATTAAGGAGCAAGATGATATGACTTCTACAACCAAGTTTCTGGGGCTATTTTGATATAGATATTTCATTTATAAAAATCACTATCAAACCAAATCCCCAGAAACATATTAAAAAATAGGAATTATATTTTTACATCAAAATTATTCTTTAAGGCATTCAATTCTTCATCAGTGAGTTCATGGTCGTATATCATTTCTATTACTCTTTTTGCAAAGTTATCTATTCCAGAACAATCACTCACACCAATCCATATACCAAACGGATTATGCGTATGGGGAACTCATTTTTCAATTAAAATATCCAAATCAACGATTTTTTCTATATCAGAAAATGTAATCCATGTGTCAAAATCAGCATATTGATTATCATCCGCGTCTTCATCATCGTAATAAGGAAGATACATATCACCATCATTAATGAAGCCCTTATTATATAAAGTATCAATAAGTTCATTTTGTTCTACATAATTACAAATAGCAGTATAGGTAAATGGGGAAATATGGGTTAACATAGGGAAGAAGTGGTTAAAAAGTTATAAGTGTGATTGTTTCACATATACCCATAAATTATTTCCAACTTTTTCTCAAATCTTTTTTGAAAAATGTATCAAAACCTATTACCAGATTAAAAATATATATTTTTATGTAGGAAAACAAACTTGACTTTCGTAATCATTTTCATATATTTCGCGCAGTGCTAAAACGGTTTCGACTTTTATTCCTTGAAGAAAAAGTTCTAAGACTAACTTTTTAGCACCGCCATGTTTCAGTATAAAAAAGGTGATACGGGATGAGAATCTGAGTCCAGAGAAGTGACTGTAGTCACTTCGAAGACGAAGAGAGGCGGCTCGCGGCCGGAGGAGCGAGCGAATCCCCGACCCACCGCCATGTTCCAGTAGTTACAATGTATAATTTACAAATAATAATGAACAACTTATAGGGTTGTTCATTATACATTGTTTATTCTTCATTATTTTTGGGGGTATAGCTCAGTGGTTAGAGCAGTCGGCTTAAATAACTTTTTCTAAGTTCAGCTCAGGATAATGTTCTTCTGCATGGCAGTTATGACATAAGAGTATGCATGATTGGATTTCTTTCTCGAATGCTTCCTGTGTTCTATTTGATAGAGATCGGACATCGAGCTTAAATACTTTCTTGCTCGGATCGGTATGATGAAATGAGAGTGCACCAAGATTTTTCTTGTAACCACATCTCATGCATACTCATCCAAACCGCTCAATCAGTTCTTGTTTTCTTTTGAAGCCACGAACTTTCTGAGTCGGGTAACTCTGATGTTGTTTGTTTTTGCAGAAGATGGAACAAAACAATTTTTGTTTCCCTGACAATGCATTTCAGCATATGACACAGTTCATAGCGGAAATATAGCAAAATATGAAAAATTTACAAGGGCGGTTATGAGAGCAATCTCATAATGTTTATCTGTCAAATTCGGGGAAACCTTCTTCTTGCAATGAGTGAGAAATGGCAATCCCGAGCCAAGTTCGTTCTAGAACGAAAAGGTGTAGAGACTAGACGGCAGACATCCGATTCGGATGAAGGGATAGTCCAGACTTCAAACCCGAAAGGGGTAGTGAAAACTATGGAAGTAAGCATAACCGATTGGTCGCTGGTTCAAGTCCAGCTACCCCCACCACGTATATTTAAAACCACTCCAAGAGTAATCTGGGAGTGGTTTTCTTATGTATAATTTTTAAATTCTTATTCTCGAAATTCTCGAAAAGTTGGAAATAATCTTGCAAAAAACACTTCAGTTTTTGCCTCCATTCGTTTAAAGTAAATTCCTACAAAGATAATTCCTATACCAATTCAAGAAAGAACAAAAGGAAATAGTAAGCTTCATTCAAAAACATTATAGGAAAGATAGCTAATATAACCGAAAATACCCAGAGCTCCAAAGATAACAAAAGTTCTTCTTAAAACAATCATGCCCAAGATAAGAAATCCGATATTAATCATACAATAAATTATTGGTCACCAAAATGTTCCTGAATGCATCATGGATAAGGATCACCAGAATGTTATGGCTCAAAACAAAGCGATCCAAAATCAGAAATCAGGCCTTCTCTTATTATAGATATCTATAACCAAACTTCCAATAATCATAAGTATTCCAAATACAAATGATATATTTCTTTTTGTCTCGTATCCTGAGCTATAAGAGTCATATAAAACATCTCGAAAAAGATAATCTCAGATATCCATACTCATATACCAAAGCGTAAGCGCAACGGGCATGAGCATAAAAGGATATCTGTAACGAGAAAATGCGAAACAGGCTCAAATAAGTGTTCATACTTCCATCATAAGCCATTTTCCATCGATATAAACATGATAAGAATGATAACTTGTTGGTGCGTACCATAAGCCCATTAACTTTTGTATAGTGTAGATTACAAGTGGAATGAGTGCAATGCCCATTGTTGCAAAGATTCATGCAGGAATTATATATCATCGTTTCTTTAGGGAATCAGCTAATCCGAATGCCACGAATAAATAGAGAGTTGCGATAATGAATCATGCCAAATCACCGAAAGATTCCCAAGCCATCCCCAGAAAAAATGACATAGCACCAATGGCGATTCATCCTCCCAAATAGTAAAGAATATTTATAAATGAGAATTTTGCAGTGCGTATATCGGGTACTGTATTCAAGAAGTTCCAAAGCAAAGAAACTTGAGTTGTTGAAATAATTCCTTGATTTGCAGCATTCTCGAGATCAGATTGAGCGATTTTTATTGTTTCCATAAATAATGCTTATTAAAATAAACTCCTTTAAGTATAGTTTATAGTTTGATAAAAGTCAAAAAATTACATCATCTATCCAAGTTTTGGAATATATGGGATATTCTCCTGACTCATCAGTGCAGTTTTGACTTCCTCCACTAGTCACCACCATAGAGAATCAAAAGCTCTCTTTCTGAAAGGAAGGGGGGATTTTTTTATAGGGGGGATATTCCTAATAAAAGAAATTTTTCCCTAGAATTCATTTTTTGTGCAAAAATCATTCATTTTGTTCACTTTCTGTACTCAAAACCCCTTTTCTATGCAAAGATTCGCACTTTTATTTTTGTCTCATGAATTCCCTCAGAAAAAGTAAAGAGGATATTTCCTTACTTCCTCCTGATCCACATTGACTTACTGATATTTCCCATAAAAATCTCAAAAATACTTTTGACTTCAAGGACGTTTTCCATATAAATTCACACGTTGTCGTTCCGAACGACCCGAACCTTAACATTCCATATACAAGAAGACGATCGTTTCTGTCAAAAGAAACAATCTTGTAATCGTACAAAACAAAATTCAAAATCCTTCCGAATTTATTCGGAGGGTGCTACGTTTCAAAGAGTTTGATCATAGCTCAGGATGAACGCTAGCGGTGCGCCTAACACATGCAAGTCGAACGGACTCAAGGGAGCTTGCTCTCTTGAGTTAGTGGCAAACGGGTGCGTAACACGTTGATACTTCCCCCCAAGTCAGGGATAGCCTCGAGAAATCGAGAGTAATACCGGATAGTCCCGAAAGGGTAAAGGAGCAATCCGCTCGGGGAAAGGTCTGCGGCCTATCAGCTAGTTGGTGAGGTAATGGCTCACCAAGGCAATGACGGGTAGCTGGTCTGAGAGGACGGCCAGCCACAATGGAACTGAGACACGGTCCATACTCCTACGGGAGGCAGCAGTGAGGAATCTTCCGCAATGGGCGAAAGCCTGACGGAGCGACACCGCGTGAAGGATGAAGCCTTTGTTGGTGTAAACTTCTTTTCTCTGGGAAGATAATGACGGTACCAGAGGAATAAGGGGCGGCAAACTTCGTGCCAGCAGCCGCGGTAATACGAAGGCCCCAAGCGTTATCCGGAATTACTGGGCGTAAAGCGTCTGTAGGTGGTTTTTTAAGTCTTTCCGTGAAACTTCAGGGCTCAACCCTGAATTGCGGGGGAAACTGGGAAACTCGAGTGTGGGAGGGGCTAGCAGAACGGTAAGAGTAGGGGTGCAATCCGTTGATACTTACCAGAATACCAAAAGCGAAGGCAGCTTGCTGGAACACTACTGACACTGAGAGACGAAAGCGTGGGGAGCGAAAGGGATTAGATACCCCTGTAGTCCACGCCCTAAACGATGGATGCTAAGTGTTGGACTTCGGTTCAGTGCTTCAAGCTAACGCATTAAGCATCCCGCCTGAGGAGTACGGTCGCAAGATTAAAACTCAAATGAATAGACGGGGACCCGCACAAGCAGTGGATCATGTGGTTTAATTCGACACTAAACGAGGAACCTCACCTAGGCTTGACATTGATAGAAAGAAGCAGAAATGTTTCTGTGCCCGCAAGGGAACTTGAAAACAGGTGCTGCATGGTTGTCGTCAGCTCGTGCCTTGAGGTGTTCGGTTAAGTCCGTTAACGAGCGCAACCCACGTCGTTAGTTATTATGTCTAACGAGACTGCTCGAGTTAATCGAGAGGAAGGTGTGGATGACGTCAAATCAGCATGGCCCTTATGCCTAGGGCTACACACATGATACAATGGTCGGTACAAAGAGCAGCCAACCCGCGAGGGTGAGCCAATCCCAAAAAGCCGATCTCAGTCCAGATTGGAGTCTGCAACTCGACTCCATGAAGTTGGAATTGCTAGTAATCGTGAATCAGCTATGTCACGGTGAATCTGTTCCCGGGTCTTGTACTCACCGCCCGTCAAACCATGGGAGGTGTGCGTACCTGAAGTCCTTCGAGCAATACGGAGGCCCACGGTAAACACACTGACTGGGGTTAAGTCGTAACAAGGTATCCGTACGAGAACGTGCGGATGGACTATCTCTTTATTAAGAGATTACAAGAAATCGTCTTCTGGTGTATGGAATGATAAGTGTTCGTATGAACCTTAACACACTTGAAATTAAGAATGTTATTCTAAATACTAAAAAAAACGAGAAACATTGCAATTAAACCAAATAATAATGAATAAATAATAATGAACAACTATGGTTTCCATAATAATTCATTCTTCATTTTTCATTCTCAATTTAGTTTATTCTGTTTCCATCATTAATGTATTCAAGATTCTATTCATACCAACAAACTAAATGTAAATCAAGCGAGAATAAAAAGCACAATTTATTTCTGAGCAATCAGAAATACACCTTTGTATAAATACAATTACGGCACAGAGTGGATGCCTTGACTCATACATCCGATGAAGGACGCGCAAGACCGCGATATGCTTGGGTAAGTTGTCACGAAGCGTTACAGCCCAAGATTTCCGAATGGGGGAACCCTATAGAGACATCTCTATAACCGCGATATGCGGAGGACACCAGCCGAATTGAAATATCTTAGTAAGCTGGGAAAAGAAATCAATTGAGATTCCGAAAGTAGTGACGAGCGAAATTGGAACAGCCCAAACCTCTACGGTGCCAAGGATGAGCCCGTTGCCGTGGAGGGGTTACACGATGTATCACCAGAAAGCTCAAATACTGATACTCCATAGAGAAAGCAGAAAAATGGCATGGAAAGGCCAGCCAAAGAGGGTTATAGCCCCGTATTTGAAACTTCTCTCTAGCGGGTACGATACACTCGTAAGTAGCATCGGACACGTGAAATCCGGTGTGAATTCAGGTCGACCACGATCTAAGGCTAAATAGTGTATGAGATCGATAGTGAACTAGTACTGTGAAGGAAAGGTAAAAAGAACCCCGGGAGGGGAGTGAAATAGATCCTGAAACTTTGTGCCTACAAAGAGTCGGAGCTCTTCGGAGTGACGACGTGCCTTTTGGAGAAGGAACCAACGACTTACGTATACGTGGCAAGGTTAAGGCAGATACAGCCGGAGCCGTAGGGAAACCAAGTCTGAATAGGGCGAATCAGTCACGTATAGTAGACCCGAAACCCGTGCGAGCTACTCATGGCCAGGCTGAAGGTGAGGTACAACTTACTGGAGGGCCGAACCAATTGGAGCTGCAAGTCCATTGGATGAGCTGTGAGTAGGAGTGAAAAGCTAATCGAGCCGGGAGATAGCTGGTTCTCCGCGAAATATATTTAGGTATAGCCTGTATTAGTAACCGAGAGGGGTAGGGCTCTGATAAGACTAGCGGGTCTATTCCGACTTAGCAAATCTTGATAAACTTCGAATACTCTCGGCGTGAATAATATAGAGTCGGACAGTGACGGATAAGCGCCATTGTCAAAAGGGAAACAGCCCAGATTCCTGTCTAAGGTCCCCAAGTTATAACTCAGTGGAAAAGGATGTGAGATTACTGAGACAGCCAGGAGGTTGGCTTAGAAGCAGCCACTCCTTCAAAGAGTGCGTAATAGCTCACTGGTCGAGTGATCTTGCGCCGAAAATTCAGCGGGGCTTAAGTTATACACCGAAGACGGAAGATTATACTTTTGTATGATCGGTAGCGGAGCGTTCCCTAGGCCTGTGAAGCAGTCGGATAACCGGCTGTGGAGGTATGGGAAGTGCAAATGTTGGTATGAGTAACGTAATGGAGGTGAAAACCCTCCACACCGAATACCCAAGGTTTCCTGTCCTACGTCAGTCGTGGCAGGGTGAGTCGGTCCTAAGGGGCAGCCGAAAGGCGTTACCCGATGGATATCAGGTTAATATTCCTGAACTTATAATGAAACGTTATTACCTATGTGGGGACGCATCTTAGTATTGGACACGGTCATGGATATCCGTGAAGCGTTGTTCTCTTGGTTACGTAGGCAAATCCGCGTAACAATACAGGAGATATACGATTTTCTAGGCAATGCCTTCTTCGGAAGGAGAAGCTTAGAATCCTACAATACAAGGGTGTCAAGAAAAGCCACTCTGGGAGAATTATTATAAACCGTACCGAAATCGAACACTCGTGGGTGGATGTGAGTACATTAAGGTGGACGGGATAACTATGCTTAAGGAACTCTGCAAAACAGCGATCGTAACTTCGGGATAAGATCTGCCTCCCTGCCATTTATGCAGGAGGCCGCAGCTAACGAGTCCAGGCGACTGTTTACCAAAAACACAGCTCTCTGCTAAATCGCAAGATGATGTATAGGGGGTGATGCCTGTCCGGTGCCAGAAGATTACGTGGAGGGGTGCAAGCTCTGAAATTAAGTCCTGGTGAACGACGGCCGTAACTATAACGGTCCTAAGGTAGCGAAATTCCTTGTCGGGTAAGTTCCGACCCGCACGAACGGCATAACGGTCTGGACACTGTCTCAAGCATAGGCCCGGTGAAATTGCAATATCGGTAAAAATGCCGATTACTCGCAGCAAGACGGAAAGACCCTATGAAGCTTTACTCTAGCTTGGCACTGAGTCGTACGTATAGTTGTGCAGGATAGGTGGGAGACTATGAAGATGGGACGCTAGTCCTATTCGAGTCAACGTTGAGATACCACCCTTCTGTACGTATGCCTCTAACTCAGCATCATGTTTATAACGTGATGCATGATGTCAGAAATGAATGAAAAAGAAATAAGAATCATGTAGTATTACCTGTACTCATGAGCAACAACCTATTTTTCGATTCACTAACACACTGTCACACATGTATCTGTCGCTTGTCGATATGATGCTGGGGACCGTGCTTGGTGGGGAGTTTAACTGGGGCGGTTGCCTCCTAAAACGTAACGGAGGCGCACAAAGGTAGGCTAGGTCCGGATGGAAATCGGACTGATAGTGTATTCGCACAAGCCTGCTTGACTGAGAGACCTACAAGTCGATCAGAGACGAAAGTCGGTGAAAGTGATCCGGCACCAACATGTGGGAGTGGTGTCGCTCAACGGATAAAAGTTACTCTAGGGATAACAGGCTGATTGCGTCCAAGAGTTCACATCGACGACGCAGTTTGGCACCTCGATGTCGGCTCGTCGCATCCTGGGGGTGGAGAAGCTCCCAAGGGTATGGCTGTTCGCCATTTAAAGCGGTACGCGAGCTGGGTTCAAAACGTCGTGAGACAGTTTGGCCCCTATCTGCTGTGAGCGTTTAGAAATTTGATGAGATCTGTTCCTAGTACGAGAGGACCGGAATGGACGAACCCCTGGTGGATCGGCTGTCAACCAATGGCACCGCCGAGTAGCTAAGTTCGGAATGGATAACCACTGAAAGCATCTAAGTGGGAAGCCAACTCAAAGATAAGATTTCTCAGGTCTGTAAGGATCATAAGTGCCCTTGGAGACTACGAGGTTGATAGGATGTAGGTGGAAGCATAGAAATATGTGTAGCCGAGCATTACTAATAGCACGAACGGTATTTATATATGCTTTTTATTCTTACTCGAACATTGGTTCGTTGGTATGAATAGAAACTTGAAACATATAATGGAAACGCTCGCAATGTCATCGTACTGTATGCAAAGAAAATATCTTTCATACAGAGAAGTAAATAGAACATTCAATCTTAATTCAAGTGGGGAAAATTGTAAATAAACCAAATTTCTCCTCAAAGTCTTGGTGTGTATGGCGTGGAGGGTACACCTGTTCCCATTCCGAACACAGAAGTTAAGCTCCACCGCGTCGATGGTACTTCGTGGCTTCACGTGGGAGAGTAGATACATGCCAAGACTTTGAGGAGAAATTGTCGTATATGGGCTCCACTGAGTAGTATATTTCATTCTACTCAGAGAAACATATGCTCCACATGCTTCCCATTGCTATTTTCTATTTTTTTGGATAGAATTTTTTTGCCGTTTCCTTTCCTTTGCTCGCCCGCGTAGCTCAGTGGAAGAGCAGCAGCCTTCTAAGCTGAAGGTCACAGGTTCGATCCCTGTCGCGGGTACCATGGTTCCCTTTCGACTTCTTCCTGATACTTCGATCCTCTTTTTAAAATCCTTTGATTTTTTGAAACACTTCGATTATCTGTGAAGTATACTGGAATCTTTTCCTTGGATCATTAGCTCAGTTGGTTAGAGCGCTTGCTCGACATGCAAGAGGTCACTAGTTCGAGTCTAGTATGATCCACCAGAGAAACTCCAATAAAAATAAAAAACAGTGGAAAAGAGGAAGAAAAACTCAAACAGAGTGGGAAAAAAGAAGAAATGTAGAAAAGAATACAGAAAAAGAATAAGACAAAAACATAAGAAAAAGTGGAAAAACAAAATATTTCCATATACTCTCTCTGAAACCGTCTTCGAAGAAACAGTCTTCAAACAAAACTATTCTTCCTCAGAAATGGAAATATTCTTTCTAAGAATCTAAAACATTCTTCCCAAGTTTTTTCTCGAAGTCTCTGTCTCAAATTCTTTCCCCAACACTTCCCAAATTCCCCAGATTCTTCCCAAATCTCTTCTTGAATTCATTTTTTCCAATCCGTTCCCCTCTTTCTCATTCCGTCTCAGTGGTTCCATCATCTCAATATTCATGGGCAATTAGTTCAGTGGTGAGAACACCTGCCTTACAAGCAGGGGGTCATAGGTTCGAATCCTATATTGCCCACCATGAAAAAACCAGAAAACTCGTTCGTAAGAATGGGTTTTTTATTTTTTTGTTGCAAAGAATATAGGATGAGAATCTGAGTGGTTTACGAGAAGTGACCGATGTCACTTCGAGAGCGAGGAGAGACGAGTGCGTCGGAGAGCACTCGAATCCTCTATTGCCCACCATGAAAAATAAAAGAAAAATCCCTCTTTCCGAAAGGAAGGGGGATTTTTATCTAGAAGT
This sequence comes from Candidatus Altimarinota bacterium, assembly GCA_042852035.1. Classification (GTDB taxonomy): domain Bacteria; phylum Patescibacteriota; class Gracilibacteria; order BD1-5; family UBA2023; genus JAGOMW01. The sequence continues at coordinate 43,174 of BAAFHK010000002.1, forward strand.
GGGGAGGGGCTAGCTTTTCTCACTTACGTTCCCTTTCTTCTTCTGCTCGTATTTTTTGAACATAATCATGATTTATATTTTCTTTTAAGATTGCATTTCTTTCGGCATCATGAAGACGGATTTGTGTATATGCATCTCGAAGGCTTATTTCTCCTCGAATTCCTCTTCATGCAATATCATTATATTGTTCAATTACGCTGCTATATATTGGCTTCATATTGAGTAGCTCCCCAGTTATATTTCTATTTCTCAAGTCTTCGATAGTACTGATTAATAGATGTCTCCAATATTCATGATTTGAGTCTTCATCAGGATTTTTCCCATCAACATAATAATTTTCGGGAATCCGATCTTCTATTTGTTGAAGAGCTCCTTGTTTTGCATAATCTTTTGTATAGAGTTCTCCTAAAATTTTAGGTACTTCTTTTTCCATACAAGTTTAAATTAAGAAATAATACTGGTATATCGTATCTCTTCTTCTTCTTGTCAAAAATTCCTCTCGCTTTTCTCCAGTTTTCTATATACTCTGTGGTATCATTTCCTTATTCTTTCTATGCGCATCCTGAAGTACGCCTATAAAAATATTATTCGAAACCCGATTCTCTCGCTTTCTTCCATTTTTGTGATTGGACTTCTGATTTTCTTTGTGAATATACTCTTCTTGGTGCTCTTTGCTTCGGAGCGTTTTATTGCGAATGTGAATGCTCGTATTTCATTTACGATTAATTTTCAGAGTGGATATACGGTGGATAGTCCGAATGCTAAAATTCTGATCACGAAATTAGGACAATCATTTTCTGGTATTTCTGTTGAGCCAATTTCGAAACAGGCAGCATTTCTCCTCCTGCAGGAACGAAATCCAGATCTCGCAAATCTCATCGAAAATACAGGAGAAAATCCACTTCCAGATTCCATCCGTATCGATAATATCCCGATCGATCAATACACTGCATTTAATACAATGATCGGTGAGCACAAGGATATGCTTCAATACAGCAAGGATGCATTCGATCGAAAACTCTTAGACTATCAGAGTCAGTTTTCACGTATTGCTTTTATTGTATACCTTCTTTCTTTACTCGAATTTGGTGTATATGCCCTGCTTGCTTTTTTTGCTTTTACCGTGAGCGTTATTATTTATACTGTTATCAGTAATTCGATCTTTTTTTTCCGTCAAGAAATAGAAATTATTAGCTTGGTAGGGGGGCGCTCCTCTTTTATCTATGGACCATTTTTGTTACAGGGCGTATTTTTTGGAGTGATGGCCACAGGAATAGTGGTATTACTTATATGAGTACTTCGTTCTGTTATTGTAGTTGATTTTGTGAGCGGACCACTCGCACATGTAGTACAAGATTTCTTCTTGGCTTTCCCTTTTTTTGGTGGCATGCAAGTCTTGGGGGTAGCACTATTGGGACTATTATCCTCAGCTATTGCACTTCGAAAATATATTCAGAAAGGCATTTTTGGATAAAATAATATTTTCTTCAAAAAAATATTTGCATTTTCAAAAAACGTATATATACTCCGCTCGCATTTTGATTTAGGTCTTGTATACATTACCTGTTCGAATGTGTGACATGAGTATAACTCATACAAAAACACCTTTTGGTGCTGTAGCTCAGTTGGTTAGAGCGCTGCCCTGTCACGGCAGAGGTCGCGAGTTCGAGTCTCGTCAGCACCGCCATTCATAGAGGTATCGTTTCATATTTTGATCCAATATCTTTCCCCTTTGTGGGGCCTTAGCTCAGTTGGCTAGAGCGCCTGTTTTGCACGCAGGAGGTCAAGGGTTCGACTCCCTTAGGCTCCACCATGTTTCTGGTATATTTAAAATCGTAATTGTTATTCCTATGTGAGTGAGAAATAAGCGTCCACATAACATGATCTATTCTGTAAAAAGAAAAGGTTCATACAGTGGAAATAAGATACAAAATGCTATTGCACACTATAAAAAACTTCAAGCACGAAAAGCTATAGAAGGAGAAACTCTTTGGATAGCTAATGCAACAAAGATTGTTCTTGCAAAGTTTAAGAAGTATGCTATTAATCCAGCAAAAATCTAATTATTTCTCTCGTTAATTACTCAAATATGCCACGACTCACAACTTATGCACATAAAAAGCTTAAGAAAGCAATAACTCGAATTAATAAGAAAATGCAAAAAACAAAGAAGTAGCCTCTTAAGTCGAGCAGAGGGCAGATAGATGGATATATCCTCCTCTGTGCTGTCTGCTAGAATATGTGCTACTTCCATTTGCATTTTGCCTCCTTGTCCCTATAATTTACCCGCATTTAATTTTTATTCTTTTCCCTTATGTCTACTTTTGATCGTAGCAAGCCACATATGAATGTTGGTACCATTGGTCACGTTGATCACGGTAAGACAACTTCAACGGCTGCATTTACATTTGTTCTCGCTCAGAAATACGGAGGAGAGACAAAAAAGTATGATGAAATCGATGCTGCTCCAGAAGAAAAAGCACGTGGTATTACTATTAATACTGCACACGTTGAGTATCAAACTGCAAATCGTCACTACGCTCACGTTGATTGTCCTGGACATGCTGACTACGTGAAGAACATGATTACTGGTGCTGCTCAGATGGATGCTGCGATTCTCGTAGTAGCTGCTACTGATGGTCCAATGGCTCAAACTCGTGAACATATTCTTCTTGCTCGCCAAGTTGGTGTTCCTTACATCGTTGTTTGGATGAATAAGTGTGATATGGTTGATGATGTAGAAATGCTTGATCTCGTTGAGATGGAAATCCGCGAACTTCTTTCAAAATATGAATTTCCTGGTGATACTCTTCCAGTTATCCGTGGTTCAGGTCTTGTTGCCCTTGAGAACCCTACTGATATGGAAAAGCCATACGGAGCAAAAGAAGTTATTGCGCTTTTTGAAGCACTTGAAGCTTATGTTCCAGTTCCTGAGAGAGATCTCGATAAGCCATTCCTTATGCCAGTTGAAGATGTCTTCTCTATTAAGGGACGTGGTACTGTAGTTACTGGAAAAATTGAACAAGGTATTATTAAGCTCAATGATGAAGTAGAAATCGTTGGTATCCGTGATACTCGAAAGACAACTGTTACTGGTATCGAAATGTTCCACAAGCTTCTTGATCAAGGTCAAGCTGGTGATAATGCTGGTCTTCTCCTTCGAGGTATTGAACGAACTGATGTTGAACGTGGACAGGTTCTTGCTAAGCCAGGTTCTATTAAGCCTCATACTAAGTTTGAAGCAGAAGTATATGTACTTACGAAAGATGAAGGTGGACGTCATACTCCATTCTTCCAGGGTTATAAGCCTCAGTTCTACTTCCGTACTACTGATGTAACTGGTTCTATCGAGCTTCCTGCTGGAGTAGAAATGGTTATGCCTGGTGATAACATCAAGATGACTATCGAGCTTGGTGCTCCAATTGCTATGGACCAAGGTCTTCGCTTCGCGATTCGTGAAGGTGGTCGAACTGTTGGTTCAGGTGTTGTTGCAAAAGTTATTGCTTAATAAACGTTTTATCTGCTTACCAGGTATTCCTGGTAAGTGATAAGATTTTTACTCCTATCCTTAAAATCCCCATGGCTACCAAGAAATCAACAGCATCTTCTGCTCACAAGATTCGTATCATTGTTAAGGCTTTTGAACATAAACTTATCGATGAGGCTGTAACAAAAATTGTTACAACAGCAAAAGATAGTGGTGCCATTGTGGTAGGACCAGTTCCACTCCCAACAAAGATTGAAAAGATAACTTTGAATCGCTCAACTTTCGTTAATAAGAATGCGAGAGAGCAATTCGAGATCCGCCGTCATAAGAGACTTATTGACGTAATGGAGCCAACTCCTAAGACTATGGAACTCCTTCAGGGACTTAATATTCCTGCTTGAGTTGGTGTTGAAATTAAGGTTGCTTAGTACAAATTATCTCTAAAAATATTTTTTTATGTCTCGCGTTTGTCAACTTACTGGTAAAAGAACTGCCGTTGGAAATAATGTTTCCCATTCCGTACGTCGTACAAAAAGAAAATTCTATCCAAATCTTTTCTGGAGGAATGTGAAGGATCCTGCTACTGGTATTACTCTCCGTCTTCGTCTTTCAGCGAAAGCTATCAAGACTCTTAAGAAAAAGGGAATTCTCTAGTAGAGAACTTGAATCCAAGAGCTCGGAACTTAGTCTCACTTCTATATTCAGGTTTGAATCTCCATTCTAGATTCGCCTCTCTGCCCGGGTGGTGGAATGGTAGACACGGAGGACTTAAAATCCTCTTCCTTCGGGAGTACGGGTTCGAGTCCCGTCCTGGGCACCAAAATAACTTCATCTTACAATTTTCCCCCCTTATTTATGTTAAAGATTCGCCTTTCACGTGTTGGACGAAAACATGTTGCAAAATACCGCGTTGTTCTTACTGACCACCGTCAGAGTGCAAAGCACGGATTTATTAAAGTTCTTGGATCATATGATCCACATACAAAGGTTCTTATTATGGACCAAGCAGAAGCTGATAAGTATATTGCTACAGGAGCTCAGTATTCAGAGACACTCGCAAAAATTATTGCAAAAAAATAGTATTCCCTCGAAATTCGGGGGTTTTCCTTTATTAGGTGTAATCAATTGATTATTTTTCCAGTTATTTCATATCATAACTTTTCATTATATGGAAGCGCAATCATTTCTTCGTCTTATTGTTGAATCTCTCGTTGAGAATACTTCCGCTATTGAGATTAGCGAAAAGCATGATGAGCTTTGAACTCTTGTTTCTCTAAAAGTTGCACCAGAAGATATGGGTACTATTATAGGAAGATCGGGAAAAACGGTTGATTCTCTCCGAACAGTTCTTCGAGTTTTTGGTTCAAAGAATGGAAATCGCGTGAATCTTCGTATACTTGAAGATGAACGACCTGCGTAGTTCGTCTTTTTCTCTTTTCCTTGTAAAATTATTTTACTTTCCAACTCTTTCTTTTAGAATAGGCATATATGAATCCAATAGCACTGAATATATCACCCATAGAGATGCTTTCGCTCGCTGTTGCGGGTGTTGTTTTTGTTTCAGTTCTTCTTGCTGTAGTGTATAGCCTTTGGGGCGGTTTTTTACTTATAACTTCATGATGAAATGAGGAAAAGGTAAAACCAGCAGTAAACCACATACGACATGCATTCCTTGGATTAATTGTTCTCGTTGCTTTTTTATTTATTATCCCAAAGGTTTTAGATCTTTTCGGATTTCCTTATTGAGATAGCCTTTCACCAAAGGTGATATTTACGAATATACGTGTTATTTCTGCAAAATTTTTCAACATTTCTTCACCGAATGGGGTCGATAATTCCTCAGATACGAATATCGATACGCTTCCGTCGGATTTTTCTGATCTTTAATTTCTCTTTCTTCATGGGATCACTTGCTTTTGACTTTTCCATACCTACTGCTGAGGCAGCTACAACACTTGCTGACATTAGTGGAAATTATTCTACTTGAAACATGATTACGACTGGTGTAGCTATTGTCGTCCTTGTTGCTGTTATCTGTGCGGTTCTCTTTATTGTTTGGGGTGGTGTTATGCTCATACTTTCATGAGGGAAGGATGAAAAAGTGAAGCCAGCAATTAATTCTATACGATATGCAGTAATTGGGCTTATTGTAATAGTAATTTCACTTTTTGTAGCTCCAAAAATCGTTGAGTTTATGGGTCTTGAGAATATGAAGCAGTATCTTGGACCAGATGTTATCTTCCGTCAGATACGTGATATAGCAAACGGTATTTTCAGTGGTAATGGTTCATCTTCAAATTCTCTCCCTTCAACGGATACATCGGGAGGGGATATTGATTTTACAGATTTATAACAGTGATATTATTTCTGTTTTTAAAAGCCTCTTTTTAGAGGTTTTTTTGTTTGCAAAAATACCCATTTTTTCTATACTGGAAGGGATTATTTTAGGGTAACGTTTTTTATTCTATTTCTCAACGAGATGGATTATAGTTCACATTAGTAATTTTATTTTTTATGTCAGACACACAGGAAAACTTCGAATCAACAGAATCAGATAACGCTTCAGTTAATAATACCCCACAGGCCATGAAGGGGGTAACTTATGATGGAGATCAAAATCGAAATATCGTCGATGAAATGGAAACTTGCTATCTCGATTATGCAATGAGTGTAATCGTTCAGCGTGCTCTTCCGGATGTGAGAGATGGACTCAAGCCAGTACATCGTCGCATTCTTTATGCAATGCATGATACAGGACTTCGTGCAACAGGGAAGTATCGTAAGTCAGCAACAGTAGTTGGTGAAGTGCTCGGTAAGTATCACCCACATGGAGATATAGCAGTATATGACTCAATGGTTCGTATGGCACAAGATTTTTCTCTTCGTTATCCTCTTATAGATGGACAAGGAAACTTTGGATCTATGGATGGGGACAATGCAGCAGCAATGCGTTATACAGAAGTAAAAATGGACAAACTCGGTGAAGCAATGCTTGCTGATATCGAAAAGGAAACGGTTGATTGGAGAGATAACTATGATGCATCCAAACAGGAACCAACCGTTCTTCCAACTAGAATCCCGAACCTCCTTCTCAATGGAGTTATGGGTATTGCTGTCGGTATGGCTACCAATATTCCTCCTCATAATCTTGGAGAACTTATCGACGCTCTTATCTATATCCTCGGTCATGAATCAAAAGAAACTATTTCTATAGAGGACCTCCTCCAATTTATCCAAGGACCTGATTTTCCGACGGGAGGTATTATTTATAATAAGAAAGATATCCTTGAGGCTTATGCTCGCTGACGAGGATCAGTTGTTATGCGAGGTCGAGCAAATATCGAAGAAATGAAAAATGGAAGAGATGCCATCGTTGTAACTGAGGTTCCATATCAAATGAATAAAAAAGAATTCGTAGAAAAGGTAGCGGATCTTGTTCTCGAAAAAATCATCGTAGGAATCAGTGAAATTCGAGATGAATCCAATAAGGAAGGAGTCCGAATCGTTTTCGAGCTGAAGCGAGATGCCTTCCCCAAAAAGATTTTAAATCAGCTCTATAAGCTTACTCCTCTCCAGACAAGTTTCTCATATAATATGATTGCGCTTACAGGAAGAGGGCTCCAGCCAAGGCTCTTTAATCTCAAAGAGATGCTCATGGAGTTTATCGCTCATCGTGATGAAGTCATCGTCAGACGAACTCGATATGACCTTGCTATTGCCGAAGCGAGAGCTCACATCCTCGAAGGACTCAAAATTGCTCTGGATAATATCGACGCAGTTATTAAGACGATTAAAGAATCAAAAACTCGAGAAGATGCACACGTTTCTCTTATGCAAAAATTTGCTCTTTCAGAGAGACAGGCAACAGCAATTCTCGAAATGCAGCTTCAACGCCTTGCTTGACTTGAGCGGAAAAAGATTGAGGATGAGCTTGCTGAGAAGATTGCGCTTATTGCAGACTTAAAGGATATCCTCTCAAAACCAGCTCGAGTAAACGATATTATGAAGAATGAATTCCTTGAGCTCAAAGAGAAGTATGGTGATCCAAGAAGAACTGAGGTTCACCTGGGTGCTATCGGTGAGTTTAATCCAACTGATACAATTCCAAATGAGGATGTCGTCGTTACCTTCTCAAAAAATGGTTACATTAAACGTGTGAAGTCTTCAAGTTTCCGATCACAAAGAAGGGGTGGAAAGGGAATTACTACAGCAGTAAAAGATGAAGACGAGATTGCATCAATTCTCTCAACTCGAAATCACAATACGCTCCTGTTTTTTACGAACACGGGTCGAGTCTTTCGTCTCCCTGCGTATGAGATCCCAGAAATGCAGAGAACTGCGAAATGACAGCCAATTGTTCAATCACTCGCACTCGCTAAAGATGAGAGTATTTCTGCCATTCTTGACCTCACGAATACAGAAGGGAAGAACCTCTTTCTTATTTCGGCTCTCGGAACAGTAAAAAGAATTGATATTTCTGAAATTGCGAATATTCGCGCTAGTGGTCTTATCGTTATGAAGCCTCATGATGGAGACTCTCTTCGTTGGGTTCGAGTGACTGATGGTACTGATAATGTGCTTATGGTTTCTCGTGGAGGAAAGGCAATCCAATTTCCAGAAACAGATGTTCGTGTCATGGGGCGCGCTGCCGCATGAGTCCGAGGTATGAAGGTTGCAAGCGGTGATTCACTTATCGAGGGTTGCGTTGCATGAAAGGAGGATACGTATGTCTTTACGGTCACAGAAAATGGAATGGGAAAAATTTCTGGGCTTGCTGAATATCGGGAGCAGTGACGTGGTTGAAGTGGAGTAAAAGTCGGTGCTATGACAGAAAAGACAGGGCAAGTTATCGGGGCATTTACTCTCACAGAAGAGCAGAAGAAAAACGGATCTGTTATTCTCATTTCGAAAGACTGACAAACTATACGAGTGCCACTCGCAGATGTTCGAGTCACGGGCCGAGCTACCCAATGAGTCATTCTCGCTAAACTCAAAGATGATGCTGATAGCTTCACAAGTGCTACGGTTGTCGACAAAGTTGAGTGAGAAGATGAAGGAGCTGATGTAGGTAATGGTGATGCTTCGCCAGATGTCGCATAATCATACTATATCTTCACCTATTTTCCACCCCTCTGAGATTGCAATTAGATTGAAAAATCATACCATCAAGGTATGATTTTTTCTTCTTATAAAAGAAGCATATATATGCTTCCGGTAGTGCTTGTTATTCCTCTTCAGCTTTTTGCGACTGAAACAATTACGAAAGAGGCAACTTATTACTCTGACTCATTTCAATGAGGACATACGGCAAATGGAGATACTTTCGATCAAAATAGCTATTCTGCAGCTATGTGTGATATTCCTCTTGGTCAATACCTCCATGTTTCAAAATGAAATACGTGAGTGGTTGTCGAGCTTAATGATCGTCCGAATTGTTCTCGGTACCCAGAAGTTATTGATCTGAGCAGAAGAGCTTTTCAGGTATTTGCTCCACTGAGCGCCTGAAGAGTAGAGGCGCTAAATGTAACACCGATTGGCACAGCGCCAATGGGCCAAACAAAGTGATTTCTTCCATCAGATAGCTTTCGTCACCTTTGAGTAACTCTCACAAACGATATCCCAAATATTTTGTTTTCGGGTGATACTATTGAGGTGTCTGGAAATATTACAACAGCCAATCAGTATGTTCTAGTCTATGCTCAGAAGGAAGGGAATCCACCTGTAAATAAGCTTCTAAAAGTTGGGAAAGATAAGACTTTTAAATGATACATTACTCTTCCTGATATTACAGGAGAACTCGTGTTCGTAGTTGCAAGTGGGAATAGTTTTGATACAGATAAATACGTTACTTTGACCCTTATATGAAAAGACTCACTTTCATACCCGAATATTCCATCCTCTTCTCGAGTAAAGATTTCTCCGAAGCTGACGTATTCTCCGAATGGTGAACCGTTGATTCGTCTCCCAAAAAATATCTATGCTGAACTGAAGATTACTCAAGACAAAAGAATGTTTCAAACACAGTGAAATAGTCTCTTGCTTTCGAATCTACCACTTTCTGTTGGAAAGGCTCAAGTTTCAATCAATTGATTCTGACTTTCTAGTTCATCACCTCTCGATAGAGGTATTTCTTATCCGAGTCTTTTTTCTGGATCAATCCTCCTTGAGAGGTCACATGATACGATTGGTTGAGATCTTGTAAGTATTCAAAACAGGAATACTTTTGCGAAATTTCGATTTAAGTCACCTACCGACTATAAGCTCAGAAGTAAGTACTATATCTTATCACCTAATGGAGACGTAAAAGAAATGGCTTTCCCAAAATCTTATATTGGCGACGATGGTTTTTTGCGCTCCTGATTTCTGGTGAGTTCTGTCTTTCGACTTGATGGGGAAGGGACCTATCTCCTTGAAATTGTTCGAGAAGATGGGATAGCTTTTGCAAATATTTCTGTTACAAAATGAAATGCTTGGCCTGTAGTTGAAATGCTTTCAGACAAGCAAATTTCACAAATTCGAGATGATAGAGCTCAGGTAATAGTTTCTACGGTCAATCGAATCAATGATCTCAGAAAAAATCTTGGCAGAAATTCTGTTTCACTCGATGATACTCTAACAAAACTTGCCCAGGCAAAAGTCGATGATATGATCAGGCGATGATATGAGTGACACGCTGATCCAGATGGGAACTATATTGACTACCTTGCTCTAAAGCTAGGAATCAATCCAGGAGGGGCAATCGGAGAAAATATAGGGTATTGAACCGTATCGGACCTCTCCCTAGAAGACGGACTTGAAGAATCATGAGTTCACCGTATGAATATCTTGCAAGATGCTTGGAATCGAGTTGGTATTGGTTATGGAGTAAATGAAGGTAAGGTATACCTTGTTCATATTTTCTGAGAGTAGTATTATTCATACTATATATAGAGGAGAGTATTTATGTAAAAACTCGAGTAATTGTCCTCTTTTCTTTTTTGACTTCTTTTCCTCTGAAAATATGATGAATTTGTCACAAAAAAACATATACAACGTCTCTCATTTCAGAACCTAACTTTTTTTCTATGAAAACTCGAATCTTGTTCCTATTTACCATTCTTTTTGGACTCTTTCCACTTGTAAGAGTTGATGCAGCAGCTCTCTGTGCACAGGTTATTCAGTACGCTGAGAATAATGACACTGGAGAATGTCAGGCATACCCAACTCCTTGTGATGTTCCTTCTGGTTGGACAGCTGTTCGAGAGTGTAGCATAAAAACTCCGTCAAAAAACTTTTCTCCAAAATTTGAAGTGCAAAAGTTCGCTTCATGTGAGGCAATGGAAGATAAAATGATCGATATTCTCAAACGATATCAATCCAGGTATTGGTATCCTACGTATACTCGTTGAGGGGTTATGTTTGCTAATGATGCGGTATCAGTCTGAGCGGTAGCAGAAAAATCAGTTGCATCACCTGCACCTACGATGGCGCCTCTCGGTGATGGGGCTTGAGCGGGCACTGTTTCGACTACCAACATTCAAGTACTCGGAGTAGATGAGTCTGATACAGTGAAAACAGATGGAAAGAATCTCTATAGCTACTCTGAAGAATCTCGAGAAGTTCGTATTGTTCAGTCTAGTACCCTCAATCTCCTTTCAACCATAAAACTCCCCGAAACTTTCAGTTCTGTTACTCTCTATCTTTCAAAAGGAAAGCTCGTTCTCGTTGGTACAAAATATACGTATTCAGGAAATAATTGGAATTATCGCTGGTACGCCCCAGAATCAAAATCTATAGTTGCTGTATACAATGTTTCAACTCCAGAAAAACCAATTCTCGAAAGATATTCTCAAATTGATGGAAATTATAGAGAGTCACGACTTATTGGGGATATGCTTTATATGGTTTCATCGAGTTATCTCCGTATGCCTCCAGTGTATTCTACATTGTACGCGAAGAAAACTACGGGATTCGATGACAGTATCAATGCAATAGGAAAGGACTTTAGTCTTAAAAATATTTCTCCTGAGATTCGTGAGAGCATCCGCACCAATAAAGGAAAGGTCCTTCAGTCAATTCGTTCGTCTGTTGCGAATTGTAAGGATGTCACCTTCGTCCTCCCTGATGATGAAACGCTTAAAAGTATAGATTTTAGTCCAACTTTTGTCTCACTCTCTTCTGTTAATATTAGCGATCCGACTTCAAAAATGAAATCAGAACTCCTTTTTGGGGATGTCTCGCAGATTCATATGAGCCAATCCGCTCTCTATATTACTTCAGCAGTAAGTGTTTCAGGAAACTCGACTTCACCATGTCCAATAAACGCAGAATGTGCGATGCCAGCCTATTCATCTACGATATCAAAAACTCTTGTTCATAAATATGCTCTTGCATGATGAGGTCTCACTTATAAATACTCAGTTACAGTAGACGGATATCCGATGAACCAGTATTCTATGGATGAAGATGCCGGCTGAAACTTCCGACTTGTTACTCAAAATTATGCTTGGTCGAGCCAAGGTAATCAAAATACTACAGAACTTAATATTATAGGGACAAATGGGAAGGTGATTGGCTTTTTAAAAAATATTGCCCCAGGAGAAAACTTTCAGTCGGCTCGTTTTATCGGAAAAAGACTTTATCTGGTCACATTCCAGCAAATTGATCCATTTTTTGTAGTTGACCTCTCAGTTCCAACAGCTCCAGTCCTTCTCGGTGAACTGAAGATGCCTGGATATTCAACCTACCTTCATCCCTATGATGATGATCGAATCATCGGACTTGGTTATGATACGAAGACAAACCAGTGGGGAGGAACCCAAAATGGAGGAATAAAAATTGATCTCTATAATATACGTGATGTGAAGAATCCTCTTCAGGAATCTTCTCTTGTTCTCGGTGATGCTGGTTCTTCATCTGAGGTTCTTACAAATCCACGCGCTTTCGTCTGGTATAAAGAAAAGAAACTTCTCCTCCTCCCAGCGACTCTGATGAAAAGCGCGAATGATAAAAACGATCCATACAGAGCTCAGAGCGCATTCCAATGACTTCTTTGAATAAGTATTAATCCAGGTTCTGTTATCGAGAAATTTCGCATTACTCATATAACCCCTGATGCTTCTCTTGAGAAAAAATGGAAGGATGATTGTGCTCAATATACAAGTACAGCAACATCGTGTAAAACCCTCTTAGATGGATCAAGTTATTGTGGTGGGTCATCATGGGTCCCTTGATATTGTTATGCAGGATCTACGGTAGATAGTTACCTCGCGAGTAATCTTTGGAATTATTCTCGTGACTTCGTGACGAGAGCACTCTATATCGGAAATACTTTCTATTCACTCTCAGAATGAGGAATTAGATCTTGGGATTTCGCGAATACTACTAAACCACTCAATACCATTACGTTCGTTTCTAAACCGGTAAGTTCTCCTATCTATCCAGTTCCTATGATGGTAAAGTAAATTCTGTTTTTTAGAAATCTCCCAAGTTTGGGAGATTTTGTTTTTTTACAAAGATAGGGTATTATACTGCTATGGAATTCTCAGCTCGACATCATGATGCCCTTGTTCACGGAGGAATAGATCGAAGTGAGGTATCCTTGCAAGCTCCACTCCTCGCAGACACTCTCAGAAAAATTGTGCATGCCATACTCGAATGAAAGAAATATGTAAAACTCAGTTCATATAAAAAAAAGAAGGGAAAGGAATCTAGCAAAGAAAAAAAATTTCCTCTTCCTCAAATTCGTGGACTTTCACACAAAGAGAGAAAGCATCTTGCGAAAGAGGCATTTCACGAGGCTCTCGAATTTCGAAATATTGACCTTAGGGATGATAGAATCGCCGCAGCATGTCGTGAAATCAAATCGGAATACAGAAATGAAGAAATCTATACGGAAGAGAAGCTTTGGGCTGATGCAAAGATATTAATATGAGCTTACTTTCTTTTTCGAAAGACTGACGGTGCAAAATGACTCCTCTCCACTTTTAAGACTATTACCAGACATCCATCGACCGCGGTGCTTGAAGCGAGTAATATACTTTCAACGCTAAAATCTCTCCTCCAAGCCGTGGAACGAAATAAGGCAATTGATTATAAATTGTTCGCAAAGAATATGAGGGAATACACAAAAGAGTTGCTTAGGAGCTACCCAGATGAAAAAAGGTAAAAAATAAAAATTGACTATCGAAGCGACTTTTATATCATAGAAAAAGAAGCAATTGAGCGGCCAACACCCGCGAGCTCATGAAAGAACAGCGAAAGCTTATTAGAATCATGCGGAGTCGAGATACTTCGTCAATAAAATAAAATCAAGTACCGCTCTCGGTGGCACCTTTCGATAAAACGAACCGAAGCACATGAATATTCTTTCGTGTGCTTTTTTTATGGCTTCGATTTCACTTCCATCCTTTGATACTCTTGCTGATGCTCAGAAGTACGATTGAGTAGAAGTACGAGACACTCTTCTTCCGAGTGGATCGGAGATACTCCCGATTAATGATATCTCTCTCTGTAATGGAAGAGTTGATTGCTCATGATGTGAAAATCTCCTTACGAGAATCCCTGGTGAAGTGGCTTGAGTCTTTCTCGGGAAAGAATCAAATCCTTCATTTGCGCTCTGTAGAAGATGAGAAACACCAGAACTAGAGCGACTCATCAGTATCAGATATTCAAGTACAAGGGATCAGAGAGTCCCAACGGTCGTCCAATTCTGATCGACACAGTGTCCAAGAGAATTCTGAGAACATCCAACCAATTAATCATTTACTTACTTTTTTCCTATGCACCGCACCCATACCGCTGGCGAGCTCAACGCATCACATATCGGACAAGAAGTCACCCTCTCCGGATGGGTGGCGAATCGCCGTGACCATGGTGGTCTCATCTTCATCGATCTCAGAGACCGATACGGTATCACTCAGACCGTCTATGATCCGACAGAGAATAAGGAGGCTCACGCTGTGGCAGACACATTCCGTTCTGAATATGTCGTGAAACTCACAGGAAAGGTGAGACGAAGACCAGAAGGTCAAGAAAATGAGAAGCTCTCAACAGGAGAGATCGAAGTCATCATCTCTCACGCTGAAGTCTTATCCAAGTCTGAAGTCCCACCATTCGAAATCACTGAGTATACCGGAGCGGCCGAAGAAATCCGCCTCAAGTACCGCTACCTCGATCTCCGCAGAAAGAGTGTGTTCGATAAGATCGAGTTCCGAGCACGGATGAATAAGTTCACTCGTGACTGGTTTACAGAACACGGATTCCTCGAAGTACAGACTCCGATATTCACGGTCTCATCTCCAGAAGGAGCGAGAGACTATCTCATCCCATCACGACTTCATCACGGGAAGTTCTACGCGCTCCCACAAGCACCTCAGCAGTACAAGCAACTTCTCATGGTGGGAGGAGTAGACAAGTACTTCCAGATCGCACCATGTTTCCGAGACGAAGACCCTCGCGCGGATCGTCACTCATGTGAGTTCTACCAGATCGACTGTGAGATGAGCTTCGTCGAACAGGAAGATGTATTCGCTGTCGCAGAACCGTTCGCGAAAAACTTAATCGAAACTATTACAGAGAAAAAGATAATTTCTCTGAACACAGATAAAACATTCAAAAGAATGACCCATAAAGAAGCCATCGATACCTATGGTTCAGACAAGCCAGATATCCGCTTTGATATGCACTTTGAAGACCTAACGCAAAACTTTGCGACAAGTGGTTTTTCGCTCTTTTCTCGTGCAGTGGCTGAGGGTGGAGTCGTGAAAGCGATGAAACTCGAGAACAAAGTCCTCTCACGAAGTGAGATCGACTCACTCACGGAAGTGGCGAAATCTCATGGAGCCGGAGGACTCGCATACATCATATACGAGGCTGATGGTCCAAAAAGTCCTATTCTCAAATTCTTCACGGGAGATGAACTCGCGACCCTCGAAGCGAAGCTCGCACCAAAAGTGGGAGATATGATCTTCTTCGGAGCGGGTGAGTATAAGGTCGTCTGTAAAGTCCTCGGACAAGTGCGACTCGCGTGTCGTGATCGATTCGATCTCGTGAATCGAGATGAGATAGCATTTTGCTGGGTCACCGACTTCCCGATGTACGAACAAAAGGATGATGGAAGCTATGACTTCGAACACAATCCATTCTCAATGCCTCATGGAGGACTCAAAGCCTTCGAAGGCAATCCTGATCCACTCTCGATCTACGGATGTCAGTATGACCTCGCGTGTAATGGGTATGAGATCCTCTCTGGGTCTATCCGAAATCACTCGGCTGAGGCACTCGTGAAAGCGTTCAACATAGTCGGGAAGGGGGAAGCGGAAGTGAAATCAAAGTTCGGTGCGATGTATACCGCGTTCCAATACGGTGTCCCTCCACATGGAGGATTCGCGTTCGGATTCGATCGTCTCCTCATGATACTCCGCGACGAGGAGAACATCCGTGAGATTTATGCATTTCCGAAGTCGGGGAAGGCAGAGGATGCGATGATGAATGCTCCGTCAGAGGTGGATGAGATGCAACTCAGAGAATTGCATATTAAGGTGAGGGAGACGAATAAGTAATTTATATGAGAAAAATTTTTGATTCTAAAATTTTTGATTGAATTGAAATTACTTCCCAAATTGAATTTGAATCTTTTTGTAGGAAACATTCTGAATTTTGTAAATCTTATTTGCGAGCATGAATTAAAAATACCTATAGAAATGAATATGAGGAAATCTATCAATCTTTCTGAGAGATTTTTCCTGTAAAAGGAATTATAGAAGAAGTAAGTAGAAATGATGAAAAATTTACCCAGAGATTCTGGGAATTAGAAATTTATAATGCACTCAGAAAGATAAGTGGAAGTTTAAACAGGACTAAACAATGAGTAGACTTTAAATTTTTACCACAATGATATTCCGCCTTTATTGATATAGAATGTGTAGCGCCATGAAGATGAACTGGGAAAACGTCCATTGCAGAATATGATAATTATATGAAAGTCCAAATATCTCCCCCAGATATTGATGAGAGAGTTGTTTTAAGAATTATTAAAAAAATTGATGAAAAACTTAAACACAAAAACCAAACATTTTCTTGTACACGACCTTATATTATAGCAATAAATACAGCAAATCTACCATGGGAGTTCCATACTAAAAGAATTTATCAAACACTTTTTGCACTTAAATATCCGTTATCAAACAATCCCTTGAGATGGTGGAGTGAGAAAAATGTAAAACTATGATATTTCGCCACGGATAAGTATAAATATATTAGTGCAATTATCTATAGTAATTGTCATCCAAATGAGTATAGAGAATGAAATCCTAATAGAAGACATTTGTATATGATCCATAACCCATTTGCACAATTTCCTATCAATAGGGTTACTTTTCCATTTTTCCAACATGTACTATTCAATCCTGAAACTCTTGAAATTATAGATGAAACATCAGATCCTAATGATATACCTGAATGAACAATTATTAATTTCTAAAGAATCCCACCCCACTCGGTGGGAATTTCTTCATTCACTCATTTTTGACAAAAGTATTATAATATCTAAAATTCGAGAAATACTTTTGTACATATGACACAGAAAAATCTCTCATGAATGGCAAATACTCCAGAGTTCCAGCAGGCACGAATCCTCGCGAAAAATGGAGGGAGGGGAGAGTGGACATTTTATACTACAATGTGACATATCGTGACGAAGATACTCGATATGGATCTCCGAGTAACCCTTCCTGACGGGAGTGTGATGCCACTTTTTACGACGGTGTGAGAAGTGAATACGTATTTCCGTATTCGTCCTGATCAGTATGGAGATACCCCGAATAGGTATGCTATGGATCATTTTGTCGGAGAAATGTATCGACGAAAAATAGCACCAATGGAACGAGCCATTCTCGATCCAGAGAAAGAGGGAATGAAAGATTTTTTTCGTTTGAATGTCTGGGAAATGCTTGTGGAGAATGATACTATTGACCAGCTCCTGGATGAGGTTGATGCTCTCGCAGATATGTGAATCGTATGAGTCGATAGGGCTGTCACTGGTGATGTTCGTGACTGGATCGTGAAGAATGCTTACCATAAGCAGAAAGACCTGTTTGATTGGTACCAACTTCCTCCAGAAACTCGGAAAGGATATTGCATTAATCTCCTTGATAGAAACCAATTTACAGACTATTTTGCTGATCTCGTGGTAGAGTATCCATGGCGAAAACACCCGATGAGTGCCCACCGGCAGATGAATATCATCCAGTCAAGAATCAGAGCACTCTATGTGGTAGATGCGGACCTTGAGAAAGTGGTTGGAAAGGGGAAGTGAGACCAGATGAGGAATACGAGATATTTATAATTTATAAATTCCAACCTCACTAGGAGAATTTTGTATTCATCTGAGAATATGGTAGACTCTTGGTATCCTTAGTTGTCATTATGAAATCAAGAATCTTCTCTCTCGGACTCATGCTCACTATCATTTCTCTCGTAATAGTACCTCTCACAGATACCTTTGCACGTGCGGGAGGTGGGGGTCGGAGTGGTTGAGCGGGAGGTGGTATCGCCCTCGTCCTCGCTGGTATATACTATGCCATATATACTATCCGCCGAAAGAAGCTCCTGAAAAAAGCTCAGAAAAATCTCGAAAAGGCCCAATCGACAGATTCATCATGGAATGAAGAAGAGTTTAAGGAGATTGTCAGAAAGACATTTTTCCTCTATCAGGATGCCTGGATGAATAAAAATCTCGAGAGTCTCGGAGAATACCTGAGTACTGACTATCTCGAGCGTGCGAAGGCAGATATGGCAGATATACTCGATGGGAAGAAAAATATCATCAAAGACCCAAAGATACGATCGCTCAATCTCATCTCCGTGAAAGACACAGAAGGACATGAAGGGGATATGTTCGTCATGGAGATCATCGCTGCGATGATCGACTATACAGTATCTGAGAAGACGGGTGAATTCATAGAATCGACTCTCACACAAGAAAAAAATGAAAGTGATGCGAGTTATGAGTCTCGAGCAAAAAGAGAAAAAGAAGAATTTACTGAGTTCTGGACATTTATCCGTATCGATGGAAGATGGCAGCTCAATGATATCAAGCAAGGGGGAGTCCTCCTCAGTGATATCGGTTCGAATCCTTCTGAGTCAGAACTCAATGAAATACTCGCCAAAGAAGAGGCAACTGAGGAGATATCGGATGATATGTTTTATAAAAAATAAAAAATCCAGAGAAAATACCGTAAGAGCTTTATTTTTTACACTTTTTTAGAATTATCTTTTGCTTTTCAAACAGGGGTAATATAATGAGATTTATTATCATTTTTTACTTTTATGAATCTTCTCCAGAGGACACGAGCGGTTTCTTGGTTGAGTCTTTCTCTAATAACCCTCTCCATCTCTTTGGAGAATATCGCTGCGGCTCCATTCCCGATGGATGGAAGCTTCACGGCTCGTACGATTCAGACGAATCAACAGGGAAGGGTCGCGAGAAATGCTTCTGTGACTATCCGCATAGGAGGACTTACTAATGGATTTCCAGCACTGAATAATACTTCGACACAATGTTTTAATCAATCAGGAGAACCTCCTAAACCTTATGGTATATTTCTTGATAACACCTCTCTGAATATCAGTCAGTGTGAAGCCTATAATGGGACTAATATTATTCGACTCTCCTGAGCCTTTATCATAGATCCATTTTTAGCTCCTACAACCAAAGCAACTCCGACACAAATCGCCAATGCGATCGTCGCACGAGGATACCTCTACGAAAATGGGACAACGAATCAATCATTTACTGTCGCGAGTGCTGGCGGAAGTGATGTTGTATTCACTCGAACGAATACCAATGATGGGAATATCATCTATACAAATAGTATCTTCGATTCTTCGGATGCATTTCGATTGATGAATTCAGTGAGTGGTCAGTCTCCACTCACGTCTCTCGTACAGCAGTCGACATTTACGCCAGCGAATGTTGGTTCAGGAGAAATATATACTATGGATATCGAAGGATACACCTATGAGTATACGGCTCAAGCAGGTGACAGTGTGAGTAATGTAACAGCCGGAATTATTGCCGCATATAATGCAGCACCACTTGGAAACGTGAATTGTGTCGATCAAACGACTCGAGTCCTCTGTTCTGGAACGGTTGATACTCAGAGCTTCTCTATCGATGCGTATGTGACATACCCAAATCCAGATACAACCGCACCAATTGTAACCCTTCTCGGCAGTGCAAGTTATGCTCTCGAATATGGAACACCATTCACAGACCCTGGAGCAACATGGCTCGATAATCGAGATGGTACAGGTACCGTTATGGGCTCTGGTACCGTCGATCATATGACTCTCGGTACCTATACGCTCAGCTATAACAAATCAGACCTTGCAGGAAATACAGCTTCCGGGAAGATGCGTACGGTCACTGTTGCAGATACAACGGCTCCAACTATCACCCTTCTTGGTTCGGATCCTGTGACCGTCGAGATAGATAGTGGATACGATGACGACTGAGCAGAATGGACGGATATCCGTGATGGTTCTGGTAGAGTGAATGCTCTCCCTTACACTATGAATGCCCTCGGGAATCTAACTCTGACGTATCAGAAAGTAGATGTTGCTGGAAATACTGGTACCGTTACTCGAACGCTTAATGTCGTCGATACCGTCGCTCCAACGCTCTCTATAAGTACAACTCCGACAACCGTCGATGCGAATGTATTCCCAGTACGAGGAAGTATCGGAGGGTATGGTAGTGTCACTATCTCAGGTGGAGCTTCCCCGGTTACCCTCTCGAATGTAAATAATAGCTTCACGGCCTATGTCCCACTCACACAAAATTCGGTCAATACCCTCCTTATCACTGCCACTGACCTCGGAAACAATGTCTCGACAGGGACAATTCTCATTACAGAAAGTGGTGCAGCAAATGGATTCTCTGGGGCAATCAATATGAATAGATCAAGTCTTGCCCTTTCTGGTATAACATCACACTCTGGCTCAAGTCTTACTGGTGCAACTCGAGTACTCGTCGAAGCGCCAATATTCTTCTGAGGAAAGTGAGGCATAGGGACTATCCCAACAAATACGGTTATTACTCCTGCATCAGGAAGTGGTGTATTTGACGCTACGGCAATAAATACCTTCTCAGTGACTGTTACAGGTGGACTTGCACCAACAGATGTTTCAAAGGGTACTGTTGGATTCGGAATTTCTGAAATAGGATTACACTTTAGTAAGCCGGTAAAGATTGAGATTCCCGTCAATGGATACAGTGGTTCGACGATAGCAGTAAAGGTACGTCATGGTGGTACATCAACATTTGTCACGACGGGTCTCACAAATAATCCAAATGCTACCTGTACCAATGGTGTCGCATCATCACCCTCAAATATTGCTACCGTAGTTTCGAGTATGGCGACCATATATACATGTGCTGCTTCGGCATTTGTTGCTTATACCGAGACAGTCACTTCAGTGACTTCATGAAGCTCAGGTTGAGGAAATTCAGTGGGATACATCCCTCCTACTCCTCTCCCTTGAACAACTCCTTCTCCTTCTTTTGGATCAGGGGCTTCATTAAGTACGGAAATTGCACGATTTAGTATCGATACAAAGTCACTTTCAAAATCAAAAGTCCTAAAAACAGCAACCTCTCTCAAGAATGGAACAAAAATAGTTGTCTATCGACTTTCTCTTGGATGAAGAGAGATTCGAGTCTGACAAACGAGAGTAAGTCGCTCGATGATTCAGTATCGAGTAAAGACAAAAGGAACTTATATTTTCCGAACAAAATAAATATAAAAACTCCCAAATGGGAGTTTTTATATAAGGCTCTTTATATCCTCATTTATCGAGAGAGGTGTAGTCGTTGGTGCATATCGTAGGACGACATTTCATTCTCGGTCTATGAGGAACTTCGTGAAGTTCCATTTGATATCATCCGTGAAGATTCCTCAGCGAGCATTTTTTAGGTACTGATAGAGTGGATGAGTGTTTTCTCCATTCACTTCTATCTTCGCAAAGATAGGGAAAGTGACTCCATAGTTGATTCTACATACTTCTTCCACGGTTTCATTCGTTTCCGGTTCCTGGTTTGCGAATTGATTGCAGGGGAATCAGAGGATAATAAAATCATCATGAGAATAGGTATTCCAGAGGGTCTCGAGTTCTTTGAGTTGTGGAGTAAGTCCACATTTGGTTGCGGTATTAACCACAAGAATTACCTTTCATGCGAATGTTTGCAATTGTATATTTTCACCATTTGTTTTTGTTATTTCGATATCGTAGAGAGAGGTCATATGATTAGTGTATGAAGATGATATTATTTTACGGAAAGGAGTTTTTCTTACAAATATTTTTCTTTTTTTCGTCTGTAGGTACAATGAGTTTATGAAGTTTGTTCATCCAAAATCGATACTTATATATACTATTATAGTTACGGGTCTTTTATTTTTGGTCGAAAATATATATCATCCTGTTTATATTCTTCAACTCCTGCAAAAAATCTGCTCATTTCTTCTTATCCCGATATTGGTTGCTTCTATTTTTAAAGAGACGGTAGGGAAAGCTGGAAGTATGAGTCGATTCTGATTATTTCTTGGTATTGGACTCTGAATCATTTCAGCAGGGATTATTGCTCTCACGTATTCTTTTCTGCGAGAATATATTGATTGGCAGGCAATACACTCAAGTATGGAAGCCCGACATATTAATGAAAAAACCTTCACTATAATATTTCTCTATATAATGTTTGGGAATTCACTTCTCGAAGAATATTTTTTCCGTGGAATTATCTACTATCAGGCTTCACAGATTTCAAAACCTTTCGCCTATCTTCTCTCCGCGCTTATGTTTTCTCTCTATCATATTGTTATATTTTCGACATGGTTTTCTGGATATATTCTTGGGCTCGCTCTCTTTTGACTTTTTATGGGTGGAATATTTTTCTCATGGTTGTACGAAAAAACTGGAGGAATATGGAGTGCGTGGATATTTCACATTTTTGCCGATCTTGCTATACTTATCATCGGGTATGTTGAGTTTTTTACTTAAAACATTATGAAAATCTGATTTATCGGACTTGGACTTATGGGTATTCCCATGGCAAAAAATATTATCTCGAAGTGACGAGAACTTTTTGTGTGGAATCGTAGCAGAGAGAAGGCTTATGAGCTCGAAAATCTTGGAGCGAAAGTTTGCGATACGAAAAAGTCTCTCGCACAAGAGGTGGATATCCTTATAACCATGGTGACAGCAGGGGAGGATGTAGAGGATATACTTTTTGGATTTGATGGGGTAGCTTCGTCGATGAAATCAGGGAGTATCATCATCGATATGTCGACTATAGGTGTTGATTGGGCTATGAAAATTGGTGAACGACTTCAGAAACATGGTATCTATTTTCTTGATGCTCCAGTAACAGGAAGTACCCCGAAAGCGATAACAGGAGAACTTACAGTATTTATCGGAGGAGAGAAGGAAGTATTTGAAAAAATTAAACCACACTTGCTCTTATGGGGACGAATCTCCAATATATGGGACCTACAGGATCCTGACAGGCCATGAAACTCGTGAACAACTCACTTGTTGCTTTTTCGATGATTGGTCTCGGAGAAGTGATGAAACTCGCTGATTTTATGGGGCTCCCACTTGCTCGCACGGCTGAAGTTATCAAAACCCTTCCCGTAGGATCCCCTTATACTGCGATGAAAGTCGATAATTTTGTAAAAAATGAATATCCTATGATGTTTTCTCTTGCAAACATGAAGAAAGATATCGCCCTTGCCTTCGAAGAAATGGAAAAACATGGTCTTTCTCTCGATATGCTCTCACTGGCGAAAGTGAAATATGAGCAAGGAGTTGAAGAAGGATTTGGAGGAGAAGATGTGTCAGCGATCGGTAAAATTCTTTAATTTTCTTGAATATGTCCACTGTACTTATCACTGGAGCGTCATCTGGGATTGGTTTTGAGTTTGCTCGCATTATGGCTCAAGATGGGTATGATCTTGTTCTTGTTGCCCGTCGCAGGGATGAGCTTGAGAGGGTTGCAAAAGAATTTCCTCATAGGAAAATTATCCTTATCGAGAAAGACCTCTCGCTCACTCTCTCCCCGAGAGAGGTTTATGATGAACTTATAAAAGAGTGAATAGTGGTTGATATTCTCATAAACAATGCTGGATTCGGTGATTATGGATACTTTCATGAGACCGATATAGAAAAACAAAAACAAATGATAGATCTCAATATCCGAACCCTTACAGAGCTCACATATCTATTTGGTCGAGATATGATCGAAAGAAAGAGTGGAAAAATACTCAACGTTGCCTCTACCGCAGCGTTTCAACCCGGTCCACTCATGTCTGTATATTATGCGACGAAGCATTATGTTCTTGCTTTTTCAGAGGGGATTGCAGAGGAGTGGAGTACTTTTGGTGTAACAGTTACCGCACTCTGTCCAGGTCCTACCGAAAGTGGATTCCAAAAAGAGGCTCATCTTGAATCAAGTAAGCTGTTCCACGGAAAAAAACTTCCCACATCTCACGAGGTTGCTCAGTTCGGATATGAGGCCCTACTTCGTGGGAAGAGAGTTGCGATTCATGGGCTCATGAATCGCATCATGGCATGGAGTACTCATATAACCCCGAATTGGTTTCTCGTCAAAATCGTGAAATGGATGCAAGGGAAGAGAAAATAAAAATCTTTTGACTTATAAAATTAGCACGTATATAATATATGTGCTAATTATTTTATAATATCTTGTATATGCAGGCAAAATTTGAAGAAACGGATAACCGAAATCCTCTCGATAAATATACCATAAATCTTACCGCATTAGCTAAAGATGGAAAAATCGATCCAGTAATTGGTCGAGAAGATGAAATCTATCGTACTATTCAGATTCTTTCTCGTCGAACAAAAAATAATCCAGTTCTTGTCGGCGATCCATGAGTGGGGAAAACAGCAATAGTCGAGGGGATTGCTCGAAAAATCGTGGCACATGAAGTTCCTGAGATGCTTTTTGATCGAGAAATTCGCACCCTTGATCTTACTTCCCTTATTGCTGGAGCAAGCTATCGTTGACAGTTCGAAGAGCGCCTTAAGTGAGTAATAGATGAGGTCGAAAAATCAGAAGGGAAGATTATCCTTTTTATTGATGAGCTTCATACGATTGTCTGAGCTTGAGCGACCGAAGGGAGTTCGGATGCAGGAAATCTCCTTAAACCTTCTTTAGCACGTGGGCGTATTAAAGTTATTGGTGCAACCACTATTTCAGAATATCGAAAATATATCGAAAAGGATGGGGCACTAGAACGTCGATTTCAGCCGATTCCCGTGGAAGAACCAACTCGAGATGATGCCGTTGCTATTTTGAGAGGACTTAAAGATCGGTATGAATTATTTCATGGGATTCGGATTTCAGATGATGCTTTAGTAGCAGCGGTCGATTTCTCGATTCGCTATATTGGAGATCGAAAACTCCCTGATAAAGCCATCGATCTCCTTGATGAAGCAACATCGAGCGTGAAGATGCGTTCGTATTCTCGACCGATTGAGCTCGATAAAATAGAAAAAGAGATCCGTTCTCTCGAAATCGAAAGAGAAGCCATAAAAGAAGAGAAGGACAAAAAGACCCGTCTTTCAGAGATTGAGGAAGAAATTACCCTTAAAAAAAGTTCCCAAGAAGAATTCTTAAAAGATTGGACAGCATCAAAGAAGAACCGTGATCGGATAAAGTTCCTTCAAAATGAAATTCTTGAACTTGAGAAACAAGCTGAAGAGTTAACTTATAGTGGTGAATATGCAAAAGTAGCAGAAATACGCTATGGCAAAATTCCAGAAAAAAAGAAGGAACTTGATCTTATAGAATGAAGTGCCACCTGTAATGAGACCGTGAAAGAAGATGATGTAGCAGGAATTGTCGGAAAATGGACTGGTATACCTGTCTGAAAGCTTCTGGAGAAGGAGAGCGCTATTTATGCTCATTTAGAAAGTGAACTCGAAAAATTTGTAGTGGGACAAGATGAACCTCTTCGTAAAGTATCTGAGGCTCTTCGTCGTTCCAAGGCTGGACTTTCTGACCCGAATAGACCAATAGGATCATTTCTCTTTCTTGGTCCTACGGGGGTTGGAAAAACAGAAACAGCAAAAGCTCTTTGTCGTATCCTCTGGAACAATCCACATGCCTATATTCGATTTGATATGAGTGAGTATATGGAGGCCCATAGTGTAGCAAGGCTTATTTGAGCTCCTCCTGGATACATTGGACATGAAGAAGGTGGGCAACTCACAGAGGCTATTAGACGTCATCCATATTCTGTCATACTCCTTGATGAAGTTGAAAAAGCTCATCCTGATGTGTGGAATATTTTTCTTCAGATTCTTGATGAAGGTCGTATCACAGATGGGAAGGGGAGAACGATAGACATGAAGAATACCATTATTATCATGACTTCAAATATCGGAAGTCATCTTCTCGATGAGAATAACGAAAAAAACCTCGAAAAGAAAATGAGAGAGGAGCTTAAAAAATTCTTCCGTATCGAATTCATAAACCGGATTGATGAAATTATTATTTTTCGCCCACTTTCTCATGAGAGTGTCTTAAAAATTGCAAGCATTCTTCTCAGAGAGGTTCAGAGTCAACTCTTAGAAAGAGAAATTAATCTGACTTTTGATGCAAGTATTCTTGAATGAGTAGCAAAGCTTTGATATGATGCTGAACTTGGCGCCAGACCTATACGTCGTGCTCTGAGTGAATATGTAATAAATCCTCTCTCAAAAATGATTCTTGATTGAGTTATTCAAACATGAACTACAAAAGTAGCCTTATTTGACAGAGACTATAAACTAGTATTAAAATAACTCTTTTTTTGATAGCACACTATATATTCTAGGAGTCTAGATGATTATTTTTACTTCCTTATTAGGTCGTGATATGCTGGAATAGATTAATTTCTATTCTTTTCTTATGACATCTCTTTTTCGCAAGTTCCTTGCCTCTTCCTTGGTGGGTACCCTCCTGCTAAGTAATACGGTTTCTCTATTTCTCGTAGAGAGTACATATGCCGCGCCTGATTCGGATGGTTCTGCAAATATTGACCTTTTTGTCACACCTACAGTGCCAACGAGTTCACTGATTGGTACGAATTTTACCTATGATGTAAGTCTTGAAAATAAGACTTCTTCCGATGGTGATGGATATCGACCATGATTTATCTTATCGCTTCCGGCTTGAGTGAATCTTGTGAGTACTTGAGTTCTCGGAAGTCCAGTTCGGACCGTTGTTCATAATAGTGGAAGTACCCTATTATTTTTTGAGACAAGTCTCATTAGTCTCAAGAGTACAACAGTCCACTATCCTATTACTCTTGTATCAAATAATACGGCTTGAGTCTTTGTAAATAAGGATATAGGAGTTTTGGTTTATGCTGATGATAGTATATATGGTCGTGGAGCAGCTCCTTCTGGTGCTCCTCCAGGGACTTTGACATGAGGAATTGATTTTGCTGCTGGCAGTGGAGTAACTATGCCAGATACGACTAATATGACTTTCCCAAACAATATTAATAGCAGTACAAATCTCAGCACTCTGCCATTTGTTACTCCTCAGACTCGATTTTTTCCTTTTGATGTAAGAAAAGAAGAAGAACCGAAAGAGCTCATCGGAATACCATTTCTTACGACGCTTCGAGTAGTAGGGAATAGTATGGGGCCATTACAACACTTTCACATACAAGACGTTATCCCTACGAATAGGGCATTTTCATGAATTGTATCGGTGGTGGGATGAACCGTAGGAGGTACGAATATTACCTATGATGCTCCAGCTGGATGACAGGTTACTCTTGATTTTACTGATATCTCCGTCCCAACATCATCAGAAGTGGTTATTACGTATGAAACTATTCCTCTTGCCTATGATGCAATGAGTTATAGTGGATGAGTCCCAGTACTTGATACAGGAAGTGTTGTTCCTCACCGTGATCCATCACCAAATACTGTTACTATGCACACTGGTGGGCTTGCGCTCGTTGGTTGACCATACGCTCCAAGTACATGGAACAATGGAACTTCAGATATCCTTGTAAATTCGACAAGTATCATTCCACCAAAGACCACTCAAGTCTACAATCGCTATGCAAGACTCTCTAAGGGTGGAAATGTAAGTCAGGCGGTTATTTGAGATGTTGTGACTTATACGATTAATCTTGAAACGGCGAAAAATGCAGCATTTACCACAAACGCTACAGGAACATATATCGAGGATCACCTTCCTGATGGGCTTACTTACTCAGGTACCCTAAGTTCTACAGTTACATCATGAACGCCACTTACTTTCGTTTCTGCAACAACAGATGGAAATGGTGATACCACGGTTATTTGGCAGCTTAATTCATGAGTTATTGGTGCCAATGCAAATGTTCAGATTGTATATCAGGCAGTGCTAGATGGACTCTTTGAAGGAGCAGGACCAACAGAATATGTCAATACACAAACCCTCGTAAATGATGCTGCATTTTATGGTACTGTTGGAGATGGCGGACTCTCTGGAATATGGGGAGCGACAGATCCATCAAAAGTGGATACTTCAGTGTATATCCATGCTTCACGTTATGATGATAATGCTGTAGCTACGGTAAATGCTCCAGTCCCAACCATGAAGAAGCAGCTTATATCTGTCACGGTTCCTGGTGGTATGGTGTACGATTATAATACAGGACTTCCAGGATCTATCCCTCCGGGTTCAGCACTAAGATTCGCTCTTACTATGGACTTCCCGAAAGTGAATTTTCTAAATCCTAAGATTATTGATGCTCTCCCTCTTCTTGCTTGACCGAATACGAGCGCCTATAACATAGCCTTCCAGACGAATCCAAGCCTGAAGGATATTTATAATTCAGGGGTACTTTTCAATACCAATGATGGAACCACTCCTTCATCAGACTTTAATGGACTCAATCTCATAGGTACAACCATACCAAATGCAGCTTGGATTAGTGCTACACCAGCAAATAACCTTGAATTTCAACTCAATTCATGAGTAGGAAAGAAGACCTTTGCTATCCTTTTTACTGTAGATGTATTATCAACTGAACCAGCAGGAGGAGTATCAACCTCGGGTCTTGTTCCACTTACAAACTATGCTTATAGTACTTATAGCGATCCATCAGGTTCTCCTCTTCTTCTTCCAGTTATGGATATACCATTTACTGTAAATTTTCCATCAGTGAGTGCTACAAAGACGGCATCTGGCTGAACAAATGTGGAAGCTGGAAAAGATATTACCTATACTATTACTCTCACGAATACTGGTTCAAGTCCAGCATTTCTCGAAAATATTATCGATACACTCCCAGCAAATATGGACTTTATTACAGGTTCTATCATGGCCAGTGGTGCTGTCTCTAATCTTGCTGATTCTGCTTTTGTACAATCAGGGAATGTTCTCACTCTGGCATTCGATACAGGTTCTACATGAGTCAATAGAAGCTATATTCCGACAGACAATACGGGTACACCAACGGTAAAAGAAAATATTGTAGTTATTCAATATACTATCCGACCAAATACCAGTTTCGTCATCGCATGAGGCGCAACTCGCACCAATACTGTTACACTCGATTACTACGCGAGTTCTGGAGCTATCTCAAATGGTGTGAATAATCTTGGTCCTGTAACCACTTCTTCAAATGTAACCGTAAAATCCCCTTCAGTAACTCGTTCACTGCTTTCAACCACAGAAGTGGATAGTGCTACGAACAATCTCTATGTAGGTGAAGAAGTTACGTATCGTACGATTATTACCCTTCCAAATGGTACATTTAACCTCGCGAATTATACGGAAGCAATAAATACGAACCTTCAGTTCCTTACATGAACAGTAGTGTCATATAGTTGAGGTCTTACATTTTCAAATGGTACAACATTCTCTGGTCCTACAGTAAATTTCTGAACCATTACAAATGCTGATACAGATCCAAATACTCTTGAAACTGTCGTTATCGATACTGTATACCGTGTAAAATCGACAGCGGTTGCAGGCACAAATTACAATAATAATGGTACTTTTACATACTCTTCTACTTCAGCAGCCTCAGGAATCGTTGTAAATGTCCGAAAGCCGACTGTTACCCTTTCAAAATCCGTATCACCAACAACCGGTGATGCAGGAAATATCGTCACGTACACAATTACTGCAAACAATACGAGTACTACGGCAGATGCTTATGATATCCATATTACCGATGTGCTTCCATCATATCTTACTTATGTAACTGGAAGTCTCTCACTCGGATCTTATTCTGGAACATATACCGACCTCTTTTCTGGAAGTGGTGGAGGAAATGGTCTAACTCTTGATCGTATACCAGTTTCTTCTGGTGCATCATTTAGTTTCCAAGCTCTCCTCAATGATACTGTTCAACCAGCAAATAGTTACACTAACAGGGCAGATCTTATCTATGATACTCTTGATGATGATAATTCTCTCTATGAATGGAGCGGTGGAGTTTCTGCTACTGCGGTTGTGAGTGTTCCAGATGTGACACTTACTCATGCTATTACTTCTACGAGCCTTGCTGATACAACAAGTGCACTCTTTAGTGGGGCTATTGTTGATGCGGCAATAGGGGAACATATTTTCTACACTACAACTCTTGGCTTTCCAGAATGATTTGCAACAGGAGTGACTCTTACTCAAACACTCCCTTCAAGCATGAAATTTCTTTCTGGATATATTCTCTTTGATGGAGTAAAATCTCACACACTTTCAAATATAGTCATTGGTCCAAATAATATTATTACATTCTCTCTCGGTGATATCGATAATGCTGGAATAGGTGCAGGAACTGGCATAACAATTGTTACCGAAGCAGTTATGCTAGATAATGTTGCTAATACTGCAGGGAGTATAAAAACTTCAACACTCCAGGTAAGCTATTCCGAGAAGACAAAACTAGCAAATACCTTTGTTGAGCCTGTAGAACCAGCTCTCTCTATCGTAAAAGATTACTCACCAAATACAGGAGATGCAGGGGATACAATCCCAGTAACTATTACGGTTACAAATACAAGTCAAGTCTATGCTTATGATGTGGTTCTTACGGATATTCCTCCTTCGAAACTTACCCCAGGAGTTGGATTTAGTGGAACTATTAATATTGGTACTCTTGCCCCAGGACAGGTCGTAAACTTCAGCTATGATAGTACTATCAATAACACGGTAAATCCAGGAGAAATCCTTACGGGAACGGCAAGTGTTCTTTATACATCATATCCTGGAACTCCAGTCGATGGAGAACGATCATATACTGCTACGGATAATGATTTCATAAATATCGTTACCCAGTGATCAATTGATATTACCTTACTTTCATCTCCAGATGTTGCAATAGGAAATATTTCTCAGTATGAAATCCGAATTCCAGTAGGTGAAGGAGTTACAAATGTTCTTGATGTATCAGGCCTCCTTCCTCCTGGTATGGCTCTTATTCCTTCCAGTGTAGTTATTACTCCAGATCCAAGTATTACTTATTCATGAACAGTTACTCCAGTATTGACACCATCTTCAGATACAATCACTGCTGGATCCTCTCAGACAGCTACATATACTTTCACAGGAGTAAATAACACCAATACAGATAACGGAACTACAGAGTATATTACTATCAGGTATGATGCAGTCCTTCTCAACAGTACAGATACAAATAATGGAGGTACAAAAAATCATAGCGTAACCGTACTCTATGATGGATCAAATACAAAATCATGAGCCTCTCTTCCTATTACTATCCGTGAACCGAATGTTGTTCTTAGCGTATCAAATACCTACATGTATAATGCTTCAGTTCCGTATGTATTTACCTTAGTAAACACAGGAACCTCCACGGCATACAACCTCGATCTTTCTACCCTTCTTCCTCCAGGGGTTTCATATACATGAAATATTAGCATTACAAACTCCGGAGGGGCAGTGAACCTGATTCGAGTATGAGATACATTTACCATAGATTCTCTTCCAGTTAATTCCGGAAATCCTCTCGTCTTTACGATTAATGGTGCTATTTCAGAATCTGTTCCGAATTTTACGAACCTCACTCTTACAGGTACAGTAGTTTATACATCAGAGGCTTGATCTCATGTTCCTCAGACATCAAACTCTCTTGATACAGAAAGAACAAGCTGATGAGGAGTAAATGATTATATTGATGCGAATAAGACCACATCATTTATCCTCAATATTCCACTTCTCGATGAAGCGATTAGTGTACTCGATCTTAATGGTTGAGATGGGATTATCGGAGATATTTTCGAATATACAGTTACTCTTACCAATACAGGAAATGTAGCTCTTACGAATATTCCAGTAAACCTTGATATTCCACTAGGATTTACAGGATTTGTTGTGACCTCTACTCCAGCAGGATCAATAAATCTCTCTACTTCTACAGGTTGAGTAAATGGTGTCTGATATCTCTCACTTTCAGGTGTTAACATTCCTATTGGTTCGAGCGTAAATATTGTCTATCGAGTTACTGCTCTTACCTCAGTTGTTCCAGGTACAACACTTTCAACGACGGCTCAAGTAGGAAATAGTTTTGAGTGAGCAATTTGAGGTACTCCAAGTGTCCCAGTTACCATCAATGCCCCTAAGCTACTTAGTACAGCATCTGAAATAGACCTCAATGGAGGAAGTATGCTCCAAAATGAGACCATAGAGCACAGATTTACTCTCACGAATACTGGTACAGCTACGGGCACAAATCTCTCAGTTACTCTTACTTGGGGTACGGGTTCTCGATATACTCCAGAATCTCTAGTGTTCCAATCATGAACCCTTATAAATACAGGAACAGTGTTTGTAGATATAGTTTCGAATACAATAACATTTACTGTATTAGCCTTTCCTCCTTGAGCTACCGAAGCCTTTACCTTCCACAGTCTAACAACGGGACCTATAGGAACAATTATTTCTAGTAATATAAATGGAACTGTTGATGAATGAGTATCGACATCGACCACAAGCAATCTCCTTATTATAGTAGATAATACTCCATGAGCTGGCTGATCTCAGTGAGGATCATCCCCAGTCAATCAAGTACCAGTCTTTACTCCAACTAAGACAGAAGTACTTCCTCAAGTAACTCCTCCTTCTGAAAAAAAGCCAACAACCATTGTAAAGAGTCCTTTAGATAATGAATATAATAATTATCTTAAACTCAAGAAACGTTTGAGTGATCTTGTTGCTGAAGAAAACATGGCAGGAGTGAAGCAATTTACTTCTCCGAAAGTTCTTCCGCAAACAGGAAAGAGTATTCTTTCAAGAGTTAAGAAGCTTGTGAACTCAAAATTGAATCTTGAGGCTCCTACCTTTACTCACGGAGGAAAAGATGTACGAGACGATCTCGCGTTCTGGCTTACTGATGTACCAAAAGTAGATCAATCTCGAGATGAGTACATTGTTCTTCCATCAAATGGTATGGTGGTTCCAATTACTACAGCCCCAAAAGAGAGTGATGTCTATAAAAAACTGATTAGCGGAAGAGAAGGGAACATCAACACTTACCTTAAGTCTTGAGTTCTGGTATATCCTGGGTCAAATAATCAATGATATGGTGGAATTGGAAATACAGTTGTCTTTGGTCATTCATCTTACTGGAAGTCTGATGATGGAAGATATAAGACTCATTTTCAGAAGATTATTGAGCTTGATGTTGGTGAAGAGGTATGGGTATATAAAAAGCAAGCAGATTGAAGCTATAAGCGTTACCGTTATAATACAACCGCTTCTTATGAAGTAAAACCTACTGATGTCTCAGTCCTTGAGCCAGGAATAGGGAAGAATCTTACTCTCTTTACTTGTACACCGATTGGGAATATCGCGGGTCGTTGGGTAGTAAAGGCGAAATATATTGATGAAGAGAAAAAACATATCGAAGATCTTCTTTTTGGGAAGCTTCTTTCAAGTACTGAACAAAAAGAGGTTTCAAAGTATCTCCAATCCCTCAAATCTCTTACTATCGAAGATAAAAAATCAAGCCTTCTCAAAAAGTATGACACAATAAATGCTTTAAACTCCAGTAACTATAAGAACTACTTCCTCATGCAAATTGCAAAAACATATAAGGAACTGAAATAAAAATTTCCCTCGAATAGAGGGATTTTTTTCAGCAAATTTTCCTAACTTCCTATATGAAGTTTTAGGAAGAAAAGTTAAGAAGGTCAAAACATAATTTTCTCCTTCTCAATTCTTGAGAGCTTTTTGATAGCAATTTCCCGTTTTCTTGCATCACTTTCATTCTCATATTTCTCAAAATATATAAGTTTTACTGGTATTCTTCCACGAGTATACTTTGCTCATTTTCCACTATTATGAACTTTAAGTCTATTCTCTAAGTTATTAGTATACCCCGTGTAGTATGTATTATCATTACATTGAATGATGTAGGTAAAATACATTAGTGAGAAGAATAAATATATCTGAAAAGGTAATAATAGAATATCCAAAGTCAGTAGGCATATATAAGAACAAATGCTAATGGTTGTTTCATGAGTATCATAAATCACCAAAATGCGAGAGAAAAGAGTATGTGGTAATAAAGGACATTTTTTCTGAGAGAACTATATTTTTCTCAGATCATAACCTTAGGAAAATAAAATACCCAAATCCACCATATAAACATGCTCGATTGAAATGCATCCGGATTTCAAGAGGGGCTATTTCCAATAAAAATCCACTCTATTACGAAGAGTCATAAGCATCAAAGTATAATTGATTCAGTTATTTTTGAGGTACGAGTTTGTTCTTTGGAAAAAGATTTTCTCCGTAGAAAGTAGTAAAGAGTGAGAAGTATAGTATAGAGGATGAGGGCTCAAGGAAATGATGCCCCGGGTACTATCATAGTATTTATAATGAATTCTGCAGGTGAGACAAAAAACAATCACCACAGGAGAAATAGAAAATAGTTTTTTAAAGTGGATGTATTTTCTTGTATTTCTTGCATAGTTACAATGAATGCTGACCTATCAGTACAAATATCATTTCTCAGAAAGTTTGAATAGCAACTCACATGAGGAAGAGTCCAAGAATACGAATGATGAGATGAGTTCCTGCTTCTCAAAGGCGCTTAATAAGCTTTCCTCCGTACATAATTACGATAGCTGTTACTGCTGCTGCTAATATGATCGCTAGCATTCCATTTACGAGCCCATTTGAATGCATCGAAATAACATAAGCCATGCCTGGCGCAGAGAAAGTGAGAGGGAAGGCAAGAGGAATAATAAGTCCTTTATTCAGGTATTCATGAATAAGATGATCTCATTCTACTTTATTGATTTTGGTCGTATCAGCTTCTTCTCCTTGCACCATAGAGAATGCTATAAAGAAAAGAATAATGGCTCAGGCAATACGGAAGTATTCAGTTTTAAGTCAAAAAAATGCCAGAAGATACTGTCCAAATACAAATGTCGAAAGCATTGCTATAAGGAGTACAAGTCCAAGTCTCATACCATCTTTTCTATATTCCTTTGGATTCGCATTTGGGTGAAGTTTCGCATAAAATGACAATGTTGTCAGTGGCTCAAGAAGAGCAATAAGTGACAAAAACATCGTAACAATTACGGTGATGCTAATAGATTCAAGGAATACAGTAATCATAGAGGATAAGTATAAGATTTTTTTATAAATGTAAAAGAAAAACCCCCATTAAGTGGGGGATGATTTATTCAAGTTCGAGGTATTCGTCAATTCGTACCTGCCAGACGAATTCATTCACGTGCGAGACAAGAATCATGGTTCCTTCGTATTCATCGAGGGCTTTGGCTATCACTGGTAGGTGTCGGAAGTTTATATGATTCGTTGGTTCATCGAGAATAAGAAGACCGGGCTTTTCAAGTGAAAGTTTCGCGAACATAACGAGTCATTTCTGTCCCTCAGAGAGCGCTCCAACAGGAGTATTCATGATTTCACCAGTAATAAGAAAACCAGCAGCAAAAGACCGGAGATCTTTATCGAGCATTTTTCGGTCTGTAGCATCAAAAAGGGTATCGTATACTTTTTTACTAAAATCAAGAGTTGAAAAATCCTGCCTATAGTATCCAATTTTTACTCCAGGAGTTATTTTTACACCTTTTGCCGTTCCATTTGCTATCGACTCGAGGAGAGTTGTCTTTCCGATGCCATTTGGTCCGGAGAGGAGAAGGTGACGATTTTTACCGAGAGCGATATCATTGACTGGCATCTCGAATGGCTCATGATGTCGAATAACTTGAACACTTGTGATTTCTATAATGGTACCACCAATTCCTTCCTGATTTGGGATTATAAAATCTCGAATTGTTTTATCTTCTCTCCGAGTTTCTCAGATTTGGCCTTCCATTTCTTCTGCTTTTTCCGCGAGCTTCTTTGCTACTGCACGCAATTTCCCACCTTTGTGAGCAAATTGATTCGATTGGTCTTTTGCTGATTGTATTTCTTTTTCGAGTCGTGCATTTTCTCGATTCTGAGCTTCCATTTTTCTTTCCACTTGTTCAAGAGCATCATTGTAGTCTCCTACGAATTGATCGATTTTTCGAGTAAACACATCGAGGTAGATAATTCCATCGGTAAAGCTATTCAAAAATTCTGCATCGTGTGAAATCACGAGCACGGTACCTTCATAATTTTGAAGAAATTGGGTCATATGCCATATTCCATCAGTATCGAGATTATTGGTTGGCTCATCGAGGAGAAGGATATCTGGTTTTTGTATAAGTGAGCTTGCGAGAAGGAGTCGTGCTTGTTGTCCGCCTGAGAAGCTTTTTACGATGCGTTTCAGGAATTCTTGAAAATTGAGGGTTTTTGGAGGGAGAAAATTCACTGCATCAAGAACTTCCTCAATGTCTCGGTCTATATTGTGAGCATCACTCCGAGAATACTTGCGAAAATAGTCATAGAGGTTCATCTCTTTATCTTCAGCAGGCATGACCTGTTTTGCGATAGCGATATGCTTTCCATTTGTGATATGGATTTTGCCTTCTTTCGGTTTGAGTTCACCAGTAATGAGCTTAAATATAGTAGATTTTCCAGCACCATTCTGCCCCATAAGAGTGATTTTTGATCCATCTCTCACTGAGAAGGATACTTCATCAAGAAGCCATTTTGGTGGAGCATATCCGAAAGTGATTTCATCGAAGCGAATAATGACATCTCATTTAGCCATAGAGCAAATAGGTTATTTTTTTGGCGGATAATAGTGAAAAAATAAAAAAACTCAAATATTTATTGGAAATATAAAAATATATTTGACAAATTACCATCAAATATATTGCTTCAATACAATACCAATATGAAAAAATATGAAATCTCTATCTGTTATGAAGAGATTTATTTTCACTCGGTTTTCGTTTTTTGGACAATTCGTCTCCGAACGTCCCTTTTTTTTGAGGTATTAAAATAATAGACCCCGTCTATATATATGATCTTCCACCATTTTGCTGCCATAAGATACCCCCAAATAACTCCGAGAAATCATACCAGAAGATACGCTTCCTGTGACATAAGTATTCAAAGTACTCGATCAAGCTGGTTAAGAGGGATGATACGATATCTTGCAAGAAGGGTAAGTACTGAGAGATAGAGAAAGAAACTTATCATGGTTGTTAATACCATCATAAGAATCGTATAGAATATTTTTTTCATAGAAATTACTTTATGCCTAAAGAGTACTCTTTTCTCGACTCTTTGTCAATGAGAAAGGCTATCATTATTTATTTTTTTAGGAATATGTGCTATGCTTGGTCTATATAATTATATTTTATGACTCACATAGTCTCCTACAATCCCTCAAATAACGCAATCCTTTGAAAGGTGGCCATTACTGCGCAACCTCAAATTGAAGATATAACTCTTGAGGCGCATGATGCCTTTCTGCTCTGGAAAAAAACTCCACTTAAGAAGAGAGTAGATTTCCTTCGGGAGGCATATGGTTTATTCCTCTCAAGAAAAGAAGAACTCGCTCAGAGTGTAGCAAGTGAAATGGGTATGCCTATAAAGCTCGCTAGAGATGAGGTTCAGTATGGGTTGAATTACTTTATTTGGTACCTAGATAATGCTGAAAAATATCTCTCTCCTGAGGTTACTTACGAGAATGAAGGAGAAATTCATACGGTATACTATGAGCCGAAGGGGGTTATTGCCGCGATTACACCATGGAATTATCCATTTATGCTTTTTGCTTGGGCATGTATTCAGCCTCTTCTCGCCTGAAATACGGTTATATGGAAGGTATCAAAAGAAGTAATCCTTACGGGGAAACTCATAGCATCTATAATGAACGAATCGAATATACCCAAAGGGGTATGGAGTGAAGTATACTGAGATGGTGCAATAGGGGATTTTCTTACGGATTTAGATATTGATGGTATTGCTTTTACGGGAAGTACAAATGTCGGAAATCACCTTGCGAAAAAGTGAAATGAAAAGGGAATTCCCGTTATTATGGAACTAGGTTGATCTGCGCCAGGAATTGTCTGTGAGGATGCCGATATTGATGCTGTTTTAGAGACGATTTATTTCATGAGATTTTCAAACTCATGACAGATGTGCGATGGTCTTAAACGCCTTATAGTCCATGCTTCACGTTATGATGAACTTGTTAAAAAGCTCTCAAAGAGACTTCTTGAGAAAAAAATGGGAGATGCTTTGGATGAAACGGTTGATATTTGACCTATTGTTTCAGAAAAGCAAAAACTTATTCTTCTTGATCAGTATAATGACGCTCTTGAGAAAGGAGCAAAAATACTTGCTGAAAATAAAAGTTTTCCAAACGACGCAGTTGGTTCATATTTTCCAGCAACTCTTCTCGGAAA
Source organism: Candidatus Altimarinota bacterium (assembly GCA_042852035.1). Taxonomy (GTDB): domain Bacteria; phylum Patescibacteriota; class Gracilibacteria; order BD1-5; family UBA2023; genus JAGOMW01. The sequence continues at coordinate 81,494 of BAAFHK010000002.1, forward strand.
TATTCAAAAGGATATGAAGGTTTGGAAAGAGGAAGTATTTGGTCCAATTCTTCCTATAATCTCTTATAATTCGCTTGAAGAGGCTATTGAGCTTGCAAATGATACTCTTTATGGTCTCTGAGCGTATGTTTTTACGAAAGATATGAATACCTTTCATATTCTCGCGCATGCTATTGAAAGTGGTATGGTACAATGTAATAATATCAATTATTGCATCCCCCAAGATCCATTTGGTGGCTATAAATCTTCATGAATTGGTCGTGAACATGGAAAATGGGGTTTTTATGAGTTTGTAAATATCAAAGTAATTTCTCTTCCTAAGACGCTCTAATGTCTCAAAGCGCTATTTTTGCATCCATCTCGATATTTCTTTATTATCTAGGATTTATCCCATACATCTACCATGTTTTTCATGGGCGAGTTGTTCCACATCCCTTTAGTTGGAGTATTTGGTTCATATTTTCTGTTACCAACCTTTATATTCTTATTGTCACTACTGGTATTGAAGCATCATTTTACTCACTACTCGCTCGTACATTCGCCCTTGCGGTATGAGTATTTTGTTGATGGTGGTTCATAAGGAAGATATCTATTACCCGCTTTGATTACTTCTCCATTCTTATGGCACTTCTTGTGATTATCTTTATGAATCTTTATGGTATGAAGCAGGCAATAGTAGCAATGGTTATAACCGATATAATCGTACTTCTCCCGACACTGAGAAAGATATGGGTTGATCCAAGAACCGAAGATGCTATAGCTTGGTTTATGACAGCACTTTCACAAGGATGTTTACTTTTATCACTTCCATTTCTTACTTTTGAGAATTCATTCTTTTGGTTTTATGCCATTTGCGTGAATCTAAGTGCAGGATTATTTATTCATATTCTCAGGAGACAGAGGGAAAAAAGATTTATTGTTCGTATAGAAAATTTGTATTTCAAGTGTATCGAATCTTGGAAAAGACTTTTGCATTAGAAGAAAAAGTATGGTAGGCTACAGAGGTAATTTTCTATTCTATGTCACAAAATCACACCAAAGCACATGATTATGCAAAAACCTGGATTGATATTATAAAAAATAAAAATCATCCTGATAAAGAACTTTCTGAATGGATTATCTCTGAATCACTTGAGAATTTTAGCGAACACTTTAATAAAGGATGGCTTGATAATAGAAAATCAGTCACACAATGAGGTATGTGGGCTGCAACTGAGTGGCAAGGAAAATGAGCCATATTTGAAGATGTGATGGGACGAACATATATTGATTGGCTTTGAGGATATGGATTATTTTCTCATGGATGGTCTCATCCTGATATTGTTGCTACTGTACAGGCACAACTTCTCCACAATCCAATGCCTTCCCAAGAACTTATTGATCCACTTCGAGGAGTGCTTGCGAAACTTCTTGCTGATATAACTCCTTGAGATCTCAAGTACTCATTTTTTTGTGCGAGTGGAACCGAAGCAAATGAAGGAGCTATTAAATTAGCAAAGATGTACACTAAAAAGTCAGCATTTATCTCCACAGTAAATGCATTTCATGGGAAGACTATGGGATCGCTTTCAATGATGGGAAAAGCCCTTTATCGCGAGCCAGTATGAGAAATGTATGGTTGACCAGTATACTTCGTAGAGTATGGAAATGTTTGAGCAATGAAGACTCAACTTGAAACCTGTAAAAAGCTCTGAATCTGAGTTGCTGGTGTAATCATTGAGCCAATTCAATGAGAGGCTGGTGCGATTGTTCCACCAGATGACTATTGGCCTAAAGTAAGAGAACTTACGAAGGAATATGGTGCTCTTCTTATTGCTGATGAGGTCCAAACATGACTTGGTCGTACAGGGGAGACTTTTGCGGTTAATCACTGGGGTGTTGTTCCAGATATTATGACTCTCGGAAAGGCTCTTGGAGGTTGAGTTATGCCGATTTCTGCATTTGTTTCAACGGAGGAAATTTGGCAGTGTATGATGTATCCAAATCCATTTATTCACACTACCACAACAGGAGGCTGAGCCCTTGCATGTAGTGCTGCAATTGCGGGAATAGAAGTAATGCTCAGGGAAGATTTTCCTAAACAGGCTCGAGAGAAATGAGAGTATATGATGGTGCGACTCCAAAAATTCGTCAAAAAGTATCCAGAAATTTATGAATCAATTTCCGGAAAAGGTCTTCTTATAGGCCAACATTTTACTTCCAAAGAAGTTGGCTATCAAGTTGCTTCAGAACTTTTTCACAGGGGAGTATTGGTTGGATGAACTCTCAATAGTGCAAAAACGATTCGTATCGAACCTCCTCTTATAATAAGCTATCAGGAGATAGATCGGGGTCTCGATATTCTTGAGGAAGTGCTTGATTACATCCAGAAACAGATTCATTCGAATGGAAAATCAAACTTCTTCGCAGAAATAAAAGGGAAAAAAGAAGAAAAATAAAAAACTTATTTGCCAAAAGAAATATAAATCTATATAATGAGAATAATTCTCATTATAAATAAACTTTATTCTATGAAAACAAACCCATTTCTCTCTGCTCAGAAGCAAATGACAACGGCTTATGAATTTCTCAAGGGGAAGTATGATGATGAATTTCCACGTCTTCTTTCACCAGATCGAGTTATAGAGGTCTCTATTCCTGTAAAAATGGATAGTGGTGAAGTAAAGGTATTTACAGGCTTTCGAAGTCAGCACAATTCATCAAGAGGTCCATATAAATGAGGTGTGCGTTACCATCAGGATGTAACACGGGAAGAGGTTATGGCGCTTTCGATGTGGATGAGTATAAAATGTTCTACCCTTGATCTTCCTCTTGGTTGAGGGAAATGAGGTATAATAGTGGATCCAAAGACTCTTTCAAAAAGAGAGCTCGAAGCTCTTTCGCGAGGATGGGTGGATCAACTCTATAAATATATTTGACCTCTTGACGATGTCCCAGCACCTGATGTGAACACGAATGGTGAGATTATGTCATGGTTTGTTGATGAGTACTCTAAACTTGTTTGACATTGGTCACCATGAGCTATCACAGGAAAGCCTATTTCTATCGGATGATCTCTTGGTCGAGATACGGCGACAGCACAAGGAGGGCTTTATGTTCTTGAAGCATATCTCAACTGAAAGAATGATTTCCTCAAGTGAAAGAAAGTAGTAATCCAAGGAGCGGGGAATGCTGGACTTAATATGATAGAACTTATCGCAAAATCTTGAGCTATTCTTATTGCTACATCTGATTCACACTGAGGAATTTATAACGAAAATGGGCTGAATGTTGATGAGATAATTCGTCTCAAGAAAGATAAAAAATCACTTGGTGAATATACTGGAGGGGGTACTATTTCTAATAGTGAACTTCTCGAGCTTCCTTGTGATATTCTTATTCCAGCAGCCCTTGAAAATCAGATTACCCTTGAAAATGCTTGAAACATTCATGCGAAACTCATCCTAGAATTAGCAAATGGTCCTATAACTCCCGATGCTGATGAGGTTCTCTATAAAAATGGAATTCCAGTAATTCCAGATATACTTGCAAATGCCTGAGGAGTTACGGTCTCTTACTTTGAACAGGTGCAAAATAGCATGAACTATTATTGGTCAAAAGAAGAAGTTCAGGAGAAATTGAAATTAAAAATGGAGAAGGCCCTTTATGGAGTTGTGAAATCGGCACAAACGCATTGAGTCATGCTTCGAACCTGAGCTTACGTAGTTGCACTTGAGCGCATTCTTGAAGCCATGAGAGCCCGATATGCAATTAAATAAATTATTTTGGCCCATTTGTGAATTTTTGCAATATCTAAAAAAGTATGTTACCATGAAAATGGTAATTTATTTTTTTATCACTTTTTATGCACACAAAAAGTCAGCAAGCCTTTAGAAAATGAGCTATTATATTTGCATCCTTTCTTTCGGGTGTTGTCATAACGGTTTTTGCAGCTGCGACCTATGACGCAAGTATTCAGGAACGATCAGCAAAAATGCTTGCTGCCATCAAAAGTAATGCCACGAATCTTAACTCAGATGATGCAGTGGCATATTATTCACTTGTACGAGAAAATATCAAAACCCTTATTGCAGTTCTTACAGAAGTTGATAAAGGACTTGCTGTACTCTCCAATGATGGAAATATTATTCCTTCTCCAGGAACTACTTCAGGAACTTCAAATCCTGCAAACCCTACAAATCCAGGCACAGCAACCGGTACAAGTGGAGGTATTGTATGTAGTGGTACCTATCCAAAATGAGATCCGAATGCTTCATTTTGGCCGAACGGTGGATTTGTGACCTGACCATCAATAACAGACCAATCCAATCGAGTCTGGAAATATAAGTATGCTGGTACTTGTATGTTTGATTGTGTAACGGGATATACGTATAATACCGTTAAGAATATTTGTGAAAAAGATGCCTATGCTTGGTCTTGTGGTTTTACAACAGGAGGATCTGCTGCTGATCCAAGTACATGTAATGCTAGTACCGTTGGTACACATTCAAGCAATAATTGTACCTGTGAGCTTACAGGTGGACCGAAAGGAAGTCCTATTTCCTTTACGGTTCCAGAAGGAGTGTTTGATATGGCAGCACCTAAAACCCTTACAACTCGCTTAGATAAAGTTGGCGCTCAAACTCTTCTTCTTTGTCAGGAAATCCTTTCCCATCCGCTTGCAACAGTAACCAAAAATGAAGGTGCATGTCAGAATTCTTATGCCTATTCGCCCCTTCCTGCTTCATCTTGATGGAAATATACGAATTGAGGATATGATGTAGTCGTTCCTTATGATGCTACTATTTGGGGAGCTGCAGGAATAAAAACTCGATTCTTCGTAAAGGATAAAACAACCAATCAAATCGCAACCTATACTATTAGTGTAAAAAATAGTGGATCAGCCACTCCTCCGGGTACAGGAACTCCTCCGGGTACAGGAACTCCTCCGGGTACAGGAACTCCTCCGGGTACAGGAACAAACCCGAATCAAGATCCAGTAGTTTGTACTGGAAATCTCCCTACAGCAAATGTTGTTTCTTCCATACAGTCTACGTATTCTATGGTGGGATATGATAGCACAAATAGAACGTGGAAATATGGATTTAATGGCACATGTTCATGGTCATGCGCAAAATGATATGTAGTAAATACAACAAAGACAGCATGTGAACCACCTAAACCAGGAACTGGTATATCTATTACTGTGGTTGATAAAAGCGGTGCGCCACTAGCATGAACGGCTCTTTGACTTGTTTATAATCCGAATGCATGAGAAAATGGGTGGACCACTAATCCAAATGGATTTGTTGAGATTTTTCCTGAAGCTTGATATTCAGCCGGAGTACTTACTATTAATAAGGCAGGATATATTATTTTCTCAGCAGAATGATGTTCAAGTCGAAATGGCGTAGCCTCTACTATTGGTGGGCAACCGTATTCATACTGTGACAGTACCCCTCTTGCTCCTGGAACAAAGATTAAGGTCGTCATGATGTCTACACCATCAAACTTTCAAAATTTCTCCTTCCAAAACCTCCAAAATGGAGAGGGAGTATTTTATATCAATGACACAAGAAATCATCTTATTACTACAAAGATTTCATGAGTTTCCCTGGAGGATACTCTCTCTTGTGTAGAGATACTTGCTCATCCAAATTATCCAAATCTTGTCAATGAAGGGTATTGTTCAGATGCTTCTCATTTTACTCCTTTTTCTGGAAACTCAGAGTGGGCATGGTCCGCAGAAAGCGGTGGTACTTGGACAGGAAATATTAAATATAGCGATGAGATATATGGTGCTGCAGGTATCCGAGTAAGAGTATTTATGAAAAATAAATCAACTAATCAATCAGCAAGCTTTGTTATCGCGGTGTATAAGTCATAATTTTCAGATTTCTTATGAAAAATCACTCGCTCATCCACCGTTCCATTCTCATTTCATGACTCATTTTTTTTAGTGGCGCTATTTGCTCCCATGTTAATGCGGATGTTTTTGATGATGAACTTAATGGCCTTCTTACAAAGCCAACTATCACTACTGAAACACTTGCTGATGGCTCAATAGTATCAACGGTCTCAATTTGATGATCTTCAAGTAGTGCTACTTCCTGATATATTACATTTCCTGATGGTGTAAAAATCCAATTTAGCAAACCCTCTTCCGGTCCAACTACATTTGTGAACTTAAGTAACGGAACAAAAACAGTATGTATCGGGAAGAGCTGTAATGGAAATATGAATATATCTCCATCGTTTCAATCATCTTTCTCATCTTTGAGTCAGTCAATCGCATCAAATAATGTTGCTTATAATTCTAATAACTCCGGTCCAATGACCGTAATCGTAAGTGAAAAAGTCCCTTGAGCCGTTTGTGTCTGTTATATTGGATGACCAGGTGCTAGCGAAGCTACCTGTGAAGCAGCAACTGTTGAGACTCGTCTCTATCAGTGTACTGTAGATCGAGGTATGACTGCCTTTCAGAATCTCTTTCGTGATATAATAAAGTGGACTATCTATATTATCATGCTTCTCTGAGTTCTTGCTCTTGTATGAGCCTGAATACTCTGGGCATGGGGAAGTGAGAGTGAGGAGTACACAAAGAAAGCAAAATGATGGGCAGTGAATATCATCGTATGACTCGCAATACTCTTTACCTTCCGTTATATACTTGGATTTCTTGCTCCTTGGATATTTATGTAGAAAGGATATTTATGTAGAAATAAGTATTCTTTTAGTAAAATAAAATCCCCAGAAATCTGGGGAATTATTATCGAATGGTGGAGATGCCGGGGCTCGAACCCGGGACCTTCGCCTTAAAAGGGCGCTGCTCTACCTACTGAGCTACATCTCCATTATAGATTTATTTGGTTTTTATCTGGAGTGAAGATAGATTCTTGAAGAAGCGTCTATCTCTCGGCTTTTCCTCTACGGCTTGCGCATCATATACAAAAATAAATCTTTGTCGAATTTTTTTTCACTTTTTATCGATTTTCCTTTTGCAATAGAGAAAAAAAAGCATATATTGACCCACGAACACGTGCCAAAATTTCACCCGTTATGAAGTTTAAGAAAAAGAGCTTTTCTTTCATTCATCAGTACATTTCTGCTGTATTGATTTTTTTGCTGTTTATTTCTCAGACCATTCATGTATCATTCTTTGATAAAATTGAGGCTGCTACAACAGATTATCGTGATATTGTTTCCCTCATCGTGGATGAGGATACCTATAGTGCTCTTCGAGGGCAAATTCGAACCTATGCAAATGATATACAGGGCTACTTAAAGAATACTCGGGTAACCATTTATGTGGCTCCATCGACGGCTCGTCCTGAAGTTATAGCCGCTCATAATGAAAAACTCTACTATGAATGAGATGGTCAAAATGGTATCTCCTCGCTCATAGGAACTATAATAATAGGAAATATTCCAATCCCTGTTGTTCATAAAGAAGGAACATCATTCCCAAGTCTCTACCCATATGTTGATTTTGATGACAAAAGATTTGTTTATGATACCACAACCAAACGATATAACTTTTCACAGGAAACAAATGAATGAAGTGATGTTGATATCTGGCATGGTGTTATTAACCCTGCAGTTTGAACTGATTGGGATGCAGCTATAGATATTCCGAAGATAGGATTATTTCTTGATAAGACTCACGATTTTTATACCCGATCAGGAAAATTTACTCCTCAAACACTTCCCCCAAGAGTGTATTATTATGATGGTTATGCTGAGAGCCTTTCGACGGATCCAACCACAATGTATAAATATGCCCTTTTTACGCAAAATGCTGAAAATGTGGAATATAAACGTTGGGGAAAGGCTCTTTTAGGAGATATTACAACTTCACTTGCTCAATTTCAAAAAGCAAACAGTGGTGCTGAGGATGCATATGCTGAATCTATTCTTTGACCATGAGCTGCAATCGGAGATGAATCAATTGATCCAGCAACTCTAGAATCACTACCAGATATTCAGACAGCAACCCCGATTATGTCATATCTCAAGAGATTTCATGAGACTATAAACAAGAAAACTCTCTCTGATATTCAAGAATATGTTCATAATGCAGGTCGATATAATTCTGGAATTAATGTCCGAGTGGATCAAGGAGCTGTTCAGGTAAGTATTACGGATCAGGTTTCTATGGATGTCCTGAAGAATGCTAATGATGCTATCGAGTCATCGATTGATTCTATCCTTACTACAAATAGCTATGCCCGTCGAATCCCGATACTTAATGGCATTTGGGAACGATCACCTATACTTACGAATACTGTTGGAGCTATACCTGCTTCGGTAGCTGCAAATCCTCTTGTTGAATATAAAAACTATTACTTTGGAAGAGAGGCACAAACGATAACAAGCCCAGAACAGTGTACCATTGCTCGATGATGGAGCGGTACTACTGATCTATTTAAGAGACCTCTTCTTGCGGAGGCAAATGTCATGTACAATCTTAATAGTGTACAGGGTCATATTGGATACCTCTCATGAGATACTGATACGATGGTGCAGCTTTGGAGAAACGCCACTTATGCCTGTTTTACTCAAGCCTGAACCCCCAAGCTTGATTCATACTTCTGAGGAAATAGCCTTCTCAGGCTTATGGTAACTGGAGAGGATCCAACAACATTCTTAAAATCCCCTCCATCAGGAACCGCACTTACTGGATTTTCACTCCCTATTTTTGATATTGAGGGAATGAAGGAGACCACCAGACTTCCAAATCCTTCACTCGCTGACTGTACTTGAAATCGTTTCCAATACACTCTTCTTCAGCCACATACATTTTCCTATGATGTCAATGACTCTTGGAGCTATAATGGATGAACTTATAATTGTACCTGAGGGTACCCTCTTGAGTGGACGAACTCTACTTCCTACTGTCCGAATAATGCTCTTACAAATAGTCCAAGATTTACTTGTAATACAGTTCATACCAGTTATCCTGGATGAAGCTCGATGGCTGATTCCCTCGCTGTCTATAACACTCCTTGTTACTATGGAACTCTTGTAATTGATGGAAAATATTTTAATAACACAACATCTCTTTCAGTTGGGCAGGTAAACCTTTGAAGTCAGTGTATTATACCAGGAAATGCCTACAATGGTATCCCCGATGTCGATAATACTGTATATCAGAATCGAGTCTTCCATACTATTCCATCCCTCCTTAAGCATGTCTCACCAACAAGTGCTGAAATTGCTGCAGCGAAGGCAAATGGAGCAAGTCCATCAATTCCAGTTGATGCAATACGGACGGTTGAGTTTCTCACTCAAAAATGAGGAACAGCACGACTTACATATCCAAATTTCTTTGAAGCTCCAACGACGTCTATCGCTGATGTTCGTGCCTGGCTTAAAACACTTTCTGATACTGAATGGAATGGAATCATAGCTGCAGAAAATGCACGCGTACAAACTGCACTTGATCGAAATGTTGCTTTGAGTCTCTGAGCAAATCCACTCCCGAATGCCCCAATCGACTGGAACACTCTTATTACTGATGATGTAATCGAAAAAATAATACGAGCAAAACGTTCCCTAGCTCCAAATGTCACAAAAAAATATCAGAATCTTCTCGAGGCGGGTCTTTCATATTCTCATACATCTTCTGGAGATATACTGGATAATCCACTTCCACTTCCGAAACTATCACAAGGGTATGAAATTGCATACCTTTGATTGACTCCATTTACTCCAAAATGACAGGCAAGTGAAGAAGATGCTTCTCTTCAGGGATACCAATATCAGCTTTGAGAACTCCAATGACTCAATTTCGTAGAACAAGACCCAGCACTGACTGATCCTGACCCTTCGATAAAAGCTCAAGCTGAATGTGGGCCGCCAGATGGTGTGCCATTATTTCAGTGGCCTTCAGCGATACAGTGTTGGATTAAGACTCTCTTCCCAGTAAAGATTGTTCCAGGATCATGTGGCTCAAACACGATTTGAATTGCACAAGGTACGCTCTCAAGTGCTCCACCTCCAATAGCAATAGCAGGGGATAGCGCAAGCCTTCGTACATATTATAGTAATGCTCAGATAGTATACAGCATTGAGCGAACTATGATACAGCCAGGATGAAATATAGAAATACAGTACTATCTTAATAATAATGGGGTATTGGTAGAACTTCCTCCAGATGCTTCGATAGATTTAAATATTTCTTCGGTTACGGCAAGCGGGCAAAATATTTCACCAGATAAATATGGTGAGTATGTTACTCTTTCTTCATCGAATTGAACCTATACGAATGAAGGGGCATCATTTGTGGTCAATTCTATATGACCTTTTGCTGACATTTCATTGGTTCCAAAACTTACCGTTCCACTTCCTGATGGAACAATATATGAAAGTATCGGTGCACAGATGGTTCTCAAGGTTCGAGATGAATATGTCGATATTCTTCCAAAAGCAGGAACAATCCCAGTATCTTCATTTGAAACAACAAGTACTGAAGCATTAACACTCAATTTCGAAGCAAAGCAAGGAACGGGTATAAATATACCAACTTCACCACCATATAAGATGGATATATATGATGATGTTGCTTGAGTTTTAGTTGAAAGTTGAATCACGATAAATAGTGACACCTACACTCTTTGATCGAAGTATAAGGATGTTATTTGAGTTTACCGATTTGTAGTTTCTGATTCAGCAGGTCGTGCAGGTGAAGCGACACTAGCAGTCCGTTCAGGTCCTGTTGCTCGTATGGATTTTATTCCAGTATCTTCATCAGTCGTTACCGGAAAGGAATCCGTAGGTGTGTTACGACTTCTTGATGCAAAAGGAAATCTTGTATCACCGAGCCTTCTTCAGCTTACAGCAAATATAACGAATGGTTCCTTTATTGATGGTGCGGGAGCATATGTTCCAACCATGAGTATGGATTCTACTGAATCAGAAATTCTGTTTCGGTATATGGCTTGAAGTATAGGAACCATGAGCATGAATTTTTCTATTGCAGATCCAAATGTTTCTAAGTCTTCAAGTGTAAGTGTTATTGATATACCTAAGGTGCATATTATTCGATCATCGACACCAAAAGTTGGTGAGGCTCCTATTACAGTTGATATAGAACTCAGAGACCCAGTAACAAACACTCCAATTTCTGGATTCTCATCACTTGCTACTCTTGATATACCACCTGGTGCTGGTGCTTTTGATAAAACTACAGTAAATATTGAAAATGGTCGAGCTGAACAAGTAACATTTACTCCTTGAAAGGTCGCTTGAGATCATGTATTTACTATAGAAATTGCAGGAGTAGGGAATACCACCGAGAAAAAATTTAATGTACTCCCAGGAGTACCTATGTATATAGATGGAACTATTACGAGTACAAATATAGAATTTGCCCTAAGAGATAGATACGGAAACCTCTCTCCAGAATCCCCAGCTGGAACTACAAAACTCAATCAAGATCTCCCAACTCCTATAAACTTTACAGATGGGAAATATATTATGCCACGGGTTCCATGATACTGGAAAATAGAAGCTCCTTCTATCAAGCTCAATACGATTACCTATGTTGATAATGATAATGGATCAACATCTACAACAGCAACTGGAACTGTGACAAAGACGATTACAGGTATCCCATTCTACCAACTCTTTGTTCCTGATGCTGGAAGAAATTTTGGATTCAGGCCAGACTATAATGCTCGATATACGGTTCTTGCTTGAGATGCATATCTGAGTGAAGGAAGCCAAATTCTTTATGAGACAGCGCCATGACAGTCTCAGAGTCTTGCTGTTTCAACAATACTTACTTCGCCCTATGAGAAGGAGTCACTTTTTTCTATTTATCCTGGCTGAGGTTATAGTGTTGGTGCGACATCAGATACAGCGATTGAAACAAGCCTAAGAAATCGTACGGATAGCCTTCATCTTGAGGCTTTTGATACTGCAAGTCAGACTCCTGTTGCTCGAGTTGCTTATCCGATGAAGAATTTGAGTTTTTCTTCGTGTCTAGAATCGAGTTCTGAACTTTCTGAGTGTAGTATCCTCGGCAGTCAAGGAGCGATTATGTTCGTTACCTATAAATGAGATAATACTACGATTCAAAGCAATGCGAACGAAGCTGCGATTATTATCGACAACGTTGAGAAAGTAAAATATAATGCAAATGTTGGACTGAGTCTTGGGGAATGAGTGACTCTTTCTCCTATTTGAGACCAATCTATCTCAAGTCTAGTTGTCGATGTTATCGACAATGGAAATTCAATCGGAAAACTTCTCGTGCATACTGATGAATCATGAGGAGTATCAGTGTGAGATTCAAATGTTCCTGTAAATGTTCTTACTCTGGATGAGAAGTTTTCCTATTCTTTGACGCCAAGTTATAGTGATATCTTTAGTCCAGAGAAGAAGGGATATTCTCTTGTAAGAAATCCTTCAAGTCAAATGATCGATGAAAGACTCGTCTGACCTTCTCGTATAGAGAGTTTTGGGGCACTTCTCGATGTACCATGAGTATGATGGCATGGGAATAATCGTACTCTTCTCTCATTTGCTGCATGAGATACTGTAGGTGAGGCGACAAGATGGTTCCATACCTATACACTTGTCAATCTTGGTGATCCAGTTGCTCATGTTGATCTTCCTGATCCAATAAATGGTATTCCTGCTCCACCCGAAACAGAAATGGAATGAGTAGATAGAAGTATCGGTACGCAGATTGCTAGTTCTTCAGATCGATATATTCAATCCTACAAAAGAAAGGATATGAATGGGGATGGGCTTGAGGATGTGATTGTTGTTTATAGTGATGGCTTTATCGAGCTCTATCTTAATATGGGAGGAACATTCCGAAAGAAGGAAAAGATAGCCTATATTCCATATATAACCCCATTAGGTATACAGCTTGGTGATTTTACAGGAGATAAATATGCAGACATAATCGCCCTTGATCGATCAGGATCTCTTGCTCTTGTTGATAATGGGCTGAGAAAACTTAAAGAAACGCTCATAAAAGTAACTGGGGATTTTGCACCAAATGGCATCACCCAATACAAGGTCTATGACATGGATAATGATGCTCGTGATGATATCGCTTATCTCACGGAAGGTTGAGAACTGGGAATTCTTTATGGTACTCCTGCTGCAGGGACATTCGAGAAGAAGATTCTTGAATCAAATCTCTGAGTAACCCTTTCTTCAGATCCTGAAAAATGAGGGTGAGCCATTAAGGCAAGCATTACTCCGACCTCTCTTCTTTCGAATCCTACGGGAACCTGAGCTGACGAATCCGTCCTCAATACTGAAGTATTCTACCTCCTTCAATCCGTTTCAGGTACACCAGCTGTTATCACAAGTGATGTTTCAGTTATTGATGCGACATTTACTTGAAGTTTTACTGATCCAAATGAGGTTCCAGTATATTCTTGATCGACAGCAACAGGAGTACTTTATGTGAAGAGCGAATATGCGCCAGCATATGGACTAGAGGTAGAAAAAAGATATACGAATCTTTCATCTACGACCATCCATGGTGGAGATCGCATACAAGTAGAGATACATATTACCAATAGTGGATCACAGATAGCAAAAGATGTTAGCTATTTGGATCGAGTTGCAAAAATATTTGAAATTCCAGAAGACTCAAAATATCAAATTCAACTCGGAGGATCAAACCAAGAGAAGGATTTCGTATCACTTTCTGGTGAAGATTACGAGCTTATACTCCAATGAGTCGATATCCCTCCTGGTCAAACTCTCAAATTTCTCTACCAACTCATAGCCACTCCTACTTCGTATGGAGATATGATTGTAGATAATCTTGAGAAAAATCTTGCTTGAGATGATCCATTTGGTGATGTTGGATTTGAAACATCGAATACCTGTGGAGCAGATATGGTAGTCTGGAATTCAACCGCAGTTCGAGACTATCTGAGGTGAATTCGTTCATTTACTCCAGCTGACCTTCCTCCATGACTTGCTGCAAAGCTTGCGGATGCAAATGCTAATGGTATTCCTGATAGTATTGAATTTGCTTCTTGAAGTTCATTTACCGGATGAGCTCAGGCAACTCTTACAAATGAATTTAATAATATAACAAATTCAGCAACCAATAATCAAACGAACATACTTAATGTAAATGTGAATCCATCTGGGCAACTTGCTACCATTTGATTTAGTCCAAATGTTGAACAAGAGCTCGAGACAACCATGCAGAATCTTGCAGATGGTCTATCATGTGGATTTGGGTGAGGATGATGTCTTTCTTCTCCGATAAACTGGGCACCACTTGCACCAGGAAATGCGATCTCCGTTCTTGGTTCTCCAGTATGAAGAAGTCCAGCAGTGAACCAGGGTATTCCTGTATTTGCAGCACTTACGAGGATGGATGTTTGAGTTACTCCATATTGTTTTAGCTTTCCTGTTGTATGGCCTGTTTCTCCTCTTTCTCTGAATGCCTCACTTCCATGTAGTTCAAGCAATGTGGCTACCGCTTGGTGAGAGGCTGCAGCACAGATGCCAACAGCATTTATGTGAGTGTCGACCGCTTCCACAAATATTGGTGCCGGATGAGTCCTCTGAACGAAATCAAGTAGTAACTTCCTTCGAATATTCGTAACGCCTACCCTTACACTCGGGATGGGTACAGCTATATGTATGTGACCTGCATCGACGAATGGTCCAAATCCACTCTATCCTCTTGTTTCGAAAGGAAATTGCATCGTCATGACAAAATCACTTCCTGTTTGTAAATGAGATGGATCTGCCGCCGATGGAGATGTTACGGGTATTTCATGACTCGGCACGTCTCGTGATACTTGGAATAGTAACAGTTGTAGTATGAAGGCTGCAACGAGTCTTACACCAGCACAAGAGCAATCAATGATTGATGATATCGTAAGCTATATTAAGAGTCCAGATACAACAAGACTGAATAATATCTATAAAAATATCTCTGCTCGTTGATGAAAATCTGTAAATCTTTGAGGTCCTGCGATTAAACTCGGTGACCCAGGATCTTCAGGAACAGCTATTGATATCGATCTTGATAGCTCTAAACCTTTCGAAATCGGAAAGATTGTGAAAGTGAATAACAAGAGAATTGCTGGATTTCCTGAATTTATCATGGACTGGGTGTCTCGACAAACAGAAGAGATAACCAATAAGCTCTTTACTCTGCCGAATCTTGTTATCTATACGCCGAAATCCTATGGTCCAAATACTTCATGAGATCTCTCCGAACTCACGAATTCATTCTCAGAAGCGTCTATAAAAAAATGAGTCGATGACTTTACGGCTAAAGTCGGAAGAGCTGGTGATGCTACAAATACGGCTAATGAGCTAAAAAAGAGAACCACAGGGAAAACAGCTGCCTCATCAGGATATGATAAATGGCTTGATGGAAAAATTTGAGAAAATGCATCTAAGATTAATGCTGTAACTGGATGAGCAAATCAATGGCGACAAGCATGGAAACTTATCGGACAGATACCATTTGTGCAGGTTGAGCAGGTAAGTGTCCCGATTAATATTCCATGGCTCCTCCCTCAAGATCTCGATCGCTACGCTCGTTCTCTGAAGCAGTATGAGAATGAATGGAAACGAGCGGAGAATGATTGGTGTGTCGGAAAAACGCCACAAGAATGTGCAGATATCAAAACGAATACAAACACTGCAGGGGTACAAAGTACGATAAAAAAGACCATGAAGAGTATCGAAGAATGGAGAAGATTCCCTGAAAAACTCCAAAAGTATATTACTTGGAAACAGAGGTATGTAACACAGATTCTTTGTAACATTGATATCCTTGAGCGAATGGTTGGTGGATGGTATCGAGACAATGGTATTCGCTTCAAAAAATGGGCAGAATTCTATGTTCTTATACGTACTATAGCTGAGACATGGCAGCCATTCCTTGATCTCTGGAGAGATAAGGATCGTTCCTGTTCAGTTTGTCAAAACCAGAGATGGGATCTGAAGTATTGGAAATTTAAATTACTTTCAGCCGTGATTCCACAGTTGCCAATATTGCAATTTCCACGCTGGCCAGATATTGTATTAGATCTTTCTGATATACGATTTGGGGTAGTGTTCCGAGTTCCTGAATTCCGATTCAACATTTCGCCAATAAGACTTCCTGATCTCCCTGCGATCCGTCTTCCAAATGCTCCAACAGGATCTCTCAATCTTGGATTCAATTTTAATATTCCTCCTCCTCCAAATCTTCCAAATCTTCCTGATCTTCCTTCACTTCCAAATATACGTCTTCCAAATCTTCCAACTCCACCAAAACTTCCTAAGCTTTTTGGGGCTGTCTCAGTAGGAATAAATATCTTTAAGCTCTATACGAAGATTCAGTGTTACATGGAGAAAACACTCCTTGTTCCTGAGGACTATGCTTGAGCAACGATAGCCCAGAGAACCGATAGACAAGGGACTCTTCCTTTTGATTTTCTCAATTTCCGTCTCCCTCAAATCGCCATCTGAGCATGGCCGAGAGAAATTCGTGTTTCAACCCATGTAAATTTCCAAATAAAGTCTGATTTTATCGTCGAATTTGCGAAAGCAGCAGTAAAGCCTATTAATGAATTTAGTACGGATCTTGCACGAATGCCAAAGAAATTTGCTCCAGATATAAATATCCAAGGCCCAGGGAATAAAACGATCAATGTTCATGGAGCGATACAGACCCATGACTATGATGCAGTAATCGCAGCTCTTACAGAAGAACTTCGAAAAAATCAGAGCGATGAGCTTCTCTCTGTTGATGAGTTTACACCATATCTTCGTTCTGAACTTTTGAAGGCAGGACTTGATGTTGGGAAATTCGATAGAAGCCTCCTTAAGGCAAGAAATGAGGCAGATGCCTATACCAAGAAACTTCAAGATGAAAATAAAGAATCATTTAGACTTCTTCGAGAGTACCTTCATGCTGAAGAGGCTGAGACGAAAGAGCTTGAGAAATTTATCGACCGTCTCAAGGCAGGAAATGCTCTCCTTTCATCACGAGATATTCCTCAATCAGTATTTATAAGTGATACTCCAAGTCTGTCTGATAGTGCCCTTGATCGATATAATAAGTATCAGAATAAGCGTCTTACTTCTCGAGATTCTGATGTTCCAGATGATCTTGATAAGAAGCTTACATCGATAGGAAATCGAATGAATCGACTCCTCGCTGCTTGAGTAGGTCCCAATAATTCATCTTCCACGGCACAGGGGTATAGTCCAAGCTTCAATGGTATCTATATACTCTCTCCTGTTTCAAAAACTCAGACTCGACTTTTTGACTATACGAGCCTTCTTCAAGGGGATGAAGAAGCTGATGTTGCAGATATTGATAACGATGGAGATAATGACTACCTCTACCTTCTCTGAGGTTCACTCTATATCAAGTATAACCATCAAAATTCCCCTCAGAGACCAATAGATCTCACTATTTCTACCGTCAATACTGATCCAAGTCTCTTACCGGAAACACCAAATTTCTTTAAAGAAAATGTCTCAAGTCCATGACAGATCTATCTTTCATTTAGAAAGGCAAACTCACAAGACACTTCCTTCCGACTTGAATTTTTCAACCGCTATCTCGAATGGGATAGAGTGAAGCTCAACGGGAATGACTTTCCTGATACCCCTCGAACTATAGTAGATCTTACAGTTACGGACAATACTGATGATGCTACAATTACTTCAGACTATACAGAATCTCCGATAACTCGATCCCTCGAGTCTGCTTCTGTATGACCGGACTTTGTTCTTGAGGGTATGAAGGTCACAACCCTCGTCTCTGGTCAGCCATTTGGACTTTCTACAGGGCGTCCTATATATACCGGAAACGGTCAAGCAGTTCTGTCAGTTACTCTTGAGGGTACTGGTGAACAGAAAGACTTTACCCTCGATAGATTCAAAAAGTATGTATTCCCAGATACTCTCTCTGGAAGTATTACTTCAGGAAAGGCTTATATTCTTACCCCGTCAGGAACGGAGAAGCTCAGCTATACCAATGACATGCTTGGTATGCCTCTCCTCCCAGGAACGAGAGTTATAGATACATCGAATACGATAAGTATTTATAACCCTGTAGAAAATCTTTCGACACAGATTCCTGTTGCAACAGAATATAGGCATATAGGTCTGACAGGAAAGAGTGCTTCATATTCAGTAAACTTTCCTTATGAGAATGGATACTATAGTGCTCGCCTCAGGTCGCTTCGAACGGGGAATGATATCAATGCTGGTATAACTCTCCTCGCTCCTCTTGCGGGACTCGATAGATCAGCGCCAGTTGTTGAACTTATGGATCAGAAGGTACCAGTCTATCAAACAGTAACAATCCCACTCAGTGATGCCGTATCAGAAGCAAGCTCCTTCACATTGCTTGCCGATCCAGATGTGACTCAAGATAGTGATTCAAATGGTGGATATGCAGATGATTTTGTTGCATCAGCTTCAGGAGTTTCTATCACTTCGAATCAAATTCTTTTTGGTCAGTATGACACGCTCGGAGCTCGAATGATGAATCTTCGTGTTGTAGATTCTTTTGGGAATCGATCAACATCTCCTTTGAAGGTTGATGTTTATGCTCCAGTACCAAAAATTAACGCAGTAAGTACCGGATGAGTTCTTTCTGGATCATTGGAAGAACCAATATCCCAAGAGCCAATCCATCTTTTCCGAGTGAGACAAGGAGATGGTATTAAGCTTTTGGATCAAAATCCACTTCTCACAGATACGACTGGAAAATTTAGTCTTGCAAATCTCTTTGGCGCAAATAACACCATTTCTGTCACAAATGGGAATACTTCTACAAATCTTTCTCCAGCTACAGGACTCCCACTCTCTGATCCGAATATTTCAAGTACGGTGACTCCTGCGAATGCCACAGATCCTCTTCAGATTCGATTTACCAATACGAGTACGAATACTCCACTCTTCAAAGCATCTATCGTTCCTCCATCTAGCCTTCAGGTTATAGGTCCGAATATGAGTTACACTTGATCTAATCCAGTCCTAAAGATTGATCCTCTTTGAGGAACTCAGACGGTTCCTGCATCACTTTCGGATCCTAATATTGCATGAGGAATGTACATTACAGAAAATTCTTCTCCTATCATTGGTATCGATAGTCATGGGCAGATCTATCTCATAGATTCTTCCGTTACTCTCAGGGCTACAGAAGAATGAGGACACCTCGTTCTCTATGCCTCAAAATGAGGACTTGATGTTGCGAAACTTTCATACCTCTTTGACTTTTTTATAGCCGGAAAATAATACTTGCTTTTTCTCCTATTATCACTATTGTTCGTTTCTCAATTTCTCTATGCTTCCAAGAATCACCATCATCGGTCGACCGAATGTCGGAAAATCAAGTCTCTTTAATGCGCTCTCAGGTCACCGAATCGCTATCGTTTCGGATATCGAGAATACAACTCGGGATATTATCGAGTATAAGATGAATGATGAAGTTCGAGATATCTCTTATATCCTTGCTGATTCTGGTGGTATTGTTGAAGCGGATGATGAAACTCTTCTTTCTGATGTGCGTGCTCGGGTGGATGATGCTATAAAAACTTCGAATGTCATTCTCTTTGTCCTCGAATATGACAGAGTCACTGAGTGGGATGAGAGAGTGGCTCGAAGGCTTAGAAAATCTGGAAAGCCCATCATCGTTGTTGCTAATAAAGCAGATAATCCAAAACGCGATATCGAATCCTATACTCTCCTCGAGCTTGGTCTCGGAGAGGTGATTCCAACGAGCCCGATGCAATCTCGATGACTCGATAAGCTTCAGGATGCTATGGTTTCTGAACTTCGAAAACTTGGATTTACGGGTCACGTTGAGAATGATGATCACCTTGAAGGGATGCTTAAGCTCGCGATTATTGGTCGACCAAATGTTGGGAAATCATCGCTCGTAAACGCTATTTCTTGAGAGACTCGTGCTATCGTAAAAGATATGCCAGGAACAACTCGCGATGCTATCGACACCATCATTACTCATAATGAACAAGAAATCTGCCTTATTGATACTGCAGGAATCCGTCGAGCCGGGAAGATAGGATCAGGGAATATCGAAGACTGGAGTGTTATGAGGGCTGAGCGTTCCATCGAGCGATCTGATGTTATCGCTATCGTTATCGATGCCTTCGAATGAGTAACTCATCAGGATGAGGTAATCGTCGGGAAAGCTATCGAGGCGAAGAAGGGTATTGTTCTGGTATTTAATAAATGGGATAAAGTCCTCGCAAAACCAGGGATTAATGCTTCTACGATTCTTGACCGATACATGAATTATCTTTCGAAAAAATTCGATTTTCTTTCCTATGCTCCTGTTGTTTTTACCCAAGCAATCGAAGGGAAGCGTATCGAGCTCGTTCTTGATCATGCTCTAAAAATCCAAGAAGAACGCCAAAAACGTGTGAAGACAGCGGTCTTTAATAAGTTTCTCGAACAGATTTCTTATGACCATGCTCCAACAGGAAATAAGAAGTCTCATAAGCCAAAAATATTTTATGGATCTCAGGTTGATGTGAATCCTCCTCGATTCGTTATATCTGTAAATAATGCGGATCACTTTCATTTTTCGTACCTCAGATATATCGAAAACCGCATTCGAGATACTTTTGGTTTTGAGGGAACACCGATCGAAATCGAGATGAAATCTCGAAAAAGTATGTTTAAGGCCGGGGAAAAATGAGGTCTTGCAGAGGAATATTTTCCAGAAGGTCGCGAAAAAGGGAATGAACATGGAGTGAAAAAGGATAAGAAATCAAAGTAATTTTTTTCATACATTTCATACTCATGAAAGATTCAATATCAATGCGCAATATGAACTATAGAAGTACGTTCTTTATTCTTTCGAGTTTCTTCGCCACTATTTGATATATTACTCAAGTCCTCCTTTCTGGTTGGCTTTCACTTCCTTTTGCTCTTATTGAGATTGCTTTTGTGAGCTGAGTCTTTACTCTCTTTATTCGTATTTTTTCTCGGAGAGGCTATACTTTTTCATCCCATTTTCTCAGATATTTCCTTCTCCTTTCCTCTTTTATAGGACTTCTCTCATTCATTATGTGGATAGGAGCATTTCTTTCGAATACCTTCCCAGGAGCTCTCTCGAAAATTACCCTCACTAATGGGGAAAATACCATCGTATACTATCAGATGTCTCACATAGGAACGAAGAAGTACTATGACTCTATCCGAGATGAGCTTCTTGGATATGCTGGAAATGAGTATTCGATCTATCTCGAGTGAGTTCTTCCAGGAACGCCAGAAAATCAAGTCCGCCTCGAGAAAGCTCTCGGGATAAAGATTTCGAGTGGAACTTACGAAGATATAGCCCAGGTTATGGGGATGCAATCACAGGATGAACGACTTCTCGAAGGTATCGATAAAAAAGTATTTATCCATGCTGATCTTGGCGTGGATGATATCGTGGCGTATCTCTCGACCTGATCCGTCCGAACAGAGGATCCTGTCGATATGTCCGTCGAATTCAAATCTCTTCGCGATGCCTCAAATAATGCATGGGCAATTTCATATATATTTCGCTCTCTTTTGAATGCTTCGATACGCTATTCTCTCTCGACCGATGGTATGTTTGAATTTCTTGGGCCTGAGACCATGCAAGCACTCCTCGAAAAACGAAATCAGAAGGTCATCGATACTTACTATAAAAATGATACCAAAAAATCAGTCTTCCTTTATGGTGCTCTTCATTTTGAAGGGATATATGCTCTTCTCAAATCAAAAGATCCACGATGGAGCATTGTATCGCATGATCCAATCTATCCGTATGTTCCGTAAAATAAATTTTTTTATATTGTCAATATAAGCTCCGAAAGCATTTTGATTTTCAGTCTCATTTCTTTATACTACCTTGGCTTTAATTACTATTACTCATGCCACCAAAAGATAATAAAAAACTGAAAAAACCACTTTCGAAAAAGCCAAATCAAAACGGACCACAAGTAAAGATTATTGAAATATCTCTCTCAAAGATGATTCTTCCTCTTATTGGGATTCTTCTTTTTATCGTGCTCCTTTGGAATTTCGGCAGTAGTGGAGTTTTTTCTGATGAAAAAACACAACTCAATGAAAAAATTGGCTTAAATCAACTCCTTGCTCTTTATAATTCTGGAACCTATGAAGAGGTTCGGGTTGAGGGCGCTATATTGTATGCCAAAAGACCAATCCGTGAGGTAATCGTCAATAATCAGATGGTAAAATATCGTGATGTTGATAAGCTTCTTCTCCCGGATAATGTAAAAATTACAGACCTTGGACTCGGAAATCCAGATATTGCTACAAAGGTTGTCATAAAGGGTGAGTGATTCGGAAAGCTTCTTTCTGATCTTCTTCCATCACTGCTTGGAACCGTCCTCCTTGTGGTTATATTTTTCTGGTTTCTCTCTCGTATGGGAGGGGGTGGTATGGGCTGACCTATGGCATTCATCAAGTCACGTGCTCGTGTCTATGATCCAGAGATGGATGAGAAGGTGACTTTCGAGGATGTTGCTGGATCAGATGAAGAGAAATCAGACCTCGTTGAGGTTGTTGATTTCCTCAAATCGCCACAGAAGTATAAAGATCTCGGAGCAAAAATCCCACGTGGTATCCTCCTCCAGGGGCCTCCAGGAACTGGAAAAACTCTCCTCGCTCGTGCTGTTGCCTGAGAAGCTGGAGTTCCATTCTTCTCGATTTCTGGTTCTGAATTTGTTGAGATGTTCGTCGGTGTAGGTGCTTCTCGTGTTCGAGATCTTTTTAAGGATGCCCGTGAAGCAGCTCCTTCGATTATATTTATCGATGAGATTGACGCTATAGGGAAAAAACGAAGTCCTGGTATCGGTGGAGGTCATGATGAACGTGAGCAAACGCTGAACCAAATCCTTACGGAAATGGATGGATTTGATAACGATACCAATGTCATCGTCATGGCAGCAACCAATCGTGCTGATGTCCTCGATAAGGCACTCCTTCGTCCGGGTCGTTTTGATCGAAGAGTCACTATCAATCTCCCAACCCTCGAAGACCGTAAAAAAATCCTTGCCGTCCATGCGAAGGGAAAGCCTTTTGCTGACGATGTGAACTGGGAGAAAATCGCTGGTATTACTGTCGGGTTTTCTGGTGCTGAACTCGGAAACCTTCTCAATGAAGCCGCTATCCTCGCGGGGAAAAATAGTAGCAAGAGTATCACGATGGAGATGATCCAGAAGTCTGTAGAAAAAGTCGTTATGGGAAATGAGAAAAAATCCCTTCGAATGACCGAGCATGAGAAACGTCTCACGGCTATACATGAAGTCGGACATGCCCTCGTCGGGAAAATGTTGGCTCACACTGATCCAGTTCATAAGATTTCTATCCTTCCACGTGGTGGTGCCGGTGGAGTTACTTGGTTCCTCCCAGAGAAGGATCGTACCTACACTTCGAAGGCAAAATACCTCGATGAACTTGCGACCCTCTACGGTGGACGAGTCGCGGAAGAAGTATTCTTTGGTTCTGAATATATCACAACAGGCGCAAGTTCTGATATCGAACGTGCGACTGAGATTGCACGAGCGATGGTGATGCGATTTGGATTCGATAGTGAGATCGGACCTGAGAATCTCGCTCCTGATATGAGTGAAGGGAACTTCCTCGGAGGTCAGACGAATGCCAAGGTTATCTCAGATAAGACTCAGGATCTTATCGACTCGAAGGTTCGTAAGCTTCTCCTCGATGCCTATGCACTTGCCAAAAAGATTATCACTCACAATAAAGATCTCCATGAGAAGATCGCACACGCTCTCCTCGAGCGCGAAGAGATGCTTCAGGATGAGTTCGATGAGTTCTTCACCGATGTAAACGGAGTCCCACAGAAAGTCGCTATGTAACAATAAATCCTCCCAGTAAGGGAGGATTTATTAGTAGTGACCATCAACGAGATCTTCATATCCTGTCTTTCACCATCCGATGAGTCATGCGGTATTTGCTGTTGTACTCTTCTGTCACGACCTTCGGGATTCTCTATGATCGAATGTATTTCTTCGACCGAGAAGGATATCTACATATGGCCTTGCGATGGCAAGGAAAGATTCACGATGTTTCCTCTGTAGCTGCCAAGATTTCCTTCCACCGGTACTGAATTCTGACTCTTGGAACCAACCTGGATGCTCTTCTCGAACCATGCCGATGAGGAGCTTGATCTCATAGTAGTTGAGATCGAGAATGAGAGTATTGATTTCTTTCGCTGAAAGGGTTTCTTTTGTATTTTTTGATCGTTTTCTTCAGGCTAGCAGTCATCGCACTCTCGCCTGGATATCTTCACTCAGATTCAAGAGAACTTCTTTATCTTGAGAGAGCTCCCTTTCTATGTGCATCTTTTGGAGTCGATGACTCCTCGCTATCCCAGCTTCACTCGAGTGCCCCACTTGCTCTACGATAGGATCAGATGTGACGATGCCTTTTAGTGCGGCCTGGACGAGTCGTTCGACCTCTTTGCTCTCTATACCAAATTGCTGTCCCCAATAGTCGAGACTTTGGCTTCTGAGATGAGATGTAGCATCTTGTTCGGTAGTTGTAGGGAGAGGAGTGTCTGGCATTAGGTAATTTTAAATATAAATGAAATGATGTCAATAAAATTAATATTTTGTTAATATTTGTGTGAAGAATTAAGTTAATATTAAAACACTCTTAATTCTGGAAGGCTTTTTGTTTTGAGAAAAACTAAGTATTAATATAATACGAAAAATTTGTTATTGAATATGTCTAAAGAAAAGAAACACATTAAAATTATTGAACTTTTTGCTTGAGTTTGAGGATTCAGAATCTGACTTGAATCAGCATCAGATTTATTTAAGGTTGTCTGGAGTAATCAGTGGGAACCTTCAACAAAAACCCAAGACGCCTCAGATATATATGTGTCTCGTTTTTGAAGTGAACATCACTCAAATGAAGATATCGCAAAAGTAGAAACCGATTCTATACCGAATTTTGATATGCTGGTCGGATGATTTCCTTGTCAGGATTACTCCGTAGCTCGTACACTTAAACAATCTGCTTGACTTGAATGAAAGAAATGAGTTCTTTGGTGGCAAATTCATAGACTTCTTTCAGAAAAAAAAGAGAAGCCGTCATATTTATTCCTTGAGAATGTTGATAGATTATTAAAATCTCCAGCAAAACAAAGATGAAGAGATTTTGCAATAATGCTTGCATCACTTTCCGATTTAGGGTATGCAGTAGAATGGCGAGTAATTAATGCTGCTGAATACTGAATGCCTCAAAGAAGAAGAAGAGTTTTTTTCCTTTGATATCATAAGTCAACAAAACTCTATCACGATTTACTTGCTTCAAAAAGTTCTTGGATTTCAAAAGATTGAGTACTTGCAGGGGCTTTTCCTATAAAGGAGAGTCCAGCTTTGATTAAAGAATTTCAACTTGAGTGAGATCTTGTTGAGCTCACAAATGAATTTAATAAATGATTAAAAAAGGCAAGCCCATTTGAGAATGCCTGAATAATGATTAATCGAGAAGTTCTTAGTTATAAAGTCAGTCCAAATTATAAGTGAAAACATGTAACTCTTTGAGATATCTTAATACCTGACAACGAAGTTCCTGAAGAATTTTTTATCAAAGCTGATACTCTAGATAAATGGAAATATTTAAAATGATGAAAGAGCGAGAAGCGTGTAAATAAAACTACCTGAATAGAGTATAAATATAGTGAAGGATGAATGATTTTTCCTGATGCACTCGATAAGCCTTCTCGAACCATTATCACAGGTGAGTGAGGTGCTTCGGCATCAAGGTTTAAACATGTTATTGAAACTAGTGACGGACGACTTCGAAGACTTACCCCTATAGAACTAGAACGACTCAATATGTTCCCAGATAATCATACAGCTTGAGCTACCAACATTAAGCGAGCATTCTTTATGTGAAACGCACTTGTTGTTGGTGTTATTAATAAAATTTGACAGTCACTAGCATCAAGGATATAAAGAAGGGGTGCTTACTAATTTTGATCAGACATCTCCAGAGTCAATTTTAGCTTTTGCTAAGAAATTATTGTGAACGAATTTAAAAAGCATTTTACCACCTTGATATAAACCAAGATGAGGTAAATGAGGTTTGTGACAACTTTTAGAAGAGCATTATTTTCATAAACCTTTAGATAGTGATAGTAAGCCTGATTTTCCTGATGCTTGAGTCGAACTAAAGGCTACACCAATAAAGAAATTCTCTAGAAAATGAATTTGAGCAAAAGAGAGGCTCTCTTTAAATATAATAAATTATGATGACCTAGTTAATGAGACTTGGGAAAATTCACATTTCTTATCAAAGAATTCACTACTTTTACTAGTATTTTACCTATACGAAGAAAATCAGATTAATATAGATCACTTGATAAAAATAGTGGAGCTTTATTCCTTCTTAGATTATGAAGAGGATTTAAAAGTTATACAGAATGACTGGATTACTATTCAATATAAGGTTTTAGAATGAAAGGCCCATGAACTATCTGAATGAGATACTCAATATCTTGGCGCTTGTACGAAGTGAGCAAAAAATCAAAAACCAAGATCCCAACCATTTTCTTCTACTCTAGCGAAACAGAGAGCATTTTGTTTTAAGCAGGGGTATGTAAATTATATACTCAAGCGAATCCAGTGAAAAACTAGAGAGTATGATTCGCTTTTTAAGAATGATGGATTGGATATAGCAAAAATAAGTATTGAGCAAAGAGTAAAGACCTTATTTAAGCCTTATTTATGAAAAACAGCTTTTGAATTGGGTAACATATTTGGAATGGAATTTAAGAATCAAAAGGGATATTATGCTAAAATTAGTGATAATATAGTAAAAATGATATTGTGAGTAAAGAATCTTAATAAGGTTTCGGAATTTGAGAAGGCTAATATCTCCTTAAAGACTATTAGGGTTTCTTATGATTGAACAATTCAGGAAGATATTTCTTTTCCTGCATTTAAATTTTGCGAAATTATAAAAGAGGATTGGTATGATTCTGAACTTTATAATTTACTCGAGTCCACAAAATTTCTTTTTATTAAATATAGAATTACCACAAATACAGTTGCCGAGTTTGATAGATTAAATGATACAGAAAAAAATAAATTTTTAATTTTGGATGAAGTTTACCTTTGGAATGCTCCAGTTAATGATATCGAAAATTATGCTAAACAAACATGGAGAGATACAATTAAAATAATCAAGGAATGAGTTATAATAAATCCTATTATTCAAAAATCATGAAAAGTAATAGAAAGGAATAACCTCCCAAAATCTAGGGATACTAAAATGATTCATGTTCGCCCGCATTGAATAAATAAGAAAGATATTGATATACTTCCAAACTGAAAAGAATTAACAAAACAATGTTTTTGGTTTAACAAAAGTTATATAAAAGACCAGCTTTGATTTTAAAATAATCAATATTTTTTTACCCCACCTCGAAGAGTATTCCATCATCTCCTTTCGATTTTTTCCCGATGAATCCCTCATGGATGATAGACTGCCCATATCGAGACCGGAGGTTCGCGAGAGTCGAGTGGAGACGAGTGTCGTGGTCGATACGTTCTTCACGCACATCGAAGACAGAGAGTTGACGAGGGGAGAAGGGAGAGAGATGACCGAAGGTAATCCCGACCGTTCGATAGAGTGCATCTGACTCATAGGCCTCATGGAAGAGGGCTCTGAGTGTCTCCATCATCCTCCCTCGATCGATGGTAGTTTCTCATAGGTCAGCATATTTCGAGGTGTAGGCGAAGCTCTTTTTTCTGAGGAATATGCCGATAAGCCGGACTCACTCTCGTTCGGTCATAAGGGTTTCGTAGGCGCGTTCGAAGTGCATGAGTGCCTGCTTCCAGAGAAAGTGGGGATTACTATTGATATTGGCATTAAACGATCGACTCACGACGATGCTCTTTCGTCGTTTCTCGGTATCTCGAGGTTTCCAGGTATCGATCCCATGGAGTTCACTCCAGAGGATGAGTCCATTTTTCCCGAGGATTTTTCGTACGCTATGAGGATCCATATTCATGAAGTCAGCGACCGTGCGGATATGGATGCCGAGGCGGTCAGCGCTCCCGCGTCCGATAAAGGGAACTTCTCTTATGGCAAGATTCTTATACACGGATTCGACTTCATCGCGGTCCCAGAGGACCGTTGTGCCAAATGGCTTATGCAGATCTCAGAACATTTTCGCTCGTATGCGAGTATTCGATATTCCTATAGATACGGGGATACCGATATCATGGTAGATATCGAGCTTGAGACTTTCTGCGAATGCATTATATTCTCGTGCCATCCCACTCACCGTCGCGAAGGTTTCATCGATCGAGAATATTTCGAGTTTCCCGAGTTTCGTCGCGAGATACCCCATGAGACGTTCTGATATTTCTCGGTAAAACTTGTGGTCGGGGTGTTTCTTCACGAGATCTTTCTTCACGACTCGTTCAGCTTCCCAGAAGGGGGTACCGACTTTGATCCCGAGACGCTTCGCCTCATAGCTCGCGGCTATCGTGATCTGATCTCCTACGATAATCGGCTTTCACCGGAGGCTTGGGTCACGCAGGACTTCACACGAAGCATAAAATGAGTTGCAGTCTATGTGCGCATAGAGTGTTTTCGAAGTATGAAAAATCATACATAAAAATCTTACTAATTATACTTGCGAAAAGAGCCAACTACCACACCGAGTATTTCGCAGGGTCCGGTGATATCTATAGGTGAATATTTCGGATTGGCGGGGAGGAGTCGAAGAGTGGTTTTCTTCTTCTCAAGGATTTTTAGCGTGACAGCGCCATCGAGGGAGGCGATGATGATATCTCCGTCTCGGGGAGTTCGGCCACGGTCGAGAATGACGGTGTCTCACGCGAGTATGCCGACCCCTTCCATACTGTCTCATCGTACTCGTACGAGATAACTCGATGCGGGGTGATCGATAAGGTGTGTCGTGATGTCGAGTGGAGTACCCGGTGAGGTCTCTGGGGTAAATGGGAGACCTGCTGGTACAGATTCGTAGATTTTGAGAAGCATAATATATACAAAGTATACAAAAATACATTCAGAGAGCAAATATTTTTGTGAGATTTCCTTTTTTCACTAGAATAGGGCTTACTTTATCTTTTCTATGACGAAAGCTTCTCCGAAAAAATTCCCAAAATCACTTCTGATCCTTGGGGGAATCGTACTCATATGAGTTCTCCTTCTCTCTGCCTTTTTCTTTTTCCGTACGCTCAAGGGAGTGCGGCAGGATGGATGGAGGCATCCACCTCGGAGTCCACTTGGGATGTTTCTTTCCTGAGAATCAACGATACATGGGACAGGGGCTATCGAATGATGGATGACCTTTGATTTTGTGAATACTTCATTTCACCTTCCTCCCGAATACCTCAAGGATACTCTTCATATCGAAGATAAAAAATATCCCCACATCCCAATAGACCGTTCTGCAAAAAAAGCCGGATTTAAAAAAGAAGATTACTTGGGTATGATACAACGAGCGGTAGACTATTATTCTCAAAGCACAAAAATCCAATAAAATGTTTGAATCTCTTCTCTCGCTTCTTCTCATCTATAGCTATCTTCTTATTTTTATCGTAGGATTTCTTGCTTCTCTTGGTCTTCCGATTCCAGCGACAGCTCTTTTTATAGCGGCAGGAGCATTTGTTGGGTCAGGATATCTCGAGGGATATATGCTCTTTTTTGCTGGTTGGTGAGCCTGCATTCTTGGAGATATTGCAGGATATGCTCTAGCTCTGCATTATGGGAGGAGTTTCTGGAAACGTTTTTCCCTCGATCGGTTTCTTCCGATTTCTCTTATTGAGCGGAAGTATGGTTCTCATATGGAGACTCGAGGCTTTCTTCTTATTTTTACGAGTCGGTTTCTTTTTACTGCTATTGGTCCATCAGTGAATATTCTCGCAGGATTTATGAAAACGGGATGGAAGGTTTTTCTCTCGGCAGATGTTCTGGGAGAATTTCTCTATATAACCATTACTGTTGGTCTTGGATATAGTTTCGCCAGTGAATGGCAAACTATTGTATCACTCTTTGAGAGTGCGAGCTCATTTCTGTCGAGTATGTTTTTATTCATTATTGCTCTATACATACTTTATAAAAATCGTTCACGTTTTTTCGAACGTACCTAATCAATTTTTCTATGGCATATTGGATCATGAAAAGTGAACCTTCTGAATACTCTATTGATGATCTTGAGCGCGATCGTGTTTCGAGCTGGTTTTGAGTTCGAAATTACCAAGCTCGGAACTTTATGCGAGATAACATGAAAGAGGGGGATGAAGTCTTTTTCTATCACTCATCCTGTGATGAAGTATGAATAGTATGATTTGCAAAAGTCGTAGGGAAACCCCATCCTGATGAGACACAGTTTGATAGTAAAAGTGATTATTTTGACCCGAAAGCAACGCGAGAAAAACCAATTTGGATTTGTATCGATGTTGCCTTTAGTTTGAAATACCCCCGTGTCATCACTCTCGGGGAATTGCGAAATATGAGAGGGCTTGAACATATGAGAATCCTCCAAAAAGGAAATCGACTCTCCATCACTCCGCTCACAGACAATGAGTGAGAAATTCTAAAAAAAGCCTGCTATTAGGCTTTTTTTCTTGATCTGGATTTTGCTCTATTCTCAGCTTCAATCTCACCCAGAAATGCATCAAGTTCTCCGAGATATCTCTCACGAAAGAGTTTTCCAGCAAAAGTTCCATAGTGACCAGCTCCTTCGACCAAAATATGTCGACTTTTTCGTGGATTGGTGATATTTTGCGCTGCTTCGGTTTGTCCGATTCCGCATATATCGTCTCGATCTCATTCTACAGTGATGAGGGGGGTAGTCATGTCTGAGAATCTCACTTCATTTCCATTGTACATAACTTTTCCTCTTGCCCACTCATTTCCTCGGAACACTCGGTTTACCGTACTTTCATAAAACTCATGAGGTAAGTCCATAATGGCAAAATATTCCTCATAGAAGGCAAGCATTTTTCTCTCATCCTCATTGAGGGGGCTTGTTTTATAGGCAAGTTTTCTATAGTTTGCGAGATGTTCATCAGGTTTTGTGGAGATAAAACCCATAATCTGAAGTGCAGCTGGGTAGACGGATCGACCACTTCATAGTTTTTTCCCTTCGGGGATGGTGAGTTTTAGGCTCTCGAGGACATGGGGATTGAGCTTTTCTCCCGTTTCATTGATGGCGGTAGGTGATTTGCTCACATCGATTGGTCCTGCCATGAGGGTGAGACTACGAGGCTTTGGGAGCTTGTGCGTCTCAGCATACGTAGTTGCTGTTAGGGTTTCAGGACTTGGTTGACAGACGGCGAGCGTATCGAAAGTTCCACCATCTTTTTCTACCACACGAAAGGCATTGAGTACTTCAGTCGTATATCGGTCGACCGTGAATTCTCCTTTTGATTTCTCTACATTAAAGGGGGATTTCCAGTCAGTAATATAAACGGTATATCCAGCCTGATGAAGGCTCTCTACAGTCTTTCGAAGTAGTGTTGCGAAATGTCCGCTCATTGGAGCGATAAGGAGCATATTTCGGCCATTCTTGTTTTCTGGTGCGGCTTCGAACTTTAGAATATCAGCGAAATCCAGACTTTCAACTCGAGTCGGTTCGATTCCAAGCTTCCAATCTGGTCGATTAAAGGTGAAAGTAAATGCGAGATTCGTACGAATAAAGTTCTCTACTTGTTGGAAAAGGGGAGGAAGTACAGGAAAAAATGATTTTATTACTTTGAGTTGAGTCAGTGCCATCTCGAAAAAAAGCTTTCTCGCTTTCTGAGATTCAAGAAAGACGTGGTAGGGATTCATCCCATTTGAGAGTCCGTGGCTGAAGTTTGCTGGTCGGAGATTTTCCTCAGCATCATAGCTTTGGAGTTTTGTTTGAAGTTCTTTGAGCATCTCAACTCCGATATTGTTCGGATCAAGAAAAGGATTCATTCGAGTGAGAGCTCATGTTACCATCTTTGCATACCCAAGCTGCATATCCCAAAATCTCAAAACAGGGGATCGTATGCCTTGATCGAGTTCGAGTGCTTCAGTGCTCATAGGGATGCTATAAGTGATAGTGTATTCATCATACATAATTTTTTGGAAATGCAAGATTTGCGAAAATTTGCTTCCAAAAAACCTTCCCGATTTCTTGGGAAGGTTTTATTATTATGCGTCTTTCTTTTCTTGTGGTTCTCAAAGAGTCTCTTCTTTCGATTTCTTTTTTCTTATGAAATACCATATCCCTATTGGGATGAGTAGAAGTATGCCAAAGAATTGGAAGAAGCTTCCTCTTGTACCCCCAAAATTTGTCACTTCAGAAAGAGGTGTTATATTTCCAGCCTGAAGGGAGAGTGAGTTCGCACTTCCTCCTTGAATCCCCATTGATGCTGATTTAGTGGATCCAAACATGACATTTGATGAGCTTCTTCGAGGAGTTGATTGGATTTCTATGCTTTCCATACTTGAAGAAGCGTCGAACATGGTTCTATTTGACGCAGGAACAGCAATCATCTCACGACGATTCCATACTGGAGAACTTTGAGTTGAGTCGAAGTTTTGATAGGTGGTATCATATTTGTTATCTTGATTTGAATATCTTTCGAGATCAGATCTTTGGCGATCATTTTCCAGAGCAATAAGACTCATTGACTGGTTGATAACGTGGGCAACATTTCCGATTCTTTCCAGAAGCATCTCCCCTGAGAATTCTTTATATACCGTTTTGTTTATAAATAGAGAACTTCCAGATGATTTTATAAGTTCAGATCAACTCAGAAAGTAGTATCCAGATTCTGTTACTTCGATATGTCCTGATTGACTTTTTGATCACTTGAGACTATCGGGGTATGCATAATAGAGAACCCTCTGATTTCAGTTCAGGTCAGAAATCATCTGAGTGCCTCTCGTTTCATTTCATTGCTTCTCTTCTGTATAGGAATAACCAGGATAGAGATACGTAGGATAGACGAGAGTTTTAATAATACCAGTTCAAAAAATACTTTCCCCGATGACTTTTTTCCCATCCCTTCCTCCTTCGAGTGCAATGAGTGATCCGGTATTTGTTCCGCTGTATGGTTCACATTGAGTGACTGTTTTTTTCGGAGAAAAGATGGATCTCATAGCTTCACTGAGAGGGGTTTCAGGATTGAGTCGGAGGACATCACCTTCAGTTACGAGGATTGATTTTGTTACTTCTGTTTTGAGAGTTCGGATCTTGTCCCCGATTTGTATGAGGGAAATACGATTTGATTTGAGCTTCTTATAATCGATCGTTGCATCTATAGTATTTATTTTTTCATACGAATCATCATCGGTAAGGATGACAATATTGGCATTCTCGATAGTATTATTTTTTATATACGATATCACTACTGACATATCTGTATTTCCCCAGAAGTCGATATCCGAAAGGTCATACCCATGAGCCGTAACCATCGTATTGAATGTATAGATATCGAGAGCTACACCGTTATTTTTCCAAGTATCGATGAGTTCTTGATAGCGTTTCTTCATGGATTTCTCTTCGCCGATACTCTTTGAAATATCAAGGAAAACAATATTCTTTGTGAGATTTTTTCCACTTCCAGAGAGTGATGCTATATTGATTCATTCGTACGTATTAATCGCACAATATCAGAGTGAATCTTTCAGGGTTCATTCGAGTTTTACGGAAAGAACTTTCCCCCGTAAGAGATCATCGATAATGCTTGTCTTAAATGAATCTTGGTGAAGGGCTTTTGTTCCTTCCATGACACGAGTAACAATTTCTGATTTATTTGTGAGTTTGAGATTGAGGATATCAGTTTTTGGTACCACGACGATATTCTCACTCGTTGTGATAGGGGTAATATAACTGAACTGTACTCTTTGGCGGCCCTGTGTTCGACTGTCATTGAGAGATGGTACAGGAAATACTCGGAGACGATACGTTGTAGGTCCTGTTTGTTCTAGGAGGGCTGGATCAGTATTACGCCTGAGAGAGTCAGTATATACTCTTTCTGCAGCGCCTCGTGGAGCGAGTGTTCCTGTGAGTTCGAGATTGAGTCAAAGTCGGAGATTCGTAACGACTGACTCACTCGTTGGAAGCTCTATTGAGAATATTACTTCCTGATTTTGTGTATCAGTATTTTGGAATTCATAGGTAACTTGAGTTTCTATCGCACCGATGTCTGTCTGTATTACTGACTCATGTTTTGCGAGAGTAAGTTCTACTTTCGCATTTTCTCATCGAGCCAACATGCTTGTGCCGTTTGAATTTCTCGTGCGATACTTGTTTACGTCAAGTTCAGTATCAATTTCGCTCTCGATGCTACGGTCAAAGATTCTTGCATAAAGGTCCTTTTGGTAGAGCTTATTCTCGAGATAAAGTTCCTTCATGGCCCATTTGAGTCACCATACTGAGGCTGCTCGATTGTATCACTCTGGACTTTCCCCATATTCACCGAGGATGGTATTTGCTTTTTGTATCTGATTCTTGATGAATTTTTCTTTTATAAAAGGGCTTCCCCAGAGTACCATGAGAAGGAGAGTGAGTCAGAGGGCTCATTTTCTTATTTGTTTTCTGCCACGTTCATCTATAGGTTCTAACTCATTCCAGCCATAGCTTACCATCATCCACGTGAAAATGAGGAAAATGGAAAAATAATTCATAAAAGTCATAAGATCTCTCCAGGAATCACCCAGAAATATCCAGATTATGATGAAAAGGACTCAGCCTGATAGGACAAAAATAGCGAGTGTAATTATGAGAGCCATAATAGACTGACTATAACAAGTGAGAATCTTTTTGAATAGACCTTCATGTGAAGAGTAATCCTTCAGAAAATGAACTATAGGAGAAAATGCATACAATCAGCCTAAAACAAAGAGATACCATGGGAACCCTGAAAAATCTCGATCCGCAAGTTCTCTATATATGGAAAGGACTACTATACCAACGAAGAAAGGGAATGTTGTGTTCGTAAGAGATCGAAGTACTGAAAAATTCGGTGACTGAAATTTTTTCCATGCCGAGTAGAGAAGTGACCCAGTGAGAAGAACAAGAAGAGCGCCTCAAAGTACCACTTCGAGAAATGAGTCTCATGGAAGGAGACTTTCACAATTCCAATAGCTCTGACGATAGACTCAATAGGAGTATCATCCATAGGAGTGGCACTGCCAAAAAATCGTTCGAAGAATTTCCCAAATGAAGCTACCAGTAACTAAAATAAGAATGAGAGAAAATATACGATTTCCCCACATTCTAAACCTTTCACTTTTTTTAACCCAAATAAGGAAACCAATGAGAGTATCAAGCATAAAAATGAATGAGAAGATAAAAGAATCTGTACTGAATGACGAAAGTCTATTCCTTTCGTGACATTTTTGCAAATATGGCTATTTATTTTTCTTAGCAGTCCTTGAGTATCTTTCAAATAGGGAAGTGAGGTTGAAATGTTGTAAAAAAATAAAAGGATAAAATTCCTATAAGGAAGTTAGAAGGAATGAACGATATTCTTTCTTAGAGAATTCGAAGAATTTCTTATCCCCCATTTGGATCTGTGCATTGACGAGAATAAATGGCTTTCCATCTGAATTCATCCATTTCTTTTGAGGGGGACGGACTGAAAGTTCCAGATTATAATGGTTTCGAAAGTATACTTGGATATATTTCCTGATATCTCGATGGAGAGCAGGGTCGAGAATAAAGGGAGTATATTTTTCTCAATCAGGACTATAATATGTCTGATGATCCTTGTGAAGGATGACTATAATCTGTGCATCAGGTAGTGGAAAATGCACTATTTTTTTATCTTGGATTTCCTCAAGAGATCAGCGAGTTTTGTAAAATAAACTATCATGAATTGGGTACTCTTCCCAGACTATTTGGCTTGGGTTTTTGATATCGACAAGACTCCCGAAATCCATAAGGGCGTTGTTTATATCTCTTGCGAGTTCTTCCTTTTTGTATTTATCAGTGTAAGTGATACAAAAATTTCGAAAATCTGCTTCAATGATTTCTTTTTCTTGAATGGTAAGGATTGTATCTTTTCAGCCTTTATAAAATCTCGAAAATACCTTTTCGAGATTTGTATCCCAAGCAAGAAAGGCATCACCATATCCAAATGCAAGGATTGCACTAGACGTATATGGTCATACTCCTGGGAGTTTTCAGAGTTGATTTTTTTCTCTCGGGAATTGCCCATTATATTTTTCTATGACTTCTTTGGCGGTTTTTAGGATGTTTCGCGCTCGGGAATAGTATCCAAGTCACTGATAGTAGGGGAAGAATGTTTCATAGTCAGTATTTGCAAGTGATTCAAGAGTTGGAAATTTTTTTATTACCCTTTCGAAATAATCGATAACGCGTGATACTTGTGTTTGCTGCAGAAATATCTCAGAAAGCCACACACGATAGAGTATGTCTTTTGAATTTTTTGATTGATATTGTCTCCATGGAAGTGAGTGTCTCCCATGTTTTTTATACCACTCGAGAAGTTCGATCCAGGGGAAGGTCATCATTTGCCCATTCTATTGCTTTTTTGACTCGATGCAAATTCACTCTTTTCTCTTGTTTTTCCCTCTATAAAATCTATACTTATTCTATAATATTTTACTCCACTTTTATGCGTAAACTTATACGGATATTCTTACTGATTGTTGCCCTTGTTTCAGTATGAGCTCTTGCTTATACCGCATATATTTTGAGTTCACGTACTCTTATTCTTCCATTTGTAGGATCAGAGAATCAAAAATGAAGCCTACTTGAGTTGGTATTTTCTCCTCCATGAATTCTCGCTCCCACAAAGGATGTTGAGCTTATTGATAGTGAAGCAATACTTTCTTCTCTTGAAAAAGATGGTAAAATCCTCCCTCAGGAGGTTGTTTCTGGAGAATATAGCCTTCTCGTAGAAGGCTGATATTTACGACTTGCATCGCTTAATACAGAAAAATCAGATACTCCTGTTACCATTAAATCGAGTAATTATAATAAAATAAAAAAGACCCTATTTCGACTTCCAAGAAATATTACCCTGACTCCCTCAGATATTCCGAAGAGTATTTCAGTATATTCACTCGGGGAACCAAAAGATCAACTCTACGAGGTTTCATTCTATGGTCTTCCTGATGGTATCACCCCTTCTGATGTCCGATATTATGTACACTATGATACTCAGGCATGATGTAATATTTCGAATTGGCAGACCTATCAACCGCTCCAATCCTTGTATTACTGACCAAAATATCCTTTCTGATCGAATGTTTCTGGTGAGATTGCTATACGCACAGAAAGAGTTGCATATACCCCTCTTCTTTCGGATGAAGTTCTTCCAGATGGAAGAGATGGTCAGAAGTGGATAAAACAAGTGAAACTCCCGTATAATCGAGATGCTTCTCGAGTTTGTATTATTGCTTGAGTTGGCGGACTTTACCAGGTAGTTGAAGACCGATTTATGGATCCATTTACAGCGACTGGAAAACTTTCTGAATCACTTTCTCCAGAGTTTGATATGAAGAGTCAGATTGAATTCACTTTTTCACATGACATATATGCTGATAGTGGAGCTCTCTACAGTGCGGAATATATGAATCATCGAAATGATGCGAAAGTTGAGTTTCTCAAACGCTTTGATATTACTCCAAATATTCCTCTCAAAACAGAGGATCTTATGCTTACTCCGAATCGTGCGGTTCTTACTCTTCCGCTTGAAGAAGGTAAAGATTACAATATAAGTCTGCGTGATGTGACTGATATTTATGGCAGAAAAACGACAGTTCATACTTTAGTAAATCCGAAAAGTGAACCATTTCTTTCATTAAAACTTGGTCAAACAAAACAGATTTTCACGACGAAAAATACGATAGAAGGGAAGCTTTATGCTCTGAAATCGAATGAAAAAAAGTACAACCTCAAGCTTTGTAACCTTTCCCTTGAAGACTATTCAAAGATCGAAAGAATGAATACAAACACTTTGCGAGGAAAGAACGCTCTTGTGTTTGAAATTCTTGCTCGTGGAAGAGAGTGTCGTACGAAAGAGATTGTTCTTTCATGAAGTTGATATGTGTCTCCGTTTACGGTAGATGAATTCTTTCAATGAGAAAAAACGCCAGGACTTTATGCCCTCTATTTTGCGAACTCCTCAGATATAGAAAAATTTGATAAATTTATATCACCTATTATTTTTTCTATAGTAGATACGCATCTTACCCTAAAAGTTGATGCAAGTGGAAAAATGATGGTTCTTGCGACTGATATCCTCACAGGAAAACCGAGACAAAATCAAGTAATTAGTCTCACGAGAAATATATCACGTACCTATAAGGAACGATGGGATAGTTCGAATCAAAGAGTCGAAAAAGAATACATTCCCCTTACGAGTCAGGCATTTGCTACTGGGGTAAGTATATGAGTTACAAATGGTGGATGATTCGCTGAGACAAAAGTTGATACACTTGCATGACTTGATGGATACGATTCAAATCCATTCTATCTTACCTTTCAAAGTTGGTGGGATTATGAGGGTCGATATGATAGTTTTCTCGTAGAATCTCATGGTGATGGGCATCTTGGATATCTGGTTTCTACATGGAATGATGGTATAACGGGTTATAATTTTTGAATCAAAGATTCTGATTATTCTTACCAGAGTCGAGGAAAATACACAAGTTACATCCATACGGATAGGAAGCTCTATCTCCCATGAGAAAAAGTTCATATACATGCAATCCTTCGTGAAAATAAAGCATCTTTAACGATTCCAACTACTCCTTTTATTGCAATACTTACCGACCCACTTGGGCGAGAGATACGTAGAGTTTCTGTCAAAACAAATGAGTATGGATCTTTCTCTCTTGATTATGAGCTCCCAAAAGAGGCAACTCTCGGAATGTATAGCATCAACCTCATTACTCCGGATAATACAGAATATGTAGAAAACTCTTGGACGAATTTTCAGGTTGAAGTCTTCAAAAATCCTACATTTACAGCTACGGTTGAGTTAAAGAGTGATGATTTAGAAAATGAAAGCGTAAAAAATCTCATGAAGGTCCCGAATAATGATCCGTACAATCCATGGTATACTGATGCATATATTGGAAACTTTAGTATCGGGGGAATCGTAAAAGCCAAATACTATAATGGTGCAGAAATGAGAAATACGAGCTTTACCTATCGTGTCTATAGAAGCGAATATTATCCTGATGATTATTGGGGGGATTGTTTTTGGTGATGTTACTGGGAGCCACCTCTAGAGCTCTATAGCGAAGGTACTGGAAGTATTGATGGTGATGGCTATGGTGTTATGCGGATCCCAGTAGAATATAAATCATTTTATAGCGACTATAAGTATACCGTTGAAGTAACAATTAGGGATGCTCTTTCTTGAGAAGAGGTAACAACGCCTTGATCACTTATTGTGAAGCTTCCTTCGACCTATAAGGGATTCTCTCTCGATAACCCTCTCGTATTTACTCCAAAAAAGAAAATCCTAAAAAATACTGAAATGCTTACGGGCGATTTTGCTCCGACTTATGGTAAGTGGGACCAAAGTCTTGTGAATAAGTATCAGTATGAGATATATAGAAAAGACTATGAAGAGTGATGGGTGGAAGATATTCGTATGGGAAAAACTCGTATAACGACAAGCGAAGATGTCCTTATATCGAGTGGGGTTATCGTTAAAAAAGACTTTTCTATAAATATCCCAGCAGCAAAACCAGGAGAATACCACATAAAGGTTCGCCCTGCTTCTTGAGATGCTCCAGAATCGAGTATATCTGAGACGCTATTCTATATTTCATGAGACAATACAAGCATCAGAGATATGAATCTCAGAGTAATACCAGAAAAGACGGTCTATCACAAGGATGAGACAGCGAGAGTTATGATTCAAGTGCCATTTACTGGTTCATATCTCCTTATTACTCAGGAGAAATGAGGTGTTATTCAGAAAGAATATCTTTACCTTTCGGGAAATACCCTTATGCGTGAGTATAAGGTAGATGATACGATGATTCCAAACTCGTATATATGAGTTGTGGCACTTCGTCCTTGAATTGGTTGAGATGATACAAGAGGATATGCAGTAGGCTATGGAGAAATTATTACCGATATTTCCGAGAAGAAATCTATCCTGACTATTACTCCAGATAAAGAGCGTTATAAGAATCGAGATACAGCGAATATTGATCTCACTCTCACAAATAGCTCTTGAAATCCTCTTATTGGGGAAGTGACAGTAATGGTCGTAGATGAAAGTCTGATTCGTCTCCTGGGAAATGTCGACCTTGATATTATGCCAAAATTTTATCAAAAGTATCCATTTACCGTGCGTACAGCTCTTACAGCTATTGGTATCGAACGCTGACAGTTTCTCTCAAGAAAATGATCGAACGGAGGCTGAGGAAGCAAGTGATGAGATGGTTCAGAGATCTCAACTCGAACACTCTTCGAA
The DNA here is from genome assembly GCA_042852035.1 of Candidatus Altimarinota bacterium. Lineage (GTDB taxonomy): Bacteria > Patescibacteriota > Gracilibacteria > BD1-5 > UBA2023 > JAGOMW01. The sequence goes on from BAAFHK010000002.1 coordinate 121,903, forward strand.
AACACAGCCTACTATCATCCTGGAATTGTTACGGACATAAGTGGTAAGGCACGAGTTACCTTTACGCTTCCTGATAACATTACAAACTATCGTATTATTGCTATTGCTAATACGAAGGATTCTCATTTTGGAGTAAAAGAGCGTACCATAGAGATTCGGAAGGACTATGTTGTTGAACCAAAACTCCCGATGATTCTAAGAACGGGAGATACTTTTACAACGATTGTAAGTGCATTTAATAATACGAATAAAATTACTGCTGCGGAAGTTGTTATGACTCTCGGGACAGGAACTTGAAAGATAGAGAAAAAATCTCCTCTTTCACTAGGTGTTGCGGAGAGAAAAAAGGTGGATTTTAAAATTACTCTTCCAGAAAATTGGAAATGAAGTGTTCCATATACGATTCAACTGAAGGAAGGTGATAAGGTACTTGATGGAGTATCTTCAAGTATAAAAATAGCACCGCTTCCATTTCTTACAGATATAGTTCGCGATGTTCGAGTATTTTCTGGAACAACATTCTCTTACACTCTCCCAGAGATTAAAATATCTGATGCAGACAAGGCAAAGTCACGAGTTAGTATTATGGTAGCGAGCTCTTATGCCTCTGAATGGAAGAACTGACTGGATTCACTCATTACGTATCCATATGGTTGTATCGAACAGACAATTGCTTCTACACTTCCAAATCGAGTAGCTTTGAGTCTTACCTGAGTCGTATCATGAAATTTTGATACTCAAAAAGCTCGTGAAAATGTCGCAAATGGTCTCGCAAAGATAGTGCGAATGCAGCATGTAACTGGTGGTTGGACATATTGGGAAGGGGATCAGAATGTAGAATCACATATTACTCCATATGTAGTTCGATCGCTCGTACTTTTCCGTGAGCTTTGAGAAAAAATTCCAGATGAGGTGTTTACCAATGCTGTGAGCTATATCATTGCTAATGAGTATGAATATCAAAAGGATATGGATACCTATGCGGAGGCGGTTTGGACTCTTGCTCTTCTCAAAAATGAGAATGCTCTCAATTGGTGGAGTAAGGTAGATAGTTCAAAACTTTCACGTCACGGATACTTGGCATATCTTTGGGCATCACAGAAGCTCGGTAAATACTCCCTTGAAAATGAAAAGATTTTTATGGATAAGCTTTCAACCTCAAATGAATCAAGTTGGTATTGGTCATCTCGATCTGATCAGGCTCTCTTTGTTCAGCTCCTTTTTGAACGAAACGAAAGGGAGAAGGCACTTCGTTATCTTGATCCACTCATGCGATATGCTAATTTTGATAGTTTCTATGTTTCTACGCAGGAAAAGATACAAGTTCTTCTTGCTCTTCTTGGAGAGTCTCGAGGAATCCAGAAACTTAAGAATCCAGAAACAATAGCACTTCGAGGTGATACGATAATTTCTGATATTTCAGTTTCACCAGATAGATCTTCGAATACTATGGATACAAATCGAGAAAAAATAGGTCCTTCCTATAGCCTTAAACGATCAAATGGTGCAACTCCTCTTATTGTTACTACTCGTATTCAAGATATTCCAAAGGATCTCTCAAAGCTTCCTGCTTATAGCACTGGTTGAATAAAAATCACTCGCACGTTTGATCTTATCGATGAATCAAAGGGGCTTGATAAGAATAATAACTTTGTTTCCGTGACTCAGATTAAAGATTTCACCTTTCAAAAGGGGAAACTCTATCGAGTAACACTCACGGCTTCGATAGATCGTAAAAGCGATGAATATTGGTATAATCTTGCTATCGAAGATTTCTTCCCAGGTGCATGGAGACCGATTAATCAAAATTTCAAGACCGAATCAAGTCTTATGGATAATGTTCAGAATAATGAATATTGGTGGACATATACGGAATCAAAAGAAGATCGATTACTGGTACATATGAATTATGGCTGGGGAAATACAAGAAAATATGTCTACTATTTTCGACCGGAGCTTGTAGGAAGTTATCTTTTGCCCCCTGCAACAACCTACTATATGTATAATCCTGATATTCATGCTTATACAGAGTATGCTCAGGTTAAAGTAGTAGAATAGATGGATTGGGAATACATGACATTTTACACAGAGTACTTCTTATAAAATATTCTCGCTTTTCTGCTAAAAGTTTCTATACTAAAGTTATCTTCAATTTATCGCATATGAAATGTCCAAAATGTAAAAATCTTGATACTAAAGTTATCGATTCCCGAAGCACTGAAGACGGCAAGGCGATACGCCGTAGACGTGAGTGCGAGAAGTGTTGAGCTCGTTTCACGAGCTTTGAGCGTCTTGAATTCGTTTCTTTTATGGTGACGAAATCAAGCGGAGAAAGTGAGCCATATGATAGAACAAAAGTCGTAAACTCTATGATGAAAGCGCTTACAAAAAGAACTTTTAATCCCGAAAAACTCGAAGATATGATCAATGCTCTTGAGAATGAGTGGGCTCAGAATAAACAGGGAATCACCTCAAAAAGGATAGGTCGTGATATTCTGCGTAAACTTCGAGATCTTGATGAAGTTGCATTCCTTCGATACGCGTCAATTTACCATAATCACGAAAGCGTGAAAGGCTTTATTAAATTTCTCGAAGAAGAATTGGGTTAAAACATATGAAATGACAGCTTTTAGAGGGCAAACATATCCGACTTCGTCTCATGTGTGAGGATGATTTTCCTTATCTAATCGAGGCAAACCATGATCCAGATATAGAGCAACTCGCTGGATGAATTTATCCGATGTATGCAGAAGAACTTAAAGAATTCTATGAAAATGAACAGAAGGATGGCGCAATGTGTTTTATGATTGAAAATAAAAAAACATGAGAAATAATTGGAGAGGTTGGACTTCATGAGATTCGCCAATGAGATAAGACAGCTGAAGTGAGCATTACTATTTTCAAAAAATTGAACCAGAATAAATGATATGGTTCAGACGCTCTGGATGCTCTTCTTCGATATGCATTTTATGGACTTTCTTTGCGAAAACTTATAGCATGGATTTATGCTCCAAATGAAAGATCTATCGGGCTTTTTAAGAAATTCTGATTTAGCCTCTCAGGAAGTCTCAAGGCACATAGGCTGTATAGAGGGAGATATGAAGATACTCTTATTTATGAAAAATTTCGAAGTGAGACCTACGCTAATTTTTTAGGAGATGAATAATTTAGCTGAATCTTCTTCATCTGTTACGGTTATTCCTCTTGGAGATACGATATTTCGAGGAACTCTTATCTCTTATGAGCTCGCTCAAATAATCGAGTGATCAAAAGGAGATAATTCTATCCTATTTTTTTATAATAGAAGATGATCTGGGAGAGCCTGGATATGTAAGGATTGTGGATATTTCTCGAAATGTCCAAATTGTGATATTGCTCTCGCATATCATGGATATCCTCATAAACAACTTGTTTGTCATCACTGTAATTTTCGTAGTGAAATAATTCTTTCCTGTCCTTTATGTAGAGGGGTTGAATTTCAGGAAGTTTGAATTGGAATACAAAAGATAGTAAGCGATCTCGAAAGAAACTTTCCAAATCGAAAAATCCTTCGCATAGACTCTGATTCAAATGATAAAAAATCCGTTCTTCATAAAAAAATAGATTGATGTCAGCTCATCGTTTCGACCTATGCTGGGATTAGTCTTGTTCACTCAGAGAATGTAGGAGCAGTGGTATTTCTTCTTTTTGAATCGGACTTAACACTTCCAGACTATCGTATGGAAGAGGATCTCTATCATACCCTTGAATATGCTAAAAAATCCTGAAAGGAAATGTATATTCAAACCTATGTCCCAGAACATCCACTTCTTACCACTCTTACAGAAGGGAATTATCGAGATTTTCTTCATTATATAAGCGAAGAGAGAAAAAAATTTTCATATCCTCCGTATGTTGATTATGTAACTATTCGTATCCATGATGTTTCCAGGGATAAGCTTGAAAATATGAAAAATAAACTTATCAATAAGATAATCACCCTTCAGGATGGCACCAATATTGCCTTTTTTGATTATGGTGCAATCGAAAAATATCAATGAGAATGGGTAGTAAAAATATTTCTTAAGTGAAACAAAATAGAGAACTTCCTCAGTCAATTTGAGGTTGAGCTGTTAAAAAATCGCAGCATTACCCTTGACTGGAACTCATAGATTTATACTGGAATATCATCTTTTTTGCTGATACTCCAAACAAGTACCGATAAGATTACTATACCAAAAAGGATAAAAAACCCAGAGTAATTTACGATTCAAAGTATAACACCACCGAGGACTAATCCAATGACGTTCGCAGCATTCTGTAGGATTTTCATAGGTCATGCAGAAGCGTTAGAGTCAATCTCTTGAAGTCGCATAGTCTTCGCATATATTTTATTATAATTATCGAGAAATTGATTTTGTCAGAGGGCCATTCCACAGGCATACCCAACACTATTTATAATTGCGAGAGCAATAAGTACAATTGATCGTGGTCCAAATTCTGTTCCATATCATATAGATACAAGTCACATACCGATAAGCGAGACACCAGAAAGTCAGAGTCAAAAGAATGCTACGGTTTTGATACCAATTTTATCCGCAAGTTTTCAGGCGATTTCTTGGAGTCAAAGCGCTGGTATAGCAATAAAAGCAAGGAGGATGTATGCTGTTTTTTCTGTGCCTATTTTTGCAAGGAATTCTATAAGAAATGTTGAGGCAAATGTATCCCAAAATCAAAAAATAAGAACAAGAGACATAGTCCAGTATATTACCAAATATATTGGAGTATGGAGCATGATATTCTTAATAACTGCTGCTGTATTTTTTGTTTCCAGGAGGAGCTCTTTCCATTTTAATGGGTTAGTCTCTTTTTGTTTTGGTTTAATAAAGATATATTTTGCTGACTCTACAACCTTCTGCAGATCGATGGCATTTATTTTCTCAGATATGTACTCAGCAACATTTTCCTTATTTAATTTTTTGATTCCAATAGTAAAAGAAGTTATATCAGATATCGAGATACTTTCATCAGAATTATCAAAGAATCGGCTTGTAAAGAAGAGGAATCCTGCAATGATAATCCCAAGAACAATAACGGCAAACGTCGGATTGACCGAAAGAATAAAGCCTGAAAGAACAAGACCCATGAGAGATCCCAATCCATAAGTAATATTGTTTCTTGCAAGAATCTTTCCATATTCGCTTGGATGCGCATGGGAAAGTATATATCAATAGGTAGAGATATCATTAATTTCTTTTGTTAGACCATAACAAATCGATGCTATGACTATGAGGACCCAGTTGAGTGCATTATCAAAAAACCATCCCCATATGGAGCTAAAACCATCAGGAATTATGGTTTTTCCAGTAACTTCAACCACGCTAAATACGTTGTATATAAAGTTAAAAAATATCCCGACAGCTATTAATTGAGATATGGCCGCGATGATAAAAAGTTTTTTTGTTGAATAATATCTCTGAAGAATTCCAACAGGGATATCTAGGAGAAATGCAATCGCATTAGCAATTCAAAGAAATATTCCTACAAGAGCTACCTTTTTCAGCTGAAAGGTAAAAAAGAATACCATAGAAAAGTGAAATATCATCCAAACAAATCCTTGGAATGCATTTGTAAGATAAAAATTTCTTAATTTATGTCCCTCAAAAGCATTATTTGCAGAAATAACAATAACATCTTCTAGATGTTCGGTCGCAGTTGTGATTCATTCCTCACTTCAGTTTTCTTCTCCTTTTTTCTTATCGGTACTCTCATAGGCTATCGTATCCTCATTTATCTTTAGAGGATCTGGGCTACTTGGGTTTGATGTGATTTCTTCCTGAGGGGAAGATTCATTTTCGAGAGGCATAATGAATGAAAAAATAAGCCGAGAGCGGCCTATATATTATCATGGGTCACTTCTTTACGTGTTCCTGACCAGGGAACAATATTACGATACAACGAATCTTATTTTTTTGCAAAGAATTGCTCTTGCAGGAAGTAAAGTTTTATGTAGGGCTATTCATCTGGTATTTGGCCAATACCTCGTATGAGGTTAAGTTTTTGAGATTGTTGGTATTTTTGGACTCATTCAAGTTCGAGACGGACCTGCTTGTGTCTTTGAAAGCGTTCGATTTCTTTCGCGGCATCATAATGATTTTTTACATCCTTAAGTGTATCAGCAAGTTCGAGCACCCGATCAAGGATAGCTCGGTTATTCGCATCAATTTCTTTTCGCGCCATAACCATCTCCACGATATATATATCCCAGTTATCGAGAATATACTGTTGTCGATCAGGAGTAAGTGCATGAAAAATCACTGCTATATTATGGCAATCTTCTTCTGAAAGTGGGCACCTGTCCAAGAGTGTCTGGAGACGAGTATTCGGCGGCATAAGGCGGTACGGTCGAATAAAAAAACCAATACTTTTTATTGTATCGGTTTTTTGATATTTGCAAGGATATATTCTACGCTGCTAATAGTTCCTCACTATCGTTAGCTCACTTTCTTCATGTATCTGCTATTTTTCCAACTCTTCCATCTTGTAACATAACTCGACTGATTCGTATGCTAAATTCATTCTGTCCGTTGAGTATAGCTTCTACTTCTTCTTTTAATACAGGGATAAAGCTTCTTCGTACATCTGGCGTCATCTGTGCTACAATAGCGTGAAGTCGATCAACTACTGGGAGCATTTTTTCTGGAAGACGAGAGAGAAGCTTCTGTGCTTCTGTAAGGGAGGGATCCTCTCTTCCTAAATCGAGATGATTGAGTGTACGGTGGTTCATAATCGTATAATACTGTAATTTCCCAGAAATTGCAAATTTTATAAATATTTTTATAAAAAAAGCAAGTCATTTTCTCAAAAATGATTGGCAGATTATGGGAGTTTTTTAGGATTTTGCAAGAGATTTTCAATTTTTCCTCTCCTTCTTCACTTAAGGAGAAAGACTTATAACTGATTCCTTAATGCATCTATCATTGGTTTTAGACTTTCTGGAATGTCTCTTGGCATTTTTGCATCGACAATCACATACATATCTCACGTTTTTCCTTCACTTATTCGACCTTTTCCACTAATCTTAAACTTTGTTCCGGGTTTTGTTCAGGCTTTTACTTTGAGAGTAAGATGCTTTCCATAGACCGTTCGTACATCCAAAGATGTATCATAGAGAAAATCTAAGAAGGGGATTTCCATGGTTTCGATAACATCGAGGCTTGTTTCTTCTTTCCTCTTCTGTGGTTCATTATAAACCTCATCCTCCTCATATGGATTTCTTCGAGATTTTCCTCATCCCATCCCAGAGAGTATATCTCAAAAATCGAACTCAAATCATTGATTTCCTCAATTTCATAATCCAAACTGACGGAAAATATCTTCGAATCAGCCATATCACGTTCCATTGGTTTTGTATCCAGATCAAAAAGGATTGCCAGATCACATTCCTCAAAAAGGATTTCCGTCAGCGGATCAGAATTGATCGTAATTCTTTTTCTTTGTGCTATCTGAGAGTGTTTGATAGGCTTCATTAATCTCCTTAAATTTTTCCTCAGCCTTTTTATCCCCCTTGTTTCTATCAGGGTGATACTGCATGGCAAGTTTTTTGTATGCCTTTTTAATCTCGGCTTCAGTTGCTGATTTTTGTACTCCGAGAATGTCATAATAATTTTTACTCATACCAATATTTTATAAAAAAAATAGCACCTGTCAAAGGATGGTGCTATTTTTCTTACTTGCTCAGAAGAACTATTTCTATAATATTATTCTATGCGAACCCAGACAAGCGAATACATAAAAAAAATCCTCAAAAACCTGCCTCTTTCACCCTGAGTTTACCAAATGAAAGATAAGGAAGGAAAAGTGATTTATGTTGGAAAGGCAAAAAATTTAAAAAGCCGAGTGAATTCCTATTTTGATCGGACGAGTGAGCTTACTCTTGCAAAAAAACAGATGGTAGGAAAGATATCAGATATAGAAACGATACTTTGTGAGACTGAGGTTGAAGCACTTGTTCTAGAGACTAATCTTATCAAGCACCTCACCCCCAAATACAATATCCTCATGAAGGATGATAAGAATCTTGCTTACCTAAAAATTACTCAATCACCAATTCCTGAGCTCGTAAAGACGCGTATTCGCATAAAAGATGGGTCTGAATATTTTGGCCCCTATGTATCCTGAGTTGAACAATGTGTACGGGCTTTACGGCGTATTTTTAAGATTCGAAATTGTCGAATGAAGTTTCAAGTGAACGAGTGAATATTAAGAATTACTGATAAGGCAGGGAAGACGGTTCCATGTTTAGATTACTATATCTGACTTTGTCCTGCTCCATGTCTCTTAGAAGACGAGAAAATTTCGCTTCATAAAGAAAATATAGAGAAAGCGCGAATGTTTCTTCTTGGAAAGAACGATGACATTATTTCCGACCTTCAAAAAGAAATGTATGCTTACTCGAAAAATCTTGAGTTTGAAAAAGCAATGGAGATAAAAGATACCCTTGAAGCTCTTAAGCTTCTTCATGAGAGACAGAAAGTCCGCGATATTGTTCAAGGAAATATTGATATTTTCTTGAAGTATGAAAAGTATGATAAAATATATATTGCCCTTACTCAAATTCGATCATCGCAGATTGTTTGAGTATTTCGACATGAGGTAAATCTTGGTGCAGATGAAAAAGAAAATTTAGATATATCATTTCTTATGAGGCAGTATTTGGATAAAAATGATATACCAGACTTACTTATTCTCTCAGAGGGAATTTCAGATCCTTCATTTTTAGAGTTTCTAAAAACACTTCATATAGCTATAGAATATCCACAAATTGGACCCAAAAAAGAACTTCTTGAGTTTACGCGAAATCAGATTCGTGAGTATGCCTATAAAAGAGAAATGGAAACGCTTGAGCAGAAAATTCTTACGAGAGAACATATGGTTCATGTTTTAGAAAAACTTTGATATGATGCTCCAAAAAAATGAGAAATAATTTTCGAATGTTATGATATATCTCATACTGATGGGCATTTTACTTATGCGAGTCGGGTGGTTATTGTGAATGGAAAAGCGGAAACATCTCGATATAAAAAGTACAAAATAAAAACCCTCGATGATGGTCAGATTGATGATTTTGCTTCCCATAAGGAAGTCATGATTCGAAGAACCATTGAGGGGCTTGAGAATAATAACTTCCCGCATCTTATTATCATCGATGGAGGAAAATGACAGCTTTCATCTGCTCTTTCTGGAATTCGGGAGTGAAATTGGAAGTTTTTTCATGAGAAAGATCAAAAAGGTGACGAATTTGTCCCTCCCATTTGTTCTCTAGCAAAAAAGGAAGAAGAAATCTTTCTTCCAGGCAGAAAGGATTCAGTAATGTTTGAAAAGGGTACTCCAGAACTTATGGTTATCCAAAAAGCTCGAGATGAATCACATAGATTTTCCATATGAGCAAATAAAGGCGCACGTATGAAAAGTATGAAAAAGAATATTCTAGAAGAGTTACCTTGATTTGGTCCTATAACAAGAAAAAAACTTTTAAAAATAAGTGGAGATATTGAAAATATAAAGAATATCGAACTTGAAGAAATAAAAAAAATAGTTACAAAGACACAACTTCAGACCTTAATAGATCATTGACTGTTTTCATGTATATCCTAGCTTTTGAGACATCTTGTGATGATACTTCGGTGGCTCTTATGAAAGATGGTGAGCTTATTGCTATGAGTACACGAACTCAACTTGAGCACGATAGCACAGGCTGAGTTGTTCCTGAAGTGGCTGCGAGAAGTCATGCAAACGCAATTTTTCCATGTATATATGATGTCCTCAAGCAATCCCAGATCCAGTTGGCTGATATAGATTATATTGCCTGCACTGAAAAGCCATGATTACTTCCATCACTATTGACTGGATTAACAGTTGCGAAGACGCTCTCGCTTACCCTCTCGGTTCCACTCATCTTAGTTGATCATATTGAGAGCCATATTTTTGCCAATTTTCTTGGACGTTCCTACGCCGATATTCAATTCCCAGCAGTTGTTTTGACGGTGAGTTGATGACATACGGAAATATATTTATGGAAAAGTCTTTTTGAGCTGGATATCATATGACAAACTCGAGATGATGCTGCAGGAGAGTGTTTTGATAAAGTTGCGAAAATGATGGGGCTTTGATTTCCTGGTTGAGCAAAGATAGCAAAACTTGCTGAGGAGTATAGAAGTCTTCATGATGATGATTTTCTTTCCCAGAAAAGTCGGATTTTTCCTCTCGTATTACTCGAAAAAGATTCTCTTGATTTTTCCTTCTCAGGACTTAAGACAGCTGTCAAACGAGAGATAGATATGCGATCAGATACTTCAGAGAATAATAACTGAAATTCGAAATATCTGAGTGAAGAAGATATACGAGAGATTTCATATGAGGTAGAGGAAATTATTGCCCTTATACTTTCGAAGAAATTAGTTCGTGCTCTTGAGTTTACCGGAGCAAAAATGATGTGCCTTGCTTGATGAGTGAGTGCAAATACTCTTCTGAAAAAGAAACTCCTTGCTTATGCTGAAGAGCAGAGTATTCCTTTCCATGCGCCAATAAAGAATCTCTATTCAATGGATAATGCTGCGATGGTTGGAATTCGAGCCTTTTATGAAATAAGAAGAAACTCCGTATAGTTCCATAGGAAAGTAAAGCGTCAATCCCATTTTTTTGATTATGAGAAACACTTTCATATAATTTATACACTTATTTATTATTTACTTCTATGGTTACGAAATCAGCACCACAGCAAGAACAAACTGTTTCTGCAAGTGCAACAACTACATCACTTCAGGGACTAACCATTATTATGCTCACTCTTACACTCATTTTGAATGTAATTTGTGTATACTTACTCATGGGCTTTTCTCTTCCGCTCCAGTTTCTTTCTGCGAGAACCACTCAAGACTCTTCTATATGAATTAAGAGGGCTCTTCTTGAATTAGAGTATGAGAAAGTAGGAGGAAAAGAGAACTATGATATCCTCCAGAAATATTCAAAGATGCAAATAGCACAAAATATTGATAACTTTAAAAATGCTATTAATGGTCAAAATACTGGAGATACTCCTTCAAATGGACAACCTTCAGTTACTGCTGCTGACACACTGAAAAATATTTCACAGGACGAAATAAAATCAATTGTATCAACAGCATCTATTGAATGAAATAAAAGCGCTGATATTATCGCTATAGAATATTCTGATATGGAATGTCCGTTCTGTATTCGACAATATCATTCTACAAAGCTTTTTCCAAGCCTTCTTTCTCAGTATGGAAATAAGATAGGAATTGCCTTCAAAAATAATCGTGGAGTCAACCATCCAGGTACAGAGGCAAAGGCAATAGGAGCACTTTGTGCGAAAAAAGTTTGAGGAGATGCTCTATATCAGAAATTTTATAAAGGAGTGATGGATAAGTCTACAAATGAAGGTGGTGTTATGCCAGTTTCAGAGCTTCCCGCTCTTGCAAAATCACTTGGTCTCGATACAACAAAATGGCAGGAATGTGTAGATAAGAAAGATACTCTTTCCCAATTTTCTGCAGAGACACAAGAGGCTCAGAAATACGGGCTCGGAGGAACTCCAGGAACTATGCTAATAAATGTTAAAACTGGAAAATATGCTACGGTTGAGGGAGCATATCCTTATGAAAAATTCGTTGCAAATATTGAGGCTCTATCTAAGTAAGCTTATCGAAAATAAATCCCCTCAACATTATTTGAGGGGTTTTATTTTCGTATCCATTCATGTGGAAATCTATTTGAACAGATACCTTTTTCAATGTTCTCTAGAGAAATTATAATTCCTTGGTAGGTAAGTATTATTGGTCACGTTGGGCTTTCTATGTTCAGCTTTCCTCACCTGAGATAAAGATCGAGTTCACCCTCATTTGCAATTTCATATTTTTGAATCCCATCAGTTTCTATATATCTATGTGAAAAAGCACCAAAATCAGTGATTCATTTTTCAATCTGACCAAACTTTTCTCAGAACCGCATAAAGTAGTATTTTTTTCTTATCGTATCAATAAATTCGTTATTTTTTACTGCTAGAAGTTTTCATTCGTGACTATAGATCGAAATATTGGGTTTTATAGTTTCATTTATACCGGTGTCTCCAATCTTTTCTATTTTTGTATTACTATTTTCTGGTCGTGTTTTTTCATGATTTTCAATAGGTTTATTTTTCCGAATTCGTGCTACAAAGAATCATCCTGTACCATCTTTATGTGGCCAAAATCTCTTTTGTGAAAGGATTTCAAAAGAATTTGGATATTTTCCCTCTATTTTTTGGATAACTCATTCATTTTCTAAAAGATTCATCGAGCAGGTTGAATAGACCATTTCCCCAGAAACTTTCAGAGAAATAAGAGCTGCTTCAAAGAGCTTCTCTTGAAGAGAGGCTATGTTTTTTATATTTTTTATATGCCAATGTTTCGTTGCAAGAGTACCTTTATATAAGGTTCATTCACCACTACATGGAGCATCGAGAAGAATTCTATCAAATGTTTCCGGTGAGTGCCTGAAGAATTGACCCGGATAAAGGGTTACTCATATATTGGAGCTTCACATACGGTCCAGATTTTGCAGAAGTTGAGGAATTCTTTCGCGAGTAGGTTCATTTGCAATTATAAATGCATTTGGATAATGTTCAGAAAGTTGTGTTGTTTTTCCACCGGGGCTCGATGCCATATCGAGTATGAGGTAAGGTTCATTGTGGATTTTTCCGTCACTGAGAACTTGAACAGATGTTGCTGCGGCAAGTTCTTGAATATAAAAATTTCAAACGAGATGATCAAGAGTGAATCATATACGACGCTCGAGAGGATCAAAGTCATCATTTCGATCCAAAGAAAAAACATTTGGAATATATGTTTGAGAAAGTACAAAACCGTATGATTCGAGTCGTTTTTTTACCTCTTCCACACGATCGGGCTTTATTCTCAATGTTCTTGGAATCGATTTTTCTAGAGAGATAAGGAATTCCCCAAACTCATCCTCTTTTCCACTAAAGAAGGTACTTTTAAAATATTCGATGAAACGAGGATTTATATTCATAGTACTAAAATCTAAATTTTTTTGCCATTTCTCGATCAAGGTCACGTGCTTTGATACTTTCTTTTTTTTGCCACGTCTTTTTTCCTTTAACAAGGGCAATGCGAACCTTTATGAGATTTCATTTGCTATAGAAAGAAAGTGGTACGAGAGTTGCTCACATTTCTTTTACTTTAAGTTCAAGTTTGAGTATCTCCTTCTTTTCAAGGAGTATTTCTCTCTCTCTTTTTGGATCAATCTTTCTTACTCCTCACTTGAGCTCTCCGATATGTGTCCCTATAACTCGAGGGATTGAATTCGTAATGAGTATATAAGATCATTTAAGATTGATATTTCCATTGCGAACGCTTTTTACTTCTTCTCAAAGGAGTTTAATTCAGGCCTCATACTCTTCGAGAATTTCATAATCAAAGAAGGCTTTTTTATTTTCCGCAAAAATGCTTTTCTGAATTCATTTTTCCATGTGAGCCCGAGTATACATGAAAAATAGAAAAAGCAACTTGCGAGATTTAAAATATGTGATAAACTATATTTATATTAAATGTCAATATATATCTATGCGTTTTTTGCTCTTTATCGCATTATTTGTTTCACCTATCTGACTTTCTTATGTGCATGCAGAATCTACAGGAAAATCAGAAGGAGTTTGAAGCGTACATCATACGCCCCATCCTCCACATGATCATCATGATGATGATCATGTAAAAAAACTTGATGAATCTCTCAAACGTTCACGAGAAGAAGATGGGGTGACTGAGGATAATGAAGATTAACCTCTTGAAATATGAAATGGACTCAATAATCTATGAGAAATTTTCTATTGGATTTCAGTAGAAAACATTTTCTTGAGTTTTTTTAGGGCAATTCATTGGTCAATAAAATAGGGAGAGGTTGCTATAGTGATACATTCTACGTTTTTCAGTAATTTTCGAATGAATCTTAGTTTTTTTTCTTCGGGGATAAACTCCATTTCTTGAGAAAAGAAATCGAGATCAATATTTAAAACGGTATTTTTTCAGGGGGAGTAATCTTCATATTGATTGAGTTGAAATTCATTCTCGATTCGAATTATTTTTCCAACTATTCATGATTCGATAGCAGGGGGAATATAGTTACCAACATTACATGAGAAGTTCGTAAACTCCCAAATATATTGAGCATCATGGAGTGCTTTATTTTTATCGAGAGTATTTTTATTTTCCCAGAGATCGGAGTGCTCATCAATATGAATGAGCTCAAATCATGGGCTTAAAAGTCAATCGTATATAGCCTGTACCCAGAAATAAAGAGCATGATTATGGTTATCGAATATCGTTATTGATTGGGATTCCTGATCTCTCAATCGAATAAATTGCTTGAGTCACTTGCAAGATTTAAGAATCCCATCCTCTAGTTCTTCAAATACAATATCTTCCCCGACTTCTATATCTTCGAGCGTTCAATATTTAAGAGATGGAATTGTAAGAGTTGGATCTTTTCATTTCTTCTTTGTTCGCTCTTTGTAAGAAAATGCATTATTTCATATTTCTCACACTAATATATATGGATTATTATAATTCATGGAAAAAAATTATCTCAAAACATCCCGTACAGTACTTCGAATATCATACCCTACTTCGTCTGACCTTATATTGATTGATGGGCTTCTTTCATTCGGGCCTTTTTCTATTTTTTTTGAATGTTGAGTATCGCTGTTTGTGGTCTCTTTTGAAAGGAGAGTTTGTATTAGACGAGCTGTTTCTGTAGGTTGAGGCACATAGTACATGCTTGTAACTCCCTGATTGAGATCTCATCATTCTGTCATTATTTCTATGGTTCCATACTGAAAAAAACTTCAAATGAATGATGGATATTTTGCGGTTACGGTTTTTACCTTTTCTCCCTCCACAGCTTGACTTGAAGAAAGCATTCCTGATTGATTTACAAAGATAATTTTTCCAGGAACAACGATATTGTAGTCCATTTCGAGATCCATCATTTTTTTTCTATATTTTCCGAGTAAAAGCCACTGAATAAAAAGGAGAACCCCATCAGAGATGATCCATATTCCCCAGTTTATTTTTAGGTGCGTAATATAAAAAATAATACTCCAGATAAGAAGTCATATAATAATCCACTGATTTAAGATAGTTTGATTAAAGAATCGAATAAAGTAATTGTCTCATTCCTTGAGGGATGCGATAAGTTTCTGAGTATCGGTTTCGATTCGAGGAGCATCGTAGACCTGTCGGAAATGAGCCAGATAACTCCACACAGAGAAAATGAAGAGAAGTAATGAAAAGGCTACTCATATAAGAAGAGAATACTTTAGATTCAGATCTTTGTATGAAAAGTATGAAATATAAATATTCGTGAATGAGAGAATGAGAATGAGGAGTGGTACCCATATCATTGCAAGTCAAAATATCCAAGAACGCTTTATAACCATTATTTTCTTTATTCACTCATCATTCAATCTTTCAATAGTTTCAGTTTCACTATTGATATTAAATGATTTAAATATCGTAGAATATATTTTATGGAAGGGAATCATGAATAGTGAAGATTATAAAATATATTATATTGGAAGACTTATTTATTTTTAAATAAATGTATTCTTCATAGAGCCTCATCAAGAACTTCATCTGGGGTTTTACCCGTTGTATCTATAACTATATTGTAAAAATTCATGTCATATATATGTATTCAATAATACTTCATATATCGTTCATCTTCACTTTTTCTACGAATATTTATATTGTTAGCTGCGTCTTCTATGTCGAAGTGACTTTCGATCACTGAGTTTCTGGTTGAATCATTGAATATCCTCTTAGCAGCTTCATGACTATCAACTTGGAGAAATATTTTTATTGCATGGGGAATAAAGTGGAATGCTAGGCGTCAGTCTATTATAAAGTTATCTTCTGTTAATCCAATTTTCTTTTGACGGTCGTCAAGTATATGGTCGATGATTCCTCAGTCTATTTCTGCTTCTTTAGCAAGCTCTAAGAGAGATATTCATCTCTCTCAAGCCATTTCTCTCATGAAGGTTCATGTAGAATATTGTTTATATCAGAATATTTCAGCAAGTTTTTTTCAAAGAGTGCTTTTTCCTGAACCAAGATGTCAGCCGAGGGTAATTATCATAATATCGAAATTATATTCAAACCTAAAAAAACGCAATTATCGTATCTTCCAATTTGTTATCTCATCAGAGGTAAGTGGGGTTACGAATTCATTAGCATAGTATATTTTACTTGCTGGACGCGATTTTCCTACGTACCCAGTTTTTGTATAGGCTATCTCCTTTCGGAAACATGACTCATCGAGGCAGAGGCTCCCAAGAGTTACTCATACTGGTGGAATAATCTCTTTTTTCCTTATGTATCATCGGCGTATGAGTTCTTCTGCAATATGATGAAAAATGGGTCATGCTCAAGTGACTCATGATACATCATCCATGCTAGAATTATCAGCATTTCCAACCCAGACTCAGATAATAATTTCATCAGTGTATGCTATAGTCCAATTATCATGAAAGTCGGTACTAGTTCATGTTTTTACTGCCATAGGAAGGGATGTATTGAGGATGCTAGATTCACCGAAAGTCATACTTCGATTTGCATGATCAGAGAGTATATCGTAAAGGAGAAAATTTTGAGGATTATTCAGTTCTGTAATGTGCCGATATCAGCTTACAATGTTCTCAAGAGAAAGCTCTATAGATCAGAGTACAATACCATATCCATAATAGCTTGCATCGTGATTGAGCTCGAATCAAAGTGATCGGAAATTTTCATACACTTTACTTACACCAATCTCTTCAGTAAGTCTTACAGTAGCGCTGTTAAGGCTATTTCAGAGGGCGCTTTTTAGACTTATTGGTCCATATGCTTTAGGGATATAGTTTTCTGGAACATAGGAGACTCCATCTTGTCCCGTTTCGTATACCTTTGCTTCATCTAAAATAAATTCATTTGGATCATGATGTTCTAGAATGATATGGTAGAGAAAGGGTTTTAGAACCGATCCAACAGATCGCTTTTTTACGATCATATCATATTGATTTCATATCGCATCATCTTTATTTCCTATGTAGAGGATAACTTTCTTTTCCTTTTCTGACCAAGCATAAATGGCACCGTTGTGAACATTTTTTGCCTCAAGAGGATATAAGACTGACCTCAGTATATTATTGGCCTCTATAGAAGCATCTTTATCTACGCTCGTTATGATTTTTTTATATGGATTTGAACATATATCATTCGAGATGCTAAGAGTAAAATCAGAGAGTTTTGAGCTGACTGGATTATTACAGTAGAGAGAAAGTTCCTTTTTGATTCGTTCCGTGAGAAAAGGGAGGGTATCCATATAATTCTTTTTTTCCCTTTTCAGAAGAGGTTTTTCTGTTGATTTGAGTCCAAGACGATTTTCGATTTGTTTTCTGTATTCTTCAGATGATCCACCTAGATTTGGATAGCGGAGTCGTGTAATGATTTCTGAAATGGCTTCATCAGAGATGGAGTTGATATCTTTGTTTCAAAAATAGTTTTCAATCGCAGCAGGTATACCATATATTCCATTTCCCATATATACCGTCTCGAGGTATTTTTTTAGGATTTCATCTTTTGAGTACTTTATTTCTGCTATGAAGGCCCATAATCCTTCTCGAAATTTTTGGGATATACTTCGCGGGGCTTCGGGGAAGTATCTATTTTTTATATACTGTTCAGTAATCGTTGATCACCCTCGTGTTATTTTTCCTGCAAGAAGACTTTCCCGTAAAACATTCAATTTTGAAAAGAGATCTATTCCATAATGGGAATAGAATCTTTTATCTTCAATGGAAACAATATTATGAACTAATACAACATCAAGGCTTCAGGAGTATTCAATACTATATCAATCCTCTCAGGGGAGAAGTGCAATTTGTTTTTCATTTCTATCAAAAATCAATAAATTTCCTCGAAGATTCGGAGTTGTTTCAAGTGATTGGTAAATATCGGTAATAGTAATAACTCAAATGAGAGTGAGAGAAAATAACAGAGTGAGAAGAATGCGTTTCATAAGCTCATTATATGGGAAAATTCTCCAAAATAAACTTTTGGTTTGACTTATAGAAAAATACTATATAATCCACTCACTCTATCGGAGACCGTGAGACGGACAATAGTTCTATAAATCTCACCGAGATGGACAATTAGATTTGAATTACTGGCCTCGTAGAAATTCTATGGCGTATTCACTAAAGTTGTTCGTACGATATTGTGCGATTTTTTTTCGCATTTCGTCAGAGTTTATGATTTTTTCATAATTATAATTCCTCAATTTTTACTCGTTATGGCTGTTTCTAAAGCAAAAAAAGTAGAACAACTTGCTGCACTCGAGGCTCATCTCAAAGATGCAAAGTCAGTTGCTTTTACTTCAAATCAAAAGGTAACTGTAGCAGAAGTATCTTCACTTAAGAAAGATCTTCGCGCCCAGAATGCTCTCTTCCTCATTGCAAAAAAGACTCTTATTCGTATTGCATTTAAGAATGTTTATGGTGTCGAACTCGATATCTCTACACTTCCAGGACAAGTTGCCCTTGTTATTGGTAAGGGTGATGCTATCGCACCATTTGGTGTTGCTAATAAATATGCTAATGAATGGAAGAAAGAAGAAAAAATGGTATTCGTAGGTGGATATATGGATGGACGACTTATGGATGGTGCTGAGACAAAGAAGCTCGCTACTCTCCCTTCTCGTGAGGTTCTCCTTGCGAAACTCCTTGGTTCTATGATGTCTCCACTTTCTGGTCTTGCTCGATTCTTCGATGCAGCAAAGAAAGACCTCGAAACAAAGAATCTTACCAAAGTTGGTGATCTCACTATCGCAGCCCCAGAAGCTCCAAAGGCTCCAGAAACTGCAAGTGTTGCTTCTCCTGCTGTAAATGAGGAGGCTCCAGCTACTGTAGAAGAATCTGCTCCAGTTGAATCTGCTCCAGAAGCTCCAAAGGCCGAATAATTTTCGTTTCACATCCTACTCATGATTCATGGGTAGGTGCGAGGTGAAAATCTCGATTGGTTCCATAACTTGCGAGCAGAGTAAAGCAATTCTTGCTACTCATCCTACATGGATTTCTTTGCTCCGCTTGTAGTGCGGTCCAAAATTAACTTTTATTTTATTATTTTTTTATACTATGGCTGATCTTAGTAAAAATGCTGAGAAAGTTCTCGAACTCGTCGAGGGTCTCACAATCGTAGAACTCGCTGATCTCGTCTCTGCTATGGAGGAGAAATTCGGTGTTTCTGCAGCTGCTCCTGTAGCAGTTATGGCTGGTGGTGCTGCACCTGCAGGTGGTGGTGATGAAGAAAAAACATCATTCGATGTTGTTATGACTTCTGCTGGTGGTCAAAAGATTGCTGTTATTAAGGTTATTCGTGAAATCACTGGTCTTGGACTTGGTGAAGCGAAGGCTCTTGCTGACAACGGTGGTGATATCAAGAAGGGAATCAAGAAAGATGAAGCTGAAAAAATCAAGAAGCAACTTGAGGAATCAGGTGCTACAGTTGAGCTTAAGTAAGTTTTCTTTAAAAACCCCCTCGAATATTCGAGGGGGTTTTTAAATATATATTTTTCAGGCTATATATGAGAGGTATCTATCGTTTAAATTTTAGAAACTTAAGGAGCGCTTCTCTCGTTGCCATAATGTCTCATCTCGCAGTATGAGCACTATATCCGGTTATTCGAAGTACTTCAGCAAGGCCCCCAGGTTTTGAGAGGCTTGTTGACTTAAAGGGGAGGGGAATTTTATTGTATCGTGCTATAGCATTTGCTTGGTTTGCAATAGATTTTGTATCTATAATATCATTTCAAAGCTTCATATAAAGATTGGGCTTTCTTGCATTCGCAAAAACTGATGCGAGAAATGCAATATCAGCAGCAACAAATTGTCATACAAGTATTGGTTTTTGCTCTCATGGAAAGTGTGTTTCAAGAAATCATTGAAAGTATTCACAAAATTCTTCATAGGATTTTCCAGCAGCAATACGATCAAGGGTGAAGCCATTGTATTCAAGGGCTTTTTGGTCGATAATAATGTTATCGGGTGGAAGGAGATCCATAAAAAATTCTCAGATGATCTGAAATTGGGCATCCATGACAACGGCTCAAACTTCAATAACTCCATGTTGAAACGGATTAAGTCCAGTCATTTCGAGATCAAGTATAAGATATACTCAAGGAGATGTTGTATCAGGCATAGAAAACTTGATTTTTAAAGATTCTTGTCTACTCTTCTTTTTATACGATAAAGAATGATAGTTCTTATACGAAAAAAGTCAAAAAATTTCACTTTACAAATTATGACAAAGCCATTTATAGTCCAAGATCCCTATTTTGATAAAGCAAAGAAACTCGGGTATCGAGCTAGAAGCGCATTTAAGCTTATTGAGATTGATGAAAAATTTCATGTAATAAAGCCATGAATGTGTGTTCTTGATGTTGCGAGCGCACCTTGAAGTTTTATTCAGGTGATTTCAAAGATTGTGGGAGAAGAATGAAGAGTAATCGGAGTTGATATACAATCAATTAAGTCTTTTGGGCAAAAAAATATTTCATTCCTTCAGGCAAGTATCTTTGAGTATGATAAAATCCGAACTTTTATTCAAGAGAGGGGAATTGAACAATTTGATCTTATTACTTCAGATATAGCACCAAATACTTCAGGTATTACCTGAGTCGATCAATATAGATCTATTGAATTGAACATTGCTATTTTAGATGTGGCTGAAGTATTTCTCAAAAAATGATGAAATCTTATTCTTAAGGTATTTGTTTGAGAGGATGTGGAAGATCTTATAGCTCCTGTGAAACAAAAATATACAAAACTTACTCGTTTTAAACCAAAAGCTTGTCGTGATCGAAGTTTCGAAGAGTACTTCATCTGTCAATGAAAGAAATAGTCTGTCAAATCTAATTATTTGGTAAAACTAACATTTATCTATAATAGAATCTATCAATAGAGATTCATTTTATGAAGTATACCTTTCTTGCTATATCATTTTTTTGGATATCTTGAGTATCAGCATTGGAGAGATTTGATTCATCCTGTTATCGCGAAGTGGCTACAATTGATACGAATTCTTGAGTTTCATCGGTTCAAGTACAAAATACTACTGATGATATTTTTTTTAGTACCACTTTTTGAGATATCCTTCCTTCAAGGTTAGAAAATACAAAAAAAATCCACCCATTCAATATACCTCAAAAGATTTTGTTGATATCCCACTTCTTGATGATAGTGATCCTTATACCTGAATTGAAATTGATCCAACACTTTTTTTGAAGGGTGAAGTGAGTTACGTTTTTGATTTAGGAAAAATATATACTCGTTGACAAATAAAACCAGAAATAGGATTTGTGACGGATAGAAATATCTCAGTAAGTCTATCTATTGATGGAAACTTTTTTATCCCAGTAACCCTTGGGAGTATAGGAAACTTTGACTTTCGTTTCATAAAAATAGGATTTTCTGGGAATTGAAAACAAACAGAAATCACAAGATTCCATACACTCAATTTTTTTCAAAATATACAAAATACTTACGTATTCTCTTCACCTGGTTGAGAGGTAAGGATATTTCGGTGATATGCATGTACTTCCCAGGGTCATCAGTACTCTATGTTAGATCGCCCGAAACTTCCATATACGGAGATTATCCCAGATAAAAGCTACACACCTATTTTTTTACCAAATCCTCTTTATAAAGATGATGGTGATAGTGATGGATTTGAGAATATTCGTGATAATTGTCCTATCGTAAATAACCCAGATCAAAATGACAGAAATAATGACGGTATCTGAGATGCTTGTGATGATTCTGATAGGGATAATAGGTATGGATTTGATGACAACTGTCCTACTATAAGTAATCCAGATCAAGCTGATAAAAATGCGAATAAAATCGGAGATGCCTGTGAATTTGATACCGATAAGGATGGCGTTTTCGATGATACTGATAATGCCATTCATATGAAAAATCCAGATCAAGCTGATATTGATAGGGATGGAATTGGTGATGTGATGGATAATTGTAATCTCTATAATCCAGATCAATTAGATTTGGATAAAAATGGAAGAGGTGATGTGTGCGATAAGAATGAAGAATATCGCAGAACAAATGATTTCGATAAAGATACAATTTTGGATTATCTCGATAACTGCAGTAAAATGAGTAATCAGAATCAAGCTGATTCTGATATTGATGGCATCGGTGACGTATGTGATAACTGTAAAGAGTTAAAAAATCCAGAACAATCAGATATTGATGTGAATGGAGTAGGTGATAGTTGTGAAGATGTTGATCATGATGGAGTAGTATGATGGAGAGATAATTGTCCGAGTATCTCGAATCCCGATCAAAAAGACAGTGATAATAATAGGGTGGGAGATATCTGTAGTGATATTGATGGAGATTGAAAATATGATGAGGTTGATAATTGTCCAACGGTTTTTAATGATACTCAATATGATATCGATAAAGATGGAAAGTGAGATGTCTGTGATGCCGATGATAATAGGTTTATCGAATCAAATAAATATGTCTTTATGGCTCTTGTTGGTATTTTTGGGCTTATTTTTATCGGAGGTATTATTGTGCTTATTCGTAAACTTCAGTAATTTTTCAACCTATGACACAAGTTTCTCTTCTATCTTTTCTCAGACGCATCTCGTGGCTCATATCCTTTCTTCTTGGTGCTTTTTCTGCTCTCCTCCTTTCAGATTTATCTTCTTGAAGTTATACGACTGGTGCTGAGAATTTCTTTGAATGGGGATGGATATGGGGAGTTATATTTATGCTTCTTTTTAAGAAATTTCTTCTCTCAGAAAATATTATATCAGCTATTTCTTTTGAGCCAGTACCTCTAAAGAATGACATTTGAGTATCTTCACCGCATCAAAATATTGATGTTCAATCATTTCCACTAATACAGTTGAGTGAAATATCTGATATGAGAGGTAATTTTAAAGAAAATATCCAAGCCGAATCGAAACAAGAAATAGAAAAAAAACAGGTGACACCGGTGATTCCTCCTCCACCGGAAGTAAAGAAACCAAATTGGATTGTTGCTTTCTTTTCCGATCGACCGCTTGCAAAGATTTGAGGTATTATCCTCTTTTTGGCTGCATTTTTCTTTCTCTCACTTGTATGGTCAATTGTTGGCTCTATAGGAAAAGTTATTATAGGTCTTATTTTCGGTTTCTCTCTCTATGTTATTTGAGTTTGGATGGATAAAAAATGACATATTACAGAGTCTCGTACTCTTTTATGAGTTGGTATCGCTATAAATACTCTTACTATTCTTTCTTGAAGATGGATTATTGGGGATACATCAGGAAGTATTTTTTCAGATACGCTTACTCTTATCTTTCTTATTCTAAATACTCTTTTTGCTGTAGCTACTGGACTCGTATATAACTCGAGAACTTTTCTTATTTTCTCATTTGTTTTTGCTTATTTTATACCGTTCATTGTTCGTTCAGAATCAGATAGCTCCATCCTTATAATGTTCTATACGCTCACAATTTCTCTCGGTTGATATTTGCTAACCTGGCTTTTTCTACAGAGAAATGAGCGTATTGATGATATGAAGTGGCTATTTCGAACAATTATTATAGGAAGCCTTATGCTTCTTGGATTAACGGGTTTTGGTGTAGAGAGTGTAATGGAGCTTATTTTGATATCTATTCTGAGCTCTATTCTTACAACCACAGGAATATTTATCTCAAGAAAGACTGAACTTCGTGACGAATCAGTTCCAAGTCTACTCATTTCTGCTTATATAATTCTTATATGTTCAATCTTCTGAATCTGAGATAAAGAACAGGCAACAATAATCGTTAGTTTTATTTTCACTCTTCCGATTTTGGTTTATACAGCTCTATTTATGGTGCGAGTGAATCTTGTAATATATACTTGGATTTTGCTTATTCCGTTGTGAGTTGCATTAATTCTTTTTTGAGTATTTGGAATTCCTTCGTTAGTGCTCATTCTTGTCCCTATTGTTCTTATATACGGATTGGCGTGATTATTCCTTGTTTCTTTTATGACAGAAGTTCTGCGCTATGTCTTTTTCCTAGTTATTAGTGCTTTTATTTTTATTTGTTCTGTTGCCATAGATGGATCTCACTATGAGATTTCTCTATCAAGCCGTTGGGTTATAAGTATTTCTTCACTCGGATTTTTTCTCCTTTCACTCTGGTCGAGTTACAAATATAAATTAATCCATCTTTCACTCATTGCTCTTATATCTTCCTCAATTATATTTACGACTTCTCTTATTCCAGAATGGGAAGCATCATGGATGATGTATATTCTTTTCCTTGCAGTGACCTTTTCTTATCCTTTTTTCGTTAGAAAATCAATCAAAGAGCAATTTTCCTCATTTATCAGCTATCAAGTAGTGGCAAATCTTTTTATGATAGGAGAGCTATTTTACCTCGGGAGAAATATCTGGTTTACAAGAGATGGGAGTTCACTAGTTACCCTTGGGATAATTGTTTTTCTTCTTTCAATAGCATCACTCTTCTACTCATTTATGCTTATTCGAGTCACTTTGAGTAATGGAAGCCTTTCATCTCTGAGTTCTGATCTAAAAAGGAATGCTACGACACTGCTCTGAATCCCGCTATCCCTTTTTACTCTTGCAATTGCTGTGACTTTCTCAGAAAGCCCACTTGTGGTATCGACGGCATGGGTAGTTGAATCAGTAGTGCTTGCATATTATTCTTCAAAACAGAGGAATCAATGAATGCTTATAGGAACAATTATATTAGCAAGCATATGAATATTGAGGCTTATACCATTTTTTGATAGTATATACACTGGAGAGTATCTTGCTCTTGTTCCCATAACTATCATTGCACTGAGTCTATATTGTACACTACTATTTATTGTTGATAGAGAAAAAAATCCACTTGCAAATGTTTATGATTTTATTCATATCTTTGGCATAAGTATGGTTGCTTATGCTCTTATGGAAATTATTCCTCATACCCAGACTGGATGGAGCCTACTTTGACTTAATATATTTCTTCTTCTTTCAACTTGGTTTTATACAAAAGTATCGAGCAAGATTATCTCCTTGTGGATGATATTTTTATCTCTTATTATTTACTTTTATCACCTAGTTCGAGTTGAGGAACTCAGTATGAATCTTGGACCAGTATTTATACAACTTACAGCTCTTTCAATTGGTACATTTGCCGTTTGGTATATGAAATCAAAAAACCAATTCTGAAAGTATGCATTTATTTATGCTTTCATTATGTTTCTTTTGATTACGTCTATTTATGTAAATCAACTGACGAATAATATTTTTGCCGTAACCATCTACCTTACCATTATTGCTACGATTTATCTCCTATTTTGAATCAATAATAATGTTGCAAAGTTTAGGACTATCTGACTTTATATCGGAAGCGGGGTACTTATAAAAATTCTGTTTTATGATATTTGGGCCTGAGTTGATAATCTCATCATTCGTGTTGTAGCTCTCATGATTACATGAGGTATTATGATTGCTATTTCTCAACTTTATGGAAGGAGAGTAAACCGACCATGGAATGAGGAATTCGCTCTTTCTAACTTTGCGAATAATTCCCAAAGTGCAATGATCATTAATGATGAAATGCAATGAGAGCATCCATCTTCTCCTGATGACATGCCATTCGATGAAAGTATTTCAAATGATCTAAAAGAGTTTGATATAAGTCATATTTCTTCGATTGAGCTTCAGAATTTATCTTGAGAAATAATTCTTCTCTCTCGTAGGGCAGGAATAATTCGTGTTGCAAACTACATTGTAAAACATCTCGGAAAGACAGAATTTGTACCAAATGAACTTGAAGCAGCTCTAAAAAACCTTATTCCTCACATACAGAGCTCTCTCCCCAAAAAGGAACTTGATACTATCTTATTAAAAATTCATAATTGGGTACTTCTATGATGAAAAATAGTTATAAAAGAAAAAATATAAAGTGGTTTTATTTCCTTCTTTCCTGATTCAGGTATTTTTTCCTTTTACTTTGAGTCGGATTTTTTCTCCATTTTCTTTTACTTACTCTAAGTATTGCTTTTACAAAATCTAATACAGATGTAGAGAGAAAATATGCGTATACAACTGATGGATGTAGTATGTTTATCGACGGGGACTACAGGGAATGCTGTGAGGCTCATGATCGTGCATATTGGGAAGGTGGGCGACTTTATAAGAAGCTTGTAGCTGATGCTCTTCTCTATGCTTGCATAGCAGAGAAGTGACATAATGTTCGAGAAAATTTTATGTTTCCTGCTGTACTCATTGGTGGAAATCCAGGTTTTCCTACGAAATTTCGTTGGGGTTATGGTTACCCATATCCATATTATGATATTCGATGAGTTCAGAAATAAGTGTTTATATTATATTCTAAATTTGTAAATACTATATATTCATATTTATTTGAGTGCATTAGTAACTCATGATATGATAATCACTAATTAACCATTTTTTTTATGTATCTTAAGGGTATATTTGCTGTTGCTCGTTTTTTCTTACGCCTCCGTTACCGAGTGCGGATTGAGGGAATGAAGGAATTTGATCATCCTGGTCCAATTATTGTATTTCCGAATCATCCAGCACTTGTTGATCCGATGATTATGATTACCGAGATTGGGAGAAAAAAAATACTTTCACCCGTAATGACCGAAACGTATATAAATACTCCGTGACTCGGTCCAATTTTGCATGCTATGAAGACGGTTCCAGTAGGTGATCTAGCGCGATGATGAAACATTGATGATGTAGAAAAGGCTTTCGAAGGTATCCGAAAGGGAATTGAAAACAAGCAAAATATTCTCATCTATCCATCATGACATATTTATGTTCAACCATTTGAACATATTGTTGGGAAAAAAATGGCTTTTGAAATTGTTTCTCGACTCCCTGACGATGCTAAGATTATTGTGGCTCGTACGAAATGACTTTGGGGAAGCATATGGGGAAAGGCTTATACTGGAGAATCACCAAAACTCATGAAGGTCCTCACAAAGTCTTTGTGGTATATTTTCTCTAATGGGATATTCTTTGTGCCCAAACGGGAAGTTACTATAGAGTACAAGGATATGACAGAACAACTCCGAATGTGGAAAAAGGAGGGGTTAGATGCATTCAATCAGAATCTTCAAGACTATTATAATCATTCCTGAAATGAAGAATGTCGTTTCATTAAACATTATTTTTACCATAATGATGTCCTAGGAAAGAAAGAGCCTGAGGCAATCGCGTGATCCATTGCTGAGCTTGAGAAAAAAACAGAGGTGAATATAGATATTCCTGCTGAAACCCTAAAAGATATTAGGAAAAAAGTTGCCACAATAAAAAAGATTGATTTGAAAGATATAAAAGATGAGTCGAATCTTGTTCTTGAGCTCCATTGTGATTCACTTGATATGGCAGAAATCAAATCTGTAATACAGAAGGATTATCCGAATTCTTCGAACCCCCCGATTGGTTTACTTAAGACTCCTAAGGATTTAGCATATATGTCTCTCTGAGTTTCGCTCTGAGAAGAGAAGCTCCCTCGTTGCACTTTTCAGCCAAGAACTGAAACCAATATAGTCTATAAGTATAGTGAGGGGGATACGATTCTTTCTGAAGCAAAAAAGGTTTTTAAGAGTGAAAAAAATAGTCCTTTTCTCTATGATGCTATACTCTGAGAAATGACGAGAGATGAATTTTTACTACGTTCATATGTTATATCAACCTATCTTTCTCGTATAAAAGATGACCGAATTGGTATCATGATACCAGCACTATCTTCTACTTCTTTGCTTCTTTTTTGAGTTTATCTCTCCTGAAAGCTCCCTGTTATGCTTAATTGGACGGTGTGAGAAAAGTCATTTGCGCATTGTATGAATTTTGCCGGACTTGAAGTCATACTCACGAGCAAAAAGTTTTATGAAAAAATCCAATCTCCTTGGCTTGCTGCTTTTGAATGAAAAATGGTATTTATTGAGGATATTATAAAGGATCTATCATTTTCAATGAAAGGTATAGCTGTTATTAAAAAGTTTTTTTTCTTACTCCCAAAGAAGAGGGAGGATGCGGTAATGCTTTTTACATCATGAAGCGAATCTCTTCCTAAGGCAATTCTTCTTACTCATAAGAACATTCTTTGTGATATTGAGTGAGCTCTTGCTCTTGTTCCTTTTAAGAAAAATGAGACAATTATTTGATTCCTCCCACCATTTCATAGTTTTGGTTTTACAATAAATACGATTTTTCCATTCGTAGCACCAGTGCAAGCTGCCTATACACCAGACCCTGGTGATGCTCGAACTATAGGAAAGATTCTTTTACACACTCAAGCGAGTATTGTATCAGCAACTCCAACATTTCTTCGTATGATTCTTTCTGGAAATGAGGCTCACTCACTCACTTCACTCAAATTTGCTTTTGTGTGAGCAGAGAAATGTAACGATGAAGTATTTTCTCTTTTTCGAAAGAAGTGCCCTGAAGCTATTATTCTTGAATGATATGGTATTACTGAGTGTAGTCCTATAGTGACGGTGAATCCTCTTTCAAAACAACTGAAATGATCAGCAGGAAAATTTCTTCCTACAATAATACCAATGATTCGATCACTTGATAATAAAGAGTCTCTCAAAGCATGAGAACAATGAATGATTTACATTACGGGCCCAAGTATATTCTGATGATATATTGACCCAAATTTGGAAAGTCCTTTTGATGAATTTGATTGAAAAAAATGGTATAAAACTTGAGATCTTGGTTATATAGATGAAGAATGATTTCTCTTTATTACTGGCAGACTCAAGCGGTTTGTGAAAATTGCCTGAGAAATGATATCACTTCCTTTTATCGAGGGTATTCTTCTTGAAAAATATGGAAATCCTGAGGTTACAACTCTTGCAATTGAGGCAAAAGAAGAAAATGGGAATGTCACAATTGTTGCATTCACAAATTTTGAAGAAAGTGTTGATGTAATCAATGATTACATACATACCCATGGTGCATCAAATCTTGTAAAAATTGCAAGAGTAGAGAAGCTAAATGCTATTCCTATTCTTTGAACGGGAAAGACCGATTATAAGCAGTTAAAATCACTGATTCAGTAGGCTTGTAATTCTCCACGATTACCTATAATTGAGGGCAATACGTAATTTACGTATTGCCCTTTAGAATTTCATTTTTTGATGCAAAACAAACCTCATAATCCTATAATCAGGAATCTTACACGTATCTCACGAGAATCATCAAAAAGTTTCGAAGATTTTTTTGATTGGAATCAGTATAAGAAAGATGATGGACAATACTACATGCCCCCAGAATTACTCTCGATATATGGATCAGAGTTATATGAAAAACTTACTGAGAAACAACTCCGAGAGCTCACCCGAATCGAAGCCATACAAACACTTTATCTCTATGCCTATGCAGAAAGTGTGATGTGTTACTATATGGCACGCCATCTGGTAAAATCAGACTTTTGAAGTGAAGAACATGCTTTTATCCTCAGGGAACAAATCGAAGAGTATCGGCATCAGGATATGTTTCTCCGTGCATTAGAAATCCTTGGGAAAGATTATAAACCAATGTCAAAATTCACGAAATGGTGGACAGGATTTGAGGCAATAGTACTTCCGCCAAAGATTTTCTTTCTGCTTCAAATTGCAATTGAACTTGTAACACGTGAGATTTGAAGACTTACATTTCCAGATGAGAGAATCCACCCGCTTGTCCGAGATCTCTGTATGATTCATGAAAGGGAAGAGGCTCGACACGTTACCTTTTCTAATGCATATATAGAAAATGCCTATAAAAGAGATGGATTTTTTATGAGAACAATTGCTGGTATATGCATAGCTCTCGATATAGCGTTTCTCCACCATTTCTACGTTTACCCCTGAATGTATAAAAAGGCCTGAATCTCCGAAGATCTCAAATATTACAAAACAGCGAAGAAATTCATTTTAAGAAGTGAAGTGAAAAATATGATGACAGGAAGTGCTCGAGAATTTCTCTCCAAGCATTGATGGATAACATGGGCAAATGAATGGTTATTTCGTCTTCTTACAGGTATAACAAAAAATAAAATATATGGACCGAATTCGTAAAATCCTCCAACCAAAAATAGCAATCTACTCAATGGGGACGTATACACCAAGCCAAAAGATAACGAGTAGCGAAGTAGAAGAAAGAATCAGGAAAGAAAGTTCGTATACTGGTTTTCGAGAGAATTCCGTTTTTGAGATCTCTGGGACGTACACTCGATATTTTTCTGATAGCACAGAGGAGGCATCTACTCTAGCTTCTGAAGCTGCAAAAAAAGCACTCTCTTCTGCTTCTATGAAGATTGATGAAATAGATGCAATTATTTTTGCGAGCGCATCCCAAGATGTAATAGAACCAGCTACTTGAAATAGGGTACAAACCCTTCTTTCAAGCAAAGCACCAGTGTTTGATATAAAAAACGCATGTAATAGTTTTCTTAATGGGCTCCAGGTAGCAAAAAGTCTCATATCCTCATGACAGTATTCATGTATTCTTGTATGTTCATGAGAGACTCCATCGAGAGCTATCCGTTGGGAAACCAAATCAGCAGCCGACTTTAAGGATGCATTTGCTTGATACAATCTTTCAGATGCTGGTGTTGCTATGATCCTCTGAAAGCAGAAAGCAAAACTCCCAGAAATTGTTTTTACAGAATTTCTTTCCAAGGGTGAGTATTTTGATGCAAGCATGATTCCTTGATGATGATCGTGTTTTCCTAGGGATACAGAGAAGCTTTTTTTTCGTTCTGATTCTCGTCGTCTTTCTGAGGCTTTCAATGTTGGAATATTGGATTTTACACAAAATACTCTAAAGAAACATCGATGGAAACTTTCAAAAGTGAATTATTTTCTTCCACATATTGTTTCTCGATATTCAAAAGAAGTATTTTCCAATACATTTTCCCTCCCGCATCATAGAATTCTCAATTATAATTCTACTCACGGAAACATGGCCTCTTGTTCGGTCCCATTTGCATTTATTACTGAATATGAGAAGAAAAGATTTATTTCTCATGAACGAATTCTTATGGTATGACTTTGAGCCGGTGCATCATATGCGCTTGTGTGAATAGAATTTCCTTAACTCTTGCAACTCATAGCATTATGGATACTATATTTTTATAATTGCTTTCTATGAATACTCTGTATTTTTCTCCATATCTCACGCAATTGAGCGTATATTTTTTGATTATAACCTCTATAATCTTTTTATTTGTGGTATCCTACTGATTGAAGTATTATCGATATTTTTTCTGGAGATTTTCAGCTCTCCTCATATGAGTTCTTTTTTTTGAGTTTCTCACGAGTTCTTTGTGGGTAACGGCTCACCTTGGGACATATGGGTATCTCAATGGTGATGTGAGTCTTGTTCTTTCGTTTTTTTGGGCTTCTCTTATTTTCTCTTCTCGTATACTTTTTGATAAGATTTTTTTGAAGAAGACTCTTCTTTTGGAACTAGGCTTTGTTTTGTGAATAACAACAATTTTCTGACTCCTGACTATTACTCTACTCAAAGAGATTGAAGTTTTTTCATACTCAAAAGAAATGCAGGAGATTGTTCAGAGTGGTATAACTTTATTTGGTAGACCTCTTGAGGCATTGATCTATTTTCCTACATTTGTGTTTGTAACATATAGTTTTTATAAATATTGGGAATTAGCGATGTACAATAAGCTCTATTTTCTTAATTATTCTATTCGCCCCACAAGAGATATATTTATAGTCCTTGGATCAGTTATAGCAATTTGATACCTTATGCACCCGCTTCTTGTTTCGAATAATTTTTATACGTATCCTTTACTTTGTTTTTGAGCATTGATATTCCTCATTATCGTAAATTTCACAATTGCCTCTGCGACACATTTTTCTCTT
Source organism: Candidatus Altimarinota bacterium (assembly GCA_042852035.1). Taxonomy (GTDB): domain Bacteria; phylum Patescibacteriota; class Gracilibacteria; order BD1-5; family UBA2023; genus JAGOMW01. The sequence goes on from BAAFHK010000002.1 coordinate 153,917, forward strand.
TTTATTCGATATGTGTTTGGCACACTTTTGTTTTCAGTTTTCTTTGGTTCATTGTTGAGCTATCTTCTTTGAAAAGGTTGGATACAAATTTCAGAGAGCCTTAAAATTAATTATACAGAAGCAACATTTTTTATTCCGGGATTTCACTTTACAGATTCTGAGGCAGTAGGAATTATGTTCTTTTCCTATTTGCTTATTGCCATAGTAAAATACTATAAGGTTGTTTTTTCTCATAAATCTATTTCAATCGATGACTCAAAAATGACATTTCGATGATGGAAGAGCCTCTTTAGTAGATAATCGTATATAATATTTATTTTTTAACTTAAGCTCTATGGGACTATCAGTAATAGTAAGTATTTTCTTTATTGTTGGCATTGTCTTTTCTGGAAAATATCCAATTCTATGAGCTATAGTGTGGTTCCTTATTATGAGTCTATGAGTTGCTTGAGGTACAGGAATTTTTGCTCTTATATTCGTTGATTCTCAGCCTCAGATAGCAAATATGATTTGCATCGGGGGATTCATTGTTTGGCTGATTCTTACAGTTGGTATTATTCGAGCGTATCTTGCATTGCGAAAGCCACAGAATGTGAATATATGAACGAATGCCTCTTCCCAATCAAATACTACTCAAGGTACTTCTTTACCTCAGTCTCCAAAGATTTCTGATACTCCAAAAGATTTAATCCAACAAAAGAAGTTAAGTCTCCGAGAGAAAATTGACGCTCTAGATATTGGCACAAAAGATACCGTCATCTTTTTTTATAAAGATGGTTCTGGTATGAGGCTTCAGCTTAAAAATCTCGCGAAAATTGTTCAAGAAATAATCAATGAATTTCATAGAAGTGAATTTGCACCTTGAGAGCTTGAAAATCATTTCCACTACATTAAAGAGAATTATGCAACAAGCCTTAATTCATCTGATTACTCTATTGTCTTGAAAGTCGTAGAAAGATTTGTAAAAGAATGAGGCAGGCTTGATGTAACAACTTCATAGCATGATCTATCAATCATCATTACTTGATGAGATCGCAATACAGCTAGAAAAAAGCGATCCATTTATTATTCGATCTAACGGAGTAAGTATATCTAGAAATCAGTACAAACGAGAACTTGATTTTTTTACATATCAAATATCTTCATTTCTTTCTTGCGGTGATGTTTTTAGTGTTTGGATAGATAATGAAATCCTTTTTTCTCAAATTATTCTTGCAGGTCTTCGATCTTGATCGGTTGCATGTTTAATTGATCCGGAATGATGAAATGCAATAGTTAAAAATCAAATCCTTGAGGCAAAAGTACAATATATATTTATAGAATGAAAAATATTTGATATATTTTTTCTAACGAGAAATCCACTTCTCCAACTACCAGTGCAATATGTCATCGTATGATTTAGTGTCTTTGGTTTTCGGAGAAAGAAAATTCTTTGTGGGATCAGTGAAGTTCACCTCCCAGAAACAAAAAAACTTAATGAAAACGAGCCTTCAATTATTGTTTTTACATGATGAACAACAGATGTTCCAAAATGAGTGGTACATACGCATAAATCACTTGTGGCTACCGCACAGAATTTACTGCCACTCTTCTCTCTCGTGAAACGTATGTATGTGGATATGCCACACTTTCTTCTCTTTGGATTACTTTTGGGTATTCCTATGGTAACAGGAAAGAATAGATTTTCGTCAAGAAAGGTATTTTCAATTATAAAAAAATATAATGTTGATGGATATTTCTCGCCACCGTATAGATATAATTTCCTTATTAAAAAAGGATATGTCCCAGCATCATTGAAGCATATATATATTTGATCGGCACCAGTCTATTATGGATTTCTCACAAGATTAATCTCTATTCTAAAATGAGATCAAAATATACATTGTATTTATTGAATGACGGAAATTCTCCCTATTGCAATGATTGATTGACGTGAAAAATTAGATTTCTGAAATGTTGCATGAGATATACTCTGAAGAGTATATGGTAATATTGAAGTTAAATGCAGAAATCAAGAATTTCTTGTAAAATGACCACATGTGTCAGCATGATATTTATGAGATACAAAAAAAGAGTATATATCAACGGGTGATTGTTGATATATTTCCGATGGTCTTCTCGTTCTGACTTGAAGAAAGAAAGATATGATAATTCGAAAGGATTTTAATATCTATCCTGCTCTTTATGAGTCAATTATATCAAAGATTCCCTGAGTTATTGAGGTTGCCCTAGTTGGTGTATATGAGAGTAAAAATGCTGATGAGAAGATATTTCTCTTCTTGGAAGTATCATGAATAGTTTATAAAAAAGAAACAATTTTATCACTGCTTAAAAAATGAAAGTATTCCATTGATGAATTTGCTCTTCCTGATGAAATACTCTTTATGAATCTTCCAAGGAAGTGAAGGCAGAAAAAAATTGATAAAGAAACACTTCGCCAATTTGCTAAAAAAAATTATTTATGAGGATAGCTATACTGGGTGCTCTATGATTTGTTGGTCGAAATATAGTTCGATATTTCAAAAATAATAATGAAATATTCGCGTTTGTTCGTAGAATTGGGGATCATGAAGAATGAGTAGAATATATTTTTTGGGATAATTCATATGAGCCCAATTTTTATGAAAAAATTGATGTTTGTATTGATTGTGTTTCTGATGTTGATTTTACGAAAAATGATACTTATCTGATGGGAAATAATGTCTGAATATTGAAACAGACAAAGAAATTTCTTGAAGATACAAGCTGTGAGCATTATATTTATATATCAAGTTCTTCAGTATATATGGGGAAAGATGGCATTCTCCATGAAGCTGATTGAATCGATATCAATAACTTGAGAAATTCCTATGCAAGATCAAAATATTTTGCTGAAGAGTATATTCGGAATAATTTTAAAAAATGAAAAATCACTATTCTTCGTCCTAGAGCTATATATGGAGATGATGATACGACGCTCCTTCCAAAGTTACTTTCATTACATTTTTTTTCCTATCTCATTTTTCCTTGAAATCAGAATATTTTTACTTCCGTTACACATATAGAAAACCTTCTTCATGCTCTTGATACGGTTATAAATAAGCAAACTGATTTGTATGGACACTATAATGTCTCAGATGAGAAGCAAGTTTTATATAAAGATTTGTATACAAAATTGGTTTTAAAATATGGATTTTCTAGAACTATATCCCTTCCAGGTTTTATCATTTTTGTATTAAAGTATATATTACCCAATAAATGGGGATATATAGAAGATACATTCTCTAGAAATAAGCAGCTTGATATTTCAAAAATTAAAACATTATGATACAATCCAAAGAAGGATTTAGACTCATTCCTTTCTTAAAATTGATTCATTTTCTATGTCACACAAAAAGGAAATAGTAGACGAAGTTACAGGACTTTTTCCTGTGAGTGTTAAAAAAATATTTACTCCTGAATCTATTGAGGATATACAGAAGATTCTTAAGGAGGAACCCTGAAAGATCTCAATTGGTTGAGGTCGATATAGCATGTGAGGACAAACAGCAGTATTGTGAGGTATTCAGATTGATATGAGAAAGATGAAAAAAATTCTTCATTTTGATGAAAAAAAGAAGTGTATTACCGTGGAAACGGGGATTACATGGAGAGATATACAAGATTATATTGACCCATACAACCTTTCGGTCATGACGATGCAGACCTATTCGAACTTTACGGTGTGAGGTTCTCTTTCTGTAAACGTTCATGGGAGATATATCTGATATGGTCCACTTATTCTTTCTGTAGAAAGTATTAAAATTATTCTTGCTGACGGTACAATAAAACTCGCGTCAAAGGTAGAGAATAGTGATATATTTTTTGCAGCAATCGGAGGGTATTGAGGTATATGAATTATTATTGAGGCAACTCTTCATCTCAAGGAGAATAGTATGCTCGAAAGAAAATATGAAGATATGGATTTACATCTCTATGGCGCCTGGTTTAGGGATAATGTGAGGAATAATCGAGATGTTATTTTTCATAATGCTGATATATATCCGCCTCATTATAAAAAAGTTCGCGCCACAAGCTGGGAAAAGACAAAAAATCTTGCAACCACTAAAGACGCCCTCATTTCAAGGAATTGATCGTATCCTATTCATCGGATAGCATACTTTCTTATGACCTATTTTAGATTTTGAAGACTTGATTTTGGAAAATGGATTCGAGAATCTATTATAGATCCTCTTGTTTATGCTCATAAGGAAGTTCATTCTCGTAATTATGAGGCAAGTTATGATGTTGCAGAGCTCGAACCAAAAAGTCGAGAAAAAACCACATACGTTCTCGAGGAGTATTTTTGCCCTGTTGATAAAATAAATATTTTTGTTCCTAAAATGGCAGAAATATTTCAAAGACATAATGCTAATATTGTAAATATTTCGATACGTCATGCCCTTCCTGACAATGGATCGATTCTAGCATGGGCAAAAGAAGAAGTTTTTGCTTTCGTGGTATATTATAACCAAGAAACTACCTTACCTCGAAAGAGAGAGGTTGCAGTATGGACCCGGGAACTTATAGATGTCGTGTTATGAGTCGGTTGAAGATATTATCTTCCGTATCAACTTCATGGAAGTCTCTCGCAAATAAAGAAGGCTTACCCAAGGTTTCAAGAATATTGCGACATAAAGCAAAAGTATGATCCATCGTGAAAGTTCAGTAACTCTTTGCTTGAGAAGTATTACTTTGAGACTACAAAGAATAATAAAATACTTTCCTCTCGATTTCACACTATATATCATAATGAAGAGTGGAGAGATAAATTCTTTATTTTTCTTCAAAATATTTTTCATGTAGCACCTACGCATCTCTTCCATAGTCATATCTGGGATTTGATAGAAAAGCATAAAACAGATAAAGAAATCTATCTTGCTATACAGTCAACAATTTCTCAGATTAAGCCATTACTGGCAGATATTCGTTTTGGGATACCATCGCTCTATAAACAGAAGAATGAAATAGTTCAAGAGGTAAGTGAGCTTATTCCGAAAAAATGAAAATTTAATGGCTATCTTGAGGTGGGTTGAGCGGGAAGATATATACATCCAATGAAAAAGACATACAGGATACATGGTCCAGTATACCTTGTTTCAGATGAGCCAATTGATTACTCTCCAGTTCGAGTTCTCGAAAGATGAAAAATTTCGAAATACAATACAAAAAGGCTCACTTATTCTTCCGAAGACCTGGAGCATATACCTACAAATTCTCTTGATTTAGTGAGTATATTTATCGGACTTCATCATGCTCCAGTATGACTTTTGGATAGTTTTGTATCTGCACTTTCATCGAAACTTCGTAAATGAGGAATTCTTATTTTAAGAGATCATAATGTTCATGATCCATTTATTTCCCATTTTGTTTCGATAGCTCATGATATATATAACGCTTGAACGGGTATTTCATGGGATCAAAATGAAAGTGAACAAAGAAACTTTCGAAGTACCCAAGAATGGAAAGATTTACTCTGAAATCATGCTTTGAGATTCTGCGAGAAAGAAGTCCTACAACAACATGATCCAACACTCAATACGCTCATGTGTTTTATAAAAGAATAAAAAAATTTCTTATGGGAAAAATTTTCAAAGTTATACTTCATCTTGTTTTATTCATCATTATTGTTGTTATAATTGTACTTTCATTTTCTTGGTATAATTATAATCGAGGAGTTAAAAGTGTAGATATTGGTCTTCAGGAACGTATTTTTTCTTGAGTCTCAATAGATAATATCTTTTCGACCGATACCTGATCTATACGCAGAACATGAAATACATTTATGAGCATACCGGAATGGTATATAGTAACTCTCTCGGCAGATTATACTAAATGGCTTGAAGAAGGGAAAAATCCGAGTGACTTTCCATACTTTCATTATCTGAGTGATATGTGGTATATGTATGGGAGAATTACCGCTATAATGGATGGGAAAATACCGAGAGATTATGAATACCATACCATGGTGCAGGTTATATGACTTAGTACCACTTTAGAGTTTTGATCTAAAGCGATTTATGAATTAACCCTCTGAAGAATAACATCATTTTTTTGATATAACACACAAGAGGATCGTTATTATCGGGATTTTTCTCGGAAATATGTGAATTTTATACTTCTTCGTCCATGGTATGAATTTCCATTTCGTGAGCTTAGAGAAGGCTTCCGGTTGAGAGAGTATAGTATAAGAGGTATAGAGCGATTTGCTATAATCTCTATTGAGTTATATTTAAAAGAGAAATATGCAAAACTCATTGAAGATGCGGCCCATTCGAATTTTGCCACTCCTGATATATGGACTAGCCTGGAGTGAAATTTTTCAAAAAAAACTATAAGTACATTAGGTCTGAAAGCAGAGGAGATGACTTGAGGGATAAGAATCCCTCGTTATTATCCATTCACTGAAATTTTTCCTGATATTATTGAGAATAGAGAAAATCGAGTATATTCTATAGCATGAAATAAATATATCGTGAGTGAGTTTTTATGAGCTGAACAAGACACGAATGCATTTCTTTCATTTCCCCTCCCTACAGAGCCGAAAATCTTTCGATCCTATTATTTTACAAGTATTGATTGATTAAAAACAAACCTCTCTAATCCAAAAAGTACCCTTATACATATTTATGATTTTTAATTATGAAAAACTATTCTCTGATTCTAAAAAATATCGATAGAACTTTTGAAAAGGCTTTGAATTCTCTGAAGAAAGATCCTATTTTTTCATCGAATCAAACTCTCTATACGGATGATGATAAAAATCGTATAGCGTTATATTGGAAAGATATTTTAAAGCCATTTTGAGAACTTCAAAGAATTATACGTTCACTCATGTGGCGGTCATTTTTTACTTTCGGAAGTAAAAATATATTTGTCGTCAAATATTCGGCAATAATCACCTATTACAATATGGTCTATGAACTTCAGCAGAGCTTTGGTCCTCATGAGGAATTTCTCAGGCAATATCTTGATGATACATTTTCAGAGAATTATTCCACCCTTGCTCGATTTATGTACCACATAAGATTTTACAGTATTCTTTCATACCCAAGAGAGTATTTTCTCTCCCTCAGGGATGAGGTAATTCCTTCGCTTGCGCCACTTTTTGATAGACCAGAAAAGCATGCTTGAGATGTTGAGAAACGATGGAAACATGACCTCATAAACATATGGTACTATGTAAGATATAAAATGAGCTTAGTTCTTACTTGGATATCGAAGCATGGAGGGAGACTTATGATGCACATTCATCTGAGAAAGCGAGAACATTGACTTATATCCCTTGAAAATCTCAAATCAGTAGAGAAGCTTCTTAGTCCAGGTGATATACTTCTTACTCGTGGAAATTGGGCGGCTACAAACCTCAATATTCCATGATTTTGGAAGCATATGGCAATGTATATAGGAACAGGGAAGTACTTAAAGGATTCTTATACTTATGAAAAGCTCTCACTTCTTGATGACTCAACTCATTATATTATAGAGGCAATAGGAGTATGAGTACAGATTATCCCCCTTGAGTCTCTTTGCGGGCATAATGATTATCTCTGAGTATTACGACCGAAATTCAAAAATGAGAAAGTATCACGAGCCATAGAAAAAACCCTTAAACTTGAAGGGAAGTCCTACGATTACTCATTTAACTATTATAGTGATGTCAATTATGTTTGTTCTACTCTTGTAACGAAGGCCTATCTTCCAGAATCATATACTGATGAAGGGATACATATATCACTTACTCGAATAGGAACAGGAATCACTTATCCTCCGAATGATATCGTAAAAAAATATAGTGTTGAGTATATGACGAAGAAAGAGGAGCTCACATTTGTTGCATTTATTGATTGTATTGATAAGACGGGTCAAAGTTTTCTTGCTACCGAAGAGGCTTTCCGAAGTTCGGGCTTTAGACCAAAACTTTCTTTTTTTCTTCCCTAAATGCATTTTGAGTATCATAAAAAATCATGAGAAAAAATTGATGAAGCAAAAAAAAGTGGTTTTTTCTCTCTGGGTGATCTTTCTGATGAGAGTGTTCTTGCAAGATACTATATTTCGAGATATTTTCATGATACATATTCTTTCATTCCATTCCTAGATAAAGATAGAAATGGTTTTCCACTGCCGATAATCTCCTGAAGCCTCGGAACATTTTATTGGTCAATTTCTCACTCAGATGAATATGTTGCATGGATGATAGATAAAAATCCTTGCGGTATTGATATTGCTCAATATTTTATTCGAGATGAATCACTTCTTTCCAAACATGATGAAGAAGAATATGAAATACTCTGAGAAAAATCATGGAAAAATTTTTATAGACTTTGGACTTCAAAAGAGGCACTTATAAAGAAACTTTCTCTCACTCTTGATGACATGGAGAAAATTAAGCTTTTTTCTTCAGATAAAGAACAACTCGTATTTGTATTTTTCTCCGAATCCCATACAATTACCACAATTCAAGAGGATAAAATTTTTATTTCCTTTACTCCATCATATGAATCGATTTAAGACATTTTCCTTATTTCTTATTCTGGTGGCGGTATGGGCACTTTTCTTTGCTACGGTGAAGTTTTTTCTTTGGGGTGATCTTTCTGAAGAATTCCAGCCTGATCTTCAGCAAATTGCTTGATATCTTTCGCTTTGATGAGCAATCGCGTTTCTTATAGGCTGAGCCTTTGCTCAAACTTTCCTAAAAAAGTATTATCTTTTTATCATTGCTCTTCTTTCCTCAGTTTTTATTCTTTATGCTTATCTTGTAGGATTTTCGAGAGAGATACTTTTTGCTGCAACAGTTACAATTCTCTGATTTCTCTACGGATTATGGAATGTAATGAAAAGCGTTATTATCTCGATAGAGATTAAAAAGACAAACCTTCCTGAAACTGCTGTAACTGCAATTGTTGGGATGATGTTTGTGATTTGTATTATATTTTGATCTCTTCTTGGGACTATTGCTTATGAGAAAATAGGTCATCATGGATATCTTTTATTGCTAGGATATCTTCTTCTCGCAGGAATTACTTCATTCTTTCTCGACTATGACGGAGTATCTTTCAGATCCCTTCTTACAAAGTGATGGAAAAATTATCTTATGGGTCGCAAGCAAAGCCTTGCAGTATCGATGAAGGCATATATTCCAGATCTTATTTATATCACAAAACACTATCTTCCAATTATCGTAACTTCATCACTTTTCTGGTCTATTTCAACTATTATTTCCCAGGCTTCAGTAGAATATAGTAGCGCAACTTTTGGTATAAAAAGCTCACAAGCGACGATGATTCTTCTCTATTCAGCCGTGGGAGCTATAATAGGAAGTTTTCTCTCTATAAAAATGTGAAATAATCGATGGATGTATTTTATGATTTTTAGTATCCTTTTTTCTCTCTCTACAGCTATGATTCCTGTATTTGGTTCTTCATTTGGGAATCTTTCAATCATTGCAACAGTGCTTGGAATGTGTTTCTGAACGGCTGTAAACCTTTCAGATTCCTTTCTTTTAAAATCGTTTGGTGATGAAAATAAAAAGGAGTATGGCGCATCCACAATGGGGCTTATATTTTCTATTATACTTTTTCTATCAATGTTCTTATCAAGTATGTTACTTCAGAGGCTCTGATATCATACGGTTATGTATATTTTCTCTGGAATAATTCTTACTATTTGAGTTTCACTTGGTATTTATAAATTAAAAAAATAATCACATTTATACCCTTTTCTTCATATGAAACATTCTTCTTTACTGGTGGTTTTGGTAGCGAGTTTTCTCACTCTTTTTGCAGGTATTTCATTGGTATCTGCCATTTCTGTACGTACAGTTGAAGCAGTGAAGGAAGAAGCTTTTACAGGAATTGAATATCCAGAAGGTGAGAGCTTTGTGAGATTGAAGCAATTGATTGATGAGACTTTTACCGTTCAAAAAACGAAATCCCGTTACTCATATTGATTTTATGGTACTTATCCTTCATGTATCTCAGATAGATGGCTTTGTACGAATTATAAGTATACAAGCCTTACCGAAAAATCAATAAAGTATATTATACTTGAAACTTATGTATGAAATGAAAATTTTTATAGAAATCTTTTTCGATTTTCATCTTCTTACTCAAGTTATGGTGATGATACCTATGGTGGCACTTCTTCATGAAACTCGAAATCTCAAGTGGCAGAAATTCTAAAACTTGTTCCAGTAGGTAAAAGTGTACTTGCACCAGTATCAAATATTTTTTCTCAAAAATCAACATATTCCTACTACAATCCTTCAAGCAATATCTGAGCGAATCTTCTTTCCTCAAGCTTCTGAGTCGATTTTACCGAGAATAGCAGTCAAAATACTATGCTCTGAGCGATCGAACAAAAGATAAAAGATATGAAGCGATCGAAGTGTCAGAAAGAAATCCAATCACAAAATTACAATGCCATCAATTCTAAATGCCCATGGACTGGTGAAATTTCAAATCGATACCTTCCAACCCTTGAAGAGCTTCTTTGAGAAAATATCTATTATAATGGAAGGTCAGTAAGTATAAAGAACATAAAGGATCAATTCGAATATAGTATATCATGATCCATCTCGGTAATCGATAGGGAAGTCACTCAGTATGACTACAATAAAAATATAATGCCCTTCTATGATAATCTTCCTTGAGAATGAGAAGTATTTTCGGGAGGTTCTGGTGAGGCGCCTTGAGTAAAAAGAGTTGCCTCTAATATGTCTTTTCTTGAAAGTAAGTGAATATCCTTAGTGGCCTCACCTTCGATTGCAAAATCAAATGAGCTCCTTGATCTTGTAAATCAAGAATTAATGTATTCACATGATGAGTCAACCAAGGCTTATCTCAATGCCCTTAAAGAGATGGGTACGTATTATATTAATGAATTTCAAAAAGATACCCTCCTCGAACCGACCTATACTCTTCGTCTTTTGAAGAATTCGTATACTCTTGAAGAGGCAAAAGCAGAACTAGAGAAAAAACAATCAGAAACTGACACTATTTTTCGAGGTTCGAGCTGAATTCTTTGACAACTTCCGTGTATACTCGAAGGAAGTTATATCGTTCGTTCACAGTGTGCTGCCGCAAGGGCAAATATGAATACTGTTATGACGGCACTAGGGGCTTATTATTCAGATAGAGAAACATACCCAGATACTCTAGAGGCGCTCAATACGAATTATCTTCCAAAACAACAAGTTCTAGAGGACTTCAAGAAGAATTTTTCTTATAGATCAATATCAGGAACAACAAGTTCAAGTAATGACTATGAAATAGTCTATATAGGAAAGATTTGAGAAGGGTCTCTCTCAACTTCAGATAAGCCTGATTATAATCTCCTTCTCTCATGAGCTCAAGTTCCCGAAATTCCAGCAATTTTTTCTCGTGCCCCTTCTGATAGTGTCGTGCTTTATGTAAAAAATCCCCAGAATCTTTTTGCCCTCCTTGAGACAAAATCCAATACCTCCACAAGACTCTCATGAATGGATGTATCTCAATCTGTAAAACAAACCATTCAAGATTTTTTTGAGTTAAAGGACTTTTCAACACTTGAAGAAAATCTCGAGCATGAAGCACTTTTGGTGATTGAGAACCTAGATTTTAGCGCTCCAGATGTAACCCTTATACTCTCTGAAGAAGATCGTGCTGCTCTTTCTCCATCAGCAAAAGCACGAGTAGTTGGTTCAAAAGATGGATTTATCTATGTCTCAAGCTCCAAATCAACAATCGATAGATTTATGGATCTTCCTGAAGGAAAAAGTCTTTCGGAATCTCCTGATTTTCGATATGTTTGGACAAAAAAATCAGGCCTAATAAAAGATGCTTACATGTTTGTCGGAGATGCATTTTTTGAGAGAATGCTCACGCTAGAAACATATATTACTCATTATCGAAAATTACGTGATGTTGAGCGGCTTTCAAAACTTCAAGAGCTGGTTTGGTCCTATCAGGATGCCTATGGGAAATTGCCTAAAAATCTTGATGAGTTAATTTCTCAATTTGATGCCGAAGGCAAATTAAAGCCATTTATCAGTGATTTCTCAATAACGGAAGATGGTAGGGTAGTACATAAGAATATTGGTGCGATTGGAAGTATAAAAACTATTCCAGAAATTAATTATGATATCTCAACAATATCTCAATCGGAACTCGATGACTACAAAACAAATGTTCTTAAGTATAGAGATACCTGGAGAGCTTCTCTTGATCCGATGGGTATTGTCATGAATCGATATGGAGATGGTATTGAAGTTGATTTCTTTATGACGCCAATTCCGAAACTTGATTGAGACTTTAAAGATATTCAAGATATTTTTGAATGAGCTACGAAAGAGTCATTCGATTATTTAAATAATCAAAAATTACGTCTTTGAATTCTTACTCTTGTTGCTGGCTTTGATCCAAAAAAGCTTCAAAATAAAGCTGCGGAAATTAAAGATTTCTGACAAGGCCTAGAACAAACCAATGCTGAACTCCTTGATGGAAAGAATATCTTTGATTACATAGGCGGAGAGTGAGCTTTTACTCTCTGAAATATTCCATCAGATATTCTCGATGGATGGAATGTGGAAAAGATTGATGCTCACTTTGCAATAGAATTTGTCTCAAAGGAGAAAGGAAAAGAGTTTATAGATATCGTAAGAAAAAAATTCCTTTCTCGTTATGAGAGTGCATCAGACGGATATTTCGATATGAAAAGCTTCTTTGCAAAGCCACTCATTGAGGACTATCAATGAGAACAGATATATTATATTGAGGCAATTCCTGTTCCTTTCGTTGGGAAAATTGGCTTTGCCTATACCTTTATAGATAACTTCTTTTTTATCGGACTGAATCGAACCAGTATGCGACATGTTATCGATGTTGCTAATTCGGGTGATGATGCTCGAAAGACCTTACTTGATTGAAGTACAGTTCTAGAAAACTCGTTTTTTGTCGGACTTCTCGATGGAATTACCGCATCGAGCGATCTCAAATGACTCTATGAAAAAAACCGTACTTCCATACCTCGCTACGCATCACTTCTTGATAAAAATGATTCTTGACTACAAGGACTCAATCAGATACTTTCCTCATATCATGTGTCTTACACAAGATCAAAGAGACTTGGTATTGATTCAAAGCCATTTGATTTCACACTTTGAGGACTTAGTATCAAAGAAATTGATGGAGATTTATGGGTTCGTATCGATGAATCGCTCCAAAATGATCTTTCAGGGACTACCCTTCAGCTTTGGGAAAATATATCATCTGATGAACGTTTTCCGAGAGCATTAGTCGGAGATATGGGTATTAAAATCCAAGAATTTCTTATGAATCCTATGAAATCTGAAATTCTAGCCTTTGAACTTATCGTAAAGCTTGATCATGCTTTTGAATGAAATGAATCACTTCTTCGAAACTCAACCTTCTCATTGTCAGTAAATGAGAATGAGATTTGATTCCTTTCTCGAGTCTTTCGAGAAAGAGACACTCATGGAAATACTTGAGAGACTAAAGGTATCTTTTCATGAATAAATTCTGCATATATTATTTGATGATGAGTTTTCATAGTACTTGTAATAATCCTTTGAGGAGGATTCCTGTTGTATAGCAGAAAGAAAAATATTGGACTAAACAAGAATAATCCGTCTAACTCTCAAGCTTCTCCAGGTTCATCCTTAGCAAACTATAGCCTTCCTCCTGGGATTATCATTGGCGATGAACAATCAGTGCTTATTAAGCCAACTGCAACCCCAACTATATCCGAAATAGTGCAGTCAGTAGATCAGGCATCTTCATCATGAGAAATTGCAATAAACACATCTCAGTCACCAACAACAGGTGAATCATGAAATAATAGTCTCCCTTCCCAAAGTTAGTATGGCACATATAATTGCCAAAGATATCTCATTTATTCGCTCAGGGAAAGCAATTTTTTCTCACAGAGACTTTTCGATTTATCCTGGAGAGATAGTTCTTATTAAGGGGCCATCAGGTTCTTGAAAAACCACTCTTTTAAGGGTTCTGTGATGACTTATAAAAGAAAATAGTGGAAGTATCGAACGATCTTTTTCTCAAAGAGATCGACTACGACTGTGTGGTTTTCATTTTGTTGATGGTCCTTTCCTTGAATATCTTACAGTAATGGAGAATTTGCTTATATTAGAGCTTTTCTCGGGGATTCTTCTTTCTCGAGAATATCTTCATGAATTAGCGGAAGTTTTTGAAATTTCCCACTTACTTTCAAGAAAAATATCTTCTCTTTCATCATGACAAAGAGAAAGAGTGAGTATTATTCGTTCATTTTTACATAATCCAGAGATTGTTTTTTTAGATGAGCCTGGATCGAACCTTGATCAAGTTATGGAAGAAAAAGTAAAGCTATTCCTTCTTGAGCAAATAAAAAAAGGGAAGTCTTTAGTTTTTTCTACCCACTCTGGAACGTGGGACGTATATGCAAAATCAATTATTGAACTCCCTTTGTATGAATAAGAATTTCTTTTCTCTTCTCATAGTAATGATTCGTACTCCATGGAGAAGTATTTCCATGTTCCTGGTGGTTATAATTATATCTCTCTCAGGACTCTTGCTTCTTACATGAGAAAAAAATATTCTTCGAGCCCTTGAATACTATCAATATAGTCCACTTGATGAAAGGCGTTTTACTCTCAGTATTGATACTGATATATTCTCTCTCTTTTCCCGTGATTCAAAGGGGATAGATCCTATAGTTTCGAAAAATTTAGAAAACGATTCAGAGATTGAGTCTATCACGCGGTTTACTCTTGTTGAGATACCAGTGCTTGCGAAGTTTGGAATGTTTACGTTTTCTCTAGAGACTGATATGCCAATATTTGCTGTATCAGATAATGCGCTTACATGATCACATACCCCAATGGGTATATCTCAGATTCTCATTGATTTTTATAATAAAGAATTTTCTTGAACCTCACCTTTTTTTCCTTTATTTACGAAAGATATGGTTCTTGGACAAAAGGTTACACTTGAGTTCTGAAAATCGAAACTCTTTACTTTTGATTCTCATTCATCAACTCCTCTTGCAGGTGTTATAACTTCTATAAAAAATGACTATCCATGATTTGGTATTATGATACAAGAAACTCAAGTGAAAGAGAAACTTTCAGAAATTGGAGTTTCACTGGGAAATCCATATAAAATTATTGGGTACATGAAAGATCCATCGTATAAGAAGGAACTTGAGAAAAAATATGGCACTGATTTTAGGCTTGAATTTGATGAAGAAGCGGTAAAAAAACTCAAGGAAAAAGCACAGGCATTCCGATATATCATAAGGACTTTATGAATTGCTCTAGCATCGATTCTTATTATCATTTTTTGATTCCTTCTTTCATGATATTCAAGAGAACGGTCAGATGTATATAGGCTTTTTCAGATGCTCGGCATAACTGGCATACGATCTCGCGTATTTCTTCTTCTTGAGCCAGTACTTCTCGTAGCTTTTGGTATAATAATGGGATATATTTTGTTTCGATATATTGAGAAGTATATTCTCTCTTCGTTGGCTCATATGCTTTTGAATCAATGAATTGATTTTCCACTTTTTGTTGCAAACCCCCAATCCGTTCTTATTCTCTCGCTCTTTCTTTTCTGAGTGATTCTAATTCTTATTTTTATAGAGGATATCCTTATGAGAAAGAAACAATGGCTTTAATTAAAATATCTTTATAAAATATAAAGATCTGCTAAATTTGATTGATTTTTCGTTATCTTTTCCCTATAATTAGGGGCATTCCTTATTCTTATTTTTTCATTCATTATTTCCATGTCACTTGCTACCGAGATTCGTACCAAATATCTAGAATACTATCGAAAACAAGGTCACGCTATTGTTCCTTCATCGCCACTCCTTCCAGAGAATGATCCTACGACACTTTTTACCGGATCTGGAATGCAGCCAATGCTTGCATATCTTCTTGGTGAGCCACATCCGTTAGGAACTCGTATAGCTGATTCACAGAAATGTTTTCGAGCCGTTGATATCGATGAAGTAGGCGACAATCGTCATACTACCTTTTTTGAAATGCTTGGAAACTGGTCACTTGGGGATTATTTCAAAAAGGAACAAATTCCATGGATGTGGGATTTTCTTATTAATCATCTCTGACTCAATCCAAAAAATCTTTATATAACATGCCACATTGGATCAAAGGATGCTGGTATAGCTCGTGATGATGAGGCAGCAAACCTTTGGAAGGATCTTTTTAGGGAAGTGGGTATTGATGCTCGAATGAGTGAAGAAGCAGCAACAAAGGGAATGATGCCAGGGGAGAGGATATTTTTTTATGAGGATAAGAAAAACTGGTGGAGTCGTGCCTGAGTTCCAGCAAAAATGCCAGTAGGTGAGCCTGGTGGCCCAGATTCTGAAATGTTCTGGGATTTTGATCCGAATGGAGAGAAGCGTATACATGAGCGTTCAATATGGAAAGAGCTCCCTTGTCATGTAAATTGCGACTGTGGTCGATTTCTTGAGATTGGGAATAATGTCTTCATGGCTTACAAAAAAGAATCAGATGGATTTCGGGAGCTTGCTGGGAAGAATATAGATTTCGGTGGTTGACTTGAGCGTATTGCTATGGCTATGCATAATACCTCGGATATTTTCATGACAGGAGTTTTTGATAAACTTCGAACAACTTTAGAACATCTTACATGAAGAAAATACGGTGAGGAGTATATAGTTACAAATTCATTCAGAATTATAATGGATCATCTCCGTGCAGCAACCTTCCTTATAGGAGATGGAGCACTTCCTTCAAATGTTGATGCATGATATTTTGTTCGTCGTCTTATTCGACGAGCTATTCGTGCTGGTCGACGCATAGGCCTTCTTGAAAATTTTACTCATGTTCTTGCGGAGACGGTTATTGCAGATTATGCTGATGCTTACCCAAGCCTCCTTACGGGCAAGGAAGTTATATTACGTTCGCTTTCAGAAGAGGAAGAAAAGTTTCGCCGAACACTTGAGCGTTGAGAGAGAGAAATCGAGAAACTTCTTTCAGGAAGTGAAAAAATTGATGGAAAAAAGGCTTTCTGGATTTTTGAAACTTTTGGTTTTCCTCGAGAGATGACTGAGGAGATTATTCTTGAACATATTGCTCTTGGGCATGGGGGACTTACAGATATTGCAAATGTTGAGATACTCAGAGAGAAGCTTTATGAGGCAAAGCCAGAGCTCAGAGGTGAGATGGAGGCTTTTGCTCATGATTTTTCAGAGAGCGCAAAAGCACATGCAGATTTGTCGCGTACTGCTGCAGCAGGGAAGTTTGCTTGATGACTTGCTGATCACTCTGATGAGACTACAGCACTTCACTCAGCATGTCATCTTATGCTCGCATGACTCCGAAAGGTTCTTGGGGCTCATGTTCACCAAGCAGGTTCAAATATCACTGCTGAGCGACTTCGTTTCGACTTCACTCACCCAGAGAAAATGACTCCAGAGCAAATTAAGTCCGTCGAAGAGTATGTAAATACCGCTATAAATGCTGGACTCACCGTCACAGTGACAAATATGGATAAAAATGAGGCGAAAGAGAGCGGTGTGGAAGGATCATTCTGGGAGAAATATCCAGATATTGTAAAAGTATATTCTATGGTCGGAGCTGATGGGGTTGCCTACTCACGAGAACTCTGCGGTGGTCCTCATGTTGAGAACTCGAAAGAAATGGGAACATTTAAGATTATCAAGGAGGAATCAAGTTCAGCAGGAGTGAGGCGTATTAAAGCAGTTCTAGAGTAGTAACATGAGTATGAGTCCAATCAACATTCTTATTTCTCAATATTCTTTCTTGGGACGAGAAAAGAACGGATTGTTGACAAATACAAAAGCATATTTTGATGATACATTCTTAACTGAAAAAATCCTTTTTATTTGATTTTGAGGGACTATCTCATCTTGATATAGTCCTAGCCAAGAAACTATCATTCCACTTATTGATTCCCCAGCCTTAAGAAGTGTTGATTATTTAAATAATTTCTGAATATCAGCGATAGAATATAACCACATACCTCTTTTAGCTAAAGATAGTCGAATGATAGATGATGAGGATATCTATAAATTATTAGATGTTATATTCCTTTGTCCAAATCAGAAGATTTGTATTACAGTAGGAACATATCTTGGTCCTCGAGTTGCTCTGATTCTATTCCTACTTGCTTCGGAATTAGATAATAAAAAAGTTGTATTTACTTGAAGTATGCTTCCATCTGGTTTTGCTAGTTCAGATGCTGATGCAAACATATGGAGTGCTCTTACTCTCTTAGAAATGTATACGAAGTACTTTCAGGAAATACCAAAAGTTGCCATAGTTTTTCATGGTCGCATATATGACTCAAAAGAAGAAATAGAAAAATTAGATTTACATCCTGAAAGATCGAAAGATATTATTCTTGAATACCCAGATTTTACTATCCCAATAATATCTTAGAACTATTTTTATGTTAGGAATCTTTCTAGGATACTATCTTTTGTTTCATTATTCGGCCAAGGTTATTTCACAAATACCTGTGGTTTCAGTGAATTATGTTGATACAGGATATAATCCTGACTATATCGAGGTACCAAAAGGAACATTAGTCCTGTTTTTGAATCATTCGTCATATCCTATGTGGACCGCTTCAGATCCACACCCTGTACATACTGATTATTCAGTTTTTGATGCAAAAAAATCATACGGAACTGGAGAAATATTCCCATTCTTTTTTAAAGAGACGGGTACGTATGCTTGGCATAACCATGAGAAATCTGATCATAGAGGGATTGTACGAGTTTATGATCCTAAAAATCCACTTCTATCCATAGATAAGACAAAAAAGGAACTGAGAGAAACTCGGGATAAATTTCTCGCTATGCTTGATCCTCGAGATGATACCACAGTTGGGCATATGATAGATACGCTTGAGGCAGATACTAAACTTTCACGTAACTGCCACGATATGGCTCATGACCTTGGACATCGTGCCTATGAGTACTATGGATTTTCTCGGGCCATGACTTTTGGTACTGGAGTTGAGAATACTTCCGTCGATGATATATGTGCGGGCGGGTATATGCATGGCATACTAGAAGAGTTGTTTCTTCATCATAAAGAACTCCAAAAAACCCCAGAAAAGGTATGTGCATCGGTGAATGAATTACATAAATGAAGTTGCTATCATGGTGTGGGACATGGCGTTATGTTTGCAATGAAACGAAATATATCTAATTCTCTTGCGTCCTGTCGCACTATTTCAAATCAGACATATGTATATAGATGTTTTGAATGAGTATGGATGGAGATGTTTTGGTGAGATACGGGTCATGCGGGAGCTGATTCACTTGGTTGGAATCAAGATAGACCTTTCGATCGTTGTATAAAAGCTGAGCAAGATGAAAAACCAACCTGTTTTCTTTATGCACATTTAGGATACTTACGATATCATTCTGGAGATTTTACGGGTGTGATACGATTTTGTACAGCATCGAATCTTACCGATTCTGATAAGCAGTTTTGTTTGAAATGAGTTGGAATTACTATGATGAAGCATTTTACGAGCCATCATCTTGATAAGACAGAATGACTTGTAAAGAATCTTTCCTATAATCAGAAATTTTCATATTATCAGTGAGTTCTCTGATACTCTATATTATCTAATGTTCCACGAGCTTCATTGGCAGGTTTTTGTGAGAAGCTTCTCAATGATACAAATATCTGTAAAGAGGCGCTCAAAACACAGTAAATATACTCTATGCAATATCCAAGATTACATTCTCGCTGGCGCCACTATAAATCTCAATGATGAGACGATCATACGTACGAGGTTCTTGGGGTATTTATCCACTCAGAATCGCATGAACCGATGGTGGTCTATCGCCCACTCTATATGGTTCCAGAAGATTCTTGGGTCTACGGATTTCCAGGGGCAGTTCGACCACTTTCGATTTGGTATGATGAAGTCGAATATAAAGGGGAACATGTCCAGAGATTTGCAGAAATTATTTCATAAATTATTTACATATGTGACTTGAATGACTTGCACGATTAAAATCTGAAATTGATGCAAATGGTCTCAGAATTCATGGACCGTCGCATATCTTTATTTGAGATGAAGTGACCCCAGTCTGAAATATTACAAAAAGATGAAAAATCGTTATCCCTTTATGAACGGTTCTAAAAGTAGAAAATATACTTGTAAGAAGTCAGGATGGTGCGGGGCTTTGATTTGAAAAAAGAATCACCTTTGATTGATTAGAGGGTGAATTCTCTCCGAATAAGTTTAAAAAACATAAATAATGAAATACGTATCATACATCCCTGAAAAAATTACTTCTGATATGAAATGTATCATTATGCTCCATGGAGTATGATCAAATGAAGGGGATTTATTTTCACTTTCAGATTATTTTTGAAAAGATGTATATGTTTTTTCATTACGATGACCTTTTGTTCTTAGAATCGGGAGCTATGCATGGTATCCTGTAGATTTTTCTAGTGGAAAGGCTATTTATAAAAGTGAAGATGTAGAAAGCTGATATAATGAAATAGCGTCTTTTATAAGCGAAATTGTCGAGAAGTATAACATCCCACCTGAAAAAATCTATCTTATGGGATTCAGTCAATGAGCTATCATGAGCTATTATACTCTCTGGAAGTCTCCAGAGACCATATGAGGGATTATAGCTCTTTCTTGAAGAATTATCAGAGAAATCCATTTCGCATCACTCGATAGCCAAAAATATAAGAATAAGAAAATATTTGTTGGACATGGTATGATGGATCAAGTGATCCCATTTCTAGAAATAGAGGGGGTAAAAAAATACCTTTCCCAATTAGGAAGTGCCTCACAAATTCATAAATATCCAATCTGACATACTATCAGTACTGACGAACTTCAAGATATAAAGATTTTTCTGAAATAAATTTGCCAAATAATTATATCTATTTATATTATAATTCATTCGTATGAAAAAACGCACAAAAATAATTGCAACTGTTTGACCAGCTACAGCATCAAGTGAGATGCTTCTGGCTCTTTCTCGGGCAGGAGTGAATATTATTCGATTTAATTTTTCTCATGCGGATTATGATTCCGCTACATTGATAATCGATCGCATCCGAGACCTTAATAAAAGTGGGAAAACTTCCCTCGCTCTTCTTCTTGATACAAAATGACCAGAGCTTCGAACCGGCGATTTGAAGGAGAAAATCCAATATCAAATAGGAGAAAGATTTCGTATTTACACTCAGGGGTCCAATTCGATATCCTGAGAAAAATCCATTACTTGCGACTATCCTTATTTAATTGAGGATATTTCTATTTGAGATGCTATTGAAATTGATAGTGGTCTTTTTCATGCAGTTGTCATAGCGAAGGGTTCTGATTTTCTTGATGTTGAAGCAAAAAATGATGCCATTATATGATCACGGAGACATGTGAATCTTCCGGGGATTAAAATCCGTATGCCAGGAATAACAGAGAAGGATAAACAAGATCTCCTTTTTGCCATAAAAATGGGTTTTCACTTCATAGCAGCTTCATTTATAAGAACGGAGCAAAATGTGAGAGAAATCAGGGAGTTTCTTGATGAAAACTCTGGAGATGAAATTAAAATTATTTCAAAGATTGAAAATGAAGAGGGTATAGAAAATCTTGACTCGATAGTTGGGATATCTGATGGTGTTATGGTTGCTCGTGGGGATCTCTGAATCGAGGTGCCAATAGAGAAAGTCCCAAAATATCAGAAACGAATTATCGATCTTTGTCGTCAAAGAGGGAAATTTGTAATCGTAGCTACCCATATGCTAGAGAGCATGATAGAACATCCGTTTCCCACGAGAGCGGAAGTTTCTGATATATTTCGGGCTGTACTTCAGTGAGCTGATGCTACGATGCTTTCCTGAGAGACAACGACAGGAAAGTATCCCATTGAATCCGTTGATATGATGCGAAGTGTTATCCTCGAAGCAGAGTGAGAACTCGAACATAAGCACCATGAGTATGTGAGTGATTGACTTACAGAAAGGGATATCGAAAAAAAATACCTTATACGAAGCGCCTTACATATTGCTGAGGAGCTTCATCTTAAAACAGTCCTAGTATTTACAAAATCTTGACGACTTGCTCGTCTTGCCGCGGCGTATAGGCCTAATATATCCATAGAAGCTTTTTCTGGAAATCCTTCATCAGTTGGCTATATGCAGGTTCTTTATGGGGTGACGCCACATATACTTCCTCATTGGTGAGACCACCAGAAAAATCTAGAAGATGCCCTAAAGCTTCTTCTAGATGCAGGTACTATAAATCTTGATTCAAAGATTATAGCAGTTACTGATGTTGTGAAAAATTCAAAAGAAATTCCTGTAATGGAGATTATTCGTGTCGGTGATATATTTCACTAATCATATTTTTATGATGGAGTATTCTTATGGCATAACTGTAATTTCCATCATAATCTCCCTTCTCGTTATAACAGTATTTACCTCATTGCACTACCGAAAAGTGCTCAAGAAGAATGCTTATATTGATAATCTCGAACGAGAACTCCATATCCTTGAGAAGTCTATTTCTGAAACGGTTGATCTTATTACTCTCAGGCCACTTTTAAAAAAAGAACTCACAAAGATTTTTCAAACAAAGGTAGCATCTTTAGAGATGTATCAAGAATGAGAGAATCCATGATTTTTTGAGGTTATTCGAGAGTATTTTCGAGAATATCCTTCTGATCGTGCCTTTGCAAACAATGAGAATTTTATTGCTAATCTCGATGATGAGTTACTCAGGAAAAAACTCCAAGGTATTATCCCCCCGGAGATTGCTTTTATTTTTCCTATATTCAGTACCCAAGGCTTTCATATCGGAAATCTTCTTCTATGAATAAAACGTTCATGAATGACTTATATAAAGGATGAGGTAGAGTTTCTCAAAGAATTCTCATTTTTTATAGAAATACATCTAAAGTATATACGAACTTATACGCTTATGCATGAGTTTTCGGCCTTACTTGATGAAAAAGTGGATACAAAAACAATCGCCTATAATAACCTCATAAATCGACAGAAAGAGTTTATTAAGGTTATATCACATGAAGTGCGTTCACCTTTAACTTCTGCAATATTTCAGGTAGAGTCAGCCATAGAGAGCCTTGAAGGTGAGAGTTTTCAAAAAAATTCAATCCTTGTAGAGCTCCAAGAACTTCGTGCTCAACTTGTTCGGACCGGGTGACTTATCTCAAAGCTTTTTTCGGTGGAGTACTATGATAATGATAATGTGAGTCTTTTTCGGGAGGCTATACATTTACCTAAGTTTCTTGAATATGAGATTGAGCTTTTTTCACGTACACACCAAGATATTGCGTTCATTTCACAGATTGATATAAATGTAGGTTTTGTTCCAATTGATAAAGTACAATTTCAGCAAGTCCTCACCAATCTTGTTGATAATGCAATAAAGTTTACCTCAACAACAAATCCAATAGTGTATCTGTCGGCAAATAAATTAGACAATAGACTCATTATTACCGTTGAAGATAACGGAAAAGGCTTTTCAAAGAATTCTATGAAATATATATTTGATAAGTATAATACAGGAATAAATAAGAATATATGACTTGGTCTCTGACTCTACTTGTGTCGTAAGATAGTTACGATGCATAATGGGACTATTAATGCCTCGAATTCTAATAAATATTGATGAGCTTGTTTTACAATAAGCATCCCAATTTCTCATCAATTTTCCTAGTTTATTCGAGAATATATCATTCATTGTAGAGGGTTTTTAGAGTAAAAGGACTTCCTATCTTTCTCCTCATCTTTGATAGGGTTGCATTAATCGTATTGTCAGATACATCAGTTGATTCACGCGATCACCATACCGCACTTATTAGGGATTCACGATTTATAAGTCTTCATTGTTCTCGTAAAAATAACTCGAGAATTAACGATTCTTTGTGAGTAAGGTAAATTCGATTCTCTCATACATGCGTCTCCTTTTTGTCTACATTGTATTCGATATTTTTATAACGAAGTGATGCTCAAGTAAAGAGATTGAGAGGTCTTCTCATAAGTGCCCTTACTCGAGCAATCATAATTTCAGGGACGAGCGGCTTCACCATATAGTCGTCACATCCGAGGTTAAGACCATAAGTTATCCTCTCGGCATCGCCATATCATGAGATAATGAGAATAGGAACTTTCGATTCAATGCTCTTCCTGAGCCATTCTACAATAGCAAATCCCGAACCATCAGAAAGAGATATATCTATTATGTAGAGGTGTGACTCAGTATCTGGGTGAGTCATGAATTCTTTATATCCATGATATACATTTACGACGAAGCCAGCACTTTGGAGTTTTTTCTCCATTTTAGCTGTAAGTATTTTTTCATCATCAATGAGTGTAATACGCATAGATTGAATGTGAGAATACCCCAAATATAAAATTAAATCTTAATTCAATATTAATTTTTTTATTGTATTATTATTAAATATAAAACTATTTTGATATAAAGCAAAAATATTTCATATAGCATATCCGTGAATATTATATGGTAAGATCAATTCTCTCTGTTCGAAAAAACTTCCAAAAGAGTATTTTTTTTATATAATTAGATTCATGTCTCATATACTTGATACTGAAGAAAATTTTTATGTAGCAACTAAACTCTGTCTTTTTCATAAAGGTAAAGTACTGACTCTTTTTGAAAAATATCCAGGACTTCCATTATGGCGAGATCTTCCTGGGGGAAAAATATCAAAAGCTGACAAAGATCATGACATTTTCTTTACTCTGAGTCGAGAAATTCAGGAAGAACTTTGATTAGAAATAAAATTTGACGAAAAAAATACAGAACTTTTCCTCGTTGATAAAAAATATGAACATACTACAAAGGGCGAGGTAAGACCGTTTATCTTTCTTTGTTATAGATATGAAATCGATATTGATCCGAAAATTATCCTTACTGAGCATAGCTCTTCTGAATGGATTACAGAAGATGAAATTGGTACCTTATCCGATTGGAGACCTGGATTTGATTTTATAGTCAAAAAAGCATTTACTCATTATTTTTCATAATTATCTTCTATGAATTTCTCAACGAATTGGAATCTTTCTCGATACTTTTATAGTGGTCTTGATGATGCAAAGCTTCTTTCAGATATTGCTTCTATAGTACCAATGGCGAAAGCATTTGCAGATGTATACAGGGAAAAGTTTGGAAAATTTACAGTACCAACTGAAATTCTTGAATTCTATACTGATTATACAAAGCTTTCCTATGATATAGCAAAGCCGAGTTACTATCTTTTTTATCGTTCATCACTTGATACCCAAGATCTTGATGTTACAAAGAAGATGTGAGAAGTAGACTATTTCTATACAGAGGCTTCAAACATACTTCTTTTTGTCTCTCAAGGTTGGAAGGAGATTGGCTATGATCGTATAATGGAGTGGTCTCGAGATCCAATACTCGAGAAATACAAAAACGATCTTTTATCTACAGCAGATGGCATTAAGTATATTCTCGGGGAAAGAGAAGAGTATGTTCTCAATCTCAAATCAAGACCTCTTGGTCTTGCAAATTCTCTTCATGATGAACTTACAGGATCATATGAGTTTACTATGAATATTCACTGAGAAGAGAAGGTTCTCACGGAGGAAGAGGTACGAACATATCGACAGCATACAGATAGGAATATACGAAGAGAGGCGTATAGTTCACTTCGACGAGTTTATAATTCGAAACAAAACCAAATTGCACTTGGGAATATATATTCCTCTATCGTGAAGGATTGGAGTACAGAAATCCAGATGCGAGGATATCCAAAGAATGTCATGGCTCAAAGAAATCTTTCAGAACAGATGGATGATGAAGTTGTCGATATGCTACTTTCGGAAGTTGAACATGCATACCCGATATATGCGCGCTATCTTCGAGCAAAAGCAAAAATGCTTTGACTTCGCTATCCTGAGTGAAACGAAGACCCAAAGAAATGACAGGATCAACTAGATTCTTCCGTTCTGGTTCAGGATGAACAAGTAAATGGAAATCAACCTTTCAGTATCTGGGATACCTGAGCCCCTATAGGTCATTCTGATAAGGACTTTACCTTTGAAGAAGCTTATAATCTCCATCTTTCTGTGATGAAGGATTTCGATAAGGATTTCCATGATTATTCGATAAGAATGATCGAAGAAGAGCGTATTGATGCCTTCCCAAGAAAAGGGAAACGAGGAGGAGCCTTTGCAAGTTATAGAAAAGGGGATGAGAGTTTTGTTCTTCTGAATTTTACGGGAAAACTTCGTGATGTCTCGACTATTTCACATGAGCTTGGTCACGCTATCCATGGACACCTCTCTCAAGTACAAGAAGCTCCTGTATACGATTCACCACTTTCGATGGCAGAGACTGCCTCTATATTTTCTGAGATGCTTCTTGGTGAGAAGGTAAAATCTCTGGTATCTGCTGAAGAATATAAAGATTATCTCAATGAACGACTTTCTGATATTTTTGCGACCATTTTTCGACAGGTTCAGTATGTCATATTTGAGAGGAAGGTCCATGAGATTATCCATTCTGGACAAGAAGTAACCTATAAAGAACTTAATAGCATGTGGAGAGTTGAGCAAGAGAAGCTCTATGGATGAGTAGTGAAATATGATGTTCCAGGAGAAGAAGAAAGTGGTTGGTCGATGATTCCACATATCTTCCATACACCATTTTACTGTTATGCGTATGCCTTCGGAAATCTTCTCACCTTTGCGCTCTATCATAAGGTGCATGTGGAGAAATCCCTCTCTGTAGAGGATTACAAGGATATTCTTCGTTCCTGAGGCAGTGAACGTCCACGAGATCTTCTAAATAAATACGGTATCGATATTGCTTCCCCAGAGTTTTATCGTGCAGGTCTTGCAGAGGTGGAGCATATGGTAGAGGAGTTTGAGAAACTTATATAATTTATAATCATGCCTCTCATCCAATCTCCTCTTGCATTCACACTTCCTTGGTATGATGCTGGAATCCCTAAAGGATACTGGCAGGAAAGGGTGGTACCAGGAGGGAAAGTTCTCATGACGCTTAACCCAAAAATACCAGGAAAACCTGTCGATAGTGAGTATCTTGGGCTTATAGCATACTCTCCGAACCCTGGTTCGGTCCGATTTACTTGAGATGAATTTTTTCCACAATTCTCCGAAGCAGGGTATATTTGACAGTGTGTTGCATTTGCAAAGGCGGTATCTGATCAAAGAAATACCCCCACAAAAGATTGGAAGCCAGGCATTTCGCTTATCGATTTTGTGAATACTCCTGATGCGAAAAATCTATGAAAATACCAAGGAATGATGATTGCCTGTTTCGATGGAAAATCCGATTATTCTCTTGCTTTAGCAAACCGCAAACATGTAGCTATACTTCTCAAGATAAACTTTACATCGACGGGAAAGCCTGAAAGTATTGTTGTCGTTGATCAAAATTATTATAACTATGCTCCGTATGATTTTTATGCTTGAAAGATAGTGAAGCATACTATTGTGTGGGGTGCCCCCCTACAAAAAGGGGTAGGGTATGCTAGAAATTATCATATTGTGAGTATATAAATGAAAACACTTCTTCGTAAAGACATTCCGGAGGACTTTGTTTATTATCGAACAGGATCGATAGTTTTTTTTGAGTATTTGAAGCAGTTTCGTACCTATATAGTCCAAAAAGTTCATAAGCGATGAGATTTTTTTTCAGCTACTCAGATTTTTCCTGGATTCTGGTCCATTACTGCAGAGAAAATTGACACTGAACTTTCGAAGGTGATTCTCAAAAAATATCGAATATTTCATGGAATTATCTGGTGGACTCCCATGAGAAGAATAGCGAAACCAAAATGATGGTTAGGAATGCCAACCTGGTGGGTGAAACGAGATATTCATTCTTCCCGGAGCGCGTTCTCTATTCTTGATCAAGTAAACTATTGGGAAAAATGGTCATCTAAGGCACGAGCTCATCGCAGGAAGGTGCTGGAGCATATTGAGAATGGGAGCTTTCGTATAAGAAAAGATGTAACTCTTGATGAATTTCTTTTTCATTATAAGGAAACCCCAGTCCATGATGGAGATAAGGATTTTCGCCTGAGACTTACAAAAAAACTCTTTCACAATACAAAGACTGATTATAGAATTTATGTTGTTGAAAAAGAATGAAAGATTCTTGCAGGTGCTCTTTTTATCGATATGGGGACAACGAGTGAGTATTGGGTATCATTTTATCATCGAGATGGATACCCACTTCATCTTGGCATAGCCATCATGGATATATGGTTTCTTGACTCTTATGAGAAATGAATAAAATATTGTGACCTTGATCACATGAGGGATACTTGGCAATCTTGGTGATACAAAGGATATACAAAATTTAAGGAGGCAATTGCAGATTATGATACGTATTTTCATGATATGTGGATAAAAATTTTCTAATCATACTTTTCATACTATGGATTATTCAATTCTCTCTCGCTCATACGATCTTCGTGGAATTTACGAAATAGATATTGATGAGGATTTCTTTTTTCGTCTTGGATATGCTTTTGTCCGAGTTATAGGGAAGAGTCGTATTGCTCTTGGGTATGATGCCCGAATTTCTTCACCAATACTAAAAGACGCATTTACCCGTGGTGCAAATCTCGCAGGATCTACCATTATTGATATTGGAATGTGTTCTTCGGATATGCTTTCTTTTGTCACCTGCCATTATGGTGATATCGAAGCTTGAGTTATGATAACGGCCTCTCATAATCCAAAGGAATATAATGGAATGAAATGCCTTGCTCACTCTGGTGAGCCATATAATTTAAAAAAATATGGCCCCGATATGATTCGTATCATGAATGAAATGAATCCATTGAGTTCAGGAACCATAGAAAAGATGGTTGAAAGCAAAGATATACTTGATGATTGGGTGAATCACATTCTTACATTTACATGAAGGGGAATTGATTTTTCAAAGTATCGAATTGTTGCTGATTGAGGAAATGGGGTTGCATGAATTTTTATGGGTCGACTCAGTGAAAAAGCAGGTTTTCATCTTGTTCCACTCTACCTCAATCCTGATGGAAATTTCCCAAATCATCATCCCAACCCAATTCTTGCTAAAAATCGAGAAGAGGCTCGAAATGTTATTCTTTCTTGAGAGGCAGATCTTGGATTTTGTTTCGATGGTGATGCTGACCGTATTATGATACTTGATGACGAGTGAAAGACTCTTACATCTTGAATTATTTCATCCATAATTGTGAAGATGCTTGATAAGAAGTTTCCTCATGCAACATATTTAGGAAACACAACAGTTGCTCATATATTTCGAGATACAGTAAGTGAAATCGGTGCTTCTTATGAGAAGGAAATGGTCGGGCATGTCTATATCCGTGAGCATATGATGAAGAATAAAAATATCGTATATGCAGGAGAGCACTCGGCACACTATTTTTTTCGGGATAATTACTATATGGATAGTGGTATAGTTGCTGGAATGGTATTTCTTGCTCTCATTGCAGAGTCAGGCATGAAGATATCAGAAGTTATTAAAGAGTATGAAAAGTATGTTACACTTGAAGAGACAAATTTTGAGGTAAATGACCCAAAAGGCTCTATAGAGAAACTTTCACAAATATACAAAAATGAAAATTGCGATCTTTCTGATTGAATAACGGTTGAGTATGACGATGGAAGTTGGTGGAACTTTCGACCATCTTCAAATGAGCCACTCCTCAGACTCAATATGGAAGCAAAATCTCAGGAGAGATTCGATCAGCTCTATGCTGAAATAATGGAACATATAAGAAATTTTTGAAAAGCGAGTGAAAATTAACAATAATCACGCCTTGAAAACTGTGTAAAAATATGCTAGAATATGAGCATATTTTTATGGTCACAAAAGAAGAACTCATTCTTGAAAATGAACTCCTCAAAAAAAAGCTAGCTCTTGCAGAGGCTTGGATGAGGAGAGAGGTGGCAGCCCAACAAAGAATAATCTCTAGAGATTCTATTAAAGTATGAAAAAGAAATCAACTACATAATGTTTTGGAGAGAGAAAGTATTGATATTCTTACCAGAAAGATAGACGCTTATTTTGGTGATGGTTTATCAAGTGCTCCAAAATACACACTTGAACATCTCATAGATGCTGAAATTTATTGGCAAACGCTTCAGAAATTTCCTACTCTTGACGCTCTTCCTGTGGTGAGTTCGTATCAGAAAATTCTCGATGCTTTTTTCGAACTTATTTTATATAAATTTCGAATATCGATTCCAAAAAATCAAAATCTTAAGAACCCAATTAAGAATGATTCCACTTTAGATAAAGATATCAAAAATGTTATAGAGAAACACTATACTTTATCACTAGGGAGATGGTTCCAGTTTTTCGAGAAAGTCCGTGCTTGAAGTGAATTTGGTTGAATCCATGAAGATTTACTGTTGGTTTATCTTTCTGATAATTACAAAGAGCTTCTTGAAGTCTGCATTACTGATCCGGTATTTTCTTGATTTGAGAAACTTATTGCATTAGAAGTATTTGGTCGTAAACGACATAATTCGAAAATTTCATATATGGATGCCAAAAAAGTAAGAGAGGTGTGTGTCGGGGGGTATGTAAATCCTGGAATTATTCAATTCCTGTTTCAGTCGAGAGAACCTAAATAATTTATCCTAAAACATGAAAATCCTGTTTTTTGCTAAATCTTCTAAAATCTATACTATGGGTATATTATTAGGCTATTATTCTTTATGATTTTTTTAGGGATAGACCCATGAACGGCTACTACTGGTTTTGCTCTTCTTGAGAGAGAATGACGAGTAATTCGGGTGATAGAATATTGAGTTATAGAAACAAAGGCTGGGCTCTCTTTATCCGAGAGGCTCGTACAAATTAGTTCCGATCTAAAAGAACTTCTTGATACATATAATCCAAATTTTTGTGGAATCGAGAGATTATTTTTTCTCAGAAATGTAACCAATGGGATTGATGTTGCGCATGCTCGATGAGTAATTCTTCATACGATCGCTTCCCGATGAATTCCACTTTTTGAATTTACCCCACTACAGGTAAAGCAGGGAATTGCGGGAAATGGTTTTGCTAAAAAACCTCAAGTTCAGAAGGCTCTCCAGATTGTTTTGAAGCTACAAGATATTCCTAGACCTGATGATGCTGCCGATGCACTCGCGATAGCATATCTTACCAGTTTAAAGGTTCGATAAAATTTTTCTTGCTTTCCGCACCTTCTAGCATACAATTCACTAAAGTATGATAGAAGCATTAGCACAAACATTCCAAGTCAGCCCCTTTGATGTTATGTTAGGTGGAGGTATACTTATTCTCTCTGGTATACTTTACTATACCATATCTCTTCATCGACTTTTTGAGGCCGCATTTGGTGCTATTATTGGTATTTGAGTGTATATTTTGCTTTCGGTGTTGTTGATTTGAGATCCTCATCTTTGATCTGAGGGGGGAATTTTTCCACTTGGCTTCTCGGTATTTCTCGTAAGTATCTCAGTCTATTTAGTGTTTATATTGGCAATAATTTTTCCACTTCATTGAGGTCTTATTATTTCTGAACCAACGCATCCAACTCTCTATACAATATTGTTTTTTTTCGTTTCAGTCTTTCTCTTTTTTGCGCTCGGATCTGTTATTGTTTACATGGTTGAGCAAAGCTATGTTTTCAAAGTATGAAATATATTCACATGGCTAAAGGACTGATCTTTTTATCTAAATGTAATAAAGCCGTCAGCATTTTATAGCTTTGTTATGAGTCATCAATATGCTATTATCCCACTGGCAGTTGTTTTGATGCTTTATAAGCTCCTTCTGGCAAATATTGTAACAGCTGCCGTGCTTTCAGTATGGTATAATCTTGCGAATGTATGATTTTATAGAAAAAAGGAAGATTCTCACTATCGAGTAGAATTTCATGAAGTTTGAGGTTCTTCTTGATGACACTGATGAGGCCATGATGATCATTGACATGGTGGGGGGCATGCTGATGCTGGCCATGATGACCATTGACATGGCGGAGGTCACGGATGATGACATCATTAATTCAACATTCTTTTAATATTTTCCCTTAAAATCCATTTAATAATTTCTTTCAATTATGACAAAAGAAGGACGATTTGAAGAAAAGATACTTTATAGAGCTCATCAACATTGGATAGTTCTGGCAATGAACTTATTGCGATATATTCTTTATTTTTCGTTCCCAACAGGAATCATAGCATACCTCATTTTATGATCATGAATTGGAGGGTGAATTGTATTTATCATTGTGAGTCTCGTTGTGATTATTTATGATCACTATCTTTGGCATCACTCATGGTTATTAATAGGAAACCAGAAGATTACACTCACAGTAAGAAATGGCCTATTTTCACAATATGCCATGAACATTCGATATAGGAATATTCGTGATAGTGCTGTCTCAAAAAATAACTTACTGTGATATATATTTAAATACGGTACAATTTTTGTTCGCTCGAGCGCAAATGAAGGAGATTTTCAAGCCCATTATGTTCCAAAAGTAGGGAAAGTATATGCAATTATAAATGCTCTTTCTCGATATTCTGATGATGAAAGAGCAACTATTCATACTATTGAAGAGCTCTATGCTCACCATCAGAAATCAGAATTCTCTCAAGGATCTTCTCAATCTATGGATATTAATAGGGCTATTTCGACCCTCCAAACAATCGAATGAATTACAGAAGTTATAGAGTTGAGTGATGAGGCTCGGAAATATATTCGAAACCATGAAGAAATTCGAAATACCTGAGTTCTTGAGACTATAAGCAGGGATCATGTTGTAGTTTTTCTTCATAATTCGCATTTTAGAAATCCAGTTGAGCCAATTGTAACGAAGAATAATTCAGAAGAGATTTACTTTCCTGGGATTCCATTTCCAGAGATTCAGTGAAAGCGGGTAGTATCTTCTTCTCCTGGTAAGAAGGTGCATGAATACCTTCTGAATTTCTTCCCATATCATCAGACTGATGATGCGACGGTGCTTGTTGGATGGGATGTATAGTTATCTATGAAAATAAAATCTTTCATCATCCTTGTAAGTATTTTCATACTTTCGAGTTGTTTTTCTGATTATTTTGATCACTGGGAAGGTGAAAATACTGAGCCAAAGATTTCTTCGATTTATCCTTGAGATTTGACAGGAGAGCTTATTATTTTGCCGAGTAAAGACGCACTGAGCAGTTTGGTAGAAAAAATTTCCCAAGCAAAAAATCGTATATGGGTCGAGACTTATACCTGGACTGAGAAAACTACTCTTGAAGCCGTAAAGAATGCCTGAAAAAATGGAAGAGATGTACGGGTTATTCTTGAGGGAAATGTTTATTGAACGCCTCGGGTAAATGATAATGCTGTAGACCTAATGAAAGAAAATGGTATTTCAGTTGTATATGCAAGTAGTGACTATGCATTTACTCATATGAAAATGTGGATCATAGATAATGAATGGTGTATAAGTACAGGAAATTGGTCACTTTCAACTTTTACAAAGAATAGGGAATTTATTTTCTGTAGTTCAGATAGATCTATTCTTCATTCCCTTGAAGAAATATTTCTCGCAGATTATAAATACCTTCCTCCAATTTTTCGAACCTATTGATTAGATACAAGAATTTGACTTGCACCATTAAATCTCAGGAGCTTCCTTGAAGAGAATATTAAAAATGCGAAAAATGAAATTATTCTTTATAATCAGTCTATATCTGATGAAAGAATCCTCCAGTTGCTTTCTATAAAGGATAAAGAAAAAGTGAATGTTGAATTGTGTCAGTCATCAAAGTCAAATACTTGATCAATGATAAAATCTTTGCCCTATTTTACGAGTAATGAACCCTATCTTCATGCTAAAGTGTATCTTATTGATGGTAAAAATATCCTTCTCTGAAGTGCTAATATGACACAAAATGCAATTGATAATAACCGAGAAATTATGATAAAGATTGAAAATAACAAAAATATCTATGATAAAATCAAAAATCTCTACAATATTGATTGCAAAAGGCAATACTAAATCTTATTTTTTGCTTGAGTATTTTGCAAAATAATCAACTTTTTGCTACAATAATGAGAGTCGTTACCATTTTATGAATAAAGCATTCTATAATATTCTCATTTTTTGTTTTGCAGTAGGTGTTTCTGTAGCTTTTTCAGTATCCACTATTACTATCTGATCAAATCAACAAATCGTAACCAAGAAAGTAACAGAAGAGATTGTATGGAGTAAAATAACACCAGTAACCCCGCCTTGAGGGGGTTATGATATAAATACAGAGAAAATTGAGAACATTTCCGCCCAATCATTCTCACAAAATACCCCAATACTGGTTGATTTTTGAAGGCTTAGCTCTTTTTTATATAATTCAACCCAGTGATCTCAGTCGTGAATTCTTCAAAAGATAAATGGTTCAGGAATCCTTATAGGTGAGGTTTCAGGTATTGTTTCTCTCTATGATCTATTCATGATGTATACCATTTATGATAATAAAGATCGATTTAGAATTGATCAAATTACAAATGGAAGTTTCTATATAGGAAAGGAGAAAGAAGAGAATTGAGTTCAAAAAATTAGCATATATGCGATTGATTGAGTTGCACGCCTCACATTTCTATATAACAATGAAGAAATGACAAGTCTTGTTCTCTTTCCTTGATCATATATTCGATTTGATCCGAGTCGAAATAGGTCTCTTAAGGGTGCAGATTTATTTCGTACAATATTATCCCTCAAGGAGAGTGAGAATGAAGTATTTGAATTTGTGAATCCACGTGTAAATATCGGCCAGGAAGATGCATTCTTTAATTATAGACTCTCTTCTCCGGAATCGATGAGACTTTTTCGTATCCTTTCGGCACAATCTCGTAAAAGGGTTGAGGCTACTTCTGATAAGAAGAGGAAAATTAATATTATAAGTAATCAATGATCAACAGAGAGTCAGTGGCTTCTTAATCCAAGTAAGAAAGATCATAATATGCTCGTCAGACTTTCTGAGCTTTTGTCACATGTTATTACAAAGAAAGATTCAGAGAGGCAGATTACTGAAATTTCTAAAATATATAACGAGGCAAAAAATCTAAAGTTGAAGGACGCAACGGCAAAATGATTAGTTGAGCAATTCCTTCTTGACGGTCGTTTCGAGGTCTACGGATGAGTTGCAAATAGCAAGTACCAGGCTTTCTATGAACAAATCGGTGAGCTTATTGGTATTAAGGCTGGCACTGGACAAAGTCGCCTTCTCCAAAGTCTTGCAGATATTTACTCGAGAAATCTATTTTCTCAAAATCGAACCGAAAAAAGTATATTAATCGATACCTATACGCCTACTGCTTGAGAGCTCACAAAGACACTCGACCAAAATGATGTCTACCAGAAAGAATACTTTGATATTGCCATATATGCATTTAATATTCTCCGAAAGATGGAAAGATCAGTGGCTCTACTTAATAGTGAAGCAATGACAAATTCGGCGACTTATAGCTATTTTGTAACATTCTTTCGCGCTGCAAACCGCTATATAGAATCAATTACCGATCTTGATAAGAAACAGCAAACAATTATGAGCTTTTCCCGTCAATTCTACGACTATATACTCACAACAATTGTAAATTCACTCTATAAGAACTTTACCATTATTGAAGATAAGGCGCTTTACCTTGCTCGAGATTATAGGGAGGGGATTAAGGTGAAAATTCCTGATGACATTCTGAATTGAATTCAATCTGTTCAATCAAGCGTAGAATATATGACTCCTTCGATTGATGCCCTATGGACTTCATCATGACAAACTGATGAAGATACAAATACAATAGATCGAATTCATAAAAATATCGTTCGCTTAAGGGCATTTATGACCCTCATAGATTCAGAATGATATAAATCATATGCAGAGAGTCCATATCAATATGATGATCTCGCCTGAGAAAAATGATTAGTTCTTCCTCAATTAAATGAAGAATGAACTGAGATTGTAAGGCTCGATAAAAAAATGGTTGAAAAACTTCGAAATCAGAAGATTATCACAACAGATCCTCGAATTGCTGAACTCAAGAAAATATGGACGAGTGCTGATGCTTCAAATTGGTGAATTGAATCGGATAATATTAGAATTATTGATGCGCCATATCAAGTAGCTCGAACAGATGGTGAAAACTCAGATATTCTTATGTCATTTCTCTATAAGGATAAGACCTTTACTGAGGGAATTATAAAGTATTGAGATCGTACTATAACAGTATATGTCCCAACTTGAGAATTCTTAACTATTTCTCAGCTCTATGGGTTCCTTTCTGAGGTATGATCTTATCTTGATACGATTGATACCCAACTAGTGGATTATACGGGAGAAACTTGAGAAATACGAATGTATCCATTGAAGCAAAGAGTATTTGTTCGAGGAAGTATTTATCCAGTAGCCGTAGGTTTAGGAAATACAAAAAAATAGTATCCATATGATACTATTCTCTATTTTCTCTTTTCCATTTTTCGATTTCTTTCATGTTTCCAGAAAGAAGAACTCATGGAACTTTGAGTCATTCAAAATTTTCTGGCCTTGAATACTGAGGATATTCTTTTTGTCTCTCAAGAAAAGGAGAAAAAGATTCTTCTTTTATTGAATCAGTGCTTAAAACTCAAGGTATAAGTCGAACAACAGAATCAATCCATACGAGACTTGCAAGCTCGCCACTTGATATAATATATTCTCCAAGGGAGAATGTTTCGATAGGGAAGAGTTGAAATATTCGTTCATCAACCCCTTCATAATGAGGACAAATAATACAAAACGGTGTAGTACTTTCCTGAACATTATTTTCAATATCTTCTTGTTTGAGTACCTTTCATCTTGGAGAAGGGAGAATAAATCGCATTTTTCAATACATACTCTCGAGATCTCTGAGTGCATGAGTAAGGGGTTCTATAGTAAGAACTGTTCATGGGAATCAGCCATAAGGTCTATCGTCTACTCGTCTTGTATTTCTTACGGTCCAATCCGTCAGATTATGAAGTTTATATTGAAAGAGCCCCTTTTCTTGGGCTCTTTTCATGATACTACTTTCAAGATATGGACGTATACTTTCGGGAAATAAGGAAAGGATATGAATTTCCATTATTATTGAACATCAAGAACTTCAACCTCGAAGAACAGAGTTTTTCCAGCGAGTGGATGTGAGTTCGGCATTTCTACTTGAACCTCTTCACCATTGATTGCAACTATCTTAAGAGGAATAGTATTTCCTCAAGCAGGATTCGTAAGAATTCACTCTACTCCAGCTTCAAACTTCTTTCCAGCAAATGGACTTTTTGAGTTCTGAACATTCATAGTAACTCAAGTGGCAAGGAGTTCCTTTACCGTAAACTTTGCTCCATCCTTTTCTGCCGTTGCTCAGACAGTAAGTTGCTTTCCGTAGAATGGATGATCTTTATTGTCGATAGCAAGAGTAACACTATCTCCATCGATTTTTACAACTTTTGCTGTTATACCAAGTCCTCCAGTAAGAGTCTGACCTTCCTTAAGGTTGTTTCCAGCTTCTCCAAGACTTGATTTTGGTACAGCCTGAGTGATAACATCCTGAAACCTTGACTTATCAACAGTAACAGTGAATTCAGGAGCTACTTCATATTTTGGAACAGTCCTTACAACAGTCGCTTCACCATAACCATCTTTTGGTGATACTTCAATCGTCTTCTTCTCTCCCTTTTTCATGCTTGCGACTCCAGCTTCAAATCCTGGAATAACGCTATTTGTTCCAAGTACGAGCTTGAATGGCTCAAAAGTCATACCACTTTGGTAGAGACCATTTTCTTTTGCTACAGATTCAATAGTTGATTCAAGAACTTTTCCATTTGCAGCACCTTCACGTAGAGTGTAATTGAGGCTTACTACAGCATTTTGTGGCATTGGCTCAGTTGCCTTCTGTTCAGCTACTGGAGCAGGTGCAGGAGGATTAGCTGCTGACGGAGGATTTGGAGTATTTGGTTTTGTACAAGCAGAGAGTACTAAGAGCGCGGATATAATAATAAGTTTTCTCATAAAAAAATGGAGTAAAAATACTAACGAAGTATATATAGAGTCCTACTTTTTCAAACTCATGATAGCTCGCTCAATTCAAAATATACGTCATAATTCAGGATCATGAAGTCATTTTCCGCTTCTGTAAGCAATATTTATGGAAACGATTTTATCATAAAAGTCACGTAGGGATTCCCAATTCACAGATGACTGAAATGCTTTTTTTACAACGAAAGGATGGAGTTTGAGTGATTGTATAATTTCTGGCTCAGAATATCAGTGATATTTCATATATTTTACATAAACACTTCCTCGTAAAAGTCAGATAAAACTCGGAAGAAATTGATACATGGTTGATTCTCATTCAAGAGTATGAAATAACTGGAGTGATTTTTTCACATTTCCTGAAAGGATTGCATCTGTAAGATCAAATATTCTTCACGAAGATTCAATGAGAATTGATAAAGAAATATCTTCCTCCCCAATTCTTGTAGTTTGACTCAAGAGGGAAAGTTTTTCAAGGGATTCTTCGATAAGAGTAGCTATGCTTCTTGGTTTTTTATCTTCATCATAGAGAGCATAGATTCGTTCATAGGTATCAAGAACTTTTTTTAGAATTTCCAAAGAAAGTTGAGGATATCTTTTTTCCCATATTTGAGCTGAGAATATGCTATCGAAAACCCGCATATCTGCATTTTCTTTTGTCCATTTTTCGAATCATCCCCCTATATCTCATTCGAAAACAATAATTATAAATGTTTCGTCATCAATTTGTTCAAGAATTTTAATAAGTGAATCGGACCGATTTTCTTCCTTTTTTTCTTTTCATTTTTTTTCTGTCTTTTCAAAAAAACTTCCTTTAAGAATAAATAATCGTTTTTCAGCAAAAAGCCCCACAGAGAGAATCATTTGTTCGAGGTTATGAAAATTTATGTTCTCTTCAAATCGAATAATTTCTATATTTGCATCAGATTGTCTTTCCTTAAAGGCATCCATAAATCTCTTGAGCTCATTTCTTACTCAAACTCGGTCACGCCCCGAGATGCTGATAATATTTTTTCGAATTGCCATAAATAAGAGTATAAGAAAATACTCTAAATCGCCAAGGTTTTAAAAAAACTCCTTTAGGAGGAGTTTTAGATTATTTGCTTTTCTTTAAGAGATCTCTGATTTCCATAAGGAGTTCATTATCACTTGGACCTGTTGGGGCAGGTGCTGGAGCTGGCTTCTTGAGTTTACTCATTGGTTTTACTACAAAGAAGAATATAGCAAATGCTACGATAATAAAATTGATAAGAATAGTAATAAATGAACCATACTTTATGGCAACCTCATTTCCAGTTACACCATGAAGATTAAGTACCAGTGAGGAGAAATCTACTTTCCCAAATGCAAATCAGATTGCTGGCATCATGAGATCTTCAACAAGAGAGGTAACAATTTTACCGAATGCAGCACCAATAACGACTCAGACAGCAAGATCAACGACATTACCCTTCATGGCAAAATCCTTGAATTCTTTAAGCATACTCATATGAATAAAAATTAGAGAATAAATTGATACGAAATACTCTATTTCTATTTCACTATCAATACTTTCATTGTACAGAGTTTCTTTGTTTTTCCATTTTGGAAATATAGGCAATTTCTTTATAGTATTTTTAATTATGAAAACTATAGCTTTCATTATCGTTCTTTCTTTTCTTACGGGATGTTCAATATTGCCTTTAAAACAAGGGAATCATCGAAATATAGTAGAACTATTTGCATGAGACATGAGAATTGGTTATGGACTAATGCTAGAAAGTGGTGCTTACATGACAGCCACGCATGTTCTAAATAATTGTAAGAAATTGAATTGTTATATTCATGGAAAGAATATCTGAAATAGGGTAATTAGTTTGGATTGAGATATAAGTATTATAGGGGAAGATGTTAACCTCGAAGATGTAAAGCTTGCATGAGTAATAAGCTGAGAATCTCTCTATCTTCTTCGTCCAGAGAATTGAAGAATGAATCGATATACCACAAAAGTTACTTGAGTAAATATCGATTATATAGCGTATGATAGCCTCCTATCAGGATCATATTTAACTTGAGGAATTGAGATTGGTATATCGCTTCAAAAGGGTGATAGTGGACTCCCTGTTTGGAATGAATGAGACCAACTCGTCGGTGTTGTGAGTTCTACGGATGTGGTAGGAGGAAAAAGTTATATAGCACAATAAAAAATCCCCATCTCTTATTTTGGAGAGGGGATTGGGTGAGATTGGCTTATCTCCTTTGTTAAGGATTTATTGGGGGTTGCTTAGTAGTTGTAGCTTGTGCTTGATCTCCCGACTTTTTCTCTTCAGGCTTAAAATAATCTTTATTAATGCTTGTTATGGCTTTTGCTACTTCTTCGGCAGCTTTTAGGGTCATAGAATTAGATGTCATAAGTGATTTTAGGAAATCATCCTTTGAGATAATTCATTTTTTTCATTCTACTTGTTTTTTAATTTCCTCAGTAGTATAGCTAATTGTATCCTCCCCAGCCTTATTCTTAATAGTTATAGGTGTTCCTCAATTGATGGTAACATTTACCGAATCAGAAGATCCTACTCTTCAAGAAAGGAATCAGGCTGAAGTATTATTTCCACCTTTCGATCAACCAGTAAGTGATTTAAAGGCACTCATTAACTCGCTGTCATTTGTGTTAATCTTTCAGTCTTTTGCATCATTTGTTCGATTCACTATTAGTTCAGCTTTTTCTTTGTCGTATCACATCTGCTGAAGGGCTTCCATTTTTTTATACTTGTTATCACCATATTGGTCATTTAAATGTTTTACAAGATCAGTGAATAATGTAGAATATTCTTGGTTTGTGCCTGAAGTTTTCCTGAGTATTTCTCAAGCTTCTTTTAAGGCAGGACTATTTATGTCATTCTTTGCATTCTTTAGGGTATCTCTAAATTTAACTTCATCAGCTGCTGATGTGACCTTATCGCCACCAAATAATTTTCCATAATTTGATTTTTTAAAGTCCTCATCTCATTTACGTTGGAGCGCGATACCCGCATTATCAAGTACTTTATCTGCAGCTTTAAGACTGAGACCACCTGTACCAGGGATAGGTGTATATTTTGGTAAGTCCATCGCAAGTTTTCCAACACGTTTCCCCATTGCTTCAAATGGTTCAAATGCAGCCTTTGCAACCTTCGTAACATTCTTTGCTGCCATGAAGGCTGACCAAAGAAAAATAAGTGCAATAATATCGATGATAAGCGTTCAGAATACGCTTCATGTGGCTGATAATACACTATTTACAGTAGTGGCAGCCGCAGCATATTCTTTTATATCTGTAACTATTGATCCGTAGAATTTAAATGTAACTCATCCAAAGATTACTTCAGTTACACTCACATTTATCGTTGAATTTGCTGATTCTGATCAATCATCTCTTTGTTCAACCTTCTTTTTGATAACGTTATCAGGAGATCCCATAATCCCAAGGATTTGACAGCCTTGACCTCCTGGTTGCATGTAACTTTCTTCACATTTAACAGGAGTTGTTCCTAGACTTGGGCTTTGCAGAACAGATATGACAACTATACCAAAAGAGAGTGATAATCCTACAAGTGCTGGTACAAAGGCGAGTCCTATAAATTCTTTAATTTCGAAGCTATCTCCATTTTCTTTTCCTCCAAAGAAACCATCTCACACAACATATCTGAGAGTAAGAAGGGGGGAGAAAATGGCATAAAACCAGAGTTTAATGGCTCTCATCATAAGCATAAATATGAGAGCAACGACCAAAAATCAGAATATAACAAACATTACAACACCAAGGATTCATTTATTAACTATTCCACCTATGGACTGCATAACATCGGTTGTTGTGCTTAGTTTTTTTATTTCATTAAATTTAAAAAGACCATTTCCATAGATAAGAAGTGAACCGTAGATTCAGGAAGAGTTCGTAAGGATATCTTTTGGTTTTAAAAGTTTTGTTGGACTATACTGAGTTTGTCAGCTAACGACTGAATACGCAGGATCTGTAAAAAACTCATATTTATCAGGTATGGATTCTGTGTTCCACCAAGAATCAGGTGAGTTATTTCCCGCCATATACTTCTCCATCACTTCAGTTGGTATATTCATAACTGAAGCTGTGACAATTGTTGAGAGTGAAATGATGAATTGAACAAACCACCACGTCATCGGTACAAGTATAATTCCGAGAGCAAGACGAGGAAGAAGTTTTTTATATCAATAGTTCTGGGAATTAAATATCGTTGCCAGAGCTATGAATATGAGAAGTATCGCATAGATAAAATAGGTGATATTTGACACAAGTACCCATAGATCATGAAGGATCGGTCTCAGGTTAAAAAGATCTCCCGTTGTCCAATCAGGTGACATGAGCCATCCTGCGAGCATTATTGCAGGAGATACAACAAAAGATAAGAGTTCTAGTGCTATATTGAGTCAGCCTATTAATTTATTATACATTTTTACCATCTCTTCATCTGAGGTACATTGCGGTTGATTTGCTCATCCACACTCTGTCGCAGCAAATGTAGGAGTTACGATTGAGACACTTGATAGTATATCCGTGCTCTTGGTATCTATTTCGATAAAAAATCCTCCCAATATCGTGAGAGATAATATTATTGATGTAAGGATTTTTCGAGGCATAGAATATATGTATTTTTATTAAACCATAAGTCTCATTTTTTTGCAAATATCATAATTATTCTGTCAGAGACGCTTTATAGTCTGACTCTGTACTAATAAGATTCAATTTTTTTACAAGTTCTGTTCCAGAGTCAGGAAGTACTACCACTACTTGCTTTATTATAGCGTCTCTATTGTTAATAAGAGTATCGAGAATCTTTCTATTTTGAGCCTGAAGGATGCTATATCAGCGCTGGAATCTTTCAACATAAGCAAGATAGACTCGAGCCCTATTTTCATCATTTTTTGCTTGAACATAGGTATCGATGACTGAGTCGACCCCATCGTATTCAAATGCTTTATACTTTGTCTCCATGTTAGACTTTGCCTCTTCTGTAAGAGAACTACTTTCGCTAATTACCCTTTGAAGCTCATTTGCTTGTTCTCTGAGCATTGCCATTCTGTCCGTTGTTTTTGTATAGTATGATTTGAGTATTTCAATATGCTCATCAAGTGCTGTCATGCGATCATTTGACTCCTCAAGCATGGTTTTGATATCGATCTTGAGCACGTTTACATATGATTGTAAAGCGAGCATATTTGTTCCGATGAGCTTTGTTTGAGCGTCGCGAGGATTTGCAAGCGCTTCTGCAACGGTAATATTCTCATCGAGTCCATTACGAGCTGAAGTTTTCTTTATGGTTGACTTCTGCTCAGAGATAGAAAGAGAAGCAGCTGTCGCATAACTTCCCAAATAGACCATATTTGCTTGTGTAAAATTTCCATCATTTCCAGCAACTACCCTCGGAGAAATATATGGAGTTATATAACCCCAAGAAAGATGAAGAACGAGCGTGAAGAACAGCGTGAATATTAGTGTGTTTTTGGTGAAATCCTTGATTTCAGGGTGCATATGCATATGCTGAATCGGTCAATAAAGATAGTCGAGTACTCTTATATTACACGTTTTTAGAAAAGAATGCAAAAAATACGTACAATCTTCACATCACTTCTCTTATCTATTTTTGGATATTCTCTGGTTTTTCCAGTATTTGCCTCGATAGAATTCGTAGATAAATATGATTATAGTGATTATATTGA
Organism: Candidatus Altimarinota bacterium; assembly: GCA_042852035.1. Taxonomy (GTDB): domain Bacteria; phylum Patescibacteriota; class Gracilibacteria; order BD1-5; family UBA2023; genus JAGOMW01. The sequence continues at coordinate 197,751 of BAAFHK010000002.1, forward strand.
TAAAATCAATATCACTTCAAGCGATAATGAATTTCATTTCAAGAAACAGTTTGAAAGTGAAAGAACGACCTTTTTTCTACGTTTTAGTGACTACATTCCTGAATCTTCGGATGAAGTTGATGTTATTTGGCACATTGATGGAAAAGACTATCATCGTCACCTTGATTGGGACAATGAAGAACAATATGGAGATACGACATTCCCTCTTGTTACAAAAGAAAGAAGAGAAATTAGTTTGACTTTGGTTTTTCACTGAATGAAGAGACCAAAATCAGTTGAGTTAGTCACGAGTAATCAATCGAGTCAATGAAAAAGAATCATATTTCGTAAAGAATATACGAGCGTACAAGCAAGTGAATCGAATAGCGTAAAAGTCATAAGTCGTGCAGAGTGGTGAGCTGATGAATCACTTCGATATATGTCGAGCTCAAGAATAGCACAAAAAAAACATGAATGGGAAAATCGTGGAAGAACCCCAAAAATTATCGAGGAAACAGAGATTGAAAGAGCGAAACGAATCAATTCAGATAAGGAATATAATAGCCTTATATCTTTAGATAATGATTCCAATACGGTAGTTCGTCTCACTCGTTATGAATGAGGTAATAAGCTTATCTTCCCAATCCGAACGGCAAAAAAAATAAGCCGAATTTTTATCCACCATACTGCAGAAGGCCTTGAACAAGATGCTGATGATGCGAGCCTTATTCGAGCAATCTACCTTTACCATACAAAAACAAAATGATGGTGAGATATTGGATATAATTTTATTATTGGGCAACGATGAGTCATATATGAGTGAAGATCATGATGAGATTATGTCGAATGAGCTCATGTATATGCTAATAATCTTTGAACCGTATGAATTTCTGTTATATGAAACTATCAGACACTTCATCTCAATCGTGACCAAAGGACCTGACTTGTTGATGCAATATCATATGTTGCCAAAAAATACGGAATTAATGTTGATGAAGAGACTTCGGGTATTATGACGTGTAAATGAGGGGAGAATTGTTCTTGGAAAAAAGTTACTACCCAACGACTTGCTTGACATAGAGATGCATGAAATACAAGTTGTCCCTGAGATAATATATATGATGAGCTCCCAGCCATCAGAAATGAAGTTGTATGAAAAGTATGAAAAGTAAAACCAGTATATAATCCAGAAGTTCAAAAGAAAGATCCACTTGATCCTGAAGATGAAATTCAGTTCATGATACAGGCAAGCGCTCAAAATATAACAAAGATTTCTTCTACTATTTTGAATTCACAAAATATTAATCCCCCCGCAAAGAGTATCCCATCAAAGAGTATTAAGATCCGCCTTTCCTATCCTTCTGATACGCTGAGTTTCCAGTCAGCCACAGAGAACAAGGCTATTGTAAGAATGAATGCTAAAATTCTCCCATTTCAAAAAAATACGGAAGGAAATGTATTCCTCAAGGGAACTAATGAAGTGGTATTTAAATCAGGAAATAAGGAGTACAGCTGAAAAACGCTTACCGTAAGTTCCGATGTTATTCGTATTTCTTCATGGAATAGAATCCCACTCTGGGATAGTTCACGACGATACAACGATAACCTCTTTCGTGGGAAAATCTATATTTCGAATCAAAATGGTAAGCTTCTTGTTGTAAATGAATTACCTATAGAAGATTATCTTCGCTGACTAGGAGAAGTTTCTGATACTGACCATACTGAAAAAATTAAAACGATTCTTGTTGCAGCTCGTACTTATGCGTATTTTTATATAAAACCAACAAATAGAAAGTATGATACAAAACTCTATGATGGATCAGATAATCCTGATGAGTTCCAAAAATATCTTGGTTATGGATATGAGATGCGATCACCAAATGTAGCAAAACAGGTAGAGGAAACAAAGTGACTGGTTATTACCTTTAAAGAAAAGCTCATCAAACCATGGTATTTCTCAAGTTCAGATGGAAATACTCGATCTTTTAAAGAATACTGCCAATCAAATAACCCAGGGAAAAGCTGCGAAGATATCCCATACCTTCAATCTGTATCAGATCCTGCAGGAATTGGACACCAGAGAAGTGGTCATTGAGTTGGTATCTCTTGAATCGGGGCAACCTATGCTGCAAATATGGGGAAGAACTTTAAACAAATTATCGGTTATTATCTCAATGGAACACTTATACGAAATATTGAATCAATCAAGGAATAGAGAAAACATCTCTCCCATTAATACTTTATTTTCTCTTTCCTTCAACTTGATTGTGATTCATTATTGCGTATTCTTCTATTTATAGAATTGTAACTGTCATTTTATGTATCTTTCCGATAAAGACATCAAAAGTTCCATTCAGACTGGTGAAATTACTATTACTGACTTTGATAATAATCGACTTCAACCAGCAAGTTATGATATACGGCTTGGATCGAAATTTCTTATCGTAAAAGATTATTCTGTGGTAAATATTGATCCAGTAAACAAAGTTCTTCCTGAATATGAAGAAATAACAGTAACTCCTGAAGATGGATTTATTCTGCGTCCTGGAGTTACAGTTCTTGGCACTTCAATAGAAAAATTTTGATCGGAGAAATACCTTATTCAACTTTCAGGAAAGTCTTCACTTGCACGACTTGGTCTAATCGTACATAATACAGCTGGGCTTATTAATCCTGGTCACTATCTCAATATTACCTTTGAGCTAGCAAATATGAATTCTATACCAATTATTCTTAGGCCTGGAATGGAAATTGCTCAGATTTTATTTTCTGAGATGAGTTCCCCACCTCAGAAAGACTACAGAAAAATATGAAGGTATGGTGAAGGGGAGGCAAATATGGTGAGCTATGTCCATAAAGATTAACTTGTCAAAGTGTGCATAAAAGCATATCTTTCTATTGGAAAATCTAGCATTATTACACTTAATATTTTCGGGCGTTCTTTTATGAAAGTATGATATTTTCATTTTGGATCTGCTACCTCTTGTCTTATAAAATCCTCATAGATTTTTCGATCAAGGCGAGACATTCACATATAGAAGAAGTGTTCCAAGTTCGAAACCCTAAAAAATGAAATATCTCATTTTTGTACCATGAGAAGTCTTCTTTCGACTCATCATGCTTCGGTTCGTAAATCTTCAAAATCCATATTCCACAAATTATATAATGCGGATTTTTTATCTTTTAGCTGAGCGATAGTTTGTTCATTTGTGCTATCAAATTTTAGGAAATGATCTATTAGTAAGCGGAGTCATCATCAGATTTTTACTCTTAAGGTTGATAGGAGTCATTCAAAAACTTTTCCCTCAAAAGCAATTTTATTTTTTATGAGGAGTTTTACGAGTTTTTCTCATCAGTTTCCTCAAAGAATTCAAACAATCCTGTCATCCTCGATTAATCATCGAAGAAGTCATGCTATATTTCCTCATTGAGACTCCAATCAAAGAACTGCATCGAGTGCTTTTTCTCAATTTGCTTGATTGAACAAGATTCTGAGTGAACTCGAGCTGTCAGGTTCTCACAATTTTTTTATATACCTTCATACCTCTTCATGACTTCATTCCCTGATAAATGATATGGCCAATTCAGCTGTTTTTGAGTCTATAACCGCAGGAATCTCTGAGAATTTGAGCAACTTTACTCTTCCTATGAGTTTTTCAATTCATTTAATACTCAGCGCATCTAGAGCTTTCTGGAGTCATGTCATTTCGTACTTTATATCATATAGTTCAAGAAATTCTGCCAATTCTTTAGTTGTAGAGGTGTTATTAAATTCGGCTACCGCATCGAGTAATCACTGTGATGCAGTTTGTCAGCTAAATCGTTCAAGAAAATCTGGTCAATACCTATTTAATTGTTCTTTTATCTTTATGGAATCTTGTTCTCATAAGATTTCATCAGCCTTTCATGCATATCATTTTATAAGCATTTTTCTGGCTTCTACTTTAGTGAGTTTTCCTTCGCCTTCTCGAGTCATAATTCGAATCTTCTCCGCAAGTTGTTTTATCCCATAGTTTCACAAAGATCACTTTACTTTATTGTGTGCATCTATAACTCTCTCGGCTTGAGCTGGAGTTAATCATTCTCTTTGAATAAGGAATTCTTTCCTAATAACATCTTCCTTTACTCATCTTTGCTTCGCTAGAGCAGCTATTTCATCATTAAGTCTGAGTGCGTTTGGAAGGTTATCTATTTTTGATGATCCCATTTTTTCTCACTTGTTGAGTCAGTGACTTATGCTTTTGAAGAGCACATCCTGAGTATCTTTCGTATTAATTCATATTTTTTCAAGCGCAGGTCAAAGTGTGGTGAAGAGAATTCATATCTTTTCTATAAACTTTGCTTTTGCATCTGTCATTTTTTCCTGCGCAAGAGCTCGTTCTAATATGGTAGGAAGTTGAGAAAGAACACGTTTCATTCTCCCTAAAGCTTCTGCGATTTTCTTTGCTTTAATAAGCTTACCGAATTGTCCTACTCAGAGGGTAATGCTATCGAGAGTGTCAGCGAGGGTGGAGAGTCATTCAAGTGGCATATTCACATTTTCTCACGTCATATTTATTCCATTTGCCATATTTCTTCATGAGTCTATAGCTCAAGCAATGCTTCATACAGTAGGGAGTATAGGAATAAGTTGTGATAAAAGAATAAGTATTTGTTGTATATTCATTCATTTCATTGATTCAGAAATATCTCATGAAATGAGTTTTCCTCATTCAAAATTCGGGGTATTTGAGAACAATCAATCTTTTCATCATTTTGCAGTTGAGCGTATGGATCTTGCCTCGTTCTCATACGCTTGAAAATAAGAACTCGACTGATTATTTCAAAGAAGTACTTTTATTAGGTCAATCTTCTCTCAGTTTACTGTGACATATCTATCAGGTGATCAGATTGGTATTGAAAGTTCACTGAGATTTCCTGCTTTTAGAAAATTTAAAAGAGTTTGTCTTCAGTTCAAGGGAGCCCTTTGATTTAATTCATCAAGAAGCGCTCTTCAGACTATGTAGCTAAGATTTGCACTTGAAAGATTTCTTCCTATTCGCATCTCAGTTTGTATTTCATCGGGCAGAAGTTGTATTTTCCCAGCCAAGAGTGGGAGGATGATTTTTTCGTGTATATGAGTTCAAAACTTCTTATCGAGTCATTGAACGGAGAGTACATATTTCCCAAGATTCTCTTTTTGATACTCAGATCCATCTGGAGCTTTGATGCGTTCCTCATGGAATGCTTTCGCAACAGATTCACTAAATCATAACTGTCATGAGACTCTTGCTTTAAGTATCTCTGAGAGATAGTAGGCTGAATCGGTAGAGGCAAATGGTCCAGCAATTTCTGTTTGCCTATTTTTTACAGAAAGAATTTGTTCTATTGTAACTTCCGAAAGATCGTCTACCGCTTCACGAGCAACTTGCATATACCTATCTTTCACATCATCCGGAATAGATCTATCTCATAGAAAAGAAAGTATGACCGCAAGAACGGGTGCAACTATCGCATCAATTTTTTGTTTATCAATTTTGAGTCATTCGAGAAGCCTCTCTGTTTTTCTTATGAGATCTTTTGATATTCCATCCACTTTTGTTGTTATAGTTTCTGGGACTCATAGAGACTTTAGTCATTTGATTTGTTCTGTAATATTTCAGAGAGACCGTACTCAAAAATCCCGAGGTAAGAGAGGGGCGCTCTTCATTTCTCGGGTTGCTCTTATGCCATCGAGGGAATTTTCTAGAGATGCGGTGACGGACATGTGACTACTCTACCATACTCTCTCATTTCATGCAAACAACATGCTTCATTTTCTTTTTCTCCATCGAGAAGGCTGAAATACCTTACTCATGTATTGATGGAATTTATTTCAAACTTCATAGAGGGGAACCCATTTATTGTCAACAAAAATTCCACTAGGATATATGTAACGGTCTCTTGGCAAACCAGAAATTTTTGCCAATCTCCCCATAATTGATATTCCATACAAATCCGAAGAAAAACTTCTTTTCACTACACTATCTCATGTGTTTCACCATTCGAGCCCCCTTGGGAACTGGGGAACCTGGGAGACTTGAGTTGATCAATACCTTTCACTCAATGCATCAATATTTGTAAGAAAAGCCTCTTCTAAAGTTATACCATTTTCATGATGAGAAAACGGAACTCAAGAAGTGGGAAGATTCTCATTACTTATATATGACGGAAGGATGAGTCAACTGTAGGTATCAGGATCTCTCGTATCGCTGAGATGGACTTCTCATATTCAAAGTGCTTTATATGCCCTATCTGCCATTCTTTGTGAGAGTGGTCAAATCTCGAATCATTTTATATCGATATTTCGCTTTCATTGCCTTTGGGCTCATATAAATTGTGCTAATCCAAGAATTCCACTTCCGGCTCAAATATCCCAACCATGAAAATGTGATCATTCTGTAGTTTCTATTCAAGAAATAATATCCTGCATAATAGCAACTGTTGAGGGTATATCGAGCAACATGGCAATCTGATATCAGATAGTTTGAATTACTTGATGAGTTTCTGAAGGATAAGAGAAATGTGTTCTGTGGTTCTGTTGCCCAAGGGAACCTCAAAATACTTCTCAAAGGATTTTGAGGTATTGTGTGCCAACGAATTCAACATCTTTTCTCTCATTCTGGTCAACTTGCATGAGAAAAACCAAAAGATATTTTATACAGATACTTCAGAGAAGTGAAAAATCTAAAGAAGATTTCTCTCATTTTGCTTCCTCAAGATCTTCCAGAAGTGATGTCTCCTCTCGAAATACTCACTCTTTAAATGGAACTCAAAAGTACATATTGAAAATGAAGATTTACTTTGTCAATAGTAATATAAATCCACACTTTGTAAAGTATAAATTTTCTTTTATAATCAAATTCTCTTCATATAAAACTTATGCATAATTACGAAATCGAAATAAAGGTCCTTCTCGGTGACAAAGACGGTATGGAAAAATTCATGAAGGCTATCGAAATAAACTTTCCTGCTTATAAGCATTCCTATACAGAAAGCCAGAAAAATCACTATTTTGAGTGAGGAAACCTCCTTCATCTGCTCGGTACTTTTAGGCAATATATCTCTGAAGAGGAAGCAACGTCTCTCCATAAACTTACAAAAGAAGCAAAATCTTTCTCTGTTCGCACGCGAGGAACGAAAGATGAGACTATTCTTGTTGTGAAAGCAACAGTAAATGATGAATCGAGTTCAAATGGTACTGCTCGAATTGAGTGGGAAGTGGATCTTGCTCCCATGAGTCTTGAAGAAATGGATAAAAAAGTTCTTGAAGCAGGCTTTCAATATCAAGCGAAGTGGTCACGTGCACGCGATGAATATCGACTCAATGCTGATACAGCCCTTTGTATCGATAAAAATGCATGATATGGCTACCTCGCGGAATTCGAACGAGTCATCACTGACGAATCAAAAATCACAGAAACTCGCCATGAGCTCCTTCGTATGATTCGATCTCTTGGTTATGATGAACTTGATCAGGATCGGCTTGCACGAATGTTTGATTTTTATAACAAGAATTGGAGCGAATATTACGGTACCGAAAAGGTATTTAGTGTTTTATAATGATTATCCAACTTTGACATTCTCGAGATTATGATTTTGTAAATGAGCTCTATAATCCTATTAAAAAATCACGATTTTTTCCTGAACAGAGTTGGATTTTTCCGCACGATGGAACGGAGGTCAATTCTCGTGAATCATTAAAAAATGTTGATATTTTTCTTGCTGAAGTAAGTTATCCTTCGACTTGACTTGGTATTGAACTTGGATTCGCAAGTCTTTATGGGAAGAGAATAATTTGTCTTTCAAAGAGATGATCAAAAATCTCTTCGAGCTTGAGATATATAACTCACGAATTTCTCGAATATGATGATGCATGAGAGCTATGTGCTATTATAGAATCAATTCAATAAAATGTCTGAAGAATATAAGCTCATCATCATCTTCTTTATCTGACTTTTTTCTTCCTATTTTGGGAGTTTTTCTTCATGAGGAGTTTCGGTTCTCGGGGTTGGACTTCTTACAGCACTTGGTCTTTCGCCCCAGATGTCGAGTATTACTTATAAACTTGGGAAAATCGGAGATGTTCTCGGAGGTCTTTACCAGTTTCATAAAAGCGGAAATATTCCAACCCGCTTTCTCTGGATTGGTGGAGTAGTTTCTATCATTGGGAGTTTTCTCGGGTCGTATTTTATCTTCTCGATTCCGAATTGGCTTATCTATTTTGTTTCCGCGGTGAGCATGATTGCCCTCACGATTACTGCAATTATAAAGAAATCATGAATTCAAACGAATCTTCATGTTTCAAAAAGAAGAGAGCGACTCTATTATTTTGGACTCTTTTTTCTCAATATCTTCGGAAATATGTTTATCGCGGGTTCATGAGTCTGGTATTATTTCAATAATACCTTTATTCTTCGCCTCCCAGCACTCATGGCAAAATGACTTGCAACCGCGATGAGTGTTTTTTGGTTTATTGGGAGCTTTCTAGCCATCATGGTTCGAGGACAATATCTCGTTTTTGAGACCATATGTTTCGGAATTGGGATGTTTGTCGGAGGGTGGTTTGGTACGAAGCATGTTATCAGACTCGGGAATCATCTTTTTCGAAATATTCTTCTCATTTCTATTGTGATTTTTGCTTTGTATTTCCTCTATCTTGCATATAATTCGCTTGAGTAATTTTTAAGCAAATTTCCATGCCAAAACACCCAGAAGAACAATATCTCGACCTTGGTCGTGAACTTATCGAAAGTGGTATATACAACAAAGATCTCTGAAGTGGTGATGTCACCTATAGTTTTTTTGGACGACAATTTCGTTTCGATTTCGCAGATGGATTTCCTCTCCTCACAACCAAAAAAGTCTATTGGAAGTGAGTTGTAACTGAACTCCTTTGGTTTCTCAAGGGGGATTCAAATATTCGATTCTTGGTACAAAATAATGTCCACATTTGGGATGATTATCCGTACTACATTTACAATAATAAGGTAAAAAAGGGACTTGAGCCAGCCATGGAGAAGGACGCATTTATAGCCAAAATCCTCGAAGATGAGGCTTTTGCAAAAGCTCACGGAGAACTCCCGAAAATCTATGGAGAACTCTGGAGACGTTGGCCGACGAAGACTCCGGGTCGTACAGTCGATCAAATAGCTTGGATTCTTCGTGAGTTAAACGAGGATCCCTATGCTCGAAATACTTGTCTCACAGCATGGAACCCTGAATATCTTTATTCGATGGCGCTTCCAGATGAGGCAGCACGTTATCCTATTTGTCATGGTTTTTCTCAGTATTCGATTAAAGATGGGAAACTCTATGGTCAGCTTTACCAACGATCGGCCGACCTTTTTCTCGGTGTGCCATTTAATATCGCATCATACTCACTTCTCGTGCATATCCTCGCGCACCTTCTTGGGGTGAAGCCAGGAGGATTTATCCATACTTTCGGTGACGTCCATATCTATGAGAATCATATCGAGCAGATGAAGGAACAAATGGCTCGTACTCCACATCCATTCCCAAAAGTGACGATAGATTCAAGTCTCAAGTCGATTGATGAACTTGATTTCCATCATATTATCCTCGAAGGATACGAGGCAGAAGCTCCAATAAAAGCAAAGATGGCAGTGGTTGGGGGGATGGTGGGAAGAGACAATAATTAAAATTCGATAGTGGAAATTACGGATTTTTGTATTTTTGAAAATGATCTACCTCTACGCCTTCTTCGTCCTCTCCTTCCTCAATGCCTTTAAGGATATTTCGACCAAGCAGTCGCTCAAATCGATTGATGCTGGAGTGATGACGGGGATTGCATCATTTGTCCTCCTCATTGTCACGGGTCCGATGCTTATAAAAGAGGGGATTCCAGATCATATTGAACCTTCATTTTTTTGGATTGTGCTTTTTGGGGGACTATTTTATTATCTTGGAAAGTATTTTAATTTTCAATCACTTGCACTCGGGGATATTTCTCTTATTGCACCGATGAAAGGACTCATCACCCTTGCGACGATATTCTCAAGTATTCTCCTGCTCGGTGAATGGGTCAATATCTATGGTTTTTTAGGTATAATTCTCACTCTTACAGGGACGTATTATCTCGCCGTGGAGAAATCACATATTCGTTTTTCTGATCCTATAAAGTCACTTTATAGAGATCCTGGGGCAAAAATGTTTCTCATTGCTCTTTGTTTTTATGGTTTCACGGTCACCTTTGACCGTATGGGGATACATGCGAGTTCTATCTGGGTTTGGTCTTTTCTCATGAACTTTATTGTCTTTACCTTAAGTATCCGAGATATCTATAAGTATCGAAAAGAATTGAGGCAAAATATCAAATCACAGTATCGAGCTCTTATACTCGTAATCGTACTTCATGTTTGGGTCTATCTCTCTCAGATGTATATTGTATCTGAAGTAATCGCCCCATATACGAGCGCCTTTAAATCCACTTCAGCTCTCTTTGCTGTTGTCCTTGGAGGGTGGTTCTTTCAGGAAAAACATCTTTTTCAGAGATTTATCTGAGCCTGTATTATTCTTTTCGGCATTATTCTTATTTCATTTTTTGGATAATCATGTGAAAAATCAAATACATTCTCTTTGATGTCGATGGAGTTCTTCTTCATAGTCCAACATGGAGTAGTGAATTTATTGAGAAAAATCATCTCCCATCTGATATTATGAGTGATTTTTTCACTTGAGTATTTAAGGAATGTATTATTGGAAAGGCAGACCTTAAAGTAATCCTCCCTTCTTTTCTTGAAAGATGGGGTTATGAAAAATGAGTAGAGGCATTCCTTAAGGAATGGTTCGACTTTGAAAATTCTCCTGATAGTGAACTTATAGAGAAGATCCAAGAACGAAGAAAAGATGGTGTGAAATGTTTTATAGCAACAAATCAAGAGAAATATAGACTTAATTACATGAAGAAATCCATGGATTTTGAGAAACTTTTTGATGGAATATTTGCCTCGTGTAAAATTGGATACAAAAAACCACAAAAAGAATACTATGAATATATAATCTCCTTTTTCAAGGTGAATCCAGAAGAAATTCTTTATTTTGATGATTCCCTTGAAAATGTAACAGTTGCTCGTAGTATGGGTATAGAAACGGTACTGTATAAGAATATTGCTGATTTTACCCAAATACACTTCTCATGTATATAGCTTTCGAAGGCATCGTTGGATCAGGGAAGACAACACAAGTAAAAAATCTTGTGGAGTACTTTCGAAGCTTGTGAAAGGATGTAACCCAAGTAAGAGAACCTGGAACGACGGTAATTGCAGAGGATATCAGGCATCTTGCCCAAGGGAAAGAGTGGGAAAATGAGATAATGCATCCACTCACAAATGCTTACCTCTATGCTGCAGCGAGGGCTCAAACACTCGAAACCGTAGTCAAGCCAGCCCTAGAACGCTGAGAGATTGTGATTTCTGATCGATGTTTTCTTTCTTCATGTGCTATTCAGGGCGAAGCACAGTGACTCGGTATTAACAGGGTTCTCTGGGTAAACAAGACTGCAGTAGGAAAAATTTTTCCTGATATGATTCTTTACCTTGATATTGATATTGAGAGGGCGTTAGCTCGCACCTTTGATGAATGAGGTGATAAGTTCGAAAGAGAAGGAAAAGACTTTTATAAAAAAATCATTCGTTGATATGAAAAAATTTCGAAATGGAAAAAATTAGAAAGCAAATTTATTCGAATTAATGCGGATTGAAATGAAGAAGAAGTTTTTCAGGAGATAATTCATCATATTAATAAATTTCTATGACTTTAGATCAGCTCATATTATCTCTTCGAGAGCATACCCATGCTTTTCCCGAAGATTGAGACGCAACAGCAAAGGTGATTGTCTGGATTGAAAAATACAGGGAATTGGCTTTTACCAGAGAGAATCTTGAAGGACATATAACGGGTTCACTTTTCATCGTCAATGAGAATCATACAAAAGTTCTTCTTATGTTTCATCATAAACTCCAAAAATGGCTACAATTCGGAGGTCATGCAGATGGAGAAATCGATGTACTTTCTGTGGCAATTCGTGAATTTCAAGAAGAGTCTGGAATTCAGGAAGAGCCGAGAATTATTGGTGAAATTTGCGATATTGATATACATACTATTCCAGCTCGACATTCCGAGCCGGAGCATCTTCATTTTGATATTCTCTTTCTTGCGAGTATATCAGAATCAGTATCAATGCAGAAAGAGGTTGGAAAGGTTGAGGATTTGAAGTGGGTGGATATCTCTGATATTGAAGACTATTCAACCGAAGAAAAAGTGCTAAGAGTTATTCAGAAACTTCGTAACCTCTAATCTTATGAAGAATATTACTACAAGAGCTCAATATGATGCCCTCACGAGAGATAGAATCCTTGGAAAGTCTGAATGCCCATTTTGTGATATATCCTGACAAACATGACATACTATTTGGAAAGGGAAGTATTGGTATATTTTAAAAAATCTTTTTCCATATTCTTGAAATGAGGATCATATTATGGCCGTACCATATGAGCATAAATGCTTCTCCTATGAGTTAAATCAATCTGAAATCTTAGAGCTGAGTTGAATATATGAGTTTGTGAAAAATTATTACGGTGAGAAAGACTATTTTTCTTGTACCAGGGAGACTTTTTCGAATCGCAGCATAGAACATTTCCATATGCATTTTATACCAGGAAAGCTCCAGTGAAAATGGCTCAGAAAGATGCTTGAATGACAAGGATTCCCCATTCATGAGGATCTAAAAATAGAAGAAAACTTGGAAGGAAGGAATTCTTCATTACTATAGTAATATGAAAAATCTCTACGTCATTGATGCTTATAACCTTATCTATCGGATGTTTTATGCTATCCCAGAAATGCATACCCGAGATGGCCAAGTGGTTAATGCTGTCTTTGGAGTAGTAAAGTTTATAAAATCCCTTACTGAAATGAGTCCTGATGATGCTATTATTATTGCATCAGAGAGTGGATCAAATTTTCGGGAAGCCCTGTTTGCTGATTATAAGGGTACTCGAGACCGTATGCCCGATAATCTTCGATCCCAAATAGACCCAATCTTTCAATTCTTTAAAAGCGCGGGGATTCCTATTCTTGTGAAAGAAGGATATGAAGCTGATGATATTATTGGATCAATTACCCATGACCCTGATGGGTATAATGAGATTATTATCATCTCATCGGATAAAGATTTATGTCAATTTGTAAAAGATGGAAGAGTTCGAATATTTGATGCAATGAAGCAAAAAAATATGCGACGAGCAGATGTAATAGAGAAATTTGGCGTTCCTCCAGAACAAGTAAAAGATTATCTCGCTATCGTAGGAGATAGCTCTGATAATATTCCCGGTATGAGTTGATTTGGTCCAAAAAAGGCTGTGGAACTTCTTACAAAATATAATACTCTACGGGGTATATATGAGGCCATAGGATTAATGAACTATGAGCTCTGAAAAGAATCTCCTCTCGATCAGGAGAAATATACATGAAATGAGCTTACAGAAAAGACAAAACAATGACTTCTTGAAAATATTGAGAATGCTATTCTTTCAGAGAAGCTTGCAAATATCGTAACAGATCTCGATATCCCTCTTGAAGCAATCCATGGAAGTGATTCTCGTAGTATTTTTACAAATTCTCTTGTGATTGATTTCCTCAAGAAATATGAGTTTAAGTCACTTATTCCTCCCGAGTATCGGGAGGCTCGAAAAGAGATTCAGAAGCCCAAACCTATAAGAATTCAGAGCTCTACTGAACTTGAGGAGTTAGGGAGGAGAGTAGATGAAAACAAAAAGGTCTACCTTGCTACAAGCCCTGAAGGAAATGTTATGATATCGATAGATGAAGATGTATATATCATATCTATGGATTATATTGATGGAATTGATTTTTTTGAGAGACTCTTTTCGTCAGATTGTACGATTGTTGGTTATGACCTTAAGGAAGATATAAAACGGATTATGAAGCAAAAAAATACCCTCGATGGAATCGAGGGGCAGGGGAGGTTGTTTTAGGCTGATTGGATTCGGAGTACTTTTCCATTTTTTGCTCGTCATTCTCCAAGAAGATCATATTTTTCAATTCTTGGTGGTATTCCGCCATTTGGATAGCTTACTACTTCGACGATTCAATTAATTGGTCTTGAGAGGGCAATCACGCTATGAGTTCTTCCACGACCAAACTCTCATCCTTCCATGTGATCTACCATGATGTGATTACCTGGTTGTATTACGCTGATTTGATCTAGAGTTGCATGAGTTCCATGTATTCCCGTTCATAACCCGATTTTTGTCTGAGAAACGCCATTAAATATATTTTTTTGAACTCGACCGATTGACTCGAGACATACTCGATCGACCCAATCCGTACAATGTATGGCCCCAAGTATGTTTCAACGTTGCTGTGCTTCAAGAGCGAACTCCACAATACGTCTGTTTGCTTCTCATTCAGGAAGATTTGCAAGTTCAGGGTTATTAATATATCGGAACTGGCGAATTATATTCTGAGCATATTCTGCACGAATTTTCTGTTCCCCATCTTTATCTCAAGGCCTGAGATATTCACGAGAAATAATTGCAGCTGCCTCTCATGCATCTGTAGCAGATTTGAGCTCAGAAAATACTTTCTTCTCGAAATCATCTTCGGTCATTTCCCACCAGGCCGCCTTGAGTTGATCAATATGAGATGCTGTACTTATATCAATTCAGGTTCCTTTTAAGATTTTAACTCTTCTTTCAGGATGCCATTGAAATATTCAGTGAGCACTACCATTATCGCCAATAGCACGAGGATTGCAACGACTTTCACGAGCTTCATTTGCAAGGAGTCATGCAATTTGCTCTTCTGAGAGTCATTTGGATTTCCAGAAATCATAAGATTCTCTCATAAGTATGGAAATCTCCACATTAGAACTCTCTGGCATTCTTTCAAGGCGTTCGATGCGCATATCAGTAGCGTCATCGCTTTGTTTTTGATCAATATTTCTCACTAATAGTGGATTCTTTTTTGATTCAAAATCCCCGATTTCAGATGCTTGAGGTATCTTCACAATGCTTCAAGTAAAGACTGGAATATATCAGTCAGGACTTGGTTTTGTATAGTACCCTACTCGCCCATTAATGATAGATCGAACACCGATAACTCCATTCACAATTACATATCAAACCGTTGCTGGAAGCATATCTCAAAGACCTATATTCCAATATGCACTTTTTCTTCAGGTATTCTTCCCAAGATCTACGTATATTTCATCTCAAGGATTTATATTTTTGGTATCAATAGGGCTTTCAGTTATTGTTCCATCAGTATCTGTCTGTCTTTTAAATAAAAATGAGCTTGATAAAAACTCTCAGCGAGCTTCTTTCGAGAGTTCTCTATCGATTCGCATAAGATTGTTTGCATCGATAGAATCGAGGGAATTTTTTCATTCTGCAAGCTTATGATTTGCTACTTCAGTATATTTTTTATTTCTTTGAAATTCACGTTGAAGAGCAAGAAGCTCCTCTCGTGTTTTCCGAATTTCTTCAAGTTTTTGAGGGTTATTTGGTTGAGATTGTATGTCTTTTTTTAATTCTTGGAGCTTTTTTGTAAGCTCTGAAATCCTCAATGGAGTTGATTCGGATATTGACGGTGAATTTACATTAATTTTACGATCAGTCATGAAATGAATTTTACACTAAATTAAAAAAAAGCAAGTAGAATTACTTGCTCAATTCGACGAGGGCAGTTTGTTCAGTCTCGTATACGGGGATGATATTTGTTATCCCTACGAGATCGAGTGTATCATGTACTTCGCTTGTGAGTGAACAAAGAGCGAATTTCCCACCTCCATCTTCCGTTCTTTGGGCCACATCAGCAATATAACCTATAGATTTACTATTAAGGTAGGTGAGCTCCTTGAGGTCAAAGAGCGTTCGTGCTCATGAGAAATTACCAATATCTGAGATGATATTTGGGAATGTAGAGTCTACATTTGTTTCATCGAGTTCTCCATGGAATGAAAATACTTTAATTCCGGTATTTGTGCTCGATTTTTTTACTTCAAGTTGCGTAAGCATAATGAAAGGGGAGGTTAGTGAGGATAGATTAATCCTATAGTTCTGAGTAAGTATACCATGTTTTATCTTTCGATGCAAATTTTGCTTTGCATTTCATTATTTTTTCATAGACTTATTTTATGATTACCGAAAGAATATCATCTTCACCCTCATTCTGGCAAAGTAATATTTGGGAAGCAATACTTCATGATTCATGACAAACAAGAGATGTGGAGGTTATTACCTATGGACAATACGGTATAATGGTTGAATATCGCAGTATTGGACTCTGATTCGAGTGAGCATTCTCACTTGGGGTTGACATGGGTCAGTATACAGAGGAATTTCTTCAGAGAGTACGAGATGAACTAGCCTCTAAGTGAGTGATATTCTGGCAAATCGAAGAATATTACCCAGATTGAGTCGATCCTACTCAAGCACATCAAGTGGTTTATGGGAGAAATTTTATCGAGCCATGGACTCGAGTCCTCGATCTCAGAAAAACAGAAGAAGAACTTATGGCAGAAATGCATGAAAAGGGAAGATATAATATTCGACTCGCATGGAAACGTGGAGTCTTAATAGAATGGGTGCGTCCGATTGCTGAGAACATAGACATATGGATGAAGCTCCTTTCTGAAACAACAGAAAGAGATGATTTTGCTCATAATTCTCATGAGTACTATATTTCATTTCTCAGAAATATAACTGATGCGAATGCATGATGAATGGTATTCGCATCATATGAATGAAAAATTATTGCCGCATGAGTCTTTATCTTTCATCATGGGACAGCTTTATATTACTATGGGGCATCTACATCAGACCCTGAAATGCGTAAGCACATGGCACCATATCTTATACAGTGGGAAGGCATAAGGGAGGGGAAGCTCAGGGGGTGTCATACCTATGATTTTCTTTGAGTCTGTCTCCCCGAAGATGCCGAGCACCATCTTGCAGGAGTATCGAGTTTTAAAGAAAAATTTGGCTGAAAAATAATTATGGTAGGAGGTAAATCCCTCTATGTGCTCTCTAGTTTAAAATTTCTCTTCTTTAAAATAATTCGCAAAATGAAAAAGGGTCTTCACAAATAAAAATCCCAGAGTTCCTGGGATTTTTCTATGAATGACTATATGTAGCCATAATGATTTCTTCCCTGAGAACCGGGCCGAGGTCGATTAGGGTATTTTCGATGGGGCGTATATCATCAGGATCCAGAGGGTCGATATAGTTTTTAAAGGTTCTTTCAAAATTTCCTATCGAAATAGAGTATTTTTTTTCTTCGTATAGAATTGTGGTTGCTAGATTTTTAAAAATAACCTCTACAGCATCATCAAGTGCAACAATCTCAATAGTGAATTCAAGCGGTGAAGTAAACTTAATATCATCAAGTGCGCCATCAAAAACCTCTCCAGAAAAAGAGAAGCTTCTCGAATCTCCCGAATAACTCGATAAGAGATCTCCGACAGGAATGATAAACATTGAATTAGATTTCACTATTTTTGAGGGTGTCAACAAGGTCACTTTGTCAAAGGCGTGCGAGCACTAGACGTGCTTCACTTTCTTGACCAGCTGCGATAAGCGCAACAGAAAGGTCATTTATTACCATTGGTTCATCTGGAGCAAGAATATGTGCTCTACGAAGGAGTGAGAGTCATTTCATAAGATCTCACTTCATGACATGAGCCCAGCCGAGATTTCGTAAAATTTCTGCATTATTTGGCATGAGTCAATTTGCTTTCGAGAGTATCTCAATAGCTTTTTCAAACTCTCATCGGGCAGTTGCAAGATATCCATCAAGATACATGCCAGTTCCACTATCAGGATGAAGTTCTCGAGCTACACTGAGTACTTCAGATGCTTTTTCTATATTTCCTTCAAATAGGTAGATATCCGCAAGTTCCTCATAAAGCCGATAATCATCTGTGTGGATTTTTAGTGCTTCGAGCGAGATTTCTTTTGCCTTCGGATAATCATTTTCTGACTTTGATGTCTCGATTTTTTCGATTATTTTTTGTATATCCATGTCGGGATTATATTTTCTTTTTTCTACATTGCAAGGGAAGTAGAAATTTTGACAAATTATTTCCAATACTTTTCTGCTAGTTTTTTCATTCATTTTCCTTCTTCTTTCGCGAGGGATTTTCCTTCTTCCTTAAGGGCAAGTTGACCACATGCGGCATCTATATCATCCCCCATTGTATGTCGAACTGTAGAAGGGATTCCTGCATCTTCAAGAGTACTTTGAAATTTCTTTATCATAATCTTCGAAGTTGGTTGGAATCCATTTCCCATAATTCCTTCTCAGGGATTATAAGGAATAAAGTTTACATGGGCAAGCTTTCCCTTAAGAAGGTTTGCGAGTTCATGAGCATATTCTGGTCGGTCAGTAACTCATGCTATCATGATATATTCATAAAAAATTCTTTTATTTGTCTTTCATACATATTCATCAAGAGCCTTCATAAGTTCATCTATAGGATAAGTATTTTCAACTGGCATAATACGCTTTCGAGCTTCATCATTCGGGGCATGAAGAGAGATAGCGAGGGAAATCTGAGGAAAATCTTCTGCAAGACGAAGAATTCCAGGAACAATTCCACAAGTCGAAATAGTTATACGACGATTTGAGAGGTCAATTTTTTTCTGAGCGCTCGCGATATAAATAGATTCTTTGACATTTTCGTAGTTTAGCATTGGCTCCCCCATTCCCATATAGACAACATTTCGAATTTTTTTATCTTCTTTTGCGAGTAAAAGATTTGCAATCATGATCTGATCAATAATCTCATAAAATTCAAGATTTCTTATGAGTCCAAGTTTTCCTGTAGCGCAAAATGAACAAGCCATAGGGCATCCTGCTTGAGAGCTAACACAGAGGGTGTTGCGCCCAGAAAGATGACGCATGATTACGGCTTCTATCATCTTTTCATCACTTGTTCGAAGAAGAAGTTTTGTTGTTTGTCCATCGTCACTCGTAACTTCTGAGTGAATCTGAAGAGAGTTGTAAAAACAATTTTCTAAAAGAATCTCTCGTATTTCTTTTGGGAGAGTATCGATTTTCTCGAAATCAGTTATAAGATTCTTATAGATAGCATTTTCTATTTGTGCATACCTAAATTTTTTATGACCATTTTTTTCGAGGATTGCTATGATGTTTTTTTCGTCGTGAATAGAGAACATAGTTTTGAGAAGTATCTTTCTTTTTATGGACAAAAAAATATCAAAAAGGATTTTTACCCCATGTTATAAGGAAACAATCGAGTACGGAAAATGAGTGGAACTATCCCAGAAGGGAATAAGACTCTAAAATCAAAGAAGAAGTACTGCTGTCATGAATCCAACAATTCCTCAAGCAAGTGCCTCAATAGGGGTATGACCGAGCATTTCATTGAGTTCTTCTCCATCATGTGGAGTAAGCTCATTAATAGCTTTTGCATGAAGTCAAGCTTGGTAGCGTACATTCATTGCATCGTATATAATGATAATAGAAAAAACAAGACACATCAAAAATTCATCACTCATTGGACCGTACTTGAGTCACATTGCAGTTGCAAGAGCAATAACAAATGTTGAGTGTGCAGATGGCATTCAACCACTTCCAAACATTCTATGGACTGTAAATTTTCCTTTCAGAGCATGAATGCTTCATTTCATAAAGATGGCAAAAAGGAGTGCAAAAAATGGCACTACAATGGTGTATTCTCTGAAGAAGATATGAAGCAGGTCAAGATCCATAACTTAAGCAACGCTTATAATTTGAAATTCTTTTTTCCCAGATGGTGAGCTATAAGATGATTTATCTCATGCATTCTTTCCTATAAGAGATTTTCCAAGAGGTGATTCGTTTGAAATCTTATTCTCGAAGATATTGGCTTCCTGTGATCAAACGAGGGTATAAGTAATTTTTTCCCCATCGAATTCTAGAACAACGGTATTTCCTACATTAATTCCCGATTTCTTTCTTTTTATTCCTTTTTCATCGTCGATTAGGTCATAGTTTCCAGGCTTGAGAAGCTCTTCAAGTTCAGCAATTCGGAGCTCTACTTGAGCCTGCTCATCACGAGCTTCTTGGTATTCTGCGTTTTCCGAAAGGTCACCATATGAGATTGCTTCTTTGAGCTTGTCTGCGATTTCAACTCGCTTTTCTTCTTTAAGATGGCGGAGCTCCTCTCAGAGTTCGAGAAGTCATTCGCGAGTAAGGAGAACTTTTTTATTTGACATAAGGGAGGGGGTTAGTAAAGAGTATAAATGAAGTATTAACGAGATGATCCAGATTTTGTTATGTTTGGGCTTGGTGGAACAATTATAGTTGGCTTTTTATTGGCTGAGACTGTTCCAGAGTTTCCAACCGAGACTGAAGCTGGTTGCTTTCAGAGGAGTAAGGATTTGAGTGTATCGAATTTTGATTTTGGAATTTCGATGGCAATTGCTTGATTTTCAATTTCGATAACCATTCGAACGAGAGTATCAGAGATTTCGGGATTCAGGAAGAAGCTTCTATATGAGAAATTCTGAGTCTCATTTACGGTGTAAGGTTTTCCAGAAAGTGCTTTTACATTCTTTAGAAAAGTATCATAAGGGAGATCTGTTGGAATAATCGTGAGTGCCAGGTTATTATCTTTATAGGTGGAGTACCTGACATTAAGGTCAAAGATATAAAGGCCAAAAATTCAGGCATTTTTATCCAAAACTGGAGTAACTGTCGGCATAATAAGAGCGAGGAATTTGCCAGAAGGTTTTATAGCTGGCATTTCTCTTGGTCCTGATTCTTGATTTTCAATTTGAGATGTTTCTTCTTGGTAAGCCCCATTTTTTTTGGCAATTTCTTCGACAATTGAGGTGAGTTTTTCAAGTTTTTCATCTGTCTTCATTTGACTCTTCCAAGTTTCAAGAGCAAGTGAATCTGCATTTGCTCAAGGAGTGTTTGATTGGTTTGATGTTGAGATTGCTGGGATGCGCACCTTCCATCATTCTTGATTTACAAGAGACCAAGAAATACTACCTATAAAGATAAGAGCTAGAATGGAGAGTAAAATGAGTGCGATACGCATTCGAAAAGAGAAAGAGAGTTTCTTAAATTATTTTTTTGTTTTTACGCTGGCGAATTCAATCTCAACTGGAGTATCACGACCAAGGAGATTAATCATAATTTTTACCATACCCTTTGCAGAATTTACTTCAATAATCTTTCCTTCACTGCCTTCAAAAGGACCATTTTTTACCGTTACATAATCACCAACTTGCATATCAGTTTTGTATTCTTCGCTTTTTTCAGTGAGGATACCTTTGAGCTTATCAAGTTCTTCTCCACTTACAGGTACTGGGACTGTACCCGCACCAAGAAATCCTGTTACATTCGGTGTATTTCTTACGATATACCAAGATTCATTGGTTACAATCATGTTAACAAGGATATAACCAGGGAAGATATTCTTTTTTCGAGAAATCTTTTTACCACCCGCTCGAACAGAAACTGAGTCATGGGTTGGAACAAATACATCGAGAATATAATTTTCGAGACCAAAAGCCTCTCTTCGTTGCATAAGTGATTGCCGTACATTTTCTTCGGTTCCAGAAATAACACGGATAACGTACCACTCACCAAGAGGTTTTGTTGAGAATTCAAACATAAAATTGAAAAATGATGTGATTAATTATTTGTTAGCTCCACTCACTGAAAGTTCAGTTTTTTCTGGACTTGAAGAAGAGACAGGATTTACTTCTACTTTTGCCCCAGAGAGAGCATTTTTTCTTCTTTCGATTTCATTCTTCAGATTTTCCATATCTTGTTCATTTACAGTACTTTCTCCTGACACTGTTGATGAAACAACTGCATCATGAGGAAATATATCTCGAACGCCCTTAAGTCAAAATCGAATCCCATATCCTACAAGGGATAGAAGTGTCGCCATAATGATAATGGTTCCTACCGTATAGAGCATATATTTTTTGCTTTCAGCATTTGTTGGCCAGACTACATGATCGAGCTCTTCAAGAGATTTTTTAATAAATGACATAAATTTTGAATACAAAAATGAAACGCGAGAATTATATAGAAATAGCACTAAGAGTCAATTTCCATATTAAAATCCCCTCTCGGGGATGTCAACGTGGTGATAATAGTAATTTTTTTAGAAAAAACAAGGGAATTTTCTGGAGCTCCTTGGTGGGAGCAATCTTCGAACTTTTATAGAGAATTTCGATAGGGTAACAAAAGAATATTGAGAGAATTTTTAGTATATAGATCTATCTGAGTTTAGGAGAATTTGAAAATTACTAGAGTTATTGTGTATTTTAAGGGAAAGTTTGTTTGATTCTTTATTTATAATAATCCCATGAAGTAACTCTAACTTCTTAAATCTATAAGCCTAATTTATCTTCTATAAATTTGAATATAGGTATAAATCAGTCAAATAAATCATTTCATAATTCTTTAGTATTTCCTAGCATTCATTTTCAAAGCTCTTCTATAAGTGTCGCAAAATTACATTTTAACTTATCTCATCAGATTTCAAGGTAGCTAGAAGAGTTTGGTAAATTAATCTTTCTAAATAATGGACTTTCACAAAATTTATAATCTTTATCAAAGACTTTATTTAATGAATCCTTTTTTCAATAAAATAAATGCTCTATTGTTAACTGAGCCTTCTCTTGTAGATGAATGAATCAGCTACTATCATCTTGGATTTGAGGATTAATTTTTACTTGGTATTGAATCTCATGATGTAAATCTTCAAAAGGTAAGGTTAATATATAGAAATCTAAACTTGTATGCTTTTTATAAATTCATTCATAACTTAATTCTTTTCACCATTCCTTCTCTTTAAATCAGATTTTATATCTATTTGGATTATCTATTGAACTAAAACCCTCAAAATCGAAATCAAAAAGTCAGAACCTTATATTGACTCTTTGATACTCTTGAATATCAGTATACATTTGCTTAAGTATTCAGCTTGCTCATCATCAAATAAGGATACGTAATCAAAATTTCTTTATTTTTCACTGAAATTCTAAAACCTCTTTCGCAATTTTAACTATTTGATAATCTGTCTTTCATTCTACATATAGAATAGTATTTAAAGAGGTATTTTCAATATATGACTCTAAAGAGCTAATCTTTGTAATAAGTTCATTTCTGACTTCTTTTTCCTTAACAAGACTCTCATTTATTTTATTAAATTTATCTTTCCAAGATAATGCCTCGGTTATTAACTCATCTTTTAATTTTACCTTAAATTTCTCCTTTATTTTAGGCAGATATTTATATTCGAAGTTCTCGGTTGAGCGTCATTTATTTATGCTGACGAGATTTATAATAACCCGATACAGTCATTTATTTCATATTGATAAAAAATATCTTGTACAAGCATCTTGTATGTAATCGTAATAGTGGTAGTTTCGTTTTGTAAATGAATCTTTAAGAAGCTCTAGAAATGCTTTCTTAAATGATTTATCTTTTAAGTATCAGAATGGATCTATAAAGTTCCTTTCACTTGTTATTTCGTTTTCAAAGTCTGAAGGGGAATATACCACTAATTCTGGGTGATCAAATTTCATCTCAACTCAATGAAGATTCATAATCTTACTTATTCTCCATTGAGTAGCCTCATTATCTTGAAAATGCTTCACTAATATCTTATTAGATATATCTGATAGTGGATTTTCTGTAATTATTCAATCATTTCTATCTTTAAAATAAGAAAATAAATCCTTTATATCTTCATAGGTAAAAAATGGAATTTTTCCAGATTTCTTTCGAGGTTGTCTATATATAAAATTTAGTAACTCCTCTTTATTATACTGAGATATCTCCTCATCTAGAAGTATCGATTTCAGAGTTTTTGTAACATCATTAACGTATGTTTTTGTCTTGAATTGTGCAATTTGTTTTTCTAACAAGTGAATAAAATTACCAGTCATATGGTACTTTAATCCATCAGTTCTTGATCAGTCATAAACAGAAATAATATATCTTATTGTTTTAGGGTTTAGCTTATATCATTTATCTAAAAGCTCCATTATAATGCTTAGTCACTCGCTATAAGCGAAAGGCAGATAAGAGTATATTTTATCTTTAAACTTTCATAGATCAATTCACAATGATTTTCATACAATCAAGGTGGTCTCAAAGTAGTGTTGTACATACCAATCACTTGTGTATTGTGAGGATCAATTAATTTCTCTTTTTTCAAAAATTAATTCAGCTTTTTTAGGATCTAAAGTTTTATCTTCAAGAAATTCAATTATCTTATCTTTTAATAATTTTGTTTGTTTTGTATTAAATAATTCTTTTTCAGTGTGATACTTATAGACTAAAAAATAAAAGTTATTATATCATTTTAAATATTTAAATCCAAGTTCTATTTCTTCAAATCTTTTCTTATTTCTTTCTTCTAGCTCTTTATCATTCTTTTCTTTGTAATGCTTTCTTGTTTCCTCAATATTAGCGATTTCATCTTTTAGATTTTTTTCAAATTCTATTAGTAATCCATCTTTTATATCAGAGGAAATGCTACTTTGATATTTAATATATTCATATAATGGAAAGTCAATTCTCCATTGATTTTTTTGTTTTTCATTTTCACAGAAACTTACTATTTCCTCCTTGGTTAAAAGCTTAGAAAGAATAAACTGCAAATGAGTGTCGTAAGAAAGTAAAATTTCTGCTCTATCTTCGTTTTCTGGTATTATATCTGAAAGATTGAGTCATAAGATTTGTGTAAAATAATTACTACCACTACTTTGTAGGTCTTGTAACATATAATCAACAATTGATGCTTCTTTTAATAGGCTACTAAAGCCATCATATGGTCTAGATAGTAAGCAAAGCTTCTTGAAGATTCCTTTAATGATTTCAAATATTACCTCAAGATAAGCATCATTACCCTTTATTCGGTCCAGAAATAATCGAGCACTTTCTTTTTCTATAGACAATACAGCATCAATTTGCGTTTTTCAAATTATCCCATTAGTGTTTATGCTAATTTCTTTAGAAATTTCTCGAAGTAGCCCTAATAATAAATTTTCTGGAATTTTAGAAAAATACTTATTAAAATCCCTATGCATAGAATAAGGATAAATAGTTTTTTCGTAGGTTAATTTGAAAGCTTTTAGTAGTTCGCTATAGTTCTCATTTTCTCAAAATATCTTTATAAAAAAATATCACCATATATGTTCATATGATTCTTCTATCGCTCTATTGAACCATTCTGTAAAGTAATCAATATTTTTTTGTCGAGTAGCGTATATTATCTCTAGGGCATCAATTCTAACATTATCAGAAGAATGACTATCTAATATTCATTCCATTCTTGAGCATATTAAACTTAGTGTCTCTTGATTTAAGATTTTATTATTTTCAATCAACTTACATAGTAGATTTAAAAGATTATACGTATCAATATAAGTTTCTTTACTTATCGAATCAGTAAGCGTTTCTAAAATAAAGTTAGTATCTTCATTTTCATTGAACCTTAAAATTAATATTTTAACTTCATTTTCTTTATCAGAGAAAGGTCAAAAAAGTTCTATTTTATCTTTTTGTATAAGAATGAATTCTTGTTGAAATTTAGAGGGCATATATATGATTTTATCGTTTAATACATTGTAGATTTTCATACAATATTACAAGTCTAATTATTGCAATATTCAAATAGTCTATATAATAAAATTCTTCTGAAAGTCTTAGTTTCACTCCTGGTTTTAATGGCGCCATTCTATCAAATTTATTTTGCTTATAATGATACTATTAACTCTATGAAAACAATTCAATCATTTTCATCTGATACTTGCTATATGCAAGATACAGACTGTCGAGATATTCTTGTACCAAGTGCTGGTCGTTCTGCTGGTTGCCCTTGAGGGCTAAAAGCACAAAGTCATTAGTATATCTAGGAGAATTATGATATAAGGAGAGACCATAGTGTGGCTCATAACCACAGACCAGCACCATAAAGCTTAAAATATTTATCAACTATAAATGATAGATATTTTGTTATTAACTTTTATTTACTTCTTACAAGAATGAGTAGATATGATATATTTATATCATTTTCAATATGTTTTTTCGCAATATATATTTGCTTTAGTGAGATCATATGTGATAAATTTTGTACTTTTTATTGAATAAGAAATTTGGTTATCTATGAAAAAGTCCCCCTTTTCTAATTCATTATTATACATAAGATTCACTACAAATTTCTTTCACTTATAGTTTTTTGGTAAGGTAAATTTATCAACTGTAATTTCAGCAATAGTAGGAATTGAATAGCGATCATTGTATTGAATTTTCATTATTCATTTTTTTACAGATAGGATATTAATATAAGTTGAATAGGCTTTATTTGTAAACATTCAATTTTCCCACTGATGCCCCATCATTGATAGTCTACACCATTGCTCTGGAGTATACCATTTACTTCATCAGAATTCGGCATATATCATCTTTTGTATTTTGATACAATTAGGATAAACCTCTGTCTGATCAAATATTCATTCTCAATTTTTAGCATATGAATCAGTATGAATCATCGCAGACGATAAAGAAATAATCAGAAAGTATATAATTCTTTTAAACATAGAAATAGCGTTATAAAAGTATAACGCTAAAAAGTATTTTGTGATGTTTTAGCAAACAAAAGGGCAACCTAAGTGTCCAATGTTCGCTAAAACGTATCTTTTCTAACCTTCAAAAGGAATGAAAAGGGGGACAACAATAAGTTGCCCTTCTCTTTCTTGAAAGTTAGAAAACACAGATACATTTTAGCTGAAATATTGTACTCAAAACTTGAATTTTTGCAATCCACGACCATTGTCTTTTTCCTAATAAAAGTATAATTCTACTTATGTGTTCCTTATATTTTGCTTTTCTCTTTTCTTTTTAATGTGGTGTTGAAAGGAAGGAGAAAAGGAAGAAGTAAAAACATATTAAATTTCGTCTATACGGACGACTAACCAACACCACAGTATGACTACACCACAAGTCAAAACCTCTAAGCTTAAAACGCCAATATTCGCCTATCTAAGACGAAGTACCAAAGATAAACAAGAGGTATCATTAGAAAATCAAGCTGATAACATCGATTTGATAATAAAGGATAATTGATTTTCAAAGGATGATGTAGTATTTTTTGAGGAGTCTCGTTCTGCTTATGACTGAATTAAACAGAGATGAACAAGTGCTATTGTTCGAAAAAGAATTGAGTTTGATAAAATGCTAAAAGCAATAGATCAGTCAAATATTCCTTGTATTATTCTGGTAAGAGACTCTTCTCGTTTATCAAGAAATCAAATAGATAATATTGAAATTCAAAAAAGACTTTTTGGTATATATGGTAATCAAAATAAAATTCAAAAGATAATATTCTACTGATGAGAATTTTGGACAAAAGATAGTGACAGAATTATTGTTGATAACTGTTTAGCAAAGAATTATCACGAAAGTATTACTACTTGAGCAAGGTCGCAAAATGGCGTTATCGCACAGTTGAGACGAGGATATTTTGTTTATAATCCACCATTCTGACTGAATAAGATAAAAAAATGAACAGCAGTATACTTAGAGAGAAATGACAAAATATCCTTTGTTAAAAGAGCTTTCGAAATGAAGATTGAATGATATAACCATAAAAAGATTTGTGAATACCTACAAAAAGAAGGTTGATATAAGATTGACGATAAGCATTTAACAGAAAGAATCTTCAATAATACTATCTATATCTGAACATATACTCATCCAACTGTCTGAGAGATTTTTGAGTGACTTCAATTTCTTGAATGAGAACCTCCAATTAGTAAGGAATTATGGAACAAAACGCAAAATGTTTTATGAAAAAAGAAGTCTCGATATGGGGAACTTCAAGAATGAGATATTTTGTGAGATAAATTGAGGACGCCAAATGGTAGAAGAATGAGCCGATATTTTGCTAAAGATATATATATCCAATACACAAATGCTATAGAGAAAATATATATTGCGGAGAGAGCTATATTGGAATGATTTATAGATCAAATCAAAATTATACTTGAATCAATAATGTTTCAGCATTTTTTGATATATGCGAACGATGTAAGAAAAGCTAAGATTGATACCAAAATTAGAAAAGAAGATGCTATAAAACGATGAAAGAAAGCATTAAAAGAAATGTGAAAATCCATTTCGGATTTTCACAAGCCAGTTATTGATAATGAACTAGGGTATTCTTGAGAAGAAAAAGAAAAACTGAAAGCAGAATTGGAAGAAAGTTTTCTAAAAGAATTATGAGAATGATTGATACTCGATGAGATGATTGCCAAGGAGGATGGCAAGGGGGATGATTGGTTTTTAGAGGCTTATGATATGTGGAAGTCTGCATCTTATAAGACGTTTGCTGAGTGAGTTGAGCAGAAAGAGTCAATTAATTTGCACTCACTTTATGATGTCCAAAAAGAAGAGATCCGTAAACTGCAAAAAGCAAAACTTCATTTAGAAGAAGTCAATAATAACGCAACTAGCTTAGTAGCAGACGGAACTATTTCGAAAGAAAATTATACAAAACTTATAGAAAAGAATGCAATGGAAGTATCTTTGATTGATGAAAGAATAGCTGATGCAGAAAAAACTTGAGAATTACAACAATATTTGGACCGATTGCCAGAGGTTCTTCAAAAAACTTTTGAACTAGCTAGTAGAGTAGACCAGAAAAAGGAAATCAAGGATATGAGGGATGAAATAATCAAGCTTATACAAATTACTACTTTCGAACTCGAAATTAATAACAAAAAAGAGCTTAAAATAAAGCTCTATGATGTGCTTACATCACTTTTTTTTTGAAATAAGTCCCTAATGGAGCCACTGGCGGGAATCGAACCCGCGACCGCGCCCTTACCATGGGCGTGCTCTACCACTGAGCCACAGTGGCAAAAAATATTTAAATTGCGCTGAATTTGAATAAAAACAAGTGTTTCCTCTTCAAACTTCATATTTTCAATATTTTCACCGACTCATAAATTATATGAGCTCACTGAGTATAAAGTTTTCTCGAAAAATTCAAGCTTCAGTAGGAAGAATTTTATCTTCAGAAATTCTTATAAGTCATCAGGCCTGTAGTGAATTCAATTTCTCTTTATTGAATCAGTCATTTTTGAGTGAAAAGGTACGGAAGTCATGTATTACTTTTTCGAGTCGTATTTGTTCTGGACTGAGTGTGTCATCATAGGATATGCCTCATTTATAGTAGGCTTGAAAGCTTGATTCATTTTCCCAGCGTCTTCCATCATGATA
Source organism: Candidatus Altimarinota bacterium (assembly GCA_042852035.1). Classification (GTDB taxonomy): domain Bacteria; phylum Patescibacteriota; class Gracilibacteria; order BD1-5; family UBA2023; genus JAGOMW01. Next base: position 227,055 of record BAAFHK010000002.1, read on the forward strand.
ACTGGATGCCGACAGCCCAAATCCAATAGAATTCTCATGTTTCCAGTAACCCTGATTATGAGTACATTCAAATCAAGGTTTTGCCCAATTTGAGATTTCATAGTGATTCCATCAAATACCTTCAAGATAGTTGCAAATCTGACGATATTCTTCTTCCATTTCTTCTTCGGTTATGGAAATATTTTTCCAGTCTTTCGGGTAGAGTCAATTTTCAAGCATATAAACACTTGTATGGGTAATGCATGAATACGATTGATGGAGAAACTTTAGGGACTTAAGTATTTCTCCCTTTTTTCAAAAGGGGAGTCATAGTATAAGGTCTATATTTAATGATATTTTCTTATCCCCAAATGACTCTATTGCTTCTTTAATATGGGAAAGTGCTGAAATAATCGTTCATGAGCTACTGCGATGAATCTTTTTGAGAGACGTATCACTAAGGCTTTGTACCCCTATAGAAATTCTATTAATTCAAAGACTTATAAGTCAACTTATATAATCTCCTGATACATCTTCAGGATTGCATTCAATGGTAATTTCAGGATTCTCAGAAGTATTTTTCCGTCAAGGAAAGCACTGAAGTATTTCTGCTACTTCATCAATCGTGAGAATAGAGGGAGTTCATCAGCCAAAATAAAGAGTATTCCATATGAAAGATTCTTGAGGATCGTAGGTCCTGAAGTGCTCATGAATCTCATTTTTAAGAAAAGCAATATACCTCCGTTTTTTAGCAGTGTCAAATATGGGGGTAAGTGCAAATTTACAATAAGGACACTTTTGTCGACAAAATGGAATATGAATATAAAAGTTCCGAACTATAGGAGAATAAATTATGGCTATATATTATAAAAACGCCCAATGAGGGCGAGTGTTTTTTAGAGGGCTTTTGCTTCGATATCTTGAAAAATTTCTTCTTCTCATTGGTTGGCATTTATAACGTGAACAGTGTGCCCATGTTCCCTCCAAACATCCAAAAGGGGAAGTGTGTCAGATATGGACCAAGAGATACGTTTTCGTATTGCATCTTCCTTATCGTCATCACGAGTGACGAGTTTATTGCCAGTTTTTGGATTAATATCTCAAGTAAAACTTGCTGGGAATGTCTCCTGAGTGACAGGATCAATACGACGACCACAGAGACGTTTTACAGCAGTTTCTTCATCCAATTCTAGATAAATAACATCAAAATTTCCCCATACCTTCTCCATTGCATCATTTTGTTCTTTTGATCGAATAGCTCAATCTATAAGGATGTGTTTATCTTTATTTTCATCTATAAATTTCTTTGAAAGTCGTACGATATATTCTGTTGGAACTTTTAGTCCTTGATCCATAAACGATTTTGCATGAATTCCATCTGGTGTACCACTTTGGATGAGTTTTCTGAGTTCACCACCCATCTCAAAGAGAATATAATTATTTTGATATTTCTCGAGGATCTTTCTTGCTTGAGTTCCTTTTCCTGATCATTGTATCCCGACAAGCATGATATTTTTCATAAATATTTGGTTAGTTATTTCTTATTCTCTATCCCTGAGAGTCGGGATAGAGAATACGGTACTCTCGAAAAGGGATAATAAGCCGGATTCTGTACCTCGATGCATATCTATCTAGGCTATGGATTACTCCATAACTCAAGCGGAGTATATCAAGATTGGCTGCTCTAGGGCATTATCAATTCTGATACCATTCTCCTTGCATCAGAGAGGGTTTTCCACCCCTTACGGGTTCATCTGTAGCCCTTCCTTTTTACTTATGAATATTCATAAAATCAAAAGTGAGACACCAAATGACTTTTCACCTTTTACTAGAAAAAATTCTAGTGAGTATAGTCTCTGTGGCACTTTCCGTACTCTACATTTCATTTATATTGTAGAGCCAAAGCCGTTAGCTTTTCTCCTCCTAGAGTGATGTCCAGACTTTCCTCTCATAGAGTATGAGCATGCATCTGTCCCTTTTTGAGAGTATAGAGAGTATAGGACGAAAGATGATTTAGTAAAGATAATTTTGTGTCTCTATACTTTTTATATAAAGTGAGTTTAGTTTTTCATGATGGATAGAGTTTTTCTCATAGGTGTTGATGAGGCTGGAAGATGAGCTTGGGCCTGACCAGTATGTGCCTGAGCATTTTGTGTTCCAATTGATTTTGATTTTTCCCTCCTTGTCTGATTAACTGATTCCAAGAAGCTTTCTCCCATTATTCGCGAAAGACTCTTTTGAGATATAGAAAAGTTATCTCGAGAAGGGAAGTGTCGATATGCTTTCGGAGAATCAGATGCTCAATGCATAGATGAAGTTGGTATACGCGAAGCAAATAGAAGAGCTATGAAGAATGCACTAATTCAGGTACTTCAAAATATGGAATCCGATTCAAAATACAGTATCCTCATTGATGGGAGGGATAACTATAAATTTGAATGAATTTCAATGAATCTTGTAAAATACATCATTCACTGAGATCTAATAGAGCCAGTAATTTCTGCGGCTTCGATTATTGCAAAGGTTGGAAGAGATAGAATTATGTGTGATTTTTCGAAGGATTGCCCTGAGTATCAGTTCTCCCTTCATAAGGGCTATGGAACAAAGAAACATCAGGATGCACTTCTATACTATGGCATACATCCTCTTCATCGCAAGTCCTATGCCCCAGTGAAAGCCTTGATTTCGGAGAAAGCATAGGTAGAATTTAGTAAATAACTTTTTTTTATGCGCTTTCGAATACTTATCCTCCTCTCGATTATGGTTCCTTTTGTTGGGGCAAATGCCGCAACAACACTCGATCCTTCAACAGCTGTTAATACCCTGAATCTTCTTATTTCTCAATACGAGACTCGTATAAAGCAACTAGAGGCAGAAAATGCCGTTCTTCGAAACGAGATGATGAAGGCTGGTATCAAAATCCCTCTTTCTGATTACTCTGGAGTTGTTGTATCTCAGGTTGTGGTGGTTCCTTCAAATCCTATTGTTATTCCGGTAACAGTTACCTGAAGTCAGATTGATGCAGGGACAGGATTGGTGAATCAGGCAATAGCCTCCAGCTCTGAAAGTGAACTTATTTCTACTTATGGAAAAGATGTAGCAGAGTTTATTAAAAAAGTGAATACTGATTGGAAATCAATCAAGGAGTATTATAAATTTCATTCTTGATCGAGAATTGCTGGATATGAGTTTGTCCAGTCTTGAGCGAATGACCATGTTTTTGTTGATATAGTAATCGGGACTTGAACAACATGAGTATATGATATGAAAGTCCTCTATCAGTTTGAAAAAAAGGAATATAAGAGAAAACTCCTTGGTATTTTTGAGTATAATGCAAGTTTAGGTAAATACTCTACTCGTCCAGGTGGGACAAACCCATTTGCTTGAGTCCCACGAATCTTTGTAAAGGACCCATGATTTACATGAGGGGTTTCTATTCCCGCAACTGTCTCGAGTTCGTGAACTACTACAACAACTGTAAATACCCAAGTGACTCCCACTCAGACAACGAGCTCGAGTCAGCAGGCAGAAATAGCTGATATTCTTAAAGCGTATAGTGAAAAGAAATACCTATCTACTATATCACTCTCAAACGCCTACCTTGAAAAAAATCCTGCTACTATAGAGATATTGAATGTTCGATATCGAACCTACTTTATCATTGGTAAATTTAGTGAATCTCTCACAGAGCTTGCGAAAATGGAAAAACTTTGAGGTCTTGATCGTCAGACAGCATGTAATGCTCAAGTCATAGCAACTTATAGTAAGAATCAGGCACTCATCGATAAATACACAGCTGTTTGCAAGAAGTAAAAATCAGAATAATAAAAAAGGCACACTTAGTGCCTTTTTTATTTATGAATTCCTTCTTGTTTTTGTTTCATGGCGATTCGTAATCGTTCGACTTTATCTTTAAGGGGACTATCAGATTTGAGCGAAAAACTCGATCCACATCAACATCGAGTATTTATATTTTGGCTTGTAAAAATCCACTTGCTTCATGCTTGGGTAATCCTTGCATTTTCCAAAAGGGCACTTTCATCATCTTTGATATATAGAGTAATATCATCTTGGACTATTTCCTTATTACAGAGGCTATTTTTCCCTCTTTCAACTTGTATTTTTGTCCCAGCACAACCGCTTTTATAGAAAAAAACAGAGAGACTATTTACGCCTTCTTTTTTCCAGGTTTCTAGGGAGAGTTTATCGAAATAAATCATAAAAGTAATTTTATTTTTCCTGAAACTGCCATTGACCATCTTTTTTTCTTACGGTCCAACCATTCTGGTCTTGTATGGTTGGAATAAATTTAAGAAGTCATTTTTCTAGAATCCCGCTTCAGGTAGTAACTTCAGGGTGGTTCTTTGTTATCTCTGAGATAAACCCGAGATAGAATTGCTTTATAGCTCTTATATTAAATCCATAGCAAGTGTTTCATGATGATGCAATAATGTTGTCGCCTGTTTTTGGATGCTTCAAATTTTTCTCATAGGTTCAGAGTCAACCAATAAAGTCTTGGAATGAGGTTGTTTTATATTTTTTGAGCAGAAGAGCTGTTTCTTTTTGGCAAGTATATGGATCTTCATCATAAGCTCAAGCAGCAATCAAAAGAAAGCGCTCTCAAGAACTTTTGTAATCTCCGAGCTTTGCTTGCATGAGCGGTCATAGGAACTGTGCCGCTTTTGGTCAATCTTCTTCGAGGCTTGCGACTTTGAAGTATTGTTCTGCCTTGGAATACTCTCAAAGCTCATTCGCTGTTATTGCAACATTATATGCAAGCATTGAATCATTGCAGGGGTTTTTTAATTCACTATTATTCCAGAGTTCTCTACCAATTTCACTTGAATATATTTTTTGAAGCTTTTCTTGGTTGCAGTTTTCTTGGATGCCCTTTTCTCAAATTCGTAGAGCTTCTAGAGTAACTTGTCTTCGCTTCTCATAATCCTCTCGATCAGTATTTACATTTGGTGAGAGTATCAGGGCAAGATTATATGCTTCAGAAAAATGAGGGTGAAGGATGGTTATTTTTTCTACAATGGCATTTAAAAAATTATTATACCCTTCATTAAAGATATTGTCTCATATGTATTGGATAAGTTGTATCCAGAGGGTGTCTGCAAAACTGTTCGTGTTGCCAGCTACAGTAAGTTCTATAAGATCGGTATCTGGGAGTGTTTCGGGGTGAAGTATTCTATAGTCCCAGAGATTACTATATTCATCATAAATCTTCCCTGTATTAAGTTGGAACGAAAAATATCCTCATAAGAGAATACAAAAGATAAGCATGAGAAAGGAAATCCTTTTTTTCATAATTATATACCAACACCTTCAAGGGAAAGGCTATCAATATCATTTGATGGTGTTCTATCTTTTTGAGGTTGATTGTTCGCTATAATGGCTCAAGTGTAGCTCAACATAAGGGCTCTTTCTTCTCATTCTCCCTCACTTCTTGTGCTGAGTCATTCAATCTTTTTCTCAGAAATATAGTTATGCGCTTTCTTTCTCTCAAATGCAGAAAGATTCGGTATCCGTATAGATTTACCGGTTGACATAACAAAAGCAATTTTTGATTCAAGAAATTTGAAAAGTCTCTCATCTTTTGACTTCATGTAGTCATTAACTTCAAGATGAAGGTGAATGAATCTTCCAAGTTTTTTTTCTGCAACTCGACCGAGGAGGTGCTTAAAAACTTCCATATTTTTTCCATGCTGTCCTATGATGAGTGAGGAATCAGGAGTTTCGATATTTATAGATACATCATCACCCTCTTCCGTAATGGTAAGGGAGTCAATTTGTATGCCAAGTCCTTCAAAAAATGATTGAGTAAAAGTTTTCATGTGATGATTATATTGATTTTTTTATATATTCAATGAATTCATTGACTTTAGAGAATCTCTTATAGAGTTTTTTATAATACTGGCGGAGAGAGGGGGATTCGAACCCCCGGTGCATCACTGCACACACCCCTTCCAAGGGTGCACGATCGACCACTCTGACATCTCTCCATGCGAGTGGACTATTTATATAAAAATCAGGGTATAATTCAAGGTAAAATAATCCTACCAGTTATCAAAATCTTACTTGATTCTTCGTATCTTTTTCATATACTAGTCGGAGTACAAATGTTATCTTTTGGCTTAATGTAGGCTCTACTAGGAGATATTTTACTTCCTAATACTAAGAATTTATGAAAATAAAAGATGTAGTTCAGAAAAAGCGAGTTGGCGATAGACTTCGCCGCATCGAATGACAGATTCGATGAGTCATTCAGATGATTGAAGACGAAGCAAGTGTTGCAAGTATTGTTCAACAGCTTTCTGCTGTTAGAAGCGCTATGGGGCAGGCAATTAATGAAGAAATTGTCTGTACTATTGAAAAAATGTCCGATAAAAAATCATCCCTCGAACAAAAAGATTATGACGAAATCAGAGATCTCATGAAGGTGGCTCGATAATTTCCGTAAGGTTACTTCCGTTTGGCTCGCTTTTTGGAGAGGAGTCTGAAAATTTCTTCCAGATTCTTTCAATAAGAAGTGGGTATTTTTTTGGAAGAATATCGGATATGGACTTCCTTCATCATCATTTCTTATATCACGAATGCTCCGGTATGTAGAATGGGACTGAGTAAAACAAGTTGTTGAACTTGGTTGATGAACTGGTGTAATGACTCGAGCTATTCTTGAAAAAAAGAATGATTCTACACATTTAACTTCTTGTGAAATAGAAAAGGACCGATATGAGTGACTCAGGAAGTACCACAATAATCATACAAGCATAGTTCATCTCGATGCGGAAGCTTGTTTAAATTCATTTCCTCGAGAGGGTGTTGATATTGTTATATCTACTCTGCCACTTGGAAGTATGAATCCTATACATGCACGAGAAATCTTGGTTGCGATTTCTCGTGCGCTAAAAAACGATGGACTCTATATCCAGTATCAGTATTTTGGAACAAATAAGGAAGATATTGAAAAACTGTTTTATATTATAAAAAATGACTGGGAGCCAATAAATTTTCCTCCAGCGTTTATTTATATCTGTAAGAAAAGATAAAAAAAGATTTGCTTAATTCGCACCCTCTGATATACTCACTCCTGTTAAAGCTCAGCCTTAAGTTCAATTTTCCTTAATCACTTGGTGGTTCTCGTGAAGCAGGAGTTCACAGCAGAATGCATATATTTTATACTAGGTATACCTTCAATTCGGAAGTATTTTTTTATTTCCCCTCTTAAATTTGTATAAGCAAGTGATTTTTTCTGTAAAATCTTTTGACTTTCCCTTGACTCGGGCTACCTTCTAGACCAGTTATCTCTAAAAACTCTAAACAAATGCCCAAGAATCTTGTGATTGTTGAGTCGCCAGCAAAGGCTAAAAAAATAGGAGAATATCTTGGTAAAGACTACCAAGTTGAGGCTTCTATATGACATATTCGTGATCTGCCAGAGAAATCCATAGGAGTTGATATCGAAGGAGGGTTTATTCCAAGTTATGAAATTTCTCCCGATAAAAAAAAGCGCGTCACTGAACTCAAGGCATTTGCAAAAAAAGCAGATCATATCATCCTCGCTACTGATCCGGATCGTGAATGAGAGGCAATCGCATGGCATCTTGCCCATGTATTTGATATAGACCCAAAAGATGCCACAAGAGTTACCTATAACGAGATTACCAAAAATGCTATTGTAGATGCATTTTCGAAACCTGGAAAGATTGATATGGAACTCGTGAATGCTCAGCAATCGCGTAGAATCCTTGATCGTATTGTTTGATATGAAGTTTCTCCTGTTCTTTGGAGAAAGGTGAGGTCTGGGCTTTCTGCCTGAAGAGTTCAATCAGTCGCTGTAAAATTATTGGTTGAGCGAGAGAGGGAAATCCGAGCCTTTATTCCTGATGAATCATGGAATATACGTGCTTTTTCAAAAACGAGCGGGCTGGATTTTCCTCTCGAGTTTACAAAAATCTCAGGAAAAAATCAAAAGCTTAAAAATGAAGAAGAAGCAAGGGAATTTTTTCTCTCACATGGGATTGATATCTGAGTCATAAAAAAAGAGAAAAATAAGAAGGGGAATATTCTTTATACGGTTCCACATGAGGAAAATTTTGTACTTGAAGATATTGAAAAGAAAGAATCAAAACGTTTTCCGGGCGCTCCTTTTACTACCTCAACTCTTCAACAGGAGGCTTCCCGTAAACTTGGTTACGGCGTAAAGATGACCATGGATATTGCGCAAAGGCTTTACCAAAATGGGCATATTACGTATATGCGAACAGATTCAGTAAATCTTTCGGATCAAGCTATCTCGTCAGCAAAGAACTTTATCGATAAAGAGTTTTGAAGTGAATATAGTCTTCCTCAGGGGCGAAAATATAAAACAAAACAGGCAAACGCTCAAGAAGCACATGAGGCGATACGACCTACTTACATCGATAAGACGCCAGAAAAAAGCTGACTTGATGCTCAAGAATTCAAGCTTTATAAGCTTATATGGGAAAGAACGGTTGCTTCTCAGATGGCTGAGGCAATTATTGAAACAACAACATATCGATTTATTCCTGAAAAAAATAGAAGCGAAGAGTGGATTTCAAAGGGGGAAGTTATTATTTTCCCAGGTTTCATGAAGCTCTATATAGAAGGAACTGATGATGAAGAAAATGAAGAAAGTCGAAAACTTCCTCTTCTTGAAAAAGGAAAAATAATAACTTCCCATACTCTTTTTGGGGAGCAGAAATTTACTCTTCCTCCACCCAGATATACAGAAGCTTCTCTTGTGAAAAAACTTGAAAGTGAAGGAATTGGTCGACCAGCAACTTATGCTGCTACAATTCAGACGATTCAAGATCGAGGATATGTTGTTATAGAGGCGAAAAAACTCCTTCCGACGGATATTGCCTTTGTGGTAACTGATTATCTTGAAAAGGAATTTACGAATTTCATGCAATATGACTTTACAGCTCGAATTGAAGAAGATTTTGATGAAATTTCTCGTTGAGAGCTGAATTGGAAAGATATGCTAAGTGATTTCTATGTTCCATTTCATAAAAATATAGAATCTGCACTTGGAAGTGAGGGTCGTTTTTCTGGTGAAAGAAATCTCGGTAAAGATCCTGCAACTGGTAGAAGTGTTATTGCTCGTATGAGTCGATTTGGTCCTGTGGTTCAGATAGGGTCTCCTGATGAGCTTTGAGAAGATGAAAAACCTCGATATGCAAATCTTTCTCCTGGTATGTCAATTGATGATGTCTCACTTGAGGAATCTTTGGCACTTTTTTCATTTCCAAAAGAAATTGGTAGTTATGAAGATAAACCTCTTATGATTTGACAGGGGCGTTATGGTCCATATGTCAAATGGGGGGAGGCATTTATTTCCATCCCAAGAACAGAAGATCCTCATGCGGTTGATCTTAGTAGGGCTATCGAACTTATCGAAGAGAAGAAAAAAGCAGATGCACCTGTTGGTATGTATGAATGAGTATGATATACGAAAGGGAAGTGACGTTTTGGTCCATTTCTTAAATGGAAGGACCTCTATATCAATGTTCCTAAATCAATTGATTTCGAAGAAATTACAGAAGAAGAAGCTCACAGGCTCATCTCGGCTAAAGTTGAAAAAGAAGCAAATAGATATATCCATAACTGGCCAGAAGAAAAGATTTCTGTGGAACGAGGAAGATACGGACCTTATATTAAATTTGGAAAAGAGAACCTTTACCTTAAAAAGTGAGGAAAAAAAGTAACAGATGAGACAGAAATAAATAATCTTACACTTGAAGAAGTGAAAGGAATGATTACAGAACAATTACCAAATGCCTTCGGAAAGGTGAAATCAAAAACTGATCCTAAGAAGGCAAATACAAAAAAGAAGACGGTAAAAAAGAAGAAAGAGAATTAGTTCCAGGATATATCAATTTAACCGAATTTATATTCGGTTTTTTTGTTTTTTCCTGAGTTATTCCTATACTCAGACCATGAATTTTTTAAATAAAACGAAACGTTTTTTTGAGCCAGTTTTTCTGATGCCAAGAAATTTTTTCTGGAATATCTTTGAGGGTATTGCTATGGGTTGATATTATATTTTCTCTTTTGAAATTCTCCGCAATATCTTTGCGAGCCTTATACAAGCAGATCTTCAAGATTTTTATACGCTCATTTATTGGTATTCAGGAGTTTCAATATTCTTAATGAGTGCCCGATTTCTTCTTTATAAAGAGTGATGGGCAAAAATCCTTTTCGATGGAACAAAAATATATTATGGAATTTATCTCAAGAAATTTATTCAGGCAGATGGTAACATGATAGAAAGAATCTGAACTGGTAGATTTATAAATATTATTGATCGTTGAGTACATACTTGGATTGATGGACTTTTTGAAGTTACATTTAAGGCAACTATGAGCATTGTTATAGCACTCTATGCCGTGTATTTTGTTTTTGGTATCTCCAGTATTTTTTGAGTTATTCTCCTTATGGTAATTATTATCTCATGAGGTATTGCTACCATGGCGAACTTCTGGATGACAAAAAAAAGATACAAAAGACAGTTTGAAGAAAGAGAAGGTAAACATCAAGCCACAGTTGCTCTTATGTCTAAAAATGAACTTCTTCAATCAGGTTGAATCGAGAATATTTTAAGAAAAATTGATCACCATTTTACTCTTGCGAAAGTCTATCAATATCCAGTTAATGTAGGGTTTCTTGTCATCGAAGAAGCGCCACGTTTTTTATTTCTTGTTATTCGCGTAGCGCTCTATATCTATATTGCACAATCAATATTTGAAAAAACATGAGTTACCGTTGCTGACTTTGGTATTTTTATTGCTATAATATCTTTCACTGAGAAGGCACTCAATGAGTTTTTTCATCTCTTGCGTGATTTGCTGCGGAATTTTGCCTATATAGAGACTCTTTGGAGTACTTTTGACTCGTTACCATCGATAAAGGGATATGATACATGAAAAAAATTTCAAATTAAAACAGGAGAAAACCTTTCCCTCCACTCCCTCTCCTACACCTATACAGATACTCCTATATTCCAAAACCTCTCTCTTACTATAGAACAAGGAAAGAAAACCGCATTAGTTGGTGCGAGTGGAGGAGGAAAAACTACTCTCATGAAACTCATAGCAGGATACCTTCATCCCGATGAAGGATATGTTTCTGTATTTTGAAATAGACTCGATGAAACTGCCCTCAAAACCTACTATCCCCATATAGGGTATCTCACTCAAGAACCATGAGTCTTTGATGCAACCATACGAGAAAATCTTATAAGCGCTCTCCCAACCCTTCAAAGAGAAGACTCCATCTCTCACGAAGAAGACTCAACTCTTCAGACAGAATCATCCGACACAGAAGCAAAGCATACCGAAGAAATAAAGCATACCAAAGAAGCAAAACATACCGAAGAACAAATCATCAAAGCTCTTCGTCTCGCTCACTGTGATTTTGTCTTTGATCTCGAAAAATGACTCGATACAGAAATAGGTGAACGATGAGTCAGACTCAGTTGATGACAAAAACAACGACTCGCTATTGCTAAGATATTTCTCAAGAACCCAGAAATCATCCTTCTTGATGAACCAACAAGTGCTCTCGATTCCTTCTCAGAAGAACAAATCACCAAAGCTCTGGATACTCTTTTTCACTGAAGAACCGTCATCATCATCGCTCACCGACTTCAAACCGTAAAGAAGGCTGATGACATCATTGTGATAGAATGATGAACCATCCATGAACGTTGAACCCACGAAGAACTCATTGCTAAATGAGGCATTTACCATAAGATGTTAGAGTTACAAAGCGGGTTTTAATATGCGGATATTTGTATTTTTTACTCTCATACTGGGTCTCTCTTGGTCCCTTCCAATCTTCGCTGAAAATACGAAGAGTTTTAGTGGGCAGGTTGAAGATAAATTTGAGGGAGCTATTTCAAAAATAGTAAAGCTCAATAGAGAGGTGAAGATGAACCCAAAGAATATCATCATTGAAGAAATTTATAAAAGGAGAAATACCTATACGAAGTATGCAAAGAGTCTCTATAAATATTTAGAGATACGTAGTAGTCTGAAGCCCACAGTTGATGTCAGTGATAGATATAAACTTAGCCTCCAAAAATATCTTCTTTCATGCGAAATTGCTGCACTGAGAATGGTTGTTGAGGTTTTATCTTCTAAGTATATAAGCGAGGAAGATATTATGAGGGAGATTCCTCAGTTTGTGGCTCCATATAAAAATGGTATTTGGTGAGATCCAGAAAAAGAGTTTGTATGATCTTATACTTGATCGCAAAAGATTGCTACATGATATGGAGTTTATGGTCTCCCGCTCTCCAGATTTCTCGATAGAAGATGATACAATAATCAATATTCTCATACTCTTATGAGTAGTGGTATAACATGAGATATTCAATTGTCAGGAGCACTTGATGCGCTAAAGAAATGAGATCACATTATTTTTTGGGGAGACTGGTGTACTACACCAGCATTCGATGATTGAGTAGTAGATAAAATAGATATGTATGTCTTTAGAAATTTTACTATTTCATGACGCAATGAATGTGAAAGAGCCTCAGCAGAGAGAGTAATGACATGGAAGACGAAAGAGGGAACATCAGTTTCTGGAATTTCTTGAGAGCATGCATTTCTTCTTCTTGGTTACGTTTGATCCAAAGAAAATCCAACACATATAATCGTCTGGGATACCGACACGGGTAAACATATATATCCTATTCTTGAGTGGATGAGAAAATGGAGTACTCTTGATTACCGAATGCTTATTGTAGAAAATAATTCTATGTATCGAAACAAAAAATAATTTCATCAAGAGAAAAAGATTGATACCCCTTGCTGTATATTGACAGGAGAAGAATTCTTTATAATATAGCCCATATATTTAACTTTTCCACATATGGGAACAAAAGATTCTAGCAAGAAAAAAGTAAAAGAAGTTGATCCAGTGAAGCTTGCAAAAAAAGCAAAGAAAGCTGAAGAGAAAGCAAAGAAAAAAGCACAAAAAGAAGCTGAAAAAATGGCAAAAAAAGCTGCTAAAAAAGCAAAGAAGGAAGAAAAAAAAGCAAAGAAAGCTGTAAAAAAGAATCAAGTAAAGGCAGTAGTTCAAAAAAAGGCTCCTACTAAAAGAGCTTCTGTAAAAAAGGCTCCTGCAAAAAAAGCAGCTCCAGTAAAAAATGTTGCTGTGAAGTCTGAAGTAAAAAAGCCTACTGTTGTAAAAGCTCCTGCTAAACCAACAACCCCTAAGAAAGCTCCAGTTAAGAAACCAGTTGCAAAAGCTCTTCCAGCTAAGAAGCCTGTAGCAAAAAAAGCAGTAACTCAGACAGCATCAAAAAAATAATCTAGGATTCTTCCTAGGTTTTTTTATGTGAATCATTTTTTCTAAATGACTCTCTAAAAGGGTCATTTTATTTTCTTCTCTATTTCAGGTGGGGATTATGAATAAATAATTTACTTCATTAAAATGCTTTGATATTCGGAAAAAATTACTAGAATCATCGTATATTCATTGTTGATTTTTGTATGAAAAAAAATGTTCTCATTGGTATTAGTGTGCTTCTTTCTATACTCATTTCTTTCCTCATTTTTCTGAAGAAAGATACTATGAAATCTCAAATTTGGGAAGACGAAAGTACTACAGGATCTCTTAATATAGAGAAGAAAATTGATCCTTCAATTCCAGCAGGATGAATCCCGAAGAAATCAACATCAATAGGAAATGTGGATACCAAAATAGATGTTATAAAGCAAGAGAAGATGGATAAAAATCCACTTCTTATAAATGATATCATGTCCAATCGGCTCTATCTTATGGAAAAGTCTGGTCATGTTCTTTTTGAGTGGCCACTTGGAGATCAATACCTCTGAAATGATGCATTTTTGCTTCCTGATGGAAAACTCCTTGCTTCAGTAAAATCAAAATCTCCGCATATAATTCTTGGAGGATATTGAGGTATTACTGAATATATGGGAACAGGTGCACAGGCCCTTTGGAAGTATGAAATCTCCTCGACAGGCGTAATAGCTCATCATGATACTGAGCTTCTTCCAAACGGAAATATACTGACCCTTGTGTGGCGTAAAATAGAGAAAAAGGATGCAAAAAAGATATGATATAAATCTGACATCGATATTTATCCTGAGAGAATAGTAGAAATAAATCCAACTACGAATTCTATAGTATGGAGGTGGGACTCAATGGATCATATTATCCAAGATGTGAATCCAAATCTTCCAAATTATGGTGTTATAGAGAAACATCCAGAAAAAATAAATCTCAACTACGCAAATTCAATGAGTGGTATGATAATGCATGGAAATGGACTTTTCTATGATTCCAAGAACGATCTTATCTACATGAGTGTTTATAATTTTAGTGAAGTATGGGTAATCGATCACAGTACGAGCTCATGAGAAGTTCATACTGGTAAGGGCTGAAATTACTGAAGATGAGGTGATCTTGTTTATCGATTCGGGAATCCAAGTGCTTACGGTGGAACCTGAACAAGAATCTTCTATAGCAATCACCATCCAAGCTTTACAAAACAATGAACATTTCTTATCTATTCAAATGGTATAAAGGCAAATCCTGAACAATCAACGGCTTATGAACTTAAGCTTCCAAGTGAGCTTGATGCAAAAAAAGCAACACTTATCTCACCTGAAATTGTTTGGTCCTATACTCATCCTGATTTGTTCTTCGATAAGGTAGGGGGTATAGTCGAAGCACCAAATGGAAATTTTATCCTTACAGAAGGGGATGGAAAAATTTGGGAAGTAACAAGAGAAAAAGAACTAGTTTGGACTTACACTGTTAAGCCATGAATGTTTTGGAGGACGTATGTCTATCCATACGGATCTCCAGAACTTAGTGCTCTAGGAATAGAAGAGAAAAAATAATTCTTGCTTTTTCTTTTATATCGAATATATTCTAAAACATGTACTCTAATATTGTAAAATCTCTTTGGCACCACACACTCACCTCACGGTCGAGTTTTGTGGCGTAGATTTTCAAAATCTGTACCCTAAATCCCCCGTGAGTTTTAACTTTCGGAGGATTTTTTTTTATTGTTTCTATGTATTTTTTCTTCAAATCAAAACATACCTGGCAAAATATTTGGCATCATTTCCTGTCTCATCGGCGGACTTTTTATTGAACTATCCTGAGTATATTTCAGGATTTCTCTTAAAACTTATCCGCCAAAAGCGGATTTTATTTTTTTATTTTTTGCCTCTATGAATACCCCTCCTAATGCATCAATGGGTTTGGATTTCCAAAAGTATCCGGAAAGTCTTATGCCAACAATAGCACAGGATCGAAATACATGAGAGATTCTTATGGTATGATTTGCTAATCCTCTTGCTCTCCAGAAAACTCGTGAAACATGAATGGCAACATTTTGGTCTCGCAGTCGTAATGAACTCTGGACTAAATGATTAAGTTCTTGAGATACGCTTATGGTCGAGAATATATTTACTGACTGTGATAGAGATACACTTATCTATCTTGTCACAATGAAAGGGAAGTGAGCCTGTCACATTGACTCTTGGCGGAGCTGTTTCCGTCGAAAAGTCGATATGCTGACATGAGAGATTAATCCAGAACCAGAAAACCTTCCACTTTGGTCACGAGTAAATACGGATGAACAATTGATTATTGAATCCCGCGCCTCGGCATCGAAAGAAGTTTCGTTTACTGCGAAACTTGCACAGTGAACCTGGTGAAAGCTCGTGGCTAAAGTGACAGAAGAAACATTCGAAGCTGTAACTGCCCTCACATGAAATGAAGGAAGGGGGCGAATCATCTCTGAGCTTGCAGATATAGACTACGTTACTCGAATTGTTCTCGCGAAGATAAATCAAAGCCTCAGAGATCAAAAAATTCCTCCTATTTCTGTCGAAGAAATCGAACAAGAAATCATGGCAAGACGAAAATAATCCTTTAGCTTTTCCCTTTATGAATACTCTAAAATCATTTCTCGATTCTCTCAGATGAGGGCAGGTTTCTGATAGTGTACTTTTTGTGCAAAAATGAGTGGCTCAGTATGTTTTTGGACTCTTGTGATATGGATCATTTGGTCGTCGATGAATGTGCGAGCTTAATAAGAATCTTCTTTTCCAATTCAAAACTCCTCAAGATATCAAAGTGGGAACAAAACTTTTTCAGTGAAAGAATCAATTCATTCTCACAGGGAGTGATGTTCTCCGCAAGGGTGAAGTAAGTGGTATCTTTGATGATTGTATTTTCGAAGAACTTCCATCAGAAAAAGTATGGTGAAGTCCGAGTACACTCTCAGTTTTTGGACCGATGGATTCCCTTGAGAGGATGGCCCGAGGAACCCCACCAGATATTATCTATACTCGATGAGCACCAATCCTTACAAAAAAAGCTCTAGATAGAGCATATGCGGATGCTAGTATCGATATCCGAGAAGTCGATGGAAATACCGAGGCATTTGTTGCTATTGAATCAAAAATCTCCAAAGATGCTACCGTCTGTGGTACAGAATTTGTCCAAACAGGAAGGTCACTCCAAGATACCGGATCATTTATCCTGAGAGAGGATGGCATATATCTTCCACAACGAGGTGATGATGGATGATTTATCCTTTCTCGTCGTATTTCATCAACGTCATCACAAATTTTTTCGAATGCTCTTACCCTTGAGGTAAAAGTACTCTTTGCTCAAATCTTCCGAGAAAACGCATAATACTATGTTAAAAATTTCTTTTACATCTTGGTGGAATATCCCTCTTCCTCATTGGCGGATATTTTAGCTGTTTCTATTTTTCTAAAATCTGTCAGAGAGGAATCTTTGACAGATTTTTTTATCTCAATTTTAATTTTATCAACTATGAACCATCTTCCATCACAATCATACGAAACACCACAGGAACCGCCTTATGAATCAATTTCTCAAAGGAGTAAGACTATAGGATGAAAATGAGCAAATCTCGAATTTTTAAATTCCCTTTCTTCTCCAGGATTTATTGTCCCGAGATTTATGGTTCTCTCTGATTTTTCAGCAGAAAATCTCGCTCATATAGAAAGAGAGCTTTCAGATTCGGTAGTTGCCGTACGCAGCTCATGAATCGAAGAAGATCATGATGGGTGAAGTATGGCGGGTGTTTTTCAAACACACTTAAACGTTCCATGAGCAAAAATTTCTCAAACAATACAAGATATTCATGAGCACTCACTCCAAAAAACAGGCGAAAGAATCCCCATAGTTATTCAGGAAATGGTTGATGCTGAATATTCTTGAGTTGCATTCAGCTATGATACCGATGAGAATAAAGCATATTCCGTAATACAAATAGGAGAGGGAAATGGTGAATCTCTGGTTTCTTGAAAACAAACTGGAGAAACATATAAGATTCATCGA
This sequence comes from Candidatus Altimarinota bacterium, assembly GCA_042852035.1. Lineage (GTDB taxonomy): Bacteria > Patescibacteriota > Gracilibacteria > BD1-5 > UBA2023 > JAGOMW01. Next base: position 244,422 of record BAAFHK010000002.1, read on the forward strand.
GATATCGATGAAAAGTATATTCCTGATGAGAGATTAAAGGCCCTCCATAAAGTTCTCCGTTTCTTATCCAAAAAATACTATACTCCTCTCATTGATGTAGAATTTGCATTTATAAAATGATCAAATATCCCGTACATCCTGCAGGTTCGTCCTATCGTAAGAAGAAATCCTGATCCACACCACGATAAGCCAATCCCTCGTGTCATGTACCGATATGCTCGAATGATAGCACATCGACTCTCAAACAGTGATGATATCTTCGGAAATATGATCGATATCAATCCTGAAGAGCTTGTCGGAAATCAGCCTCCACTCATCCAATCATTTTTTAGTACTATCTTCCCAGAATCATCTTTGAAAGAGGGGAGGGCATTCCTTGGATATGGTGAATCAGAGAGTATTTTGGGATATACTTTATGACATCCCTATATTTCTTTAAAAAATGATCTGAGAATGTTTTTACCAAAAGGACTTCCAGAAGATATCATTCGAGCATTCGAGAAATATTATCACTCTTTTATCGAAAGCAATCCAGGTGAGCAGTCTTCTCTGGATAGTAAACACTTCCCCAACACAAGTGAACAGCTTGAATACATACTGAATCGTTTGGAGATTTCCGAAGAACAAAAAGACGAGACGCGCCGAATTTTTGATCAATTTTTTCGAGGACTTCAGGAGAAATTGCTCGATTTCGATGATGAAATCGAAGGGATTCTCATGTGAATTTTTCAAAAGATTTCTCAACTTACAGGTACAACTATGAGATCATTTTGAGATCTTACCCAGCTGCAAGATACCAAAATTGATCCCGAGAAACTCAAAGAGCTTCTCGAGCTCATCAAAGAATGCACATACCTATTTGTTATTGCTGCTCGAGGGGCCTTTTATTTCAATACCCAAGATTCTTATATCGATGAAGCTTATTTTAAAACAAGAAAGTATGAAGCATCCATCTACCAGTATATGTGTGAAAGAGGGTATGATAGAATAAGTTTTACTTCGGTAGAGGGCTTCAATTTTCTAAAGAAAATGACTTCAGAGTATACTATCGAAGGACTTCAGTCACTTGGTGCTGATGCATCTTTTTCCGATGGTGATAGAGTCAATCCTACTTCTCGATTTATGGTTCACCGGGAAAATATCAAATACCTCTTTACGCGACTTTTTCTCATTTTACACAATAGTATTTCTGACCCATCTCGTGCCCTAAATTATCGGGATTTTGCTTCCTTAATTGAGGATGAGATTTCTGGAGCTAAAGAGGAACCAAAAATAAAACAAAGAGAATATAATCCTGAAGAACTTGGGAAGATGTTTTTATTTCCTGCGGTTATTCATCGAACGAATCATATGTTATTCCAGAAGCTCAGTATATCTGAGCCGCACTTTATTTGAGAGGGAATGAAGCGAGGAAGGATACTTTTTGTAAAACACGTTTCTGAGCTGAGCGGAAAGGATCTCACAGGAATGATTCTCTGTATAGAAAATGCAACTCCAGAAATTGACATTTATCTCCCGAAGATAGAATGAGTACTTACAAAAAATGGATGACCACTGGCGCATATCACCATACGTGCTCGAGAATATGGAATTCCGGCAGTTGTCGGAATGGGGGAGAGATTTAATGCTCTCGAAAGAGCAGAAGCTGTAGAAATTGATTTTGCTCGCAAGAAATTAACCATCCAATAAGCTAAATACTATATGCAAATACAAGAAACTAAAGAAACATACATCCTCTTCATCTGTAAGGCAAATGTCTGACGTTCACAGATGGCTGAGTGAATCTATAATCATCTCTATAAGTCAAAGAGGGCAAAAAGTATCGCCGGATGTGAAGCGAGAAAAGATCTCTATGCATGAAAACCAGCAGAGTCTATAAAAGATTTTATGATCTCATATGCTGGGATCGATATATCATCTCAAAAGATCCAATACCTTTCTGATCTCTCTCTGGATGAAATCAATACAATTGAAGAGGTAATATTTCTCTATGATCCGACCCAAGAAACAATATGTGAAGGCGAATGCATGAGAGACGGACGGTCCCCTTATGAATATTTTAAGAATAGAGGAATTTCTCTTAGAATATTTCCGGTTGCTGATCCATTTTTAGAAGGAGAAAACACTTATGAATCAATATATGCTTCTATAGATTCACTTGTTCGTACTCTCTAGATAAAAAGAGAATCATATACCCTGATTGCTTTCTCTCTTGTTTTCTCTATATTAGTACTTATAAACCTCGTATCTTATGAAAAAAATTATCACTGGTATCAAATCTACTGGCTCATCGCTCCATCTCGGGAATCTCATGGGTGCTGTTCTCCCGCTCCAAAATGTTTCAAGAGGGAATGATACTTCACTCTTCATCGCTGACCTCCATTCCCTCACTTCAGTAAAGGATGGAGATACTCTCCGTCATCAGACTTTCGAAATCGCGGTCGAGTATTTCGCTATCCTTGGTCTCGATACGGATATCCGCATCTTCCGTCAGTCAGATATCCGCGACATCACGAAGCTTATGTGGATCCTCACGAATGTGACACCGTATTCGCTCATGCTCAGGGCACATAGCTCAAAAGATAACATTAATAAATCTGTAGAGAATATTGGAAACAGAATACTTTGATTACGAAAGCAAATTGCACAGAATGAATACTTTGATGGCAATAATGATCTTTATGGTTTTATTGATAAATTAGTTGAAGAAATAAAATTAAATATTTTACCACAAGCATTTGATAATGCTATGACTCTTGAAAGTCTTAACATGTGAACTTTCAACTATCCTATCCTTATGGCAGCGGATATCCTCGGCTATGATATCGAGGCGGTGCCTGTCGGGAAGGATCAGGTACAGCACCTTGAGATGGCACGAGATATCGCTCGCGCGTTCAATAAAACCTATGGAGTGGATATATTCCCAGAGCCAGTCGCGATAGTGACTGAGGAGCTCGCAACCCTCCCAGGTATCGATGGTCGCAAGATGAGCAAGAGCTATGATAATTTCATCGGAGTATTCGACGATGAGAAGCTTCTCAAGAAGCGTATCAACTCTATCGTCACTGGATCTGAGTGAGTCGACGATGTGAAGATGAATCCTGACGATTGTAATGTCTTCAATCTCTATAAGGTGTTTGCCTCAAAAGAACAAACAGCAGAGCTTCGAGTGAAGTATCAGTCGAAGGGAATTGGATTCGGATATGGCCATGCGAAAGCAGCATTATTCGAAGTACTCAATACATACCTCCGACCGTATCGAGAAGCTCGTGAGAAACTCTTACAAAATCCTGAAATCGTGGAAGCCAAACTCGCAGAGTGAGCGAAAGTGATGAATGCGAGACTTGATGCGAAGATGGAGGTGGTGAAGCGGGTGGTGGGGGTGAATTAAGTTGTTTGAAATTTTGAAAATTAAATTATAATAATACATATGGAAAAAAATAAGAAAAAGGACATAGCTGATACAAAAAATATCCAGGACCTTATAAAGAATCCTGTAGTTTATTCAGTACTCGAACGACTTAAAGATAAATAATGTTCTATCTCACAAAAGAGAACGTGCTTCTCATTCATAAAAATGTTTGTGAAATCTTTAAAAATAGAGAGGGTATTTTACATGAATGACAACTTGAATCGCTTTGTGCACATATCCAGAATGATGAGTATTATCCAACTATCTATGATAAGCTTGCTCATTTTTTCTTCGGTCTTGTACAGTTTCATATTTTTGTTGATGCAAATAAACGAACAGCACTTCTTTGTTGACTCCTACTTGTAGCCTGAAATTCAAATCAGTTTTGAGACTATAATGTTGAGAAATCTTCACTTTTCCTTGAGCAACTAGCATTATCTGTAGCAACAGGGAAGACGAAAGAAGATGAGCTTCCAGAAATTCTTAAGCAGTATTTTTGAGGTGTTTAAACTTGAGTTTCCCACCATCTTCCACAAATCCCTCTATCTCGATATGATAGAGGAGTGGAGAAATTTCGAATCTATTCCGACGAGTCCGAGAGCTTTGTTTCGAGGGGAGACTTATGAGGAATTTCTCGAAATCATAGAGAATAATCGTACCTCGAATCAACTCGGAGTACCTGCTACACTTTTCTTTTTTATGGAGGATGATATGCTCCTCGGAGCACTCCAACTTCGTCATCATATCGAACATCCCAATCTGTCTCTCGATGGAGGTTGTGGATGACATATTGGCTATGGACTTAGGCCAAATGCGAGAGGGAAGTGACTTGCGAAAGTGATGTTAGGGCTATGACTGTGAGAAGCAAAGAAGCTGTGACTCACGAAAGTTCTTATCTCCGCTCATAGTGAAAATATTGCTTCTTGGAAGACGATTGAGTGACTTGAGGGAGAATTTATTCAAGAAATTGATGATGAAGGTAAGGGGCTCAGAGTATACTGGATAAAAATTCCTTAGAATTGCCTTTTTTTCAACTTCGGGATAAGATAGGTGTAATCTAATTCTTATCTATGCCACGCCTTATCCTCGCTTCGATTTGGTCGCTCTGACTACTTTCCGGATTTGTGCTTATTCTCGTGCTTATCGTGATGGGTTTTGCAGGAGTGGATATAAACCTCCCATTTGCTATAGGGATTACTATTGTTTGGAATTTTATTGTTTGGCTTGCTGGACCACTTGTTTCAGATTTTCTCTATCAGTGGCTCTATCGTGTCCAGTGGATAACTATCGAGTGACTCGAAAGTAAATCTCCAGAATCAGCTAAAGTTATACGTTCTGTCTGCCAAGAATATCATATCACTCTCCCAGAACTTGGAATAATTCCTGATAATAATCCCAATGCTTTCACCTATGGTTCAGGGAAGTGGAATAGTCGTATAATCGTGACTGAGGGGATATTTACCTTTCTTGATGAGAACGAGCGAGCTTCGGTATATGGACATGAGCTGGGTCATATCAAGAATAACGATTTTATCGTTATGACCATTGCTTCAACACTCGTCCAAATTATTTATGAGATCTATTATTTTAGTAAGGAGGCGAGTAAGCGAAAGACATGAGGGAAAAAATGAAATCCATTTCCTCTTATTGCACTGGTGGCGTATGTATTTTATGTGGTAGGGAACTATATACTTCTTTACCTTAGTCGTATAAGAGAGTACTATGCTGATGAATTTAGTGCCAAATATACCGATCCAAATGCTCTTGCTCAAGCCCTTATGAAAATCGCGCTTGGAATACTTGCTACCCCTGAGAACAATCGTCTAGTAGAATCAACCAAGCATATAGGGATAGCAAGTGTCGCTGTCTCTGAGGGTATTGGTCTCGTATATGCGAACTGTCAGAAAGTGAATAATTTTGAACCTCTTGCTCGAGCACTACTTTTTGATATCAAAAGTCCATGGGCATGGGTCGCAGAACTTTCTTCAACTCATCCACTTACGGGAAAGCGCATTAAAGCTCTCATGAAGCTTACCACGAGTCCTTACTATGATCTCGAAAGAATCGAACAAAAATATCCCATCGATCAGTCTCGACTCTATGGTTGATTTTGGAAGGATGTATCACTTCTTATTCTTATAAAATTCCTTCCATGGATTGGGCTTGTTGGTTGATTCATGATTTCGCTTTGACGCCTCACTTCAGATAATTCCTGGATAGGAATTGTTGCAGGAGGGATATTTGGATTTGGACTGAGCCTCCTACTTTCTACCTATATGAGATATAATGATCTCAGTGAAAATCGAACTACCGTTCTCGAAGTAATGTCAGATGTGTATGCATCACCCGTTCGTGGAAAAAGAGTAGCTCTTTCTGGGACAATTATATGAAAGGGGATACCAGGGTATGTCTTCTCAGAAGATATGATGCTTCAGGATTCGAGCGGGCTTATGTATCTTGATTTTCAGAGCAAGGTTCCGGTGATTGGAAACCTCATTTTTAGCCTTACAAAAGTCCAAACACTCATAGATAAACCAGTAGAAACGACGGGTTGGTTCTTCCGAAGTATTTGATCGAATGTAGTGGTAGATACAGTATCTCAAGGAACAAATGAGATTCATGGATGAGCAAAATTTTGGTGAAATATATCAGGTTTAGTGCTGTCGATTATAGGATTTGCGTGAATTGCACTCGTTATGAGTTGAAGCATATAAAACACTTTTCTTGAGAAGAGAAAATATTGCAAATAAGTGAAAAACTCGTAGAGTTTACATAAATTATAGTTTATGTCTCTCTTCTCGATTCTCCTGATTTCATTTTCGCTTGCTATGGATGCCTTCGCAGTCTCAGTTTCTGCAGGGATTTCTCTGCGTAAGGCCATTTTTTGGAAATCATTTTTTCTAGCAGGAGTTTTTGCTATATTCCAAGCAATCATGCCTCTTATAGGATGGGCTGGTGGATATAGCATCAGGAATATTCTTGAGCCGATTGATCATTGGGTTGCATTTCTTCTTCTTGGCTTTATCGGGGTAAATATGATTCGTGAAGCATTGGCAGGCGATGATGAAGATAAAAAAGACTATTTTTCCCTTCGATCACTTATGACACTTGGTATAGCTACAAGTATTGATGCTCTTGCGGTAGGTATATCGTTCGCACTTCTTCCGATAGATATACTTACCACAGTATGTATAATATGATCCGTTACTTTTATTCTTTGCTTTCTCTGAGTATATGTTGGGGTAAAATTTGGTCACATGTTCGAGAAAAAGGCAGAGATACTTGGAGGTATCATTCTTATTCTTATAGGGAGCAAAATTCTCGGAGAACATCTATTTTTTTAATAGTAATTTATGGAACTTTTCTCGAAAAAATAGAGTGTAATCTCTGAAAAAATGGTAGTTGTGTTTAATTCTTTTTTATTCATATGAAGTATTTTTATTGAGTATTTATCCCATTTCTTCTATTACTTGCTTCGTGTAGCTGAGGATATCCAATTGAAGATAAGGAAGATTTCCTTACTTTTGAAGCAAAAAATGGTTTTGAGATGCTTTTTGATTCAGGAGCAAAAAAAGCACTTCATGAGTATTACGAGTCAGGAACAGTTGTAATCAATGGATCATACTTTGGACAGACAACTTCCTCTGGATATTATCCAGCTTGAGTCTGGAGTATTCTTTGAGATGACTTTCATGATGATGATATTGATCTTTTAGACCCGAACCTGAGTCATATTGTTCTCTATGACCATGAGGGGTGATGGGTCCTTTTTCTTGATAGAGAGACTCCTCTTCCAGAGTGTGCAAAGCGTTCATCATGAGCAACGATTCTGTGTTCTATTTTTCAAGCCTGACCACTGGTTCTCAGTTGAGGAATACTTGAGAGTTTTGGTGATTCATGGCATGCAAATGGACCACATGAAAGAACCCTTATAGGAATAACGGAAGAAGGGAAGATATACTTTTTTCTTTTTACGGAGAAAGTAACTCTTACCGAAGCATGAGAAAAAATAAGGGAGAAATTCCCAAATGAGAATATGACTCTCTTGAATCTTGATGGTGGACCATCAACAGCATATTTTGATGGAAGAGAATGATTTGGACAAAATAAAAAACTTCCTATAGTCTTTCGAATTCACATGTAATTATGATAAAAAGAAATGTTGCTATTATAGGAAATGGTGTATATGGAACAGCACTTGCTTTTCTCTTTGGAAAAAAACACGATATAACCGTATTTTGACGCGATATCAAAAATGAAAGTGAATTTCCTATTTCGGATTTCTGAAAGCAGATCAAACATTTCGATTATCTTATTATAAGCATTACTACAAGGGGCTTAACAGATCTGCTTCCAAGAATTTATCAAAACATTTCGACTGATACCCATGTGATAATTGCGATGAAGTGACTTACATCGAGCTGACTTCTTCCTGTGGAGGAGTGTCAGAAACTCCTCCCCAATCATCAAATAAGTGTGCTTTCTGGTCCTGGTTTTGCAGAAGAGATAGTAGCTTGAATTCCAGTCCATCTCGTACTAGCAGGAAAAAATTTTAGCGAAGACGAAGAAGAAGATTTTCTTCTTGATAGTCTAACCCTCGATTTTTCAGACGATATTATTGGAGTGAGTTGGTGTGGGGTTCTAAAAAATATTTATGCAATTGGTGCAGGGATAGCTTCCAAAAATGAGGAATTCGATCGATCGAGTTTTACGCGAGATGCGGTTCATGAGATGGCATCAATTTTGGTAAATTTGGGCTGAAGCCCCGAATCAGCACATGGTCCTGCGGGTCGATGAGATATGTGGATTTGCACAACCATACATTCGAGAAACTTCCGTTTCTGAAGAGGGGAACATAGCCTGAGAGATCAGGCAGAAGGATACAATGCTCTTATAAATTTCCAAGAAAGATTTCCTCATATTTTTGAGGGTACGAATTTTCCAATATTGACAAGCATCAGAAAAACAATACTCTAAGGATATGAAGACTATTATTATAGATATTGCTCCACCGAGCCTCAAAGAAGAAGAGCTCCAGCACCGTATGGATGAGCTTGAGTCACTCGTATCTACTTATGGATGAGTTACTATAGTGAGACGAGTACAGAAAAAATTTACTCCTGATTATAGAACATTTGTTGGATCAGGAAAGCTCGATGAGATTATTGCTTTATGAGCAGAGCTGGGGGCTGAGCTTCTTATTATTGGAAATATTATGAAGCCCGCTCAGGTATGGAATGTAAACGAGCATCTTCGTCTTGCAAAATCAAAAATGAAAGCTTGGGATAGAGTTGATCTGATACTTAAGATTTTTGCTCTCCATGCTGTATCTCCAGAATCTAAGCTTCAGATTGAACTCGCAGCGATTAAGCATATGGGTCCAAGAATTTTTGGTATGGGAATGGAACTATCCCGACAAGGAGGATGAGGAAGTGGTGCTATGCGAGGTTTGGGTGAGACCAATACAGAGATTATGAAGCGCCATCTAAAGGAAAAAGAACGTATTATACTCGAGAAACTTAAAACATATGAACGTACACGATCTTTGCATCGCGAGAATAGAAAACGTAAAAATCTTTCTACTATCGGTATTGTTTGATATACGAATGCAGGAAAATCATCACTTTTTAATGCTCTAACTGGAAAAGGGGTTCTTGCAGAAGATAAGCTTTTTGCAACTCTTTGAACTTCTGTCTGAAAATTTTGGATAGGAAACAACGGGGAGTGACGAGAATATCTCCTGAATGATACTATAGGATTTATCCGAGATCTCCCACCTGACTTGATTGCAGCATTTACTTCAACATTAGAGGACTCTATAGAAAGTGATCTTATCCTTCATGTTGTAGATAGTTCTGATCCTTGGATATTTGAAAAAATAAAAATTGTTGATACTACCCTTGATATGATCTGAGCGAGACAAAAAAAGATCTATGTCATGAATAAGGTTGATATGCTTACAGAGGAAAATATTACTCATGCTAAAAAGCAATTCAAAGACTTCAATCCTTTATTTGTATCGACCTACTCTCTTACGGGAATTGATGGCCTTAAGAAAAGAATTGAAGAAACAATAAAAAATTAGCTACTGCTTTTTTTCAATGATTTGCCCCGTTCTTTTGTCGATAATAATTTTTCTTGTTGGAAAATTATATCCTACACGAATCTCGAGGAGGGTATTAGCATTAATAGTTCCGGGTGACCCACTAAAAGTAATTCCAGAAGGTTCAATTACAAGTTTTCCCGTTCCGGTGTATGGAGTTGCTGATCAAGACCAAGTAATACTTTTTATAACGTATTTTCGGTCTCATTCAAAAAATGGATTATTAAATGATCCAGAGTCAATTAGGGTTCCTCCACTGTAATATTCAGTGAGAATTGACCCAGTGGAAAAGGTGATGATGGTTGTTTTTGCAATTCTTCAATCTTTTTTTGGCATTTTCCCAATACTTATATTCTGAATTTCAGTACGTACTCTTCATGCAATTCAAACCGATATAAGCTCACTTTTTTCGCTATCAGTTCGAGGATTCCAGTTAAAACGGAGTGCAAAAATAAAGAAAAATATTAAAATGGTGATTGTTACCATCATTTCGAATATTGTAAAGCCAGATTTGCCTCCGTAGAATTGCCTTTTCATAACATTTTTTTATTATCAATTTTGTAAAGTGTATCTATTTTTTCTAAATCCTCAAGGTATGAAAAGTCTTTTCAAGTCGATTTTTTCTCTTCTTCTTGTGTGCTTGACATGAAATCTCTTATTTGCTGCAGGGGTAACAGCGCCTCTTACTGTGACTTCAGTGAAAGTTACGGATAATAAACATATTCGAATTAATTTTTCAGAAGCAATTGACCCAGAAAGTGTTGTACTGAAGATAACTAAGCAATCCGATAATAGTGCAGTAACTCTTGATTCTATAAGTCCTGTTGATGACAATAAACAATCCGTTGACCTCACCCTCGATGATGTTTTAGTGGAGGCAAGTTCATATACGCTTACTATTATTGCTGGTATTGGTGTATCTGGATCAACCATTACTGATGGTGCTTCCGCACTACTTGATTTTATTACTCCAAGTCCTCTTAAGGTTTGGGGAGACGAAACTCTTAATGCACCGTCAAATCCAAATGCTGTGCTTACAGAACCAACTTCCACAACTCCTCTTTTGATTCAACAAACTCCCCCAGCAAGTTCATCTGGAAAAACTGACCCAGCACCAGTAAAACAAGTAGAAGCACCTGCTCCGGTTCCAACAGAAGAACTTCCCCTTACGGGACCAAACACTCTGTTTTTTCTTATGGTCTCGATACCACTCGCCTATTTCTTAATTAGAAGAAGGTCTATTTAATTTCTTAATACCGAGCGCTCTCGGTATTTTTTTCCTTTTATGTATCGTAAAACCATTGATCCATACTTAGTTTTTATTGTCATGATGCTCGTCATACTCTGAGTGGTGATGATTAGTTCAGTGAGTGTATACCCTTCATTTAAAATAACTTCCCAATATGTTGCGAGAGGAATTCTTGAAGAGCCAAATAACTACTTTTATTTATCAAGAAATTTTCTTCATCTTACCATAGGTATAGCTGTGCTTACTTTTTTCACGAAGTTTACTTATACATATCTCGAGAAATATCATCGTATAGCTCTCATACTCGTTCTTTCCCTCATGTCATTGGTTCTTCTTATAGGTAAGGAATTAAATGGTGCAAAATGATGGATTGATATACCGTGACTTCCATCGATTCAGCCCGTAGAATTTGCCAAAATTGGGATTATTATTTTCTTAGCAGCTTTCATTAAGAGAAAAAGATCACTCATGTCGAGTTTTCAGGATGGTGCAGTTCCGTATTTTGCAATAGTTGGAGTGCTTTTTATTCTTCTTGCATTGCAACCGGATTTTTGATCTATACTTATTCTTGCTCCACTACTTGTTGCGCTCTATTATGTTGGAGGGGGAAATCCACGATTTATAGTCCTTATATTTATAATAGCAGGTATTGGTGCTGGAAGTGTTTATGGTCTTGGGAAGCTTTGATGAGATGAGAGTAGAAGTAAGCTGTTTTATATATCAAAGCGTATCGATAGCTTCTTTCAAAGCAGTGAAACTCTTTTTGCGAGTAAAGAATCAAGCAATCAAGATTATCAAATAAAGCAATGATTGACAGCAATTGGATCTGGATGATTCTGATGACTCGGTTTTGGTAAATCTATACAAAAATTCTGATATCTTCCAGAAGTTCAATGAGATTTTATATTTTCTGTATTTGTTGAAGAGTTAGGATTCTTGGGTGCTTTTTTTCTTATAATTATATATCTTACTATTATATATCGTTGATATCATATAGCGCGATGAGTGAAAGACCCATTTTGAAAGTACCTTGCATTTGGTATTACTACATTGATTCTCATTCAAGTATTTGTAAATATTGGAGTAAATCTGAATGTAATACCTCTTACCTGAGTTACTTTGCCATTTGTGAGTTATGGGGGCTCATCGCTTATTGCTCTGATGGCAGGTATAGGTATACTTCTCAATATTTCACGTTACGTAGAATTCAAATCTCAGTCAGGTTGATATGAGTTTGTAAAGAAAAGGAGGGTATATCATGAATAAAAAAAGAGCTTTCAGAGCTCTTTTTTTATAAAGGATCACAATGTTCTTTAATGCCATTTAAGTATTCTCCTTTTTCATCGACTTCCTGCCAGCTTATTGCATTTACTGGACAGGCAGCAATAGAGTCATCAACATCCTGTCCTTCGTAGCTATCAAGATGCACAACACACGAAAGTCCGTTTTCATCGAGTTCAAATACTGTTCCAGATATAGCAGTACAAGCGCTACAACCAATACAGGTACTATTGACATGAGGCTTTCTTTTGAGTTTATCTTTTAGGGTCTGGAGAGCTGATTCATTCATAATTATGCGAGTGGATTAAGTTTGCGTATTATAGGGAAATGCGTATGATAATCAAGAATTTTTTACCCAAGAATGAACCCAAGAATTACATTTGATATACCATTTCGGATTCTTTTGGTTATGCTCCCGTTTATGACGGTTCTTTCTATTTTTACCAGAGAGAAGCTCGGAATACCATGAATAACTTATATTAAAGAGCTGTTGATTTTCTTCATGCTTTTGACAGTACTTTGGTTCCATGTTACCAGAAGAACACGAATCCGATTTCACATTATCGATGGATTGATACTTTCATATTTTTTGCTCATGATTTGAGTGTCACTTTTTACAACCTGAATATCAGGAGTGATATATGGGTGAAGGTATGATTTTTCTTTTTTGATTGGATTTCTCACGGTTTTTCATGGAGCAGTATTCCTCGAAAAACCAACTTCTTACTACATTAGACTTTTTCTTATCAGTTCAGGAGCAATGCTTTTTATAAGTGCCCTCTTGAAATGGCCGCTTTCTGAAGATTTATTGCTCTATCTCTGATACTCTTGAAATCCTTCTAATTGGCAATTCTGATCTTCTATTCCGATTTTTCATGGAGTTGATGGCGCAAATGTGCGACGTTTTCAGGGTTTACTCGATGGTCCAAATACTATGGGAGCGTACCTCCTTGTTTTCACCTGAATGCTTACCTATTATTTTCGCCATTACAAAAAATGGCACTTCTTTATAGGTTGTATAGTATTATGAATTTTTATACTGGTTATATACACCTACTCAAGAAGCGCACTTCTTTGATTTTTATCATGAGTATGAATAGTAATACTTTTCTTACTTCCTAAAATTTATAAGAACTATCGTGTAGAATTTCTTTCCAGTGTTTTTATACTCCTGATGTTAGTAGGTGGAATTTTTGTGCAGTACTCTTGAACTATGAAGGCAATAGTCTGAAGAGCATGATCTACTAATGGTCATATAGAGCGTATGAAAATTGGAATTGAGAGATTTGTTGAGAAACCATTTTGACAATGACTTTGAAGTGCAGGCCCAGCATACCGCTACGTTCAAAATCTCGAAAATAAGGATCGGAAGGAGATTGAAGAGATCGATAAGAAATACATACCAGAAAGTTGGTATATTCAACAAATGGTTGAAGGATGATTCCTTGGTCTAATTCTTTTCCTTTTCATCGTCTCAATGATTCTCTATAAGCTTTTCCGAGAAAATATTTTACTTGCTTGAATGTTTTTTTCTATTTTAGTCATGAATTTATTCTTGCATACATTTGAGTCATCTATCGTTTCATTACTTCTTTTTTCTCTCATAGGACTTATTCTTGCTCCGCATGAAAAAAAATCTAGATAATAAAATTCATATACTTTTTTGTTCACGACTTGTGAAAGAAAAAGGAGTAGATATTCTTTTAGAAGTAATAAAGAAGTGTCTATCGGACCCTCTCTTTTCTGAGAAATGTATCTGGCATATAACGAGTGACTGAGATTTTGTGAATGAAATAAAAGATTTGAGCTCTCAACATGAAACAGAAGTAAAATATTATGGAAAAATTTCACAAAATGATCTTGCTTCGCTTATGAGAAGGGTAGATTTTCTTTATATGCCTTCTCGATTTCTTGAAACATTTTGACTCACTGCCCTTGAATCACTCGCTTGTTGAACAGGAGTAATCGGTTTTAAGAAGGGTGGCCTGAGGGATTTTATTGCTGATGATTGTTCTCTTGATGAATCTAATCCAATAGAATCAAGTATGAATTTTCTGAAATATTATTTATCATGAAATTATCAATCCAAATCTATTGAAATTCAACCGTATGCGAGAGAAAAATGGGCACAATGATTGAAAAAGATATTTCCAGTCGAATCAAATATCTTTATTCTTCATGACTATAATGAGCGAATTTGATGAGCAGAGGCCTATATTGATAATCTCTGTGATTATCTTCCGAATATTTCATATCGTATAGTTCGTTCAAGTTATCAGGGATTAACATCGCCCATAAAAAGAAGAGTCATGTTTATCTTCTCGATTTTTGCATTCTGGAGATGAATTGTTGTGAAAAGGAAGTTGTCTTTAGTAAAACCAGATATTATATGGATGCATTCGATTCTTAGGTATTATTGATATTGGTGACTGAGATCAGTAGCAAAATATTCTCAGAGAAATAATGTTCCAGTCTATCTGAGTCATCATGATGTTTGATTTATTACACCATTTCCTCAGTTTATTTACAGTGAATCACAAATTCCAATTAACGCCTCACTCCAGGAGTTTCTTAGAGGGTTGAAATGAAAACGGAGGTTTATTGCCATTTTCAAATGGCTTTATATAAGGCTTTTACGAAATGCCTTCCCAAAGAATATGAAACATATAATATTTTCCTCGTTCCTTAAAGATCATATAATGAATCATTTTCAAGGTGCTTCAGTGCATATTCTTCCGCATACCTATGATGAGAATATTTTTCACCTATAGTTAATCTATCGGACATCATTCCCATGAAATCTCTGAATTTTCGGGATTATATGAGGATATTTTTGATCAGAGAAGGGGAGAGTGTTCAGATCGTATTGTCTGAAGTATTCATTCGATGTCATCGATTGATTCAACATGCACTAATCTTGTTCGATATTCTTTCACTCATGGGAAGCCGTGGAGGTATTGCACGAGATGCTTTCGGGCTTCCATCATTCCTTTTCTTACTTTTGTTTCCCAAAGAAGCTTTCCATGAAGAGACATAATCGTGAGTATCTCTTCTAGAGTTGGCTCGTAATTTCCAGGAAGAAAACACCAAGGATTTCAAAATGATGCTCGACCAATCATGAATCCATCTAAATTCTTGAGACAGCTTTCCGTTGTATTTAAACTTTGTTCGTTTCTGTTATTGGGATGGATAATCTTTTTTACTCCATCTTCATAGCTTAAGATATCGCCATTACATATGACAGGAATTTTTACGTGTTGCTTGAGATCATATATGCCAGTAAAATCAGCCTTTCAGGTAAATGCTTGTTTGTAAGTTCGACCGTGGACACTAATAAGGTTAGCTCATGCATTCTCGAGTCCTTTTACAAAGTCTACAAGGAGTTCACTATTTTCCCAACCGAGTCGTGTTTTTACAGAAATAGGAATTTTTACTGCAGAAGACATTTCTTCCACAATCCGAAAAGCGGTATCTCGATTGATCATGAGTGAAGACCCATGTCAGCTTTTTACAACCTTCTTTGCTGGACATCACATATTAATATCTATACCAGTTATCCCATAGGACTCAATTATCTTTGCTGCTTCTCGAAACATGGCAGGATCCTTTCAGAAAATTTGAATTATGAGAGGATATTCGTTGCTCTTATGTGTGAGAGCTCGCTTCTGGAGCTCTTTTGAGTGAACTAGTCCATCAGCTGAATAAAATTCTGAGAATACTACCGTCTCGGGCGCTATACTCTTTACAACTTGTCTATAGGGGCTATCTGTATACCCATCCATTGGGGCAAGTGCCATTATCGGTCACTTTTCAGCGAGATGTTTCCAAAATTCTTTGTTCATCGGGCGAATTTATATCGAAAAAAATGAGAAAATCCAATGTTTTTTATGTACTAATCAAGACTTATCTTGGGAGTCAAGTCTCATTTTTCGCAATATTCCTTTCTATATGCTATTATTCTCTTAATTCATACCAATATACCTATGCCAACGAATCTTAAAAATTACAAAGAAGAGAAGCGAACGACTCTTCTTCGTGCTCATTCTTTTGCAAAGTCAACAAGAGCTATTGTAATACTCTTTCTTTCTGATAAGGGACTCAATGACTTTATTCGGGAGGCGGGAAAAGCTATTGATGTTGAATTTATTGATGATAGCAAGGAAAACCGAGAAGGAACGGATGCCTTTATTACTGACGATTGGTCTCTTGTTCCTATAGAAGATCTTACAGCTTCTTTGATTGTTCCTATATGACCTAAAGAAGGATCAAACGAAAAAGGCTTGAATGAATTTAATCCCATGAAATTTGAAGGAAATGCGTTTCTTTTTGAAAAAAATGATAAATATCAGATATTTGCCGCGCTTGTAAGGTACCTCGAAAACATAAAATATCCTGGTGATAAAAGAACACTTCTGAAGAATCTCCACTCAGAAAAGAGCAATTAGATATTGCTCTTTTTTTGTTCTAAAATTGAGAAATTCAGAGCTCCTCTTTAATTCTGGGTATCTATTTCACAATCTCCACTCCTCCCACCACCTTATCTGTAAATAACACCCCATCGAGGTGATCAATTTCGTGTTGCACGATTCGTGCCGCAAGATCTTCGAGTTTAAGGGAATATTTTTTTCCTTCTATATCAAGGAAATTAACTCGTACCCAGGTCCATCTCTCAACAGAACCTGTCTCTCATGGTACAGAAAGACAGCCTTCTTTATCGCTACATTTTTTTCCACTATTTTCGATAATTTCTGGATTTATCATCGGGATAGTTCGATAGTTTTCATCATCGTAGTCTTTCATAAGAGAAACGACTATAAGGCGTTTATTATATCAAACTTGAGGAGCGGCGAGTCAAACCCCTCAATTCTCCGGATCTTTAATATGTTTTACCATCTCAAGGGCAAGACTTTTATACTTTCTTATTTCTTGAGATTTTATAGGTTCAGATAGAGTTCTTAGAATACTATTTGATTGCCCAGTTTGGATTTTTAATTTTTGCATATATTCTAATGTTTGTACAGGAAAGTCTATTTTTCCGATTGAATAATAGGGACTTTCTCATAAAATTCAAGACAAATAAATGAAGTTGATATGCTTGAAAAATTTAAAAAACTCATTCCTCTTGATTCCCCAATCCGACTCACTTGGCATTATCTTATGGGATGGCTTGCTTATCTTTCCTCTGGAAATCCAGCAAAGGATATGATAGTAATAGGAGTAACTGGTACAAAAGGGAAGACTACAACCTGTAATCTTATTGCAAAAGGATTGAGTGCGAATGGAAAAAAAATCGCCATGTTTACTACGGTAAATATGATTATTGGCGATATTGAAGAGGAAAATACTCTCAAAATGACCACTCCATCACCCTGGCAAGTTTGGGAATTTATACGACGAGCAAAATTAGCTGGTTGTGAATTCCTTATTATGGAAACATCTTCACATGCGCTTTTTTATCACAGAGTCCATGGGCTTAGATATGATGTAGCAGTCATGACGAATATATCTCAGGATCACCTTGATCTTCATCGAACAATGGAGAATTATGTTAATACAAAACTTCTTCTCTTTAAGAATCTCTACAAATATTGAATCCGCAGAGATGTAAGAAAGGTTTGAGTCGTAAATATCGATACTGAATATAGCGAAAAGTTCCTTTCGAAAGATATCGTTGTTGATGCGATGCATACTTATGGTATATGACCAAGAGCAAGCATTCGTGCAGAAAATATTGAGGCAAAAGAAATGGGTATCTCTTTCGATGTGCGTATGGCTTCAAGTAAGTTTCATATAGATTCCAAGCTTCAAGGGGAGTTTAATGTTATGAATATTCTTGCTGCCACAGCTGTGCTTATTTCTCAAAAAGTACCCCTAGAAATTATAACCAAAACAATATCACTTGTTGGATGAGTGCCAGGAAGACTTGAGGAGATTCCTAATTTAAGATGATGAAAAATATTTGTTGATTATGCTCATACCGAAGAATCCCTCAGGAGTGTTCTTGATACTATAAAAAAGATTGAATGAACAAAGCGTACTATTCTTCTTTTTTGAGCCACAGGTGATAGAGATAAAACAAAACGCCCGAAAATGGGGCGAGTTGCTGACACTATGGCTGATGTAATTATACTCACGGACGATGATACATATACTGAGGATTCACTTGCAATTATTAGGCAAGTAACCGAAGGGATTTCGAGAAGAGAAGGTGAGAATTTCTGGATTGTTCCAGATCGTGAAGATGCTATCCGTACAGCGCTTCTTATGCTTCACCCTTGAGATGTTCTCCTTGCCGCAGGGAAGGGCGCAGAAACTGTTCTTGTGACTCAAGCTGGCCCGATACCCTGGAATGATAGGAAGGTTATTGAGCGAATCCTTATGGAGATCGAGAGTCAGGTGATAGCTTAATTTTTCTTTTTGAAATAATATCCTCAGTTCTTGCCTGAAAGTCGAGGCGATGGGCTCATATGAGCCTATTTGTGTTTGCAATGAGTCGAATCGCTCATGTCGATGCGTTAGCATTTAGAAGATGTAGTATGTCATCCATGACATCTCAATTTTCGAGCATTTCCAAAACAGCATTGATCCCAGAGGATCGAGTAGTAGTAAAACAATGTTTTTCCATAAAAAAATAAGTAAAAAATAAAAACTCCCTCTGAAGAAGGAGTTTTTAAGTTCTCTCAATAAGACGCTAAAAACCCATCCTTCAGAGAAGGAATGAGTAATAATACAATGAAGATAGAATCGATAAAAACATTTTAGAATAGGTAAAAGTTCTGGGATAAAGAGAAAAACTAGAGTAAGAATCAGAGAATATCGCTTGCGATTTCTTGAGGGGTTCTTCCTTCTATAGGAAATCTGGGATTAAAACTTTGGTAGTGCATTCCTCGAGTGTGCATAAGGTTTCTGAAATCATTGGCATTTTGTGCAAGGGGTCGAACATTTATTGTATCTGCCATTATTCTCTCAAGGAGGAGTCAAATCGGTCATGAAAGAGAAATAATACGACCTTTTGATCTATAAATTCTCCTTACATTTTCTTCGTCGAGTAATGAGCCGCCTCAAAGAGAGATGACCCGGCTCCTAGAGTTTTGAATGACGGATAATAGGGTTTGTGATTCTAATACACGAAATACAGAGATTCAATAATGCTTTATAAAGTCTGGTATGCGTACTTCGTAGAGTCGTTCAAACTCGGTATCGAGGTCGACGTGATGTGTCGAAAGTTTTCGAGCGAGTTCTTTTCCGACAGTACTTTTTCCAGATCAAGGAGGTCAATAGAGAAAGAGGTTCATAAAATTACATCTTAGTTCTTCTTTTTTCAACAGATTTACTTAAAGTCTTAAGCATTTTCAAGGTTTCTTCCCATCAAACACATGCATCCGTGATGCTTTGACCATAAATCAATCACTGTGGATCATCTTTACCTGGGGTAAATTTTTGAGCTCATGCTTCGAGATTACTCTCAATCATTACTCATCAGATATGTCTCGATCATGATCAAATCTGTTCGCTAATATTATCAACAACTTTTAACTGATTTTCATGATTTTTCTGACTGTTTCAGTGACTTGCATCAATCATTATTCTACTTCAATATAATCAAGCTGCCATTAGTTGTTCAGCGGCAGAAAGAACATGTTGAGCTGAGTAGTTTGGATTTTTTCATCCCCTAAGAATAAGGTGGCAGTCTAGATTTCACGTTGTTTGCACCATGGCAACTTTTCCACTTTTATGAACAGAGAGAAAATGATGTCATTTTGATGCAGCCAAGATGGCATCAAGTGCAATCTTTATATTGCCATCTGTTCAATTTTTGAAGCCAACAGGTGAGGAAAGTCATGAAGTTAATTCTCGATGGACTTGACTTTCCGTTGTTCTTGCTCATATGGCTCACCAGGCGATAAGGTCAGCTATATATTGAGGACTAATTACATCAAGATACTCTGAACCTGCAGGAACTCATAGTCTGTTAATTTCTAGAAGAAGCTGTCGTGCAATCCTTAATCATTCATCAATTTTATATGTTTCATCTAGGTATGGGTCATTAATAAGTCATTTCCATCCAACAGTAGTTCGTGGTTTTTCAAAGTATACACGCATTATTATTTCAAGAGTATCTTTATATCTTTTTCTTTCTTCAGCAAGATTTCGAGCATATTCGATTGCTCATGCAGGGTCATGTACTGAACATGGTCAAACTACAACTATAAGTCTATCGTCTTTTCCATGAATAATTCTTGATGCTGCAGATCTTGTATCGGAAACTTGGGTTTCAATAGAAGTGCCTGCTATAGGGAAAAACCGAATTAAGTCTTCTGGCGGGGGAAGTGGTTCAATATTTTGAATTCTTTTATCATCAACAGTTGATGTGATATCAGAGGGGGTAGTATTCAATGCCATATAAAAATATTATATAAATAAAATCTCCTCCAGTTAGACTGAAGGAGAGGTTTTTATCTTCGAAAGTATTTCGACTACACAAATCTTCCCTTCAGTCAGTTCTGAAAGTAAAAAAAGAAGAAATATGTAGAAGAAAAGGTTCGCATAGAGTTATTTTTGGGTACTTTTGGAGGATATTGACTTTTTTGTATTTGTCAAATCTTTTCTTCCACTTCTTACTCAAACAGGGTGAGTATTTCTTTTTCGATATTCATCGAATGTAATACTAATGACTCAAGCTATAGGTATAGCAAGGATAATTCCTAGCACACCACCAAGGGTAGCACCAAGAAGCATCACAATAAATACAAAGAAAGGCGATAGATCAAGGGCTCGACTCATAACATATGGTACAAGAAAATCATTTTCGACTCTTTGAATAAGAAGATAGAGTATAGTAATGATTAATGCAGCCTTCCAAGAAATTCATAACGCAAGAATCACAGCGGGTATGAGCGCTATAAGAGGTCCAACATAAGGTATAAATTCCATAATACCACTAATGAGCGCAAGAGTAAAAGTCTTTCCAAGAGAAATATCAAAGAGAAAATCAACTAATGAAAGTCAAAAATAGGTTACTATGAATATACTAATAGAAAGAATAAGCATTGCTCTCATCCATGCAGTGAAGACTTGTTGAGTTTTTGCAAAGTGTGTGTTGAGAAAATTCTTTTTTTCAAGAGAAACAGAGTCAATAATATATTTTCCTATCGATTT
This sequence comes from Candidatus Altimarinota bacterium, assembly GCA_042852035.1. Classification (GTDB taxonomy): domain Bacteria; phylum Patescibacteriota; class Gracilibacteria; order BD1-5; family UBA2023; genus JAGOMW01. Next base: position 265,626 of record BAAFHK010000002.1, read on the forward strand.
TCTTTCGAGAATCATCAGAAATGTTGAGATGGCGATAAGAAGCCAATTTGTTATAGCTCAACCAACCTGTGACATAATTGAAATTCAGCCCGATGTAATTGATGATATTTGGCTCGTAAGGAAAGATTGTATGTTTCATGCATTTTGTTTGATGATATCAAATGTATGATCAATATTTTTTTCCCCAAAGAGAAATAGAATTGCTCTCTCTATATATGGATTCAAATGAAATCACTCTATTCCTTGAGTAAGATATATTTCTTTGGCATTATTCGTCCAGCTTGTAACTGTTCCGATGCTATCAGATATATAGTTGCTTATTATAGGTATAAGTGTTCCAACCACGATAAGAAGCAAAAGTATTATTGCGATAAAAACACCAATAACTGTAACCCAAGCCGGTATCTTATATTTTTCCCCTAAAGTAACTAAGGGGGATATTATAATCGTGAGAAAACCAGAAATAAGTAGTATAAAAAAAATCTCCCTTGAGATATAAATACCATAACAAAGCAGCCCAATAAGAATAGTGACAATAAGCTTTTTTATCCAAATAAGAATCTCTTTTTCCATAGCGACAAGTATTAAGTAGAATCATTATAAAAAATTCTCTCGTATTGCAACTAGAGAATTATTTTTCGATTTCATCGATTTTCTTATCGAGTAAATATATAAGGTGACGTAGGAATTCTTGAAGAATCTCTTTTTTCGATGAACTTCACTCAGTTTCTTCAGTTTTTTCAAGTCGAATCTTGAGAGATTCTTGTATTTTTTGATAGGCAACCTTTCTTTCGTTTAAGTCAGGTATGGTTTTTGTAAGCTTTATACTGAGATCTTTGATAATTTTATTTCATTGAGCCTTGTAAGATTCGATTATGTAGGCATTGATATCACGTTTGAGTTTAATTTCAGTTTTTTTCTTTTCAATCTCATTGTATTCTTGGGAGCTTGATCAAGTTAAGGTTTCCTCATCAAGACTATTCTGAGATTCTAAATCTTGATTGCTATTCTCATTTTTCTGATTTTTTATCTTTTCCTTTAAGTCCTTTTTTTCATTCGTGAGTTTTGTTCCTGTTGATGAAGTCTGCACTGTTTTGGTGCCATCTTCATTTTTAGCAAAAACACTTCACCAAGAAGCCGTGAAGAAGATTAGGGCACAGAAGAGGTATCAGATATACTGTTTCATTACCCAGAAGGATATAGCAAATATATTTAAATGCAAATACCGAATGTAAATTTTTCGTGAAGCCCGTATTAGTTAATGTCATTTTTCAAAATTTGAATTTCTCAATCTATCTTTTTGCAGAGTGAAAAATAGGGAATTGACATATTCCTTATGAAAAATATTTCATCTTCTTTTATGGAAGAGGGTAAAAGTTCTTTGGTTATTTTCTTTCAATGAATGATTTCATTCATTGTGGCAATAGATCATTCATAAGTATGAATAGTATGAAAAATACTATTTAATGAAATTGGAGATGGATTTTCAATATTTGAGCACTCAGATATTTGACAATGAAAGTTTTCGCCATCAATCGAGATTCGTCTGAGTTGAGTAAGGTATCATCACTCAACCCCAAAGAATTCTCAGAGAAGAGGTCAGAATGATCGTATATAACAACCAGATGAGACCTTCAATCGTATCTTTATTTCAAGATTTCACTTTTCTATAATATCAGCTTCAAATACTTTAATTGGCCTTTTTTCAATATGAAAATCCTTTCACTTTCGAGCTATTTCATAGGAACGTTTCCCATTTATGTGAATTGCACTATATTTTGGTGGAGTCTGATCTTTTTGTCACAAGAGAAAGTCAATAATTTCGGATTCAGATTTCCACTTAAAGCCGGTTACATCAATAGGTGTTATAGGCATCTCAGTATCATAAGATTCTGATGTTCCATCAAAACGTATGGTCGTAATATATTCTTTCTTTGATGATTCAAGAAGAGGAATGAGTTTTGTACTTTTCTCTGTAGCAATGAGCAAACATCATGTAGCAAGAGGATCAAGAGTTCCTGTGTGTCACATTTTTTTTACATTGAGTTTTTTTCTTAGCTGTCGAATCACTCAGAAACTTGAAACACCGCTTGGTTTATCGATGAGGTAAAACATAGAAAAAGTTACTCAGAAAGCTCAGGATAGCTTGCATTTCTTGGATGACTGAGAAACCGAGGAGGGTAAGTCCAACGCCATTTCTTGCTATCAATAAGTCCGTCAACACCAAAAATATTGTAGTATCATAAATTAAGTAGTACTTTTCATACTATATCTTTTCTTTTTATGAAGTGACTTTTTGAATCATCATTGAGGCAAATTTTAAAACACGATCGAGAATCAGCAGAATTATTTCTGTTATCACCCATAACCCAATAATATCATTCTGGAATAGTAAATTCATTTGTTTTTACGTTTTCAGGGAGCCGAGTCTGTCAAGCGTTTGCACTTGAGAGATATTTTTCAGAAATTTTAATAAACTTTTCACTGTTTGGAGTCTTAATAAGTACTTCACCATCCTCAAATCGAATAGTATCACCAGGCGCTGCAATAACACGTTTAATGTAATATTCTTTCTTTCTATCGACATGAGGAGTAATGACGACTACATCACCACGCACAGGATCTCCAACATGTATCGGGAGAATTGATAAAAAGTTATATAGTAATTTCTCGACAGTTCCTGCGCTCGTTGATGGCTCTTTATAGACAACAGGGGTATTAAGATATGAGAATTTATCAACTATGATATATTCTTTATCATGATAACTTGTTTCCATCGAGCTTCCATTAATTCTGAAAGGCGTTACGACAAATACGCGAATAGTAATTACGATAAGAAATATAATGACTAGATCACGCAAAAATGCTATAAATTCTTGGAGCGTCTTATTTGAATCTTCTAAGCTTTCGGTCTCAAAGTGAGATTCTTGTTTATCTCTCATACGTAAATTTTATGAATAAAAGAAGGTTTATATTATTTACCGTGACACTGTTTAAACTTTTTTCAACTTCAACAAGGGCAGGGATCGTTTCTTCAAACTCAAGCGTATTTTGCTTTTTCAGAATCATTTTCTCATGTAACTTTCATTATACGTATATCAGGATCTGCTTCAGTGAGCGGTTCTGGCGTATACTCTGAATGTCACATGTGTCCGGCTCTTGCTGTCATTGATTGATCAAATCCCTCTTGAGCACTGTCAGTATATTTCTCGAGAAGTGATGCCTCAAGGTTTACTTCATCGATTGATTCACGAGGCCTTGCTGTGAGAAGTCATTTTATGACACGAACTCCAATTGTATCAATAAGAATTACAAATTTTTCATAGGCCTTTTCTTTATATATAATGAGAGGATTTTTCTGTGCATATCACTCAAAGGCAACTTCTTCCCTGAGGTGGGCCATACTGTCGATATGATTCATCCAGAGCTCATCGATAGAGGCAAGCGTAAGTCTTCTTTCAAATTCTGCAAATTCTTCTTCTGTTCCAGTGTTTCGAAGTGATTCAATTTTTCCAGAGAGAAGAGAAAATACTCGACTCTTCGCTTCATCGAAGCTTCAAGCCTGAGCAAGATCGTCAGCATGAATTACTTCAGCTTCAGCAAATTCATTCACAAACTCCATAATTTGGACTCAGATTTCAGAAGAGTATTCCTTTTCTTCTCCTTGAGCCATATCTATAATTCTAGAAATTTCCCTTTGAAGCATCTCAAGAATTTCACTGTGAATGTCGTTTCATGCAAGAATTCTTCCTCTTCGTGAGTAGATGGCAAGTCGATGATGATTGAGTACATCATCGTACTCAAGAATATGTTTTCTTATATCAAAATTTCTTCATTCAACTTGTTTTTGAATCGTGGTAATATTCCTCATGAGCTGCTTACTCTCAATAAGTGGATCACTCTCAGGATGGGATTCAAGATTCGCTAGGATAGCAAAAAGTCGATTTCATCCAAATATTCGCATGATATCATCTTGAGGAGATAGCATGAATTGGGAGAGTCCTGGATCGCCCTGTCGTCATGATCGCCCTCTGAGCTGGTTATCGATACGTCGTGTTTCGTGTTTTTCTGTTCCAATGACATAAAGTCAACCAAGTGGGTACTCTTGCATTCCTGCAGCTCATTCGAGCTTAACTGATCCTGTAAGGGTACGGACACGTTCATCGATTTTGATATCTGTACCTCGTCATGCCATATTAGTTGCTATAGTCACTGCTCAATATTGACCAGCAGAAGCTATTATATCAGCTTCACGTGCATCTTGTTTTGCATTGAGTACTTGATGTGGAACTCATTCTTTCTCAAGAAGGTTAGAGAGATACTCACTTTTTGCTACCGAAACTGTTCCTACAAGTATAGGCTGACCTTTTTCGTGAAGGGCTTTAATTACTCGTACAAGATAGGCATACTTTCCTTTCTCTGTTCGAAAGAGGAGATCTCAACGATCGCTTCGTTTAATCGGTTTATTGGTTGGAATTTGTATCACCTCAAGATGATATATCTTGTAAAACTCTTCTTCTTCAGTTTTTGCAGTACCAGTCATACCTGCAAGTTTTGGATACAGTCTGAAATAATTCTGAAATGTTACGGAAGCAAGTGTGCGAGACTCTTGTTGTATGGTCACCGATTCTTTTGCTTCAATTGCTTGATGAAGTCCATCAGAGTATCGTCTTCCTGGAAGGACTCGACCTGTATGCTCGTCAATAATAAGAATCTCATCATTTCGAACGAGATAATCGATATCCTTTTTATAGACACTAGCTGCCTTCAGAGCATTCTCTACATGATGAAGATCATTATAATGTTGGCTTACGTAGATATTATCAACTCACAGAAACTCCTCAATCTTTCGTATGCCTTCTTCGGTAAGTGTTGCAGTTTTTTGTTTCTCATCAATTTTATAGTGAATTCCCTCATCGAGTGAGCGTGCAAGAGCTGCAAATCGTGGATACTTACTCGTAGGTTCAGCATCAGGAGCGGAGATAATGAGCGGAGTTCTTGCTTCATCAATGAGTATGGAGTCAACTTCATCAACGATTGCAAACCAACGCTTTCTCATAACCTGCCTATCATCTCGAACAGCCATATTGTCACGAAGGTAGTCGAATCAAAGCTCATTATTGGTTGCATATACTATATCTGCACTATATGCAGCTTTTTTTTGCTCAAATGATTGTCAATGGGTGATGACATCAACCTTGAGACCAAGAGTATTGTAAATTATTCACATCTCAAGAGCATCACGTCGAGCAAGGTAGTCATTAACCGTAACAATGTGTACTCAATATCCAGTAAGAGCATTTAGGTATGCAGGGAGGGTAGCAACAAGCGTCTTTCCTTCTCATGTTCGCATTTCGGCAATATTACCATCATGAAGCGTTAAGGCTCAGATAATCTGAACATCATAAGGTATCATATTCCATGTTATGGATTTTTCTCATCAGATACTGAATTCTTGTCCATAAATCAATTCACAAGCTCTTCTATGGAGAGCAAATGCTTCATGCTTTATTGATTCGAGTATTTCACGGATTTTAATTTTATCCTCATCTTTTTCTATATCGAGTCATTGAAATCGAGATTGAAATTCATGAGTTTTTGCCTGAACTTGATCTATAGAGCTGATTTCTTCACGAAACTTTGTTTCAATAGATTTAATAATTTCAAGTTCTTTCTGATATTGTTTGAGTTTTTTTGTACTTGGGTCACCAAAGAGGAGAGATAAAAGCCACATGTTCTAGAAGGAGTAAATAAAAAATCCCGCAAATTATACGAAAAAAGTCTCTCTTATCAAATCTCGTGTGGTGAAATGAAAGTGAAGGAGTTGACTATTTTTATATTAATTCATTAAAAATCCCCTTTCGGGGGGATTAATTATTCAAAGAATGAATCAACTACTTTTCTGTAGGCAAGACGATTTTTTATATCTTCGTAGTAAGTGTCACCTGGAACAAGTTTTGCACGAAGTCTATCAATAACTTCATTTGATCCGTATTGAGAAATAACCTTTTCAACTTCTTCTTTGATTTCATTTTCTGATGGCTCGATCGCTTTAAGTTCACGAATTTTTCTAAGAAGAAGTTCTGCCTTTACTCTTCGGAGAGCTTCAGGTTTTACTACCTCATCCTTGTACATTTCTGCTGACTTCTTGAGGTGATCAAGGTATTGCTTCATCTCATACCCTTGCTGCATGAGGTTTTCAGATTGTTCTCGATATACTTGTTCAATTTCAGCAGAAAGAAGAGAAGGTCCTACTTCAAACTCTGAAGCTTCAAGAATCTCCTTCATAAGAAGATCTTCATCCTTTGCTCGTGCATCGTATTCATGTTTAGCTCGAATCTCTTTTGAAAGGATTTCACGAAAGCCAGTAAGATCAGTTTTTACACCACGAAGCTGTTCGATAAATTCTTCATTAAATTCTGGTGTGTGAGGTTTTTCTACCTTTTCGATATTAACGACGAAATGTACTTTTCTACCTTTGAACTCTTCTGAATGATAATCTTTAGGGAAAACGATATCAAAAGAAACTTCATCGTGAGATTTTGCTCCAATAAGCTTTTCTTCAAACCCGGGAATAAATGACCCAGAACCAATTACAAGAGGATAATTTGGAACTCGAGTTTCATGGATTGCATCGCCATCCTTTCCATCATACCCTTGAGCAGATATAGTAACCCTATCACCATTTTCAACCTGTTCATGAGAAGTATCAGCTCCATCATGAGCGTGGTGTCCAGCTTCATGGAAGTGTGTAAATTGAGTCTTAATACGATTGAGCTCATTTTCTACTTCAGTTTTTTCATCAAATTCTACTGGAGACTTTTTCACTTTTATCTTTCCAAGTTTCTTTTCATCGATAGTAATCTCAGGAAATACTTCAACTTCAAGAGTAAGCTCAATTGGGTTCGTACTTTTTACCTCGGTAATCTGGCCTTGAGCTACGGGGATAATATTTTCTTTTTTGAGTACTTTTGGATAAATTTTCCCTACAACCTGATCAAGAGCTTGCTGCTCGATGGCTGCTTCTCCATATTCTCGAACGATAACACTTTCAGGAATTGCAGAGCCTTGCTTAAAGCCCTTTACCTTTCCTTTGGTGCGAATTTCTTCGATAACTGCTTTCTTTGCTTTTTCAAATTCGACTCCAGTTTCTTTAATGTTGATAATGAGTGTATAACTATTCTTGCGTGTAACAGTAGATTGCATGATTTGAAATTAAAAATTTTAAAAAATCCCGAATAAAACGGGACAATTATATGGAAAAGTATGAAAAAAACAAAAGAAAAACTTATACTCCAACAACTTTTCTATATATTCTACATAGTACTCTAGACGACAGTTCTTCTTATGTGCAAATACTGAGAGGGGTTGATTTTTTTAGGGGGATACAATACTGAATCAGGCTTTTATAAATTTACACTTCATTTATTTTCAATACAATTCTTTCATGCAACTCTCTTTTCTTCTCTCTCTTTCTCGTGAGCTTCTCGATAGATCTCATAATCTAAAAAAATCGGATATTGAGACGCTTCGAGAAGTTATTAAGGAGCATAATCGACTCTATCATATTGAGGAACAACCGATTATTTCTGATACGGAATATGATATACTTTTTCATGCACTTGCGAGAGCTGAAGTTGATTATGATATGCTTGATGATGCAAGTCCAACTGCGAAGCTTGCAATCCTTGCAAGTGAACAGTTTCAGAAAGTGAAACATATCTATCCGATGATTTCACTCGATAACACTTATAACGTAGAAGAAGTGAGGGATTTTGAGAAAAGAATGAAAAATATTCTCAAAGAAAAATCACCAAAACTATTTCCATATTACATACAACCAAAATATGATGGTCTTGGACTTGCGGTAATCTATAAATTCTGAAAGCTTAACCAGGCAATAACTCGTGGGAGTTGAGTGGAAGGCGAAGATGTAACTCTTACCGCTTTTGAGATATGAAATCTTCCGAAAATTATACCAAGCTTACAGTCGGTTGAACGAATGGAAATCCGCTGAGAAGTCATGATGAGTCGAACTGAATTCAATCGGGTAAATCATGAAAGAAGTGAGCAATCAGAAAAGCTTTTTGCAAATCCAAGAAACTGTGCTTCTGGTTCACTCCGTCAACTCGATCCTTTAGTTACTCGTTCAAGAAAGCTTCAGTTTTTTGCTTATAGTATCCCCCAGATAGAGCAGGGAATTGATGGCTCATTTGAAATAAATACCTATGAGCAAATGATGACACTTCTTTCTTCTTGGTGATTTGAAAGAGAGGATTTTCCCTTTACTTGTGCTCTTGGTATTGATGATCTTGCATCTATACTTGATCGAGAAACTATTCATCGCAAGGAGTATTTTGATTTTGATATTGATGGGATGGTTCTCAAACTTGATGATATGACCCTCTGGGATGAGCTTGGTCGTACCGAACATCACCCGAGATATGCGATTGCCTATAAATTTCCCGCAAAGCAGGTCCGCACAAGGGTGCTTTCTATAGAGCATTCTGTTGGACGCACAGGAACAATTACCCCCGTAGCAAATCTTGATCCTGTAGAGGTTACTGGTGTTATTGTGAGGCGAGCAACACTCCATAATTATGATGAGCTTGAAAAGAAGTGAGTAAGAGAAGGGGATTATGTTTTTATAATGAGGGCGGGAGAGGTTATCCCAGAAGTAGTTTCTGTTCTTACTGAGCTTCGAAATGGAAGCGAAAAAGTCATAGAAATTCCAAAAACTTGTCCTATATGTTCCACACAAACACAACAAGATGAAGGTATGGTGGCAATTTATTGCCCAAATCCTCATTGTCCTGCAAAAATCCAAGGCCAGCTCGAGATGTTTGTAGGGAAGCAGGGGTTAAATATTGATGGTCTTTGAGTGAAACAAATAGAACTTTTTCTTGAACTTGGTTGGATTACGGATTTTGTCTCGATTTTTCATCTTGCAAAATATCGAGAACATTTCTTTGAAATCGAAGGATATAAAGAAAAGTCTATCAACAACCTCCTTGATTCTATCGAAAAGTCTCGACATACTTCTCTCGATCGGGTTTTTGTGGCTCTTGGTATCCCACAAGTTGGAAAAAAAACAGGAAAAATCCTCGCAGAATATATTTTTTCCCTCAGAGGAGAATGAGAAAGTCTTATTTCAACTTTTCGGAAGGTAACCTATGAGGGGCTCGAGGCTCTCTATGATATTGGACCCGAGACAGCAGAAAGTGTGGTGGTATTTATTGAAGAAAATGATATCCTTATTGAACGATTACTGCATGAGCTTGATATAATTATTCCAGAAAAAATAGAAAAAAAATGATGAGTTCTTGTAGGGAAGGCGTTTTGTGTGACTGGTTCTTTTGAGGCAATTTCACGAGATGATATTCATGAACTTATCGAAAAGAATGGTGGGGAAGTCCGCACATCTGTAACGTCCAAGCTTGATTATCTCATCGTCTGAGAAAATGCTGGATCAAAAAAAACCAAGGCGCAAAGTCTTGGAGTTGAATGTGTAAGCTTACAAGATTTTCTAACTATGTTAGCTTAGCTCATTTTGGAGGGATTCAGTTGAGTTGGATGTTTGAACTCTTACAATTCCATAATTTTTCTCTAGAGCTTGTGTTTGAGCTCTAATTGCCAGAGAGAATCGCTCCATATTATTCATATCAGCAAACTGTAACATAACATCACGGATAAAAACAGAGAAATCTTTAATTTTTTGTGCACGAGCACTTCATTCAATCTTTGTAAGTGCATCAGCATGTCTTTCGTAGGCCCGATTAATAAATGCTCGAAACATTTCAGGACTTTTAAAGACATCTTGTTTTATTCCATCAACGGATTCGAGAAAGTTTTTCTGAGCCTCAGGATTATTCTCGAATGCATCTATGACTCTTTGTGCAAACTCTTGCACTTTTCTTAGTGATTCGGGATTCATATTTGCTCATTCCTGTATGGAGTCATGAGTTATCCCAGTTTCGGGTGCTCATTCTTTAAAAAATCTAGTTGGGTGACGTGTATGTGAGAGTGAAATTGTGAACATAAGAAAAATACTACCCTTACAGAGTAGCATGGATTCTAAATATTGGCAAGGAATTTCTCTTGACGTGTTTTTATGAATATTTTTAATGACAACCTCCACCACAATCACCACAACCACCTGTTCCACATGAGTCACCATGTCACTCAGTATCGTCACCGAGAATAGAGACGAACATTGATTTGATTTCATCATATTCTGGAACTTCACCCTGAAATATCATATCTTTAAAGTCTATCGATTCCTCTTCGATAGCAAGTGCAGGATTTTCAGTGATTCCAAGTTCCATTTTATAGCTGCTATCATCAGTTTTTTCTACTGTTACTGCATCATCGAGTGAGAGTTCAGCGAGGGATTTGAGTACGAGGCTTTCAAGGTTCTCAAGATCAGCTCCAGTACCGACAAGTTTAATTTTCATATAAAAAAAGTTAGTATAAAAATGGTATTGATTTTTCTAAAAATGCAAGAAAAATCCCGCAAGAGCGGGATTTTTTTATTCTGCAGCTCAATCTTCTGTATTTTCAGTCTTTGCTGTTGCGACTCCTACATCTGCAACTGATTTTACTTCTGTTTCTTCTTTGTGCTCCTTCACGGCATGAACGAGTGCTATTGCATCTTCAGGGTTATTGAGGATGTGAAACTTCTTTGTATCCACAACAAGATCAGAAACATGGAGCGCTTTTCCTATATGATCAAGTGGAGCTACATCAAGTTCAAATGCATCAATAACATCACTTGGAAGACACTTTACATCTACGGCTTCAAGAACTTGGTGAAGTTGTCCACCTCCAAGTACTGCTTGAGAGTTTCCAACAAGACGTACTGGAATTTTTACATGAACTTCCTTTTTCATATCAACTGTAAGGAAATCGACATGGAGCGCTTTTCCGGTAACAGGATGACGCTGAAGTTCGTGTACAAGAACCGGATAAGAATCTTTACCAACCTTGAGTGTAAAGACATGATTTTGTCCTACTTCACGGAAGAGTCGTGTAAAGTCTCCTACACTTACACTGACGCTCTTCGAAGGGACATCCTTACCGTATACGACTGCTGGAACAAGACCGTTTTCACGTGTTTCACGAGCAGTTTCGCTGCGGAGCTTTGCTTCGAGAGAATGCATATTTAAAAAATTAGATAATGAATATTAAAAATCAAAACAATGAAGATTTGAAATTCAACGCGCGGAGTATAGAAGAAAAATAAAAAAATGCAAATCTTTCGATTCGCACTTTTTTCTTGCTTTATTTTTAGCCTCAAGAAAGGGTTCCTGCAAGGTTCATGATTGGCTGAAATATACCTACGGCGATAAAACCAATTACTACCGCCATCACAGCAAGGATTATTGGTTCAATCATCTTTTGAATACTTCCAATAGCAATATCAACTTCTTCATCGTAGAAGTCTGCAATTTTGATAATTGTTTCTCCTACTTGAGCTGTTTCTTCACCTACTCGAAGCATTGATACGAGAAGATCTGGAAAAAGAGGGTCGTCTTCAAGTGACTCTGCCATTTTCATACCATTTTTTACATCATTTCGTAGAAGGAGGAGGCGTTGGTGGTACACCTCGTTTCCTACGGCACTTGATACAATACGTATTGCTTCGATTACGGATACACCACTTGAAAGAAGGTTTGAGAAAACTCGAGCAAATCTTGAGAGTACTACTTTTCTTAGAAGCGCTCAAAATACAGGAGCATGGAGAACAAGGCTATCCCAACGGTATTTCCCAGATTTTGTTTTTTTCCATACTCAAAGTAACATATAGGCAACGCCGAGGGCAATTCCAACTACGAGCCAGTTTGCTTTAAAAAAGTCACTTGTTTTGATGATTAATTTTGTGGCGTCAGGGAGTTTTTCAGGGTCTCCAAAAAATCATGTTAGCACTGGAATAACTTTCACCATAAGAACGGTAACTATACCAGCCATACCAACTATAAGAAGTATTGGATAGGTCATAGCACCTTTAATTTTTCTGGTGATTGAGTCAACTTTTTCTGTTTGGTCTGCAATTTGAAGCAGGGCCATATTGAGTTTACCGGTTCTTTCTCAGGCTTCGATAATAGAAATTTCTGCATCAGAAAAACATCAGTAATAATCTGCAAGGGCTTCATGCATTGTTCTTCATCACTGGACCCGGTCTATCATAAAATTGTAGAACTTTATCATATTCTTATCTTTTTCTTGTTTCTTAAGCGCAGAAAGGCTTTTTAAAACAGTAAGACTGGCATTTACCATTGTTGCCATGATTCGAAAAAATATCACCTTTTGTCTGAGTTTAATCGTTGCTCATTTAAAGAGAAGATTTTGTAGATAGGAGAAATAGTTTTCCTGTTTTGTTTCCTCATGGGATTCTTGAATATCAAGAATCACTAGATCGGATGTGGTGTTTTGAGTTGGCATAGGATTCAAAAATAGAAGAGGTTTTTATAAATGATATTATACGTTCTCTTTTGCTGCTGAGTATACTTCTTCAAGCGATGTACGTCCATTAAGAGCCTTAATAATACCATCTTGTTCGAGAGAAATCATCCCATCAGTAATAGCTACTTCATTAATCATTGTAGCACTCGCACCATCGAGGATCATTTTCTTTACATTCGGGGTAATTTCGAGAATTTCATAAATACCAACTCGTCCTTTATATCATATATTATCACACTCTGGACATCATACTGCTTCATAGAAGATTGGATTTTGGAGTATCTCTGTTGGGATTCTCCCAAGAAGCTCATCTTTTGATGTTCGTTTCAAAGCTTTTTCCACTGAATTCTTGAGTCTTGGCTCAAGCTGCATCATTGGAATTGCTTTTTTACAGTGTTGGCAGAGCTTACGAATGAGACGTTGAGCGATGATTACATTGATGGATGCTGGAAGAAGAAAGGCTGGTATTCCCATATTAAGAATACGAGTTAAGGTTTCAGCAGCCGAATTCGTATGTATCGTTGATACCACAAGGTGACCAGTAAGCGCAGCTTCAATCGCGACATTTATTGTCTCATGATCACGAATTTCTCATACCATTATGATATCGGGGTCTTGACGTAGGGCAGTACGAAGTCAGAAAGCAAAATTATAACCAATATCAGGAAACATTTGTGATTGATTGAGTCCATCAATCTGACTTTCCACTGGATCTTCGAGTGTCATGATGTTCACATCAGGCGTATTTAGATTTGTGAGACAAGAATACAGTGTCGTTGATTTACCAGAACCAGTTGGTCATGATGTTAGAATGATTCAGTTTGGGAGGGAAATTGCTTTTTCAAGAAGAACTTTATTTTTTCATTCGATACCAAGTTGAAACAAATCGGGAATCTTTTTTGATTTATCAACGATACGCATTACTATCTTTTCTCCATGAACGGTTGGAAGTGTTGAGACACGAAGGTCGAGAGCCTTATTATTAATTACGGTTGAGAGGCGACCATCTTGTGGTATTCTTGATTCATCGATCTTTAGGTTCGAGAGAATCTTAAAGCGAGCTACTACTTGTTGATGGAGAAAATTTTGATATTCAAGAATTTCTCTTAGCTCACCATCGACACGATACCTGAGTCTCACAATATTGGTAAGAGGCTCGATATGGATATCAGATGATCACATTTCTACCGCACCTATAATCATAAGATCACAGATTTGTCATATGTTTTCTCCTTTGTATAATTGCTCTTTAAGGATTTCAATCGAAGTATTTGGCATAGGGGATTACTTATCTTTTTTCGGAATAATTGAATCAAGCTCTTGTTCTAGGCTCTTGAGTGTTGTCGCTGTTTGGTTTAATGCATAGATCATCTCTGGAGAAGTACCTACTGGGAGTGTTTCATTTAGACCACGAGAATATTCATCAAATTTTCTCTGGAATGCCTTGAGTTTTGGGTTATAGACAGCACACATAACACCATCATTTTCACAGGCTCTAACATTTTCTTGTATACGTGCTTCAAGGTCAGTACGACGTACTCTGAGATTTTCACTGAGAAACTGAATATCATCCTTCGAAACTCATCGAATATAAAAGCGAAGTGTTGCCCTTCATGTGTTGAGTTTTGTAGGGTTATCGAGATCAAGTTTTTCTTGCATGGAAAGAGCTTCCATGGTAATAAGAGGGTTGCTCATTACTTTTGGTATACGATCTTTTGAGAGTTCACCAGTGAAGGAGAGTATATCTGGTTTTCCTGTTTGATTAATGTATTCAATAAAATCCTGAATATCTTTATTAGTTGCTTCAAAATCAAGACGAAATTCATACATTCAAATACTTTCTGGAATTCCATCAGTTTTCTGTCAAAAGGTCAAACCCTGCATTCCAATAACAACATTGCTGTCAAAATGAAACTTCTGAAGAATAGACTTTTCTATAAAATTAACGTATTCTCGGAGTGTAATATTATCTTCTTCAATATTATTTGAAAGAGGACTCATTGTTGGTATTATGCTATTAAGCTTTGCCTTTTCATTTTTAATAGATTCCTTTTCTTTATCTACCCGACCAAGAACAGACTTTACACACGTAAAGTAATCTACTAAACTACAGTCATATTTGTAGATACTTGATCCAGTAATCGACATATTCTCTTTGACGAGAATTTTTCTCGTGTATTCTGGATCCGTCTGGATAATTTTAATAAGTTCCGCGTATTCAGTACTTGAAGAAAGAACCTTTTGAAGGCTTGATTCACTTACTCAGGCATTGTAGGTTCATGAGTATGATATAAATGCTGCTTCAGCATCCTTTGAGAGCTGACTTATTTCATTCAGTCATGGTAGGATATACTGGTATACAACGATTGCCATTCAAATTATGGCTGCAACTTGTCAAACTGCCGTATAGGTTAGATGTTCTTTTTGTGAATTAGAGAGCATAGGAATTGAAATTAGTTTTTATCCTGAAATGGAACATACTTGGCTTGAATAGATATTGTAGTTCTAGTATGAAAGTTTGAAAACTCTTTGCTATCGCTGATTTTTTCCATCGAAAGCGTTGCGGGTGGGTTTATAAGGATGAACTGGCTTTTTGAGGTATCAGCAAGATTAGCTATAAATCTCAAAGCCTCAATACGAGCTGATCAAAGGTTTCCATTTTCATCATCTTTTCCTGAGACATCACCATAAATAGAACATTGCGTACTTATATCTCATTTTCCACTTACACTTAAACCATTACATACAATGTTATTTCCTGCTATAAGTGACTTTGAATTATTTCGTACTTCCTCAAACTTATTCATCACAACATCCATATGAAGCTTCTGTTTATAGGTTTCCTCGGCAAATCTCTTTTCTGGTGATGTGGCGAGGATATTTTTTGTGAGCTTGATAGGAATGTATTCGTTAAGTTTTTCAACTATTTGAGATTCCAGATCAGAATTCATCTTATTAAAGGTGTTCTTTATATTGAGAAGTGTTTCACAATGAAACTTCTCCCTATATTCATCACTGAGTGAGATTGAATAGTTGAGATATGGACAAAGAAAAGAATAGTTATCTTTTATTGCTTGTGCTCATCCACCTCTTTGGATATAGACGTGAAAAGATCAAAAGGCAGTAGCGATAAGCAACAGAGGGATTACATACCCAAGAATAGTTGTAGCTATCTCAAGTCAGGATTTTTGTGCTCTCCGTCCAATTGAAATATTTCCATCCCCAGTTTCTTGGAAAAATTCATTATAAGCAGCATCTGCTTGGCTCTCTGTTTCCTTTCAGGATGAAACAAATGAGACAGATTCTGTTGTTGAGGGGGTCGATTTTTTATCAAGTTCAGCCATAAGAAGAAATTAGACTTAATGCAAGCATATACTAATTTTGTCTGTGCTGCAAGTCTAAGGTATATTCGTTTGTTATTTTGTCTTGATGATATTATCTGCTCGTGTATAAAATAGTTTTAGAGAAGTTCTGGAAATATGGACTTTCCCCAGCTCATAGTCATAACTTTTTCATCAGTGAGAAATATTTGAATTCATGGATTCGAGCTCTTGGCTCTTCCGATAAGCGTATTTATGGTATCAATTGCCATAGGTATACTGTAGAGTTCAAAATTATTCGACATTCCCACAGTTTTTGCAAGGTAAATAGGATCGTTCGGAGGATCAAACGGAATCTTAGTTACATTCAGGGTCTCGGTGACTTTCCATACTTCGCTTTCATCTTTCCAGGTATCAATCAATCAAAGAAGAATAACTCTTTTACCCGTCTTATAAAGATGAAGAATTTTTGATTTCCCTCCGGAAACACTCTGAGTTATTATATCGTAGTCATAGTATTCCTTTTGTAATTGAGTATTTAAGGTACGAAGTTGTTTCAAATTTGTACCAAGAATAACAATATGATTCCCTTCAATAACCAAAGAATCATTATAGGTCATGAATTTATTTTGACTGTATGATTCTATGTGTGAAGTGCTGAATCCACATTCTTCATTAAGAAATTTCTTTATTGGAGTGCAGGCAATATTATACCCCAAAAGTATACTATTTTTTCATCATTGATGTTTGAGGAAATTCTCTATCGCTTTCTTCTGGCTTCGTGGTACAAGAGAGAGACTTGATTTTCAGTTTTTTATTTCGAGAATAAAGTTTATATTTGGATCTCCAATTTTTATAACTCGAATGAGTTCGTTGAGGATATCTTTGAGTCTTCTATATGTTATTTCTTGAATGAGGGTTCAGCTTCTGATGCTATTTTCATATTCAATCATAGTGGTTTCAAGCTTCTGTGATGCCCATACAAGCCATATATATCACCGATGCCAAAGGTCTTTTTGTGTATAAAAGTAGGTTTCACCATATTCACCTGGAGGAATCGGATTTGGGCCAGTCGGTCTTGGTACTACTGAAGAGGCTATTTCTTCAATTATGGAAAGGCTATATATAAACTCATCCCTGAGTGATTCTTCTAAAAAGGGGAGCTCTCATATATCTTTTTGTATAAGATTCCAGTCAATTATTTTTTTATCTCTAAATAAGAGCGCATTTTCTAATTCTACAATATCTCGAATAATACAAGTTTCTATATTGTGATCATAAGTTTCATTTTTAAGATCTTTGTTGTAGCTTTCTGCAATAAGTATTTCCGCTATTTTGCTATTTTCAATATCTTGATTTTGGAATATATTCTCTTCATCATCTCTAAGTTCAAAGAGGTATTTGTAGGATTGCTCATCACCATACCATTTTATTTCATCAATACTTCCAGTCTGTGTCGTATTAATCCAATGAATGAGGCGTATGATAAGAATTGATTCTTTTCGCCTCCAAGTATCTTTCATAATCCATGCTCAAAGCATCCGAAGGGAAATATAAGAACTCCTCTCTCGTATATGAGAAACCTTATAATCGGAAGAAAGCTTGTCCTTGAGCCAGAGTGATTGTTTTTTTGAGGAGCTAATTATGAGTAATTTACCGTTCTTTACTGCATTATCGATGATTGCTCTTTCTTCATCCCAAGAGGGAGAGAGCGATATTATGCTATATTGATTTTCATTCAGTTTTGTTATCTTTTCAGATTTTTTGCAAGTTTTGTACTGAAGAAGTGGGTTGTTCCATGAGTCGCTCGAATTTGAGTTTCCCATGATTGAAAGGAGTGTATTAATGGCTCCACTTTCATCTTTATTTCTTGCAAATTCCCAAAGGGAAAGAAGAGGCTCACCGAGCTTTGATATCTCAGTAAGATAATGTAAAAAGAGTTTCACTGAAAGTTTTGTATCATCGAGAGCTCTGTGTTCACTTCCATCATCAAAACCGTATTTTTTTGCAAGAAATCAAAGATTAAGGCTCTCAGCATCTCCTGAGAAAATTTCAGAAAGTTCAAATGTGTCAAGAATCGTGTGCTTTCTTAAGCTGATACCATGGGTTTCCAGCATTGATACATCAAAAAGTACGTTATGTCCAACAATTATACTTTCTTCTTCTATGAATGCATTTACCTTTTCTCGAACTTCACCCCATTTTGACTTTCCACGAACCATATCGTTGGTAATTCCAGTAATCATCGATATATGCTCATCAATCCCCCTTTCAGGATCGATAAGCATACTTCTCTCTTCTTCGTGTGTAATTTGAAAGAAGTCCCCATCTCGTTTGAGCTTGAATTTTATTGCAGCAACTTCGATAATTGTATCTTTTTGAGGAGAAAGCCCAGTTGTCTCGAGATCGAGAGCCACGAATGTATAAGACGAAGGATTCATAAAATTACTCTATCAGATAAGCGGGAAAAGTCGAAACAAAAGCGAAAGTAATATTGACATTTTATCGAATTATTGACATTACTCCATCTGCTCGAGGCAATCACTATCATCGATTCATACTAAACTTCACGCCCCTTTCGGGGCGTGCTTTATTATAATTCCGAGATATAAAAATATATTAATTTTTTGGAAGCTTATTACGAAGGAAGGCTGGAATATCATAATCATCGCCTGAGTTTGCAGGTCCAGTGCCTGGAAGGGGAGACTGCACTGGTGGGCGGTTGTTTATTGGAGTGTGAGGTGTTGATTTTTGAAAGAGATTGCTCGTGCCAAATCCTCGAGAAAGTGCTCCAAGTTGAGCATTGGATTCTTCAGAGAATCAAGTTGCAATAACTGTCACCTTGATTTCTCATGTATAGCGTTCATCGATTGAGGTACCGAATATAATATTTGCATTTGGATCGCATGATTCAGTAATCATTCGAGCAGCTTCATCGATTTCAAACATGGATAAATCTGTTCCACCTGTAATTGAGAGGAGAAGTCATTTTGCTCCATTGATAGAGAGTTCGAGAAGGGGTGATTCGATAGCACCTCGAGCAGCTTCAATAGCACGATTTTCCCCACTTCAATATCAGATACCCATAAGAGCTGATCAGGCATTTTCCATCACTGATCGCACATCAGCAAAATCCACATTAATAAGTCCAGGGTGAGTAATGAGATCTGAGACTCATTGCACACCTTGCTTAAGAATCTCATCTGCTACATTAAATGCCTCAAGAAGAGGAGTTTTTTTATCAATAATTGAGAGAATCTTATCATTAGGAATTGTAATGAGTGTATCAACCTTTTCCTTGAGTCTTTCATATCATTCAAATGCTACACCGCTTCTTCTTTGTCCTTCAAATGCAAAAGGTTTTGTTACTACTCAGACTACAAGAGCTCAGAGTGATTTTGCAATTTCTGCGATAATCGGCGCAGCACCAGTACCAGTACCACCACCGAGACCACAGGTAATAAACACCATATCAGCACCAGTAAGAATCTGCTTCAGTTCTTCGCTTGATTCTTCGGCTGCTTTTTTTCCAATTTCAGGATTAGCACCAGCTCCAAGTCCACGAGTGGTAGCTCGCCCGATATTTATTCTGGTGGGAGCCTTCGATGAAAAGAGTGCCTGAGCATCCGTATTAACAGCAATGAACTCAACCCCTTCAACACCGCTCTCAATCATTCGATTTACAGCGTTATTTCCACCACCTCCAACACCAACGACTTTAATATTTGCTATAGGAGAAATATACCCATTTACATTTACTTCAACATGACTTTGTGGGACTGGTGCTGCAGGAGGAGTAACGGGATTAATATTGGTTCTCAGGAGTTTCTTGAGACGATCTTCACTTGAAGAATGAGCTTGAGACATAAGAAAAAAGTTAATAAAGTTTTTTAGAGTTATTGAATGTTATTAGGGCATAAATTTTTTGAAGATAGCCTTAAGTGAAGACATGCTCTTTCCTGGTGAAAATGTGAATTTAAATGGCTTTTTCGCAGTTCCGTATTTCTGTGCAAGGAGAAGCGTTCCAACAACTGAAGTATAGATAGGATCGGCAATTGATGTACCACTGATGCCTTCAACCTGTTCTGGTACGCCAATCGATGCAGGAAGTCTGAGATATTCTCGGGCTCTATCTGCAAGTCCTCTCATTTTTGCTCCGCCACCAGTGAGAATAGCTCCTTCAGGAAGCATTCCATCCCGTCAGACGTTTTTCAACTCCATTACAATATGGTGAAAAATTTCATCATAACGAGCTCGTATGATTTCATTCATGAACTTACGAGATATGGCATTTGTATCGATATTCGAAATCTTTGAGAGATCAAGTTGCTCGTCATAATCACTTGCCATACCTTCTCCAAAATTCATATCTCCATATTCAACCTTAAGTCTCTCTGCAGTATCTATTGAAATACGAAGGCCAAGTGCCAGATCGCTTGTTACATGTTCCCCACCGATAGGAATAACTGCAGCGTATATAAGTGCTCCTTCTTCATAGACAGCAATATTAGTTGCGCTTGATCCTATATCAACAGCAACGACACCAAGTTCTTTCTGTCGGCGAGAAAGCATAGCCTCACCTGTAGCAATAATATTTGGGTAAGTGTCCATAATTTCAACTCCGATATCATTCACTCCTTTCTGGATATTCGAAAGAGTATTTGCCCCAATAGAAATAATATGGGAACGAACTTCGAGCTTTTTTCAGCTCATTCCAACAGGATTTTTGATACTATTCTCGAGGTCAAGCGAGAAACTCTCAGGGATAACCTTAAGAATAGTTCGATTCATAAGATCAACTCAACTTTGACTCATATCGAGGGCACGATTTACATCTTCTTCAGTTACATCAAGTCCAGCAACTGCTACAATTCAGGATTTTCTCGTAATATCTATATGTATTCCAGAAACTCAGAGGCATATATGAGCTGCTTGCTCACCAGTCATGCGCTCTGCATCACCCAAGGCGGTATCAAGATTTGCCTTGAATTCTTCCATGTCAAGGATATTTCCTTTTCGGATTCCTCGCGATTCTGCCACTCCTATTCCGAGGATGCGAAGTTTTTTATCATCGGTCCACTCGCCGATGATGGCTTTAAGTTTTGAGCTGCCTATATCTATGGCGACGAGCTGTTCTCCAGATACCATATATTGTATTAAATTATAGGATGTATAAAGATTTTGTACTGTTAGATTTCTTTTCTATTCTAGCTTTCTTCACTTTTTGGTCTATTTCACGATGCACATTATACCTCCCTCAACTGAATTTACAATCATGAAAAACGCATCTACGTATACACATTTTGTACTCATGTAAGATTTACAAAATGCTGTTTTTTGATACACTTGCGGCCAATTCGATGTGAAAAACTTTTTATGGCAAAAACCTTCTATATAAAAACCTTCGGCTGTCAGATGAATTATGCTGATAGTGAAAAGATAAATATGATTCTTCTTTCTGCCTGAATGAGAAAGGTTATCGATCCAACAAAGGCAGATATTCTTATTATGAATACTTGTTCGGTTCGGCAAAAAGGTGAAGACAGGGTATTTTGATTTATAAATGAAGTTTCACGCTATCATAAGAAGAACCATACGGGAATACATCCACTTTTTGGGATTACGGGTTGTATGGTGAGAAAATCAGGAATGGCTAAAAGATATCTCATAGATGAGGCATGAAACATGAAGAATGAATTCTATAAGAGGCACGGTACAAGGAGGATTGAGCTTATTAACGATATAAACTCACTTTTGAACTATGATGATGAACTTTTCCTTCGATCCCAAAGTATTGATTTTACATTTCGTATCGAAGAAGTTACCTTTCTTACAAAAATCCTTTCCCTTATTCTTGGTGAAGATATTGGAAATGATGCAAAGTGGAATGAATATCTTGCCGTCAGACAATATCAAGAAAATCCTGCAAGTGCTAACATAATTATTCAAACCGGATGTGATAACTTCTGTACTTTTTGTATCGTCCCTTATACGCGTTGAAGAGAGACTTCACGTTCCCAGGATGATATAGTTTCAGAAATTCGTGAGGTGGTTTTATCTGGCACCAAAGAGGTTACCCTTCTTGGGCAGAATGTAAATAGTTATGGGAAGGAAACTCGGGCTAAACTTTGGAATAGCGAAGAGCTTACTTGGGCGAGTAAAAATGTAAAAACTCCCTTTCGAGAACTTCTCGAAGAGGTCAATAAAATAGAATGACTTGATCGTATTCGTTTTACAAGCTCGAATCCTCATGATATGACGAAGGATATCCTCGATGCTCATTTTGAACTTCCAAAAATGGGGAAATATCTTCATTTTGCCCTTCAGTCAGGGAGTGATACTATGCTTAAGCGTATGAATCGAAAACATACATACTTAGACTTTAAGAACCAAGTCCAATATCTCCGTTCTAGAGACCCACTCTTTTCTATTTCTACCGATATTATTGTTTGATTTCCTGGCGAAACACTTGAAGAATTCGAAGCAACTATTCATGCTATGCGTGAGTGTGATTTTGACTTTGCATATATTGCACGATACTCTCCTCGTTCATGAACTTTGGCTACGGATAAGTATGAAGATGATATATCGCCAATTGAGAAGGCGAAAAGATGGAATATACTCAATGATATGCTCCAGTCATCCGTTCAAAATCGATCCAAACTTATGATTTGAAGAGAAGATGAAATTCTCATTTCTTGAAGGGGAAAATTCAATGATTGGGTATGACGAACTAAGAATTTTAAAGAGGTATATATTCCGGAGAGCTCAGAGGTAAAAATTGGAGATATTGTAAAAGTGAAGATTACAGAGCTTGATGGGTGGGTGTTACGTGGAAATCTCCTCTAAGGGGTTATCTGAGAAATCTTTCCTTTTTTAAATGTTTCTCTATACTCAAGATCATGACTTTTCAACAAAAGGTAGAACGGTTCTTTGAACCAATTCTCTGACAAAAAATTCTTGTTGCTCTTACTATTTTTAAATATTCAACTTGGGTACTCAATAGTCTTTTTTCAGTGTATATTGTTCGTGAGAGTGTAAAGCTTTATAGTTCCTGAGATATAACATGACTAAAGAATTTAATACTCGAGTTTACTCTTTTTATAGGAATCTTTCTTCTTATTGCATTTATTATGAGGAGAGTGGATTGGCCTTTTCTTTGGCATGAGATACAGCGCTGGATATATACGAAGTATACCCGTGAGATTATCGAGATGGACGGGAATTCTCTCGAAAAGATTTGAACCGGTCGTATGATCGCAGTAATTACGAGCGCTGAGAAGACCTGGATTGATGGAATTCTTCATGTTCTTAAGGAGGGTACAAAGATTGGAATCGTCTCATTTTATCTTTTTTTTCTGCTTTTTTCAAAGAGCTTTTTTCTTGGAGGTATTTTTCTCCTTCTTCTCATATGACTTCATATTCTAGTTGTTTATCTTGATACGAAAGCTCATAAACATCGAGCAATTCGTACAGAAAAAAAAGCAGAATTTACAAGGGAGTTGGTTCGTATTATTATGTCTCGTAATGATATACTTCAGTCATGATGATGAGGGGGGATTTTTAAAAAAAGTAAGCAGCTTATTCATGCAATGCAAGAGGCAAACAATGGTATTAATCTTGCAATATTTCAGATTTTTAATTTGGTCCGAGTGCTTGCAGCGCTCTTAAGAATTACATTCCTCTTAGGGGTTCTTTTTATGTATGATAAAGGAGTAATTTCTACTCCAGATGTTGCATGAATGTTTGCGCTCCTTATTGTTTTCGAGAGCTTTCTTTTTGACTCTACCGAATTCTATAAAAATTTCACTAAAGATTTTGCAGATATTGAAAAACTTTGGGATATGTTCGACATGGCTCCGAAGCTTAAGTGATATCATTCATGAGCTTCTTTTTCACATCAAAACTCTCCCATTGTTCTCCACTCCCTCTCCTACACCTATACAGATACTCCTATATTCCAAAACCTCTCTCTCACCATAGAACAAGGAAAGAAAACCGCATTAGTTGGTGCCAGTGGTGGAGGAAAAACTACTCTCATGAAACTCATAGCAGGATACCTTCATCCCGATGAAGGATATGTTTCTGTATTTTGAAATAGACTCGATAAAACTTCCCTTAAAACCTACTATCCCCACATAGGATATCTCACCCAAGAACCAGGAGTCTTTGATGCAACCATACGAGAAAATCTTATAAGCGCCCTCCCAACCCTTCAAAGAGAAGACTCAATCCCTCACGAAGAAGACTCAAGTCTTCAGACAGAATCATCTGACACAGAAACAAAACATACCGAAGAAGCAAAACATACCGAAGAACAAATCATCAAAGCTCTTCGTCTCGCTCACTGTGATTTTGTCTTTGATCTCGAAAAATGACTCGATACAGAAATAGGTGAACGATGAGTCAGACTCA
>BAAFHK010000003.1:0-256472 GCA_042852035.1 Candidatus Altimarinota bacterium
GGTATTTTACAGTTGCTGCATTGAGTCCACTCGTTGCATCTGAAGCTGAGAGAGTGATGGAGATATTCGCATTTCTCCAAGCAGCAGAAGTATTATTTGCGGAGATAACTGGGCTTGTTTTATCGAGCTTATATTGGTTACTGTTCCATGTCTGACTGTTTCAGGCATTGTCTGTTGCACAGAGATAGAGAGTATGTTGTCCTTCTGTTGAGAGAGTTATAACATTTCCGTTTGCAAAGACCGTTCCTCATCATACACAGTCTGCATTATCCCAACGGTATTTTACAGTTGCTGCATTGAGTCCACTCGTTGCATCTGAAGCTGAGAGAGTGATGGAGATATTCGCATTTCTCCAAGCAGCAGAAGTATTATTTGCGGAGATAACTGGGCTTGTTTTATCGAGACGATATTGACCATTCCAAGTGGATTGAATTCCAGCACCATCCTGTCCACAAAGATAGAGAGTATGATCTCCATCGGTAGTAACAGAACTCGAAAAACCATTCGAATAGTCAGTTCCTGCCCAACAGTTTGAATTATCGAGTCGATATCGTGATATAGCAATATTACTTCCTCAACCATCACTCGCAAAAGCCGTGAAAGCAATATTGGCATTTCTCCAAGCAGCAGAATTATTATTGGCACTCACTGACGGAGCGGTAGAATCCCATCTCCAACATCGTACCTGCGCTCATAAATCTGCATCTACCTTTGTCTGACCATCTGGGTACTGCACTCAAGAGCTTCCTCCATTTCAGGCATCAGAAGTTGTGGGACCAACAGCATCAGGAGAACCATCTGGACTACAATGGACGGCCCCATTGGCTACCTTGTTGATATTGTATGATCCATACCAACCAGCATGCGTATCGCTCGTAGAAATAGCGAGAGAAAGTGAAAGAAGAATTCACAGAAAAGTAATTTTTTTCATAGAGTTTATATAATTACCGATAGCCTATCACAATTCGATATGTTTGGTCAAATTTTGAGTGAAATTCGTAGGAAATGGCTTAGGAAAGGATTCTTCAAAGTGAGAAGGATATTATTTGATTTTTCTTCCTAAACCGATAATATTGATGGCGTAAAAAACTTTCTATGAATAATATTATTCGAATTTCTGAATCCCCATATCAGCTTGAGTTTAGCGTTGACCTCAATGTTTTTCCTCTCTCGATATGCCTACGTGCTGTTTACACGTTCCTCGATCGTGGATATTTCTTTTTTGAAAAAGATCAAACCAACAATAAACTCATAGTGAAAACAATCTCAAAAAATGACGCAAAGTGGTCCAGCGAAAAACTCCTGTCTGACTTAAGCGATGAGCTGATTGCAACAACACTTCGTGCGAGCCTCGAAAAAGAAAATAAGACTATTCGCGATGCCATAGTTATGAAGGCTCTATGGTGAATGGAAGACCACTCAAGAATTCCACAAGAAGAAAAGGAACAAAAAGAAGAATCACTTATCGACTTCACTCAGGATGTTGACCAACTTCTTAAAGAGATAGAAGAAATTACTGTTGAACCAAAAGAACCAGATATACGTATAAATGTTAACGGTGTCTTTCATGCAAAAAAAGCATTTAAAAATCGATAGTTCACTCTATCCTCCTTCTGCAATTGAAAAATGCATAGCACTCTTTGATGGCTATGATATTTCATTCCATGAAGAATCACAGACTCTTGAGATGCCTGACGATAATCAACTCATTTTAGAGTTTTTTAATCATGCACTTCATCTTACCCTCGAAAAATAGCATCATGACTCATCAAACCCTCACCCTCGATCTCGCAAAAAACCCACATAAGGATGTTGCATATTTTCGCTTTCGAAAGGAAGAGGATGGAAAATATCTCATGACAACTGATAATGGCCAGTTCACCATGCTCAATGGGGAAGATTTTATAACACTACTCGAAACATGACGTGTCCCTCTCGAAGTGAAATATAAAGAATTATGTGAAAAGTGATTTATAAAAAGCGTCACGAACTATACTGATGTTGAAACTCGCAATTATGCTCAAAGAAATAGCTTTCTGAATACTGGACCAGCTCTACATATGATTATTACTACCCTACGATGTAATCATAAGTGTAAGTACTGTCATGCTGCCGTTGCTCCAATGACAGCAAAAGAGCTCGACATGAGCGTCGAAACGGCAAAGAAGGTCGTTGACACCATATTTTATACTACCAATCCTTCTATAACTATAGAATTCCAGTGAGGTGAATCACTCGTAAATTGGGATGTAGTAACTTTTGTCGTGGAATATTCCCAAAAAAAAGCAAAAATTCATAATAAGCAGCTCTATCTCACTCTCGTGACAAACCTCTCCCTCATGACGGAGGAAAAATTACAATATCTAGTAAAAAATAGGGTTTGAGTCTGTACCTCTATGGATGGCGATAAGGAAACTCATAACTGGCAGAGAACCTTTAAAGATGGAGACTCCTATGAGCTAGTAAACTATTGGATAAAACGAGCAAACGCTCTCTATAAGGAACACTGATCAACATATAGAGTTTGAGCTCTCCTTACGCTTACAAAGCCAGCGTTGGCTCATTATAAAAAAATTATTGACGCTTACGTCGATCTTTGATTGTGATCTGTTTGACTCAGATGGCTTAATCCATACGGATTTGCAGCTGCTGAAAGGGAAAAATTTTATTTCGACACGGATGAATTTATCACATTTTTTCGCGATGCGATGGACTACATCATCGAAATTAATAAAAAATGATACCGCCTTCGAGAAATGCTTTCCTGAGTATACCTGACAAAAATACTCACCTGACAAGATCCGAATTTTATGGATATCAGATCCCCGTCTTGACCAGCAATTGGCTGCCTCGCGTACAATTATGATGGATCCGTCTATGCTTCTGATGAATCTCGGATGCTTGCAAGAATGGGAATAAACGACTTCTGCCTGACACCTATGCTTGATTCCCCTGAAGAAACATACAAGGCCATCACCGAATCACCGGTCACAAATATCCTTATTCAGACAAGCACTCTAGATTGACTTCCTGGATATAACGATCACGTATATAAACCCTATATTGGAGCTGACACTCTTTTTTCTTTTACTCAATCGTGAAATCCATACTCTATTTTTTCAAAAGATGAAAGAAATGTGATGCAATTAGCACGACTCGATTATTTATTTGAAAAAATGTGAGATGAAACTATAATGGAAATCTTTAGAAAATGGATTTAATTACTCCCTACTATATGAAGAAAAAAATCCCACAACTCAAGAAAAAGCTTCATGGATTCATTACGAATGAAGACTGATCTATTCGACGTGAATCTATGGTGAAACTCTCCGTATGATGAGCTATGCTCCTCTGATGAGCTTCTGCTCTTCCTGATTCAGCAAATGCAGGACATTCAAATGGGTATATTTCCTGCGCTCCAACTGGAAACACTCCAGCGATTAATGCAAGTATTGGTGTAAATACCTCCATAAATCTCAATGGTCACTTTAATGGAGTTTGATCATCCACACATGCCAATTACGGACACTGAAATTATAGTACCGCATGTTGGCAAAACATTCATGGATCTCACGGAAGCTGTGGATGATGATGTTGGTAATTGTTTTTCACTCTTTTTATGAATCGATACCTCGCTCTTTTTCTATTTTTCGTTTCTCCGATAATCCTTCTCTCTTCATGTACATGAATTGGATTTAAAAGTGGGAAAGTAAGTTGGAGTGATGCTCAGAATTCCAGTACTACCTATTCTTCGAAGATTGGGTGACTCTTCAAGAAAGCTCTTGATGATCCACATACAAAACAAATTGCCGAGAGAATGTATACCGATTACTCTGCTGGGATTATTACTGAGAGTTTTTTTTATACCGCGCTTACTTACCTCAACGATAAACCATCACTTCCTTCATTTCTCGAGAACTACAAAAAAAATAAGTGAGTATTTTGAGAAGAATCTTCTGATACAGCATCGGATTATATCGGTGGATACATTTTTGCTTATGCTTGAGTAAAGACTAGTGAATGTACGGAATACACAAATGCCCTAAGTGGAACATTTGTCGGGAAAAGAATTCATGAAGGATGCATCGATTCAACCCTTTTGTATAATGTACTGGGCGAAAAAAATGAAAAAACAATTGATATATTTAAAAAATCTTGAGATTTAAAAATTAACGAAAGCCTCTTTCGTTCTATTGCAAAAGGAGAAACAAAAGACTGTTGAAGTTGCTCCGTTATTATTGAATGAGCTGACCGAGAGAAAACATTTGGCGAGATATCAAATCTTCAAAAATCAGATTTAAAAGGAAAAACTGTTAATTTTAGCTTAAAGAATTTTAATATTCTTGCACTTAAGAGCGAAATTAAGCCAAACATGTCTGATAGGGAGAAGTTTGATCTCACATACGATAGCTTCTTACTCTATAATGCCATTTATAAATCGGATACCTCGACATGTAAGAAGCTTCTAAATGAAACACTCTCAAGTACTTGCATAAAATATATCGAAAAGGATCGTACTCAAAAACAAGAATATACAAATTATATTGAACCATATATCATCTACAGCTACCTCTACGAACTCTAAGAAATGTCTCTACATTCATATTCCCTTTTGTCCGACAGGATGTAAGTTCTGCCATTTCTATCTGGATGAGAAAAAATCATCCGAGAATTATATTGGTTATCTAGAGAAGGAATTTCTCTTGCGGTTTTGAGATGAAAGGGTTTTTATCGATACGATTCACATAGGTTGATGAACTCCAAATATGCTATCACAAAAAGAATTGGAGAGTCTTTTTGTTTTCATTCATAAAAGGTTTTATTGATGGAGGGAGTTTTCCATGGAGCTTCACACCGATCTCCTGACATTTCCACAGCTCGATAGCCTAAAAAATGGCTGAGTTACTCGAATCTCCTTCTGAATTCAAACATTTGATGCTGAAATACTCAAACTTCATGCACGCGTCTCTAAGAATTATGAAAAACTCTGATCCTATATCGAATATGCGAAAGAAATCGGATTTGAGAAGATAAATTTTGATCTTATTTATGACCTTATCGGGGATTCTCCTGATAAAATTCGGAAAAATATCGAATTCGTAAAACAATATCAACCAACGAGCGTGAACTATTACTGACTCAGGCTCCTTACAGACTTTCTTCGGGAAAATCATACTATGAATTACAAACGAAGACTTGCCTATTACCTTCTCATCCGAGAAGAGCTTACGAAAATCTGATACATCCAGAAAAACGATGCTATTTACCATAAACCTTGATTCGAAAATGGAAGAAACTTCTTGTATGAAGATTATGTCTACTCTAAGTCCCATACAATCTATGGTTTAGGTGTTTCAGCAACGAGTGATAATAACGAAAGATTCGCGAAGAATGTTATCTCACTTGAGAAATACAAGAACCTTCTCGACAATAATGAGTCAACACAGGATTTCCATTTTAGCCTAAGTGAGAAACCTTATCTCCTCTATAGACTTTATTATTGGCTACTTATGTATCCTACGATGAGTTTTGCAGACTATGAAGCTGAATACTGAACTGGAACTATTCTAAAAATAAAAGAAGATATGTCGCGCCTTGAGGGTGAGGGTCTTGTAAAGATTGAAGATAGCTCTATACGATTAACCCAGAAATGACTCTTCTACTTCATGGGTCTTGAAGATATTCTTATGAAGGACTATACTTACGAGCTCTCACTTCTAAGAAAATTATAATGTGTCGTTTGATATTTTCTCTATTCGGATACAATAACTTTCATGTGACCTTGAGATCTTCACATATTCTCTCTAAAAAAAGGAGCTATTATCAAAATCATTTACTGATGTAATCATAAATGTAGCTTTTGTCATGAAAAAGACAACATAGCATCGCTTGATTTTCGTTCCCTGAAGATTGAGAATCTCCAAGATATATATACATGGATACATTCAAATGGTTTTGATTATATTATACTATCTTGATGAGAGCCAACACTCCACCCTCATTTAGTTGATTTTATAGTATTTTTTCAAGAAAAGGGCATTTATGTGGTAGTCGTCAATAATGGGACTCACCTTCATAAACACGATTTCTCAAAGGTAAATAAAGATAAAATTACTTTTTATATATCTTATCACGGACAAAAGGAATATTACAATGATATTACAGGAAGTCATGACTTTGATATTGTAACTAAAAACATAAAAATGCTCGCTGAAAGATTTCCAGAAGTTATCCTTAGGTGTGTCCTAAATTATAAAAACCTTGAATCTATAGAAGATTTCACTCTTGAAGCTTTGAGCCTGAGCCCTTCGGTTTACCTAGAGTTTATCCTTCCTGAAGATTTGAAATATGAGCATGTAAATAAAGTCTCTATTCCTCTCAAAGAGTACCATGTTTTGGTTCTTAAATACCTCAAAAATAAACGAATACTTTTTGATGGATGAGCTGGGTGTTTCCATCCAAAGATATTCGAAATATTGGAAACACGTTTTGATCCATTAGTAAACACAATGATTGGACGAGTCAAAAAAGATAAAACTGGTCTCTTATTTAATATAAAGACTCAGGACTCTGAACATAATATCAAAAGCTTTTGGAAAAAATGCTCCCAATGCAAAAAGAAATCTTTTTGTCATTGATTTGATATTCTCTATTTGCAAAAATTTAGTAAAAATATCCCCATTGAGGATGGGAAAGTCTAAAGTCTAGAAATGCCCTTTCCTGATATGGAGAATATAGTTTGTGTTATCCATAAAATGACTTTACCATTTTTTAGGATTGAAAAAATAAATGACCAAAAGTCACATAATGAAATTTATAGAAAATTAATCTAGACCCAAAAAAGAAATAGTACTTATACTTGAAAGAAGATATATTTCGGTACAATCAAGGAAAATTAAGACTAATTTAGAATCAAAATTGTGTTAAAATAACATGATCCCCAACCTCTTTTTCGCCATCAATGAAGACTGTAATCTCGATTGTACGTACTGTAACGTCAAAAAGTCGAAACAAAAACTCTCTCTAGAAAAAATCATAGAATGAGTCCTTTATTTTATTAAGTTTTTTCCGGAAGCTACAGGATACAACATCTTTTTTACCTGAGGAGAACCCCTTCTCTCTTTTCGGGAAATTGTATCTGCTACTTACTTTTTGAAGAAACTTGAGAAAAAAATCGGAAGAAGTTTCTCGATTCATATACCCACGAATGGCACACTCCTCACTGATGAACGTATAGCATTTTTTGTAAAAAATAATATTACCATTTCTTTAAGTATCGATAGTCTAGATATAGCGTATTCGGAACGTCCCTTTGTGTGAAAATCCCTAGTTCCATCCCAAAGTGTTATTGCAAAAATTTTCCCGAACATAAAAAAATACGCAAATATATTTCGAATAAAAATGGTTGCAACTCCTCAGGAAGTTCCATCTATAGAGCGGACATTCTGAGAATTCTACCAACTCTGATTCCGATTTATCAATATCCAACCTGCTCATGGAGTTTATTGGTCAAAGGAAGCTCAAGACAGCTATATCGAAACTCTACTTTCCCTCAGAAAGAATCTTGAAAATTTCCCCTGACTGGAATCAACAACCCTCAAAAAATCAGGTTCACATACTCACACCATGAAACGATGTGCAAAATGAATCTCTGAAATATGCATCGATAGCTATGGGAATATTCTTACCTGTGATGCCTTTCTTGCATATAGTCCCGATATAAGAAAGTCTTTTGCATTTGATTCACTTGAAAAACCTGGATTTGATAGAGAAAAATTTCGAAAAGGTTCCGACTGGAAATACTGTCAGAATGAAATCATTGCGCATGTTGATGGAACTATAGATTATGATCTTACCCACTGCAAAACCTGTAATGAATCGATCTCTTGTACAAAGCTCTGTAATGCTGTCCCCATAAACGGTCAAGAACTCGATAGTACTATACTTCTATCAAACTTTGAATTATTTCGTAGAATAGATTCACTTATCTAATATGGATTTTGCCTATTTTCAAGTTGTACGCATCTGTAACCAAAAATGCATCTTTTGTGCTCAACCATCGAATGGAAGAATTGAGTCGCTCAAAAAAATACAAGAAAGGATTGACTGGTATAAGGACCAATGATATGAGTGAATTATCCTCAACGGCGGAGAACCAACCCTTCATAAAGAGATTGTTAACATCATTAAGTATACCGCACAAAAGTGAATATATTCAAAAATGATATCGAATGGGATAAATTTTTCAAATGCTGAACTTGCCAAGGCTTGTGTTGATGCCTGACTCAAGCAGATTCACATATCATTCCACAGCTATATACCAGAAGTTGAAAATAACCTCATGAGATGAGATGTTTATGAAAAGCAGCTCAAATGACTCCTCAACATGCTTCTCCATAAAAACAAGATCGATGTCTGGGTGAATATTGTTATGAACCAGTACACAATACGTCATTTAGATAAAACTGTACTTTTTTTTCTCAAACTCTGAGTGCGAAATTTTGTTATTAATAATCTAGAAGTCACTTGAGTATATCCAGAATATTTAGAGAAATTACTGTTTCGCTTGAAAGAAGCTGAAGAGCCCCTCAAAAAGGCACTCCATCTTATCCGAAAATATGGAAACATCGCGCGCGTCTCGCGTATCCCCATGTGCTATCTACGATGATTTGAAGACTATTCACGAGATATCGAGTATTATATCCTCCATACAAAAAAATATATTCATTACCTGAATGATGATAAACACCCCAAGCAATCCGATTTCGTAAGCGATGAAGTAAGTTGGCAAAGTGGTGAAGGATCGCCTACTTGAATGAGACGTTCTCGAACCGAAAATTGTAGTCATTGTGATCTTCGTCATATGTGCTCCTGATATGATCTGCTTGATTTTTTCCCAGGTGAAGACCCTCTTATTCGACAGAAAGTTGATAATGAAGAAATGCAGACTATACTGAACAACATCTTATGAAAAAAATAGCATACCTTCAACTTCATAGAATCTGCGATCAAGAGTGCGTTTTTTGTGCCCAACCCTCGAATGGATCAGTACTCGATTTCAAAGCCATAAAGAAACAAATAGATGCTTTTGTTCAAGATGGTTACTCAAAGGTTATTTTTTCTTGAGGAGAACCAAGTCTCAATAAAGATTTTTTTGAAGTTATTGCGTACGGTAAAAGTCTCGGCATCGAAATGACCATTCTCTCAAATGGTCATCGATTTTCGGAGTATGATTTCGCAAAAAAATCCGTCGAATCATGACTTCTACAGTACCATATATCCCTCCATTCACATATATCAGATATACACGACGCCTTAGTAAAAAAACCATGATCCCTGAAACGATGTTTTCAAGCGCTTCATCATCTACTATCACTCTCTGCGCACATCACAATAAATATAACGATTAATGCTTATAATGTATCCTATTTTGATAGGCTTATTAAAGCTATCCTCAAAGAATTCCCTTCTATTCATGGATTTATTATCAATAACCTTGAAACCTCTCAGATTCCTCGAGAGCATTATAGTGTTATAGCAAAACTTTCGGAGATAAAAAAAACCATTCCGAATACCCTTCAAATTTTAGAAAATTCTGGTAAAAAATTCCGTATAGAAAGGGTTCCTTTCTGCTATATTCGATGATACGAGCATCATTCTACCGATCTTGAGTACGTCATCGACGGGGAAGAAAAATTTCTTCACTATCTCTGAGAGTCAAGAGCGTCTCACAAGGTAAAAAAAGAAAACTACGTTCATAACTCCAAATATGGCGAATCATGCTCAGCATGTGATCTAAAATGACTCTGTGCTGGTCAGGAAGGTCTCAATATCCACTACTTTCCCGAAGAGCTTATTCCACAGACCGTAAGTGAAGCTGAGAAAAAACAAATTATTCAAAAATTCTATGAATGTTATTGTTAACATCTCATGAGATACCTGAACGAATACACCTCCAAAAATTGCAAGACTTCTGGAGCTTTGAGAGACCTTCCCTATTCCGAAAAGTATTTATTTCCCTCTCTCTTATATTTCGGACATGGATGATATTCTTCATGCGTACGAAACACTCATTCATGAAGAGAAATATATCGTGCGTTCAGCGGATAAAACTGAAGATGGAGATCATAAAAGTTATGCCGGAGTATATCTAACAAAAACAAATAAGTATTCCAAGAAGAACCTGAGAAATGATATTCTTTCAGTAGCTCTGGGACTGTCAGAAGGAGGCTTTATACTTATCCAAGAATATATTGAGGCAGATTTTTCATGAATATACTTTGGAAACATTGGTTATGAGAGGAGTTGAATTGAGTATATTGCTGGATGAAATGAATTATTAACAAACTGAAGTGAAGTTGGATCAAGTATAATCTTCGATAAAAATGGGAAGCAAATCGTAAGTGAGGTTCAATATCAAGATTCGATACTTAAAAACTCTCTTCAAAAAGAGGACTTTTGTTCTTATGCAAATATTCGCATGAGTGAAAGAGAAGCGATAAAAGATACCCTCTTCAATCTAAAAACCACTTCCTGAAATAATATAGATGTGGAATGGGCTATAAAAAATGGTCGAGTGTACATACTCCAAATTCGTTCAATCACAAAACCTCTCGCTTTACCTCAGGATAGAGTAGACAAAAATAACCTCATAAAACCCTTTCGAGAAATTCTCGGGAAATGCGCTTTCATGCAGATATTTTTTCGGGAACTATGATTTGAATCTTCGAGTATTATCTATGATATGGGATGAGGACTTCTCTATTGTGGAGTCTTTGGGAACAATGCCCAACAAGAACAATTAGTCCAGATTATCAATTCAGACAAGCTCTACATCCTCTTAGATCGTGAAGATCCTCAATATGAGAAAATATTTCAAGAAAATGAGCGAAATGAACTCCGGTTCAAAGACCAGCGACTCGAAAGTTTGTTTGAAAAATATAGAAAAGATACTGGCATAGCAATCTTTCTCGCACGACTTCGAGTACATTCTGACCTGAGTCTCTTTTGTGACTTTAGGTATCCTTGACTTTTTTTTCTCAAACAGGAAAAAACTTTTTCAAGTTTACTCGAAGAAAAAAATAAAAGCGAATGAACTCTCTCTCTAGGACTAGGAGATGAGATTCCTTTTTCGTCATCACATAACCTTGAATCTCTCGAGGAGAGAGAATTGAGTGTAACAAAAAATATACAAGTCACATGATTCGAGAATTCTGTATTCGTTGGATTTGATATACGCGACTATAAAGTTCATCCAAATATAAAACTTCTCCTTTTGGAACGATCAAGTCATCTTTCACATGGTGCGATACTCGCCCGAGAAATTGGTATACCCTGCATATATGGAGTAAAATGAATTACATCTCATCTCAAATTATGACAGAGACTGGTAATTGACAAAATTAATTATAATATTAAAATATGTAAATACTAACTTAGTAATTGGGGTATGAATCAACTATCAAGAAAATACACTCTCAGTGAAGAGATTTGAGAGTTTGATACATGAAAGAACCTCAAATGAGCTCCTTCTACAAGATTTCAGGTAGCCGCCCTTCTCGATGAATCTCAACAACGAATGAATGGGCATGCAACTCAAGAGATTTTAGACATGACTCCTCCAACTGTGCTCATCGCTGAATATGCCAGAGCAAAGTGAGTACTCAAGATTCAACATAATGGAAGGATTATTGAAATTCCCGGAGGAGAAATATGAGGTGATGAAATAGTTTATTTGAGTCAAAAAGCAATAGAAGTATCACCATGAATAAATGAATGGCTTCGTGAAAATCCAGACTGTATAAGAATTGAGTGAGAGTATCTCGTAGCGATTCACTTACCTGAAGGAGGAAAACGGTGAGGATTCTTTGATATTGTTATGAAAGAATTTTCTTCTACAGCAACCTCTCCACTGAAGCACGACATCGTTGAGCTCCATCTATGAGCCTGAGACTCAAAATTTTCCACCGTTATGGAGTGAGTCACTCCAAGTATGTTAGGAAAAATGCTGCGAAGAAAATTTAACATCGGAAATAATCCTAACTGGCAAAGCGAGCGAACACGAGAAAATCATGAGCGTCATTATGAGAAACTTCTTTGAATCCCCGGAATAAAACCTCCTCAAATCTATCTCACTCTTTCAGGAAAATCAGCTAATACTGCGGTAATTCGTGATGTTTCAAAGAGTACCCCACCAAACACCCTAACTGTATATCCTGGTTATTTTTTTCTGAATGAACCCGATTTCCCAGAGGGTACAAAAAATACGATTCATGATACCACTCAGTGATTTTTTGCATCTGTAGAATCTTGATATGCAGGAATCCAAAAGGAAGAGTATGATGCATGACTTTTAGAAGCGGTGAGAAAAATGATTAATCTCGCCTCAAGAAACACAGGAACTTCATATTCTATATCTCTTGATGTCACTTCTGATATTCTGTCTTTCCAAAAAAGTGAACTCTGACAACTCATTCAAAAAGCCCTTAAACTGCAAAATCTTCGGGTTATTATTACGAGCAGTCTGACGAAATATAATCGAAATGAACCGAACTATCATTTTGGAATTATTGCTGATTTTTCATGAGAAGACCCCCTCTCTCTTGATGTCCTTGTAGAAACATCATATGGCTGACTCTCACCACTTTGAATCCTCCAATACCCTCGTCTTAAGAAAAATGAACTTGAGTGACTCAAATCCCAATCACAAAAATCCTGAGAGGCTTTTCTCTCATGATTCAAGCAGGCTGTATGAGATATATGAAATGGGATTATAGAGATTGAATCTTATACCCCCTATAGCTATATTCGATTCCCGTGACTCCCCGAAGATAAACGAAATAGACTCGTAAGTGAATTTCTCAAAGAGAGAGCTATACGCCCCTATGTAGGAAGTTCATTTTACCTCGAAGACTTCCGGATATGCGATGTCCCCGATGTGAATTGTTCACGTTTCTGAACAAGTAGTGATCGTAGCTTTCGTAATAATATTCGAGTGAGTTTCCCAACTTGAGATAAAGACGCGGCAAAAATGGGATTACTGGTGGGAGAAAAAATCAGAAATCTACTACAAGAAGCCACTTTTTCATAGTGTAGAAGAACTTACTGTGTGATTGTAAATTTTAAAAAAATCGTATAATCACACCATGCCAAATCTTATTATTCGGGAAGAGGAATTCTCTTGAGTTCCTTCGACGATTAGTTTCCCCCAACTCGTTCTAATACTCAGTTTTCTCAAGAAAAGATGAGAGAATCAGATTCGAATCTGCTGAGTCCATCCACTCAAACATCCAGAAGTAAAGAAGATTGTTGAAGTAATTCGGCGAGGAGGATTCGATTCAACCTTTGTTCTTTCATCCGAAG
The DNA here is from genome assembly GCA_042852035.1 of Candidatus Altimarinota bacterium. Classification (GTDB taxonomy): domain Bacteria; phylum Patescibacteriota; class Gracilibacteria; order BD1-5; family UBA2023; genus JAGOMW01. The sequence goes on from BAAFHK010000003.1 coordinate 13,363, forward strand.
AAATAAAACAATGCATATTTCCTGAGAATATCACTCAGGCTGAGATTATTGTTCACGATATCAACTCCCTTCGTGCTGAGGATATAAAAATCATTAAAAATACGACCGAAAATATCCTTCTTGAATTCGAAGTTCCAGCAGAAAAAGATACCTATAAAAAAATTATTAATTTCTGTGAAAGTACAGAAATTCGAGATATTCGATACCGAGTACATCATCCTGAATTTTGAGAGAAAGAGATTTCTACACTTCCAGAAGAAAGGATAAACTCTCTATTTGAACATATTGTTACTTATAAAAATTCCTTCAACATTTCCCTGAATTGTGGAATCAGTAGAGACTTATTTTCTTCATCCCAAAAAGAAAAATTGTCTCAAATTTCATACTTTTGGAATGAAGGATGCTCTGGGTATGTTTGAAGGTATGATATCTATCCAAATGGCGAAATAAAAAAATGTAAGCCCCTTAAAAAACTCTATGGGATTGATGGACTCAGACTCGAAAATTTTGATTCTGAAAATGATCTCTTCTTGGCTATTGATATTGAGGAAAGTACTTCAGGTTGCATTACAGAAAAGCCCTATCCAACAAAAGACGAAATGCCGTTCGATAATTATCCATGATTTTATGAAGAAGATAATCGAAAAAATCGTCACGTCCTACGAACGACCAAGGAACTTATAGAAAAAAAGAATACCGTCGTTCTTCCACCAGAACTTGTTCGAGGAAAGTCTGTTCTTGATCTTGGATCTTGTATATGAGCGATGTGACAGTGGGCACTCTTTTATGGGGCCAAGTCATATACCTGAGTAGAAATTCAAGAATCGTATGCAAAAACATCCAGAAAACTCCTCGCTCACCACGGTGACAAAGTAAGAATCATACAAAGCAGTCTCGAGAAATTTCTTTCAACGAATACAGAAAAATTTGATATCGTACTTTGTCTCTGAGTGATTTATGTTGCGATTGACTACTATTCGATACTGAGAAAAATCTCTGAAATATGTAACGATTTTACGGTTATCGAGTCATTCTACCCAGATAACAGACTCCTCGACACTAATGTACCATGAGTACTCTTTGTAAATGACCATGGGATTAATCTTTCGACTCATAATGCTTCTCTCATGTGAAGATGAAGTCATATTAGTCCAAGTGGCCTTGATTTTCTCATGTCATGACTCTGAATGACTTCAGAGTGAGACATCCTACAACCAATGAAGATCTATCAGTGAATCGATTCCTATAGAATCCGATGAGTATGAAGGTACATGAAACGTTATCATCAAGGGAAACAAAAAAGTCTCCCTTCTCTTTCTGAGAAACTCGAACATGGGATTATTGATAGAATCAAGCCTTGGGAAATGATGCAAAACTGACTCGAACCTAAAGAAGTAAGTGGACCATGGGAATTTGGCAATAAAATTGCGCATAATTTTTTCGATCACGCAAAGAATCATATCCCAAATTATGAAAAAACCATAGATCTCTGCCTACAGATTGTCCAAAAATACCTCCCAAATAGAAGTTCAAGAATTCTTGAATTTTGAAGCGCAATTTGATATACCCTTGAGAAATTTGAAAGGGCAGGATACAGAAATATTCTTTGAATCGAAAAGTCAGAGTCGATGTATAACCAAAGTACAATGAAAGAACATGTACGAGTACGAGATACCTTAATAGATGAAGATGGTCTATTTTCTGCTATTTTAGCGAATTGGACACTTCATTTTATCGAGGAACGTGAACCTATCATACAATCATTTTACAATCATCTTGAAGTAGGATGAATCCTTATAATTACAGATAAGGTGTCCTCGTCTGGACTCTCACACGAACTGTATATGGATTTTAAACGATCTAATTGACTTTCAGAAGATGAGATTCAAACAAAAACAAAGTCTCTTAAAGGAGTGCTCTTCCCATTCGATATTACTTGGTATTTTACTACCCTGAAGAAAATAGGATTCTCAAGCATCGATATCATCACGGCAAGTCCATCTTTTGTAACATTTCTCATACAGAAATAGAAATTCTTGATATTCTCATTTTTTAAAATATAATCCCCTAAATATTTCTATATGGAAAAAAAAGGAATCATCCCAAAGTTCAAAAAGAAACTTACCGCCTTCCTTACTGAAGAAGCCGGAAGTATTCGTAGAGAAGATATCCTCACCATCGGTGCGGCTACTCTTCTCGTAGCATGAGGACTTTCAGATCAGGCAAATGCCTATCTCACTCTTGGTGACTGTCATACTAACCATAATAATTTCGTAAGTACATCAGATGGTTATACTCATTCGAGTGGATGGGTCCATTCAAACACGACTCCTGCGCCTCTCTGTATGCATGAGAACTACACAACCCCATCTGCCTGAGGACATGGAAATGCAGTAGCGGTAAATACCTCAACTGCCTGATCTGATAATAAAATCGTAAACTGACACTATAATCAGATTCCAAGCGCTGGAGCATCACACGTAAATCGTTGACATGCGAACGTAAACCCAGTATACTATGTTGCTCACAATGACGGATACGTTTATCATAGCAGTCATGCGAATCATTCGGATGGTGGTTAAGATTTTTAAGCTTTTATAATATGAAAGGAAGAAATATACTCATATTAATGATTTGAGTGGCTATTTTTGGGGTTTTTTTGTTTATAAACAACGAGGACAATTGAGCCTCTTCGTTATTTTCCACGAGAAAAAATCCTTTCTTAAACTGATCTTGAAATAACCTTACTTCTGATACTACGAGCAAGGAGATTTTAAAAAATATTTATACTGCTTCAAAGTCAAACTCTGGCAGTCAAGATTCTTTTAGTTGAAGTCTTACCCAAGTAGAAATTATCTGAACCTTGCCTCAAGGTATTACTTCAGATATGAGTGGAAGTTGATTTTTTATATCAGGATCTACCGTCTATGGAGATAGAAGTCGTGTACTCGTACTCGAAGATGGTCGTATAATCATAGGATATGAGCCTTGGCAAGCAGCAAAAAACTGGAAAGAAATACAGGCACCAGAGTGATGGTGACTCGATAAAGACATTATACCTCGAAGATTCTATTATTATACCACTTGAATGACTGAGGAAAATCTCAAGAAGGTAGCTGAGAACGTACGATTGCGGTATAATGTAATGCACAACCTCATTCATAATACGAATCAGGATGACATCCTCGTAAAACAAGGAAAGGAGTGCCTTACGCAAATAGACAAATCTTTTGAGTACCCAAATACTCCTCAAGATGGATTTTTTAAGATATGTAAGCCCCCTGTAACGAATGAGAAACGTTTTAGCTCGGAGAAAGACCCTGCATTTGTGAGATACGCTTTTTCACTACTTTATAAAGCATCGCAAGAAAATGATATAAAAATCTGTGATAAGATTGGCGATATCTCATTTGATGTAAAAACCTATTCGAGTCAATTTAATCTTTGACAATACTCTCTTATATGTCGATGAATCATCGACTGAGGAGGACAAAAGATTCTTGATTACGTATATTGATTCACGGTTATAAGTGGCCTTTCGAACCGATGTGAACTCTATGCTGACGAAGAGAAAATTCAGAAAATTTGTGAATCAATTACAGATACCCTGAGGTAAAAATTACTCCCTTCGTTATTAACACGCGTCAAAATGTCCACTATTCAAAGTTTCCCATACACTATTTGATACAACGATAACAAGGTATTAAATATTTATATAGAAAAATATAAGCAAATTCTCCACCATCTCGCCCAGAAGCACCTCGATAAAGACATCGCAGCTACTCCTGATATTCTCCAATTTTTATCAATTGGAGATATAGCATCAAACCTTTTATTACTCGGGAAGCCTGAACCATGAAATGGCGCTGAGTATGCGAAGAAATTCTTAGAGAAAGAATGGGCGGAGTTTAAAATCGGTGGACTCCAAAATCTTTCGTCTGTCAAGTGATCAAAGATCCCAGGAACAAATATCCTTCTTACCAACAACGATTATACCCCAGGAGGCGTCGCGAGGATTAATCATCCAAGCCAAAAGGATGGAGCTCAACTTACGGGATTTTCTTCGATTGAAGAAAAAGAGTGGCTTAACCTCTATGCTCAGGTTTTTGAAAAAATCCGTGAGATACATCCATGATTTTATACCGAATTAACAAGCGTCCTACAAAAAGTTGTCCCAATAGGAATATCTCGTGACTGTCATAACTCTGGATCATTCTCGGACTGTATCGGACACATATATATGAGCTACCCGATAGGGAATATTGAACCAGTGATTGCCGTACTTGAGGCAGTTATCCACGAGTACAATCATAATAAACTTCATATTATTATGATGTCTGATCCATTGATTCTCAACAGTGGTGAAGAAATATACTACTCTCCGTATAGGCCCGATGCGAGACACCTATATGGTATTTATGCGTGACTTCATGCTCTATCCGCCGTTTTATATGTTATCTTTACTTGAATTCAAGAAGGCACTCTCACTTCACCAAGTAAGGACCTAATTCTGAAGTCGCTCCTCTACTTCATGAAAGATGAGGCGTCAGTTCGGGTCCTAGAAAAATATGGGAAATTCTCCCCTCTCGGACAAGAGCTCCTCAATGAAATGAAAGCGGTACATAAGCATACCCTGGGAATTATAAAAGAGCTCCGATACGGTCATGAACTCTTAGAAGCTGCTTCTCGAGAATGCAGAAATCACTTCCTTGAAGCACAAAAAAATAACAAAAAAATCCTATACTAAAAGAAGAGCTTATCGAAAAGAGTGTAAGAATTATCAAGAAAAGCATACCACATATGTAGTGCTATATATGCTAAATTCTGCTGCATAACTATCGTATAGAGAAATGCCATAAAAATAATATGTGCATATGGGTGATTATTATATACAATCATATACGTAGTAGTCTCATCCCTTCAGCACTTTTGAGCAAGTGCCTTTAGGAACCTTAAAGCATGTGAATCAACTGTCTTAGAGAAAACACTCTGAACTTCTTCTACCATACTATATCTCTCCTTTTCTTCGAAATCTGGTGCAAAAGTACCGATAATATGCTCTACATCAAGATTATCTCAAATCTTGATGTTTTTTATTGTTCTCGGAATTAAGTCATAACGACGAATAAATTTGGAGAATAGATAAAGAAATCATGAAATGAGAGCCATAGTAGGAAGAGAATACTTTCCAAAGAAAAACAAATCGTAGATAAACCTATCAACTGACCGATAGTACACAAAAAGGATAAGTATGACCGTTAGAGCTAGGATTAAGGTATAATTTACTCATTTTATTGCTGCTTTGCGAATATTCTTATTTATCAGTCGAAAAATACTCACCACTGCAATGATCAGAGCTGGATAGAGAGGGCTTTTGGGGTCGCCTATAGAATAAAAATAGTTCACGAGTTTCTCACTGAACATCTGCAATAGACTGAATGATAAAACAATAACGAGACTATATTGGATAATATTTAGTATCCATTCCTTTGTTGTTTTTTTCTTTACTTCATTTTTTGTATTCTTTTCCATTTTACTCGGATCGATTGCGTCTATAAATCTTGATTGGATAAGAGAAATAAGACATAAAATAACAATTGTGAAAACTGCAATATTTCCAGCAAAAGAAATATAACGTCCATCAAAAAGAAACATGGAGAGAACAATCGTATACTTTGCATCCCCTGCAGCCCATCAATTATAAAGATAGAGAAGAAATGAAACAACGAACGTAAACAAAATTGAAGTAAGGTAAAATCCCCACTGAAATCCACTAATAAAACCCAACTTTAGAGAAAGAGTGAGTAATATGGGCAACAAAAACAAGAGTGATAATAAAATGTAGTTTGGTATTACTTTAAACTTCCAATCTTTATAAACAAGAAAGAGGTTTAGAAAAAAGAATAAAGCCAGGAAAAACCAAAATGTAATCGAAAGGATCATACGAATTAAAACCAAGAGCGAAATACTTTTTCGTTCTCTGGATCTTGTAATTTTTCAAAAATATAATCAAGCATAATTATCTGCATCTTATTTTTCTCATCTTTTGAAAAGTTCGAGAATATGGTCCCATACTGGGTGAAATTATAGAGTATATCTACTCCTATATAAGGTTTATAAACATGGTCATTATAACCTGGAAGACCATCAATAACCGATGATTCAAGAGCAGCTCGAGTTACGGTGCTTTGAGCCATAGCCTTCATAGTTTGATCCCCTGTTGCAAGCATTGGCGTAAGTAAGAAGTCTTCGATACCCATCCTTCCAAGCATACGAGCCTCATCACCAGCATAGACCTTTCCATCATAATTATAGGCAACTCATCCAACTGCAACTCATGATGGAGAACGAATATCCATGAAGTTCCCATCGGCATTAAAGAATATCTTTGAGAGGTACACACTCGTTATCATTTCTCTTAATTTATAGCCCGATTTATTAATCTCAATGACATAATCAAGTCATTTCTGGAAAAAATCAAGAAATTCAGTTGGGGTAAACTCCATACGTTCTCGTTCGACGGTAGCAAATCCATACGGATTAAGCCATCGAAATCAGATACTTCGCAGCCCAAGACTCACATACGTATCGATTATTTCTTTATATTGCTTAATACTCGTTTTCGTCCAGGTAGCAAGAGCTCCTATACTAAATGATTCTGGTGCTCCTCTGTATTTTATTTCCTCATTTATTCGTTTTATCCAGTAAGACACTGTATCGAAACTATCTCATTCTTTCCAAACTCTTTGTGCATTATGAACAAGCTTATCTCCGTCAAGAGACGTACATATCTCCACCTTATGATCCAAAAGCCATTTGAGTTTTTCTTCACTCATAAGCGTCAGATTCGATACGATACTCAGGAAAAGCTGTTTCGAAAGAGACTCTGCCTTTTGCCTAGCGTATTCAGTAATAAATTGCACCACCTCCCAATTGACGAGAGATTCTCATCACTGAAACTCGATGGTTATACTTGGAGAGGAGCTAAAAAAAATGGTATCTACAACATTCTTTGCTGTCTCAAGAGTCATATCTAGTCATTTCGCTGTCATAGGTGCAACTGCAGCGTGGCAATATTCGCATTTATGATTGCAACGCAATGTTGTAACAATCATATGAAGCGTAGGACCATAGTAGAGAAATTTATTCTTTTCGAGGTACAGAGCAGCTAACTTTTCTTCATAGTCAGGAGTCTTATAGAAAAGTTTTTCTGTAAGTTCATCTTTTTTAGGTCAAGTAAGCTCCCCGGAGATAAATTTTTCAAAATCTCAAGAGGTGAGAAAAGAATATTTTCCGATATCATTCGTGATAAGTATATCTCAAGATTTCATTTTTTTATAGCGAAAAAATGCTATCTCTTGGGAAAGATTCTCAATAGTTTTCAAAGTAAGACTCATATATTCCTTAGATTAATTTTTCATTATAAAGTGCGACACAGTAATTTGAAAATTCATCAAACAGTCATTGTGGATCCTCATCCTGAATTGAAATTCCATCTTGAATAGATTGAATATCAAAAGACTCAAATTCAGAGATTGCTTCTTCCAGAAGGGCTTGAGGATAGAAATTTTTATCGAGATTGAAATTTTTCTTTTGCATTCTTAACTTTATTAGGATCTAACTGAGGGGTTTTCTTTGTTTGAGTTCCACTCATATCGACTTCAATTTCCTTCAAAATCCGATCTATCTCACCCTGATCAATCTTAAGCTCTGGATCATTTTCAATTTCTTTTAAGATTTCATCAATATCCCTATCAAAGTCAATCTGTGGATTTGAATTCGAGATTTGATTTGGAACAAAATTTTGACTATCAACATACGAACCAAGAGCTCGCATAACTATAGTTTCTCGAATCGTTTTATTATCTCTTTCAAGTTTATCACGAAGAAGGGTTGCAAGAAGTTCATCACTGTATTCAAGAGCAAACGCCTCACTACTCCAACGTTGATTTTCTTTTGGATGAATTTGAACTAGGGTATTCTCCCCATCTCTCTTAAAAAAGAAATAGCATCGATCAAGAAACATATACGCCGCCTTCATGACGACTGCCTCTGAAAAGATTCCACCATCAATAAGAAGCTCTAGACGATTATTTTCCTGATTTTTTGAAAGAAAAGCAAACATAGAATTATAAATTTTATATGAGAGAGAAATTCTGAATTTCCGAAGAGTTTTATTTTACGAATGATTGCTCACAGGAGATTCTAAGACTCTCGTCAACAAGTGATGAACAATCCGACTTTTTTCAGGACTTAATAATATCTGATATTCTGATTCTATCGAGACAGCTCTGTTTCATCTCTACGGCTTTAATTCTATTACAGAAATCCAATGATTGTTCTATCATCGCATTTTCAAAGAGACTTGAATCGGAAAGATCACCAATCGTAGTAAGACAGTGCGATTTGGTGTCTGGATTAACGATATTTTCACAGATTTCAACATTCTGATTCGATTTCGCTCGAGAAAAATAGACTACATCATTACATTCTTGCTTGAGATCCTCTGTTGAAATATTTCCACAGCTTTCAGTACTCTGATTTGCAATTGCCTTCTCAAGAATTACTTTATCATTTGAAAGCTTTAAATCTGACTTGCATTGTTCTTTTGCAAGATCATTCGTGAAAGAATCACAATCAACCTCTTCACCACTTTCTTCTCTATTATTTCTTATTTTTTCTCGAATGATTCGTATCTCAATCCCCTGAGTACATTTATCACGAGATCATGAGTTCGAAATTTTCAAACATTCATCAATTTTTCATGAAAGCTGGGCAAGGCGAAAATAAATTTGATCCCTACACTCAATAGCTCCAGTCTCTGAAAGGACATCACACTTTGTTGGATCATTTTCTTTTAATGCCAGTGCAAGTCATGATTTCTCGATACATTCTTGCTTAAGTTCTGGTATGGATATTGTTTCGCATAGCGCAGGATTAGCATTCAATATGGCAGAGTTTACCCTATCAATTGCTTGGGTAACCATCTGCTGTCTCTCCTCCTCAGTCATAACATGCTCCTGTCATTCTCAATCTTGTTGTTCACCACCACTGGAGAATCATGGTAACTCTCCTCAATCATCAGGAGATCGAGAGGAGTAGAGATAACCGAAGATTGCTACTCCTGCAATAAGCAGAAGAGAAATAATAGTATAGGATGTTTTCATGCGATAATGGTACCCTCATAAAGAAGAAAATCAATCTGAATTAGGAGAGAATATATTGACTTTGTATAATATTCATTCACCGAAATATTTAGAAAAGGAAATGCAAGGTTTCTCTCGACAGAAGTTACTTTTTTACCATAATGAAAGTATGCATCTTCTCATCGATACACGCCTTACTTCCGCATCTGATATCCCATTTCTTCATTATGCTCTTCTTTGGGCTGATGTTTGGAAAATTTACCATCCTCATGATGATATTTCATTTCTCGCCCATGAAGATGATCCTCACATAAGTTACGATTGCATCCGTGTGAGAAAGACTTGGCACAATTTCTCAAAAAAGAAGATTGCCTCCCATAATCACTGACCAGAACGAGTCATTTCATTTTCGAGACTTCCACCATATGATAGAAGCATAAAACAGGTTAGCCATATAAGCGATATTGCTCCCATTTTATACCCTTCGAAACCATTAAAGGGTATCGAATATAGATGGAGACTCCATGAATACAAAAATCTTCTTAGTCATAGCCATTCGATTATCATCCCTCATCGCGATACACTTTCAACCTTGAGTGAACTTTTTTCTCCAGAGGAAGAAAAGATAACAGTTATCCCCTACCTTCATCCACTTGATGATGAGGTCTATAAAATTAGAACTATTCTCCCTCATGGAATTTTTGGTGACTACTTTATTACAGAAGGTGCCGAATGACTCGAATGGAGGCCTCTCGAACTCATCGAAGCCTATGCCACTTATGTTCATCGAATGTGAGGGAAAGAAAAACTTATTATACTTTGAGATGTTGGGGACAATCTCTGAGTTATGAGTTCCATGATTCGAACATTAGATCTTCTTGATTCAATAAAGATTATCGGAACACTCTCTCGTGAAGAAAGAGAACTTCTCTACGTCCACGCAATCGGATGGATATATGCTGGATCATACTATTCTCGTGGAGCAAGCATAGGCCTTGCATCATGATATAATATTCCTCTCTTCTTTACAGATATCTCCTGACTGCGTAACTATACCTGAATCTACTTCCACCCAAACCATCTTGAAAGACTCCCAGAGCTCCTTAGAAAAGAAAAAAATAAATACCAAATTCAAGTAAAAGCAAATAATGAAGCAATAATGGAAGTATACTCACGAATCATTAGTGAGTAAAACTTGCAAAAGCAATGAAGTTGTATACCATAATCGCAAAGATTTCCCATTTCATTTTTGGCACCCTATAATTTCTTCTCATTATGACAAAATTATTCTGAGTAAATAAAGTAAAAGCTCAGGCACCTTCTGAAACTCACCAAATCAGACATGTGAGCCATGATGATAATAATCATGGGAATCATCACCATCATCATGAAGATCATGATGATGTAGAAGAAAAGTATGAGGAAATCGATGAAATACACGATCATCATGATGAGGAACATAATGTAGACCTCGGCCAAATAGCTGTAGATGTTTTAGATCTTACAGATGAAATTATTATTGTAGCTCCAATTGCTTGAGTTGACCCAAGCGATATCGATATTGGTCTTTCACGAAATATTCTCACTCTTTCATGAGAACGAAAAACTCCAAGCATCTATATGGACGCTAAAAGGATGCTCGTCGAAGAGTGTTTCTTTTGAGCATTTTCTCGATCAATAATTCTCCCAGAAAATTTGGCTTTTAATAAAATTCGTGCTACCGTAGAAGAAAATGTAATTATGGTACATGTGCCAAAACTTTCATTTTTTTCAAAGACTATTAAAGTTGAAAAATAGAGTGAAAATACCGTCCCTTTTTTGTAGGAAATATGTTTTTTAAAAAGAAAGATACCATCCCAGAAGAAAATGTTGCGAAACAAAGTATCAAAAAAATGGATCATGTTGTAACTGGCCTTCTTCTTGGTGGAGTTATTGCCTCAATTTATGGGGTAAAGAAACTCCATAATAAATGAAATCATGATGTTCACGAATGATGAACTCAAGATGAGAATCATGCTCATGAAGAACATGGCAATCATCAAAGTGATAAAAAGAAGCAGGGCATAGTTTCTCGTCTCTTTTTTGGAAATAAGTAGTTATGATACGAAAAATTCTTACATTTCTTTGTATCCTAGTTGTCTCGATAGACGAAACAAGTGCGCTTATAGAGTATACAAAACCTACTAAAGCTGAGATTGATAGTGCTACGAAAGTATGTTTGGAGAAAGGAAAATCAAATAATGAAGAGAAATATACTTGTCCTAACGGATCATATCAAAAATCGGACGGAAGAGTACTCAGCCAACAAGTAGTAACATGTGGCGTAAAGATGGCACTTACTTTTAGTGCTATTGATGAATCAGCCAAAAAATGGATGAAAGAACTTCAAAATCAGAGAAATCCTGACTTTAATGTTTGGAGTTGAGATATTGATACTACCGTTCAGGAACTGAATGATACCTATTCTTCTGTTTGCAAAACTATAACTTGGACCAAGCGAGAAAATGACCAAGAAGTTGCCTGTGCAAACACTCAAGATTTCTTTTCTGAAACAGCCTGTGATGTAATTGCTCGAAAAAAATCAAGTGCATGGAAAAATGCCTGATATATCCTTGCAGCCAAAGGGATAGCAAAGAATGCTCAGAATGACAAAGATACCTTTGTTGACCAGAAAAAGACAAAATACAGTGAACTTATCAACAAGTGGAATTCATATAAGCGAATAGTCGGGAATGCTGTTGCAAAGATGACAGCATATGTACGATCACCCGTAAAATAGATTTCTAGAGAAAATCTCTTAGGTGAAGAAAAATATACTTCCATTTTTCAGGGTTCGTCATATTTCTCGTTGGTGATTGCATTTGAGCTTTCGTATTTGCCAGAACCTCATTTACATCAATATCTTCATTCGCCTTTACATTGGACTCATCAACAATATTGGTAACCTCTTCTCATGCGAGCTTCTTATTTTGTGTTGCTTTTGCCACGTAGCTCTGGTACGCGTTCGTGCGGATATAGAGAGTAAGATCTTGTTTTCTCTCATTTCTTTCAGCTATCTTTTTATTAATATTCTCAAGTGAGCTCACATAACTATTTGTCTGATACTGCTCATACTCATAATATACAATAAGATAAACCTCATAAATAAGTATAAAAATAAGTCAAACAAGTATGTAACGAAACTTACTATTCATAGACGAAATTTGCTTTCACTTTTTGTTTCTCTACAATATCCATAAATATCATTTTTTCCAATCGGAGTGAACATAAAAATCCTCTAATTTTCCCTCACCAATTATGAATTTTCGCGCTATACTGTACACCCTTGCCTGACTTATAGGAATCTTTATTATCCTTTTTAGTTGGAGCGCTTATCAGTACTATGAAATTGTACATGCTGACGATCCCATTCATCCAAAAATTGAAGCCACAATAGGAAAAAGCAAGATTGTTCGAGGCGATTATACCTATGAACTGAATGAAACTGAAACATACAAACTTGAAAATAATGATATCATCGAGACTGGAAAAGAAAGTCGTGCAACAATTACATGGCCTGATAAAAGTATTACTCGTCTCTGACCAGCAACAAGAATAGTTATCGAAAAAATGTATGCAAGTACTGGATATGAGAACATTGCCATCTCGTATAAAATAGAACACTGAAAGGTTTGGAATACGGTTATTCGCTCACTTATTTGAGATTCCTACTTTGAAGTAGAACTTCCAAGAGAAGGTGTCGTTGCTGGAGTGAGGGGGACTATTTTTGAGATTAACCTCGAAAATAAATATATTCACGCAGTCAATCATAATACTTCACTCACCCAAAAAAACCAGACAATTAACCTACTTCCTTGAGAGGTGGTCGATAGTGAAAATATACTTCTCAAGAAAGGGAAAGAATGGCTCGATACACGATGGAGCGAATGGAATGAAGCATCTGATGCTGTATATCAGTCTATCCAAAAGCTTAATCTTGATGCTCGATTCGAAAGCCTCACTAAAGATATTGGCAAGATAAATTTCTCAAATCTTACGAGAACTGTATTGGAAAATGTATGATGATTTGAAGATCTATCAATTGCTGAGTTAATAAAAAGTAACCAACTTGATGAACTTAAAAAAATCTCAACCAATTCTCTTCTTTCATACTATCAGAAACTCTGAAACCTGAATAACAATGAATCGCGAGAAAAGTTAAGAAAAGCTCTTCTAGATTTGGAAGACGAATCTATCGCAAATATTCGCGAATCACTCCAAATACAGGAAATCTGGGAAAGTATCGATACATGAAAACTTACGGAAGGCACCAAAAAATATCTCGAAAGCAAGTGAGTGAATACCAATGAGTTTGCCACAAAATTTATGTCTGGAGCAAGCGCTGATATTACTGGTTTCAAAGAATTTCTTTCATGATGATTTAATAGAGTATTAAATCAATAATTCTAAAAAAGATAAATACCTGAAATTGTAAAAATTCAAAGTATTATGGAAAGCGCAAAACCAACAAATACTTTCTTTCCATATTCCTTCTCTCCAAATCTATACGCTATTGATGCTTTTACGGTATTATTAGACATTACAGCAAGAAGTATCGTTGTTGAGGCGATAAAGAGTGGGATTGATCCTTCTTTTGCTCACTCACTCATAGCAAAGTTCACAGCGTCTACATCAGCAAAACCTGATACAAGACCGAGAAAATAGTTAGAAATCTCCTGTGGAACAATATCCTTATATACCTTTCCAAGAATAGCTATAAATTTTATTATCAAAATGAGTCCGGCAAACTGGAGAGCTGGAACCAATTGAAATGGACTTTCATAATTCCCTTCCTTTTCAGCCTTTATTACTGGTATTTTTTCTTGCCATGCGTTTAAGAGATGGAAGGCTGTTACTCATGCAAGCCCAAGAAACATCATAGCCCCTGGAAGAATAATCGAATCGAGTATATTGGGATAAATATATCCGGCTACAACAATCACACGAATAAACATAATACATGAAGCCAGAAGGGTTGCTGTGGCATATGAATTTCTGTGTTCTGGGTGCTCTACGCTTTTTCGTGTCATAGCAACCGTAGTGGCCGTTGAAGATATAAGGCCTCACACCGCTCAGGAAGCAAGTATTCATCATTTATCACCAAGTGCCTTTCAAAGAAGAAATCCTGCATATTCAACTCCGGCCATAACAACGACAAAAAACCAGATACCGTAAGGATTAAAAAACTTTGCTGTAAGGACTGGATGAACCCATGAAAGACTCCCATTCGCAAACCAATTCGCCATATCAACGAAAGAATACTTATCATCAGGAAGAAGTGGAAGAATAACCAAAGCGATTACTGCAAATTTTAGGCTATCACCAAGCTCTTCTCTGGAAAATCGAGATTTCATCTTCGTGAAAAACTCCTTTGCTGAGAGAAGTAAAAGTAGCAGTATTGATAAAATAACTGCTGTTGTATACTGTCACATCATTGCAACGACTCAGATAAAGTACGTAATAAGTCATGCATATTCGCTTGTGGCACCCATTTTATTTTTTTCAAATGACGAATAGGCGTATGCCATAAGAATAAATACCCCTGAAATAATAGCTCCAAAGAGAGTCCAAAACTTCGTACCAAGCTTCATATCAATCCATGAAGCTATTGCTCCAAAAAATGCAATCGAAGCATACGTACGAATTCCTCAGAAACCAGTAGCTCCTCCAGGTTTAGTTCCAGACCATGGGAGTTCACGCTCCGTTCCGATAAGTCAACCAAGAGCAAGGGCAAGAAGAAAACCAATAAATACTGAAGGCTCCATAGAAAAGGTGAAGTTACGAATTGAAAATTATGAATACTTGGAATAATTTGAGAGATAATATCATAAATTCAGCGGGAAAGAAAGAAATGAGAAAAAAACTCTCGTCAATGGAGAAATTTATGGAGGAATCATTTATTATAAATATGAGGATATTATGAATAAAGTATAAAAAAAACTCCCCTAAGGGGAGTTTTTAAATTTCATTTACTTTGTTTTTGCTTGATAAAGGTTACGTCCGACTCGCTCAATGTATCTCTTATTTTGAAGATTCATGTAGATGGTTGTTGTCTTTACTTGACGAACCTTAAGAACGCGAGCAGTAATCTCCTCAGTCGAGAGTGGAGCTCATGCTTTCTTAAAAATATCAAGTATAACATCAAGAACTGTACCATCTTTGTATCCCCAATCTTTAAGTACATAGATACCACGACCTATAAGAACAAACTCTACATTTCGAATGAGCTCATTATGAATTGTGGAAATTTTTACCGGCTCATTAAAGTATTCAGTAATAGCATTCGCAATGTCAAGAAAATGCATTGGCTCTTTCTTCTTTTTAAGAACATAGATGGCCTTATCTTTCAGGGTTGATGGATTTAAAATCTTCCACTTCTCAAGTCAGACAAATTTCTCTTCACCCTTTACAAGATCAAGATAAATATCAATAATCGAATCAATCATGATAGGTTCAATCTTTCCGAATTGTGCAAAGAGGTTAATCTTTATCATTTCGTAAAGTGTTGCATTCTCCATTATATCTCATTTCTTCTTGAGAATCTTAAGTGCTTCTTTATGTACCGATTCAATAAGCTTTTTCTGAATTTCAGGAAAGTGGTAGTATGTAACCGTTCCAAGTTGTGGTTTTGAACGTTGAAGATTGAAGTCAGCCTGAAGAAGTACATCGATAATGTTGTAGTTTACTTCATCTGTGAATCCAATCTCTGCAATTATAGCAGAAATAAGACGATCACGAGTCATTACTCCACCATGAATTCTAAGTACCTTTTCTCATGCTTCTTGAATCTTCATGAGTGGACTTGAACGCATAATACGTCCAATCTTCTTTATTCCAACATCTTCTATCTGACGAACTCTTTCACGAGTGATTCCATACGTATCACCGATTTCCTGAAGAGTTTCTCTATTCCCAATAAGCCCTATTCGACGTGAAATAACATTTCTCTCCTTTTCAGCTAGTGACTCGAGTATTGTGTGAAAAATATGTGATATATCAAATGGTGCTGTAGTAGCTGACATAAGGGAAAGTATAAGTTCTAGATAAGGAAAAACCTACAGAATTGTGTCAATTGCAAAAATCAAAAAGTATATTTTACGAATGACTCCTTAAGAGTCATACTATAGATTTTTTTTTAAAGTCAAGTTTTTAAATAGGAAGAGTCATGTTGCCCTCTTTTTTCTTTTCTGTACTATGTTTTCCTCACTCTAGAATACCTTTATATTCATCGAGTTCACTCTGTTCTTTTTTATCGAGATAGCTCATGCTCACAGCACGAGTTTTTTCTCATTGAGAAAAGAAATATGCTCAAATGTAAAGGAGAAAAATTGAGGAAATAGCAAGTTTAAGTCAGAATCACGGAATTACTTCTTGTGAAGATATTCTTGTATAGGCAAATGAAGCTACAGTAAAAGAAAGGATTGCCACTCAGAGAAGAGATGTCACAAACACAACTGCTTGAGCATCGGAAAGGCGAAAAGGAACAAATGCACGAAATCGTTCTTTTTTTTCATGTGAAAGCAGAAAAAAAAGAATAAGAAGGATTGAAAGTATAATCCCATATCAAACTCATCCAACATAGAGAGAAAAAGCAGAATAACCCGCTTCTCAAGCTCACAATGGCTTTTTGAAAATAAGCCAAGGAAAGAAAAGAGAGAGACCAAGCATACCAAGACAGAAAATAATTGTTTTTCCAGGAAGTCAGAGTCGATATGTTCAAAAATTCAGTCTTTGAAAGAATCCAAAAATTTGCGTTTTTAGTTTCCGATTTTTCGAATTCCGTATATAATCCATATGGAAAATCTAATTTTAGATAATGAGCTTTTCTCTAGAAAGAGAGAATGCCTTTAAAAGAAGCTATACATATATTCTTTTTTTGCAAGTGAAAATGCGGTCACCAAATGAAAATATTTACCTCATTCTCTTCTCAACCTTTGTTGAATGAGTAAAAAAAACATTCGAGAATATCACCCAACTTGTCTCATCTTGAAATTGAGATAGATCATGAATAATCTACAGCATATTTCATTACATATTTGTTGATTGACCAAAAAAATTTCGAAAAAATCCAACTGCTGTATCCATTGGAAGGGGTATATTTTCACCCTTCATATTTGTCTTTAAAAAATCGCAATGAAATTCAAAATAATACCATCAATCTTTTTAAATAAATCAACTCGTCTAAAACATTGATTTACGTTATTTGAACTCATGCTTGGAATGACAATATTTTCCATGCTTATGGTATTCACTCTTCAGGCCGTATGAAACGTTACTATAGCAAGAACCCGGAGTATGAGCAGAATTACCCTCATTGAAGAACTTTACTTCTTTTCTGAAAAGCTCGCAACACAAATTAAAGAAGGATGAATTATAGACTACGAGGAGTACTGGAACCGACAAATGCGGGAGGCGAGCCCAAGCCCAACAGCTACATGAACAGCATCATGACACTACATCCTTCCAACAGGATTTGGAAATTATGGTGAAGGTGGGGCGAGCCCACTTTGAACTGGATCAACAAATTACTGAAGTGGCTATTATTATTGTAAAAGTGAAAATGCCTGAAATAAAATGGGAACCAATGGTTGTATCATTGATATCTTAAATAGTCCTGGTTGAGATCAGGCGGGTGACTATCAAAGATACTGAGAGTATAAGCTTCAATTTACAGACTATAATGGTAATGCTGATAATGATAATGGCATCCCTTGAGATGAGGACGAAGAAGGAAACATTCGCTGAGATGAAGATGATAAAGATATTGGTGATGGGCCTCTAGTAATTACTTGATCTTCTCCAGAACTCTACCTCATAAATACTCTTTCGAAAGAAAGAACATACTTCCGACTCACTTATAAACAAGATCCAAATCACCCGAATACCTGTAATTTTACTACTTTTGGAACGGGATGTCTTGGTAATATAGAAATGCTCAAACTAAAATGACTCGATATAGGACTTGGGCATTCATGAGGACTCAACGATGCAAACAATCCAGGCGCATTTGATTGAGATATAGACACATGGGTTTGTCATCAGGACTGGACCTGTAATGGACCTACTCTCGCAAACAATTATGGCGTTCTCCCCACTGGAAGAGACAGTGAATGGGTTCCACTATTCCCAGATTATGTAAATGTAAAACAACTTACTTTTAGTCTCTACCCACGAAAAGATCCTTGGAAATCCTGGGCTGCAATTGACTCTTTCAGCCCTGGAGCAGTGAGCCCCTTCCTTCACCCATATGTACGAGTTCAGATGACTATGTGACTTGCTTGGGAAAAACGAAAACTTATCAATAACGATGATCCAACGATTTCTATCTCAACCACAATTAGCCTCTCAAATAGTATAACTGAATAATTTATCTTCTTCCATGAATTCTTCTCGACAGGGCTCTGCCCTACTCATATCGCTTATTGTTCTTACGCTCATGATGATAATGAGTAGCGTGTTTTTTGAGAAAGTTTTTCGTTTCAGTCAAGCGAGCGAAGGAATCGAAAATTCTAATATCGCCTACTACAAAGCTCTTTGAATAATAGAAACTGCGATGTATGGAGCTTGAGTAAATAAATACACTCCTTGGAATATAAAACGTGCCACTTCAGGAGGTTCATACTCAACATCATGAGCAACACTTGAGGTAAATACTGGATCATACATAGTTCCTGCACCCGGAAAGTGAAATAGTCCATATGACCCAAATTATAATATTATCAGTATTTGAGAGCCCGTTCAATTAGTTATACCAAACGGAATAAATAATTGGTGAACGGTAATTTTTCAGTTTCGAATTCCTCAAATTAGTGCCAACTCTTCAACAGGAGTGTATGCCTGAGGGACAAATTCATGATATGTACTGTGGACTTTTGCTTCAAGCGGAGCATCACTCTTCGCGAGTGGAGAAACGAATATATTTCGCGGTTCTGAATTGAATAATTCCAATCAACTCATTAGTACTCGAATTGGAAAAAGTAATTCCTGAAGCTCAGTAACATTTGGTGATTTTTATTTTTGAGGATGATTCGTAGGAGCCGATGGGGCATTTTGTAGTGGGTATCAATGTACCCTAAAGCTCTCACTCTTGAGACCAATCATTACTGCAAATTCAAATCGTACGGTAAATTTTCTTGAGTATAAAATCACTTTTCCAAATACTGTTCTTATTCCAGCTCAATATATGGACCTAAAAGCTGAATGATACGCCTACTGATTTCTGAGGCAAAGGAGCTTTCAGTTTCCTCAAATTACCACCAATACCGCTCTAGATTTTGCTGTTCTCCAATAAACGTATTCTTCGTGATTCATCTCTCAATCGATCTCCCATCAGATGCGAATCAACGTATCGATAAATTCCTAAGAAAATTCCTTCCGAACGCACCTCTCGGAGGGATTTTCAAGTGGATACGAACATGAAAGATAAAGGTAAATTCAAAAAAAGTAGACCAAAATTATCGTGTTTCTCTCGGTGATAGTATTACATTTTTTCTTACAGAGGAGGAAATGTCATCCTTTAAACACTCTCCTGAAATCGTTTGAAATCCTGAAGTAAAAGTCCAAAAAAAACAATTTGAAGTCCTTTATGAGGATTCTAATATTCTTATCGTTAATAAACCCTATTGAATGAACGTACACCCCTGAGATCATAAATCTCAGGAAGTTTCTCTTATAGAACTTGTACACGACTATCTATGAAAAAGTTACAATAGCCTATCTTTTAAACCCTCTTTAGTTCATAGGATTGACCGCGATACAAGCGGATGCATTATAATAGCAAAAGAAAAAAGATCTCTCGAAAAACTGCTTCTTGATCTTCAATCATGAGAGATTCGAAAGGTCTACCATGCCCTTGTTCTCGGAAACCTTGATAAAAAACATGGAACAATAGATAAGAAACTGATTCGAATTGAGAATGCAAAAGACGAAGCAAAGGTTCAAGTACATGAAGATTGACTAAAGGCAGTTACTCATTTTCGAGTTCTAAAAGAGTGAATAAAAGAAAAATACAGTCTCGTTGAATGCGAAATAGAAACCTGACGTACACATCAGATACGAGTCCATCTTTCATCGCTTTGATACCCAATACTCGGAGATAAGGCCTATGGAAATGCAAAAGAAAACAGTTTTGCTCGAAGGGAGTATAAGATTCATCGACAGATGCTCCACGCCTTTTCTCTCACGTTTCTTCATCCAATAACAAGAAAATCAATCCATATTGAGGCTCCTTATATTGGTGACATGAAAGATCTCATCGATTTATAATATATACTATATATTTCTTAATTTAACTCTTCCGTCAATGCAAATGACTTTACGTACTTTGCATTTTTTTTTTGATTGTGTTAGGGTGGTTCTATCGGGATACTTCTCGAATAAAAAATACCAAACACATACCAATGCATACACATATTGATCCTCTCTTAGCATATGAGCAGAGTCTATTGAAGAAAAAAAATCTCTTCTCTTCGCTCACACAAACTTCGGTTTTTCTATTGCAGTACATTTCGCTCACTGGACTTATATTTTTCCTCCTCATGGGAGCAATAAATTACAGTGCATACTCTCAACGTATTTCAAGTTGGATTAACCCTGAAGCATTAGTACAAGCCCAAGATGAAGTAAATAATCTTCTCACAAATGCAACGAGTGTCTCTGTTCATGCCTCTGAAGGTGCGAATGAAGAAGCACGGGAAGACCTCGCAACAGTAAAAGAAAAAATTCTTCAAGTAGAACCCTCTGTAGTCTATAGTAGAAGTTATTGACCTGAATGACTCTTATCGAATGCCTGAACCAACACATCATTGAGTGCGAATTTTGTACTTACTCCATATGAAAACCGCATCGTTATACCGAAAATCTGAAAGAACATACCTCTTGTTGACGTCACCGTTGATCATGGGGCAAGTTTTGAAACGATGCATGAAGTTTTTATGGAAGAACTTCGCAAGGGGGTAGTTCGTTATCCAGGAACTGCGGAACCAGGTACGTTAGGAAATGCATTTATCTTCTGACATTCTTCAAATTTCCCATGGGTTAAAAGTGAATACAATGATGTTTTTGCACTTCTCGATAAACTTGAGAAAGGCGATGAAATTATTATTTATTACTATCAGAAGAAATTCGTTTATAAGGTAACCGAACATCGTGAGGTAAAACCTGGAGATGTAAAGACTCTCGAATCTCGTGATAAAACAAAAAAAGAACTTTCTCTTATGACTTGTTGGCCAGTAGGAACAACTCTTGACCGACTCATCGTATTTGCTGAACTTGATGAATCAGTTTCCTCAAAAAACTAATATGATACTCGAAGATAAATTCCCCTACATACTCGAAAATCTTCTCCTTACCAGTCCGTGAATCCTAGAGATTATACTTGGAAGTATTTGAGCTATTATTCTCGTTATTTGATTCAGGTGGATTTTTCTTTACAGCTACGGATGGAGCATAGTCCATCATGATGGGCTTGAACTTCAAAAGAAAAAAGAGACCCTCACTGACCTTATCCTTATGAAGGACATACAAACTGAGCTCGAAAAGGAAATAGAGCAAGCGATGCTCAAAGCAACATTTCAATGATAAAAAAATAGAAGATTTCTCTTCTATTTTTTTATCTTACAAACCTCAAGATTCTTAAGTGTGTCGATTGTCGTATATATTAAAAGAATAATAGCAACTCATTTTACTTCGAGCCCATCGTAGGGAAAAATCTCTAAAAAAGCAATCGCCGATGTAAGACCCAGCACGGAAAGAAGACTCACTCAACAACAAACACAGCCCGTAATAAAAGTAGAAATTATTCATGAAACAACTCATAAAAAAGAAGATCCTTTCTTGAGATTATTCTTTCAAAAATGAAAAGACTTATACACAATTCATGAAAGCACTATTGGAAAACAAAGAATCATCATCCATGAAAGAAACGTATCAAAGTACGCAAAAGCATAACTCTGATAATTTCATGCTACATAGTCTATATCTGAGTAATGATACCATAGAAAAAATACAAGTACCGTTGTAGCGATCCAAATAAATCGAGAAGGTTTATATTGAATAAGTTTAAGGAGGTTTTTTGTCATGTTTGAGTTTTATTCAATTGCTTGAATCATAATTTCTAAGCAGGCAATAGCAGCCCAAACCATAAGAATAAGATTCCTCTCGAAGAGAGAAATTCCATAGAGAAGACCTGTAAATAAGCAACCTGAAACGATAAATATTGCCTGTCGGATGCTCGCACTCATAGTAGCTAAGTAAACTTCCCCTCTATAGTAGATTTTTTTTAGGAAAAAAATAAAGAGAGAAAGAAAACTCGATCCCGCAAGAAATAGAGCAGAAGCCATAAGAGAGAATGCAACTCGCGTTTCCTGTTCAGGGTTCAGATAAAAAAGAAGGAGTATCGCGGATGCTGCACTCGAAAGAAAGATAACAATAAGTATAAAATAATATGGCTTTAGGGACATATATTTGACAAATTTAATTAATTATTTGACAAAGGAAGTAAGCAAGACTATAATCTCACTATATACAATTTTTTATAAATTGAAAGAAGTTTGTCATCTGCCCCTATTATAACTCCCTATGAAAGATTTTTTTACTCGATACCGAGAATCCCATAAGAATC
Organism: Candidatus Altimarinota bacterium; assembly: GCA_042852035.1. GTDB lineage: Bacteria > Patescibacteriota > Gracilibacteria > BD1-5 > UBA2023 > JAGOMW01. The sequence goes on from BAAFHK010000003.1 coordinate 36,169, forward strand.
CTATTCTCATACCAGCAATATTCGGCTTAACACTATCCTTCGCTGTGGTTGCAAATATGCGTGGAACTGATATTGACCTCAAAAGCATATCAGCAAATGTTGTGACAGGACTCGAACAAGAGACAAAATATCCTGCTGATTTTGTGGTTGAAAAAAATGATGATGGTCTTAAATTCATTATTGGGAAAAATGCTGAAAATGTAAAATCAATTCATTTTTCAGTACTCGGAAATCCAACAAGCTTTACAAAGGCTGAAAGCTCTGATGCAAGAACAACAATTTCGATGAATGAACCCGGAGTTGCTCTTATTCAAGTTGCCGTAAATCAATCACTAAAAGCTGGCGACACGATAACAACCATACGTCCCGTATTAAACTGAGATACACCTCTTACGGTCATAGATGCAGGATTCTCAAGTGAAAGTTGAGAATACTCCCTCTCAGTAAAAAGTGAATAAGAATCTTTTTGGAAAAAAATAAAAAAATATACACTCATACTCAGTATAATTATTGCGTATGGGTATTTTTTTTCTTTTCTTTCTTTTTTTCTTTGAATCAAATATCACTTATGCAGTGCCTCCTCCTGACTTTATTATCGCTGCTGTATCCCAAATTTGAGCCCTATTTACAGTAGTATTCGCATTCTTGTCTGGGATATTTTGGTCATCACGACAATTACTCGGATCATATATAATTCGATATAAAAATATATTCTTTTTGTGAGGGATTATTTTGATTGGGATTGTGTCATTTATAGTCGCATTTTTTTGGGATAACTCAAGAATGGCCCAACAAGAAAAAGAAAATCTCACAACATGGATTGAGTCCACAAAAAGAAAACAAACTGAAACATCAGTAATCTTATCCTCTGAGATAAAGATTGACCAATCTTCTTCTCAGTGAATTCTTCCACTCGAAGTAGATAATGCTGAGGCTAAAAATTTACTTTCGGAAAGTTGAGTTCTCTTCCTTGATACAAGAGAAGATCTTGAGTATGAGATAGGAAATATACCAAATAGCGTTCACCTTCGTTTCGCTGACATAAAGGAAGGAGCTTGGACGGGACTTTCAATGCATCCAAGAATTATTGTTATTTGCTGGTCAGGAATGAGAGGAAAAGAAATTACTGAGTATTTAAGAAGAAAATGAGTTCTGGCACAATATCTGGAGCATGGTGTTGATAGCTGGGTAGCTTCTTGAGGTCTATGGCAGGGCGAAGTAAAATTTTCCCATGCATTTCCTCAACCGAATTATCACCGATCTATAACAACAAAAGAATTTTTAGAACATAGGAAAAAATGAGTTGTGATTCTTGATGGAAACTATGAAGAAAAAAATCAACTCCTCCTGAGTGGAAGTATAAGGTTTTCAACAATAAACACTCCAAAAATGAAACTCAAAAACCTCTATGAGTCATTTTGAAGTGGGAAGACCTTTCTTGTTGTATGTGATGGATATATAAGCTGTTTTGATGCGAAACTCACTGGAATTGCCCTCGAAAGAGCGAATAACACTTTTCTTTGAAGGTATACAAGTCCTTGGGAACTCTCTCAGTAATTTATGCAACAAAACTTCTGAAAAAAAGCAGACAACCTCAGAAAATTATACGACAAGGGATTTAAAGTCCCTCCTTTCATAGCACTCACCGAGGAAGACTGTTGAGAAATTCTTAAGAAGCCATCAATCTTAGAAGAAAAACTTGGCTATCTTCTTTGTGAGTCGTATGCTGTTCGTTCATCAAGCTCTGGGGAAGATTTGTCTCAAAGCTCTCGGGCAGGACAGTACCATACAGAAATAAATATCTCAAGAGATCTTCTTGTGGAAGCTATTCGAAAATGCCGTGAATACTCAAGAGGAAATATGTGAATAGGAGAAAGACTTAATATTATCATACAAAAATATATCGATGCGGAAATCTCCGGAATCTGTTTTACTCGAGATCCTGGCTGAAATAGAGAAAGTATTCTTGAATATCACTACGGTATTGGGGAAAAAATTGTAGGTGGTGAAGTCAATCCGGAATCATATCGCTGGTTTCGGGGGGAAATCTCCAAAAAACTCCCTTTATGACTGGATATAAAAATTTTTCTTCGAATTGAAGAATTTTTCGGATGTCCTCAAGACATAGAATGGTGTATAAATGACAAAGAGATGTACATCCTTCAATCTCGACCAATAACCACCCTAGATGAAAAAACATGGAGATGATATCATATACTCGAAAATGAACTCCCAAAATGAAAGTTCCTCCTCGAGAAAAATGAAATTACAGAAATTGCACCAAATCCAACTCCATTTACATTCTCACTTCTCGAGAAAATCTATGCTTCAAATTGACCTATAGCAAAGACCTATGGAAAATATGGCATAAGGTATAAAGATACTTCTCATTTGATTCTTGTAGTGAATAACCTTTATTCTAACCGAGAATTTGAGATTCAGAGTCTATTCCCAGCAATCTGATTCAGAAAAAACTACTCCCTATGACTCATTTCGATTTCTGGAGTATTTCAATCATTGAGAAATTTTATAAGTTTTTTCCTACTATGAATCAGGAATCCCCCCATTCATGAACTTCAGAAAATTCTTGAATCAAGACTCTCTCAGGAAATCAATTTGAATTCATCAAAAGAAGCCCTAGAAATATTTCTTGATGATTATAGGCATATTTTTGAGGTGAATCTTTTTGCTGCTTTTGCAATAAAGAATCTCCAATCAATTCTTAAAGATGATATTGATCTTTGATGAGCGCTATCAATGCAAGAAGGGATTGAATCCCCTCAAAACTTCTTTCCTAAATTGAATTTGAATCTTCGAGGAAACTCCCTCGAAATCTTAGATATCGGAAAATTTCAGAGCTTTAGCCAGAAAATCAGCTCCCCTCCTTCATATGCAAAAGACTGGTGGCTAAAGCAGAGTAAAACACAAAAAATGTTACTAAAAAAGAGTATATCTATTGCAAAATCTCTGTCTGATTTGCGTGAATACGGAAGAATACTCATGGTAAGAAACATGGAAAATATTCGAATATGCCTCGAAAAAGAATGATACCATATCAATGATGTTGCCTATATAACAATCGATGAACTTTTCTCAATACCACCCAAGAATGAGGTTATTCAATTCAGGAAAGAAAAGCATCAATCAAATTATAACTTTATATTCCCAAATACCATTGCGAGCCATTACGTTACTGAACAAAAAAAATCATATACTCCTATATCTATATGAATTTCTCGAGGAAGACTTTATAAAAAGGAAGATATAAAAAAAAGTGTTGGGGGAAAAATCCTTTTTACTGAAAATCTCTCCCCTGATCTTGCTCAATACTTTAGTGAAATTCACTGAATTATAACTCTCAATTGAGGCACACTTTCCCATCTTGCAATATTAGCTCGAGAACACCATATTCCTGTAGTTATTTTAGAAGAATTTCCGAATACCCTCTTAGGGAAATATATCGAAATAAATGGAACTTCTGGAAGTATAGAAATTATCAATGAGGAACTTTACAGACTCTAATAATCACATATACTCGAACTCAATTAAAATAAATTTTATGATAGCAGCCAAATCAATTGCATCCGATCGAGTCTCTGAAGGTGCTGTAGCCCAAATGGCTCTACCGAGTAACTTTAGAGCTCAAAAATTCTACCAAACTTCAGGATTTCAGATTTTTCTTTTACTCACTATTACCGTACTTTGAGTGATTCTATTTTGGTGGATAAAACATAAATCGAGTTCAAAGAATAATCCCGAAAGATAAGCTCTAATATTACTCACATCAGTTATGTACAACACTTTTTAATCATGCTGAAGAAAGTTTTTCTTTTTATAGGAATAATATCATCGTTATCCATAATAGCATGGTATCTCAGTATTCATGCAAGTATCTATGAGGATAAAATCGTGCTCCTGTGAGAAGAAGGAGATACACTTATCGTTATCGAGGCAATTCGAACTTCCATACTCTGAATCTATTACAACCATGATTACGGAGTATTCTGATATATTAACTGAAAAAGGATTCAGGATTCTACACAATTTTTGAGTTTTAAGAGAGATCTTTCTTCCCATGGATTTATTCGTGAAATTCAAGATCATCACGATCATGAAAACACCAAACGAAGTATTGCGGCACATATAAACTTTGAAAATAATGACATCTATTTTCTTTCAGAAGACCTTGTGGCGGATATGACACTTAAAACTTACACGGACTATTTTCGGTATGGATCACTCTGAGGTGCGAAAGGAAAAATCAATCATCAAGAATCGAATTTTTTTGTGACCCTTACCACTACAGTTGTGCATGATGGAAAATATGCAACTTTAAACCCGAATACCGAAGCAGATGGGTATGTATGAGGATTTTGGGAAAAAGAAAATATAGCATATTTTGATCGTTCTTTCATTAGAAAATATGGACCCGGAGAAGAATACTACGAACACAATTTCGGCTTTCATAAAAACTGATTTGGTATAAGTCGTGTTGAAGGTATCGATATGAATCAGAAAAGTTCTTCCGAACGTGAGATTAGGGTTTGAGAAAAAATATTTTCTATCTCTCGGAATTATCCAAAAGAAGAATCTTGAAATGAAAAATGGTATATACTTGAATGACCGACTGGAAAATGATATATCAATGAATGGCGTGCTAGTAATTCAGATTAATCCCAAAGGCAACACTTCATTGGTAATCTCATGCGAGAGAACTTGCTGTTGGATTGGATCAAAATTTTACTCGATAGGTAAATGTATTTTTAAAGCCATTTGTATTTATATTTTTTGCTACCGCGATAATTGTTTGAGGTGTAGCATGAGGGGTTAGTATTGTAGAGTATCAAGCTCCTATGTCTTTATCATATCCCCAACCATTTGTTCCGTTGTAGACAGTAACCGTCTGCCCACTATAAGTCAAATCCGAGCTACGTTGAAGGGTAAGATTAAATCCTGCTCAGATTGTTTTAACTGTGAGTAAAAGATCTCACGATCAAAAAGTATTCATACCCGTTGGAGTAGTTCAAATATCATAAATTGGAGTTGAAAGAATCCACTCTATTTCATCAACATAATAGGTATAGCTTTGCGTCACTGTATTGCCAAGAAGATCAGAAATACTTATATCAAATCGATATTTTCCATATGGAAGATTTGTAATATCAAATCATCCTGATGTTGCGTTAGGAATTCAGGAATAAAGCATATACGATCATGCGATATTTGTAGCGCTCCACGTTGAACCTGTCGCATTCCAAGGATAAATACGTCCCGAGAAAGATGCTGGATTTATCCCTACTCATGTATCAGCATAATTTAGGGTGAGTGAAAAGGTTCATTTTGGAATCAAGGTTCCTGAAGAGATATTTATTGACGTAATAACTGGAGGAGTACTATCAACTGGAACAACTTTTCAAAAAGTTACATATTGGAGATCAGAAATATTTACGTTAAAGTCCCAAGTAGCCTGGGCTGAATTATAGGTTCAAGTATATGCACTGGCTCAGACGGCAAATAATCAATCCATATCGGTAAAAAGCATGAGCGTTCCTGTAAATCAAACTGGAACACTGGAATTTGGGTAAGAAAGAGTAACATTCCCTATGTCCCCATTTTTTTCTTGAAAGAGCCACTCTCGAGCTATTCTCTGATATCCACTCCCTATATCATTCCCTGTAAATGCGAGAGTATTCCCGAGATCATTTGCCCAAAGAAGCGCATTTCTATTCGTACCAATTGCTGACTTTGAAACGATAATATCTCCTAGACTAGAGACAGAACGGGAACGATTCTGATTTAACGTAGTAGCATCATCACGCGCAATACCAGCAATATTATTCTTATAGACTCAAGCGGTCGTGGCATTCCATATAATACTTCCATTTGATCCAAGATAGTTGGTTGGTAGGGTTTGATCGAGGGTAATACCGTACTTAATAGCAAGATAAGACTCAACCTGAAGTCTCTGAGCATCGTTGAGTCCATTCGGATAAACTATAACTTCTGCCAGATTTGTGAGGGTTGCATTGGTTCCCACCACTCTTCCGATACCAATATTAGCAGCTGTGAAATTCCCTGCCGTATTACTTGAAAGAACCTGTTTCCCATTGGTATATCCACTCGATGTTCCGGTAGTTTGTCGAAGTGTTGTAGTAATAGCAGGAACATTCGCGCTTCGTGCATTGGCTCAATTATAAAATACAAGTCATGCATACCTCTGCCAAACATCCGTCGTCGGAGAAGTTGACCGTTGTAAGGCATTTGCTACTGCTGTTTGTGGTCATATTGGAAAAGTTCCTCACGTGCTAATTCTCGTTACGGTAAAGATTGAAGCTGAACTCGCAGTAATTCCTAATGTATTATTCGTATTGAGTGAAGCGTTATTAAAGTAGAGTGTTGGATTATAGTTTATTGAATTTGCAGGATCATAAACTACCGTTCACACAGCCGATGTTCCACTTGCAGAGGCACCAAGTCATCCACGATTCGCCCAACTCGTAACAGTACAACCCGTTGTTGTACAGTTCGTTCCATTATTTCCCATTAGCCAGAGATTCTCTCATGAGATTCAACCAGGATCATTTGCAGGACCACCTCAAATGACCGCATTTGCTGAAAATGCTCGATTATTCGTAAGATTTGAATCACCCCCTCAGGAGATATCAACATAAAAAGTTACACTGGTACCACTAGCCGCTAAAGTCGGTGTTATTGGTATTCGTAATGATTCGTCTCCAGCAAGGGATCAGGTAACACTTGTTGTCTTAGTACACGTAACTCCAGTTCCAATTTGCGCACCACAAGACCAACCATTATCTGTAAAGGATGATGTTGGTCATGTAATATTTGTTGGGACTGTAAAAATTACAGTATGAACCCCGCTCGAGGAAAGATTTCCAGCATTTGAGATGGTTATTGGGAGTTGGGAAAGTAAATTTGTTGTCAATGGTCACTCTGGAAGTCCAATACCAGGGATAAGATCAGCAACCGGGGTAGATACATATGGAAGGAGTCTCCATTCTACGGTCCCACTATATGTTTTTGGAGTATTCCCCAGATTCCAATCAACTCAAAATCCGAGATCTCATGCCGTATTTTGAACTGTATTTGCAAAATCAACCCCATTGGTAATACGACTTGCAACTGTACCGTATGGTCAGACCTCGTGAGCCGTCCAAGCAGCTCCACTCAAGTAGCGAAAAGCTGAGAGGACATTTGCGACATTATCATAGACTCAGACTGTAAGACCACCTGTAGAAGAAATATATCATACATCATTAGCATCAGCTCATGCAACATAACTATCGTTTCCAAAATAGAAGCGAACATTCGCAGTATTCCCCGTTGGAATTATTACTTTATAGGACCACTGAAGATATTTATTTGGTGCTGTATAGAACCAATCAATTATAAGCGTATATGTAAGCCCTCCTACGACTCGAGTCATCGTAGAGGTGGCTCTATAGGTATTACCACTTGTTGACCCGGTAGTTGATTGTGTAGACCATGCCGTAGCTGTTACCCCATCTACACCATTCCCATATGTGGTTGCACCGATTCTGAGCGCAGCCCAAAGCCCTGGTAACCCACATCAATTTGCAGCTGGATTTCCACTATAAATCTGAGACAGATTATTATAGTATATCTGTGCTTGTGCACAATCACCTACTATGATACGAATATCGTTTGATCCTACAGTTCCTCATGATGGATTCAGAGTAAATGAAGATGCTCAACAAGTATAAAATGTTGCTCTACCATTTTTTACCGTTACTGTTGAACCAGGTATACTCGCCGTACCGTTCTCGTTACATAATGTTGAAGGATTCACCGAGAGTCATCCAGTATGGAAATCACTATCTCCGGCATGCATTGTAAGAATATCAAGGATATTTCCATCACTCATCATAGGAACATCAAGAACTACTTTTACTGGTTTTGAGAAAAGAAGATGTACTCATGAGAAACCAAACTCAAATCATTCAACTTGCGCCTCTGAGAATCACTTTCGTTTTACTCCACGATTCTTCATCTTTGCTTCATATTTGGTTTTTGCCTTACGCAACTTTGTTGAGTGTAGCTCAGAAAATCCTATCTGCGCCATTTCTATAATTTCTCAGCTTGAAGTACGAATCACCGTTCCCGACTCCATCTCATAACTCAATCCTCATCGGAGATTGGAAAGTTTTTGTGATTTTCTTGATTTTTTATCAAGCATAAACTTATCTGACTTATATACTGGGAGTGGTATATCAACTATATCACTGAATGATGGATTTGTTCCACTTCATTCGACTAGAGTATTTTTTCAAAGAAAAAAATCAAATGGCATAATACCTCAAGATTGAAAGATGGAAGGAAGCTGATAAAATACTACATCTGAATCTGGTGATATTTGGGGAGTTTTTTCAAAAGCAACCTTTTGTGCCAGTAGTGTGCGCACTTCATCTACACCAGTATAGGTAAATTCTATATGACGTTTCCCTGCTTCATCTTTCGGATTATTCGAATCAGAATATTGTCCATCCATCGATTCGAGTACCAATCTACGATCTTCGGGATTATCAAGACTTAAAGGCGCTCATTCTGGCACAGAAATATCTCCGAAAGGAAGTGCGTCTAAAGAATATTGCGCTTCATCTATAGCATAAACTGAGAAAAGCCCTTCTTGGAAAAAAAGGACAAGCAAGAGAATACGAGAGATGCAAATCTGAAACCTATGCATAGAGCTATTTTAGCACATTAGCAAAGGTTTTTTTGTTTCTATGAAGAAAATTCTCTAGATTTTGACTTGACTCCTTTTTGTCATCTTTCCCTATGATAAAAAGCTGTGGCGCTTATTCTTTAAAAGAAAAACTCAGATGATTTCTGAGTTAAAAATAGCTATACTCATTCGCTTTTTTCTTTCCATGAAGCTTCAATAATGCGAATGCAGTTTGGAATAGTATCAAGGGTAATTCTCGTAATATATCATGGGATCCGTTCATTTTCGGTTACATAGACCAAATAACCATAACATTCACCTCGTGAGACAAGTGGAAAAACATGAGAAATTCCTCTATCAACAAGATTTTCATCAACAAATGGTTCCTTTTGGTGTTTATTGAATGATATTCTAGCGTTTACTGGAGCATGGCCGTGAGATTCTTGGTATCGTATCGAATAAATATCTTTGAGAACCTCATGTCTCTCTATCCAGAGAACATCAACGAGAGAAAAGGTATTCTTCAGGGTGGTAAGTAATGCTGGGATAGTTCCAAAAGTATTATTTTCAAGTGCATCAACCAAAGTATATGCGATGGTTCTTTCTGTATTTGCTTCATTAATCCGTTCATTTGTAATAGCAAGACAGGCTCTCATGAGAAGTTCATGGAATCTCTCATTTCCCTTCGAGATTCTTCCTATGGTTTTTTCAGAAAGTACATACACTTCTCATCAAGATTCTGACTCGCAAACAATTTTTACTGGTTTTTTAAAGGCTCAAAAAAAGACTCATTCTCAAATCATACTCGGTGGTTCAATTTCTCAGACTTCATGAACCCCTCATAAGAGACTCAGAGATGAAACGGTATACCATCAACTCGCAAAGATATAAATATTATGATCAGAAATATGATCAATCACTGCTTCTCATTGGGTATATACTCTTTTTTCAACCGAGTAATCTCGACAAATATTGAGAAGTGATGTAAAAAGTGAATTTTTTAACATATTGTGGAATCATTATTGGAATACATTCTCTACTATCCTTGCTCAGTAAGCATAGCAATACGTGTTTTATCATGAATATATTTTTCTATTATTGATCGAGTTACATGCTTACGTTTATAGAGATCTATAATTGCATCATCCATAAGAATCATTCCTTCTTGTTTTGAAATTTCAAGAATCGAATACATATGGTGTGTCTCTCAACGGATAATGAGGTTTCGAATTGAGTCATTATTGAGCATTATTTCGCGTGCCACAACCCTTCATGTTCCATCGGCTTTTGGAAGAAGAACCTGAGATACAACGGCTCGAAGAGCAAGAGAAAATTGCATTCGTATTTGTGCTTGTTCGTCAGGAGGAAATGATTGAATAATTCGATCTACTGTTTGTATAGTGTCATTGGTATGGAGCGTGGAGATTACGAGGTGACCTGTTTCTGCAAGCGTTACAGCAGCACGTATTGTCTCAAGGTCACGCATTTCTCATACGATGATAACATCTGGATCTTCACGAAGAATAGATCTAATTCCATCCGGAAAGCTATCAAATTGCTTTCCAAGCTCTCTTTGATGAATTAGGGATTTCTTATTTTCATAGACAAACTCAACAGGATCCTCAAGAGTAATGATATGTCGCTGACTATTGCGATTAATATGTTCAATCATAGCAGCCATCGTTGTTGATTTCCCTGATCCAGTTGGACCAGTAATAAGAACAATTCATTTTTCTGCGATAGTGAGATCAAGAAGATATTTCTGAAGTCAAATTGCTTCTGGTTCTGGAATAATCGAAGGGATCGTACGCATCGAGATTGTAAGTCCATGAATGACTCGGGAAATATTCACACGGAATCGAGTTCCTGATTGTTCATAAGAAACATCAATAGTGGTTTCTGTAAGTGGTCGAGAAAGTAGAAATTCAATTATCTGAGTAAGATCTTCTTCACTTACCTTTCCAAACATTTGGACAGGAGAAATATCTCATATATGATTACGTATATATGGATATTCATTCGAGGAAAAATGAAGGTCAGAAATTCTATTTTTGATAATGTCTTCTATGAGAGACCGAAAACGCTCGATTTGCATAAATGAAAGGGAATGAAAATAGGATACCTTAAAACTATCATATATTCTCTCTCTCTGCAATTATTCGTAGAAAAATCTTTCAAAAAAGTCTCGACAAATATAAAATATACTCAAAATGAATATTTTGACTTTCAAAGCAACGGAATTACACTCTAGCTTATGAAAATCATCGTTTGACTCGGAAATCCAGGAAAAAAATATGAAAATACCCGACATAATGTCGGATTCCTTGCTATTGACTCTCTTCAAAAATCGTTTGGATGAAACGATTGGCAAGATTCAAGATTTCACGCTATTACTTCAGAGACGGGAACAGTAATATTCATAAAACCACTCACTTTCATGAATCTTTCGTGAGACGCGGTTTCAAGTATCGTGAATTATTATAAGCTCGATCCGAAAAATGATATTCTCATTATTTCAGATGATCTGGATATGGAGTTTGCAAAGGTACGTTTTCGAGAGAAAGGCAGCCATGGTGGACAAAACGGCCTCAAGGATATCATTACGAAACTTGGAACCGATGAATTCTCTCGGATAAAAATCGGTATATGAAGGCATGAGAAATATGAGGTAGTTGATTGGGTACTGTCAAAATTTCAAAAAAACGAAGAAAAAATACTTCACGAAGAAGTATTTCCAAAAGTAGAAGATCTTATAAAAAAATGGCTAAGCAGCTAATAGTTGGAGGCGGTCAACTTCATTGACCACAGGAACTTGATGTCGAAGTTTTGGATAAAGGTTGATAACTTCAGCTACATGGGCTACTTGTGCCTGCTTAAGATAGAGAACGAGATTAAGATCGGATGCATGCATACTTTCAAGTATTCCAGCTGTATCAGCATGATTCAGAGTTCCAGATGCTCCAGTCCCTATGAGAACAATTCGCACTATTGGATTTATTCTCGCGCGAATCTCCTCCATGGCTTTCCATGCTTGATCAATTTTACTATTTACTCTTATAGGATCATATCAAGGTGAATCTGTTATCTCATTTAAATCAATCAATCCTGTTCTTTTAATTTCATGTATTTGTTGGGGTGTCGGGCGAATAATTCAATCAACAGAGAGATTATTCAGTCACTCAGCAATCGAAAGTGGAGCAAATTGCCAGTCATGATCATTATCCCCAGGGCGAGTACCTGGTTTGACTTCATTTGTTACAATAGCATAGAAACGTGCACTTACACCTTCTGAAAGTTGTCCTGCACGATAGTGAAGATGTCCAAGTTGAGCTGCACCAAGATTGAGAAAATCATTATGAAATCTTTTTCATATCTGATTTGCCACTGATGGTGATGGGCGATTTATTCCAAGAGTATTGGTTGCACAGACGATATTTACTCCATTCGATTCACCTGGGTTAAATCGATCGGTATTAAACACATCTTCCTGACGAATAGCATTGATAGGCATACGAAAAAAATAAGATTCTGCAATTGTATCTTTCGGAGAATTATTGTCAAATAAATAGGTATTGATATAGTGCCTTCATGCGTCTTGATATTCGCCTCTCTGAGACAAAAGACATAACGAGAAATAAGGCTCAAAGTTTCATCAAAGATGGACTCGTAACCGTTGATGGAAAAATTATTATAAAACCTTCTTTCGAAGTGAATGGAAACGAGATTATCGAACTCAAAGAGGAGAAAAAGGTTCACTGGGTATCACGAAGCGCGGGAAAACTCGATGGATTTCTTGAACAACTACAAATCCAGAATATTGAACTTCAAGTAGCTGGAGCGAGGTGTCTCGATGTGGGATCATCTACTGGAGGATTTACTCAAGTACTGATACAAAGGTGAGCGAATCATGTTGATGCGGTCGATGTTGGAACGGATCAACTTCATTCAACCATAAAAACACATCCAAGAGTACAAAGTCATGAACAGATAGATATTCGGAATTTTAAGAGTGAGAGCATCTATGATATCATCGTCTGCGATGCTTCATTTATTTCTCTGGAAGATATCCTTGCAAGTATCTTGAAATTCGCCAACGAGGATACAAACAGTATCTTGCTGTGGAAGCCACAATTTGAAGTCGGAAGAAAAAATCTGCGAAAAACCTGAGTCCCAAAAGACGAGGAAACCGTTAAGAAAAAACAACTCGAATGGGAATTTTTTCTCTGTGAAAATAATTGCAAAATTTTGCAAAAAGAAAAATCAACCGTACTTTGAGAAGCCTGAAATGTAGAATGGCTCTACCTTATAAAGAAAATGGAAAAAATGGAAAAATAAGGTTGACAATTTTTTATTGAGAAATATATTCCTCACCCCTGAAACAAAGACACATAACATGGAACACATCATTCCGATTCTTTTTGGCGTTGTTGGCCTCGCGGCTCTGGCAATCCCATTGATCAAGGCTCGACGCTCGCAGAGTACCCAAGGGCACACCTGCGAACTGCAGAGTGAATTCGCGTACGGTGTCGGAGCTGCCGCAGGAAATGCTGGCTGGCATCCATCACCCGCAGAACCAAGTGAATCAGCCTAAAAGGCGACACACTTGGCTAGGAGGCGCCCTCGGGCGCCTTTTCAATTTATAATTATAGCCTTGCCTTTCTTCTTCCTTTGATTATCCTCCTTGTATTATAATATTCATAATTATGTGACGTTGACCCGTTGTAGCTGCTGCTAAAGAAAAAAATGCAAAAGCGAAAGCAAAAATTAATACTCTCCATGCGAAACTCATTGCTATCGCTGCTGAAAAATGATCAGATATAAGCCTCAATACTTCACTTGCTGATGCTATTCATAGCGCAAAAAAGGATGGGGTCACTGCCGATGTTATCGATAGAGCCATCAAACGATGAGCCTGACTTGATAAAGATTCTCAAAAAGTTGAAGAGATTATCTATGAATGATACGCTCCTGGTTGAGTTGCCATCATTGTAAGAGCGCTCTCTGATAATCGAAATCGTACAGCACCAAATATGCGACACATATTTTCTGCATATGGAGGAAGCCTTGGTGAAACTGGTACCGTCTCAAATTTTGCCTTTGACTACCGAGGAGTTATAAGTCTCACAGAGTACTCAAACAGTGATGAACTTGAGATGGCTATCATGGAGACGAGCGCCGAAGATTATACTCTAGAATGATCTGAAGCACGAATCACAACCGATCGCACAAAGCTCAGTGAAGTGAGAAAATCACTCGAAGAATCTGGGTATAAAATCGAAAAATCAAGCTTTGAATATCTCCCAAAAAATTATATTGAAGTAACAGATTTTGATATCGCACTGAAGATTTACAAAATGCTCGAGGAATTTCATGAAGATGAAGATGTTGAAGTAGTGTGGAATAATGCTGATATTTCAGACGCGCTTTGGAAAGAAGTCGAGATGAAGGTAGAATCGAGTAAATTTAGAACTTAATCATGACTCAGTATTTTCTTCATGGTTGATGTGTGGGGGCCTTATCACAAGATAATAGAGATTTCTTCTCAACCCTTGTAATGGCTCCAAGAAAAGAATCTATTCGAATTCTCATAATTCCCTTTGCAAGAGAAAGATCTCGATGGGATAAAAAATTCGAAGAAATTAAAGAAAGATTTTTTGAAGTTGCAGAATGAAAAGAAATTAAGATTATTCTAAGTGAGTCAGACATCCAAAAATGCCAAGAGGAAATACGCAAAGCTGATATTATATTTATCTGGTGAGGAGAAACCGAAGTCTTGCAAGCTCAACTCGAAAAAATTGAAGATTTCAAAGAAATAATCTCATGAAAGGTTGTTGCGGGGTCATCTGCAGGAGCGCTTATCTTCTCAAAATACTACTATGAAAATGACACTCACAGCTATCATAATGGCTTTTGATTTCTTGACTGTGGAATAATATGTCATTGGAGAAATCAGGAAAAAGAACTTGCTCATATAAAAAAATATTGATGAGTAAATAAAGTTCTCTGTATAGCAGAATGAAAATATCTCATTCTGGAATGTTAAATTTGCTTGCAATTGATTCCAAAGATCCTATAATGGAACCAACTAATTCTTCTTTATGGCAGATGATGTAACGAGTGGTCAAAATCCACCAGTCCCTCCCGTGGATCAAGCTGGACCACCTATTCCTCCTCCCCCTCCTCCTCGACCGAAAACTTCAAACGATGAGATTTTTGAAAGGTTTCTCGTGCATCCTCTCACAAGTTTCGATGAGAAATCATTTATGGACCTTCTTGAGCACTCTCTTTCTCTCTCCACATTTGAGAAAAAAAGAGTGATTGACGCTATCCCAACACTTTCTCAATTTCAGATAGATGAACTCATCAAAGTATTTGAAGACGAACGTGTTGAGTTTCGCAAACTTATGCCTACTGAAGGTGAGATAATTAAATGACTTGTAATAAAGGCACAAAATGAATGGGAACAACTTAAAGACATTTATAAAGAAGAGGTAAAAGCCCAATCTGCTGCTGATGTGGATGCAAAAAAAGCGGAAGACCTAAAAAAGAGTCTTGGTCTATAAAGTCACTTCTTCTAGTGAAATTCCTACAAAGTAGGAATTTTTATTTTGAATGTGATATTTCTTTCTTCTTTTTTAACTTTTACCTATAATTAGGAACGTGTATATTTCAGTTATTCCTACATCCAAAAGTCAGGGAAAATCTCCTTATATATACTTTGTAAGTCCAACATGGGAAAATCAAATAACCATAGGATGACTTGTGGAAATTCCTTTTGGAAAAGAAATTCTTTTCGGAATTGTGACATCATTTGAAATAGCATGATCCCTCGATATCAATACGTATGAAATACGGCCCATCCACAGTGTTATATGCTCTTCCCCTATTCTCGATATTCAACAACTTAAGGTGATATTGAGGCTCTCAGAAAAGTATTTTCTCCCCATTCATAAATCACTTTCACTCTTTCTCCCAATAGCACTCCTTAGGAGACTTGAGAAACGAAATTTTATCCTTTCCGATACACCAAGAAATAAATGAGAAGTTTTCTCATCAATATCAATACATCATTATATCGAGTCAACCTTCTCTCCAAAGGATATCAAAGAATACCTCAAACCCGAATCTGTTATTCTATTTCCAGATGACATGATGCTTTTTTCATTTTTTAAGTGAAAGATAAATGATGATTCAATATCCCTTATCCCAACTGAGGCAACCATCACAAAACGGATTCAGGCATGGATAGATATTTACGAGAAAAAATATGAGATTATTGTTTGAACTCGTCGCTTACTTTACTATAATCTCAAGGCTTATAAAAATATTATATATATTGAGGATGCTTTTGGTGTTGAACAGTTTCAATACCCAACCTCAATTCGTTCACTCGATGTTCTGTCATTTATTCTAGAATCACATTCCCACAATATTACGATTATCAGCTCTAGCCCCTCTCTTGAACTTTTTGCAAAGTTTCCAAAATCAAAAATTCAAACCATGAAGTAAGTATTTCCTCAATTTTTTTCCTTGAAGCACTTTATTGAACATATCATTACTCTTATTTACCACCATTTCAGACGACTTGATCGTATTGGAGTGATTTGGTATTTATGAGTTCTTTATAGCATCTTCCTAATAGGGATGACTTTCAAGTATACGGTGATAGATCATGAGTTTTATAAGAAAATTGCTTTTGATCAGCAAACAATGGTATTGAAAAATCCAGTATCTCGAGGATCAATATATTCTTCATCTGAGTCACTCAGATGAGCTCTCTCAGTATCAACAAACCTCTGAAATCTTGCCATTGATCCTTCACAAAATGGATCAAGAGAAAAATTGCTTTCTTTTCTTTCAGACATTGTCTTCGATGAGTATTGTAGTTATAGCTCAAATTGTCTCTGATCGATGTCAAATTACCTCAGAGAAGATATCACTAGTAACAGTGATATGGCAATCTCTACATTAAAAGGGAAAATTCGTGAATATCTTTCGCGAAAAATTGACTCCCCCGAAGAGGTCGTATTAGTAAAAAAAGACCTTGATGATGATATGGTTGAAATTATCAGTAGCTGGCAAGATACTTCACTTTTCTTCGTCGTAAATCATCTCTATGTGAACCCTACAAAAATAAATGAACCCGAAGTTTTAGCGACCCGACTCTCTCCAATTATATGACTCCCTGTGGAAGAAATTCTTCCAAAATTCGAAAAGAAGAAAAAACGACACCTTGAAATTATCCGAAAAATGAATGTGAGTACACGAGATGCTGTAATGACTCGCCTTTCCAATGAGCGCCAAGCAATCAAGAATAAAGAACTTGCCATTGAGGATTCGATTGTGCCATTTATAAAAATTGAAGATAATCTAGTACGTTTCTATCCAGAAAAAAATATCACAGGACAGATAACAGGATTTGTAGATGGAGATGGTATAGGAAGGTATTGAATAGAATGATATTTTGAAGATCTTCTTCAGGCTGAGAGCCCAACCGAACGAGTTATCAAAGATAGCGCCAATCGTCCAATTGATGGATATGTCTCGCGTGGATTAATCACTTCTAAGAACGGGATCGATATTACTCTCACGATTGATCGAAATATACAGAAAGAGATTGGGGTGCGTCTTGAGCGAGCCGTAAATAATTTTAAGGCAAATAAATGAAGCATTATTGTAATGGATCCTGTAACTGGCGCCATAAGAGCGATGGTAAACTACCCCGATTATGATCCAAATAACTTTACCCAAGTGTATGAAATGGAGCCCGTGAATTACCTCACTTACAAAAACCCATATTTCGAACTCTTTGGAACCCCCCTTTATGTTGTTGATACTCTTTCCGGAACTACTTTTGCAAACATTGATGGACAAAGACTAAAACTCAGAGAGGCTGCTGATAGAGAAATAACGAATTACTCAATCACGAAATATAAGTACAAGAATAAGTATGGTTCGGCCGTATATTCCAATGATATTGTTTCCGCATTTTATGAACCTGGTTCTGTTTTTAAAGCAATTACTACCGCTATAGGTATAGATACCGGTGAAATCTCCCCTGATGATACTTATCTTGATAAGTGATATGTAGAGCTATCCTATGAGTGAGGTAGGAAGAGTAGAATCTCAAATGTAGCATCCCAATGTACCTGAAGGCACACATACCTCCATGCTCTTGATTGGTCCTGTAACGTTGGTATGATTTCCATCATAGGAAAAATTGGACCTTCACTCTTTCATAAATATTTATGAGACTTTTGATTCGGAGCAAAAACAAATATTACGCTTGATGGGGAAAATTACTCACAACTCACCCCTTATGAAAAATGGTCTAGAACACAGTTTTTTACCATGTCGTTTGGTCAAGGTATAAACACTACCATGCTTCAAATGGCAACCGCCTATTCTGTACTTGCAAATGGTGGAATATATATGGAACCGCATATTGTGGAATCAGTTACTTATCCTGATGGAAAAAAAGTTGATACAATCCCAACACCTATTCGAAGAGTTATAAAAGAAGATACCTCTAAAACAGTAACAGCCATGCTGGTTGATGGTGTTCGAAATGGTTTTGCAAAGAAATGATGAGTTCCAGGATATACTGTAGCTTGAAAAACTGGTACTTCTCAAATACCCTATAGATGAGGGTACGAGAATCGTATTTTATGACAAGATGTTGGGCATACTATTACATCATATGGCGGTTATGCCCCAGCTAATAATCCAAAATTTGTTCTTATAGTAATGATTAATCGTCCTCGAACTGATCAGTACTCAGAAAATACTTCTTCAGCCCTTTTTTCTGAAATAGCAAAGTATCTGCTTGAATACTACAAAATTCCAAAAAATGGTGAAATGCAAGGTTAGCCTTCACTAAGTTGAATGCCTTAAATTACCTCTCGCCCGTAAGTTTTTCTTTTGATCAAAGTATTACTGGATCCGTGCCAATAATGCCATCTATAATAGCTCTCCAACGTGCAGCAATTTCACGAATATACGTATATAATCCAAGTGAAAGACTTACATTGGCTGATCCATATCAGATTGCTTCAATATGATTCGAACGAGCCAAAAATAATGCTCGCTCCACATGAAAAGGCTGTGAAATAATCGTAAATCCACTTCATTGACCAAAAATCTCTTTTGCCCGAACAACAGAGTCAAGGGTACGAAATCACGCATAATCAAGAGTAATAGCCGACTCAGGAATTCAGGCCTTAAGTAGGGCTTTTCTCATAGCTTCTGGCTCATTATATGCTTTCGTACTATTATCTCACGAGACGAGAATGTGTTCTATCTTTCATCGCTCAAAAAGAACCTTTGCGGCCTCTATGCGAGTAGAAAAGAATACATTATTCACACCATTAATGCTTGGGGTTGTCCCGAGAAGAAGTCAGACATGGTTTTTTGGAAGAAGGTCTGGGTTTCTATAAATATCATTTTTTGTTACCCATGAAATCCACCCCCATGGGAGAATGAGGAAAAGCAAAAAAAGAATCAAGGTGGTAAAGAGTCTACGCATGGAGAGAAACTAGAGAAAGTGAGCTCTCATTTCTGAGCTTAAGTTCATAACCACCTTTTTCGAGGGTTTTATCAGAGAGGATAATACGATTCGGTATTCCAAAAAGGTCTGCATCTCAGGCCTTTTGTCCAAATCCCGCATCTCGATCATCGATGAGGACTTCAGCTCAACTTTTCTCAAGATTCTCAGCGAGTTTTTTTGCTTCTTCAAGATGATTTCCTATCACAATAATTATATGTGAATATGGAGCTATAGAATCTGGCCAGACAAGTCATTTATCATCTGCAAATTTCTCCGCAATAACTCCAACAAGTCGAGATATTCCGATTCCATAGCATCCCATAAAAATATGATCTTGAACTTTTCCTTCTCGATCCTGATACTTAAGTCCAAAGGCGTCTGAAAAACGTGAACCAAGCTTAAAGATATTCCCAACCTCAGAAACGATTTTCTTGTCAAATTCATGATTTCCACACTCAGCACAAATGAAGGCTTCAGGATTGATAATTTCAAGATTGTGTGCCTGTCAGCACTTTTTACAGATATAGATTTCGTCCTCCCCGATACCAAGTTCCGTCTGGAACTCATACGAATACTTCGAAAAATCTCCACCTGAAGCAAACGTATAATAGGTCGAATCTGCGAGTCAAAGTCGGTCAAATACACGATTATAGGCACCGTGCATTACTTCGAAGTAGGCATCAAGTTCTTCTTGACTTCGATGGAAAGAATATGCGTCCTTCATAAGAAATTCTCGACCACGGAGCAATCCTGATTTTGCACGCTTTTCATTTCGAAATTTCCACTGGATTTGGTAGGCAGAACATGATTCGAGATCTTTATAAGATTGGATAAATTCTCCCACTAATGGAGTAATTACTTCTTCATGGGTAGGGTTGAGAGCATATTCTCGGTTTTCAGCGGCTGGGAGCTTAAAAAGAACATCAACCGTATCCCAGCGACCTGTCTTTTCCCATGATTCTTTTGCTCCGAGTGCGGTCATGAGAACCTCAGCTGAACCGATGGCATTCATTTCTTCACGAACGATATTTTCAATTTTCCTCAGAGTACGAAGTCAAAGAGTAGTAAAAGAATAGGCTCAAGCTAGAGTCATACGAATCATGCCAGCCTGAAGAAGAAGTCCTGTCCCGCGGTTATCTGATCCTGATGGGATTGATTTCTGAGTTTTAAACGGAAGTTTTGAAAGGAGTTGCATAGAAAAAAATATTTAAGATAAGTATATGGAAAAAATGAATTTTAAAAGATATTATTCTTTGGAAAGATGGTTGTCCCTCATTTGTTTTTATGTGAAACTCACGAATGAATACCATCACAGATATGAGTAACTATTCCTAATTGGGCCGCTTCGCGGGCAATTTCCAATTTTGACGGCATCCCTCAGGTACCAATACTTGATTTCCCTCAACAAATTGAATTGATGAAATCTGGAGTGAGCGATTCGCCATTCAAAGTAGAAATCCTTGAATTTGGATCTTCAGGATTTTTATAAACCCCATTTGTATTAGTAATAATAATGATTGATTTTGCTCGAAAAAGTTGGGCAAGTAAAAGTGCATTTTTATCATTATCAGCCCCTCTGTTAAGAGCTATCATTTCCTCAGTGGAGATTGGATCGTTTTCGTTACTTATCGGGAGTATGCCTTGTTGCCAAGTAGCTTCAATAGTTCTCTTAAAAGTATTTGCCCTTGCTATATTATCTTCAATGTCAGCATGGGTAGCAAGAAATCAAGCCACTTGAATATCAACCTTTCAAAATCTCTCAGCATATGCCCTCATAAGATGATGCCAACCAACTGCAGCGAGTACTTGTCGGTCTTCATCATCCTTTTTCTGAACTCAAAGAACTTCTCTTCCAAATTGCACTGCACCAGATGTTACGAGAAGTATATCTGTACTTGCAAAATGGGTACGCACATCTTGGACGAGAGCATTAATCTTCTCAGATGTTTGAAAATTTACAAGTGATTCACTTCAAATTTTCACAATCAAACGACTATTCATACTATAAAATTAAAATAATAAAATTCCCCCTCATTTTTGACTTTCGAGGGGGAATTGAGTATTTAATTGAATAATTACCTTTCGAAAGTCGAAAGGGGAACGGGAACAAGGTATGCAAGGCGAGCCTGATTGAACATATTATGATGATATATCTATTTAAACGGATGTCAACTTTTTTAGTTCTTGAGGGAGGTGTACCAGTTTTTCTCAGTGTCAGTCCAATAAATATATGGATGGAGGGTGAAAGAATTATTTGTAAGCTTTTTGTCTTTCGTTACTTCCCTTCAAAGGAAAGGAGGAATCTCAAATAATTCATCTGTTCTCGAAAGCTCAATATCAGCAAGCACTATTCCTTCATTCGGTCACTGATAAACATCAATTTCCCACATCTTGCCATCAATATGTCTATAAAGATACCTCAGTTTATGAACCTCTCCATGTCATATCATAACGAATAAAGCAACCTTATATGGAACATTCCACTCGTATTCATCCCTGATATTTGGATCTGATTTTTTGGTTCTTTTCTTTACCTTAAAAGTGAATGCTGCTGTTTTTTTCCCGGTCTTAATATCCGTAATAAGTCTAACTCGTAATTTATTTCATTCACCACGATGGATAGTGGACTGAATAATTTCAAAAGATGGTTTTCATGAAGCTATTTTTTTCCAATCAGGATGTTCAGTATTAACTACAAACTGTCTTTCAATTTCAAGGGACATAAGAAATTATATTTAGAGGATGACTGCAGGATAACAGATTATCTCATAAATGAGAATTAAAAAATAATTTTTTGCTTTTCTTTTGAGAAATAATCTTGCCTAATAAATACATCTCTTTGCTGAAAAGGATTTTTTTGGTGCTCGGGATGAGATTTGAACTCACACACCCTAGGGGCATACGCGTCTGAGACGTACGTGTCTACCATTCCACCACCCGAGCATACCCCAAGTATATCCAGGATGAAAAAAAGACAAAATCAAAGGAAAAAGATTCAACCTTTTTGGAACATAGAGAAAAGTATGGTACCCTCAAGGAAGATAGAATCCTTCTATGCACTCTCAATCCATCACAAAATACTTTACATACTCCTTTAAGACACTTTTTTCGAAGCAATTTAGTAATATTGCAGGAAGCTCACTGGTGGTACATACTATGATGATGTTAATCATCTACTTTCTTTCTGTATACCTACTCTATCGCGGTGCTGAGATGATTATAAGCTTAGATGGCGGTGAAATTATACGTTTTTTTATTCAAGGGTATGTGATTCTCTTTGTTATGATGATAGCCGTACTTATTTCTCGAGGTTGGCAAGCTACTATAATGCCAATACGAGCTATAGATCATACAAAGTGAATCCACTTTCTTGGTGATATTCGACTTTTTCATGAACACTTCTGAAAATTCATATCATTCTTCTTTTGGTATGGGGCGATTCTATTTTTTGCCTGGAATATCTATATTTTCTCAACTATTATTCTTTGGGCAATTCATCCCAATTTTTGATTTCTCTCTCTTGTTTGATGACTTATTATTATCATACGAATAACCATACGCTATACCCTCTCCTGGTATCATATGCTCTCGGAATGATCATGAAGTCTTGAGATATTTCTTGAATCAAGAAAATTTGTTCATAAAAGAATCGTGGAGGTCTTTTTAAAAATTCTCTGATTTAGCATTATTGTTTGGATTATGAGTTTTTTTATCGAAATATTTCTTCTTTGATTTCTTTCAAGTCCAGACTGGAGTAGTGAACTTGCTAAAATTACGAAGCTTATTGTCGACTCAAATGGAGATATGGTAAATCGGATGAAGTCACTTATTCTTATTCTCGAGGAATCATATGGGAAAATCACCCTATCAGGTATTGTGCTTTGCGGGATTTACTCTCTGAGTTCGGTCGTTACTCGGGCAATGTTTCATATTTTTTCAGTACACTACTACCTCCACCTCCGCGATGAATGGGAAGAGTGAAAAAAATAACCCTCCATTTGGAGGGATTTTTTAACCAAGAAATGAAACTTTTCTTGCTGCTGGGTCTTTTCCATACTGATTATCTCCAGTCACTCCTGGTCGAAAGAGGAGAACAAGCCACATTATTGTTGAAGCAATTGAGATTATGTTTCCTATATATCATAAAAGCCTCTGATAAAGTGGAGTTGCACTTTGTATTGCTTTCATAGCCATCATCGGGTTATCAGATGATGTAGCATCGATGTTATTGAGTGCCGCTGAAAGATCTACAGAAGGAAGAACACCAAAGTTTTGAAGGACTCATACAACAAGCCAAATAACACTCATCGCAAAACTTGCCGTTACAATATATACTGCGATTTTTCCGTCACTTCCAAAATCACGAGCACGCTTAATAGAGTTCACTTTTGCAAGATTATATAAAAGCCAGTAGATTCCTCACATAACCACAAGACCGATTATCGCTGAAGCCTTCCCCAATATCATCATAAGGGGAATAGTCAGGATAGTGCTTGCAATAATAATAAAGAAGAGGAGAATCCCTGGAACAAGTGATCGTACAAAATATTGATATCTTCGAATGCGTCCTTCTGGTTCAATCTGAAAATACTTTTCTTTCAAAGTGAGTTCTTGGTTTGTACTCACTTGAACAGGAGGAACAGCTGAAACTTCAGGAGATGTTGTCTCTGAGGAAGTATTTACAGTAGAATCAATTGGGGCAGAATTTTGATCCATAAAGAGAAATAAGAGGATAAAATGATTTGCCGATGAATGGAAATCTAGTATTATCATACTATTGACTCATTAATTATCAATTTCTTATGAGAAATGCATTTGATTATTTAGAATATTCGTTTTTTACTCTATTTTCGAAAAAGTGAATTCGTATCATCGGATCATCGGCTCTTGTTGACGCTATTTCAAGCATTATTACAATCATCCTTCTTTATGAAAGCGTTATCCTATTAGGGAAAGATTATATCGAAAATGGTACAGCAGATATTCGCAACCTTATATTAAAGGCACTCCTTGTTCTCTTATGACTTACCACTATTGGCATTATTAATGTCTGATGGAAAATGATCGTAATTCCTATTCGTTCCCTCGAAAATGAACAAAAAAAACTAGATTTCAGTGAGGATATTGCTCTTTTTAAAAAATACTTTGGTTACTATATTTCTTATGTTACATGGTACAGTGTATTTCTCATCATTTGGATTCTTTGAGCCATTTGAGGAGGGATATTATTTTGGATGATAGAGAAACCATTTTTGCTCTTTTTATATGAGGTTATACTCTTTTGAGCATTATTCTTTTTTCAGATATGAATCTCTCTTACGTGGTATAATATTCTTATAGATCCCACATATTGAATAAAGGGTCTAAAAAAATGATATCAACTCTCAGAGTGAATAAAGTGGCAACTTTTTAAGATTATCTTTCTTTTTTCTCTCGTGATAAGCCTTGCAAGCGGTGTCATTACAAACCTCAACTCCCTTTTGCCTTCCCCAGATACTTCTCAGACTCTCAAATCATTTGATATTAAGACTGTTTCATGAGAAGCACCGGATATAAATAATGTGTTTCCTTCAACCGAAAGTGGTAGTCGTTCGGAAACAGCGATGCCTCCTCTTCAGATTACGAGTCAATCTATTGAGAGCATAATACGTGTTATTGAAATTCTCATGCCAAATATATCAATAACTTTCATACTCATGTCTCTTGAATGAGTTCTCGCTACTGCTATGATGCAAATCTTTCTTATGCGACTTACTATCGATGTCCGCCAAGATACTGAACTCTCACGAAAGAAGAGGATAGAAACTAATTCGACCTCATCGCTTGAATAAATCAAAGGAATAGAGGGTGTGGTCTTGTTGGTCGAGAGATAAGCTCTGGATGAGCCTGAGTTGCTATCATATATGGATGATTTCGAAGTTCAACCACCTCAGCAAGAGTTCCGTCTGGGGAAGTTGCCGAGACGATGAATCATTTTTCTTCCATTTGTTCTCGATATTCTGGATTAAATTCAAATCGATGCCGATGTCGTTCAAGAGCTATTGATGCTTCATACACTTTTTTTGCAAGAGTTCCATCACGGATAGTACATTCATAAGCCCCAAGTCGCATATTCCCTCACTTTGTTGTGAGTCATTTTTGATGCTCCATGATGTGGATGATATTATTCTTTCCTTCTGGGGTAAACTCTTCACTTGAAGCATCATTTATGCCGAGTACATTTCGTGCAAATTCTATAGCCATAATTTGGGAGCCAAGGCACACTCCAAGATACGGGATATTATTTTCTCTCGCGTATCGAGCAGTCATAATCATTCCTTCAGTGCCACGAGTTCCAAATCCACCGGGAATACATATACCATCAAATCATTTGAGAAGCTCGATTCATTCATTTTCAATATCTTCTGCCTCAACAAATTCAAGCTTCACCTTCATTTGATGAGCATATCAAGCACATTTGAGTCACTCATTGAGTGAATAATATGCATCCTCAAGTCCAACGTACTTTCCTACCATTGCAACTCGAAGAACCTCTTTGGATGCATCAATATTTGCAAGAAGATTTTCCCATTTTTTCATATCCAAAATAACCTCTCCCATTCTAAAAGCTTGCAGTATTTTCTCTCAAAAATGGTAAGAATGGAATGAAAGTGGAACTCTATAGATTGAGTCAAGAGTTGGAGCTGGTATAACATTCGAAACTTGTAAACCTGTAGAAACTGCAATTTTTTTTATAACATCCTCAGGGATTTCTGCATCTGCCCGGATAATAAGAAAATCAGGAGAAAGCCCGTAGCTCATAAGGGTTCGGACCGAATGCTGAATCGGCTTTGTTTTTAGCTCTTTACTTGCACCAAGATATGGTAGGAGAGCCACATGAACAAAGATAACATTCTCTCGACCAAGATCATGTTGAAGTTGACGGGCTGATTCAAGAATATATTCATTTTCCATATCACCGACGGTTCCTCCGATTTCAATAATCGAAATATCTGCGCCCGTCGACTCAAAACCCGTTTTTATTTTTTCTTTTACAAGATCCGTGAGGTGTGGAACAATCTGAACGGTTCCTCCAAGATAATCTCATCGTCTCTCTTTTGCAATAATTTCTTCATAAAGCTTCCCTGAAGTAAAAGAAGAGAATTTATTGAGATCTGTATCAAGAAATCGTTCATAATGTCCGATGTCAAGGTCTGTCTCCGCTCCATCATTTGTGACGAATACTTCACCGTGCTGGAATGGACTCATCGTTCCCGGATCAACATTGAGGTATCCATCAAACTTTTGGCAAAAAACGTTTTTTCAAGCTCATTTGAGGAGTGCCCCAATCGATGCGGCAGCAATTCCTTTCCCGATTCCTGAAAGAACTCATCCAGTAACGAATATAATTTTCATAAATTTATAGGTTTAGTAATCTTAGATGTAAATGATTTATTTTTACTACAAAAAAGAAGGTCAGCAAAGACCTTCGAATCAAAACAATTGGTGAGCATGAAGTGAAGATATTTGTCGCTTCATGTGGAATACATTATAGAGAAAATGCTTGAAAATCAAGTATTTAGATAGGAAATATTAATGAATATTTCTACTTTCTGGTACTTGGATAGAATATGGGTGAGGTGGATTGAGAATTCCTTGTATTATTTGATCTTCAAAATCTCTCATTTTTTGATTTGCATTATTTCAAGCCTCGAGACATACGGTAATACTTTTAACTATTTCTCATGTCATGCGAGGAGTTCATCATCTTTTCTCCTTAAGTCTTTTTTCAGCATCAATAAGTCATAAAATTCAGTTTATATCGAAAGGATTTCCTGGGTCTTGAGCATATCTGGAAAAAAATATGCTATTAACTTGGGGCTTTACGTTTTCTTCTACTCATCATAAATAATCAAAATATCCGATTCGGATAGGTTCATTATTTGATGGAATATCAATATTTGGCATAAATTTGATGCTATTTCCCTCTTCACTTTTGTCAAAAGAAAAAACCTCAGAAATTTCTGAGGTTTTTTGCATCATCATTTTACTCTTCTTCGTCCTCCTCAAACTTCACTCCGCGTTCAGCACGGATTTTCTCTGTAATATTATTTGGAGTATGAGCATAGTGAGCAAATTCCATAGTGTAAGTTGCACGACCTTGACTCATAGATCGGAGATCGGTTGCATATCCAAACATTTCTGAGAGTGGAACATGAGCGCGGAGGATTTTTGCCATACCACGTTCAGTCATTTCAGTAATTTGACCACGCTTTGAGTTGAGGTTTCCGAGAACATCACCCATATACTCTTCTGGAGTATTTACCTCCACGAGCATAATTGGTTCGAGAAGCACTGGACGAGCCTTCTTTGCAGCTTGGCGGAATGCCTTGATGGCAGCCATTCGGAACGCAAGTTCATTCGAGTCAACTTCATGGTAGCTACCGAAGGTAAGCGTTGCCTTTACATCAACGATAGGGTATCCAGCGATAATACCGCGTGAGTAGGCAGCCTTGAGCCCCTTCTCCACTCCTGGAATATACTCACGAGGAACGACACCACCGACAATTTTGTTGAAGAATACATTTTCTTCCTTAAGTCCTTCTGGATCTGCTGCTCGCATTTCTGGAGTGATTGGTTCGAAAGACATGACGACATCACCGAATTGTCCACGACCACCTGATTGCTTTTTATGAACTCCACGTTCGTCAATTACTGCTTGAGTTATAGATTCACGGTATGCAACCTGTGGAGCACCAACATTTGCTTCAACCTTGAATTCACGCTTCATACGATCAACCAAGATTTCGAGGTGAAGTTCACCCATACCCGCCATGATTGTTTGACCTGTTTCAGCATTTGAAGTCACACGGAATGATGGATCTTCTTCAGCAAGCTTATTGAGAGCCATACCCATCTTTTCTTGATCAGCCTTTGTCTTTGGTTCAACAGAAATAGAAATCACAGGTTCTGGGAAGGTCATACGTTCGAGGATAATTGGCTTATTCTCATCACAGAGAGTATCACCAGTTCGAGTGTTCTTGAGACCGATTACTGCACCGATATTCCCTGCTGGGATTTCATCGATTTCTGTACGATTGTTGGCGTGCATTTGGAGGAGACGTCCGATACGTTCCTTTTCTCCACTTACTGTATTTTGTACGTAAGAACCTGACTTGAGAGTTCCTGAGTATACACGAACGAAAGTAATTCGTCCAACGAATGGATCTGTCATAATCTTAAACGCAATTACTGCGAGTGATTCATTTGGATCTTGCTTGAGTACAATTTCCTTATTCTCATCGTCAACATCAGTACCAGTAATTGTACCGTTGTCGATATCGAGAGGAGAAGGAAGGTAGTCTACAACTGCATCGAGAACGAGTTGTACACCCTTATTCATAAGAGCAGAACCACAAAGAAGTGGGTATACACCATCTGAAATAACTCCCTTTCGAAGTCCAGCCTTGATTTCTGCCTCAGTAAGAGTTCCTGTCTCAAAATATTTATTCATAAGTTCATCGTCTTGCTCTGCAGCTTTCTCGATAACTTTTGCATGCCATTCTTCAGCAAGAGCCTTCATATCTTCAGGGATTTCAAATTCGATCACTTTTTCTCCCATAGCACCCTCGAATCGGTATGCCTTCATCTTTACGAGATCGATAATACCAGCAAAATCATTCTCCTGCCCGATAGGAAGTTGTACTGGGATAACTTTA
The DNA here is from genome assembly GCA_042852035.1 of Candidatus Altimarinota bacterium. Classification (GTDB taxonomy): domain Bacteria; phylum Patescibacteriota; class Gracilibacteria; order BD1-5; family UBA2023; genus JAGOMW01. The sequence goes on from BAAFHK010000003.1 coordinate 65,117, forward strand.
TTTCCAGCGAGACGCTTTACGATAGATTCGTAAGTCATCATGAAGTTTCCACCGGTCTTATCCATCTTATTGGCAAAGGCGATACGAGGAACTCCGTATTTATCTGCTTGCTTCCATACTGTTTCTGACTGTGGTTCTACTCCTTGTGAAGAATCAAAAACCGCAACAGCACCATCAAGAACACGCATAGAACGCTCTACTTCAATCGTAAAGTCAACGTGCCCCGGAGTATCGATAAGATTGAGATCAACTCCTCTCCATGAAGTCGTAGTTGCCGCAGAAGTGATAGTAATACCACGTTCTTTTTCTTGTTCCATCCAGTCCATAGTTGCTCCACCATCGTGTACCTCACCAATCTTGTGATTAATACCAGTATAGAAAAGAATACGTTCAGAAGTGGTGGTCTTACCTGCATCGATATGGGCTGCGATACCGAAGTTACGAAGATTCTTGAGATCTTTAGAAATCGCCATAAGAATAAAATGAATAAATAATGTCCTCGGAAATCCGAGAAATTCGCGTGGATAATATAGAAAAAATAAAGGATGTCAAAAGATAAAAACTGTGCTTTTACTCCCTTATATCTACAAATGAATTTGGTCAAGATAATTCTCTATTGTATGCCCACATATGGAGTAATCTTTTTCTGAGTAAACCTAATATTTGTTGAGTAGTTCTATACCGCCTTCAGTCAGTTAATACCTCAACTGATTTTCATCTAAGTTTAATAGTTTTTCACATTTCTGCTATCTTTCTGCTTATAAGAACATCTTCTCAAAGATTAATTCACGATACAAATCCTCATACACTGCGAGCAACATCAGTTTTATACGATCGATTCGGTCATCAAATAACTTCAGGAAGAAGATTAAGCTGATTTCATACCAATCTTATAGCCCGAAATGATGTTCTTAGCATAAGAAAAGATAGGTGTGCATCATGATATGCAATCGGACCATAAGCCTGTACCACCTCTGAATCAGAATATGCCTCATAATGTCGATTTACCCATTCGGGTGGAACGAGAGTATCAGCACTTCATTCGATAGCAATATGTCATCTTAAATTCTCTAATCATGTCTGACGAGCAAAGGATGTTCACTTTCTTGGCTCATATAACGTACGAATTCAACACTGTTCCAAAATTTCTTTTGTTCTGTCAGTACAAGCATTTGCTACTCAGACTATCTCGATAGGAACACTCGTTTGCATCCTTGCATACGCAGACAATGTTGGTAGTAAGTAATTTTGCTCATTAAAGGCACAAAAATATACTGATACTTTTGGATTTTGACTTGTGACTGCTGAAATACCAGTTTTTATCTCTGAACATTTATCTTGTAATGTCTCATCGGACATTAATGTTGTATTTAAATACATATACTTTTATTGTCAAATAATATTCAAATATTGAAATTTTCAAGTATATTTTTCAGAGAATTTCACTAAAATGCAACTATGCAATCTCTTTTTTCTCATTCTATCACTCCGCTCGCCTCACTGCTTAGACCCGAAAGGATTGATGACCTCGTCGGACAATCACATCTTATCGGACCAGGAAAATCAATAAGAAAATTCATCGAGGCAGGGAAAATTCCTTCACTTTTATTCTGGGGACCACCTGGTTGCGGAAAAACGAGCCTCGCGCGAGTGATTGCGAATTCTCTCGATGCTGAATTTTTTCATCTTTCATGAGTCCTCTCGAAAAAAGAAGATGTTGTGAAGATTATTGGAAAGGCTCAGAAAAACTATAATGAATGACAGCAAACTATTCTCTTTCTCGATGAGATACATAGGTGGACCAAAAGCCAACAGGACGTCCTCCTCCCATGGGTGGAAAAAGGAATTGTCACACTTATTGGTGCAACGACTGAAAACCCGAGTTTCACCGTGATTAATGCCCTCCTTTCGCGCTGTCGGACGTACATCCTCGAACCCATCAAGCCAAAAGAAGTCGAAGAATTTCTCATGAAGAATCTTAGAAGAATAGAAGAGAGGTATCCAAAAATAGTTTTTTTTCCTGATAATAAACAATGAAATAGGGAGTCCGAGGGGGCAATACTGTCTGAGCGAAGATGAGAGCAGAACAATGACGAGCGAAAGCAGAGTAAGAGGGAGTTTATTGGCCCCTCGGGAGCTTTTGGTACTTTTCAATCATGAAAAGTACCTTCATTTGAACTTATCGCCAAACTCGGATGAGGCGACCTCCGCAATACATTGAATCTTCTCGAAACTGCCTGTATCCTCCAAGGCGAAGGTGAGCTCACACGAGAAAATATCCTCGAAGCCTGAAGTAAATCACTCATGTATGACCAGGATGGTGAGGAACACTATAATCTCATCTCTGCGATGCATAAATCCCTGAGGGATTCAGACTGAGATGCAGCTATTTACTGGATTGGTCGTATGCTTGCATGAGGTGAAGATCCGAGATACATAGCCAGACGTATGATAAACTTTGCGAGCGAGGATGTATACAGTCCTGAGGCAATCATGCTTACCAATAGTGTCTACGAAATCTGTGAAAAAATGGGAATGCCAGAGTGTGAACTCCCGCTCATTAATGCTGCCTACTTCCTCGCTGATCTCCCGAAAGATAATCGAGTCTATATGGCGATGCAGGCGATGCATGCCGATGTACGAGAGTTCTGAAATCTCGGAGTTCCCCTCCACTTACGCAATGCTCCAACGGAACTCATGAAGGAAGCTGGATATGGAAAAGGATATGAATATGCTCATAATCTCAAAGAGAAGAAAAGTACTCAAGAACACCTTCCAAAAGAATTACAAGGAAGAAGATATAGAGGCTCATCTCACGAAGAAAAAAACTAGTTTAATTCGTCAATACTCTCAAGATCAGCCACGAAATCTCCCATTTGAGAAAAATCATCAAAATAAATCCGTATTCGTGCTCATGATCGATATTTTTCAGGAAATGGTTTTGTAAATATTTCTGTGGCTTTAGACTGACCGCTTAATAGAACAATAAATCGATATTTATATCCATAGATATTTATATTTTTAGTTGATAGACCATCATTTATTTTTGAAATATCAACACCTTGGGATTCTCTTTCTTCTTCGGGGATATACCCAAGTGCCACAGTCTTCCAGTCTGAAGCCTTCTCAACATTCACAATTTCTGTAATAATACTTATATTTTTCTCGATTATCTTCTGTCGTTTTTTTTCTCGAAAGAAATATGCAAAATTCATGGATCACAGTCAGAGAAAAATAGAGCCAACTACTCAAAATGGAAGAGATTGAAGAAAAACTGCTAATAATACAAGCATAAGTCCCATAATCCCAAAGAGGGCGAGCGTTCCTCCATAACTCATACTCCCTTTCAGGAGCTTGCGTAAGTTTCGTTCATTTGCTTCAATTTTACTTTCTTGATATTGCGTAGCTACTGCAAATGATTCGGAGTTTTGTGATACTGTATTGAGATCAACCCAATATATACCTGGATATCTACTGTAATCCTTAATGACTCGCACGGAACTTCCGACCTCAAATTCTGGCATCCTTATAACATCACTCTCGTATTCTTCTTGGGTATTTTTATCCTTACAGAGATATTTATACCCAACAATCCGAGAACCCCTTTTTGACTTTGTTTTCACAACTTCCATATCAATAATAGTTGATTCTGTGAAACAGCCTTGAGACTGAAGGAGAAGAATAATATCCTTTTTTCTTTTACTTCTAACATAGGCATATATCCAACCCATCATTAGAAAAAGTCCTATTATTGGAAAAATAGAACCTAAAACAAGTTCTTGGAGAGTGGCAACCCGTAAAGGGTTACTTCTATCATAAACTACACGAATAGTTTCACCGATTCGATTACACGGAACATTATTACAACTCATGGAACCTCGAGGGTGGGATATATATTCTTTTCATCCATGAGAGTAACGTATATCTGGTGATGTAGAATACGTGAGAACCTCACCTTCTACGATGGATGCTGAAGAAAATGAAATTCCTGACGAAACGATAAATATAAGCCCAAAGGAGAAAAATATGCCTCCGAAAATAAAGAGAAAAATTGGGGTAGTTTTTGGACTGTACATATACTAAAAATGACTCAATTTATTCTAACACATCTTCCTAATTCGTGCAATTTCTTAGAAGCTTCTCACATTTTTTTAATACGAAAATTCGCAAATATGAGAATATTGGAGAGTATAAGTGGTGAATATATTTATTAAGCTTCCTAAAAGAACCGAAAATATGCCTCTCGAAATGAGAGTCTTGTGGTAATAAAGTTCTCTTTAAATTCAGTATACCCTTTCTGGTCGCTTGGACCCGTCCTATTTCGGATATGGTCGACGGTAAGATATTTCATCCCTTTTTCTTTCGAGTCTCGAAACCACTCTCCCATTACAGCAGTACCAGCCTGAGTATCATAGTATTTTTGATTCGTAAATGCCACCAGATGCACCGAATGATTATCAATATAATCATGTGCTGCAAGTCCAGCTATAGCTACGCCATCTGTACTATAAGCTACCCACTGCCTTACTGCACTAGAATTTATAGCAACCATTTTTTTATAATAGCCAATATATACACTCTTATGCCAGTGTTTAACCTTGGTTGCACGAAAAGCGGTAACAAATTCTTCAGGAGTCACAGCACGAACGCTACATCCAGATTTCTCAAATTTCTTGAGTGCACGCTTTGCTCGATCATTCCAACTTGCAGTGTAGGGTTGTCATTCTTTTAGTTCAGCAAATCCTGTTTCTTCGAAATGGTCAGTAAACCAGAGCTTTCTCCACGGCTTTGGTATTTGGCTTTTTGTCCGAGAATATGGAATCCATGCAACAAATGCATGTTTGAGTCCTGTGACCTTTTTTATTACTTCGATATCTGGTTCATGATCAACGCGTTCATATTTTACGACTCAAAAGTTATCACCAAATATTTTTTTTCTCCAAGCAAATTGGGGTGGATGATGAAAATCAAACGTCGAAAGCCCACAGCCCTCAAGATATTTTCGATAGGTAGGTGATGATGTGCGATGATAGAAGAAGTCTTTTGGGTAATCTTTTTTCTCTGGGAATTGATGCATAGAACGAGTATAACAGGTATGAGATGGAAAGGCAATTTTACTCAGTTAAATACTAAGTTTCTATCACTTTCTTCGGAAGAGTTATTTTCTTTTCCCAGCTAGATCGATTTGCGATTGCATTTTCTGCTGCATCTTGCTCTCATTTTTTCTTGGAAGTTCATTTCCCAACACCAAGCTCAATACTATCGAGAGTTACGGAAATTTTGTAGAGTTTATTGTGATCTGCTCATTCCTCTTCAGCAACACTATAAGTTGGAGTAATTCCCCAAATTGCTTGCGTTACTTCCTGAAGATGTGATTTTGGATCAACAAAAAGCCCCTCAGCAAGGATACGAGGAAGAGTTGAATAAATATGCTTCGCGATAAAAGCTCTCGCAACATCGAAACCCTGTTCGAGATAGATAGCGCCAATGATAGCTTCGAGAGTATTAGCGAGAATATATGGGTTCTCGTGACCCAGAGCAAGTGACTCACCACGAGAGAGTTGTATAGCACTCGAGAATCCGAGTTTTGCAGCAATTTGAGCAAGATTACGCCCACGAACGAGTGCTGATCGAATATCTGTCAATTCACCCTCAGGCTTTTCAGGGAATTCATGAAAAAGAGCCTCAGTAACTGAAACCTCGAGGACTGCATCTCAAAGAAATTCGAGTCGTTCATTTGATTCTGAGTATCCCATATGAGCCTCATTCAAGACGCTTCTATGGATACACGCAAGGATATAGAGTTCTGAATTTTTCGGGAGAATCTGGAGAGAAGAGAGGAGAGATCCCACCTTCGCTTCAAACTCACCTCGTTCATAACGAAGAGATGGACGAGACATAAAAAAAGATATGAAGTGCGGATATCATATCTTTTTGCAGAGGAATGTAAATTAAAACGAGTTAATCTCATAAAAAAAGATATGAATCGCTCATATCTTTTTTTATAGGTAAGAATTAATTGGTAAACGCAGGTCTTCCTGGAAGATCAAGGCTTTCCATAAAATCTCGTATAGCGAATATTTCAGATTCATCAGTCGTATGAAGTATAAATGTAAACTTATAAGCCCTATACACTCAAGATGGTGTGAGAAATGGATAAAAGAATGTTACATACTTCTCATATTTTGCCGGAAAGACATCTGTGTCACTATAATCGGAAAGGGTCATTACGAATTTTTTGCCATTCTTTGATGTCAGCGCAACATCACTTACATTGGTGTATCCGGTAGTCTTGTAGGTATCAAAAAAGGCTTGAAAAGAATATGTTGGTTCATTATAAGTTTTTGATTCGGAAGAGCTATATTCCATAATTGATCCGATATTTTCGAATTCCAATAGAGAAAAATCAGAATATACCATCTCATTTCACTTATACGAAACAAAGCCAATACTCGGAACAATTTCATTTCCTTTGCTAAAAGAAGCAACTTCAGAGATTTGAAAGTTCTTTGGAATACTTTGTGCATTAAAATAGGTTGACTGAAATGTTGATGTATATTGAAGTGTTTTTGTGAATTTTACACTTTTAGCAAGCTGATAGGCTTTCTCAAATAGAGCTTTATCTTTATTTTCCGAATCAGAAGCAACGATTAAAGACAGACAAGTTGGGGCATCTTTATAGAGCACCGCCTTCGCTCATCACCTTTCACCTTTGGTTTCCTTTTTATCAAGGGCGTAAAGAACATAGAGAGATGAAGATGAGTCATTTATCTCGGTAACAGTTGTTGCACTATCTTTTTTTAACTGCATAAGCCTGTATGACTCTTTCTCAAATTCTATAGAATCTTTCCAGGTTGTTTGAGCATCTTTAGAACAACCGATAGTCAAGAGAACTCTTTCATTCTTATCGATGAATTTATAGGTAAAGATTGATCCATCGGTAGAGGTAACTGCACTGATAAGGCTAAATCAATTTTTTTCAGCATTTTTGAGCTCCATATACTTTGTCTTCAAAAGATTCGGCTTTGAAAAAATAGCTTCAATAGACCTGATATATACAGAAAATGTGGAATCAATTTTTGCGGAAAATAACTCAATGGAGTCAGTCTTTTTCTCAAGAAACTGTTTCACCTTTTTAAGTGGAATAATATATCCAATCACTCCATTATCCGAACTTACGGCAAAAGGAATTCCGATAAGTTTACCATTATTATCAAAAGCTCAGCCTCAAGAATTTCCATGGTCAATGGTACCATCAAATTTGTAATTTTCTTTATCGAAGCCGCCAATTTTTCCTTCCGTTCGAGTTATAGTAAATCATCCAATTGCTGGATAACCATAAACAACAACATTTTTACCTATACCCATATCAGTAGAGTCACTCATGAGGGCTGGTTTTAGTCCTTTCGGGATTGAAGCCACTTCAAGTACTGCAAGATCAGCTATCTTATCGAGGTAGAGTAATTTTGCTTGAGCAAAACAGGTTGGTATTTTTTTATTTGTCTCAGTCCGACAAACTTCATAATATCCAGTAGGCTTATTCCCATTAGCATCAAGAACCACATGCGCATTCGTTATAATTCTCTTCCCATCAATAATGACCGCACTTCCATATTGAGTAAATACATAATTTCCGTCTACAGCATTTTTCTCATAAGCCTTGATCTTAAGCACTGATGACATCATATCAGCATCTATCGAACTCGCTCAAAATGAGATTGAGCATGAGGCAAAAATCCCAATCAGAACCAAGAAAATTCTAGAAGTCATAGAAAAAGATAGAGGATATAAATTGAACCTATGGTATGTATTTTCAGGACCAAAGCAACCTATGATAGAAGTAAGATTCTTAAAAAACACGAAACTCGCTCTTTTTCTCAAAATGTTTCTCTGCATCTTTTATATAACTCGACAATACTCCATTCACAAACTCACGTCCCCCATCATCAGAGAATCGCTTCGCGAGTTCGATAGCCTCATTGGTTGCTACCGCCTCCGGGATATCGAAGTCCTTCATGTAGCATATCTCCGTGAGTGCAATCATGATGATGAGGATATGGAGGACTGGGAGAGTGGCGAGTTCGAACTTCGGTGCTAGTGCTGAGATAATCGAGAGGAGTTCTTCTTCATGAGCAATAAGAGCCTCTTCAGCAGCACTTACATATTTTTCTTCGAGATCGATACGATTTTCTCAGGAAAAATAAGCCTCGATAAAAGCTTCCTTATCGAAATCGTTCGCACGAGAAGTGCGAGCATAGAGGGACTGGAGGAGAAATTCACGGGATTTACGGCGAGAGTGCATAGTTTGTAATATTTTGGGCGATTATAGAGAGAAATATGGAAAAAGCGAGGGGATTTTTGTAAGAAGAAAATGGTAGCTTATTATTATAAAGACTCACCCTTTCGGATGAGTCTTTTTTTGATATTCATAATTACGCACGAATCTTTGTTGGAGTCTTTCCTTTTCCTGTTCGAATAGAGAGAACTTTTCGCCCTTTGTATTCTCCTGTAATTGGAGAAGCAAAGTGTGAAAGAGCTACCGCATTCCCCTCTTTATCATATTGGAGAGAAACGAGATTCTTGAGACGCTTAGCATTGAGTTTCACCCATGCGCTATATCGTTTTTTTGAACGAACCTTCGAGAGTTGTTGTTGAGGAGAAATTGTCATATTTTGGAGAGATTAATTTTCTAGTTATGCTATGAAGCTTAGACAACATTAACATAGGTATCACGATAGACACGTCCATCGAAACGTACACGGCGCTTTTCTTGGAATTGAACTGTACCATCTTTTACAGCAAAAAGTGTAAAGTCAGATCCTTGTTCAACACCAGTTCCTGCCCAGAAAGTGTTGCCTTTCTGACGAACGATAATGTTTCCAGCAATTGCAGGTTGTCCTCCGTAGATTTTTACGCCAAGTCTTTTGGCTTGCGAGTCACGACCATTAGCCGTCGACCCCATCGCTTTTTTATGAGCCATACTGTGAGATTAAAATTGTAATTTTTAGAAAGAATACTACTTATTATTCGCGTAACGTGCGAATGCCTTGTTTGCTTCTGCCATCTTATAAACATCGAGCTTTTTCTTTACAGCAACTCCAGTTTCTGTAGCTGCATCGATAAATTCTTGAGCAAGGTAAACGGAGAAGTCTTTTCCACTCTTACCTCGTGCCGCTCCGAGAATCCATCGAGATGCAAGAGCAAATGCTCTTCCTGGAGGAACCTCTGTTGGAACTTGGTAAATAGCACCTCAAACTCGTTTTGGACGACACTCAATCTTTGGGGTAACGTTATCGATTGCCTTATCGAACACTTCCTCAGGATTGGTATATCCCTTTTCTCGGAGGATATCAAAAGTTGCATTGATAAGCTTATGGGCAAGAGTTTTCTTTCCCTCTTTCATTACGTAATTTACGAATTTTTTGAGTCTTTCATTTTGTGTAGAAAATGATACGCTCCCTTTGGTACTCATAGTAGTTGATTTCTAAAGTTATAAAGTTGTTATTTTGAGTATAGCTCAGCCATGAGGTCTACTCATGCAACTCTGGTATTTGTATAAACTATTTTTTTGCTTTTGGTCTCTTCGCTCCGTAAAGAGAACGACCTTGTCCACGCTTATCAACACCCTGACAGTCGAGAACTCCTCGAACTATATGGTATCGAACACCTGGAAGATCTTTCACACGGCCACCACGAATCATTACGACTGAGTGTTCTTGGAGATTATGACCTTCTCAACCGATATAAGAGATAACCTCATATCCGTTAGTAAGACGAACTTTTGCAACCTTACGAAGGGCAGAGTTTGGTTTCTTTGGAGTAGTTGTATATACCTTAAGACAAACTCAACGACGTTGAGGAGCAGCAAGTGGAAGTACCTCTTGCTTGAGGGTATTCTTATTAAATTGAAGAGCTGGAGACTTACTCTTACGAGTTGGATCTTTGCGCTTTCGACGAACGAGTTGATTAATTGTAGGCATTGGGGAAGAAACTTAAAAATTTTGAAGTGAAGATTAACGTTTAGACCAAGATGGACCTTTACGAGATTTATGAAGACCTGGCTTCTTACGTTCAACCTTACGAGCATCTCGAGTGAGGAATCCTGCACCCTTAAGGGCTTTCTTGAGATTCTCATCTGCCTCTACGAGAGCACGGGTAACACCGTGTCGAATAGCTTCAGCCTGAGCTGACTCACCTGAACCACTTACCTTTACTTCAAAGTGAAAACCTTCATACACTCCTGCAACCTTAAGAGGCGCATAAATTGTAGAAAAAAGATCGGCACGCTTTACATATGATTCAAGCGGTTGACCATTGGCGATATTCGCACCCTTTCCTTTAAAGAGACGGACTTCTGCAACTGCAGTTTTTCGGCGGCCAATTGCGTATGTATACTTATTATCTGACATAGGAGAGTATTAGGATTTTTTTTGAACTAAAATGTAAGTGCTTCTGGTTTTTGAGCGTCATACTCATGAGTTGCCCCAATAACGAGCTTGATGCGCTTGCTCATATCAGTGCGAGCACGAGTACGAGGAAGCATTCCTTCAATAGCATGACGGAGGATTTTTGTTGGATTTTTCTCTCGCATTTTTCCGAGAGGAGTTTCCTTAAGTCCACCCATATACTGTGAGTGCGTTCGGTAGAGCTTATCTGACTCTTTTGCACCAGTAACTGCTATTTTTTCAGCATTGATTATAACTACATAAGCACCGTTATCGATGTGTGGAGTAAAATCAACACGATTTCGGCCAGCTACTACACGAGCTATACCCGTTGCGAGACGTCCAAGATTCTGACCAGCAGCATCGACGACATACCATTTTCGTTCTGGATTTTTGAGAGCAGGAGAAACAAGAGTTTTCATAAATAATTGGAATTAGTTTTTGATTTCTTTATTAGACGAGTTCAATCTTTACAAGTTTTGCAGAGTCACCATCGCGATACTTGATAGGAGTTATGCGAGTATATCATCCTGCTTGTTTTGCGTAGTTCTTTGCAAGAGCCATAAGTGATTTACTTGCATCTTCTGTAAAGAGCTCAGCAGAGATAAGACGAATCTTATTGTATTCTGTATGATTTCACTTTGCGACCTCAATAAGTCGATGAGCAAGAGGCTCCATAGCAAGAGCTCGTTTCTCAGTAGTCTGTATAGACTTATGAGTAAAAAGTCCAGTAAGAAGATTTCGTATTACTGCCTTTCTGTGGGCATTATCTTTTTGAGAAAGATGAAGATGTTTTTTAACTCGGTGGCGCATAGGGGAAAATTATTATTTTAGTTGTCATTTATTATTCCTGAAAAGGAATGGGAGTGCTAGTCATCTCCAAGGAGCTTAAGTCCTCGTCATTTAAGAGCATCTCGTACCTCAGTCATAGCTTTCTTTCCAAAGCCTTTTATTGAAGATAGTTTTGCTTCAGTACACTTTGTAAGCTGTTCAATAGAGAGGATATCACCGTTAACGAGAGCATTTAGTGTTCGAGGCGAGAGACCCATAATTTCGATTGGAGTATACGTTTCTTTTTCGAGTTCTGATTTTACTTCTTGTTTTTCACGTTCGATAACCTCACGGATATCTGAAATGAATTCTCCACCTACCTGAAGCTTTTCCTCGTTGAAGAGAGAGAAGTAAGATTCTAGCATTTGAGCTGAAAACTTAACGACATCAGAAGGAGACATAACTCCATTCGTTCGAACCGTCATTTCAAGAGAATCTAGAGAAGTAAGCTCACCGTAACGAGCCGTCTTTACTTCGTATTTTACATTTTGTACTGGAGAGAAGTTTGCATCAAGAACAAGAACTTCAACATCTTCTTCACGCTTCTTAAGTTCTTCAATAGAAACATAACCAACATTTTTCTCAACTCGAATAGAAAGTGTAAAATCAAATCCTGCATCTACTGTTGTGATATACATTTCCGGGTTGAGAATTTCTGTACCAGAAGGACACTTAATATCAGTACCAGTAACAACACCACCTTTCTTCTTTGTAAGAGTAAGCCATTCAATATCAGTTGAATCCTTCTTAATAATAAGACCTTTGATATTGAGCATAATATCGAGAACAGATTCGCGTACACCAGGAAGAGTTGAATATTCGTGAGAGACTCCAGGGATCTTTATTCCAGTGACACGAGCACCAGGAATAGAAGAGAGCATGACGCGACGGAGTGAGTTTCCAAGAGTTACACCATATCCATTTGGAAGTGGTTCTACAATGAAGCGTTCTTCTGTAGAAGAGATAACTTCACGGCGAATCTTTGGAACTCAGATTGTATTATGAAGGATGTGCATAAATCTATGGTTGGTAAGAAAAACGAGACCAATGAGGAAGAATTACTTTGAGTAAAATTCTATAATACGCGCCACATCTATCATCTGATCGAAATCTCCTTTTTCTGGAAGAGCTGTAACTGTAATTGTAAGCTTCTTTGGATCTACTGTAAGCCAACGTGAAGAAGTAACTTGAGCTGCCTTATTTTTTTCAGCAAATGCTTGAAATTCATCAACGAGACTCTTATAAAGTGATGATTCTTTCATTCGCTCTTTGAGAGTTATCACATCACCAATTTTAACCTCATATGATGGAACATTGAGTTTTTTTCCGTTTACAAGAAAGTGAGCATGAGAAACACACTGACGAGCTTGCATGATAGTTCGGGCAAAGTTTGCGCGCATAATAACATTATCAAAACGTGTCTCAAGCATTCGTAGCATAGCATCACCAGTAACCTCAGTTCCTTTTACGGCACGAGCATAGTACTTTGAAAACTGCTTCTCTGAGAGAGAAAACTGTCTTTTTGCTGCTTGCTTTTTACGAAGTTGAACACCAAATTCAGAAAGCTTTCCAGCACGCTTCACCTTTCGGTGATTGTCTTCAAGATTATATTTTTCTGTACCAAAAAGGTTATAACCTTCACGGCGGCAGAGTTTCATTTTTGGACCAGTGTATCTCATAGGAGAAATTTTAGAGTGTAGAGTAAATTTGATTGAGGGACTAGAGACTTCGAGCTTTTGGCTTACGACATCCATTGTGAGGTACTGGAGTAGTATCATAGATAGCTACGAGCTCAACCCCTGCAGTGATAACTCCGCGGATTGCTTGCTCTCGACCAGAACCAATTCCTTTAATATAAACGTGTGCTCGTTCTACATTATGGAGAGTCTTTGCCTTCGTAACAGCTTGTTCACTTGTAACTTGTGCGGCATATGGAGTAGCTTCACGAGCCCCCTTAAATCCTGCTGTTCCACCACTTGCCCAAGTAAGAACCTGACCAGAGAGATCAGAAACAACAACGTGAGTATTATTGAGGGTTGCAGTTATCGAAATGATTACCTCAGGGACATTTTTGCGAGTTTTTTTCGTTCGACGGAGTGTAGCTTTTGCCATAATAAATTGTAAGTTATTTTTTGGGGATTTTTGAAGTTCTTGGAATTTCACTTTGGTGTAATTCATTCGAGAAATACGCCTAAAGTTATTTTGATTATTTCTTCTTATTCATAACTGTTACTGCCTTACCCTTACGAGTACGAGCATTTGTCTTTGTTCTTTGTCCTCGAACTGGAAGTCGCTTTTTATGGCGAGATCCACGATAAGCACCAATATCTTGAAGACGCTTAATATTACCAGCAACCTCACGACGAAGATCACCTTCAATAATAAAATTCTTGAGTTCTTCACGGATTTTATCGAGCTCAGCTTCTGAGAGATCTCCCATCTTTTTATTCCATGCAATCCCTACCTTAGTAAGAATTTTTTGAGCAAGTGGACGACCTACACCATAGATATACATGAGAGAGATTTCTGCATGTTTCCCATCAGGGAGATTTACTCAGGCAATACGAGCCATAGTTTTCTGAAATTAAGAATTACGAAGGAAGAAAATAATAAGGAATTATCCTTGTCTTTGTTTATGCTTTGGTTCTTGACAGATAACACGAACTACCCCCTTTCGGCGGATAACGACGCACTTATCACAGATTTTCTTTACTGAAGGACGGACTTTCATAATGATTATAGATACTTGATAGAAATTATCTTCTTGTATTTTGTCCTTGCGGACGAACTGGAGCATTTGCATTTGGCTTTCGGAAAGTGATGCGACCACGAGTAAGATCATATGGAGTGAGCTCTATCGTAACCGTGTCACCTGGGATAAGCTGAATGCGGTTTTTTTGCATCTTTCCAGACACATACGCACGAATCACCATGTTTGAGAAGGCTTCAGGAAGCTCAACTTCAAATATGGCTCATGGGAGGGCTTTAAGAACTTTTCCCTCAACTTCGATTTTATCATCTTTCGGCATAAGGATGCTGAAAACAGGAGGTTAAAGCAAAAATAAGCTCGTGTAGTATATAAAAAAGGAGGGAGAATGCAAATCATTTTCGAAAATTCTCTTGCATTCTCTTATACAAACGATTTAAAGAGCTTCAGGGAGCCAAAATGGTGAGCAAAATAAGTGAACTATTTATGGATTCAATATGAATGTAAATAATGGGGCTTAAGTAACTTTTTATTCACTGAAGTCTCATTATTTAAAAACCCGTTTCATTTGAAACGGGTTTTAATATTTTTTACTTTCTCTGCACCATCTTATAGAATTCGAGCACATCGCCTTCTAGTATGGTAACGTCTCCCTTAAAATTAATACCACAATCATTTCCTTCTTCTACTTCATTCACATCCAGAGGTCATTGTTTGAGGTTTGCAACTTCTCCACTTCCAGCCTTAGCTCCATCACGAATAACACGAACCTTCGCACGATTCTCGATTTTTCCAGAAGTGACCCCCATACCAACAATCATCATTGAATGATTTTTTCCAGTATAGAATATTGCCTTTACGAGAGAGGTACCGAGTTCTTGCTCTTCATATCGGATATCGATCATTCCTGTAATGATAGATTCTACTTTTTCAATAATATGGTAGATAACTTTCTTATCAATAAATTCAATTTTTGATGCAGAAAGAGCATTCTTTGCTGCTGGGAGAACAGAAACATTATAGGCGATAAGAAGAGCCTGTGAAGTTCCTGCCATCATCACATCTGATTGATTAACGTCACCAACCGCAGAATGGATAAATGTTACTTGTGTTTCTGAGGTTGAGAGTTTTCCAAGTGCCGCTTTTAATGCTTCAAGAGAACCTCCGGAATCCGTCTTGAGGACGATTTTGAGTTGCTTCAAGGCTCCTGATTTAAGTCGACCCATAAGCATTGCGAGTGAAGCTCCTTCAAAGGCATGAATTGACTTCGTATTTCGGGCAAGAGCAAAATCTTTGGCACGAGTTGCTGCCATTTCTGGAGAAGAAACTGCCTGAAGAATATCTCATCATGCAACCACATCTGAAAGTCCCGTAATCTGTACAGGAACACCTGGACCTGCTTCTTCTATATTTTTTCATTTATAGTCTTTGAGTGTTCGAACCTTTCCATAAGCACCAGCACAAACAATATTATCCCCCTTATAAAGAGTTCCCGTATTTATGAGAATAGTAGCAACAGAACCGAGCTTTTGATCAAGATGTGCTTCAATAACCGTTGCAACAGCGGCACGATTTGGATTCGCTTTGAGTTCGAGCATCTCCGCCTGAAGAAGAATCATCTCTAGGAGATTCTCCATCCCAAGTCCTGTATGGGCTGATACTGGACAAACTACAACATTTCCTCCCCAATCTTCTGGTTGAAGCCCTTGCTCTGCCATTTGTCCTTTGATAAGATCAATATTGGCTCCTGGTTTATCCATCTTATTGATGGCTACAATAATAGGTACTTCTGCATCTTTTGCGTGATTGATAGACTCAATTGTTTGTGGCTTCATTCATTCATCTGCAGCGACGACAATTACAGCAATATCAGTAAGTTTTGCTCAGCGAGCACGCATAATCGTGAAGGCTTCATGACCTGGGGTATCAAGGAATGTTATTTTCTTTCCATTCTTCTCCACCTGATAAGCACCAATTTTTTGAGTGATTCCTCAAGCTTCTCAAGCAGCAACTTGAGTCTTTCTGATGTAGTCAAGAAGAGAGGTTTTTCCATGGTCTACGTGACCCATTACTGAGATAATTGGAGATCTCGCTATAAGGCGTGAAGTATCTTCTTCTCGAATCATTTCTTCAATATTGCCATCCATGAGATCCGAAACAGATACATTCTCAGATATTTCTTTTGATATCTTAATGCCGAAAGCCTCTCCAATAAGGTATGATGTATCATAATCGATAGGAGCGTTGAGGTTAACGAGAACCCCATTTTTCATCAGCTCTCCGATAACTTTAGCAACTGGAACTCAGATTTTATCTGAAAATTCCTTCACAGAAATAACGTCTGGCACAGATACTTCTTGACCCGTTCGATCAACGAGAATTTGCTTGACCTCTTCAAGATTTTTTTCTGCCTTTTTCTTGCCTGCCTTTCCAGAGCGACGAAATGAACCATCATCAGCAACTCCTCCTATGGTTTTTACACTCCTCTTTTTTCCATCTTCAAGTGGAAATTCCTTTCCATTTTTATCCTTTCGAGACTTTTTTGCTGTCCCATCTTTCGATGGAGTTGCATATCCGATATCGCGCTGAAAAATTGGCTTCGCATCGTCACGGAGTCGTTTCTGATTATTATTAGCCTGATGACTTTGTCCTTCAGCTCTTCTTTTTGGAACCTCATCTGGTATCTGCATTACAGGTCGATTTTCGAGTACCTTAATCTTGTTCTCAGCTTTTCCGAAAGAAATTTTTGGAAAACTATTTTTTTGCTCTTTGGTTTCTGGCTTTTGTTCTTTTGCCTCATTCGAAGAGCTTCTCATGACAGACTTAAGAAGACTTGAACTTGCATGCTCCCGCTCTACGAGACGCGCCTTCGGACGTTCTGGAGGAAGTTCCTCATGTTTTTCTTCATGCTCTTGCTCATGCACTTGCTCATGCACTCCCTCATCTTCCGTAGGTTTTTTTACCACAGCTTTTAGTTTCAGTTTAATCGGCTTTTTATCATCCTTTCAGGCATTTGCGTTTTGCTGCACCTGGGCATAATAGTCGTCTTGATTTGTTGGAGGAGTCATGGAGAAATGGTTATAGTGCATGAGGAAGAACTTCGGTTCATAACGCCGATTTCATATCTTACGAACGTAACTCTCGTACTCATAATAACTAAAAATACGAGAGCTCGTAAGAACTCATACGGAAATGTGCCGAGATAATATAGAAAAGCTGAACTTTGTCAAAGAAGAAGTTCCCCCCCCCCCTCCAAGCATACAAGACTTGCAAAAGCAGAACTTTTATAATAAAGTGTTCGTGTTACAGAAATTATAAATCCTTAAACATGAGCGAAACACCCCAAGAAGTAGATTCAGCATCAGAGAAAAAATGAGAATTTGAATCCAAAATAATACCTGAATGGAGGAAGGCTGAAGAAACAGGAAATTATAGGGACTACCTTATAGTATTAGATAATTATCTCCAGAAATGATTCATAGGGAGCGCCCTTACTTTTAATAGTGAATTATGAGACACCATGCAGGGCCTTTCTGTTGCTATTGATTGAATCTTGTTAGATGAAAGCTGAGAGAATTATAAAGAATATATTGATAGGGAAACTATTTTTTGAAACGGACTCGATATCGACTCGATAAATTTATTTTTATGAAAGAGCCACCCTCAAGTGAAAGAAGTGGCTCATAGTTTTGCAAGACATGTAATTTGATCATTTTACCACGAAGAAACGAAACATTAATGCCTTGTTCTAATTCTAGAGAAATAATTTATTTTACTGTAATTCCTTCTCTACCTCTCAGGCAATCTTAATCGAAGGTTTAAGAGTTTTTGCCCCTGGAGTCCATTTTGCTGGACATGCAGTTCCAGGGTTTGCCTCCATGTATTGGAGAGCCTCTATCTTACGAAGAAGTTCATCTGCATTTCGTCCGAGTGGACCACTTGTCACCTCAATACCTCGACAAACACCATGTGGATCAATAATAAATGTTCCACGTCCTGCAATACCTGATGCTTCATCGAGAATATTATATGCTGCAGCGATTTCTGTATTATGATCAGCAAGCATAAGGTATGGGAAATTTTTCATAAGCCCTTCGTGCTTTACCCATGCTCGATGAGAAAATACAGTATCAGTAGAAGCCGCGAGAACCGTCACTCCAAGTTCATCAAATTTCGCCTTCACATTTGCCATATCTTTAAGTTCTGTTGGGCAAACAAAGGTAAAGTCTGCAGGGTAGTAAAATAGAACACTCCACTTCCCACGAAGATCTTCAAGAGAAACATGAGCATCATCATCCTTTATAGGATCATAAGCAGGGAGATCAAAGCTCGGTGCAGGCATGTCGATTTTTACCTGTTCAAAAACGAATTCGTGTGAATCACAACAAGACATAAGATGAAAATTAATTATTAGAAAATCTGTTCTTCCGAACAGCGGAAGTATATGAAAAAATGATGGAAAATCAAATGAAAATGAGAATTATTCTCATTATTATTTAATACACTATTACTTTTTTATTCGTGAATGCTCGGAGTCATTCTGGGCCATTTTCTTTTCCATATCAGGAGAGTTTTACTCCTCAAAAAGGAAGATGGGGCTGAGATGCTGATGGTCGATTAAGAAATACCATGCCAGTTTCTATTTGCCGAGCAACATATTTCAACTCTTCGATATCATCCCCATAGACGCACCCACAGAGTCAAAAATCAGAATGATTTGCTATTTCTATAGCCTCATCGAGGTTCCTTACTCGAATAATGGAAGCAACAGGACCAAATACTTCTTCTCTGTATGAAGTCATATTAGTTGTTACATCTGCGAGGAGCGTGGGCGCATAAAAATATCAAGTTCTATCGAGCTTTTTTCCTCCAGTAATAAGGCGCGCTCCTTCACTAATAGTCTTCTCAACTTGCATATGGATTTCATCACGAAGGTCGGCACGAGCAAGAGGGCCGAGATCTGTCGATGGATCCATTGGATTACCGATTATGAGCGATTCCATAGCTTTTTTTGCGAGTTCGATAAAGGCATCATAATACTCTTCAATCACGATAAATCGTTTTGAAGAGTTACACTTCTGTCCATTATTGGAAATGCGAGCTTTTACAGCCTCGTGTGCGATTCATTCAAGATTCTTTGTGTGCGCGACGATGAAGGCATCATTTCCTCAGAGTTCAAGCACAGAAGGCTTCAGGTATTTTCCAGCAAGCGATCACACAGATCGACCAGCCCCCTCTGATCCAGTGAGATTCACTCAACGAACTTCTCTTCTTGAAAGGATATACTCACTTTCACTTGAGGAGATAAAAAGATTTTGATATACCCCTATCGGAAACCCAGCTTCAAGAAAGAGCGATTCAATACGAGCTCACGCAATAGGAGTATTTGAGGCATGCTTATAAATAACCGTATTACCAGCCAAAATATTTGGTATCGCAGCTCGAAGAACTTGATTAAATGGAAAATTCCAGGGAGCAATGCCATAAATAACACCGAGAGGATCATAGTGGTACTCGTGCTTAGTTCCATTCCCTTCTTCAGTCAATGGAGCAAGCAGAGATTCAAAGTTATTTGCATACCACTCAATCAATTTTCCCGTAGATCAAAGTCCTGCAAAAGAAGCACTATAAAGCATCCCCATTTCTTTTGTCTGAATCGTAGCAAGCTCCTCTCGATTCGCCTCAATGAGATGAGCAAGTTTAAGAAAGAGTGCTTTTTTCTCTGTCTTTGATACGTTTTTCCAAGAGAGATATGCCTCATGAGCAAGTATGATTTTTTTATCAAGCTCTTCACGAGTAATGGTCTCAAAGGTAGCATTTACCTCAAGAGTATAGGGATTGGTAGAAATAAGAGTGGTCATATATATTATTTTATTTCCTTTGGATAATCAAACACGAGATCTATAATTTTTAATCCCGGAAATTCAAGCGCTTTTTTCAAAGTTGATTCAAAATCATATTTCTTTTCGACACGAAATCCTCGGGCTCCAAAGCTTTCTGCGAGTTTCACAAAATCTGGGTTTCCAAATTTGAGTCCCCATTTTTCCATTCCACCGCCTTCCTGCTTCCACTCAATCATCCCATACGAACCATTATTGAGGACTATGAGAGTTATATCGAGTGAGAGTCGTACGGCAGTCTCAATATCTCAGAGATTCATGACAAGCCCTCCATCTCCTGTTACACATACAACGCGCTTATCTGGGAATTCAAGTTTGGCACTCATTGCACTGGAAAGACCTGCCCCCATCGTCGCAAGAGCATTATCAAGAATAAGTGTATTAGGCCCATAACATGGATAATTTCGAGAAATCCAGACCTTGTAGAGACCATTATCAAGAGTGAGAATGTCCGCACTCTCCATGTTTCTGCGGAGAATATCAGTAAGCATTCGAGGTCACATGACAGAAGTTGGACTTTCGATTTCTTCCGTGAGATGGTTTTTGAGGTAGATTGTGTATTGATCTTTAATTCTGTATATTTCTTCAAAATCCCATTTTGCCTCGATTTTTGCTTCCGAAAGTCGCCAAAATATATTTCCTATATCTCCGATAACTTCAAGGTATGGCGCATAGACATCATCTATATGTGCCTCATAAAAGTTGATATAGATTGATGGTGTTCCATCGACTCACATAAGAGTGGTTGGCTTCTCGATCGGATCATACCCTACAGAAATAATAAGATCCGATTGGGCAATTGCCTGATGAATATAATCACCCTGTGTAAGTGAAGCTGTACCAAGATATTCTGGAAGAGATTCATTGACGACTCACTTTCCCATCTGGGAAGTAAAGAATGGGATATGATATTTCTTAATAAAGGACTCTAGGTACTTAGAAATCTGTTTTCGATTCGCTCCCGCACCGATGAGGATAATTGGTCGCTCAACCTTTTCGAGCTCTGAGATAAGTTTCTCAAGCATTTTTTCATCAATAACTGGACGGCGAATCTTCTCGGTATGAGCAGAAATGTCTTCCACTCGAACATCCTCTAAAGCAATATCTTCAGGAAACTCAATTGCTACGACACCAGGTCGTTCCGACCGAGCAATCTTCCATGCATTATGCATCAAAGAAGGAATGCGTGAACCACTAATAATGGTAGTAGCATATTTGGTAATTGGTCGCATCATTCCGACTACATCGATAATCTGAAAGAGTCCTTGCTTTGATTTCTTTATGGGTTTCTGTCCAGTAATAACAATAAGGGGCAATCCGGAAAGTTGAGCATATGCTACACCCGTGACCATATTTGTAGCGCCAGGACCAAGGGTTGCGAGAGCTACTCCTGGATTTCCGGTAAATCTCCCGTGATTTGCAGCCATAAATACGGCCGTTTGCTCATTTCGAGTAAGAATAAGCTTGATATTCGAATTTCGGAGTGATTCTATAAAATCGAGATTCTCTTCTCATGGAACCCCGTAAATCCGATCAACCCCGTATGATTCGAGCATCTGAACAAAGATATCACTTGCTTTCATATTTGAAAATTATTTTTTTCCAAGCAGAGCACGGAGCATCCAACGTTTTTTGTCGAGATCTTTCTTTGCTGCAATAATAACATCCTGGGTACAGGGATCATTGTCAGTTTCATCAATAAATTTACTCATTTCATCAGAAATATGAAGAAGATTATCATGAAGTGCTTTCTGCATATCAGCAGCGGAAAGAGTTCCCTCAAGTTCTGAAATCGTAGTTATATGTAAATATTCACTCAGTTTTGAAATTGGATACTCACCAAGGATTCTCACCTGTTCAGCAAAAACATCACTCTGTTCTGAAAGCATATCGTATATATCTCCAAATATCTCATGATTGTCCTCAAAAACGGGGCCAAGGACATTCCAGTGACAAAATCGTGCATTTTGAGCCGCAACTGTATAAGCCGCAAGAAGATGATTCAAGGAATGAATGGAGGGATTATTTTGAGATTCTTTTTTCATAATAAAATATAAGGAATAAACATCCTCATTGTATTCATTAAGGGAAAAAATGCAAAAATAATGAGAATAATTCTCATTATTCTACTTTCATATACTCTCCTTGTGCTTTTATTACTCGCTCCATAAAAAAGTCTTCAATTGGCATTTCAAGTGATCTCACTTTCATATCGGCTACAATTTTTCCCTGAGCAATGATAGCAAATCGGTCACATATTGCCTCAACATCTGAAAGAATATGGGTATTAAAAAAGAGAGTTTTTCATTTTTTCTTAAGGTGCAACATGAGATCTTTTACCATTTTTCGACCAATAGGATCAAGTCCACTCATTGGCTCATCAAGGAATATGAGCTCTGGATCATGAAGTATTGCTTGAGCAAGCCCAATTCGTTGAAGCATTCATTTTGAATAGGTATGAAGTCTTTTGCTTCGAGCATAAGTGAGTCACACTTGGTTAAGTACTTCATTCTTTCTCTTTTCTAATTCGCCTCCCTTTAGCCCATAAAATGCAGCGTTGAAATCAAGAAATTCATCTGCAGTAAGGTACTTATAAAGATAGGTATTTTCTGGCATGAATCCGATACGTTTACGTACCTCTGTATCATCAATTTCTCCGGAAAAAATTTTTATCTCACCCGACGTTGGTCGCATTATCCCAAGAATACACTTCATTGTCGTTGTTTTTCCAGCTCCATTTGGTCATAAAAACCCAAAAACCTCTCATTCACCTATAGAAAGAGAGATGTCATGAAGAAGGTGGGACTTACCGACTTTTTTTTCGAGATGAGAAATAGAAAGAGCTTTAACTGACATAATTATTGTTCCACCCTGAGCAATACGAAGGAAATAGAAACACAAACTCTTCGGCAAAGACTCAGATGGTGGGAGTGGTATTTTATTGTATACTAATCTTCTTTTCTTCGTATTTGTACTCGTATTTCTGCTACCTCAAAACCTTCTGGAATATTTTTTATGAGAACATTCTCGATAGGAAAGTCACAAAAAATTCAAGTTTTTTCATCGACCAAGTGAGCATGAGTCGAAGGATTACATTCATAGTAGGTTTTTCCGTTAATACCTGGAAAACGACGAATCATCCCCTCTTGGGCCATTGCTTCTATATTTCTATACACTGTGGCTCGACCAATTTTTGGGTTTTGTTTCTTTACTTCATCAAAAATATCCTCTGCTGAAAGATGCCTACATTCACAGGTATTACAAATTATGTCTCGATATTGATGTTTACGCATATAACTACTTTGAAAGTGTGATAAGAATCAAAACTTCTATTGGATTATGAGAATACTCATCAAAAAATCAAGCAAATTGAGGGGGATGGATCACATCCCCCAAATGGTTCCTGGAAACACGCCAGGTCAGTAGGAGCGACTGAATCTTGGCAGGGAAGCCTGCCTGAGAAGCTGGAGCTGCAGAAGCACCTGTTGTTGCTGTTGACGCTGTTGGCGTTGTGTGGTACGCCTTTTTTTCTTTCGGGAAGGATTTCCCCGCTTTACAAGACCACCCATGGATGTCTCCAATTGTCCAAAGCCTCCCGCCGCACGC
Organism: Candidatus Altimarinota bacterium; assembly: GCA_042852035.1. GTDB lineage: Bacteria > Patescibacteriota > Gracilibacteria > BD1-5 > UBA2023 > JAGOMW01. The sequence continues at coordinate 88,606 of BAAFHK010000003.1, forward strand.
CCGTGCGAACAGTCAAGGTCAGAGGATTGCATGATGTTAGCCCTATATGAATATTTGTCAATAAAAATACTTGATTCTTAATATTTAATTCTAAATTCTCATTTTTTCCATATAATCCATCTATGCCTCATATTCAAGAAATTGATTGGTCCAAACATACCAATATTGCATTAGATGTCGATGAGACTCTCGCAACCACACTCATGCCTGGACTTGAGGATTTTCATAAGATGGGAAAAATGTTAGCATTTCAAGATATCTCTCAGATAACTGAATTTAACTGGCAGGAACTTGATGGATGTGACATTACCGAAGAAGAATTTCTCACTTACTGGAGAATGCATAATCTCAAATGAATTCTCCCTGTTGAAGATAGCATAGATGGAATCTTTAAACTTTCCGAAAAAGGAAAACTTCTCCACGTTATTACCGCTCGAAATGAAAGTGATCATGGAACAGATACGCATGAATGGCTTGGGACATACTTTCCAGAAATACACCCAACTCATATCCATTTTGTAAATCATATCTCGAAAAATAGCCTCCCAAAATCGGGACTCTGCAAAAGTTACAATATTAGTCTCCTTATTGATGATGGACTCCACAATGCTCTTGATGTTGCAACAAAATGAATATCATGTATCCTTATCAATAAGCCTTGGAATCAAAAAAGTTTTGATCCTCACCTCCCAATCTACCGAGTAAATAGTTGGAAAGAAATTATACAAAGCCTAAATAGAAAATAATGCTCTCTCAAAGCACCAAAACCGTTTGAAAAAAACAAAAAATCCTTGTCGGACTCTCTTGATGAGTCGATTCTGCAGTTTCTGCTTATCTCCTAAAAAAAGAAGGGTATGATGTTGCTTGTGGTTTTATGATTAACTATCTCGATGAAGAAAACCCTTCTCTTTGCCCCACACTTATCGATCTTGAAGAAGCAAAGAAAGTTGCAGAATATCTTGAGCTTCCACTCTATACTTTCGATTACCGAGAGGAATATGAAAAGAGGATCGTAGATTACATTTACCAAGAATATAGCGCTGGAAGAACGCCAAATCCTGATGTATTTTGTAATAATCTGGTCAAGTTTGATCTTTTTCTCGAAGAAGCAACTTCCCTTTGATATGACATGATTGCTACCGGTCATTATGCTCGAATTATGGATAAAAAACTCCATAAATGAGTTGACCCTACAAAAGACCAGTCCTATTTTCTTTCAAGACTAAGTGAAGAGCAAATTTCCAAAGCCCTCTTTCCTATATGAAATCTTCTTAAATCTGAAGTTCGATTGATTGCAAAAGAAGCCTGACTTCCAAATGCTGAAAGAAAAGACAGTCAATGACTCTGCTTTATAGGAAAGGTAAGCATGAAGGATTTTCTTGAGAAACGAATACCAAAAAAACCAGGAAAAATTCTTGATACCCATGGAAAAATAATCGGAGAACATGAAGGCGCTTTTTCATATACGATTTGACAAAGAAAAGGAATCAAAGTATGAGGATGACCTGCACTTTTTGTTGTTGGAAAAAATATAAATGAGAATACTATTACCGTAGGAACTGAGGGTGATCTGAATCTCTACTCGAAAAATTGTATTTTGAGTGGGTGGGTGTGAACAAATATCACAAGTGATAGAATCTGTTCCGCAAAGATACGATATCGCCAAGAAGATCAAGCTTGTACAATACAAAATACTTGATCCTCTTGAGACTATAAGGAACTTCATTTTAACTCTCCGCAAAGAGCTATAACCCCCGGTCAAATTGCGGTTCTATATGATGATAGCTTAGTGATCGGAAGTGGAATTATTATCGGGTAACTTGCAGATTTTTTTCTTCCAAAATACAATTTACTCTATGTTTGGTCTACTTATTTCCATCATCACGTTTTATCAAGGAATCTCACCAAAAATTGAAATAATCCGTGCTCCAAAAGCCCCCATAAATGGAGTATCAATTACATTCGATGATGGGCCACACCCCACCAATACTGATGAAATTCTCGATATACTCAAAGAAAAAAAAGTACATGCAACCTTTTTTCTTATTGGACTTCATATTCGGCGGGATGAGAAAGCAATACTTAGAGAAGTACGAGAATGACATACTATTTGAGGACATAGTTTCTCTCACCAAAACTTCTCAAAATTAAATTTGCCCCAAATGGCAAAAGAAGTATTACTTACCCATATCAAAATTGCCTCTCTTACAGGAAAAATTCCACAGTATTTTCGTTTTCCTTATGGGGTAGATGATGTACGTATACGGTATTTTTATAGTGGTAAAATAATTGGTTGGAATGTGGATGCTTACGATTGGAAGGCAAAAAACCCAAAGCTTCTTGCCGAAAAAATAATCGCACAAACACGTACGGGGAGCATTATACTTCTTCATGATATTAAGCCTGATACAGTGAAAGCACTTCCTTATATTATTGATGGAATTCGGGCAAAGCACCTAGAGTTCACCCCTCTTCCATCGTTAATAGCATCCATAGATGAATCAGATAAGAAGGCTATAATTTACTACTCAAAATATAAAACCTGATCCCTTCATGATCATAAAAAATCAAGAAAAAATGAAGCTCCTTCAACAGAACAATTATTAAGCCCTCTTATAATCACAGAACTACAAAGTTGGTAAATTATCTATTTCCATATTGGGAAGGCACTACTTTTTGTTTCGATTTTGATTCGAGATACCTCGAAAGCCTTCCTCACCATCAATAGTGCCAATATTCACCCATAAGGGGCTGGAACCCAGCTCATGTCATTACATGATAGAGCAACCTTCTTCACTCGATTGATTGTAGATCTGTGGGGGATAGATACTTTCAAGAAGATAGGATTTCTTCACCATAGAGTAAAGACTTTGTTTTAGGAGAATTATCGCCAAGCGCAAGGTTTATTTTCTTTCCATCGAATCAGAGAAGGATAACATCTATAGCTCCTCATGTATGGTGATCACTCTTTCATTCGTCTGCATAAAGCCTGTTCGCATCAGTCCGTCAAAAGGTTCTTGCATGATTTTCTTTAATAACCCTCTGCTCAGCCATAGATCGATGCCCTGTCTCTACACCAATTGCATAACCAAGGGGTCTTAGTTTAGAATTTATCTCCTGAAGGGCTCAAGCAATTGATTCACGAACTCGAATATCCCCATTTTTCTCAAACACACTCCCAAGCGCTTGATTTCCAACATAAAGAGATAATGCTCGACGTACTCATTCTAAAGAATGAAAGTCCAATTCTTTTTGCATGGAATATCCAAGTTTTCACAACTCCTCTGAAATAACCTCCTTCTGCCTCGCTGGGGAAAGCAACTGAAAAACATCTTTTAATAAATTAAACGTATCAGGCTGGAAAGTATTGATTCCGGTTCATACTCTCAAAATGAGTCATTCAATTTTTTGAGCCATTACAATCTTCTCAAAGTCAACTTGAGAATATCAGTAATATACATCCTGTGACACAACTCAATACTTCGACAAAAGCACAAGTGGTTCATTTGACTCCATCTCTGGATGTCTATAGTAATCTCGATAGCCATCAAATAAAGACTGATTTACATCAATCTTTTTTTTCTTCAAAGCTTCAATAGTTTCAGGCGATAAAGTATCGAGGAAGGCTTTTCTTTGGAGTTCCCATTGAAAAATCCTAAGCGCAGGAAATGCCTCACTGTAAACTCATTCGAGTTGCTCGATAGACCTTCCTATGGTTTCTAAATCAAGACGAGACATAAAAAAATTTTGGTATATGCTACCATAATTTTTCTTTGCTTGCAATTAGAAAAGTCGCATAAGATTGGTTGTTTCTGGTTCTATAACTTTCCTATCAAGAAGTTCAACGAGGCATCTCATAGTAGCCTCTACGTCAACCATAGCGTCGTGGGCTCATTCAAACCATTCTCCAAAAAGGTGTTTATATAATTCTGAGAGTTTTGGTGGTTTATAAGAAAATCATCGTCCTTGGAGTTTACAATAATCTGTGGATCATCTCATGGTACAAATAGTGCTTTGAGGAACGTACTCCCCCCTTCGTCCGAGTCTTTCAAGTTCATAAGAAAGGATTTCTTCATCATACTCAATATTATGTCATGAAAGTATTTCTGCACGATTCAGAACTCGAATTATTTCATCAATATGATTTCTTATTGGATTTTTATCAGCAACATCCTTATCGTAAATTCAATGAACCTGCGACGCTCAAAAAGGTATAGAAACTGGTGGCTTCATAAGAAAATTATGTCTCGCAAGCTCTCTAAATTGACCTTCGATATACTCCCCCTCGAGTGCCGCAAATTGAATAATGTATGGCTGTTGAGAAAGGTCTCAGCCTCGAGTTGCGAATCCTGTAGTTTCCGTGTCCCAAACAGTTATTTTCATTGAGTAAAAGAATTATTTCTAAAAATGTCACTCCCCGCATAGCAGGAATCTTACACTTATTCAAGTAAGACTCCGTGACAGGCACGGAATGACAAAAGAATTATTGAGAGCTTTTTAGTAGAATTTCTTGTAATCAAAGCTCTTCATATCAGTGTCTATACGACGAATAATATCAAGGATAACTCAAACAACGATGATTAGACCTGATCCAGATATGAGAAAGTCAATTTGACTTGTCCCGGTTGGAAAAATAGCAAATTGGTTGTTAAGCTTAGTAATAACGTAAGGAAATATAGCGATAAGAGCTAGAAATCATCCTCCAAAAAGATTTAAATGATCTGAAACTTTCTGAAGAAAGTTTGCCGTCTCCTTTCCTGGGCGAACTCCTGGAATATATCATCCTCTTTTTTGTACGCTTTCAGCAACTTCAGTGGTATTAAATGTGATTGAAGTGTAAAAAAATGAGAATCCAAGAACTAAAAGTCAGTAAACTAAAATATATGTCCAGCTTGGATTTTGGAGAGAGAGATGTGTAACAAGCCAGTCACCTACAGTTTGTGACATTCCTGTACCTCTACGTTGCATAATTTGCCCAATTAATGACGGAAAGGTAATAAGCGATACGGCGAAAATAATTGGCACCATTCAAGCCTGATTTACTCGGATAGGAAAATATGAACGCTCATCTCGACCAGTACGTGTATAAATAAGAGGAATTTTTCTATACCCTTCTGTGAATTTGACTATAACATAAACTACAGCAACAGTGAGAATCGCAAGAATAAAAAGCAGTGAATAGCTTTGAGTTGCTAAATAGCCAAGAATATGCTGAGGAACTCCTGCAAGAACTCAAGCAAAGATTATGATTGATGTACCGTTACCTATTCCAGACTCAGTAATAAGATCACCCAGCCAGAGAAGAATCATTGTTCCTGCCGTAATGAAAATCATTGCTGGAAGGACTACTCCTGTAAAATTTTTCGTATCAATAATATCAACCCCACTTCCTGTTCCAATAACACTATTAAGAAGGTAAATCATTCCATAGCTTTGTGCAAGAGCTAATGGAACCGTAAGGTAACGTGTATAATTATTCAGCTTCTTCTGCCCCTGCTCACCCTCCTTCTTAAGTGACTCAAGTGAGGGGATAATTACAGCAAGGAGTTGAATAATAATTGTAGCATTGATGTATGGGGCAAGTCCCATAAGAATTATTGAGAACTGCTCAAGACCACCTCACATAAGTGAACCAAAGAAAGACAGCTGAGAATTCAAACGAAGCTGAGTCGTAAAATTATCAAGAAGTGTTACATTAACCCCTGGAACAGGAATTGTTGCCATAATTTTATATACTATGACAATTGCAAGGGTAAAAAGTATTTTTTTTCTTATATGTTCAGTAGCCCAGACTTTCTTAAGATGAGGTATCATAGGATATATATTAAATCTCGCGTAGTATAGAGAAAAAATAAAAAAACGCAAAGAATTGTAGTAAAATTTGACGGAAAGTAATTCTCTTTAATATTAATAAAAATCCTCATATAATGAGGATTTTTATATTTATACATTTGCTGTACCACCTGCCTTTTCGATTGCTGACTTTGCTGAAGATGAGTAAGCATCAGCAGTTACCTCAATCTTTGCAGTAAGAGAACCAGCCCCAAGAACCTTAAGAAGCATTCCCTTTTTTCGAATAATTCTTTTTTCAAAAAGTACTGCGTAATCGATTGTTGTAGCACCTGAATCAGCTAACTTCTGTAGATCAGAGAGATTAACTGTTACATACTCCTTTGGAGCATATGCAGTAAAACCACGCTTCTTTGGAGTACGTCTAAAGAGTGGGGTCTGTCCTCCTTCGAAGGTTGCATAACGCTTACGGCCTGTACGAGAGTTTTGACCATTCATACCACGACCAGAGGTACCACCGATTCCTGAGCTCACTCAACGAGCAACTCGAGTTTTTCGAGTTTGAGAACCTGGTGTTGGTTTTATACTTGAGAGATTTGTCATAAAGAGAGATTTAGAGGATTATTCTGCTTTTTTCTTAGCTGGAGCTTTTTTTACTGATTTTTCTGACTTTGCTTCAGTTTCAGTCTTTTCTGCACTATTCTTTTTAGAGGCAAATGAAACATTCATACTTAATGGCTTTAGTGCCTTGAGTGCCTTGAGAGCTACACGTGCATTGGTAATCATATTTGGAGCTCAATGTTGCTTTGCGATTACATCTTTAATACCAGAAACTGCAAATATTTTACGAACAGCGCCTCATGCAATTATACCAGTACCAGGATGAGCTGGATGAATATAGAGTGCTGAAGACTTAAAATTCACTGCAACATCGTGTGGGATAGTACCATTAATAATAGGGAAGGTAATAAGATTCTTCTTAGCATCTCGTATTGCCTTTTCTACAGCCGATTGAACTTCACCTGCCTTTCCAGTTCCAAGTCCTATACGACCCTTTCCATCACCAACAACAACCGAAGCACGAAATCGAATTTGTCGACCTCAGGCTGTTACACGAGTAACGCGATCAACCGAGAGCATTTCCTCTTGAAATTCCTTCTCTTCTTCTCTCATACCATCACGACGAGGTCCTCGTTTGTCGCCTCGAGGTGGACGTCCACCCTCACGACCACGACCATTATTTCGTGCACTGTTATTACCAGTAGCTCCTGCTTGAGCTGGATTATCTTGGCTTGATCCTTCTACTGAAGTAGAAGTCTCTTCGATTTGAGTGTTCTCTGTTTCTGACATAGAAAAAATTATAAACAAAATTAGAATTGAAGTCCTCCTTCACGAGCCCCTTCGGCAAGAGCCTTAACTCTTCCATGATAAAGGTATCCTCCGCGATCAAAAACGCAGGTCTTAACCCCCTTTTCTATAAGAGCTTTTGCAATAGATTCACCTACTTCTTTTGCTCGTTCACTTTTAGTTCCTGACTTTACATTCATGTCATGCGCTGAAAGAAGAGTCTTTCCTGACTCATCGTCAATAGCTTGAACAGAGATATGTGTATTACTTCGGAATACTGAGAGACGAGGCTTTTCTGCAGTTCCAATGATTCGTGCACGAACACGGTTTGCACGATTGAGTCTATTTTGTACTTTCTTAAGCATAAGAGAAATGTAAAAGGAGTTTTTAGATTATTATTTACCTGCGGTCTTACCAGCCTTTCTTCGTACATATTCACCAACATATCTGATACCCTTACCCTTATATGGCTCAGGCTTCTTGAGGGATCTTACATAAGCTGCAAAATAACCAAGAAGTTGTTTATCATGAGACTTGATATGAATTTTATTTTTATCATCTTTATCTGGCTCTATTGCAATACCTTCTGGTGCATCAACGTTTACTTTATGGGAAAATCCGAGTGCAAGTTCAAGTTTTCTTGGTCCTTTAACATCAAATTTATACCCAACTCACTGTATTTCAAGTGACTTAGAATACCCTTCTGAAACACCTACTGCCATATTTTGAAGCATAGCACGAGTGAGACCCCAGTAGGCTCGCTGTTGTTTATCTTCAGCGTTATCTACTGTAACAATAAGAACATCTTCTTCTTGCTTTACCTGAACTCCAGGAAGGATATTAAAACTTAATGCGCCCTTTGAGCCCTTAAGGTTAACATGACTAGCCGTAATTTCTGCAGTAACACCGCTTGGGAGTTTTACAGGTTGTTTACCAATTCGAGACATAAAATAAAATTAATAATTGTAATCAAAAGTGGAATATCAGAATACTAGAATACTTCACAAAGAAGCTCTCCACCAACTCCGAGAGTATGTGCTTCATACCCAGTTACGATTCCCTTTGGAGTAGAGAGAATAAAAATTCCGACTCCATTTCTTGATTTCTTAATATCACCAGTTTTTACGTAGATTCTCTGTCCAGGTCGAGAGATGCGACGGAAAGATGGAACATACTTCGTTTTGCGAACATCTTGGAGAGTGATAATAAAATTTCTTTTATCTTCGGAAACAGCGTATTCTACAATATAGCCATTCTTCTTTAGAATACGAAGAATTTCTGCTTTAATCTTTGAATATGGAGCCTCTATCGTCGCAAGACGAGAAAGATAACCGTTTCTAATACGAGTGAGAAGATCTGCTATTGGATCGTGAGTCATATAATGATTTTATAGATTATATAGTTGAGAGAATCGAGTAAACACTCGCTAAAAATTACCAGCTTGATTTTCTTACGCCCATAAGCTCACCAGCGTTTGCTTTTTCACGAATACAGATACGACAAAGATCAAACTTTCCCATGTAACCGTATGAACGGCCACAATGTGAACAACGATGGTAAAGTCGTGTAGAAAACTTTGGTTTCTTTCCGTTTGCGTGAGCACGAGCAGCTTTTGCTTGTGCGCGAGAACATTTTACGACGATTGCAGTACGAGCCATAAAGGATAAATGAAGAATTACGAGAAATTACTTAGTGAATGGGAATCCAAGCTTATCAAGGAGAGCCCGAGAATGAGCAGCGCTTTCAGTTTTAAATTTTACAGTTACTTGGAGTCAATGTGGCTTTACCACATCAAGTTGTGGAACTTCTGGGAAGATAGTATGCTCTTTAATACCAAAATTAAAGTTTCCTGCCTTATCAAACCCGCGTCCAGATACTCAACGAAAATCACGTACGCGAGGAAGAACGATAGCAATAAGTTTTTCAAGAAAAGCATACATTCTTTCTCAACGGAGAGTTACCATCATACCAACTGGCATTCCCTTTCGGAGTTTAAAATTTGAGATAGCAAGACGAGAATGATTGATGCGAGGAAGCTGTCCAGCAATAAGTGCAAGATCACTTTTAAGACTTGAGAAATCCTTGTTCCCAGCAGCAACATAGCTTCCTATACCCATATTGAGAACAATCTTCTCAATGCGTGGGATTTGCATTGGGTTTTCTATTCCGAGCTCCTTTGCGAGTTCTGGAAGAATTTTTTGAGTGTAGTTTTCTTTAAATGACTTTGACATATATAATTGGACGAACCGTTAGAAGTAAAAGGGTTCTTAGTAGGATTAAAGAGTGGTACCTGACTTTTTTGCAACTCGAACCTTTTTCCCATCTTTAGTGAGATAACCGATACGGGTTGGCTTTCCATCTTTTGGATCAACCAGCATAACGTTTGATGCGTCAATAGGTTTTTCGAAAGTAACTTTTTGTCATGGAGTAGTACCTTGTCGTTTCATATGACGAGTAACAAGATTTACTCCCTCAATAAGGACTTTATTATCATCAGTATATACACGAGTGACCGTACCTGTCTTTCATTTATCTTTTCAGGCGATTACGATAACTTTATCTTTAGTGTGAATTTTCATAAACAGAGAGTTAAAAGTTTTTTATATTCAAATTTCGAATGGGATACTAGACAACTTCAGGAGCAAGAGAGATAATCTTTTGGTACCCGCGAGCCTTGAGCTCTCGGAATACTGGCCCAAATATACGAGTCCCCTTTGGTTCGAGCTTATCATCAATAATAACACAAGCGTTATCATCTGAGCGTACGTAAGAACCATCATCACGACGAATTTCTTTTGCTGTACGAACAATTACCGCTTTACAGACCGCCTTCTTCTTAATGTTTCCATTTGGAAGAGCCTTCTTTACTGAAACAACGATAATGTCACCAACGCTTGCATAACGGCGCTTTGATCCTTTCAAAACTTTAATACAGAGAACTTCTTTTGCTCCAGTATTATCTACGACGACGAGTCTTGATTCTGTTTGTATCATAATGAAAATTTTAATTGTGAATTGGAGGAGGAGAAAAATTATTCAGCAGTTCCACTCTTAATAGAATCTTCTACAAGAGTCCATCTCTTAAGACGAGAAAGTGGACGAGTCTCAGAAATAGTGACAGTGTCTCCAACTTTTGCGACACCATTTTCATCGTGTGCATAAAATTTTCATGAAGACTTATATCTCTTCTGATATTTTGGGTGCGTTTTGTACGTATCGACGGTAACAACGATAGTCTTCTGCATTTTTGTACTGGTAACGACACCGGTCTTAGTACGCATAGGGGAATTTTTTAGGAATTAGACAGAAAGTGAATTAAGAGCTGTGGAGAGTTGAGCAACAGTGCGTCTTGCCTTACGAATAAGGTGAGGCTGTTTAAGTTCTCCAAGAGAGTGTTTCATTGAAAGAGTAAAAAGCTCTTTTTGAGTCGAACGAATTTCATTCATGAGTTCAGTTCTATCAAGAGACTTTATGTCTTTCTTCTCTGTTGATTTTTTCGCTTTAGCCATAAAAGTTTTAAATTAATAATGGAGGATTAGATTTCATTTTTTGACATAAGAATCTTTGTCTTTACTGGAAGCTTATATGAAGCAAGAGTAAAAGCTTCCCGAGCAATTTCTGGTGATATATCTCCCATTTCGAAGATAATGCGACCAGGTTTTACCGGGGCTCTATACATCTCTACACCTCCCTTTCCACCTCCCATTGGGACTTCAAGAGCCTTCTTGGTGTATGGTTTATCTGGGAAAATACGTATCCAGAGCTGTCCTCACTTTTTAAGAAAGCGGACGATAGCCTTGCGGGCACTCTCGATTTGACGAGATGTTATATAACCAGATTCAGTTACTTTGAGAGCATACTCACCGAATGATACGGTAGATCCGCGAGTAGCAAGACCCTTAATCACTCAACGATGTGCTTTACGATATTTTGTTCTGCTCGGTTGTAGCATGAGATAGAACGTTAGGAGTATAAATAATTTTTTGAAAATGCAAGTTTATTTCTTGAACACGTCACCTTTGTAGATCCAGACCTTAAGACCGATAGTTCCAGCTGGAGTTTCAGCTCGTTCATAAGCAAAGTCAACATCAGCACGAATCGTTTGTGTTGGAATTGAACCATCCTTATATGTTTCTCGACGAGCGATTTCAGCTCCATTGAGACGTCCACCGAGTTTTACCTTAATTCCGAGACCACCTTTTTCAATAGTTTTTGCGATAGCATTCTTGATTACTCTTCGATATGGCATCTTTTTTTCAATCTGGCGAGCAATAGAATCAGCAACGAGAGTAGCTGAGAGCTCAGGTTTCTTTACTTCTTTAACTTCAAGCTGAAACACATATCCAGGAAATCGTTTTACAAGATTTTCTTTAAGTGCATTTACATTTTCGTCATTCGTACCGAGTATAACTGCAGGACGAGAAGTTGAAATAGTAATAGAAACGGTACTGTTTCCTGTATGCCCTATAAAAATATTGGCAACTGGAAGGTTCTTGAAGTGCTTCGTTACGAGAGTTCTGATAGCAACATCTTGAGCAGTATGTTCTGCGTAGTTCTTCCGATCATAGTAACCGGTAGTACGCCAAGTCTTAATGTATCAGATTCGAAATGCAAGAGGTGAAACTTTGTGTCACATAGGGTGATAGAAGAAGAATTATTTTACAGAAAGAGAAAGATCAATATGAGAAGTCCGTTTAAGGATTCGGTGAGCTCGACCTCGAGAAATCGGATTAATGCGACGGTAAACAAGACCTTGAGTGACAATTACTGAAGCAATAGAAAGTTCAGCAACATTTTGTGAATCGTTGTGAGTCGCGTTTGCTACAGCACTTGCAAGTACTTTGTACATAATATCAGCACCCTTCTTTGGCATAAAACGAAGAGTATCGAGAGCCTCTTTTGCTCTCATATCACGGATAATGTAGGCGATCACATTGAGTTTTTTTGGGGAGATGCGAACGTTTCTAACAGAAGCTTTCATAAAAGTTGAATTAATATTTGAGATAACAGGTATTCAATGATTCGTCTATTATTTATTTCCAGAGTGAGCACGGAAGACGCGAGTAAAGGAGAACTCTCCGAGTTTATGTCCAACCATGTCTTCAGTTACAAATACTGGGACATGTTGTTTTCCATTGTGAACACCGAAGGTGTGACCAACGAATTCTGGAGTAATTGTACACGAACGTGACCATGTTTTGATAACATTCTTGCGTCCTGAGGTATTAAGTGTTTCCACTTTTTTAACGAGACGAAGGTCGATGTAAGGTCATTTCTTGAGACTGCGAGTCATAATTGTGAATTAAAGGTTGAAATATTTCATAGGGGAATTAGCCTTGGAGCTTTCCTGTGCGAGTTCTGAGAATCCAACGGTCAGTTGATTTTCTTGATCGAGTCTTTACTCCACGAGCAAGTTTTCCTTTTGGTGTTTTTGGACCCTTTCTTTGTCAGACTGATTGATGTCCTTCACCTCAACCATGTGGATGATCTACTGGGTTCATTGATGAACCAAGAACGGTAGGACGACGACCCATCCAACGTGAACGCCCTGCCTTACCTATAGTAATTTGATTCCAATCAGCATTTGAGACAACGCCGAGAGTTGCAAAACATTTCTTATGAACAATTCTAATTTCTCCACTTGGCATTTTTACTTGTGTATACTCACCTTCTTGGGAGATTACCTGAGCACTTGATCCAGCTGATCGGATAGTAGAAGCTCCTTGTCCGACAATCATTTCAACGTTGTAAACACTCATTCCAGTTGGGATATTTCCGATTTCCATTCTATTTCCAGCAACTGGTTTTGCAGTAACTGAAGTTACAATTTCATCACCAACTTTCATCTCAGAATGAGCAAGAACATATCGACGTTCTCCATCTCGATAACATACAAGTGCAATAAATGCGCTGCGATATGGGTCGTATTCGATAGTTTCTACTTTTGCTGGAACATCAAGTTTATCAAAAGCAAAGTCTACAATACGGTAAAGTTTCTTATGACCCGCACCTTGATGACGAACCGCAAGACGACCGAGATTATTTCGACCAGCAGACTCTTTTATGTAGCGAGTAAGTGGCTTATATGGTGTATTTGTCGTAAGCTCTTCGTAGGTAAGACTGGTCATGAAACGACGAGATGGGGTGGTTGGTTTATACTTTTTGATTCACATAGGAGTGAGATTAGTGATTGATTCTTTTTAGGAGGGGATTACTTTGCAACTTCGAAGTTCGCGATTTTTTGACCTTTTTTGAGTGTTACCATTGCCTTCTTCTCGATTCGACGCTTTTGAGCTGCACCGAACTTTGTATTATGGTACTTTTCACGAGTAGCTGTCATGTTTACCTTCTCTACCTCTACTCCGTAGATGGTCTTGAATGCATTTTTTACATCGATTTTTGTCGATTCTGGAGCAACCATACAAGTATATACTCCGCGGACTTCGCCGTCGGTTGACTTATTAGTAACAACGAATCGTTGGATGACAGAATAGAGAGAATTCATAGGAGTGATTTTACAGAATTTGAAGAAACTTATTTAGAAAAATGTTCGTAAAGGTGCTTGAGGGAAGCCTCTGTGAAGACAAGATCCGTATACTTTAAAAGTGAGTGTGGATTAAGGTATTCTACATTGACAACCTTTACTTCTGGAAGATTCCATGCTCCGAGAACGCTATCTTTCTCTTCTCGAGTAATAGCAAGGAGAGGCTTTTTCGCTTCCATAGTTGAAAGAAGTTTTTGCATGTCCTTTGTTTTTACAGTTTCTTTTCCGAGTTTTTCAAGAACTTTTACGTTTTTTGCAGAAGCCTTAGTTGAAAGAAGGGAAAGGAGAGCAAGACGACGCTCTTGAGCGTTCATAGCTACTGTCCAATTTTGTTCATTTCGAGGACCAAAGACCACTCAACCACCACGACGCATTGGAGAACGGCGATCACCCATACGAGCGTTACCAGTACCCTTTTGCTTGAAGAGCTTTCGAGTAGAACCATTAACTTCACCGCGATGCTTCACGTGAGCAATAGCGATACGACCATTTGCTTGTTGAAGAACAAGAAGTCGGTGGATAAGCCCAGTGTTTGGTTCTACACCAAAGTGAGTTTTTTCAAGGTCGACGGTTCCTTTTTCTTTTCAAGTGATGTCGAAGAGAGGAGCTTTCATAGAGAATTTTTAGTAATTTTGATTTGGAATGGAACTAGAAGGAGAGAGTCACAAGAGAGTTACGAGCACCAGGAACAGGTCCTTTTACAGCAATGACCCTAAGATCCTTATTAACGAGAACGAGTGGAACCTCTTTGAGAGTAACTTTATCCACACCCATATGTCCATGCATCTTCTTTCCAAGTTTTGTTCGGCGTGGTTTACGATTACCAATAGAACCAAGGGAACGAACATATTTATGTCCGTGTGAAGCAGGAAGACCTGAGAAGTTCCAACGCTTCATCGCACCAGCATATCCCTTACCCTTTGATATAGAAGAAAGATTAACTTTTTCAACTCCTTCAAGGACATCGAGAGTGATTTCTGCACCCTTCTCAAGAGAAGAGAGAGCACCATCATGAGCTACCTCACGAAGAGTTTCTTGCTTTCCATCCTTCATTGATACAACGATTGCAGTATATCCATCCTTCTCTACAGTCTTTACTTGAGCAACCGTAAGAGTAGGAACCTTGATGAGGGTAACTGGCGTGAATGCTCCATTATGAAGCACACGAGTCATTTCGAGTTTTTTTCCGATAATTCCAGCCATAATTGTGGGTGTGATTATATGTAAATGAGAGGTTGTGCGGAGGCTTTCTATAAGAAAGGTTACCGTACAACGTCACTATTTTTCTGTTCTCGAGGTTTCTCTGCAGGTCTACCTCGGGAAATATTAAAAGTAGCGGGATTATAGAAAAAAGGAAATGAATGTCAAAAGAATTTCTTAAAGAAAGACAAAAATAAAAAGAGAAACGAGAGAAAGAGCAAGGGAAAAAGAAAAATACGTATACAATATGTGGACGAAAAAATGGAAAAGCGTTTGGAGAATGAATGAAGTTATTGGTAATTACACCCCTTCAATTGAAGTAAAAAAATATAAGAATCTTTCTAGATTACCTCATTTCACTCGTGAGTGACGGGGGCCAGTATTCTTTGCTTCTTTCTTTGTCGAATTTTTAGATTTTGTCCGCGAGCGTTTTCGTATAAAATCGAAACTGTCTCTTGAGTGAAACGAGGAGTTTTTCGATTTTAGAAAACTGAGCGATAACAAAATCAGAAATGAGACAACAAAAGAAGGACTTTTTGGTACTTTTTGGTTATAAAAAGTACATAAATACTATGAAATCTATTAAAGCCAAAAAATCTCTCGGTCAAAACTTCCTCATCGATGAAGAAGCCCTCACCGATATAGCTCGCGCGAGTATTCTCGCAGAAAAACATGTCATCGAAGTCGGACCTGGGTATGGCGCATTGACCGAATACATCCTCTCCCATCATCCTGCGAGCCTCGACATGGTTGAGCTTGATCCTGATATGGTCGAGATACTTGATGCGAGATTTATGGCAGATGAGAAACCTCCAGAAATCAGCGAAAACTTTCATCGTATCGTGAAGGCAACTCCGATTGCTCTCCATCACCAGGATGTCCTCACGTTCACTCCACCCTATGAGGAATACGTCGTCATAGCCAATATCCCCTACTATATCACGAGCCCCATTCTCTTCCATTTCCTCTATGATATAAAAAATCCTCCCGAAGAAATGGTCATCATGATGCAGGAGGAAGTCGGAGAAAAAATACTCGAATGACGTGAGAGAAAACCCCATCACTCCTACCTCTCCCTCGCAATGGAACTTGCCTGTGAAGATATAGAGATTGTGCGATATGTTGGCAGAGAGAGCTTTGACCCTCCTCCAAAGGTGGATTCCATCGTTCTTAAATTCACGGTAAAAAAAGAGCGCGACCGATCAAAAGAAGAGAAACTTCTCAAACTCTGGCGACACGCCTTCATCCAACCACGTAAGACGCTCCTCTCAAATATGCGAGGGAGCCCCTATGACTCCGATACGGTCAAAGCGTGGATCCTCGAATGTGGATATAATGAGAAAGTGCGAGCTGAGGCAGTGGGATTGGAGGATTGGGAGAAAATACAATAAGACTGTATTCAAATATTTTCTTTTCTCATTTTCTCCGTATATTCTCGGAGATATTTTCTCCTATTCTTATGCAAAACCTCCCTCCTTCTCTCAGACTTCCATGTTCAAGCGAAGTCATAAAAAAAGCCATCGAAACAAATCATGGTATAACTCCTTTTCACCTCTATAGCGAATCGAGAATGCGAAAACAATCAGAGAATCTGAAACTCGCTTTTGAAAAAGTAGGACTTCCATTCAAAAATCATTTTGCCGTGAAGGCACTCCCAAATCCACATGTCATGGAAATACTCAAAAGTGAAGGTATGGGAATGGACTGTAGCTCAGTCGCGGAACTCATGCTCTGTGACCGCATCGGGCTTTCTGGTACAGATATCATGTTCACCTCGAATAATACGAGTGAAGCAGAATTTCGAGAAGCAATGGATCGAGGAGCCATCATCAATCTCGATGACATTACCCATATCGAAACACTTATGCGAGTTGGGATTCCTGAAGTCGTCTGCTGTCGATACAATCCTGGGACTGAGAAAGTCGGAACAGGCATCATCGGCAATCCTGTCGAGGCAAAATATGGGATGCGCAAGGATCAAATAATAGAAGCCTATAGAAGACTTAAAGAACTTGGATGCAAACGATTCGGACTTCATGCGATGCTTGTTTCGAATGAGCGCGATGAAGCAAAGCTCATCGAAAATGCTCGAATCCTTTTTGGTCTTGCAAGTGAAATATATACCACTACGGGGGTAAGTTTTGAATTTATCAATCTAGGTGGAGGTATCGGTATCCCTTACCGACCGACTGACCACGAAGTCGATCTTGATATATTCGCAAACTGAGTAAAACACGAATATGAGAAAAGTTTTTCCATGCTTGATATGAAACCAAAAGTCTATATGGAAAATGGTCGATATATCACGGGACCAGCAGGAATACTCATAACCCAAATACTTAATATCGCTGAAAAGCACCGAAAGTTTATCGGAGTTGATGCTTCGATGGCGAACCTCATGCGACCAGGAATGTATACGACAAAAAATCCTGATGGAAGCTGGGACGAGTGCTATCATCATATCACTATCCTCTGAAAAGAGGATGCTCTTCTTACGGAATTTGCAAATGTCACAGGAAGTCTCTGTGAGAATAATGATCAATTCAGTCGCGGCCGAAATCTCCCAGAGGTAATAAAATGAGATATTATGATCATACATTCGACGTGAGCACACGGCCAATCCATGGCCTTCCAATACAATGGAAAACTTCGATGCGCGGAACTTCTCGTAGAAGCAGATGAAAATATCAAGAAAATCAGACGCGCGGAAACCTATGAGGATCTTTTTGAGACCATTCTCTAATTTCGAGTATCAAAAAATATTTCATGAATCCTCTAATGTGCTTGGGGTTTTACGTTATCAACCGGCCGAAGAAATACATGCATCGCATTTTTCCCCTCTAGCGCCGTAAGTATTACTTTCTTATCTTTGAGTCATTTGAGTTCTATATTGAGCCACTTTTGTTCATCTTGAGTAAGGCGAGAGATTCCAATATCAAATGCTAAACCATGCATGTGGGAAGTTTTTCCATCTTTTGCTTTATGGTTTCCTCTTGATGGAATTTTATCATAGTACTCTTGAGGTCGAGCGAGACTCGTAATCGGAAGTTTTTTTCATGGGAATTTCATATCAAACCTTCCTGCAATTTCTTGGAGAAGGCGGAGGGTTGGAGGATCGAGTGCACGAAGAAGATTTTTTTTGGAAGGATCAGACTCATATTCTCCGATCTCTGTTAAAATATATCCTCTTCCTGATTCAGGAACTAAGATAAGCTTTGACGATTTAATCCCGTCAGCAATATCAGAATACGTCTGAAAGGATTTTCGTAATTGCATCTCGCTTCTCTCTCGTTTGAGTTCGGGAGTTTTTCCATCAGATCCTACTTTTCCTTTTCCTGTCCTTCTATTAGCAGAAATAATTTTCTTATCTTCCTGAAATTCAAGTTCTACTTTAGCAGTATTGGGACTTAGTGGAACCTTCAGACCATAGTGCTTCTCAAGCTCCTGTCGAACATAGCGTGTTTTAAGGAAATAGATCTGTGATTCGAGAGGGAGACCCTCAAAGATATCCCCCCATCTTTTTCCATTTCTTAAATCCGCAGAAATAGATGTTCCCTTATTGTATGATGCACCTAAAATACCAAGAATATCTGATTTCTGGGGCTTTCCTTGAATATAGAGAAGATAATTTTCTTTAAAACCAGCGGGGAATGTCTTGAGTACATCATCAAACCAGAGAATCTGAGCCATCATAGCATTCGTATGATCCTGCATTCAGGCAATAAAATCTGGATTCAGTTTGGCAGATGGATAGTGTTCATTGGCGAGTGTTGTATAGGGCCCCTTTCTCATCTGAGCCGTTCCGAGTGCTCAAACGCCTGGACTTAGGGAATAGTTATAGGCGGAACGTTTATTATTTGCATACTGATTGAGTGTCTCACCCATCTTGTCTCCCATAATTTTAAAGACCTCTGCACGAGGCTTTAAGGTATGAGTAGCAAGACTTCCGATATAAATATCATTATCCATATGCTCAACGATATTAAATAACATCGGAAGCCAGTATGGGATGACTTCATGAACTTTTTTTCCTGGAAATGCTTGCGAGGGAACATTGGCTCACTTAATTTTTTCATGAGCCTGTCGGAAGCTTGATTGTAGATATTCAAAACCATTCTTTCTCTTCTCTATGCCATCACGGAGTGGTTCATAAGGGACATAAGAGACGAAGCTATAGGGCCTATTTGTTTTATAAGATCCTGCATACTGTGATGTTACTGGAAATGAGATTCCATAAATCTGATATCCAACAGGAAGTGCCGCACTAAATTGTTGATTTACTCATACTCATTCACGAAAAGTAATGCGAAATACCTTCGTTTTATCTGGTGAGGTGTACTGAAATATTTTATCTCCAACTCGTTCCAGTTTCAGAAGAGTAAATGTTCCACCCTTCTCTGATTTTGTAGCAATATAAAATGTCTGTTGATTGTCAGCTCCTTTTTCTCTCTTTGCAACTTCTTCATCGAGAAACCGAATCACATCAGTTCCTCATCGTTCTATACTTTGTCTGAATCAAAGTCTTTGCTTAAGACCATCAAGCCAGCTTTCAGAATATTCAGACTTCGCCTCTTTGGGTGAATCTGGTGACAGATTATGTTCGAGATTTGGATTTCTTGTCATAAAAGCCTCTTTCTATGAGACTATCAGAATTTATGAAGAAATACAAATTCTACTTATACAAGTTTTGAAATTTTTGCCATGAAAAATCCTTCAGTTTCAGTGCTTGGAAGTATTCGTACGGTTTTTTCCATTTGTGCACCATATTCCTTTCATTCAAAAGCAGTTATTCCACTTTTCCACCACGCCTTCTCTGAAAGACCAATATCAATTGGTTCAAGAATTAGGTCTTGATATTCAAGGAGCACCCTTGAGATAACTCATTCATTTTCTTCTGGGGCTAAGGTGCAAGTAGAGTAAACGATTGTTCCGCCCCTTTTAAGACGTTTTACAGCAAGAGAGAGAAGCTCATACTGAAGATCGGCCTTTTTCTCTATATTTTCTAAAGACCAGAATCCGTAGGATTTCTCATTTCGAAGGTTGATTCGTCATTCTGCACTACAAGGAGCATCAAGAAGAATAGAATCAAAGAGGTCTTGAGATGATTCAAGAAATTTTCTCGCATCAATTTTCCTCCCTTCTATAATTTCCGATCCCTGAAGGCGAGCATTATAGAGAAGCTTATCAAAACGAATTTGGTTTTGTTCAAGAGCGATAATAGATCATTGATTTTCCATTATCATTGCCATTTGAGTTGTTTTTGATCCTGGAGCGGCACAAACATCGAGAATCTTTCTTCACTTTTTGGGCTGAAGAATCAGAGCTGGAAGCATCGATGAAAGCGACTGGAGATACATTTTTCCTCCATAAAAAGCATTCGTCCCTTTTATGGCATAATCATGCTCATTCGAAAAAATGAAAACTCCTGAAAGGGATTCATATTTTTCGAAAAAAATCCCTTTTTGATTCATTTCATCAAGCACTTCAGATTCATTTGATTTCAGGGTATTTATCCGAAAAGAACCCTTTCTTTCCGATGAATATGCTCTAAGAACCAAATCAAAATCACTCCCCAGTATTGCCTTAAGGCGAGATGTAAGAAGAATTGGAAGCATTATTTTGGGAGAAAACATTTATCCCCATAGGAATCAAGAAATACCTCCCCTCTGTTTTCCATCTTTTCATTCCACTCTTCTGGACTTCCATAATCAGCAAAATCCTTATACCATCAGTGGGAGAATTTTGGACGATGAGCTGCTTTTATCGGACACCAATAACGTTCCGTGCGAGCCCCAATTTCGACTGCATATCCTGCAAGGCCATTGAAATAACTACAATAAAGACAATTAATCTTTTGGATAATATTAAGATAATCAAGAAATCGTCGCTCGTAGATGAAATAGTCCTTTCGCTTAACACAAGGAATCCGATACAGTGGAAAACAAATCCACTGATAGAGGCTTATGGCAATATCAAAAACAAGAGCAAACAGGAATACTCCATAAATAAACGGAATGGAGAGAATATGACGCACATCGGCTGGAAGAACATATTTCCAAGTAGGGAGCTTAAATCAGCGATTTCGTTTTCGAAATTCCTCGAGAAAGATAACCTTTCGCTTTCGAAGCTCAAAACCATATTTATCTGCAAGCCTATCATATTCTCATCGGAGTTCACTGTTTAGCTTTTCGATTTTCTCAAGGAGCTCCTTAATTGTTGAACGCATAGAAAGTAGTGTTACGAAAGATTTCTGAAACCTTGGATGTCTTCTCTGCTTCCCCTATAAGCGTTCATCCTGATTAAATAGATAGGAGGCTTACTCCCCCGACCCGACGACAACTTTAGCATGACGAAGAACTCTGTCTCCTATAGTATACCCCTTTTCAAATTCTTGAACAATTTTTCCCTCTGGTCCAGGCGCTTGAGTCATCACATCATGCCTATCAGGATTCACCTCTTCACCTACTGAATTAAATGACTTCACTCCCTGGGATTCAAGGTATTTCTGCATTCAACTAAGGACAGTACGAACCCCGTCAATGAATCCATCTCCCTCAATTCATTCCTTAAGTTTCACTGCCCGTTCGAGATTATCAACCTCCTTAAGGAGTGGGAGGACAATTTTTGCTGAAAGAAAAGAAATCATCTCAACCTTATCACGATCAACTCGCATAAGAAGATTTTGGTAGTCAGCCTGCGATCGGGCAAGTGCATCTTTCAGTCGTTGTACCTCATCTTCACTGGAAGGAGTAGCGCCTTGAGCATCAGGCTCTTGAGTTACTATTTCCTCAAGGACTTCTTCAACGTTTTTTGGATCTGTATTTTGTGTTTGATCAGACATATATGCGTATTATTTTAATGATATTATAGAAGTATTAGAGTGAAAAAGAGAAATCCCTTTTAGGATCATTTCATGAGAACGGAAGTTTGAAGCTCTCACAAAAGAAAGAAAAAGGGACCCTTAGAGATACAGAGTAAAATTATACTTGTGGCTTCTTAGGAGAAACCTTCTTTACTGGAGTTTTTTTGGGAGCCTTATTATTTGCTGGAGAAGCTGATGAAACCGATTCATTTTGTGCCTGAATCTTAGACTTCATTGTATCTCTCAGTGAAGTGAGTTTCGATCTTGCAACATCTATCCAAGCAACCACTGTATCTGTAGTGGTATCAGCAAGGGCCATACCCTTTTCTTTCGCTTCATCGAGAAGGGCTTCTTTTTCTGAGAAAAATTCATCAACCTTTCCTTCAATCACATCTTTTTTTGTTTCTCATCTATTTTTTAGAGAATCGAGAAATGCTTCTGCCTCATCAGCTACACCATCGATGATACTGCTCACTTTTACTTTAAGAGAATCAAAATCATGCACATCTGAAAAATGGGTTGAGACATATGCCTTTACATCCTTATAGGTGGTCTCATGAATATCTTTTACTTCTTCAACGAGTTTATCAAGCGTGGTTTTACGAGGATCTGTAGAATCAAGTTTTGATTGTCCAGCATCTTTACGCACCTTCATCGCAACCGCAAGTCAGGCAGCATATCCTGCAAGGAGTGTAAAAAGTCTCATATTATTTACAGTTAATAATAAATGCTTCGTATGTACGGTTTTTTCACCATGATTTGAAGTGACGGCATTATAGTGAAAAAGTGGATTTTTTCAATCATTATTTCGGGATTTCACGAGAGAGCACTTCACACCCATCTCGGGTAATAAGGATATCGTCTTCGATTCTTACGCCTATAGCTTCATCTCTCAGATAAATTCCTGGCTCCACAGTGATTAGCATTCATGGTTCTAAGATACTGGAACGATCCCCACTATCATGAACATCCAATCAAAGAAAGTGACTCATACGATGGGGGAAGTATTTTCTCGAAAGCAAGTCCCGTTCTTCTCGATTGATATTCTTCGGAAGAAATCAAAGTTCTTCTAGATGTCTATTCATAATTTCTCGCATAATACCCTCATGTTCATCCCAAGTTCTTCATGGCTTTATAGAATCTATTGCCTCTGATTGAACGTGTTTGACGGCATCATAGATTTCTCTCTTACGAGCAGATATTTCTCCTTTCATAAAAGTGCGAGTAATATCAGCGGCATATCACTCAAATTCTGCACCCGTATCAATAAGTATAAAGTCTCCCTCATCAATCTTTCTCGAATATCATGTATAATGAAGCATACAGGCATTTGATCCACTCGCAACAATAGTAGAATAAGCTTCGGTACAACCATGACTTCTATAGATTGAGGCTATATCTCCCTCAATTTCTCGTTCAAAAGAGTATGTATTGATATTCTTCTGGATAACATCAAGGGCTATCTTTGTCACGGTAATTGCTTGCCTCATTTTCTCAATTTCTTCTTCTGTTTTCCTCATACGAAGAGGAAGAATAAGATTATCTAGGGTAACGAATTTATTCCTATATTTCATAAATCATTGTTCGAGTAATTTTTCGTCACTTCTTCTTACATAGATGCTTCCTGCATCTTTCATGGCATTATCAATATCGCCTTCCCATTCATCGAGACTCCGAACCTGAGAAATTCATGATTTTTCTCGGATTTCTTCATAAGAAATACGGTTTGTGCCCCAAATTTTTTCTTTTTCAGATATTGGATCACTGTAGATTATCCATTCAATTTTTGATCCCTGATTTCGAGCAATGACTTTTATATCAGGGATATTTAATCCCGTAAGAAGGAGAAAGTCTGAATCTTGCCTAAAAGGATAAAAAACATCTCCATTTCGGAGAATTTCACCTTTCCCGATTAATAGGAGAAGTGAGTTATTGGGGAGGCTTTTCTCAAGTATTTTTCGCTTTTTGTCAGCTATCATAGTCTTGATACTACGAAAAAATAAGTAAAATGGAAGAGCTTTATCTATTATGAGCCATTCTATGGATACCGTTTCTGGAATAAATGAAGGACCCAGAGAAATCGAAAGAAGAAGGTTCCTTACCAAAGCCTTAGGTGGAATGGTAAGTGCAATAATCTCCTCACAAATAAAAGCCTGAACTTTACCCAAAGAGGAGCCTGATTATATTAATTGACTTGCCAAAGCAGAGGCATGAGCTGAGCTTATAAAACTCAGTGATGAGGAGCTCGAATCTGCTCGAAATGGAAAAAGAACTCCAAAACTCGTAACATCCATCCTTGAGCGGGTCTTGTTAAAATTAAAACGTGGAAGCCTAACATCAGCATAAATCTAAAGTTCTTACTTGACTCTTACCGGAATGTGATAGAGTAGAACCATCATAAAAAAACACTATGCGTAAATCACGTTGGGCTATCGCATGAGCGATATTGCTCATATGAGGTGGGGGATACTGGTACTATGCTTCGAAAAAGACAACAACCAACCAGAGTGGAACACAAGTCGCTATAGTCAGTCGTGGAAGTATTTCAACTACCGTAAAAACAACTGGAAAAATATCACCCGTACAAACAAGCGTCCTTTCTTTTACACGACAGGGCACTGTAACAAAGATAAATAAAAAAATTGGTGAAAATATTAAAGCGGGCGATGTTATTGCTGAGGTAGATGCGACTGATGCTTACATGGACATCAAAAGCGCACAGATATCCCTAGATAATGCCAATAACAACTACACTAAACTTTTTGATAGCGCAACAGAATGAGACAAAACTAAGGCAAAAAATACCCTCGAGGAGAGTCGCAATACTCTTAAACTTCTTGAGGCTGAATATGAGAATTTTCTAGTGTCACAAAAGAATGCAATTATTGAAAATGAACTACAAATTTCCCTCCTCGATGAAAAAATGAAGCTGGCTGAAAGCGATTTGGAATATACAAGAAAAAATCTTGATACCACCAATGATATCTCGAATCTTGAGCGAGATATTGCAAACTCCTATATTTCTATAGAGGAAGTTGCTCGATTTTTTCCGACTACATTTTCGAGTATTAAAAACCTTACCTACATCGACAATAAATCGGCTGAACGTTATGGCGATTTCGGAAGTAAAAATAGCTATCAAAAAGTTCAGATGGAGAAACTTACTCTAAGTATCTCAGGGAGTCTTGCAAGTTTCGAGAAAAATCTTTCTTTGCTGAGAACGAAAGAAACACATTGACTCGATGAAGTTCTCGCTCTTCTTACGACGAGTAGAAGTTTACTTCAAGATATGAATACGCTGTCGGCTCAGGCTGTTGAAACCTATGACAATACCCCCACTGGTATACCATTTTCTGACACCGATATAGATGATGCTCAAAGCGAACTTCGCACCCTCTGATCGAGCATCTCTACAAAATTATCATCCCTTAATTCTACCTATACCACTCTCAAAAACTATTGATCAGATGAAATAGAATCCCTTTCCAATAAAAACACCATCGCAAGCAAAGAACAATCTCTTCAGAGTGCAAAAAATGAATTAGCAAAAGCAAAAAGAAGTTTGGAAGCCCTAAAATCCTCTCAAAATACAGATCGTATCTCAAAACAGAATGAAATAACTCGAGCAAGAAATACTGTTACTTCAAATGAGCTTACTTACAATGAACTAATGAATGGACCTACTTCTGTAGACCAAAAAAGTGCAAGAAACAATATCGCAAGTGCGAATATATCTCTCTCTAAGGCATATCTCTCACTTAAAGATTATCAAATCGTTGCTCCATTTGATGGGATTGTGAATGATATTCCTTGGAAAATCGGAGACACATCTACAACCAATGAATGAATACTCATTGAAAACAAAAATGCCTATGAGATATCTCTTCTTCTCGATCAAATTGATATCGTAAAAGTTACAGCATGAATGAATGCAAAAATTACCTTAGATGCATTCCCAAGTGAAACATATACAGGAACCATAAGTCGTGTAAGCGCTGTTCCTACTGAAACTTCTGGTGTAGTATCTTATGAAGCAATTGTAGAACTTTCTATACCGAGAAATGATGTTTACTCAAAAATGAGCACCACCGTGGAAATAATTCTTACTCAAAAAGATAATATTCCCACTCTTCCATCTTCGGCAATTACAACGTCTTGAGGGAAGTCCTATGTAAATAAAGTTACTGATATGGAGTCACTTCGCGGAACCATGATGAATGGCTCACAAAGTGGAAGTGGAAGAATGCGGCCCGAAGGATTTTCTGGAGTAACGAGATTTGGAAGTGGAAAAACCGTTTCATGAGAAAAAAATGTGTGAGCCCCTGAATCAAAGACTCTCACATGAATGAATATATCTTGAAGTGGAAATTTAAGAAATCGTAGTTCCTCACGATCAGATACTATTAATATTGGAACCGTAACAATTCCAACCGAAAAAATCGAGGTAACTCTCGGAGTAACCAATGGTGAGAAAACAGAAATTCTCTCATGACTTTCTCTCTGAGATGCAGTAGTTCTCCCAACAACCACTTCAACATCTAAAAGTGCCAGTTCAAGCACCAAAAGTAGTACCTCTACTACTCGTTCACAATGAGGACTTGGCGCCTGAGGACCACCACCATTCTAAAATCTTATGCTCGAACTCAAAAACATAACTAAATATTTTGATCTCTGAGATTCAAAGATACAAATACTTAAATGAATCAATCTAACTATCACTGATGGTGAATTCGTTGCAATCATGTGACCATCTGGAAGCGGGAAATCTACTCTCATGAATATTATCTGACTCCTCGATAAGCCCACTACTGGTACCTATCTTCTTGATGGAAGGAATACGCTCAACCTCTCTGATAACGAAGAGGCAGAATTTCGCGGAAAAAAAATTGGTTTCATCTTCCAGGGATACAACCTCATTCCCCGGCTTACTGCCCTCGAACAAGTTATGCTTCCTCTTGATTATCAATGAATAGGGGCAAAAGAAAAAGAACAACTCGCCAAGCATGCTCTCGATCGTATGTGACTTTCAGAAAAATATTACAGCATACCAACAAAGCTCTCATGAGGTCAACAACAACGTGTAGCAATAGCTCGAGCTATCGTAACTTCACCTTCTGTTCTTCTCGCTGATGAACCCACAGGCGCTCTCGACTCAAAAACTGGAAAAGAAGTTCTCGATATTTTTGAGTCCCTAAATAGGGAAGGTCGAACCGTTATACTTATTACGCATGACCCAACTGTAGGTGCACGAGCAAAGCGCGTGATTAAGCTTTTCGATGGAAATATAGAAACTGACAATTAACTGATTATTATGCAACTTACACGCATCCTCAGCCATGCATTTCGTAATATGAGAGCCAATAAGCTCCGAGCTGGACTTTCATCCCTTGGGATTATAATTGGGGTATTTTCTGTCGTAGTACTTCTAGCAGTTGGGCAAGGAGCTACAAAAAGTATCGTTGATCGCGTCTCTTCGCTCTGAACGAATCTTCTTACAGTAAGACCATGAAGTCAGAATTCTTGAGATGTTCGCAGACAATGATGAGGAAATCAGAAAGTATTTACCCTAGAACATATTGATGTTATTAAAAATATTGACCATGTATCGTGAGTCTCTCCGATAGTGAACACCTCTAAACAAGTTATCTATGAAAACGCAAACTCAACTGTTACAATTTATGGTGTAGCACCCCAGTATGAAACAATTAACAATACCCCGGTTACAAACGGGACATTCATTACCGAAAATGCTTATAATAATCGAGAAAAGGTTGCTGTTATAGGCCCTACCGTAGTTACAAATCTCTTTAGTGGTACAGATCCTATATGAAAAACTATTCGTGTTTGAAATGTTCTTTTTACTGTGGTAGGAATCACAAAATCGAAAGGAACGAGCGGTTTTAATGACCCAGATAATGCTCTCTATGTTCCTCTTACTACCGCTCAAATCTCACTTCTCGGATCAAATTATCTTTCAACCATCAATGTTCAAATCGATAGTGAATCGAATATGGATAGTGCAAAGGAAGCTATCAATACAGCTCTTCTTGGTGCACTAAAAATTACCGATACCTCAAAGGCAAATTTCACAATATCAAGCCAAGCTGATACTCTTGATACACTCTCAAGCATTACGACAACACTCAAGACATTTCTTTGAGGAATAGCCGCTATTTCTCTGATAGTATGAGGAATCTGAGTCATGAATATTCTTTTAGTTACTGTTTCAGAACGGACGAAAGAAATTGGAATCAGAAAGGCCATAGGAGCAAAAAATCGAGATATTATTGAGCAATTTCTTGTGGAATCGGTTCTCCTTACCGTTATGGGATGATTTATTGGGATTATTCTTTCATTTGGAATCGTGAAAATCATCACCCTCGTAACTACAGCAATTACTCCAGTTATTACGAGCTCTCAGATTCTTCTTGCTCTATCATTTTCTATAGGAACTGGACTTTTTTTTGGGATTTTTCCAGCATACAAGGCAGCAAAAATGCGACCAATAGATGCACTCAGAAGTGAATAGTATTTTTCTCTTACTTTAAACTTACTCAAATTCGATAAGCTGGTATTACCTTAATAATTAATATGCTTATGAAAAATACAAATTTTTCCCCAATACTTCTCTTCGTTCTCTCATCTATAATTCTCACTTCTTGTACAGGCACTGGAAGTAATACCATAGGAACAAGCAATACAACCCCTTCAAATACTTCTAGCACATCGAACTCCTCTTCGTCTTCAAGTACAAAAAAAACCATAAGCTACCGCACTGATCATGGAAAACACTCAGTAAATGTAACCTTTGATATATCGACAACAATTGACGGAACTATTACTGGAGTAAAAGCGAATATGAACAGTGGTGATCATGAAAGCGCTGAATATATTGCTCGATTCAATAATGCTGCTACCAAAAAAATTGTTGGCCAAAAAATTTCTTCACTCTCTCTCTCAAGTGTTGGTGGAGCAAGTGATACAACAGATGCATTCCTTAGTGTCATACCTTCAATCTAAAATCCCTCTCTTCGAGGGATTTTCCTTACCCCTCTCTTACGAAGAAATCTTATAATTGTTTATGTAATCTCGATATCTCACTGACGGAAGGAACAATATACTATCGTTCATATCTTCCCGAGAGATCTCTACGGATTACGGGATTTTATTACTTAACTTATAATCATATGAATACAAAAATCCTTGTTCCCGCCGTCCTCGTCACAGCACTTACTGTCGCAGTAGCAGGAACATTCGCCGCCACTGGTTCAAATTCTTCTAATTGAAATAGTTCAGTTCCTGGACAAATTTCTGAAAATGGTTGAGAAAGAATGGGGTGACATAGAGGTGGACCAATGGGAGGTCCGATGAACGAACTTTCCGATGCAGAAAAGACATCCCTTGAGTCTATGACCAATACTGAAAAACAAGCCTTTTTTCAAAAAAAACGAACTGAAGCTGAAGCAAAGCGAAGCGCTCATGAAGCAGTCATCGATAAGCTTCTTGCAGGTACAGCACTCACGACTGACGAAGAATCACTAAGGCAGGATATAATCAAAGAAAGGGCTGAGATGAAAACAAAACGCGCTGAGATGGAAGCAAAGCGTACACAATTTGAGGCAATTCTGGAAAAACAAAAGGCAGGAACTACACTTACTCAAGACGAGCAGAAAATTTTAGATGATATGCCAAAAATGCAATGACCTGGTTGAAGAGGCGGTCATATGAAGTGAGAAACGGATACAACCTCATCTGCTGAGTAAGTACTCAGTCTCAGGAAAAACGGAAGAAATATATAGGAAAATCCCACAATCTTGTGGGATTTTTATTTCTTCTTACTCGGCTCTTACAAATTCAGCGTACAATAATATCATGAAGAAAATCATACTTCTCATGTTTATAGGATTTCTCTCGATCATCTCTCAAGAAGTTTTTCTAACCGATTGACTCGATGATGAAACCTCTGAAATCCAGGTTTATAAAAGCCGAATTGAATCTTTCCAGTTTGAACTATAATATATAATATAAAATCAATTATATGAATACCCTTCTTATCGAAGATAATATTGCTCTCGCTCAAACCGTCACACGCTATCTTGCAACTCAAAATATAACCTGCACCCTTCGAACCGATGGGAAAGAAGGACTTATGGAAGCAATGAATAATAACTTCGATGTTATTATTCTTGATATCGAGCTTCCGAATATGGATGGGATAGAAATCTGTCGAAGGCTTCGAAATGAATGAAAAAATACTCCAATTATCATGCTTACCTCACGTGGTACGCACGATGATATTGTAAGTGGACTTGATTATGGGGCTGATGACTATCTCTCAAAACCTGCTGATTATCGAGAGTTAGTGGCTCGAATTCGGGCACTCAGCAGAAGAAATTTTACTGAAAAAAGCACCGAAATGATTCGTATTGGAAGCCTTGAAATCAATCAAACTCTTCACCAAGTAAGATGGAATGGTAATGAGGTTGAACTCTCAAAACGTGAATTCGAACTTCTTTTGTACTTTGCACAAAATGGAGATAAGATTATTACAAAAAATGAGCTGGCAGAGAAAGTATGGGGAATTTATGACGTATGGGAAGATGGAAAAGTTGTAGAAGTTTATATCGGATATCTCCGAAAAAAAATAAATAAAAATATTATTGAAACTCAAAAATGATTCTGATATCGACTAAACTGTTGAGAATAAACCTCTCTTAGGTGCATCCAAAGTTCCCTTCTTTCTAAAATACCCTCACGAATCATGAAAACGTCATTAATACATACGGAACGAAAACTTATCGCTATATTTCTTGGATGAGCATTTTTATTTCTTCTTTTATTTGAAGGCTTTTTTCTCGTATCTCGGTTCATCTTTGAAGAAAAAATGTCTCGAACTGGATTCACCAATGAGGTAACTCGAATAGAGAATCATGCTCCGGATTCACCAAGAAAATCAAGGGATTTTTGACCAAAGATTGGTATGTCGGTATTTTCAATTGATAGAAGTGGTGCCGTATTTCAAGATCGTTGAATAGAAAATCCACTCGTCGATATCGAAGAAATAACTTGAGAATTTCTCAATGAACTTGAGGTAGGGGTTGTCACAAAAAAAGACGATTTACTCATCTATAAAAGAATTCGCCCAGAAAATCCCGAACTCTATCAGGTTTTTATAAGAAGATCGGGGTATCCCCTTGAAGATCTTTTGCGAGATATTCTTCGCTTTCTTATTTTAGATATACTGATTATTGTCCCATTTTATTTTATGGGAAGATACTTTGTACGGAAAACTCTTGAGCCTGTTGCAGAAAATATTGATATAATGTCTCACTTTATTCATGATGCCTGACATGAACTTAAAACGCCACTTGCTATCGTTTCATGAAACCTTCAGATTCTTCGGGAAACTAAACATATAGAGAAGTGACTCGTTGAAGAAAGCATTGACACTATTCACTCAATGTCAGATTCTCTAGATGGGTTACTGGAACTCTCGAGTACTATGAGTTGAGAAAAAATCGATAAAATTCATCTTCTAGAAGCATTCAATGCCGAATTTGAAAAAGAAAAAACAAGAATTGAAGAAAAGAAAATAGTCGTAAATATTCATATTGAACCAAAATCAAGTATTGATATGGATCGAAAACATTTCTCTTTGCTTTTCGGAAACCTTATTAGAAATGCTATCACCTACAATAAAAGTGGAGGAACGATTGATATTAATGAAAAGGATGGAATGATATCAATTACTGATACTGGTATCGGAATCGATGAAAAGCATATAAAAAACATTTGGGAAAGATTCTATAGAGTTGAAAGAACTGGTAAGAATCCTGGAACTGGGATAGGTCTCTCGATAGTAGAAAAAATAATACATCACTATGGTTGGGAAATACGTGTAACATCTAAAGTAAATCAGTGAACTACTTTTAACATAAAAATAAAATAGCTTGCAAATGTTCGAAAAAATATAGTATATAACTATTATCATTACTTCATTCCTTATGCGAAGAATTTCACTTCTTGCTGCTCTTCTTATGGTTATGCTTTCAAGTTGTGGAAGCTGAACGAAACAAGGCCCTCAGGCAACTCAACCAAGTCCTTATCCAAGTGTTCCCATGAACGAGGTGGTTTGATCTGGATGAGAGAAATCATTCATCCCAACACCAGAAGCAGAGGTTATTCCTGCCTTCACAGTCAAATGAACTGAACCATTTTGGTCAGTGGAAATTGAAAAGAACACCGCAACACTCACTCGTCCTGGAACAGGAAGCACTTCTACAGAGACCTTCAACATTATCTGAAGCGATAAGTGATCGACTATTTCTCTACGCTGAGTAAAATGAGATTTTTTTCTTACTCTCATAAAATGAAGCTGTAGCGATGGAGCAAGTGATACGAAATACGCATTTAATGCAACCCTCAATGTGTGAGCTGAGGAACTTCATGGATGTGCGAATAAAAAATAAGAATTTTTTATATCCTCTCCATTCTTACTACCGTTTCGATATGATGAGTATGGGGAAACATATCTACTGGGGTAATATCTGTGATTCTATACCGAGGAAGTCCCTCGGTTTTTTCATCGCGATTTTTTCCTATGAATACTTCAAGATCTCGAGCGAGAGTTGCAGGATTGCACGAGACGTAGATAATCTCATTCACTGAAAAACTTAAGAGTGTTGCATATGTCGATGGATGCATACCATCACGAGGAGGATCAAGAATAATTGTATCGGCCTTTCCTCAAGTTTCTAGAAATTTCTTTGCGAAATCCTCAACTTTTTCGTTCATAAATCGAACATTCTTAATTCCATTGTTTAAAGCATTCTTCATTCCATCATTTGATGCTGATTCTACAAGCTCCACAGAATAAACCTCTTTAAAGTGCTCAGACAAAAGTAATCCAATAGTTCCAGTTCATGCATACAGATCAAGAAGAACTCACTCCTTATTGTGGATAAAATCGATGGCTACTTGGTAAAGCTTTTCTGCTCAAAACGTATTAACCTGAAAGAATGACTTTGGTTGAATCTCAAAGTGCATTCCAAAAAGTTCATCCTCAATAATAGGATCTCCGTAGATGCATATCGGATTTCCCGTAACAATATCTGCCCTTCAAGTATTTTCTAAAAAGTATATAGAACGAATATTCTTATATTTTTCGGTCAATTCTTGAACCATAAGCGTAAATAAATCTTGTATTTTCTGACTATTTTCTGGAGGATTCCAGAGT
Organism: Candidatus Altimarinota bacterium; assembly: GCA_042852035.1. Lineage (GTDB taxonomy): Bacteria > Patescibacteriota > Gracilibacteria > BD1-5 > UBA2023 > JAGOMW01. Next base: position 121,585 of record BAAFHK010000003.1, read on the forward strand.
GAATGAATCGAAAAAATAATCATTATTTCATCTGTTTTTCTTCCTTTGCGTACAACAAGATGCCGCCAAAATCCTTGTGCAGTTTTAGGATCATATGTAGGAAAATTTGAAGCTCGTGAGAGTTTATCCACATCCTTAAAAAGAGCATTTGTCTGCTCATCTGCAAGAGCACAATATTCACAATTATCGATTCGATCAAACTGTCACTGAGCATGAAATCAGAAACGGAAATCATCATGAATTCCTTCTCGAGCGGAAATATACTTTCACCATGAAAACTCAACCTTATTTCGATATCCATATATTTCTGGCGAAGGAACAATCGGATGAAAGACTGGTTTTATCTGATTTGTCTCGAGATACTTTGATATATGATAAAAGGCCTCCTCAATCTGTCATGCCTTAATTCTAAGTTGATCTTCGTATTTTATAGTAAGCCATTTTGCTCCACCATAGAGCTGATGACCTGGTTCAAGCTCCTTTTCGATTGGAGATTTTTTTACAACATCTATCTGTTGAGCTTCAATGTGTGATTTTTTATTTTTGAGAACTCTAAGATTTACAATACTCCCCGGTATTACTCCTCATGAAACAATAATCTTCCTTCCGTCCTGAGCTGTAGCAAGACCCTTTCCTCAGAATATGAGCTTTTCAATAAGAACGTTGTCGATGATATCATTTTTTGGCATAAAATAACCCGCTTAGTATGGGCGGATTATAAGAGAAAAGTTGATTCTGCAAATATTTCCCTATTTTTTTTGTTTCCTACCAAAAATTTTCCACATAAAATAGACTATAATAACAGGAACTCCCACGACCTTAAATTCATGAAGATATTTCACAGCAATATCAAGAACCATCTGACCAAATGTCCATCCAAGCCAAACAAGGATACCACACCAAAGAGTAGCACCAAGAAAAGTAATCAACCAAAATGGAACCAATGGCATACGAAATATTCCAGCTGGAATAGATATGAGGTGTCGAACAACCGGAATAAGTCTACCAAGAAATGTATAGAGATTCTGATTTTTTAGAAAAAGATCTTCTGCTCTTTGGTATTTTTCTTTTGTTATGAGAATATATTTTCCATATTTTTCAAGCAGTGGTTTCCCAACCCATCGGCCAATGATAAAGTAATTTGCAGTAGCTCCCGCAACAGATCAAATTCCTCAAGCAAGGATAGAAATATACGGATCTAATCCGCCTGATTTCGCAATCCAACCCGCAGGAATCATAACAAATTCTGATGGGAGAGGAATAATCGATGATTCCATTGCCATGAGGATAAATATATCGAAATATGAAAGCGTCCCAAACCAAGCAATTATGTTTTCCAAGATGTGTTGCATATAAATAGGAATGAAATTCCATATAAGTTGCTTATTTTCTGTTAGATGTCAAAAAAGAAAAACTTGCATTTTTGAGATTTTCTCATAAAATCAGCTCCAGATACAAAAAGAGACCTGCCCAACGGCGAGTCTTTTTTTTACCCTTATTCTCTTTTTTCATAATTTATGTTTGATCTCTCGAAAATTGAGGCCGCGATTAATGCCATCTCCGCTGAGAAAAAAATCGCCAAAGAAAAGCTTGTTGAGATTATTGAACATGCTATCAAAACCGCATACAAGAAGGACTATGCAAGCAAAGAAGCAAACGTAAACGTTCACCTTGATATGAGTTCAGGGTCGGTTGAAATATCTATTGAGAAAACTATCGTAGAAGAAGTTACTGACCCAAATATTGAAGTGAGTTTTGAGGATGTTGGAGGAACTGACTCTGGATTTTCTATTGGTGATACGGTTGAGATTGATGTATCTGATGAAATTCTTGGAAGTGAAGGCTTTGGTCGTATAGCTTCTCAGGCAGCAAAACAAGTAATCGTACAGAAAATACAAGAGACGGAAAAAGAAAAGCTCTACCATCTTTTTAAAGATAAAGAAGATACGGTGGTAAATCTCCGTGTCGAACTCGTCGAAAAAAATCGCGTCGTATTCGACTACAATGGAAACCAAGTTGTTCTACCTAAAAGCGAGCAAAATTCAAAAGACAAATATACTCCTGGGCAACGAATGTATCTCTACGTAAGAAAGGTTGAGATTGATCCTGAGCTTGGACCTCGCGTTGTACTTTCTCGAAAGGATAAGGAGCTCGTAGTAAAACTTTTCGAAATGAATACTCCAGAACTCGAGGAAGGAACGGTCGAAATCGTCTCTATCGCTCGTATGGCTGGAGTAAAAACGAAAATCATCGTTGCTTCTGATGACGAAGATGTTGATCCAGCTGGATGTCTCATCGGACCAAAGGGTATGCGAGTTCGTGGAATCGTCGATGAGCTCTTTGGGGAAAAGATTGATATTATCAACTACACAACCGATCAGAAAGAAATGGTGCGTCGTGCACTTATCCCAGGAACCGTTGAAGAAATAGAGATTGATGAGGAAAATAACATTATTCGCGCCACAGTAAAAGATGAAGAGAAAGCAAAAGTTCTCGGACGTGGAGGAACGAATATAAACATTGCTTGAGATCTCCTCGGATATCGAATATCTCTCTCAACCATTGAAGGAAAAGAGGTTGACCCAAAAACCGAAAGTGAAGCGTAAAAAAATCCCCATTTATGGGGATTTTTTAAAGAGTTGATTATAAAATGCTCGTTGCTTAACTCATCCTCGATCGGGCCACTCAGAGAGACGAGTTAGTTTTCACTCAAGAGTAGTATTATACCGAAAAAGACCGAATCGTTTTAGAAGAATTTTTCCATATGAAATAGGCTCACTGTGTTCAATATGAAACGCCATTATTGGAATCTCTGGAGCACTCCCTTCTGGTGCTGATTCATGAGAAAGTCAGCGAAGAATCTGTCCAAATAAAGCTTGGAACGGCTTATTATTTCCATAATCTTCTCAAGGTCATGCAGGAATGAGGAAAATATATCCTCATTCCTGATGTATAGCCTTGAGTTTCATTTTGAGAACTTCAAGAAGTCCATGCATCTCATTTCTTCCACCTTCTACCGCTGGTTCAAATTGGTATCATGGAAATTGCTTACGATTCATCTCAAGATTATATGGGCCAGTAAAAAAGAGTGTTTGCCTTAAAATATCATCCCCAAGATATCAGAATGCTGGAAGATAATCAGGAAACTTACTACAGTGATGGTTGAGAATAATAACCCCTCTCCCTGCTTCTTTGAGCTTATGAATTTGGGCCTGAAGTCAGGACTCATCAATTACAGATACATCTCGTATAGGTCACCTTTTTGCTCCATTTTTCATATATCTCACTCCCGTTACTCAGAGCTTTTTTGTCGATCCATAAAGAACAGCAAAAACAGCTCCTCAAACTTCAATAATCTTTGATCTCACTCAAGGATGCTTTTGAATAAAATGTGGTTTGGGTGGCTTATTAGTATGTATGTTTTCATCAAGATGGGAGGGCATACATATATAATAAAATGTTTAATTATTTGTCAAATAAATCTCACAGAATCGTTCCATTCCTGCATAATCTGTAAAAAATGTCCCTCTCCATCCAAACTTTTTGAGAACTCATTCTGCTATTTCTCTCTGATCAAACCCAAATTCAATAATAAGGGTTCCCTGATATTTTTTTTCTCGAAGCTCTTGAAAGAGCCTCTCATAGAGCTCAAATCCTGTTTTTTCTCCTCAGAAAAGTGCCAGCTCTGGCTCAAATCGAGTATCGAGACTCATGTTACCCCAGTCTTCAGCCTTGATATATGGGAGATTCGCAAGAAAGAGTAACTCAGAAACATTCGGATCAATATTTGAAAGAAGGTCTGAATGAAGAAATTCCACACTTTTTGAGGGGTAGTATTTCTGAAAGTTTTCCTGAGCAATCTTGAGTGCTTCAGGTGATATATCGAGAAATATAACCTCATCGACTAAATCTGCTACGGAAGTCCCGATAATTCCTGATCATGAACCAATATCCACAACTTTGCGTATTTTCCCCTGTCGTAAAACTGTTCGCGCTCTACGGATTAATGCTTCGGTTTCGAGTCGGGGAATAAGTACAGCAGGAGTGACTCGGAATTCACGACCAAAAAAATTCACAATTCCTGTGATATATTCTTCGGGGTAATTGAGAGGATGTTCTATTTTTTCTTGTTCCATAATTTGCTTCTTTCTTTTGTGAGTTTTTCGATTTTGTCGACAAAATTTTCGTAAAAAAATTGCACCTGTTTGAGCGTGGAACGCGAGTTTTGCAATTTTAGAAAATAAGTTGGAAACAGAATCCAAAACGAGCAAACAAAAGAAGAACTTTTTGATTCTTTTTTGGTTACAAAAAGAATAGAGGACTTATGCATTATCAAAGCTCTTTCTGGAAAAAATCCATGCTCAAATGCAAAGAATCGTCAAAATATATATGATTCAGACACTATATCAGCTATACCATACTCAAAGATTGATTGGAGCTCACGTTGCGACATAATTTTTTAAGTTCATAGCCTCAAGATTCGGGAAAAAAATGAGAAGTGCACGCCCAATATAGTAAGCTTGAGTGGATGCCTCCCATCGAGAATAATCAAGCATTGCATATCCTCAATGACCTATGATATAGGAAGCTATTGTAAGAAACATTGCTATCATTGGAGAAACAAATGTAGAGAAAAAAAGAATGAGAACCAGGAGGGAGAAGAGCTTTAGAATTATTCAGAAGATTGCAGGAAGCATGAGAGAATCAATGCCAAATCATTTAAAAAAAAGCAGTCCTATAAGAAGCAATGATTGAAATATCACCATACTCATAACTACTAGAGAGAAACCAAGAAATTTCCCGATAAATATCGAAGATCGAGAAACGGGCTTCGAGAGCATAAGAAATATAGTACGTCATTCTATCTCACGAGCTATCATACCTCCGCCAAGAAACAAAATTACAGCAACTCACGTTAATTCAATAAATGATAGACCAAAATCATAAAGAACCCTCTCGAGTTGTCCAAGCGCAAGCGTTTCTAGAGCATACGACATACCCAGAAAAACTACTCAAAGAAAAAGGATAAGTGAAAAGAATTTGTTTCGAACCAATTCTCGAATCGTATTGAGAGTAATAGTAAACATGGATCTCTATTTCGGGATTAAATATTGAGAAGAATCTTCTCTTGCATGGTTTTTAGATCTTCAGGGGTTGCCTCAAACACAGGTTTCCATACAAAGTCTGCCTCAGAAAACGTCGGAAGCAACTGAAAGTGACAATGAGGAATCTGGTACCCGATAAACGCAGCACAAACCCTATTACATCATGTAGCCGCCTTGATTGCAGGAGCAAGTTTTTGTGCTGCCTGAAAAATAGCATAATAGTATGGCTCTGGAACATCTGAAAAATGATCTACCTCAATCTTCGGAACTATGAGGGTATGTCAAGGAGCTTGAGGAAATATATCTAGGAATGCAAGAACATACTCATCTTCATAGAGGGTATACGCTGGGACGTTTCCGTTGATTATCTGAGTAAAGATGGATGACATTTTATATAAGTTGGGTTATCAGTATACTTTTTTTATGGTATTTTAAAAGTGAATTTTTTGTATTGGCGCTAAAATAGCAAAGTGAGAACCTTCTAAAAGACTGAAGATATAAATCTTGGATTTCCATTAAGAAAATCTTTTATATTTTGTGACTTCTTTCATTCTAATTTGACTTGCTTAAGTGTCAAGGTTCATTCTCTACAAGTTATGCCAATGGTGTTGTCCTGAAATTTCACGACTTGACCAATTTTTGAATTTTCGACCTTCTTTGTGTCATAACTGACTCACTCAAGAAGCAGTCTCTTTTGTTCATAAATAGTGTATATTCCTGGCCAGGGAGTATATGCTTGCCACATGTGATAAATAGACTCTGCTGAGGTATTCCAATCAACCACTCCATCATTTTTTTCAATTTTTTTGCAATATGTTGCCAAACTCTGTTCCTGTGGAAGTGGGGTTATGCCTCCATGTTCAAGCTCAAGAAGCGTCTGAATAAGTGCTGGACCGGAAACATCTTCAAATTTTGCAAAAAGAGTTAATGAAGTTTCCGTTTTATCGATTGGGATTTTGCGAATCTTTAGTATATCTCATTCATCCATACCTTCACTCATCTGCATAATCGTAACCCCCGTCTCCTGCTCTCAATAAAGAAGTGCCGCCTGAATAGGTGAAGCTCATCGATATTTTGGGAGGATAGATCCGTGGATATTGATACATTTTTTATTCGGGGTATCTAAAACGGCTTTTGGTAGTATTTTTCAATAAGCAACAACTACAAAATAATCGCAATTAAAAGAGCGAATTCTCTCTAAAAATTCCTGATTTTCTCGAATCCTTAATGGCTGTAAAAGTTCAATTCCATGCTCAAGCGCCACTTCTTTAACGGGACTCGGTCGGAGCTCAGAAGTACGTCAAATAGGTTTATCAGGATTAGTGACCACAAAAACAACTTCAAATTCCTGAGCTCAAAGTAAATCTCAGAGAACACGAGCAGCAAGGTTTGGTGTACCAAAAAATCAAATTCGTATCATTATTGGACTTGAGGTGGAGTACGATTACTCTGTTCTTGTAAAATATTAGCAATATTAGAAAGTGAATCTTCAAGCCTAATAAAATGGGGATTGTAGTTCGTTGTTTCCGTATATTTATTTACTTCGTGTTGGATTTTCTCGACATAAGGCTCCATTTTTTTCCCAAGGAGCGGAAGGCTAATGAGTGATGAAAGAAACCAACCTATCAAGCCGAGGATAATACCAGCACCAATAAGAGCACCAACTCATCGCGCAACTCAAGCTATAAGGTTCGGCAAAAGCATCTTCCATGGTGAACGAATATACTCCATAAATTCCTCAAGTCATGAAGCTTCTATTGCATCGATAAGACCCTCGAATTTAAGAAGCTGGTCTTGACTGAGAGACTCTGCCGTTGCTTTCTTTTTGACCGAAAGTGATCGTATCTGCTTTTTTTCTGTAACTGATTTTTCCATATAAAAAATTTTTTGATTATCATACAGAAAAAACCTCCTCTCGCAAACCTATTTGCAAAAGGGTCATATTTCTATATTATCTGCTCGACCCAATATTTAGATACACTTCAAGATTTAATCTGTCCCCGTAGTTCAGTGGAAGAACACGGCACTCCTAAGGCTGAGACACAAGTTCGATCCTTGTCGGGGATACCACTCTCATTCTTTGAAGCATATAAACATTAGTCTTTCATTCATTTTTGTTCTCATACCTCTCATATTCTCCCACTTCTTTGCGAGACTCTGAGAGACTTTTATTATACATAATGGCATTGGATCATTTGAGTCTATAAAGATGCATTTAACTATCATAATGATTGGCATTGCATTATTTGAGGAGGCTTTAAGAAATCCAAATATTTTAAAACAAAAAGGGTTCCTGTTCGGTATTTTAATTTCTTTAATCTTTCTTGTTGGTTCATTTTTTTACGGGAGTGATACCTACTGATTGAGAGAACTTCTTTTTTGAGTCTGAGAGAAACAACATGGGTTACTTTTACCCATATCTCTTGGACTTCTTTTTTTTCTTCTTATCAATGAAAATAAAAAATCATTAGAACGCATGGTTCATATATCTTTGTGAGCCGCTTTCTTTGTAACCATTATTGCGATACTAGAAAATGTTCTTCATTATAATATCTTCACTGGAAGTGAATTTCAAAACACTGGAAGTTGGTGAACCATCAGAAGCACGAGCACACTCGGAAATCCGAATTATGTAGCCTGATACCTACTTGCACACATACCCCTTCTTTATTACCGAGTACATCGATGGGAAAAATATCTATGACTCGCTCTCCTGGTTCTAGGTATTGGCATGACCGGAAGCGTTATCGGCATGACGCTATCGACATTCTTTTTTATGGCTCTTATTCTAAAAAAAACATTTCCAAAAAACTGGCTTCCAATTCTTTTTTTTCTTGTGATTACTGGAGGCACTGTACTAAGCATATATTTATCAGGAGGTGAGAAGTGGCTGTCTCTCACTTCACGCTTCGTACTCATGGGAGAATCACTCCTATGAAATATCAACTCTCCAATACACATTTTGGTGGGTCAGTGACCGATGGGAATTATCGATTATTATGAAGCCTCCCGATCTCTCATTATAGGAAAATATTTTCCTTCATCGATGATTATTGATTCCTCACATAATATTTTTATCGATTTTTTCTTTCAGTATGGGTTTATTGGATTAGTGTTTTTAGTGTATCCTATTTTTTATTTTTGGAGAAATTACGACCAAGCGAGCAAGTGGAGCATTATCCTCTTGCTCTCTTTTCTCTCACTGAATGTTTTTGTTGTATCTCATCTTATTCTTTTTTGCCTCGTGCTGGCGAGAAACGAAAGATAAGAATATAAAGTGTTTTCTATTTTATCAAACACTTGATCCTTGCTTTCAATTTTTGATTTTTAAAACTATTTTGTTATACTCAAACCCATAGTTTTATATATAATTCTCTTCTCTTGGATCCCTTACCAATAATAATTTTTCTTGCTTTAGTTGCAGCGCTCGCATTTTTCGCTGGTACAGAAATCCCACTCATGTCTGTGAGCCAACATAAACTTGACTGATGGATAAAGCAAAAAAGATGGTGAGCCCGTACGCTTGCACGACTCAAAAAACAAAACGAACGCCTTCTTGTAACGAATCTTATAGGTACCTTACTTGTAACAAGTGGTCCAACACTCGTAGCTGAAAAATACATTACACCTGAAGTAATTCAGGCATTTGGTATTTCAGATCACTTAGCAACTACTATTGTATATATATTTGCTTTTCTTACGATTCTTCTTTTCGGAGAAATCGCATCAAAAATTATCTGAGTACGGTTTTCTGATACTGTAGCTCTCAAGGTTGCCCATGCATATCAAGTGCTTGTTTGGATATTCCTTCCGGTCACATGGCTTGTGGAATTTTTTATGAAAGGTCTTTGATGGATTCTCTGAGGAAAAATTGACTTTCATGGACATACTACCGTAACGGAAGAGGAATTTGATGCGTTTATCGATATGTCACATAAGTGATGAGCTGTGGAAGCAGATGAGCGCCGACAGATAAAAAATCTCCTTTCGCTGGGTGAGATGACTGCTGATTCAGTAATGACCCCTCGCGTAAATGTGAAGTTTGTGTACCTCGATAATACAATCGATGAGGTTTGTGATTTTCTTATGTCATCTTCTCATTCGCGAGTTCCTGTTGCCTGAGAAACTACAGATGATGTAGACTATATAATTACATTCAGAGAAGCATTTAAGATGCAAAAAGAAGGTCATGGAAAATCAAAGCTCAAGTCTCTCGAACTTGAAAAAATCATGAAGGTTCCACTGACTCAACCACTCGATGATCTTTTTGAGAAGTTCCAAAAATCTCGTCGCCATATGGCCCTCGTTCTTGATGAACATGGAGGAACCTCCTGAGTGGTTACCATGGAAGATATTTTGGAAGAAGTATTTTGAGATATAAAAGATGAAAAAGATAAAGAAGAAATCTATATGAGAAAACATCACGGTGGAAAAATAGATGCTGTAGGAACCGTTCTTATCGATGATATTCTTGAAGAATATGATGTACATGCAGAAGATTATGGCATACCAGAAGAGTATCTATGAGAGGCACTCTCATACGTTATGATGGCTGAAAAAGAAGAATTTCCCATCACCGGATCCGAGGTAACATTTCATGGAACTCATGGAAGGATTGTACTACGAGCCGTCCTTGTCCAAGACAATGTCATCGAAAAAATTGAGTGCGAAAAACATCATCATTAAATAAAAATTAAAAAATCCTCCATGTGGAGGATTTTTTGGATACATATTGTATACGAAGATTACACCTTCTTCGAAAGTGCACGGTAATATTCACGGACGATTGCTTGTTCACGAACCTTTCTTTTTGAAAGATCACGAGAGTGAGTTTGAGCATTCTTAAGCTTATTTGCAGTACGAGTCTGGAAAAAAGACTTCTTGTAGCGCATAAGGAGTTTTTCACTGGATTCAGCTTCTTTACGGATTGCGTAGCAGATCATGGGATGAGGGATAGAAAATAGGAATAACGGGCGGATGATATAGGAAAAGTATATAAAGTCAAGTTTTTTTCGGGAAAGGATTATGGGCCCTAAAATAAAAAAGGACAAAAAAAGCGAAGAGCCCTGCGATTGCAGGGCTCTTAAGGAGTTTCAGCTTTAGAGAGTGTTTGACCACCTCCTTACTGATTCGTCCTTTTTCGCATCTTACTCACACTTGGGGGATGGGATCCCCCTGAAGTCCTCACCACCGAGCGGTGGTGAGAGTGTTTTACTTCTTCTTGTCGACAGGAACAATCACTTGGTCCACTGCGGAACCAGGGTTCCCCGGCGTGCCCTCGACCGTACGCGTGGCGATCACGGAGCCGTCGGGAGCCTTGACCACGTAGGTGGCCTTGGCGCCCGCATTCGGCTTGGGCAGCTTGCCCATGTAGTCCTTGAGGGACTCCGAGCAGGTCTTGCCGTTGGCGAAGATGACGACACCATTGTCGAGGCGGTAGCAGACGTTGGGGTCACGCTTGCCGCCAGGAGTGGGACGCACCACGCCAGGGACGCTCAGGACCTGAGCTTCGGCCAGGGCCGTCAGTTCGATCGTGACGGTCTGCGGCGGATCCTTCGGGGGGGTCAGGAGGAGGCGGGTCTGCTGGAAAGAGCAGCCGAATTCCATGATGCTCGTACCGAAGGAGGTGTTGGCCTGATTGCCATTGACTCCCACGGCGTTCTCCACCCCGTTGCGCACGACACCATTACTGGCACCGCCGCCCACGAGATAAGCGAACATCACGTACTCGAAGCCGATCACATCTCGTTCTTGGACGAGTTGGCCTTTTTCGTTGTAGCCGACGATGTTCCACTCACCATAGGTGAGCTTTCCTTCGGGGCCGGTCTTGGCGCTGGTGGTCTGTTCGAAGCCGTTGTCGTAGCCCCAAGAGAAGAGGCCCGCAATCGTGCCACGGGTAGCCGACAGGACACGTTTGTCCGTGATATTAACCTTGCCCACGCAACCCGAACGGACTGTCGTGATGCCACCACCTGGAAGGATGGTGTTGGCGGCTGAAACGGCTGCACCGTTCACCGGAATCGTGGGATAGTAGGTATTGTTCCCCACCGTCACCGTACCGACACCGCTGCCCGTACCGCCGTTGGCCTGCGCGTTCGCGTTGCCACCGTAGGCCTGGACCGCATTGCGCAGATTGGTCATGCTCGAGGAGTTGCCTCCCGAAGCAGAGACCTCACGCAGCGCACCGAGGACGTTGGTGTTGACGAGGTTCATCGACTGGAGGGCCGTGAGGACCTCGTTGCGATTGCTCGACTGGTTGAGGAGCTGTGCTGCGAGCTCGGCATTGCCCTGGGCCACCGCATCAGCGATGGAACGAGCTGTGGAAGCAGCATTCGCATCCGCATCAGCGGAAGAAGGTGTGCCACCAGGCGACTGGTGACCCCCGCAACTGGTGCAGGGCTGCGATGTTCCCGTTGCGTGTGCCAAGCCATTACCGAAAAGCGCGGTGACGACAGCTGCTGCAATGATAGAACTTCTCATGATGGTATCCATTTTCCTGTGGCCGATTGTATGCGGCCGGGGTTTTTGGTAGAGCGGACGGGTGTCCACCCCTTTGCTTTCCGGGGGTGGGTCCCCCCGGTCCCTATTATACCAATCACCCAAATTATGAGTAAGATGTTAAAGGACGACTCAAACTGTGACTGGCGAGGAGCCAGCACTGAACAGAGTCAGACTTTCTCCACCGTCCCCACAAAGTGAGCGGATGAATTATAGTTTATAATATATTTGTGTCAATAAAATATTCGACATTTTTAATATTTTACCCATTTAAAAAAAGTTTCTTGACTCCTTAAAGCCAAGACCGGGGTTTTGTCATCACAAAAAAATCACAAAACTCTTATAATGAAGCAGGGACTGTGATTTCTTCACTCCTTCATAAGGCAGAGTTTGTTCTCATACGAAAGTGATCCCTAATAGAGAGGGGGCTATTATGAAGTGAAACGCTTGCCACTGGATAGAGTACAGGCTCTCTTCGGAAATAATCTTGACCCGTAAGAACAACCAATCATCCAATATTGTTAGTTGAGATAATAAGATTAAGCTCACGAGGAAGTGATCTTCAATAATTTTCCTTGGAATAAAAGTCCAATGAAGTATTTTCTTCAAAATCAGAAAAAACCGATGCAATAACTCTCTCTGAATCTACAGAATAACCTTTTATGCGAACATAAAATGGCATAGGAAAAGCACTCATCTCAAGCCTGAGAAGCGTTCCTATAGGAAATCTTTCAAGAAAATCTGGCGGACTTTCAATCTCGGATGCTTGATCGAATCTATCAGATAATGGCATAGAAGTATCATAACATAATTTAGACATCTATGTCAACTTTCTTTGCCTTTCTAGATTCGATTCTATACAATATCTGACGACGCTCTTCTATTCTTGTTGCTTGCCAACAATACGTGAAACTTGAGCTTCGGTACTTGCTACTTGTTGTCTCACCTGGGGCACTTGAGAATCTGGAACGAACCATCGTCCAACCAATCAATCTGCAAAATACATATGTCACGGCACTCCACCCACTTGTACTGGGGTAGGAATCCTAAAAACTTGTAAAGAGCTTGATACTGGGAATCATAATGTTTCCTTCATATGTGTATAAATTAGAATATAGAACTCCCTATTTGCCCGAAAAGAACGAAAAGAGAATAGAGTATTCTACCTAAGAATCAGAAAAAATCAATATTTCCTGATTTAAAAATGTATACTTCTCACTGCCTGAGGAACTCTCTTTAAAATATCGTGGGCATCAGTTTGATTCGCTGAATGAAGGAGTCAGAGATTATTCTTAAGCTCCTTATCATTCCCATGATATACTCAAACAGCGTACACTGTTGGATCTTGATTCCTGAAGGGAACTCACGAGTAAGATCATGTCTCCATATCGCCATCAATATGCTGAGCTTGTGGTCAATCACATTTTGCGATTATCCCTTCTTGAGGAAATTTATGACCAAATAATTCTTGGTAACGAACCTCAAAGTCGCTACTTATAGGAGCAATCAGAAAAAATTTTACAAATTGATATCCAAGAGTTTGTCTCTCTTTATCCGTGTAGCTTTCAAAAGAAGATGCTCCATGTGATTCGATTTTGATATAAAGAGGAAACTTCTCGAGTCATACGAGATAAATAGCATAATTCTTCCCTTCTTGAAGGACGCTAATAATGTCGCCTCATATAATCATTGGGTTACTGTTGGGTGAAGTCTGGGGGGATTTTTCTGCAAAATTCGGATTCATGAAAGAATACTACCAGACTGTACAAAATTCTGCAAATATGAATCTCTCTTAGAAGATTTTCTGTATTTAATCCCTATATTGTACTAATATATTCTCCAAAAATCTTATAAATTGTATTCTTTATCAACAAAAGTATCAATAATGTTCCAAGTCATGAGTAATATTTCATCTATCTCCTTCTTACTCATATCTTTATGTCATTCATGTCTCTCTCGGGAAAGGTTATCAACTTTCCATGACTCTACCTTTTCTCGGTTTGCTCCAGTTCATTCTACAAACTTCTCCCAAGAATCTCTCTCATTTAATGTATGGTATTTTTTTTCAGTGTAACTTCTCAATAGTTCGATAGCTCGATAACAGTGGTAGCCCGTATCAAGAGGAAATCGTATAGCCTTATTGAGCTCTAAGAAACATTTTCGAATATAGTCAGCAATCTCTCTATTTTCTCGAAAGATACTGTGAATCTTAAGCATCTCGTTTCGAAAATTTTCTATTTTGTTCTTATTTTTTTCCTGAAGAACTATTGCGCTTGATGCATACATCTTTTCTTCTTTATCCTCTTCGAGGATGGACACTATCTCAACATCGTATCCATTTCAAGAAATATAACTCCAGAGGGAGGCTTCCTCTTGAAAAAGATCTTTTACAGTTTTTTTAAGGAGACTAAGATCCCCAGAGAAGGACTCATTCGTCCTAAATAATCAGAAAGCATACCCTCATTGAATACTTCATTGCATCTCCCCGATTCGGGTTGTTATTTGTGGGAATGTATGATTTAATAGGGCGTGTACGGGATGAACAATTCCGAGAATATGGTATGTTGACATAGTTTTCATAAAAAAATCCCTACCATTATAGGCAGGAGATTTTTTTTGTATAGTTTTTCAAATTATGCCTTACCATTCTTTTTTCTTTCATTCTCTGTAAGCCATTTCTTGCGAAGACGGAGAGACTGTGGAGTAACTTCAACATACTCATCATCTCCGATATAGTCAAGACAGTCCTCAAGTGTCATCTGACGAATTGGGGTGAGACGGATAGCCTCATCTGTTCCTGAAGCACGCATATTCGTAAGTTGCTTGTTCTTTGTTGGGTTTACAACAAGGTCAGAGCCTTTGAGGTGCTCTCCGATAATCATCCCTTCGTAGACTTCAGTTCCTGGCTCAATAAGAATAGGTCATCTTTCTTCAAGATTCCAGAGAGAAAATGCCATAGCTGTACCACCAAATCCTGAAATCATAGAACCAACGTCACGTTTTTCGATAGTCCCCTTATACTCATCATAGTGTGAGAACGATGAGTATATAATACCCTCACCCTTTGTCTCAATAACAAATCGTGATCGGAATCCAAGAAGTCCACGAGTTGGAACCTCGAATTCCATATTCGTCACACCATTTACAGTATTCATATTTTTACAGATTCCTTTTCGCTTCCCAAGCATTTCGAATACTGTTCCTGATGCTGTTTCTGGAACCCACATGACAACATTTTCAATTGGTTCTTGTTTCTTGCCACCTGCAACCTCGTGGAAGATAACTTGTGGAGCACCGACCTGAAGTTCAAATCCTTCACGACGCATTGTCTCAATAAGGACTGAAAGGTGAAGTTCACCACGTCCTGATACGATATAAGAGTTTCCATCAGATCCTTCGAAGTCGATTTTAAGACCAACATTCATTTCTGTTTCTTTTTCAAGACGCTCACGAATCTGACGAGAAGTAACAAATTTTCCTTCTTTTCCAGCAAACGGCGAATCGTTTACCATGAATTCCATCTTCAGAGTCGGCTCATCAACCGTGATAGCTGGCATAGCTTCAGTGGCTGCATCGGTCGATACCGTCTCTCCAACGTAAATATCTGGGATACCAGCAATTGTGATGATATCTCCTGCCTCTACTTCATCCGTTTCTATTTTCTTAAGTCAGAGTGAAGTATAAAGTTTTGAGATTTTTCCGGTACGTCGTGTTCCATCATTGGCAATAATGGTAACCTGTTGTCCAACTTTCGCCTTTCCTTCATACACACGACCGATACCCATACGTCCGACATAGTTGTCGTATGCAAGGTTTGCAATCTGCATCTTAAATGGCTTCGTGGTATCATTTGGTGCTTCTGCTACCTCTTCAAGGATCGTATCAAAAAGTGGATTGATATTCTCACGTGGATCAGCAAGCTCCTTAATCGCGATACCTTCTCGAGCTATGGCGTAGACAATACGACCATCGGTAATATCAAGCTGCTCATCAGTTGCACCAAGTTGAACGAAAAGATCGAAAAGCATATCGACAACAACCTCAGGCTGAGCGGTAGGCTTATCAATCTTATTGATAACTACGATTGGCTTAATTCCAAGTTCAAGAGCTTTTTTGAGAACAAATTTCGTCTGTGGCATAGGACCTTCATAGGCATCAACCACAAGACAAACTGAGTCTACCATACGAAGTACTCGCTCCACCTCGGAACCGAAGTCCGCATGCCCTGGAGTATCGACAATATTGATCTTCACATCCTTATACATGACAGCGGTATTTTTCGCATAAATTGTGATTCCACGCTCTCTTTCCTGATCATTAGAGTCCATGATCGTTGTCCCGACTTCTTCGTTTTCACGAAATGTTCCTGACTGTTTCAGGAGTGCGTCAACAAGGGTTGTTTTTCCATGATCAACGTGGGCGATAATCGCAATATTGCGGAACTTTCTGCTAGCAGACATAATACTATAAAATAATGACGTGCGGAGTATACAGAGAACCCAAAAAAAGCAAGTTAAAATTTGTTTTTTTATTATAAAAATTTATCATGTCAATATATGGAATCTATAAATACATCAAGGAGATTTTTTATGATTGCTTCTGCGTCTGGACTTCTAAGCCTTTCTCAGAAAGAAGTTGTTGCGAAACTCCTTGAAGTAAGCTCGCTTAAAATCACAAAACAGGGCAAAGATCTTGGGAAATTACATAATGAAATTTACATCGATTTTATGAGAACTTTGGAAGATTTTTTACAGAAAAATAGTGTCCGAGTATCGGCTTTTCATTGACATATTCATCGATCGAATGATGGCACTTATACACTTGGATATGATATTGAATATACGAGAGTTGCTCCATGACAGTCGCCCCATAAACACGTAGAGCTCATGAGTAGTGTCTGGAGAGAGACAAAAAAAGGAAAACTTCAAGCAAAATCAAAAAACTCTGAAAAGTCTCGATCATACAATCAGAAATGGGCTTCATCATTTACTGGAATCACTATTTTCGAACACGAATCTTGAGATGACGATCTCTATCAAGTAGGTCGGTTTTACCTTGCAGAAAAAAAGAAATAAAATTTGTGCCTTAAATTCAACTATTGACTCACAAAAAATATACGGAATAATTTGATTTTAATTGTGTTTTTTATATAATTTTGGCTAAATAAGCAGAAACTTCTCTCGATATTTGCGAGAATTTGGAAAATATGGTAGAGTTTCTGTACTTTCTTACCCTTTTCCATATGGCAGAATCTGTAGAAATCGTCCGAAGTGATGCAAACACATGACCAACATATCATTTCTCGAACTATAAGCAGCTCCTTAAGGCCCTTGAGGCAAATTGATATAATGAAAAATGGTGAGCAAAAGATGTTCCAGAGACTTTTTCCCAAATTACTCTGAGTGAACAAGAGTTGAAGGATTTAGTAAAACGACTTAATCAAGCACAAACTTGCTTTGAGCAACAGAATCTTCTACGGATAATTACGATGAATAAATTGAAATCTGAACTTGGAAGTATCACGTTTCGCAATACCGAAGAGCTCAAAACTGCAATAGAACAAAGGTGAGTTGATTATCCAAAAAAATACCTCCATCAAAGCGCTGAATCTGAAATTATAAAGTGATTCTCAGCTCACAGAACTCTCTCTACTTCTCAATGGGAAAAACTTATAACAGACCTAAAGTGAGTAAACGAGTCAGACCCAATGCTCGATCAAAAACGAGGAGAAATTATTATAGCAGCATTCTGAATTTCAACAGGAACTCCCCGTGCATGAACGGCCTGACTTGAGGCAGCAACTCCTGGACCACAAAAAGTTCTTGTTGATGAATTTTATCCGTCTCGCGAGGAGGCTACAAAAGATGCATTTAAATGAGCAACTTCATTCCCTATCACAGTAAAATATTCTGAGGGAGGAAAATCTTATGAATATCAAGTTACCACAACAGGAAATAAGATGATTTTTGGTTGAAAAGAAATTTCTTTTACTCACAAAGCAGGATCGGTGGCAAAAATATCTCTCGTAGAAAATATGATTGTATTTTTTGATGCATCGAACAAACAGGTATTTGCAATCGATAAAAGAACATTTGGGTCTGAAATTAGTGGGGAACTTCTTAAAAGAAATAATCCAAAATTAGAGCTCTTTGGTGATATAAAACTTCAAGTAGCCTGATCCGTAAGTGCAAAAAATATTCCTACCCCTCAAGTGGAGAAAGAACTCACCGGAGAGGAGCTTAGGCAGTATATTTTTACACTTGCAAAAAAAGAACTCGAAGGGATAACCAGTACTGCGGAAAAGATGACTCCTGAAGAACTCGAACAAAAGATACAAAGCGCAACTGCTTTACTCGATTTCAAATGGCTTGAAAAAATTCCTGGCATGAAGGATAAAGTAAAAGAAATAATGAAGTTTGATGTTACTATGGAGTGAGTTATTGGGGCTGGATTTGTCGGCATGCTCGAAAAACAAGGGTATAAAATGCGATTTGTCGGAAAAAACAAAGTTGAAGTTGGACATGCAAGTGGAAGCACTGATGCAAAGGATGTCGAATCAAAGGTAAATATGCATCTCTCGAATAACCCTCGATTTGTCAGGATGGTTCAAACAGGAATGCTCTATAGACAACCATCTTTTGAAATGTATCGTCAAAATGTTACCGATGCTGATGGAAAACTTATCAATCCTGAAAAAACAACCATCTCGAACTATACGGAGTATCTCATGAAGCGTCGCAAATCCCTCAACCCAACAGAAGCTCTTTTCTTACAATCAGCTCGATACTTTGATAAAGATATTTCATTTGCCTCTATAGTAACTCAATGAAAGGACTACCAGGCTGTCGTAGGTTTTATGCAGAGCATGACGGATGACGAGGATCTCCGTGGTCTTCTCGGCACTCCTGAAAGAGGTCCAAACTGAACAGGATGATCTCGAGCCACAGAACCCCCAGCCCCTCCTGCATCAGGCAATGAAAGAGGCGGATCAGGAGGTCCAGCATGAACTGCATGACAGGCACTTGGAAAAATTGGTTGACTCATTGGAAAGCTTGGAGAAGCAGGAATTGGTGGATGAATGCGTGTTCTTTGAGAGATTTTTCAAGAAGCTAATAAAGCAGGTGGAGCATATGGAACACTCGCAGTAATCGGTCTTATTGGATATTCTATATTTGGAAAAAAAGGACTTGGATTTTGGGGAACCATCGGGGCAATCCTTGGTCTCGGTGTGGCTGATACTGCAGCACGGGGTTGATTCAAGGGTATGTTCTCTTGATGAAATACTCCAGGGGGTAACCCAGCCTGAGAACCTCCAGCTCCAAATGCTGCTGCTGCAGCTGTTGCACCTCCAGCGCCATCCGTATGAACTGGGCCTGCAAATCAACCTTGAGAAACCCCTCAAGCTAAACCACTTACAGAATCTTCATTTATTGCTCGTGCAGTTGGTCGAGAGAATATTTATGATACAGATGTTGAGAACGAACGAAGCATAATAAATGCGACGAAAAAAATGAATTTCTTAAAACTTCAGACCGCTCTATCGAAGTGAGATAAACCTTCTTGGAAGGCTGCTGTAGATAGTGCGGGGTTCAAATCTGGAAGTGCTGAGTATAAGGCTCTTGCTCAGGCAATTCATGCAAAAAATGAGTTTGGACGAAATACTCTCGCTTCAGTCATGAATCATATAAGTATTAATGAGCATATGAAGAGTCTTGATCCTGCGAATAGTGCAGGACTCTCACTCGAACAGGCTATAGAATACATTATTAAAAAAGAAAATGAAAAGAAGCAGGAAGACGCTCAATGAACTTTTGAAGTAGAACAACCAGCCTGATCTCCTCCAATTCCTCCATGACATCCATGAGTGAGAGATATTCTTAACAAAAATGAAGCCTACGGTAATCTCGTGATTCTTGCACGAATGGTTGAAAATGGTTACCTACCAAAAATCAACTTTACCGCAGGCGAAGTTCTATGAGGAACTTGATTTGTACAAAGATTTGTTCGCTGATTTGTCTGGGTATGACTTGGTGGACCCCTTACGAATAATACGCCTGGTGCGAATTGGTTTTCATGAAAATACCGAGTTCATGAGGAAGCTTTTTATAGCGCTGTAAAAAATCTTGTTGATGAAGAGAAAGCTGTTATCAAAAAAGAAACTCCATCACTCCCAAATGAAGCTGTATTTCAATGACTTCGTGATGAAGTAACAGCAAGAAATGCGGCCCTCTTAGAACTCGAGGAAGCTCTTTCGAGCAAAGATCCTGCAAGAATCAAATCCGCCCTTGCAAAATATCGTGAAGTAGCAAAAACACCTTTCTATAAATGAAGAATAGATAAGGAAAAATTTGCTCTTTCTGAAAGACAGTCTATCACTGCTATAGAGACTGTAAATGCCCGAATTCAGGAAGAATACAATACTTGGAAGCAGGCTCAAGATATCGCCAACTCAGAAACCGCAACCCCTGAGCAAAAGAAAACTGCTCTCGAAGCCTCAAATAAATATAATCAAAGCGTAATGGAACTTGAGGCCCATGGAATAAAGAATCTTCAGCTTCTTTCTCCTGAGGCTCGAGAAGTGGTCATGAAAGAAAATCCTTGGGCTGCAAGAGTTGCTCAAGCGAATGGTTGACTCGCAAAAATGAATGAAAAACTTGGAAAAGTATGAAGTCATTGGGCAGGAAAAACAATACTCTGAGTGGGTCTAATATGACTCCTTTGGGAAAACAAATGATGAGTCGCTGAACTTTGGAATAAGGGTGACTATGTAACCCTCTCAAAATTAGGATGGGATTTGGTTGCTGGCGCTGTTCCTGTTGTCTCATCAGTTCACGAAACAGCTATGTTGAGTAATGCTGGATGATATCGTGATTTCATTCTCTGAAAGTGATATGAAATGGGAACCCTCGAGAAGTGATTCCGTGTTGCTGGAGCCATCCCTCTTGGAGTATCATTAACAACAGTTGGAGGAAAACTTGCAGTTAGAGCTGGGGCAAGAGGTGTAGGACAGGCCGTAATAGGAGTTTCAGAAATCGTATGAAGTTCTGTAAAAACTATCTGAACCGTTGGAACCTTTGGATTCCTTTGATATCAAGCAGTTCATGTTGCCTATAATATTCCAATGCACCTTATAGATAATAAATAATAATATGACACTTCCAGAATCACCTCGAGTTACCCCTCCTGAAACTTCCTCAAATAAACTTCTCAATCAATTCCGTTCCACCCTCGACAAACGCTGGAGTGAGTTCGATGTAGCCACACTTCGTGAAGCTGGATGAGTCAGACTTATACGAGATAATCATGCTGACTTTATTAAAGCAAAAGCCTCATTTGAGTGAGCAAAGAAAGTTCTAGGGACTATAACAACTGATAAAGAACTTAAAGCGCAGCTCAATGCTCCGGGAGTTCTCGCAGGTACTATCGCTGATCTTGAGTCATACTTCAGCACGCTCAATGCTCAAGATAAGCAAAAAGAATATAATAAGGTCGTGGCAAGTACTATCGCTGATCTCTCCTCACTTAAGGCTCAAGTATCAGGAACTTTTGATGACGCAAGAAAAGCAGAACAAGCAAGAGCTACAGCAAATACCCCAATCCCTACCCATCAAGGCAATACGAACCCTCTTGCATCACTTGAGGCATCTATCCCAGAAGTCGCTACTGTCGTTACTGGACTCTGAGCAACAGCTGCAAGTACCGGGCTCGTGTCAGAATGATGGCTTAAAACAAAAATGAAGTGATGGGTGACTGATTTTGAAGAGTGGATTACTGAACTTCTTCCAGATGGTGAATGGAAAACTAAAATTACTGGCTTTTTTACCATGCTCAAAGTGAAGCTCGGTATAACGAAACCAGATGAAAGTAAACCAAATACACCTGAATCAACAAATTTTATAAGCGATGCTACTTATACTTCAACTGTAACAATAGTACGAAAATTCTTTCTTCCAAAAGATTCATGAAATGCTTGAGAACTTTATGCCTATAAAACATTCTGAGAGAAAACTTTTTCTGAACTCTCACAGATATATGCAAATAGGGGGAGTAAGTCTATTAAAGAAGCTCTAAATATCCCAAAAGAAGCAAAAATTACTGACAAGGAATTGGAAGTTTGACTTGCAGCTGTAGTTGATGAGTCTCAAAAGAAATGAAAAATATTCGTAAGCCAATGTCGTAGAACATGTGGTCCAGATTTTTCAAAACTTACAATGTTTGAGTTATTTCAAAAGGTTTGAAACCCGTTATCATACCTAAAAACTCTTGCACAAATCGATGTAACAGATAATCCTCAGGAATTATTTGCTAATTTTGGGTTCGAGATTGATAAAGAGTGAAAATGAGTAGGTGACCTTGCCGAAAAGGCTGATAAACTTTCTCTGTCGGCCAGAAAAATATTTTTCATTTCTGCGATGGCATGAGCAAGATATACAAATACTGAACAATGAATGACTAGTCTCAAACAAACGCTAAACTGGGGTGATATTGAGAAGGATCCTAAGCTCAAGAAAGAATGTGAGGATATCCTAAAGTTTGGTGAAGCATTTCGATGAAAAATACTCAACAATCCAAGTATTCATCTTGGTTATAAAGAAAAATTCCAAGAGGTCTTTGATAAAAAATGACTTTCTTTCCGTGGTCTCGCAACACTCTACTGTATGCTTGATGGAAAAACTGACTTTGAAAGCATGACTTGACCTGAGAAGCTCTGATTTTACTGAGCATGTGGGATGCTAGCAAGCGAGATGGATAGCTTTGAAAAATGAGGCTTTTCTACTGCATATCTCAAAAAACTCTGATCTGATTCACATGAAGTGCCTGAGGATGTAAAAGAGTTTTGAAAAGAGGTTCTTGGATGAGTAACTTCAAAAATAGCAAGTGGACTTTGGGAGTCTGCAAAATTTATTCTCTGAGTGTGAAAAGAGGCTCCTGAACTCGCACTTGGTGCCCTTGCTCTTTGGTATTTTTGATGAAAAGCCCGTAAACGCATGCACCAGTTTACTCACCATTAGCATGTCCTCAAGACCAGCTCTCCTCCTCGCCGCAGCCCTCGCGCTCACTTCCCCTTCTGATGAAGCAATTGCTCGATGATGAAGGTGAGGTTTTTCTGTGGGAAAATCCGTCAATAAAGTTTTAATAGCGCCAAAATCTGCACCAAAAACCCCAACGAAACCATTTGAATGACAAAATACTGGAACAACAACAAAACCTCTATATCCAGGAAACTCTAGCACCGCTGGAGTACTAACAAGAGTTTGAAGCGCCACCCGGACGACACTTGACTTCCTTGCTCCAAAGGATGATTTCATGCGAAATCTTTACCTTCTTCGAGCCTTTTCTTCATGAGCCCAATACCTTCTATTTACACCAGAAACACTTGATAGCGTGGCAGGAGTTCAGTATAAAACAATGATGAAAAATGCTCAAGCCCTACCGCCAACCCATCCAACATCACTACGAATAAAGAAAATCACCGATCGTCTTATTAATGCGGTAGAGTTTGACCCAAAAATTCCTCAATCCATAAAACAAAGGATGAAGTGGGAAGTACAAGTAATAGCCTCAAATACGGTCAATGCATTCTGTCTTCCTGGTGGAAAAATGGCAATATATACTGGAATCATTGATCAACTTCACCTTACTGATGATGAAATAGCTGTAATCATGGGACATGAGATTACCCATGCACTCGAAGATCATTGATATAAACGACTCAAAGAGTCACTTGCTCTAAGGGGAATTACTGCTGTTGCCTGAGCAACAAGTGGGAGATATATTGGAGCATTTGATCTCGCCTGAGAACTCTGGCTCCTATCGAATTCACGCGACCACGAACGCGAAGCAGATAAATGATGACTCGATATTGTACTTAGGGCAGGATATGATGTATGTGCTTGAGAAAAGGTCTGGGAAAAAATGGGACAAGCTTCAAGGTGAGCTCCACCTGAAATCCTTTCAACTCACCCACGAACCACTGAAAGAAGAGAAAACCTCAGAGAACAGGCTCGTCGCGTTTGATGAAAGTGCTAGATACAGAAATAATTTGACATATGTATATTTTTAAATATAAAAATATACATATTATTTTTTAAGTCATTATTTATGAAAAAATTGCAAGGAGCTGCAATTGCTCTTACGGCAGCATGAGCACTTATGAGTGGATCAGCAGCAGGATCAGAATCAAGAAGAGTTGGTGAAGAGGTATGTACGTATTCTCAGAATATCCTTTCAGGAAATCCCTCTGACCCAAATGGTGTAAATTGGCATCTTCCATGATTTATTCGTCCAATAATTGTAGACTGTAGCACTACGGTATCAGGAAACACAACTGCAAACGGGAAAATAAAATATACTCGATCACCGAGTCTTACTACTCCAAGTACTGGTACAGCTCGTGCCAATACTGTTCCACGGGCACAAACAGAAATTGAGCAATTCGCAGCCTGAATCAATCAACCAATCAAAAAGGGTGACGATGTAAAACCATACTATGCACCCCAAAGAAAACCAACAATTACTATAACTGGATGAAATGTTATCTGAAATGCTTCAGCTGAATGAGTGAAAGAAGCATGAGACGTTTCATTAATTCAAGCAAATCCTACTTGAAATACAGCAATTGCACAGATGCGAGCAACCGATGTTCGTAACCAAATTATTGCAGCTCTTCGTGCAACTTGAGCAACAGTAACTGGTGATAGTACTATAAAAATTTCTTCAAAAATACATCCACTTACTCCGGATGAACTCGGTGCCATCTATGCTCAATCTCTTCAGAGAAATGGAAATGGTACCAATCGTGCAATGGAGGAAATCGCTGCCTATAATGCCTGAAGCGTATCTACTGCGGCTCTCGAAAGTGCCATCTGAGAAAAACGTTTTGCCGAAGCAACCGTAACATATACAGCAACGGGGGTAAATAGAACCGTCGACACGTCGAATTGGAACTATGCATATTGGCTCGGGATTCTCTCGATACTTTGACTGTGAGGAAGGGGGATGATGCATAAGAATCGAAAAAAAATCTAATATAAATGGGGCCTCGCCCCATTTTTTGACAAATTGATATGAGTTGTGATACAATTACCCTATCTACTATTAATTTCTCTATATGTCACTCCCTTTAGCTCAAGACCTTCACTCGTTTCACGAAGAAGCCATTAAACAAAACTCTGGTAAGGTCCGCTGGAGTGATTTCGAGAAAATCGCTCGAATACAGAAAAAAGATATCCCAGAAGTTAAGAAAACCATGGAAGCCAATATTGCATGGGTAGAAACAGCAAAAAATCCAGACGGAACTCCTTATACAGAAGCACAAAAAGTTGCAGCATAGGCAGAATGGATTCGCTATCTTAACTCCGTTATTGAACTAGAATCATCGTGGAGATCGGGAAGAATAGCTATAGAAAATCACCACCTCGAGAACTACTCTGCAACAAAGGAAAAAACGAAAGCAAAGCTTGCGGAACTTTTTGGAGAAGTAGCAGGATCGGGTAATGCTCCAGGAAACTGACCGAATGGTCCAGCAGCTGCAGGAGAAAGCATTAAAGTTGATGGTCCTGATTTTATAAATGAAGCCGTAAGACTCATCGATGATCCAGAGAATCTTAGAAAACATCTCGAAAAAGTTGATGGAAAGATTGATCAGGCAGGAAAAGATAAACTTCTCGAATTCGTCGATGATATGATTGCCCGAGAATGAAATAGAGCAAAACAAAGAAAACTTGAACGAGTAAAAGAAGAAATAAAGAAGCTAAAACTTCGAAGTACTTCTCCAGAGGTCATAACAGAAGTTTCAGTAGAAAAGCTCATTAAATGAGTCCAGGGAAGGCTTGAGGACTACTCAAAACAAAAATGATATACCGCAATAAAACTTGAGGGCACAGGAGTGTATGCAAAATGAGTTGAAAAGGCTTCAGCCGTACAGGAGTACCAAGTAACCGTTCATCGAAAAATCACCGTGAATGGTTCGACTTCAGACGCTTCTCCAATAGTAATCTCTGGAATTTGGCTCCAAACAAAACAACTCTGACCACTTAAAGCAGAAGATGTTCTCTTCAAAGAAATTACAACAAAAATTGAAGAAGCAATGAAGTCCCCAGAATCACAAAAAGATAGTATACTTGAGGCAAATAAGAAATTTCTCGAGGCAAATAAGGTAAAAGTCGATGCTCTTCTGAAGAGAATTCCAGAAAATCCAAACCCAACTTGGCTCGAGCAAATACCATCACTCATCAACAACCCAACAAATGAGAATATAAAGAAACTCCAAGAATATTTGGGTATAACTCCTGGAAGCGGAAAACTCGATGATGCTACAATAGTAGCACTTGAAAAGGTACTTCCCGCTGGAACACCAACATGAAGAACTGATGTTTGATCTTCAGGAGGAACTCAAGGATGAAGGGAATGATCTCGAGAACAAGTTGATTCAGAAGCTGTTGCATATAAATACAATAAACGATACCTCGCAAGCAATCAAAAAAGATTCGGTGATATTCAAAGAAAACTTTCCGATGCTTCCGATGCAAAACTTAAAAGTCTTGCAAATATACTAGATATATATATAGAAACTCCAAGCCCGGCAAATGCACTCTCAATTCAAAAAGCACTCAACGGCAAAGATTTTTCAAAGTGACTCACTGAAGATAAAATGATAGGACCTGTGAGTTTAGCGGCTCTGGAATCTGTCATAGGTATTGCATCCCCTAGGGATCCTGATGGGGCAGGTGGAACGGGTGGCTCTTGAAGGAGAAGAAGAGAAGCTCCTGGATCAGGAGGAAGAGAAAGTGGACCTGCATGAGCACCACCAGCAGGACAAAGAGACAGAAATCCTCTTGCCTGAGGAGATGCTACAGGGCCACAAGAGTCACTTAATCCTCAAGATAGCACTGTTTCTTTTAGCCGATCTGGATCTCTTATTCTTCTCAATGCAAAGGATAAAGAAGGAAATGTTATCCGTGGACTTTCTTATGCTGAACTCCAAAAACTCTCAGGAGCAACCCTCAATAGTGACCCAAAAATCAATGAAAGAATGAAGGGTGAATATAATCAACTTATCCTCCTCTCTACTATCGCCGATATATGGGTACAAGCAGCAAACAAAGATATGGATAATTTGTTTGTTGGATCACTTCGAAGTGGACGAAAAGAGATATACAAACGCAATATTGATGCTATTACCAAATATATCTCTGGTATGCAACAAAAATTCCTGAAGGGAGAATCTGTTCAGAGTGATATATTTGATGCCTATGCAAAATTTGATTCTGCAAATAGAGACGCGTGAGTTACTCCACCGATAAATATCGATGATCTCCGAAAGGCTCTTAATATCGTCCAAGCAAGTGGCGGTACAATGACACAGAAACGTGCTGATATATTAAAGACTCTTTCATCAGTATTTAATACAACCGCAACTGAATGAGTAAAGAATACCGCAATGGCTGAAGTAATGAAAATAGAAGTATTCAAATCTGTTCGTGCAAAGCTCGAAGATGCAAATTATTTATCAACATTTATTGGCTGAACGGGAAAAGAGCGACTTGATCTTCTTCAAAAGGATTTCTGACTGACTTATGATCAAGCCTATTCACTCGCTCGAGAAGTGCGTGATGTTCTTCAGGGAATGAACACAAACAAAGAAAAAATCAAAGATTCTCTTGCGGCTCAATGAATTCCAGCAGAACAAAGAGATGAGAGAATCAAGCAAGCAGTTCTTCTTGCAACAAGAACAGTACTCAGTAAATGAGTTGTTGATAATAAAATAGACACCGTAAGTTGACCTTATGTAGAGGCTTACAAGACGGCAAGTAGAGACCTTACAACATCTCAGATTATTGATATATCAGTTCAGATAGCTATTTCTATGGCACCTATGTGAGCATGAATGCTTGCTGTACGCGGAGCTGCAGCTCTCGGAACAAAAGTGCTTCCTGGACTTGCTGCATCATGAAGTCGGACAGTTGCTTTATGAAAAATTGCAGGGGAAGGTATAGCATTCTATGAAGGATATAATCTTACGAATAACTTCCTTCGTAACCAGGATACCGAGAATTTCTTGGGTGGACTCACAGAAGGCTGGAGAGATCCAAAAGAGATAGTCAAGAGTGTCGCAATGGTATGAGTCATTCGCGCTATGGGAATGATACCTGGACAAAAGATTGATGCGATGATTCTAAAAGATAACTCAAAGATGAGACAGCTTGCACTTGAAGCAGGAAAGGTTGCTGGTATTGCAACAGCCGTGACTGTAACAAGCCAATGAGTAGAAGCAATGTTCGGGGAAGATTTTCATCCTACCCCAGAAGAGTTTATTCAAGCAATTATCATGACGGCGCTTTTCAGGAATCTTCCAAAAAAATCTCTAGGAAAAGCGGAATGAAAGAAGCCTGAAGGACCAAAAGAAAAATCATCTACCACTCCAGAATGACACGAACTTACTCCTATTACAAGTAGGGCTGGAATAAAGGAAGTACGAACACGACAATCTGCTGATCCGACATATAAGCCAGAAATTGTAGATGCGAAAGGAAACGTTCTTACTGTAGAGTCTATACGCTGATCAAATGGTCGAGAAGTACTCACTGTTAAGGATGTAAAGGGAAATATTTCTGAGATTAGTGCTGCTGATCTTGTAAGTGGAAATTATAGAGCCCTCACACGAGCTCAGGAAGCAGCAAAACCAGAAGAAGCAAGAGGAAATGAAACCACAAAACCTGAATGAGCGGAACTTCAGAAGTTTTTGACTCAATCTATAAGCGCTAAAGATATTCGAAATGTTCAACGAGCCATGCAAAAGGATCCAAATCTTTTCCCTCAGTTCATTGCTCAAGATGGAACTATATGGACTATTCGCTCTATAAAAGGAACAAACGCTTCCAATACACAGATTGAAATCGGACCTCTTGGAAAGCCATCAGTAGCTCGGAGAGCGACTCAACAAGAATTTGTAGAGGGACTCAATAGAAATATTTTAGACCTTACAGTTACCGATACTTTAACACGACTAGAAAAGATAAAAAAGTGACTCAGTGAACTCAAAAGTCCAAACCTAGAAGCAGTCAAAAAATGGGCAAAAGAAAATAAAGGAATCCTTATTGCATGAGGTGTTGTCATAACTCTTGCTGGATGAGCAGCTTACTTAATTGGTATAAATGGGCGCGGTGAGGTCCAAGTAGTACCTGCAGATAATTGAGCTGCTACTATGGATGATGCTGTCGATGGAGCCGTGGGAAGCACTATTCCTCGAGCTGCTACTATGGATGATGACTCTGCTGCAGCTTGAGCTGCTACTATGGATTAGTACTAACCCTTTGAATTAATTTTGACATAATTATAAATTATATTATAATTATAAAAATTACTCTTTAATTATTTATATATGAAAAAAATAATTGGTCTTGGTGGTGTTACTGAAAGATTTCCCACTGGTCGAAATGTTGCCCAACAAGAACTCTGAGTAGCAGCATACCGATTTGAAGAGTCTGCCAAGGCGAAATGAATTGATTGAATATCAGGATTTGAAGAGCTCAAGAAAAAAATTGAAGAGCTCACAAAGGAAATAAGCGAACTCCAAGGTGAACTCTGAACTCTCCGGGAGAATCGAGAGAAAATACTGACTCTCAAGCAAAGAATGGTGGAAGCATTTCAATTTTTTATAGAAAGGTCTTTAACTATAGGAAAGGGGGCTCTCACGATAGCTCGACTGGTTGATCCAACGATACCCACTCGTACAGTAGAAGCTGATCTTAAAAAACGAATTTCAAGCGCGGAATTTCGATGAAGCCTCATTGAATTTGTAGAGAAAATGACCGATGCTACTTTCCAAAAAATTTCTAAAGCCGTAAAAGAATCTCAATCTACAGATTTAGCAAGTGATTTCTGAGTATTTGAACAGAATCGAACCTATTTTGCGTCGAGAAAAGATGAACTGGATACCATTGAGGCTGATATTAAGGCAAAGGATGGAGAAATACAAGATGCTAAAGTAAGAAAATCAACTGTGGAAGGAACTTATAACGAACTCAAGCCCCTCTACGATACACTCAAACAGAAAGAGTGATCTGCAAATCTTCGAACATGAGCCTCTCGTACCCTCGCCATAACTCTATGAGGAGTAGCTACAGCTTTAGCGCTTTCTACTACTGGGGCCCCAGAAAAAGCTCCACAAATATCAGGAGGAGGACAGACTGTAGCATGAGCAAGAAATACGGCTCCTTCTGTAGGGCAGCCAAATGCCTGACATCAAGTTGTTCTCAGTGGAAATCTACTACAAATCTCACCTAATACATGAGGAGTCAATAATGCATTTCCATGAAAAAATGGAAAATACCAAGTGGAAATAAATGGTGACATTACTACCTGAGCAAGTGGAACACTTACCTACAGGATTGGATCTTCTCCCAAAGCAAGCATGCCAATAACTCTTAAAGAGGGTTTGAATATGCTCACCACGCCTACTGGCGAAAGACTCAGTATTGTCATCGTGAGAAGTTGAAATGGAGCATCTTTATCAGTTCTTGACTAAGAAAAGCTATTTTTTTGGAAAAACTTTATTGAGAACCCTCTCGTCCTTTCTCCAATTCCTCGCTACCTTCACTCGAAGGGCGAGGAATATTTTTTTTCAGAAAATTTCTTCAAGAATTATTCTTGATTTTAACCCGATTTCTCCGATTTTTTTCCCTCATTTCCCTATGACAATAACTTTCTGTGATTCTGTTTCAACATTTATATAAGCCTGAATAGAAAGCATTGGATGTGGCTTATCGGGGGTACCTCATTTTTCCTCGATTTGAGTTACTTGCACAAAACAAGCATAAGGAACTTCTTCACCAAGTTCAAGGAAAAGTTGCTCACGAATGACCTCAGTGATTCGAAGATCCATCGACTGATCAGTATAATATTCCGGAGGATAGAGAAAATCACCCTCAGGCAAAAATTCAAATATTTTTTCTAACAGAGCGCCGAATCCAGCCCTAGTTGTTGAATCAATACGAATATCGACTCACTTTTGAGGGTAGCTTTTATTCTCGAGGTCTTGTTTTGTCTCGATGCGAATGATGGGTTTTCCGATTTCTTCAAGAAGGGAATCAATTTTTTCATCCTCACTTCCATAGGCTCGAGTCGGATCAAGAAGACGAAGAACTATGTCAGCCTGATGAAGGGAGGCAAATGCTTCTGAATTTATTCGTTCATGGATATCATGTGATTTTTGACTCCCAAACTGCTCTTTCGTGAATTCGTGAACTCATGGAGTATCAAGAAATACCATTTGATAGCCTCTTGATTCATCCGTAAGAATACCTGGAATAGTTCTCTGTGTAGTTTGTGGACGATGTGATATAGCACTTACTTTTTCACCAATTAAGGCATTTAAAAGTGTTGATTTTCCTGCATTTGGTCGACCAACGATGGTAATGTATCAGGTTTTTGGCATAGTATTTTAAAGGTTTACTGTGATTATTGAGGAAAACTCTACTTTCTCTTCTGCTATTTTTAGTTCAGAGTGATATATTCATCCTAAAGTTTCGAGTCCTTCGATAACTCATTGAACAAGTTCCTCTGGCCCTGAAGCTCATGCAGTTACTCCAACATTTTTTGCATATTTAAGCCAAGCCTGATCAAGTTCTCCAACATGATCAATTAGATAAGACGTCTTGCCAAGTGACTCAGCCACTTGCTTGAGTTTATTTGAATTTGAACTATTTTTTGACCCCACTACGATTATGATGTCACATGTATCTGCAAGTGCTTTTACTGCATTTTGTCGATTTGTGGTAGCATAGCATATATCAGAGCTATTAGGGAGGGTAATATGAGGAAATCGGAGTTTTGCCTCCTTTATGATATTCTCTGTCTCATCAACCGAGAGAGTAGTTTGAGTAAGGAGAACAAGTGGACTTTCAATATTGACCTCTTTGAGGTCATCTTTATCTTCAATCAGTGTGATATGGTCCTTTCATTCATCGATTACACCTATTGCTTCTTGGTGTCATTTCTTTCAAACATAGAGAATGTGGTATCCGTCTTTTATAAATTTTCTGGCCTCCTTATGGACTTTATCAACGAGAGGACATGTGGCATCAATCCATCGCATTTTTCGAACTCGAAGTTTTGCAAAAAATGATGGCCCCGCCCCGTGAGCAGATACAACAACAAGGCTTCAATCTGGAATCTTATCTAGATTACTCTCGAAAATGACTCCCTTGCGCTCAAACATATCAACAACAAAACGGTTGTGAATAATCTCGTGATTCACATACACTGGGGGAGGAAACTCGTTTATAATCTCTGCGAGCATGCTTATTGCTCGATGAACCCCGGCACAATATCACCTCGGAAATGCTGTATAAATAAGAAATTGATTCACGAATTTAAAATTATTATTGTAATTCTTTATTTGCTCCATCATCTTGGGATTTTTTCTTCGATTCGCGATTTTTCCAGTCATTTACTTTTTTCCTAAGTATCTCTGAGGCCTTTATCGGATTCATCCCAACTTGTATATCGTTATCAAAAATAACAGTGGGTCACTCTTGGCAACGATTTTGACAGTGACAATCCTCAATAACAAGCTCATCAGGGTACCCATAAAATGCGGTATCAGCGAGAAGTCTTTTTTTTATAAAAGAAGAAAATCTTTCTGAACAGGATTTTCCCTGACAGACCTTTATAACTTTTGTTTGCATAGAGGGATTATAGGGAAAATATGAGAGAAATCAAAGTGAGTCGTGTACGAATGATTTATGTAAGAATTATATCTCAGGAATAATCTTTTAGATTTCTCAAGCCTATAAAAGTCTTCAGAGAATATTTGTTCGAATATTCTCATAATCTGTTGATATTATCATCAAATGATTCATGATTTCTCACTCAAGTAGCATTTGTTCTGCGGTCTTTGTATCAATTCCATGAGATTCAAGGTAAAAAAGTTTTTCCCCTGATATTTCATGCACCTTGCAAGAATGTCATCATTCGATACTATCGGTCCCAACTTCAAGTACAGGTCTCCCTCGAACTTTTGCACCTTTTCCAAGAAGAATATTCGTCTGATCAACTCTGAGTTTTACTCATTCGCACCCATTTTTTACGATTCATATTCCATCAATCTCAATGTTTGATCATCATTTCGCCAATCAAAGGAGCTGAAGAGAGGCTTCGGAATTTGATCATTGTATTGAAACGAACATTTTTAGAACCATATTTGCTCATAATACAATAGCCCCTCATCGGAATACGGCTCACTCCTCCAGACAAAAATGACGCTCATACACACCCTCAACCTCTGGGACAAATAGATATTTCTGACATTCGTTTTTCCCGATATTGAAGGATAAACTTGATACATCTCACCTATCGAAAATATGTGGAAGATGATGGACGATTTTTGGGTTATCACATTGCATATGGCGAAGTATAGACAGAGAAGGGAAAATGGCAAAAGGAAATCTTTGGGAAAATGGCAAAAGGAAATCTTTGGAAAAATAGAAGAAATTTGATATTATACACAAAAGGAATACATGTCCCATAATCATCACTACATTACCTACGAAGTTGCTGTCGATCGAGCCAATGAAAAATGAGTATTTGTCGCTCGCGAAATGCTCTCCACTCTTCATCATGCCGTTGAACATATACGTCCATGGTGGAAAATATGGGAAAAGAAAATTCACCCTGTATTTCGTTTTGAAATAGTTTCATCAGGAGGGCAGATCCATTTTTATTTCACTGCAGAAAAATCATTTTCTTCATTTCTTACGAGTCAACTCTATGCTCATTATAGTGACATTGAGCTACTTGAAGTAGAAAATAGAGCATTCCCCCTATGACCATTTCGTACTCGAGAAATACAGATTTCTCACCACTCACTTGAGAGTATTAAGTTTTATGTAAATCTTAAAGATCGAACTGAAAAAGAATCTGTCGACCCACTTTCTTCACTCACGAGCGCACTTTCAAAAACTCCAAAAGATGAATATGGAGCATATATTATTGATTTTGGACCTGTAGAAGATCGGATATGGAGATACGAATCTCATCGAATAATATGGGATTCTCACATCATCCCTTCCTTTGCAAAAATGCACCTTCTGCATTTATGGTCATGGATTGGGTGGATGTTTCTTCCACTAAGTTGGTCACGGAAGATTATAGATTTTCTTTCCCCCGGGGAAGATGATGGTCATAACTCTCATGATGAGCACGATAAACCCACAAAAGTAGAAACAAAATCTGAGGGTTATGGATACCAAGTGCAAATACGGGTAATCAAAGATCAAAAGAACACTCTTCAAGACGAAGTTCTCCTCAAAGAGTTTGCGGGTGGGATGAATATTTTTGCCAACCCAAAAGGAAACCATTTCGAAATGAAGCGATCGAAATCAAT
This sequence comes from Candidatus Altimarinota bacterium, assembly GCA_042852035.1. Taxonomy (GTDB): domain Bacteria; phylum Patescibacteriota; class Gracilibacteria; order BD1-5; family UBA2023; genus JAGOMW01. Next base: position 155,575 of record BAAFHK010000003.1, read on the forward strand.
CGACACTATCCCAACACTGAGAAAGCTTCCAACAAAATCCATGATTCTCTCATCAACAGAGCTCGCTGGACTTGTTCATATGCCAACACTCTATGTAAAAACTCCTGGAATTCGTTGGGTAACTACAAGAAAATTTGAACCCCCTCATAATCTGCCAAGCGTTGAATCTCCAAATACACCTATCGGAATGGCAAATTACCGAGGAAGTTTAGAGTGATTCTGACTTAAGCCCATTGATCGTGCTCGACATGTCTATATCATAGGAAAAACTGGGATGGGAAAATCAACCCTTCTTGAGAATATGATCTATACGGACATTTTAAATGGACGTTGAGTAGCCGTTATCGATCCACATGGCGATCTTGTCGAAACGATACTGGCAAATATTCCCAAGTCTCGTACGAATGATATTGTTCTTTTTGATCCTGCCGACCAAGAATATCCGATTGCATTCAACATGCTTGAAAACTCGAGACCAGAGCTTCGACCCATTGTTGCCTGAGGACTTGTGTCGATATTTAAGAAAATGTTTGCTGAAAGTTGGGGACCCCGACTTGAGTATATTTTACGAAACACAATTCTCACTCTTCTTCTGATTCCAGACACAACAATGATATCTATTCCTCTCATGCTTACCCATGAGGCGTATCGAAGAAAGGTGGTATCGAAGATTGATGATCCGATTCTGGTTCAATTCTGGAATGAAGAGTTCGCTAAGATGAGCCCGAGCATGCAGAGTGAATCAATTAATCCAATTCTCAACAAGGTGGGCCAATTTCTCTCTTCTCCCATACTTCGAAATATTCTCTGACAACCAAAAAATCCCTTTTCTCTACGTTGGATAATGGATAACTGAAAGATTTTTTTAGTGAATCTCTCAAAATGAAGAATTGGCGAAGATGCAAGCGCCCTACTTGGTGCAATGATGGTAACAAAATTTCAGATAGAGGCAATGACCCGAGCTGATATTCCCGAAGATCAAAGAAGAGATTTTGGACTCTATGTCGACGAATTCCAGAACTTTGCCACCGACTCATTCGCCACGATTCTCTCAGAAGCGAGAAAATACAAGCTCTCACTTACGATGGCGAACCAATATGTCGAACAAATGGCAGAAACCGTACAGGGTGCGGTTTTCGGGAATGTTGGATCGCTTATTGCATTTCAGGTTGGGTACCACGATGCTGTTACTTTTGCGGAAGTTTTTGGTGGCGAAGATGTCATAACTCCTCAGGATCTTACGAATCTTAAAAAATATGATATTTATACAAAACTTCTTATTGATGGTATGCCCTCACCCGTCTTCTCGGCTACAACGTATGCACCTCTGAGAGAGCGCATAGAAGTTCCACCCCAACAGACTCGCGACGTACTCCAGAAAGTTTCTCGTGAAAAATATACAAAGAAAAAGGATTTCGTAGAGAAAAAGATCTTTGAAAATGTAACAAAAATTCGTGAAGAAGAAAAAAAATTCCGTGAAGAACAAGAAGCTTATAAGGAAAAAAAGAAAGAGGAACGAGAGAGGGAAAAAAAGAAAGAAAAAGAAAGTAATTAAAGCTACTGCTGATAAGCTAAAATATCTCATGACACTGAATTTTGCTTTTTCTAAAATATAGAGTAAAGTACGTTTATTAACCTCAGTATATGCTACGACTTCTTGCTCTCTTCGGAATACTTCTTCTTCCATTTTCTCTCTTTGCAGCAAATCAAGGAGATCCAAATCTACGAAATCCTGCGAATGTTAAAGTTGATGGGAATATTAATGATGATTTGGCAACATTTTGAGCTCTAAACAATATATTTGATTTCTTTATTAGTCCGACATTCTCGGGTGATGCCGTCGAAAATTCATTTGTAAATATTGCCTGAGCCATAAAAAACTTCTTTATTCTTATAGCGGTTATTTTTCTTATTGTCGGAATCGTAAAACTCCTCTTTCGTAGTGGTGAGGAAGAAGATATGAAAAAATGGAGGCATAATATTATCTATGTATCTGTAGGTATTTTTGTTATGCAAATAGGCTACTCTGTATGGAAAACTCTCTATTTGAATACAAACTATTCATGACTTTTTGTAGACGGAAGGGTCGGATGGCTCTTTTGGAATAATATTCTCCTTCCCATCGTAAATATTATGTTTGTCCTCGCATCACTTGGATTCCTTGCGATGGCAGTATACGCCTTTTATATGCTTGTAACTGCGAATGGAAATGATGAAAAAGCAAAAAAATGAAAGAATGTTGTTCTTTATGCTATAGTTTGATTTCTTCTTATCCGAGTACCTATACTTTTTGTCCCCGCTATATACGGTGAACCTGACAATAATTGTAAAAATGTTGGATGGATGAACGTTTGAACTTGTGCTCTCACAAGCAAAAATCTTCCAGATGGAGTTAATATTTTTGGGAAGATCCTTACGTATGTTTCTACTTTTCTCGCACTTATAGCCGTTGTACTCGTGATATATGCTGGTTGGCTTATATTTAGCTCTGGAGGAGATGAAGAAAAACTCAAAAAGGCTAAATCAGTCCTTCTCTATGTTGTTATTGGTTTTGTTGCCCTTATTGCAAGTCACGTAGTATTTCGATTTTTCTTCCTTGGAACAGCAGGAGCATAGGCGCTTTTCTTTGCTTTTTTTCAACCCTTTCGATATAATAATCACATGACTCAAGAGGAGCTCATCGTCGTTATTTCGATTGCACTCATCGTAATAATTCTCTTCTATATCTCCACTCGTCGTCGCATTGCATTTCGACGGTCTCTGGAGATGACTTTTTTGCGTGTTATTATAGCAAGAAAAGATAGCGATCAAGATGAAAAAAAGGAGACCGTTAAAGACTTTCGGGAACAGATATCTATCATGGAACAGCTCCTTGCGAGTTTGAAATCCCTCTATTCAAGTACAGCAATAGGTTGGCTTTTTGGGCAGGAATATATTTCCCTTGAGTATGTGGCTCATGAGCAAGAAATCTATTTCTATATTGTTGTACCAAAGCACTCAAAACTTCTTGTTGAAAAACAGGTTCTTGGGTTTTATCCCGATGCTCTTATCGAAGAAACGAACGAAATAAACATTTTCGAAGGAAAAAAGGTTGTCAGGGGGGAAATCATGAAACTCAAAAAGCCGTATGAATACCCTATTAGAACCTACCAAAAACTTGAATCAGATCCGATGAATGGGATTCTTTCAGCGTTTTCAAAACTCAGAGAAGATGAATCGAGCGTTATACAGATACTTTTACGTCCGGTTGATGATGATTGGCAGGAAAGAATTAAAAAACATATTCGGAAAACGGAAAAGAAGCATACTGGGATACATCTTTCCTGGAACCCCCTTCATTGGATTGGATTAATCTTTGATCTTTTCACTCGAAATGATAAAGAAGATCTTCATAGCACTGAAGAAAAAGATGGAGAAGATCCAATAGACGAGGATGGTCTGATGAAAGAGAAGGTAAAAAAGACTGGATATACCGTATCTATTCGGATTCTCACCACAGGAAATGATGACGATGCTGTTTATGCTGAACTACAAAATATTATTTCGGCATTTTCTCAGTTTACTTCCCCCGCATATAATAAATTCAAGCCTGTAAAACGAAAATCCCTTTCAATTCTTATTCGACATTATATTTTCAGGCAATTTGCTTGGTGGCAAAGAAACAGCATTATGAACAGCGAAGAACTCGCTACCTTGTTTCATTTTCCACATAATAAATACAACAAACAACCAGAGATTCGTTGGCAGCGTTTCAAGCTCATAAAGGCACCGACAAATATTCCCAAAGAGGGGCTCTATATCGGAGAAAATAATTTCCGAGGCGAAAGAAAGCCAATTTATGTGAAAAATGAAGATCGATTTCGTCATTTTTACGTTATTGGGCAAACAGGTACGGGAAAATCATCCATACTCTCAGTAATGGCAAGGCAAGACGTACGATCTGGAAAATGACTCGCCATGCTTGATCCTCATGGTGACCTTGCGAGAGAACTCATCGGATATATCCCAAAAGATAGAGCAGATGATGTGGTCTACTTTGACCCTGGCGATCTTGCTCGTCCAATGGGACTCAATATGCTTGAAGCAGCAAATGAAGACGAGAAACAAATGGTAGTAGCTGATGCTACTAATATCATGATAAAGCTTTTTGGAAATGAGATTTTTGGACCTCGTATCCAAGACTATTTCCGAAATGGGTGCCTCACTCTTATGGACTACCCTCAATGAGGTGCTATTACTGATCTCGTACGACTTTTTACTGATGAAAACTTCCAAAGAGAACGCCGAACAACTCTAAAAAATGCCGTTGTGCGAGCATGGTGGGACTATACTTATGCAAAAATGGGGGAACGAGAAAAGTGAGAGATTATCCCATACTTCGCAGCAAAATTTGGTCAGTTCATCACGAATACAATGATGCGCAACATCGTTGGACAAACAAAAAGTGCCTTCGATGTAAGTGAGATTATGAATCATGAGAAGCTCCTTCTTGTATCGCTTTCAAAGGGTATTATCGGTGATCTCAACTCAAATCTTCTTGGCCTTATACTCGTTTCAAAGATTCAAATAGCAGCCATGCGTCGACAAAACATGGCAAAAGAAGATCGTAAAGATTTCTTTCTTTATATCGATGAATTCCAAAACTACATTACTGATTCGATTGAGTCTATCCTTTCTGAGGCACGTAAGTATCGACTTTGACTCGTTATTGCGCACCAATATCTATGACAATTAGAAAAATCTGATGCTCTTACGAAATCGAGCCTCAACCTTAAGGGGGCAATATTTGGTAACGTTGGAACGGTTATGAGTTATAAACTTGGACCTGAGGATGCTGAATTTATGGCAAAACAATTTGCTCCCGTCTATTCTGAACAGGATTTTGTAAATATGGATAAATTTAAGGCGGCTATTAAACTTTCAGTCGATAGCCAACCAACACCAGGATTCTCTATAGCTCCTCCAAACCCATTTCTTGAGGTTCCAGATACAAAAACAGGTGCCGCCCTGAAAGAACTTTCCCGACTTAAGTATGGCCGAGAAAGAGAGTTTGTTGAAAAAGAAATCATTTATCGTGTCGGAGCTAACTAATTCGCTTATGAAGTATACACTCCCCCTCATCGCGATAGTCACAGTTATTCTAGGTCAGATAGCCTATGCCGATGATCCAAAATTCGACTGTGATGTGAGAACCTACTCTTGTTATGAAAAGCATGTAGAGAACATTTGTAATGCGAGAGATGAACCCTTTAAAAGTCAGTGGTGATCTTGACCCGATCTTTGAGCCCTAAAATCAATTGCCTCTTGTAAATATCCAGAACTTGATAAAGATAAGATCAATAACACTATACGCTGTATTGAAACGCTTGAGCAGTCTGATTCAACTGCTCTCCAAGATGGCGTAAGCATGAGCTCCATGGGGGCATCGAATTGATTTCGAATTGCCGAACTTTCAAGACTTATGTACCGGAGAAACATGAATAGCATATTCGCCTGTTGAGTGATTGCGAGTCGTTATTCGAAGCTCGATTCTCTCAATACAATTCTTATTGGAAAGCAATGATCTTCTGAGATTCAAGAAAGCATCAATAAAGAACGGAAGCGATATGAAACCTTAAAAAACCAGATGAGTTGTGATCAAAATAGGCCTGCCAATAGCTCAACAGGGGTAGTAGAACGACTCATGAAAAGTAGCATGAAAGAATATTGTAAATACACTTACTACCTTGATTATGTTGATGCAAATTTAAGAGAGAACTTTGATGCTATCTCAAAACTTGATACAAAAATAGGAGATAATAATAGCTCAAAATCAGCATCAACAACAAATGATGCTCAGAAGGAAATCATTTCACGTGGAAGGTTTGTGGAGGACGAAAGAAAGCGAGCCAACGAAGTACTCCCAAAAGCCATAGTTGCATTTCAAGAAATGGATCGAACATATGTTATTCATATAATGCTCACATTCCTCTATGATGACTACCTAAAACTTCGAGATCAACTCAATATTTATCTCACAACGATAGGGCAAACATTTGAAAAAGCATTTAATGCACAAGACGATAATCAAAGATAACAATAAAAAAACTCGCCATATGGCGAGTTTTTTTATTATTTATTGAGAGTTTCAGTCTTTTTCTGACGAGCATAGAACTTGTCGACAGAACTTGTTTTAAGAAGAGTTTTCTTTCCAGTATAGAATGGATGACACTTAGAGCAGGTTTCTACACGAATTTCTTCGTCCTTAATACTACTCATTGTCTCGAACTTATTTCCACAAGAACAAACAACTTGTACTTTTTTAAACTGTGGGTGAATATTTTTTTTCATAAGAAAAATGGTTAGGAGTATTACAATCGCTTGATACGAGTGTTCCTAGTATTTTTTATGGTGAAATACAAAACCGTTTGAGCGAAGAACTCAAAATTAAGGACTCATTTTCGGAATTCTTAATTTTTAATTCTCCAGTGAGTGGTGCCCAGGAAGAGACTTGAACTCTTACACCGTAAGGCAACGGCTTCTAAGACCGTCGTGTCTACCAATTCCACCACCTGGGCAGACATTTTGTATGGTGGGCCGGGAGGGATTCGAACCCCCGAAGGCGAAGCCAAAGGATTTACAGTCCTCCCCATTTGACCACTCTGGTACCGACCCATATACAAAAATGGAGCCACTTATCAGACTTGAACTGATGACCGTCGGTTTACAAAACCGATGCTCTACCAACTGAGCTAAAGTGGCACGTGGGGCTGATTGTATAAAAAACGGTTGTCTTGTCAAAATATTTTTATACACTCATTGTATGATAACGATACTTGCTGTTACAGATGGCTTTAAGCATTTTGGTGAGGCGATTTCCGAATACGGAAAGCGTATACAAAAAGTGGTCACTCTGAAACCCATAAAACCAATCTCTCACACAAACCCGGAGTACATAAAAATTAAAGAGACTCTTGCCATTATTGAAGTTCTAAAAAAACAAAAAGGTAAGGTCATTCTTCTGGACGAGCGAGGAAAAAGCAAAACAACACGCGAATTTATGGAAACTCTAGAAGATGCAAAGAATTCGAGCGATGATATTATATTTATTATTGGTGGAAGTTACTGAATCGATTTGGAGATATTTCGAGATATTCCCCATGAAACCTTAAAGCTCTCTGATTTTGTTATGCCCCATTCCCTCGCGCTTCTTGTCCTTCTGGAACAAATTTATCGAGCGCATGAAATAATGAAGGGGAGTGGATACCACCACAGTTAAGGATACACTCATTTGAAATTGCTCCCTTATTAAAAAAGAAGATCCTTTCTTACTTTTCAGCTATGAAAAGCGAAGAACAATCAAAAAACCCACGATCATGGGTATGACGCGGGTTCAGATTGGGGTGCCGAGCGTCATACACTGTGAGATTATAAAAGAATGAATCTCGGGTAGACGAACGGTCAGGGGGTGGGTGCTCAACCCTTAGCATAAATGCTAAGCTCAACTGGCCTTTCGACGTGATTTTTGAGACGTTCTATCGTGCCGTCTTTTGCCCAGCGAGGGGCCTGAATTATGCTTTCTAGTAAATAGAAGGTATAATACAGGCTCCCCACCAGTGTTTTGATTCTTTCTGTATCTGTATACAAGAAATTGCTCTTTTTGTATTGATATGAAAATTTGTGAATCTTTGTTTTGGTATTGGTAGCAGGAAGGTCCTTTGAGGAAGGTTTCCTATTATTAGCCAGTCGAGTCTTTTAAGGGTCATTCACTTCCGTGAAGACATAAGCAGTATAGCAGGTTTTCGGAAAGTCGACGAGTTCACAAATCTTGATTTTTCTAGAAATATTTGGATTACTATAGTTTAACACCATATTTTTCGCTCTACAAAGAACAAATTGAGAACATTAATTTTTCGTACAGTTATAGAACCTTTTTTGTATAAATATTGTGTATCTGTACAGTATCTGTATACAAGAAATCCTTTTCTGTAAAAGAAAACTCTGGATATCGAATATGATTTATCTCTCTAAAAAAAATTATCAAGCTCACTATAGAGATTCTACCACTATATATTGTGGATTGATTGTGTAATCCAATAGAGTAAAGGGATAGTGCAGGATTTATCTAGTGTTTTACTGATAAATAAGAGAAAAAGCGGTTACCACCCCAGCTGTTTCGGTTCTCATGATCCTCTCTCAAAATCGTACAAATATAAAACCATTTTCTTTCATTTTATTTCGCTCATTCTCACTCCAGCCCCCCTCTGGCCCCACCCAGAGTGATATCTCTTGATTTTGGGGCATTTCTGTGAGTTTTTTTGATATTCCTGTAGTATCAAGTACTGTATTAAGAATATTGGAAGGATATTGGTTATACGATATTGAATCTTCAAATATGATTTCTGGCATCCTAAGGCCTCAACATTGTTCCAGGGCTTCACGAGCAATTATATGAAAACGCTGCTTCTTGGAGTCAGAGAGAATAAGTTTCTGGGAAAAATCGGAACGAAAGAATATAAAACGTGAGATTCCTACTTCCACACCTTTTTGAATGATATATTCAAGTTTCTCAATTTTATTTGGCAATGCCTGATAAAGAGAGATTTGTTTTGTTGGTTCGGTTTGGGGGGTATTTTTTTTCTTCAAACAAAGAGTGATGCTTTTTTTTGTAATACCTCTTATCTCATACTCACTCTCAGATCCATCTCCCGAAAAAAGAATAACTGACTCGCCAACTTGCATTCGTAATACTCGAGTAAGTTGATGGTGAATATCTCAATCAGTAACTTCAATATCTGGAAGAAGTGAAAAATTTACGTAAAAACGCTGCATAATAAATAAAACTATTTTCCTGAAATTAATTTATAAAGGTCTATTGGGAGCAGAAGTGCATCAAGTACAACTCTCCCGGCAAGCCAGAGAAGAAAAAGAGATCACTGAGCCAGACCATACATAAATCCACCCATATCTACAAAAATGTTTTCCCCGATCTTTTGAGATTCGAAGTATTTTGTAAGCTCATTATTTGCAAGGGGATACATTTTCGGATCAAAGACATAGTCTGGTATTGCATCTGGTATGTTATTCCTTTCATCTCATACATCTTCTCCTTCGATTCTTTTTAGGGCGTCCTTATAGGTATCGACTGAAATCTCTCCCCTATCGAGTGCTTCTTTTATATCCCCCTTAAGAAGCTCAAGTGATTGTCCTGTTTCGATTCGGCGCTTCAATTCAAACACATCAAGTTTCTTTTTTGAGCGAATTTTTTCCTTTCATTTTTCAAAACTCTCTTTCTTTTCTTCGATGACAATAGTTTCTCTTTCTTTATTTTCTTTGATGCGATTTCGAGCCTCATTATAGACTCAGGGATTCTCTCATGGCATAGAGAAAGTATAGGGAATAATCTGAATTTTTCAAACTTGAAAATACGCTAAAAATCCCGAGAAACAAGAAGTCCAAGGAACAAAAAATTTTCGAAATGAGTCTTAAAGAGATGTGTTTATTAGGAGAATATGTTTCAAAAAACCCTTTTCAGGGTTTTAGAGTCACTCCATTTCCATTCCGATAAGTATATTCATCTCTGCAGCATATTCGAGAGGAAGCTCTTTCATTAAAGGGGAAACGAATCATCTGACGATAAGTGTTTTTGCTTCATCTTCTGGTATACCATGAGAAAGAAGATAAAAAAGAACATCTTCATTTATCTTTCCAACGCTCGCTTCATGGGCCACAAGTGCATCATCTGAAGCAACACGAATATCAGGGATTGTGTCAGAGCGAGAATTTTTATCGAGGATAAGACCATCACAGTCAATCTTTGCGACAGCACCGGTTGCTGATTTTTTTATATCGAGGAGTCACCGATATACTGAAATTCCCCCATTTTTCGAAAGGCTCTTTGAAATAACCTCACTCGAGGTATGTTTGCCAATATGGATAACTTTTGCTCCCGTATCAGTATTTTGTCAGGAATTTGCAAATGCAATACCATAATGTAAGGCCCGAGATCTGTCTCATTTGAGAACCGAGCATGGATAAAGCATAGTAACTCAAGAACCAAGATTTCCACCAACCCACTCGATGGATCCTCCTTCTTCTACAAGGGCACGTTTTGTATTGAGGTTATAGGTATCTATTGACCAATTTTCGACACTCGAGTATCGCATTCTTGCGTTCTTCCCCACATATATCTCTACGCAGCCCGCATGAAGACTTGCTGTACCGTATTTCGGAGCACTACAACCCTCGATATAATGAGCTTCAGCATCATCTTCAACAATAATTAAAGTATGCTCAAATTGCCCACCTGCTTTTACGTTCATTCGAAAGTACGCTTGAAGTGGATCAGTGATTTTCACGCCCTTAGGGATATAGAGAAATGTTCCCCCACTCCATACCGCTCCATGGAGGGCCGCGAACATGTGATCACTATTTGGCACCACTCTCATAAAGTGCGATCGTACCAATTCTTCATGTTCGATTATTGCTACTGACATATCTTCAAATATGACTCCAAGATTTTTGAGCTCCTCTCTGAGATTGTGGTATACGACTTCACTGTCATACTGAGCACCGACTCAAGCAAGCATGGCACGTTCAGCCTCAGGGATTCAGAGTCGGTCAAAGGTAGATTTAATCTTTTCAGGAACTTCATCCCATGATTTTGAATCTCATGCACCCTCAGGCTTGGCAAAGTAGTAAATAGATTCTAGATCAAGGAGATCTAATGAAGGTCACCAAGTTGGCTTTTTAAAAGAGCGATATAGTTCAAGTGACTTGAGTCTCTGCTGAAGCATCCAGTCAGGCTCCTTATTCGAAATGGATATCTGACGTACGACTTCTTCATCAAGTCACATCTTGGCTATCTGCGAATATACGATTGTATCACTCGAATCCAGCGTTTTTCTTGATATATCGCCAAAGGCTTGAATGTCATCTTGTGGGTTTTGAGGCATTTCTAATGAAGTTTAAAAACCATTCTTCCGAATATCATCTATTAGGGCTTGTTCGCCATGTCGATGAATTTGTCAAGAACTCATAATTACTACTTCATCGACATTAATAGTGTCGAGTAAATGAAAATTATGAGAAATAATGATAACAACTTTTGACATACTTCGCCATTTTTGTATTTGCTTTGAGAGGATTTCAAGCGCTCCGATATCGAGACCCGAATCGATTTCATCAAGGAGGATAAGTTTCGGATCAAGGAGGGCGATCTGAAGCATCTCTATTCTGCGTTTTTCTCAACCAGAGAAACCAACATAAAGATCTCTATCAAGAAATTTTGAATCGATTCCATATTCTGGAAGAAGCTTCTCCACCATTCTTCGAAAGACAAATGGAGTTGGAGCCTTTTCACCTGGATGACTCTTCTCAAATGAATGATTATATATGGTGCGAAGGTACTCTATAAGGCGGATACCTGGTATTTCTGGTACGTTTTGGAATGAGAGAAACATACCCCTTTCTGAGAGAATATTTGGCGTGAGATTACTCAGAGATTCACCGAGAAAGAGCGCTTCTCCTTCTATTGAATAACGTGGGTGATGAAACAGTGCAAAAGCAAGTGATGACTTTCCACTTCCATTTTTTCCGAGAAGAGCATAGATTTTGCCTCATGAAAATGAAAATGTAAAATCATTGACTATGGTTTTTTCCTCTACCGTAACAGATATGTGAGAAAGTTGAAGCATGCGCATATGATAAGAAACTCAAAGAGAAATGCAAATTTTATTCGAGAAAGATTCTCATTATACAGAATACACAAACCAAAAACCCCACACATAAAGTGCGGGGTAAGTGGCAAGAGATCAATTCTCGGAAGAGAAAAGATTATTGAGCAGAAGCTGTATAATCTTCAGTAGTACCAGTATTGTAAGTAATCTGGAGAACTTCACCAAGAAGATTAGTAGGATCTACGAAGTCTGAATCAACAAGGATCTCATAAGAGTAAGTACCACCATTCTTAGAAAGAGTAGGGTAGCTTGCAAGAGTGAGGTTTGTTGCAGCACCAGGAACAGCACCAGTACTTGTAGAAGTAGAAGCTTCTGGACAAGTAGAAACGCTAGAACCTTCAGCGCGGAGACAGTAAATAGCCTTATATGAAGAGTTGTTATCTGCAACTGGTTTTACACGAGCCTTAATAGCTTCGAGTTGAACAGTTGAATCAGAGTCAACGTTAGTTACCTTAACGAGGAAGACCTTAGCAGACTTCTTAGTAAGAGTAACAGTTGGAGGAACAACACCAGTAACATAGTTAGTAGTATTTACTGAAGCAAGAGTAGTAGGAGCTCCTGAAGCAGAACCACCAGAAGACTTGTCTACAGTGTCAAGAGTAACACGAAGATCAACTGCCTTGTTGTGTTCAGCAGAAGAGAATGAAGTAGTAGTAGCAACTACCTTAAGGTTACGAGTTGTATCCTTAGTAACTTCAGCACTCATATTGTCGAAGACAATAGAACCTGTAGTAGTAACAGTAACTGTAGCAGAAACTTGAGAGTTAGTAGCAACATCAACGAGTTTTACATTGTTACCAGAAACGATTGTTGTCCAATCGCTTACACCACCACTTCCAGGAAGGACAGCGTTAGTAACAGTAAGCTTACGAAGAGTAAGGTTCTCAGCTTGAGCTTCTACTGCAAAGCGTCCGATTTCGAGATCAGCACTAGAGTAGATGCGGCGAGTTGAAGGAGGAGCAACAGTAGCATCCTTAAGGATTACTGTACCACTCTTCACAGTTACCTTATCACCAGCTTGTGACTTAGTAACGCTAGAAGTAGCACCGTTAGAAACGTTTCGAAGTTCAGAAATAGAGAATGTAGTAGTATAGTCTACTGGAGTGTAAGCGTTAGACTTAAGATTTCCAACAACACGAACTGTTACAGGAACACCTGGCTCAACGCGGAATCGGTCTGCAGTAGCAGTCCAGTTCTTTGTAGAAGTAGTAGCTCCGGCTGTAGAGTTAGAAAGTTCGTAGTCTACACCATTGATGTAAACAGTAACCTTGTTATCAGAGAATGAAGAAAGTCCGCTTGCACTTGAGTGTGAAGCAACGATTTGAAGAGTATAGTTAGATACGTCGAATGTAGCATCAGAAGTGATAGTCGCCTTGTAGAGTTCTACGGCGCTTGCACCTGGAGCAACAGTAGCTGTACCAGTAGAAGTCTTCGTAATAGTAAGATCAACAGCATTAAGATCAAGATCTTTTTGAGTAGTACTTGAGTAACCAGATACCATCATAGCATAACCTGTAGTCTTTTCAGTTGCTGAAACATCAAAAGATGAATCTACCTTAAATGAAGTCTTCGCTGGAGCACCAACGTAGATAATGTCAGCGCGGAGCTCAACAGAAGCTTGTTCTCCAGAGAGACGAGCAATGTTAAGACCAGTAACAGTAAGCTTATCAGTAGAAAGAGTAACTGTACCTACCTTAGCACCGTTGAAGTATGCTGAAACATTAGCAAACACCTTAGTGTAATCTTCACTACCAGTACCCTTAGTAAGAGTAAATGAGTTAATAACTGCATCTTTACCAGATGGAGTAAGCTTAACTGTATTGAAGAGTTGGTTAGACTTACCTGAAGTAACAGAAGCAGGAGTTCCACCAAATGAATCTACATTAACTGTACCAACTGTATAAGAAGTAGTGTTAAGAAGACCAAGAGTAACTGGAGCACCGGCAACAGTAGCACCATTAAGAGCAGTAACAGAAGTTACAGCAAATTGGTGTTGGTTGTTCTCAGCACCAGAAAGGCTAACGAGAACATCTACAGAAGCAGAAGTACCAGCCTTCAGAACGAGGTTGTTAGTGAACTTAAGTGTAGCTGACTGAGATGAAGTACTCATAGAGCGAGCATCAGAGAGAGCAACACCGTTCTGAGTAAGTTGAACTGATGAAATATCAGCAGCATTACCAAGACCAGAACGAGAAACAACGAGTGAAGAAACAGTTACATCAGCAGCACCAGCAGTAAGCTTAACAGATCCAACCTTAACGCTAGAAGCGTTCTTTGGAACGTATTGAGCCATAGCTGTACCGTCGAGAGCAACAGTAACAGATCCACCTGTAGAAGTAGTACCAGATGATGATGTACCTGTACCAGTACCACCATCAGTAGGTTCGTCTACAACAACATCGAGACCAGCACAGATAACTGCAACCTTAAATGCTTCACCACGAGATGATGATGCATTTGGGCGGAAGTAAGATGCATCAGAGATACATCCAATCTCGTTAGCGCGGTTAACGTATGATGCAAGATCACCAAGACCAGTAAGGTCCATGTAACCAGCGTCAACATCAGAACCGACTTCACCGAGAGCACCGAGGATCATTTTGACCATCTCAGCACGAGTTACATTCGCATTTGGGCGGAATGTAGCAGAAGAAGTAGATACAACTCCAGCGTCAGCAAGAGCTTCAACGTATCCACAGAGATCACCAAGACCAGAACCAACGTCTGAATATGTCGTACCAGAACAAGCAACAGGGTCGATACCACCGAGGTTCGCGACGACCTTTGCGATCTCAGCACGAGTGACGTTATCACCGAGACGGTAACCAGCCTCACTAGACTGAGCTGTAATTACACCGTTGTCGGCGAGCGTTTCAGCGTAAGGGAGGAACTCAGAAGCAGCAGCAACAAGTGATGCACTTGTAGAAACCGCTACGAGAGTAGCTGCCCCCATAACTGAAGTGAGCTTCGTAAAGAAGTTACTCATAATAAGATATGGGTAAAAAAGTAAAAAGCGGTAAAACCGCGTATGTAAAAGGGTTGATAACTCTGGTCAGGAGCTATCGATTTGGAACTCTTGGTCAGAGAGATTCCGCCTTTCCCAAGACGAAGTCAAGAGAGAGGTTAAAGCTTTAACCTCAAGTTATTTGCATAACGAGAGGAAAAGAAAGAAATTTTTGTAGTCTAAATATCCGTCTTTTCCTCTCCTCATACAAGAAACATTGAGTGACCAAAAGATATGAAACAAACAAGATGTTAAAGAACATCGGCGATGAAAATCGCAAATTACGCGCTCATAATATGAATAGTGAGCTCTAAAGTCAAATAAAAGTAGGTTCTCTTCACCTTATTTTCACTGCGGAAAATCACAAGCCTAGAAGAGCGCAAATAATCAAGTCATGAGTTTTCTTTTCTGGGAAAGAGCTAGAAAGGAAATTCAGAAAAAATAGTTCCATTTTCCCAAAAAAAACCTACAATACACATACCATCGACAAAACAACTACATAAAACATGCGAGAAGAGAAATGTCGATGTGCTAATTACATTATCATCAAACTCATAATATGCCAATCCCTGCTCTGCTTACCCTCATCGTATGATGAGTTTTTGGTGCTGGTCTTATGTATTTCATTTCTTTGAAAAAAAAGGATGCTGTTGCTGGTAAAATCATAAAAGAAGCTGAAGATAAGGCGAAAGAAATAACAAACGCCGCCTACGAATCAAAAGAACAAACGAAAAAAGAAATTGAAGAAGCAAAAAATGATCTCAAAAGTCGAAGAGACAGTATTACTGAAAGCGAGGAAAGACTCCTCGAAAAAGAAAAAAGACTCGATGCAAAATTTGAGGAAATTGATGCAAAAAGAGTTGCACTCGTAGATAAAGAACGCTCACTTGAAGATAAAATTCAAAAGGCGGATGAAAAATCACGAGAACTTGCAGGAAAACTTGAAGAAATGGCAAAACTTTCTCAAGATGAAGCAAAAAATCTCTTACTCCAATATACTGAGGAAAGATATGAGAAAGATATACTTACTCTTATAGAAAAAAAGAAAAAAGAACTCAAAAGTCGAGAACTTGATGCTGCTCGAGAAATTCTCATTAAAAGTATCCAGCAATATGCATGAGAAGTTACAGGAGAAACAACCCAAACTCTCGTTACCCTTGAAAGTGATGATGTAAAGGGGAAACTTATTGGAAAAGAAGGTCGCAATATTATTGCGTTCGAGAAGGCAACCTGAGTATCCCTCATCATCGATGATGCCCCAGATACGGTCTTTCTTTCGAGTTTCGACCTCTTCCGCAGATATATCGCGAAAAAGTCACTCGAAGATCTCATCGAGGATAAACGAATCCAACCAGCAAGAATTGAGGAAATCGTGGAAAAAAATCAACAAGATGCTGACCGGCTTATTACTGATCTTGGCCGAAAAACGGTCGAGGAAATGTGAATCATTGGCATTCCTGATGAAATACTCCCGCTTATAGGAAAATTTCGATTCCGAACAAGTTATGGACAAAATATTCTCATGCACTCAAAGGAAGTTGCCTACATTGCAGAGGCTATAGCAAAACTTATAGGTGCAGATGCTACTCTTGCACTCAAAGGATGACTCCTCCATGATCTCGGGAAAGCAATGGATCACGATATCGAAGGAACTCATCCCGAAATTGGTGGTCGCATCGCAAGAAAATATGGTCTTGATGAGAAAACTATCAATATTATCGAGGGCCATCATGATGATGTTCCGCAGATATGTATTGAGACAAAGATTGTGCAAATCGCTGATGCTATTTCTGCAGTGAGACCAGGGGCACGAAGAATGAATGTTGAAGACTATATCAAGCGCATTCAAGAAATGGAAAACATTGCCATGAGCTTCCCTGGCGTTGCCAAGGCTTATGCCCTCTCTGCTGGAAGAGAAATACGAGTGTTTGTCGATGCCGATACCGTTTCTGATCTTTCCGCTGAAAAACTCGCACAAGAAGTAGCGGGACAAATCGAAGCCAACTGCAACTATCCTGGTGAGATTAAAGTTATTATTTTCCGAGAAAAAAGGATCGTTGAATATGCAAAGTAGTTTTGGTTTAAAAATTAATATCAAATTAAGTTTTTTACGTAGAATTATTTTACTTCAAATTTCCGTATGTTTCCCACGATAAACATATTCTCGATACAAATATATACCTTTGGCTTTATCATTGCCATAACATGGCTTCTTTTTATATGGCTCCTTCATAGATTTTCACAAAAAAAGTGAATTATTCGGCCAGTTTTTGGAGATATCGCTACTTTTACTATTTCTCTGTTATTCTTTGGTCGAATCTTTCACATACTTGCTGATTGGGTAAATGAAAAGTTTATATTTTGATACCTATTTCAGGGAGATTTTATCGAATTTTTTCGACAGTTTTTTACCCCTCCAGACTATCTTTTTTCACTGTTCGGTGGAATATTTGGGTTTATGCTCGTCTTTTACATCAAAACCCGTCACCAAATTGAAACCCGCCCGAAGTATCTCGAATCGATTGTTTATGCATTTCTTTGAGCGAGTATACTTTGATACTTTTGAACCCTTTTATGAGGCCAAATATACGGGATTCCTTTTGATTCGTTTATATCAATCTCATACACACATCCTGATTCAATTGTGAAAGATAGTGTTCCCCTGTTTCCTTTGCCACTCTTTTACATATTTTTTATTATAGTCATTCTATTCGGTCTGCGTCATATATCGAAGAGGCACCATCTCCCTGATGGATTTATTGGATATGTTTGAGTCGGTTTCTTTTCCCTTATTGTTTTTTTCTGAGAATTCCTTAGCGGAACAAGGGATGATATATTTTACGACTTAGTTATTCGCCTTACACACTGATACTTTTGACTCAGTCTGAACCAAATAGGGTCGCTTATAGGTATAACTTTAAGCATGCTATGAATTCTGAGAATTACAGAAAAGGATTTATAAAGAATCCTAGAAAAATATTCTTATCAGGAGTGGTTCTTTTTATGGCTTGAGATATACTATGAATTCTCCATGAGAGCTTTATTTTGTGGGGACTCATTGTAGTATGAGTCATCTTGATATTCTTCTGGGAATGAAAAAGGGGATTCATTATATCCCTTTTTTTAGTGGCAATCTTGGCTATTTGATATTTTCTTTGAGGTGCTTCATATGAAAACAGATACAAGGATTACAGGGGGATTTTCGATAAGACAAACGGATTTACGTATCAATGATCCATAGAAGGTACAATTATAAAAATCCTTTACAGAAAGGAAAGATCTGTGATATACTTACTAAACTTCGACAACTTCGACAACTTCGACAACTTCGACAAAAATTATAAAAGGCCTTTTCCAGAGGGAAAAATGAGTATAAACGTATGATGACGATGAGATACGATATTTATCGAAGTCCCTTCGAATTTATCAATATACCCATGAGATAGAATAGTATTTCATTGAAGAATCCAAGCGCTTCTAACATTCCCTCTCGTTGGATATCACAAGTATGCCTTCTTCCACGGATGATATGGATATGCTTTTGTGCCTCAATTTGAGGTTATTAAAAAAGCTCAACCATCGGTATTTACAAGATTTCAAAATAAGTGGGAACATCTCTTTAAAAAGTCATTTCCCAGAGAGGTTTCCGGAATTGCCCTTGGTATGACCATAGGATCAACGAAACACCTTACAGAAGAGGTAAAAGATAGTTTTCTCCTCAGTGGGATTACTCACATTCTTGTAGTGAGCTGATCAAATATAGCCTTTCTCATACTCGTCATAACTGTATTAACAAGATACCTTTATTTTCCAAATTGGTTGAACTCAACAGTAATAGTATCTTGCATAGTATTGTATGTCTGTATTGTTGGTTGAGAAATTCCCGTTCTTCGAGCAACAATGATGGGAATTCTTTGATACCTTATTGCAAGTTCATGATTAAAAACATCTGGAAGAGCCCTTTTCTGATTGGTTCTACTGATATTAACGGTTATTGAACCACTTTCACCACTCTATGATGCCGGATATTGACTCTCTTTTGGAGCAACCCTAGGAATAATTGTATTTCAGGGGCAGGCGAAAAACTTTCTTAAAAAATATCACATTCCCGAAAGTATTACGGTTGGTATTTCTCTCACTATTGGTGCAACACTCGGTTCAATTCCTATACTTCTCTACCACTTTTGAACCCTTCCTGTATACAGTCTTATTACCAATATCATTATTTCTTGACTGCTTTGATGGATTCTTTTATCAAGTACGATTTTTTGAAGTATTGCACTCATATGATTCCCCTATTTAAAATACCTTTGAATTTTAGTATATATTCCAATAAAGATTATTATTTATATCGCCTGAATTTTTAGCACCTGACCAATACTCACTTTGCAATGAGAATATGCACATATAGCATCTCTTTTTATTCTTTGAGCTATAGTATATTATTTCTTATTTGAGGAAGAATGAAGCTTATATTCAGAATAGATCCCGTTCTTGTATTTCTTTTGTTTCTCGAAGATCATTATCTTGATGTAAAAGGCTCGAATCAAGAGAGGTTCGTATTTGGGAAAGGATAAATTCACTATAGGACCTTGCTCGGTCTGGGGAGAGGATAATATTCTTCTCAGTAAAAAAGAATGCAAATATCTTTGCAAGACTCTTTACAGCTATCTCACTATTTGGTGAATGGGAAATAAGATAGGATAACTTCTGAAGAAGAACCACAGAAGCATCTGGCTGTATAATAAACTGTTCTCCTGTCGTGAGCCAAACGGTAACCCAATCCCTGAGTGGTGTATGAATAGAGTCGCTAAATGGTGTTGGTTCTTCTGAGCGAGTTAATGAGAGAATATAGGATTTATACTGATTCTGTTCTGTCTTTTCTAAGAGGTAGTAGGAAGCCTCTGGGTATATAAGAGCTATGAGAAAAAGAAGAAATCTTGATGGAAAATTTTCTTTAAGAAGAATTGTTATATCTGGTACAATTTCAGAATAGAGTGGATTCTGAATAAATTTGGAAAGTATTCGAAAGAGGTCCTCATTGTCATTTTTTGCCTTTTTCTCATCTTTTTGAACTTTTTGAAGCTGTGCTTGAGCGCGACGAGATGACTCCCTTTGTTGTTCTGATTTTTCAGAGGGGGCTTCCTGAGATGTAATCCCTCCATCACCTGATTCGAGGGAAATTTCATCGAGTGACATAAAAAAATATTATGGAAGTGGGTAATGCTCACAAAGCTTTTTCACCTCGCTCTTTAAGTCAGAGAGAGCTGCTTCATCTTGGTGGTTCTTTAGGGCTTTTATTATAATTTCTGCAACCTGCCTAGCAGCTACCTCCTTCATTCATCTTGTTGTTATTGCTGGGGTTCAAAGTCGTATTCATGATGGATCAAGGGGTTTTCTGGTATCATACGGTATCATATTTTTATTACAAGAAATACCCACCTTCTCGAGGGCTATTTCTGCCTCTTTCCCAGAGATACCAAGCGATCCAAATACGTCCAAAAGAATTATATGATTTTCAGTGCCTCAAGATATGACTCTTAAGCCATTTTGCATGAATTTGTCTGACATGGCAATTGAATTGTCAATAACCTGTTTTGCATATTCAGAAAAGGATGGTTCAAGAGCTTCTCAAAAAGCTATTGCTTTGGCGAGGGTTGTATGATCATGTGGACCTCACTGAACACCTGGAAATACTGCTTTTGCAATAAGTGGTCCGAATTTTTCCTTCGACATAATAATAGCTCCTCTGGGTCATCGAAGTGTTTTGTGAGTCGTTGTAGTCACAATATCACAATATGGAACTGGATTCTCAATTGCCTTTCAGGCAATAAGTCATGCTATATGAGCAATATCAGCCATAAGTATGGCTCATGTCTCATCAGCTATATCACGGAATCTTTTCCAATCTAGGGACCGAGAATACGCTGAAAAACCTGCTAAAATAAGCTTTGGTTTATGTTCTTTTGCAAGCCTCTCAACTTCATCCATATCTATACGCTCCGTTTCTTTATCAAGTACGTATGGAACAATTCTATACGTCTTTCCAGAAAAATTCAGTGGATGACCGTGAGTTAGGTGTCATCCTTGATCAAGGGAAAGACCAAGTATAGTATCCCCAGGTTGTAAAACAGCCAAAAATACAGCAAGATTTGCCGGTGAACCAGAAAGAGGTTGAACATTTACATATTCTGCACCAAATAATTTTTTAGCACGTTCTATAGCAAGATTCTCCACTTTATCAACAAATTCTTGTCATGCATAGTATCGTTTTCCAGGATATCATTCGGAATACTTATTCGTAAATATTGAACCATTTGCCTCACGAACGGCCGGTGATACATAATTTTCACTTGCTATGAGCTCAAGCTCATACATCTGACGGGATTCTTCATCTTTGAGTATCTCATATGCGAGAGGATCTTGATTTTGTATATATGACATAGTAGGTAAATTAAAAAATAATACATAATACGTATCAATCTAATCAAGAAGAGTATTTGGATTATAAAGAAAATACATAAATGAAATATCTTATTTTATAAAATCTTTTGTTTTTGCTTCGTCTATTACACTCTGAACTGATGATCAACTTAACGACAAGAGTCCTATAATTTCTTTTGCTGCTGAAAGTTGGCGGTCATTTTTTTCTATATAGTCTGTCTCAAAAATTGGAACCGTAACATCCGGAGTAATTCCATTTTTATCAATATTTTGATCTTTTGGAGTATACCATCTTCCAATAGTAATCTTGAGAATACTTCAATCATCCAGAATAAATGGTTCTTGTACTGATCATTTTCCATACGACTTCTCTCAGAGAATTATGGCCCGTCAGTAATCTTGGAATGCTCAAGCAACTATCTCTGTTGCTGATGCAGATAAACTATTTATAAGCATCACAACTGGAAGATCTTCTCTAAAGAGCTTTGGTGTTTTGTGGGTTTTAAGTTCTTCTGTTTGTTTTGGATTATTTTGTCTTGTACGTACAACAAGAGTATTTTCCTTGAAAAAGTAAGAAAGAAGATCGACAGCTGTATCAAGATAGCCTCCCCCATTACCTCGAAAATCGAGTATTAAACTCGTAGCTCAAGACTTACTAAGATTTATAAGCTCATTAGTAAATTCATTTGTAGTATTGTCACCAAAAAATAAAACCTCAACATAACCGATTGTCGATCATGAAAGAATTTTTCACTCAACAGATGGTATCATAATAGTTCCTCTAGTAATCTCGACCGTCTTAACCTCATTAAGTCAGTGAAGGTATTCTATAAGGACCTTAGATCATTTTGGTCATCGAATTTTTTTTACAGCTTCTTCAGTACTCACTCCCACCATAGATTCATTACCAACCTTTAAAATAATATCCCCATCCTGAAGTCAGGACTTTTTAGCAGGGGAAGTATCAAAAACCTTTCGAATAACAATACCTTTTGTATGTCGATCAATAACCGCACCAATTCATTCAAAATCTCAACGCAGAACCTCTTTAAATTCTTGTGCATCTTTTTGGTTAAAATACGTACTGTGTTTATCTCAAAGTGACTGTACAATACTTTCAAGTACTCCATCCTCTATTTCTTTTTTTGACTTTTGATTAAACTGATAGTATTCTCGCTTTATTATACTTTTTGCTTGTTCGATTTTTGATGAATTAAAAACATCGACTCAAACTACATCTTCTCAAGAAAGGAATGATTCACTATTTTTAAAAGCATCTCAATAGAAGAAATGTGAAAATCAGAGTTTAAAACTTAGTGTATCTACTCAAAAAATATTGAGAGTTTCTGTTAAAAAAACAAAAAATCAGGTTGTAGCAAGAATGAAAACTAAAATATTTCTCAATAATTTCATAAAAAAAATCAAAAGTTGTTTTAACGAATGAAGTTTAAAGAAATGCTATAAAAAGACAAATCAATATATTTTTCTTTTTTACATAAAAATAATTGTGAAAAAAAGAAAAATAGTGGCTTTATTAAGAGATTTTTTTGTATTATATTTCTATAAAATGTAAAAAACTTAATTTTTATTTTATGAACTTTTCGAAATTCTGATTCTCACAAAAAGAAATAATACTATCTAATAAATAAATACTTTTAATTATCTATTTTAAAGATTTGTAAAAAAACAAAAAAAATATACAATTTTCGCATGATTGATACCTCGATTTTTCAATCCCGAAAAGAAAAAGAACTCTTTCTAAAAGAAGTTATTGGAAAACTTTCTATATCAGAAACGGAAAAAGAAATATACTCGATTTCATTAGAAATCCTTGAAGATAATGATTTTATGGTATTTTTTGAGAAGATTATTTCTCAAATTGAAAATGAAGCGAATTTGTGAAAAAATAGAATCGCCCCACTTACGTCAACCCTTTTGTAATTATGCAATTTAAAGCGGTTTGTTCAAAGTGAAAT
Organism: Candidatus Altimarinota bacterium; assembly: GCA_042852035.1. GTDB lineage: Bacteria > Patescibacteriota > Gracilibacteria > BD1-5 > UBA2023 > JAGOMW01. The sequence goes on from BAAFHK010000003.1 coordinate 178,716, forward strand.
CAAAAACTTACCCTTTCACTTTCAGCCTCAAATATTGATGAAGCTCGTTCATTGCTCCATGGACAGGGCTATTCTATAATGGAAATTCAGGAAGTAAGTTGAGATGTTCGATCAAATATTAACAATGGTTCAAATTTCTTTTATTTTGATGCTTATATTAATGGTCAGTTAAAGTCCTGAAAAATACAATCACTCGATGTTTTTAAGGCATATAAAAAATTAGTTGATGATCTTGGGTATGATATTTTGTATATCTATACTACAGAATGAATGAATGAGGAACAAAAGAAGATTATTACAGCAAAAGTAAAAGATGGGTATATCATGTATAAGAAGAGCATGGGGATTAATGTTCAGTCATCGAGTAAGGTAATAAATGAAAAAGAAGAGCAAATGGCTGAAATTTCCCCCCAAGTTTTACGTGAACTTGAGCACTATAATAACATTATAGATTCAACCATTGAAAAGCTCCAAAACCTTATTCTTAAATACCATAAAACCATAACTCCTGAAAAAAAGAAGGAGTTCGAAAATATTGAAAATATACTCGTACAATCAAAAGGATCATCGAACCTTTGAAGGATAAAAATCGTTGTCGAAAATGCTCTTACAACTCTTGGAAGAGTTGAGGCTGATCTTATAAAGTCAGGAGTAGATTCTGAAAAAGGAAAACTTCTTCAAGAAACGAATTCTCTCCTTAAGCAAATTGGTTCAAGTGAGCGTATTGAAAGTGGTGCAATAACCGGTAAGGATCTTGTGAAAAATATCACAAACTTTTTAAATTGACTTACCAAAAAAGAGGAATCAAAAGTTCAAGAAAAAAAGAAAGTAGATACAAACTCATTTATTTTTTATAAAAATCTCAGAGAACTTAATATTTATAAAAAAAATCTTAATAAAGTTGTTATTGATATTATCAAGGCTACACTTAGTTTTGATTTTGATCGAGTAAAGCGTTTAAAGTTAAAAAAACGACTTCTTGAGCAAGACATTCAAATTATTGATAACCGCATACATAATAGAAATATTTCTTATACGAAAATCATAAAATGAACTAAGTACTATACGGATGGCTTTTTAAATATTTTACAAAGAATTTGAGATATTCTCCTTTATTGACTTTTTCTTTATACATTCGTTTTTATTGCAATCCAATCACTTGATAGAATTTGAATAGTTTCGTTTGAGCTTCAGGAAAGGTTTTTTCTCTATATTACAATTATTTCTCTCCTTGCATTTTTTTCTTCATTTTTTCGATCTCTTACTTCCCTTTTTGTTCTTTGATCTATTTTTCTGGTTTGTTTTGTATTTTTTTCAGTGAATTTTTAAATCATGTATGCTCTTATTATCGCCATACATGCGATTTTCATAACGGTTTCACACTTTCTTTGATATAAGATATTTGAGGGAATCTTTTTTTTACTTTGTGTATTCTTCCTTTTTTACTTTTCCCCCCTTTTTTTTCTCGATGATGATGAAAATAAGAATTGAAAAAAGTGAAGAAAATCACCTATGGATATTTTAAAACAACTTTCACCAAAAAATTCACTCATTCTTCCAGTTATTTTACTTTATATCGCTATTTATGGTTTTCTTTTCTCTCTTTTTCCTCAGGAGGGAAATATTCTTATTTATCATAGTATAATAGTATCTGCGATATATATTATATTTATCTCCTATGCGATAGCTTTTTATTGGAAAAATGATATATTTTTTGAACTTTTGCGGTTTCATACACTTTTCACAATTATTAGTTCAATTATTTTTACTCTTTCACTTCTTCTCCAATCACAAATACCATCTATCCTCCATCCAATTACTGCATTAATGTGAATTATTTCATGAACCTTTTTACTTTCCTATACTCGACAAGAAAATAATATTTTTCTTTGGAGTTACCTTACTGGTATATTTGCAACGGTAATTCTTACCGCACTTTGGCTTATTCCAGGTATTCGTATTATTGAGATTTGTGCACTTCTTATTGCTCTTGCTCTCGTTGTATTTGAATATTTACCAAATCGTCCCATTTTTTATCCTTACTCAGATATATTTCGTTATTTTTCACTTGTAAGTGTTTTGGTTCTTCTTCTTCCCGTTGTATATATTGCTTTCGATACGGTAGATTCTATTGCCATTATTCTTCTCTCAATAACAGTAATATTTTTTCTTTCCATTCATCGAAGGTTTACGAATTATATCGTATACATAGTTGCAATTTTAGAAGTATTTTTAGTTTATTCACTTTTATTCTCGGGACTTTTAGTTCACCCTGATATCACTTCAGTATTTCTATTTCTGTTTTTTCTTCCACTTCTTTTAGTTATTTCGACCTATGTTTGGGAAGAATCACATATCTATGATTTTATTATTCTCCATTACTCCTCGATAGCATTTAGTATTCTTTATTCGCTATATACGATATTTTTTATGGGATGGGGATCGGATCTTCTCTTTGTTATTTCTCTTTGTGTATTTTGAATAGCATTACTCTTTTTTCTTTCTTACTTCCGTTTCTGACGCAATAAACACTAACCCTTTATTTATGATTTCTATTATTACTCAACTTACAAAAACTGATGCTTATAATATTCTCATTGAAATAATCGACAATGAGTCAGTGAATTACTACAGAAACCTTTGATTTTCAAATGATATACTTCAATTTACTCAGGATCACCAAAACGATAAAAAAAACAAAGGAAAGACTCTTACATTTCATGGGAATTTTTTTGGCGCGAAGATGCTTACGATTTTTTTTCCAAAAAAACTGAGTTTAAATGATGATCGTGCAGATGCTATTCGAAATGCTCATAAAAATACACTTTTTTTACCCACAGAGAGCTTTGAAATGGCATATGAGATACTTACCCTTACAACATACTCATATGAGCGCTATCTCTCTAAAAAGGATGAAAAATCCTATAGTATTCTTGTTTCAGCAAATGCTAAAAAGCAAATACAAGAAAAGATACCTCTTTTAAACGCTATAATCCGAGCTCGAGACATTATTAATCAACCCCCAACCGATACAAGACCAGAGGCTTTTGTTGAATATATATCATCCTATAAATGGAAAAACTTTACTCTAAAAATCCTTGATGCAAAGGAATTAAAAAAAATTGGTTGTAATCTGCTTCTTGCTGTCGGTGCTTGAAGTGATTACCCACCATATATGGTTGTTCTTGAGCGTATTATTGATAAGAAAAAAGATACATATGCCCTTATAGGAAAGGGGGTTACTTTTGATGCTTGATGACTCCAAATAAAACCCGATACAGCCATGTTGGATATGAAATGTGATATGTCATGAGCAGCAGGAATGCTCGGCGTTGCAGAATACCTTGATACGATTGAGACTCTTCCGGTAAATGTGGTTGTAGGACTCGGTATCACTGAAAATGTTATCAATGGTAGAGCATTTAAACCACTTGATATTTATAAGGCATATAATGGAACGACCGTAGAAATACATCATACAGATGCTGAGGGTCGACTCGTTCTTGCTGATGTGATGTCGTATGTCGGAGAAAAATACAACCCCGACCATATGATCACTATGGCTACACTTACTTGAGCCTGTGTTTATGCACTTGGTCATGATATTGCAGGAATTATGGGTGATGATGAGAAAGTAATCGAGGCCCTTATTCATTCAGATTCTCCTTATGAAAAACTCTGGAGACTCCCACTCAATGAAAAATTAAAAAAATCACTCAAAGCTGAAATTGCTGATCTTAAAAATGTAAATCGTACTGAAAAGGCAGGCTCTTCAGTCGGTGGGGCATTTCTTTCCTATTTCCAAGGAAAATCAAAACTTACACATCTTGATATTGCTGGACCAGCATACCGAGAAACTACTTGGGGATATATGCCAAAGGGTGCTACAGGTTGGGGAGTAAAAATTCTTTCAGAGTTTCTCTTGGGATTAAAAAAGTAAGAAACTTTTAATATTTTTCATGAGAATGAAAAAGTGAAATTTACTCACTTTTTAAGGGACATCTTTTTCCTTCAAAAAGAAGAAAAACCCACTGAATTATCTCCAAGAAATCTCACGGCTCACTATCGATATGAAAATTGAGATATTTTTTTTGATGAAATATGTGTTGGTGGTAACTATAAGAATCTTTCCCATAAAATTGAGAGGTATAAATATCAGTCAGCTCGACATTTATCGACAGAGCTTGTCGAAGTTTTGTCGAAGTGTGTCGAAGTATCATGCTTCTTTTCTCAATGGGATGATTGGGAGGTAGTCCCTATTCCTATGCATTGGACCCGATATATTTTTAGAGGATTTCACCATACTAAAAAAATCGGTATTGAATTTTCTAAGAAATACAATTTCAACTTTTCTTCGCCAATTGGTACAAAGTGGACCAGGAGACAATCAAAACTTAGGAGAAAAGAACGAATTCAGAATAAAAAAAATTCGTTTTTCATAAAAGATGGGTATACTGTTTCTTCGCATATAATCCTTATTGATGATGTGACTTCCTCTGGATCAACCTTCAATGAGGCAGCGAAAGTATTATCTCTCGGTGGAGCAGAGTGTATTCTTTGTTTTGCCATAGCCTCAAATGCATAATTATGTCAGAATTTATCGAAATTATTGGAGCAGAAACCCATAACTTAAAAAATATTGACCTTAAGATTCCAAAAAACAAGCTTGTTGTTATGACAGGAGTTTCTGGATCTGGAAAATCTTCCCTTGCTTTTGATACCCTCTATGCTGAAGGTCAAAAACGATATCTCGAGTCCTTATCGACCTATGCACGTATGATTGTTTCAGAGACTTCCAATGAAACAAGGGTTAGAGAAATACGAGGTCTTTCGCCAACCATCGCCATAAACCAAAAAACAGTTTCAAACAATCCAAGATCGACAGTTGGAACGATAACAGAAATATATGACTATTACAGACTTCTGTATTCAACGGTAGGTCAGGCATATTGTCCTAATCATTCACATATCATCCTAAAAAAGGATACCTTGCAAGACATTGTCAAACATGTGTCGAAGTATGGCGAAGGAACAAAGTTTCATATCCTTATTGATCCAGCAAAGGACAGAAGTTTCTCAAATATGAGTGAGGTGTCGAAGTATGTGAGCGATCTTTGATTTGTACGCTTTCAAGCGAATGAGAACATCTATTCTGTAGCGGATGATGTATCTGAGATAGCTTACACTGAAGGGATTAAAATCATTATTGATCGCCTGGTGGTAAAAACTTCAGAAGAAGAAAAGCATCAATTTGAAACAAGATTAAAGGACTCCCTTTTTCTTGCATATGCTCGGTGAGAGGGAACGCTCTATCTCTATTTTCTTGACGACAAAAAATATTTTTCATTTCATGAGGATCCTGCTTGTCCTATATGTGGTTTTTCACAGAAAGAACTTACCCTTTCGAATTTTTCATTTAACTCCCACCATGGAGCTTGTGAGGTCTGTCATGGAATCTGATCCTTCACTACTTTTCGAGAGCAAGATGTTGTTAATCCCAATCTTACTCTCGCAGAGGGGGCACTTCTTCCATGGACCGCACATCCATATTATTCGGCCCTTCTTGAAGTAGTGTGTCGGCATGAAAAAATCGATATAAATGTTCCATACTCCACTCTAAGTCCTGATGAAAAAAATAAGATTCTCTATGGAGTAACTTGAAGCTTCGAGATTCCTTATATGGGAAAGTTTGATGAGGGAAAAACTCATAAATCTCGATATGAGGGACTTATACCAAATCTCGAAAGAAGATACCGAGAATCAGATATGGGGAATGATGCATTTTTTAAACGAATCGCCAACTTTGTCACAGAACAAGTGTGTCGAAGTTGTGGCGGACATCGTCTGAAGAAAGAATATCTTTCCGTATTGGTATGAGGAAAAAATATTGGCGAACTAACTGATTTTTCTGTCGAAGATTCAAGATCCTTCTTTAATAATCTCATCTTTACAAAAGAAGAAAAAGAAATCGTTGCCTCTATTATGAAAAATATTACTGAGCGACTGGAATTTCTTTCATGAGTTTGACTGGATTATGTTACCCTATCTCGAAGAGCAAACACTCTCTCAGGATGAGAAAGTCAGAGAATTCGTCTTGCTACACAAATTGGTACAAGACTTGAGTGAATTATCTATGTTTTGGATGAGCCCTCTATCGGTCTCCATCCCCGAGATAATGAAATGCTCATACAAAATCTCAAAAGATTGGCAACGATTGGCAATAGTGTCATAGTCGTCGAACATGATGAAGACATTATGAGGGAAAGTGACTATATTATCGATATTGGACCACGAGCAGGTGTCCACGGTGGCGAAGTTATTTTCTCCGGAACATATGATGCAATTATTTCCTCACCTGAATCCGATACTTGAAGGTATCTATCAGGGAAGAATCGAGTTAATCGTCGACATTTTGTCGACACAAAATCGACAGAATATATCGCCATCATGTGAGCCGAGGAAAACAATCTTAAGAATATAAATGTTCGTATTCCTCTCGGATGTCTTACTGTTGTTACAGGAGTTTCCGGATCTGGGAAATCTTCCCTTATAATCGATATCCTTTCCGTTGCTCTGCAAAATCACTTTAATGGTTCTACACATCCTGTTTGAAAACATCGTTCAATAGAGTGACTTGAAGCTATAGATAAGGCCATAATTATTGACCAATCTCCTATTGGGAAGACTCCACACTCAAATATCGCCACTTATACGGGAGTTTTTACCTACATTCGTGAAGTGTTTGCTGCAAGCCATGAAGCCCAAAAGCGCTGATATGGTCCAGGAAGATTTTCTTTTAACACTAAAGGGGGTCGTTGTGAAATTTGTGAATGAAGTGGAGTAAAGAAGATAGAAATGCACTTTCTGCCTGATGTATATGTTGAATGTGAATCCTGTAATGGAAGTAGATACAATCCAGAAACTCTCGATGTAAAATTTAAGGGAAAGAGTATTGCTGATGTTCTTGATATGACCATTGATGATGCTTGCGAATTCTTTAGTGCATTTCCGAGAATTAAGCGAGTTCTTGACGTTCTTCAGGATGTTTGACTTGGTTATATTACTCTTGGTCAGTCAGCACCGACACTTTCTTGAGGAGAAGCTCAAAGAATTAAGCTTGCTTTTGACCTAGCAAAACGATCAACGTGAAAAACACTATATATTCTCGATGAGCCAACAACAGGACTTCACTTTTCAGATGTACAAAAACTTCTAGATATTCTCGATGCACTCGTAGAAAAGGGGAATAGTGTGATCGTTATAGAGCATAATCTTGATATTATCGCTAATGCTGATGCAATAATCGATATTGGATCTGAATGAGGTGATAAGTGAGGAAATCTTGTTTTTGCTTGACCACGTCAAAAACTTCTAGATGTCCAAGAGAGTTATACAGCAAGAGCACTGAGTAAATATCTTCATCAAAAGGGGGCTCTATAATATCTTCCAAGGAGATTCCTCTTTCCCTCTTGTTTTCGAATTTTATCGCGCATCACTCTTTTCCAGGATAATCCAATAGATTCCGAGCCTATGTTGAAGAGTGATTTTTTTTCATAGAAATTTTTCTAGAGGATCCATTCTATCTTGAAGTTGATAGAGTGTATCTGGGGTGCTAAAAAAATAATTTTTCAACCTGTTTCTAAAAAGGAAAAGCACCGATGAAGAAATCCATAGAGATCTTTTTTCCGAAGATATCAAGGGGAACAAAGAATGTATCGAAAAACAGTATCAAATTGGTAATCTAAAATATTTTGATCTGAAAAATTCCTTCTATTTTCCGGAAAATATTGGTGTGCTTGCTCGATAGATTTTGAGAGAAAATCCACTCCATGAGGTGTAAGTTTAAAGGGTGATCTATCTTGGATAACCTTAAGAAGAAGGCCATTTCCACATCAGAAGTCTATAATATGCCCATCAGCATTTATATTTTCCATTACAATATGCGCCTTCGTAAATAGATGTTCTTTATTTTCTCATATGATGCCATTTGGTCGAAAAATATCGTTTCCTGTATATCATTCCCAATAGGTCTTCTCATACCATGCATGTTTCTTTTTATAGTACCTTCTGGCAAGGAGGTGATCAAGGAAGTCTCTACGAAAATATTCTTCCTGCTGTTTTTTCCAATATTGGTGTATGGCTCCTTTAAGATTTTCTATAAAGTGGTTCATAGTGAGAATTATATTTTTATAAAGCCACGAAACCCTCGAGCAGCGTAGTATGAGTCCGCCCCATTATGATAGGTAAAAACTCTATCATATCTTCTATCGCCATAGAGTGCGCCTCATTTGGAACGGATTTCTTTAGGAGTGTCGATCCATGTCGAAGTTTTAGTGTCGAAATTGTCGATAGATTGAAGCTTCCTATACTGTTCTTCATTTAAGAGGTTGATGCCTATTTCTTTCGCCATTTGTTCGACAGAACTTTTTGGTTTATTCTCTTTCCTTGCTATGAGAGCAGCCTCATCATAACAGAGACTTCTCCTCCCTACTGGACTCTCTGTCGAACAATCGACAAAGTATATATCTTCGCCATCAGTTAGCTCCACTACATCTGGTTCTCCCCCGCTTTCTTCCATTCGTTCGATGATGGCAAGAGTGTCAGGGTTGGCGAGAAGTCCCTTTTCCACTTCTTCCCAAGTGATATTTGGATGACGGTGTGGGTGCGCGAGAAAGCGTGATTTGAAATTATCCATAAAATTAAGATTAAATTCTCCAACTATATGCACATTCAATATATTTATTTATTCCTATTTTCATTTCTTCTTCTATTAAGAATACTCATCACATTTTCTCATAAAAATGTTTTGATGGATTTTCTTTTAATACCCATACCAATATTTTTTTACATTGTAATATTTTTAAGTACTCCATCGCTTCTTTAAAAAGACGATTTCAAATATTCATTCTTTGATATTGTTCCAAAATATATAACGATGAAATAAGTCAATCATGTCAGTGAATTTCTTTTTTTAACTTTTCCAAAGCAATGAAGCCAATTATAGTATTATTTTTTTCTGCGACATAGACCACTATATCTTTATCTTGAAGAATATTTTCCCATTTAACTATCTTGTCTTCTAATGAGAGATCATCGAGATATTGGGCATCAATTATTCATTTATAAGTTGTTTTCCAACTTTCAATGTGAACTTTTGCTATATTCTCAGCATCGTTAGGATTTCATTTTCGAATTCCGGTATCCATTTTGATAAATTAATGCCCTATCCTTAACATATCCTCATGCACACTATTGGCCGCAAGACACCCTTCAGCAGCACTCATGATGGTCTGACGGAATTTATTACTATTGGTCGTCACGTCTCACGCGGCATAGAGGCCCTTCACGGTTGTCTCTTGTCTCTTGTCGACGATGAGGCATCCGTCAGCATCCTTTTCAGGATTCATGCTGTCAACAATCTTTGTAAATGGTGTCGAACCAATGGCGACGAATACTCCATCGACGGGGAGTGTTTCGCCACTATTCAGTTTTAAGCCCGTAACTCCCATCATGCCACCTTCGACACTTTCGACTTGAGTATTCATATGGAAGGTGATATTTTCACGAGATTTTGCCTTTTCTACCCAGATATCTTCCGCTCTGATTCGGTCTGATCTGACGAGGATGTGGACGTGTTTACAGATTTCTGAGAGATAGAGTGCTTCGGTGATAGCAGTATTGCCAGCACCGACAACTGCGACAGTGAGATTTTTATAAAAGTTCCCATCACAGGTTGCACAATAAGATACTCCTTGTCCGTAGAATTCCATTTCGCCAGGTGCGCCAAGTTTTCGGTATTCATTTCCAGTGGCGAGGATAACCCTTTTTGCCTCGTATGAGTCTCATTTTTGAGTCTTTATTTCGAACTTATCTTCGCCAATCTTTGACACACTTTCGACACGATCTTGGATGATAACTGAACCCGCAGTTTCAGCATGTCGACGAAAGTTTTCCATGATTTCGCCACCAGGAGCAGAAAGGGTTCCAGGATAGTTTTCTACACAGTGAGAGGTTGCGAGAGCACCACCGGGCATTTCGCCAATGATAGCATTTTGGATTTTGTACCGAGAAGCGTACATGCCGGCAGGAAGTCATGCAGATCCGGCGCCAATTATTATAAGATCGTAGTGGTTCATACAGAAAAAATTAATAATGAGAATAATTCTCATTATATAGAGGAGTGTCTAAATTGCAAATGCTTCTCTTCGATTAAGAATTATTTTGAGGTGTTGTGACATGTGCATTTCGATAGGCCTGGATAACATTATTAATTCTGCGAGCATTTTCTATTGGATCAGGAGCATAATTTACGATCATGTTTGATGTCTCACTTGCTGTATGTATATGAACATCCCCATAACCAAAGATGGTCTGAAGGATTCATGCTGTATGGGCATTTACTTCTTGGACACGGTCAAGGCTACATTCGGTTACTCGTCGAGAGAGTGCAGAAATCTGCTCGATGCCGATTACTCGAGAATCGGTGATAATAAAAAGATCCAGCTCATCATTAATCCAATCAAGAAGAATGAATGTAAGGAATGCAATCCAATACACCGTAATACCCGCCCAATATATGGCCTCATAACGAATGATATCGATAATAGCGAACTTATAGGTGAGAAGTATCCAAGTTGTAAGGACAAACGTCAAAAAATAGAGAAAGTGATAGACGAGTATTATCCAGTGTCTATGGAGGGTCATTACGACTTGCTCATTGTCTTTGAGGAGGGAAATATGTTCTTTTTTGACCATGTTATGTGTGGTTCTTTGAGATAAATCGGGGAAAGTTGATCCACGTTTGAGATTCTCTCGAAAATCTTTGAGATGTATGGTATTTCTTCGGTATATTCTATAAACTTTTTTGCATCTGTAAAATCATTTTCATTTCCATATCAGCAGTATGATTCTTTGTTCTTAAGTTGTGATTTCTCTATGAGGAATGGGCCATCTTCTCCAAGAATGATGTATTCTCGTTCATTGGCGATAAGTATCGGGTTTGGATGATTTATAATCTCAAAAAAATGAACCCCCTTCAATGGGATTTTTTTTACGAGAGAAATAGTATTGAGTGTCAGAGTTACTATTCGCATTCTCGTGAAAGATCAAGGTCAAACAATACACCAAATTGTGTCGATATTATGTCGATTTATAATAGTAGTTACCTCCTCAGGAAACATATTGTAGTCATTTCATTTTGGTATTGTCGAAGTATGTCGAACTTCGCCATTTTCAATAACAAAAAGTCGTATTTCTTGACCGATGGGATTGACAAATAGTATCATAGGCTGAGTATAACTAAAAATACAAAAAAGGCGAGAATTTCTTATCTCGATCTCCGAGCAATATGTTTTATGGGTTATCAATATCTCTCTATGACGATCCTCGGTATGAGAGCGCTTCGAGGATGTGTCTTGATTCAACAAATTCCTCTCAATCTATATCAGCAATCGTTCGTGCTACCCGAAGGATGCGATAAAATACGCGAGTTGAAAGATGGAGTCGTTCGGTTGATGTTATGGCTATTTTTCGGGCCTCTTCTTTGATCTTCCCAAAATAATCAATATCTTTATTATTCATTTCTGCATTTTGATGGAGGTTGGTTCCATGAAATCGCTTTTTTTGAATTAATCGGGCTCATTCTACAATCTTTCGAATTTCAGCACTTGTTTTTCCTTTATTTTTGTTTTCTAATTCACCCGCTTTAATCCGGGGAACCTGAATAAAGATATCAATACGATCAAGAATAGGACCCGAAAGTCGTGATCGATATCTTTCTATAGAACTTGCTGTACAAAGGCATTCTTTTTGAGAGTCTCCCATATATCCGCAAGGACAGGGATTCATTGCTCATATGAGTGCAAATCTTGCAGGATATCGACAGCTCATATTTACCCGATTAATGCTGATTTCTCCATCTTCAAGCGGCTGTCTCAATGTCTCGAGTATTCTTTTATCGAATTCAAGAAACTCATCGAGAAAAAGAACCCCCTTATGTGCGAGTGATATTTCTCCCGGCCGAGAATCTCTTCATCATCAGACTATGGATGCTTCACTTGCTGTATGATGGATAGTTCGAAAGGGTCTATCTAAAACAAGTGGCATTTCTTTTGTGAGGAGTCAGGCCACGGAGTATATTTTTGAAAGTTCAATTTGCTCCTCGACTTCCATATCTGGGAGAATGCTTGCGAGAGCCTTTGCAAGGAGGGTTTTTCCTGATCAGGGTGGTCACTGCATGAGGATATTATGTCATCAAGTTGCAGCTATGAGTAGGGCCCTCTTTGCCTGTTCTTGACCGTGAATGAATGAAAAATCTATCCCAAGATATCCTTTTGGAATTTTTTTTATATCGAACTTCGGGGCTGCTTCTATGATTTTTTGTCCAGTCAATAGATCAACCACATCGCTCAGTTGATCAACACCAATAATATCAATACCAGGAATAATTGTTGCTTCGGGGATATTTGCTTTTGGTAAGAAAATCCGTTTATATCACAACTCTCTTGCGAGGATTGTTGCTGGAAGGGCTCACTGAACTCATCGTACCCCTCCATCGAGAGCAAGCTCCCCGAGAAAGAGGGAGTGGGAAAGGATCTCTTCTTGAAACTCGATTTCTTTGCCAAGAATTCCAAGAGCTATAGGTAAGTCATAAATGGGTCACTTTTTCTTGAGATCAGCAGGAGCCAGATTCACCGTGATTCGGGCTCATCCAGGGAATTTATATCACGAGTTTTTCATGGCACTTCTTACGCGCTCTCGGCTTTCTTGTATTGCAATGTCCCCGAGTCATACTATCGTGAATTGTCACATTCCAGTAACAACATCAACTTCAACTTCTACGAGATTTCCAATAATCCCATGCATCGAGGCTGAAAAAAGTTTTTGCATTTCTTGAATATACGAAGAAATATTGCGGAAATATTACTTTTCTTCAAAATTCCATCCTCATTCCTTCTTTGGACCATTTTCCATAATCTTGTAAAGTGAAAATGAAGCCGAATGTTTGGAATGATATTATGAATCTGTTACTATAGACTCACACCTTAGATTGCTAATTTTGTATGCAGCGTTACCTTTACATATTCATTGTGTATTTTCTTTCCTTCGTTGAATACGCGGGTGCAGTTAATAGATATGTAGCTACAAAGGAAGAAAAATGAGTTCAGTCGAGTAAGATTGGAGATTTTGTCGTAACGATCCTTGAAAACACTATCAATCTTCTTCTTTTTATCGTAGTTGCTTGGATTATGCTCAAGGTTATTCGCCTTGGGTATGAGGTGTTAATGTCTGGACGACTTGTTTGTATGAAGGTCACACTCCCTCGTGCAGATTCAAAACTTGATAAAGAAAGAGAAACAAAAAAAGACTTTAAGGAGAAAGTTGGTATCATGTCAATTTTTTATAAGTCAGTTCATAATCTTACCCAAGCAAGTGCCCTTGATACCGTAATGAATTTCTTCTTTAGGCATGCAAAAATTTCCCTTGAACTTATGTATCATGATGGGATGGTACATTTTTATGCCATAGGATATCAAGAGCACATGTCTCTCGTGGTTCAACAAATTACTTCAAACTACCCTGATGCCGAAGTAAAACTTATAGAGAGGGATAAATTTCCTGAAATTAAACCACTTGGCTTTACTCTTCAGGCAGCATCAGTCGGGAAGGTAAATGACGACGTTTTCCCTATTAAGACCTATAAATACTTTGAAGATGATCCACTTTCATCGTTTACGAATAACTTCTGATCACTCAAGAAAACGGATGTTGCATCAGTACAAATGGTGATGAAGCCACTTGGACATTCTTGGAATCGAAAAGCAAAACGAGCCGCAGGACTTGTGGCAAAAGGAGAGTATAAAAAGGGAATGAAATCCTCATTTATCGTACAATTCTTAAAATGACTTATAGCACCAATAAATTGGCTTGCCTATCGTTTTGTGAAAAACGAGCAAAGCCCTGGGAGTAATGCTCCAGGGGCTACAAGCGGTGATTCGTATAAGATTTTTAACCAAGCAGAAACAGAAGCACATAAAATGGTTGGTGAGTCAGCGGGTCAGCCAGGATTCGCTGCATCTATAAGGATTCTCGTTGCCTCTGATACGAGCGAATCAGCAAGAAATGCTCTACAAAATCTCGTAGCGGCTTCCTCTATTTTTACGGATGAATATAATAATCAACTCGATAATCCACAACTCCTCGAAGATACTTTCCGCTTCCTTTTTACTCCATTACGATATTTTGCCTACCGATTTAGACTTCTTGGTATTCTTCAGACCGTATCAAAGTTTTCTTGTGATGAACTCTCAACGATATACCATTTCCCTGATATTAATTATAATAAGTCTCCAGTAATATCGTGGCTTGAGTATAAAATGCTTTCCCCTCCACCGAATTTGAGATTTCCCAAGGAGCCACTCATCATGAAGGACTATAAAAGAGATGCAAAGGGAAATATTTTCACAAACGACGGATCCCTTCTTCAGGTTGATAAGAATAAGAATCTTGTAAGAACGGCAGATAAAGACCTCCTTCTTCTTGACGGTACAGTTGTTCCAGTAGCTAAGGAAGGAGAATCAGTGGGTCGCCCTATCGATGAAGGGAAGACGCCAGTACAGGCTGATTTGCACCGTACACTCCAATGATTCCCACTCTTTAAAGATGGTGTTCTTATGGGATGGAACGAATACCGAAATCATCGTACCCCAATATATTTTGCCAAAAAGGATCGCGGACGTCACCACTATATAATAGGTAAATCTGGTTGAGGTAAGTCAGTATTTATTGGATACCTTGCTCGCCAGGACCTTTGGACGGGGGATGGGCTCTGTGTTATTGATCCTCATGGTGATCTAGTAGAAGACATCGTTTCATTTACGCCAAAAGAAAGGGCTAAAGATATGATTATCTTTGATCCAGCAGACTATGAACGTCCAATGGGGCTGAATATGCTTGATATTATTGCAACTGACCCAGCTCTTCGATCAATCGAGAAAGATCGAGCAGCCCTCGATGCTACCTCTATATTTATTAAGATGTACGGTGATGAGATATTTGGGCCACGTATCCAACACTATTTCCGTAATGGATGTCTCACCCTCATGGATGATGAAGAAGAAGGAGGAACACTCATTGATGTGCCAAGACTATTTGTCGATGAATGATTCATGAAATACAAGACATCGAAGATAAAAAATGTAATGGTGAAAGCCTTCTGGGATCATGAATATGCTCAGACGGGTGATCGAGAAAAACAAGAAATGATTCCGTTTTTCTCAGCAAAATTTGGACCATTCATCACAAATACAACCATGCGTAACATTATTGGACAGACGAAATCTGCCTTTAATCTGCGTCAAGTTATGGATCAACAGAAGGTTCTTATGGTGAATCTTTCAAAGGGTCGCATCGGAGATCTCAATGCTCAACTTCTCGGTCTCATTATGGTTTCAAAAATTAATATGGCCGCAATGAGTCGTGCTGATATTCCGGAAGATCAAAGAAAAGACTTTTATCTTTACGTCGACGAATTTCAGAACTTTGCGACCGATACTTTCTGAGAAATCCTCTCTGAGGCTCGTAAGTATCGACTAGCACTTATTATGGCTCACCAATTTATCGCTCAAATCTGAGGAAGCGGTGCAAAAAAATGAGATAAACCTTCTATTAAAGATGCTGTATTTGGGAATGCGGGAACAATCATGTCTTTTAAGGTTGGTGCTGAAGATGCTGAATATCTCGAGAAAGAATATGCTCCAATGCTCTCACAACAAGATATTATTTGAATTGCGAATTTCACAACTTACTGTAAACTCAATATCGATAATGCAACAACTCGACCATTCGATCTTAAGACAATTTGGGACAATACCTATAAGAATGCAGAAGTATCGAAGATTATCAAAGAGTACTCAAGAAAAATGTATGGAAGAAAAAAGGAGTATGTCGATATGGAAATCGAGGCCCGCATGGGTATTGTACGAGAAGAAGAATCCCAGAGTACTCCCACTCCTTCTGCTGACCCAACTTTATGAAATCCTAACCAAGGAAATCCTTAAACTCCTATGAACTTCCTTCACCGACTCCTCCCAGTGGTCGTATTCATCTTAGTAGTGCTTGATGCTGTACTTCTTTTCTGATTTTGAAATCAGTGAATTTTGAAGTGATTTGTAAATAGCTCACCACTTCTCTCTTCGCTGATTATTTTAGCATGACTTCCGCTTCTCTATTTTATTACGTATAAAGCCTATATCTGACCGATACAGAGACTCAATAAAAGTATTTCTCGTTTTATGACGGGGATAGATGAAGAGCCAGTTCTTGAAGCAAATGCCTGGAGTAAGGGGATGAATTATGTTATTTGATTTTTTGTAAAGTCGCTTCAAATTCTCCGTATTTTCAAAAAGGAACTTAGAGAAGGAAGACAGCTTCGAACCGAAGTAGAAATCGCATCAGAAATACAAAAGAACGTTATGGCGGATAGCAATAGTATCGTTCCTTCTTTGGAGATTGCACTTGCGACACATTCTGCTTCTGAGGTTGGAGGTGATTCTCTTGGTATTATCTCTTGAGTGGATGAAAACTATTACATGTATATATGAGATGTAACTTGACATGGCGTTCCAAGTGGGCTTGTTATGATGATGGTGAATGCTCTGGTATCAGCATTTGTACTGAGAGAAGAAAGCAGTGCGAAAGTGCTTGCCGAAACAAATCGAATCCTAAAGCCTCGCATTAAACAAAATATGATGATGAGTGCAGTAATGCTTCGGTGGGACTATAAAGATAAGGCACTCTACTATACTTGAGCAGGACATGAATTCATTCTTCTTTATAGCAAAAGAGAAAACAAAGTATTCAAAATTAAAACGGGTTGAGTAGCTCTTGGTATGATGAGAGATGCATCAAAACTTTATAAAGAACAGCAGATTCGATTTGAGCCTGAAGATATTATTATTCTTTATACGGATGGAGTTACAGAAGCTCGTTATCGAAGTGAACAAAATTGACTTCTTTTCGGAATTGATAAAATGGTCGAGTCAATTTTGAAGGTTCCAGAAAAAACAGCAGATAACATTTTTCGACAAATCACTATCGATCTTTCGGCTCATATGGGCTATAAACACAAGCAGTACGATGATATTTCTCTTTTTGTCGCTCGATATGCTGGAGGTTCAGGATCTACGAATACAGCAGCTCATGAACTTATAGATCAGAGTAATATCACAGAATGGAATTGGTGAAGAGCTCCCGTAACCTTCAAACCCTCGCTAACACTAGATACAAATTCGTAACATATGGCAGTTCCTACGCTCGCTGAGCTCATACAAGAAAACTATACGTGAGATGTCGAATGACTCGAAGCACCTCTTTTGGTCAATCCTCCTGAAATAAAGAAAGAAATCGAAAAAACTGATATAAATGCAAATTTTTTCCCTTCGAATGAACCCCAGAATAGTCCTACTGCCCCTGTCCCAGCAAGAGTGAATATTGATTCCGATCCTTCAAGTTCACTTTTTATTACCCCAGAGATGGCGCAGCCACCGTCATCCAGTGCACCAAATCCGAAGAATGTTTCGATGGTTGAGGATCCAAATAAAAAGCTTACGAAAGAAGAGGCTGAAGAGCTCAGAAGAACTGAAAAAGAATATAAAGAGGCTCTTGCGTTTGTGAAAGATATGATTGCTCCGCCCATGATGCGAATCGATGCAACCAAGCTTCAGATTGGAGATACTTTTGTGAGAACTACCTATACGTACGCTTATCCTGATGTTTTGGAAGGGAATTGGCTTTCCCCTCTTATTAACTGGGATGTAAAATTCGACGTATCCATGTTTATTTATCCAGTTGATTCAGCCCATGTGATGCGCTTTCTTCGGAGGAGACTGACTCAGCTGAGGTCCCAGTATGCAATCAATCGTGATAAATGACTTATAGAAGACCCTCATCTGAATGCCCAAATGCAAGATGTTGAAGAGCTTCAGGTGTCACTTACACGAGGTCAGGAGAAATACTTTCATTTCTCTCTCTATATTACCACGTATGCAGAGACTGAAGATGATATGAAGCGTCTCTCGAATACTCTCGATGTCATGCTCTCAGGTCGAAATATTCTTACAAAGCAAGCCCTTCTTCGTACGGAGCAGGGGTTTATCGCAACAGGTCCATTCGCTCGAGATGAAGTACTCGTGTACCGAAATATTTCAACAAAAGGTCTTTCGACAACTTTTCCTTTCTCATCAAATTCTCTTTCCCAGGACGATGGAATATTTTACTGAATAAATACCCATAATAATTCTCTTATTATTTTTGATCGCTTCAGAACAGAAAATGCGAACATGTGCGTTTTTGCAAAATCAGGTTGAGGAAAGTCTTTTGCTGTAAAACTCGAAATTCTTCGGTCGCTTATGATGGGGACTGATGTTATCGTTCTAGATCCTGAAAATGAGTACAAGGCTCTTGTTGATACGGTTTGAGGAACTTACTTAAACATTAATCTCAACTCGAACGAACGTATTAATCCTTTTGATCTTCCAAGAGGCATGAAAGATACTGAAGCTCATGCTGGAGATTTGCTACGATGAGCGATTGTGAATATGATTGGTCTTCTTCGTCTCATGCTCGGAAGTGTGACACCAAGTGAAGAGGCAATTATGGAACGAGCACTGATAACTACGTATTCTCTTAAGGGGATTACTATGGAAGATGATCGAGCGGAATGAAAGGAAGTTCCACTTATGAGAGATTTTGTGTCGGTACTTGAAACTATGGATGGAGCAAAATGACTTGTTGAACGACTTGATAAATATGTCAATGGAGTTTTTGCATGAGTTTTCTCTGAGCCAACAAATGTAGACCTTAAAGATGGACTTGTTGTATTTTCAGTTCGTGATCTTGATGAGATTCTCCGTCCAATTGCCATGTATATTATCCTTAATTACGTTTGGAATGTTGCAAGAAGTTCAGAGAAAAAACGAACTCTTGTTGTGGACGAGGCATGGAATATCATGCAGTATGAAGACTCAGCAAAATTCCTCTTCGGTCTTGTAAAGCGAGCTCGTAAATATGGACTCGGGGTTACAACCATTACTCAGGATGTAGAGGATTTTATGCAGAATCAATATGGGAAAGCTATCGTAACAAATTCTTCAATCCAACTTCTTCTTAAGCAGTCACCCGCATCAATCGATATATTACAAGACACATTTAAGCTTACAGAACAAGAAAAATATATTCTCCTAAATGCTTCAGTTGGTACGGGCCTCTTCTTCGCGGGAGGGGAGCATGTTGGTATCCAGATCCTTGCCTCGTACTTCGAAGAGAAAATTATTACGACGAAGCCGAAGGTATAATAATTTCTGGAAAATTCCGTCAGAGAGTTCTACGGATTCGAGAGTGAGAGTTTATCCAGTTGAGAGTTCGGAATATTTTCATAAGATTTTTGATAGTCTCTTTTTGATTTGGATTTATTCAATCAAGTGCTAAAAGTACACGATTCCTAAAATCTTGTTCAAGGCCTTTAAGTTCAAATTCCGGAAATTCTGTTGCGAATGTTTTTTGTCAGCGTCTTCGATCATCATTTCTATCAATTATATCATCATAGACCTGCATCCAAGAGCCTAGCTGGAAGACTGCTGCATTCAGGCTTTCATGGTCTCATGTTCCAAAAAATTGTCCAAATCCAATAGTCATGGTTGAAGTATTTCATCAGGTGTCTCGTGCAATATTTACCCAATCATCAAATGACCCTCCTTCCATAATTAATTGATTCCGTACTACAGACTCGAGTCTTTTTAATGTGTCACAAAGGTCACTATTTTCTCAAATGAGTTTATGAAATTCAAAGGCTAAAAGCTCGAGTTCATGCAAATGAGGGGTATCGAAATACAGCATCTCACTCGTTTCTCAAGAAAGTAGTAGAAGAAAATGTTTTAATATTTCTCTCTTATGTTCCACCGCAAGCTCAGAGTATTCATTATCGGTGAGATTATCAATATTTCTCATGACTATTCAAAATAGCATGGCAGCAAGTTTTATACCTTTTCTTTTATTTTCTGGTACTCAGTAGAGTTTTGATGATACATCTCAGGTCCAATATCAAATTCCGGCACGAAAGCTCGCATGTGTAAGAAGAATCTCGCGAACTTTTCATTGAATATTGGGGAATTTTTCTTGTATAAAGTGACGATATTCAACCCTTCATTCATATATTTGTCAAAGTCATCTTGCAAGCATGAAATTATTTATATATAAATAATTTATTTAGTCAATAACTATTACTTTCTTTCGAGTATTTGTCCATCCGCCCACAATCTCCCACTTCCTCCCTGTCTCTTCTTCGAGGTATTCGAGGAGTTCTGTATTTGCTTTCCCATCTTCTGGGATGGCTTTGAGTCGAATTTTATAGCTTCCGTCATCCATTATTCCTACAAATTCTGTCTTTTTTGCTCTTGGGATGACCTTTATGGTGAGGATGTTGATGTCGGGCATGAGAGAAAGTTGCATACTCGGAGTTTCTCGATATAAAGTGGCTCTATGGAGTATAAAGTTTTCGGGTGCAAAACCAATAGATATTTTGCAGAAAAGTGGCTCATGCATCCTCACCTTGAGGGAAAGGGGGGATATTTTATTGCCTCTTGTGTTGTCACGGATAAGGCGAAGGCTAAATGGCTCAAACATGCTAAAAGAGTAATCCCAAAGCTCGAAAAAAACCAGAGCCTCTACCTCTCTGGGTGTGGTAATATTCGTGATGGAGTTGTCGATCCAAAATTCTATGAGATCTATCCGGAACTTAGTGATTATCGAGAGAAAATAGAGATCCTCCCCGAAGATCCTGAGGATTTTACTCTTACTCCTGAGCAAAAAAAGGAAATTATGGTGAGCAAAATCAGAAAGCTCAGAAGTCTTAAGAAAGAAGGTATTTTCACGCGTAAGTTCCTCGTCGTTCAGACGGGGTGTGATAATTTCTGTACCTTTTGTCTTACGGTTCAGGCTCGGGGTCGACATAAATGGAGGCCTATTGATGAGATTCTTGAAGAAATCAATGACTTTATTGATGGAGGAGGCAAAGAGGTAGTTCTTACAGGTATAAATCTTTGAGCCTGGTGATCCCCATCATCAAATGACTTCCAGTTGTCGAAGTTTGTCGAACTTGTCGAAGTTATTCTCAGAAAAACTACTATAAATCGCTTAAGAATCTCATCACTTGGTGTCGAATTTATGTCGGATGAACTAATTTCACTTTTTTGAAAGAAGCGAATTAATCCCTATGTTCATCTTTCTATTCAATCAGCATCATCAAAAATACTGAAAGCAATGAATCGTCACTATACTGGAGATAGGCTTCGAGAGGTTCTCGAGAAATTGAGAAACGTAAAACGTGAAGATGGGCAACTCCTTAATATCTGAGCTGATCTTATCGTAGGTTTTCCAGGTGAAACAGAAGAAGACTTTTGAGAAACAAAGGAAATTGTCGAAGTATTTAAAATTACCCAACTTCATGCTTTCCCTTTTTCAGCACATATTGATCACTATCATGTACCAGCAGGGACTTATCCAAATCAAGTACCAAATCATGTTATACAGAGAAGGCTCAAAGAGCTTCTTCATGTTTGAGAACGAACATTCCTCTCTTTTGCAGAAAATGCGATTGGGAAAGAATACTCTGTTCTTCTTGAGAGAGTCAATGGTCAGAATTTTTCCGGGTGGTCAGAAAATTATCTCTACTGTAATGAGACAAACTTTGAGGTATTCCCATGACAAGAGCTACGAAGGGGCGCTATTATTCATTGAATTTATAAAAGCCCTATAATACATTCAAATGAAGAAGGTTAATTATTTCTTTCATGGAGGATTTTTTGTCTCCTTTGAGAAACTCCCGATTACACTTTCGATGAATCTCATAGGAACGCTCTCGAACTGTATAGCAAGCTCACGAAGGTGATTGGCGTATTCGAGTAGCTTATTTGCATGATCCATCATGCTGTAGGCCTTCCAAAGTACCATCATTAGTGGAATTGATATAAAGACAGCACAGACGGAAAGTACGATGAAGAGGATATCTTGGGATTGCATAGAATTAAGGGGGGTGAAGGGCTAAATATTATTTTCCTGCAAGAGGATCTGTTACTGGTGTTGGTATTTCTTTTTTTTCTTCCGGGGAACTGGTATCATTTTTTCATCCGCTATTTTCTTTATTCGGTTCATCAATTTTTTGAGCATCATCATATTTTCCATCGTAACATCGAGTTTCCCACCATTTCACTATACTTGCAACATCGCTTCCATGAAATGTTTCTTCCCCGATATACCATACCTTCATATCAACAGGAGTTGAAATTGCTAGGTAGGTTGCCAGTTCACTTTCTTTCGATACTTCCACAAAACGAATTTCTGCTGCATCTGACCAGGCTTGTGCACTCCAAATTGGCATACGCATAAGTATCTCCCGCGAATCAGCTTGCGTCTCATCATAAGCAATAAGAATAATCCTCTTTTTTGTAAGAAAGTCCTTATATTCGTCAATTGTTTTTATTACAACAGGGGTATTTTGAAGTTGCTTTTGAGTAAAGTCGATTGCCTTAAATCCGGCTACTTTTGCCTTCTCAAGCATTGGTCATGCTTTTTCTTTGAGGGGCGCTGTAGCATCAAGGAGTTTCTGTTTAAACGAGGTGAAATCCATACAGTAAATTAGATATAAAGGAGAGTTTTAGAGTGTTCTTAGTTTATTTATGAGGTCAGCCCGAATCGTTTTATGGCGCTCCTGAGAGTTACTCTTAAGGAATTCATAGTGTTTTTCGAGTTCTTCCCAAAGTTTCTTGAATGAATCGAGAGAAAGTTCATGGGGGGGAAGGGTATAGCTTTTGTTATCGATAAGGCTTACGAACTCATCAGTCTTTGGTCCGTAAGAAATCATAATAAGGGGGAGCCCATGTGTTATGGCAAGTATTCAAGCATGTAAGCGCATCCCAACAACAGCATAAAGTGTAGGATAAAGCTTGAGTGTTTGTTCGATAGTGCTCGTAATATTATAGGTTTTTCCTTGCATAACCCTTCTTATAAACAGCAGATCGTTTTGATTTTCGTATCATTCTGTTGTATGAACGAGGAATATGGGGTCATATCACTTTTCAGCCAGGTAGTCGTAGATTTTTGGAATATCTGTTTCATTATCTCAAAAGAATCCCCCTCGAAATGATAGTCCTATGCGTTTTTTTTCTGGCATTTTTTCTTGTTTTTCTTCTGGTTTATAAAGAAATGCAAGGTCTGGGATCTGTGAGCATGGAATTTCAAGGGCATCAAGGAGTCCAGCGCTTTTATCATCCCTGACAATAATAAAATCCCCCTTCTTAAAAATCTTGTGGAGTTGCATTTTGTTCTTTACTTGCTTTACTTCGAGAGATATCCCAAGAAATACTATTGTCGTTCCGGCAAGTCTAGCAAGCTTTACTCGGAACCACCATTGTGTAAGAAGATTTGTAAAAGACACCCCCTCCTCATTATCAAATATAAGTCATCATCATCCAATAATCATAAAATCAGCACGAGCAATGAGCCAAACATTTCTCAATAAATACCAGATATTCACAAATGGATTAGAAAGAAGTCCATGAGGAAAATAAGTTACCCAATGAAGAGATTCATCTTGTATGATTGCGCTTTTTTTATCGTGAGTAAAAATTATAAAATCTACCATCTCCCCATAGTGGCCATGCAAGAATTTGACCTCCTCAGACAGAATAATTTCATCTCAGAGATTATACGATCCAGTAGCCGTCATGATAAGTACCTTTTTCTTCTTATACATGCCTCTATTCTATGGGAACATACTTATTTCTCCAAATTTTTTAAGACTCTCTGATTGAAATAATTAATACTTATTTAATAATTCATTATTATAATTGCCGGAGATATTGTTGGATACATGAAAAGTCTATACCTCCTTGAATTCATAAAAAATATCTCTACAATATCGAGGCCCATACGTCTATACTATAACCCTACATCATATGAGCAATTCTCTAAACAAGGTTCAATTAATAGGAAATCTTACTGCGGAACCAGAGGTTCGTGAGACTCCGAATTGACAAAAGGTTGCTACCTTTTCTGTTGCAACGAATCGTAAGTGGAAGGATGCTGGAGGCATGCTCCAAGAAGATACGGAGTTTCATAATTGTGTTGCATGGAGAGGACTTGCTGATATTGCGGAGCAATATATGCACAAGGGGAAGAAAGTTTATGTGGAATGATATCTTAAAACTCGTAATTGGGAAGATACTGCTTGAGTGAAGCGCTACAAAACTGAAATTGTCGCAGATAATGTTATTCTTCTTTCTTCTCCGGCATGAGAAGGCGGAAGCTATGCTTCACAGTCAGGCTCATCATACTCAGAAAGTATTCCAGAAGAGCCTCGAGTAAAAAAATCAAAGTCAAAAGCTGAAGAAGAAATTGCCATTGAAGATATCCCATTTTAAAAAATCCCCATTTGGGGATTTTTTTCAGATGAATGATTTATGTTCAGTTTTAATTCGAGGAAATTCACTATCCTAAGTTCAGGCTTTCCGTATCGGCCTTGAGATTATTTTCCGTTTTAATTCGAGGATTATAGTAATTGTAGACTAATTTAATGAGATCTTCCTTTTCAAGGATGCTTGCTTTCAGTCAGATAGCCTCAAGACTCATTTTAACCGTTGATACGCGCTCATAATTTTGCTTCTTGAGTTTATCTGTCCTAATGCGATTCATTCGGATATCAGAAGCATTTTCTTCCTGTCTTAGAGCGCTCCAAAAGGATGAAAATATTCAGAAGAAACTTGTTTTCCGAACACTCTCATTATTTTCCATATCATAGGGCACTATAATATAGAACTCTTTTTTCATGATTTGTGCGAGATCTACCAAATTCGTTAAGAAGTCAACGTATTTATAGGTTTGTTCCTGGAGAAGGGAGTTTGTTTGTTTGAGGGCAAGATTTTTGAGTCGATTTATATAGGCCTCGATATCAACCTTTACAGATCTTACAACTATTTGGATAGGAAAATTGATGGAATTCAAGAATCTCTGATAAGAAATAAGAATAGCATCTTGTTCGTCGGTACTTTTGAGATTAAAGTTTGTCGCATGAACTCGCAGAATCATACGTGATGATCCATCTTTCATAATCATGAGATTATCTCTGATTTCGGAAAATGGAAGATAGCGCTGAGTGCTACTATCTTGAGGAGGTTTCTTTCATGTTTTTACAGAACTAGTATCAGGCATATTTAAAGCTTTCCAATATTAGAAGAGAGTTCCTCATTCATTTTTGATTCGAGAGAGGTGTTCTTTTTTATTTCTTTTGTCTGTGCTCCAGGGGTAATATATCAGATTTCTAAGTCTGAATAACTATCAGTACCTAGAGACCACCCTCTGAGTTTTGCATTCAAATGAAGTCTACAAAAATTCAGTACAGCTGGAAGAAATGTCATTTCAGAAATTTTGACGAGGGCAACTATAATAAAGAGTATTACAGGTATGACAGCAAACACGGTCGCAACCTTTGAGCCAACTTGTTGACTTAAAACATTAAATACCGTATATCCAAGTCCTCATCATACAGCAATTATCCCAAGTTGCCTCAAGGAAAGGCCGGCAACAATGGTGTCTTCGTTTTCTATCTGGATGGGAATCTTGTATTGCATACTATTCTTGAATTTTTTCTTTTGTAAGTATATAGTAATTTCTCTTCATGTGCAAGGTGTTTGTTTTGGATTCTTTTGACTTTTAGATGCTTCATCGTATAAATGGATTGATTTTTCGAAATAGTGTCCCAAAGCAAGATATTTATAATTCTTGGCCGTTACCCCTAACCTACACTCTATGTATTCATTCGTTCATAATCGCTTTAAATACTATACCATAGCTTGAATTCTTGTATTATTCGCGCTGGTTTCACCATGGTTATTTGGTCTGAATCAAGGAATTGACATGACATGAGGAATTCAGATAGAGTACCGTGTTGATTCTTGAGATGAACTTCAGGGAGAGGCTTTAGCAAAAGCCACAGCACTTGAATATAAGAAATCTATTACAGTAGGCGGAAAAGAGGTAATTAACGACGTTATCGTATATGGCATAGCTGGTACACCATCATTTATTGTTGAAGCATGATTCGCAACTCCAGAATGAGCAACGGATGCAGATATGGAGGCTGCAAAAACGGCTTTTACAAAGAATGTTACTGATAAGCTTGCATCATCTCCAGATGCAAAAATCAGTCAGTCGCGTTATGTAAATGTTTGAGAATCTTTCGGAGCTTATATTAAGAAGTCTGGATATGTAACTCTTACACTCGCGATTATTATGATTGCAGTTTATATTGCGTATGCATTTCGTGGATCTATACCAGGTATGTCTAGTTGGCCTTTTGCTTTAGTTACTTGAGTTTCTTTAATTCATGATGTTATAGTTGCTTTTGGGCTTTATGTGTTCACCTCATTCTTTTTTCCTGAGTTCAAGATTGATACATTTTTTCTTACAGCAATGTTAACTATACTGGGATACTCGATTAATGATACTATTGTTGTTATGGACCGAATCCGATCTAATCTTGAGTCTGGGGATGGGAAAAAGAGTGGACTCTCGGGAATAATTGATAAATCAATCCATGATACCATGACTCGATCTATATTGACTTCTTCTACAGTATTTATTGTGCTTCTTGCGATGTTCTTCTTTGGACCAGATAGTCTGAAGGGCTTTACGCTTGCTCTTCTTTTCGGTACAATTGTAGGAACGTACTCATCAATTTTTCTTGCTTCACCTCTCCTCGTAGATATTACCAAGAAGTAGAAATGTCTTAAAAAAATCCACCCCGAAGGGGTGGATTTTTTTAATTAGTAACAATATAGTATGGGCCGCTTCATTTCACAAGATGTCCGTAGAGATTATTTGAACTTGTTTCTTCTTCGCTATATTCACTGAGAGGTTTTGCAGAGTTCCCAAGGGTTGGATCATCAAGTTTTGTTCCAATAGCGTAAAATTTTGCCCCTTTAATAGTGGAGGCATTTCCTCTTTCGTACTCTATGTCTCAGTATCCTCGGTACTCATATTCACCAGGACGTGAACAGCCTACATTTTTATGATTTTTATTTGGATCAACGGGAACCCCCTTAGGAAAGTAGTTTGAGTTTAGATACTCTTGAGGTAAACATCAGCTAATATCATTAGGTGGATACATTTCTTTATCCGCATAATAAGCTCATAATGTTGTCGCAATCTTGTTCAAATCAAGGATTCGTACTTCATCACGATTCTCATTAGAGGCGAGAGGGTTATCATCCTCTGCTTCTTCGTAAGACTTGAGTTTATTTTTGAGACTTTCTATTTCTTGATTGAGTCTGAGGACTTCTTTTTCATTATCATTTTTTATTGATTCGATGGATCCAGATGATTCAGCTTTTATACGTAGGATTTCTCATTCATTTGTTTCTTTGGTCTTTTGAAGTTCATAATAGAGCCCTCAGATTGCTATGAGAAAAATAAATTCAACAATACTTAGACCTATAATAACCATTTTATAGGTACTCTTTTTTACTTGAGGTGGAGGTGTTTGATCTATTGGGGGAGGATTTCCAGAACTTTCTGAGGAAAGGGGGTTATTTGGAGTTGTATTGAGGAGTTCTTCCATGGGGGCGGAAATTAGGTATAGAGTATGTGATTATAGTAGCATAAATTTCTTCTTAGGACAAATTCTTTGAGGAGATAAGTTTTTCTATATACTTCGGACTATGATTTCAAGAATTTCGCTCTCATGATTCCGCGGTATAAAAAATAGAGCCTTCAATCTTACAAAGAAATCTGCCATTATTGGTATGAATGGTTCAGGAAAGACACATATCCTTGAAGCCATTCATCTTGTATCAGGATGACAGTTACACTACTTTCAGGCTCCACGAGAGGAACACTATAATCTCGAACTTTCGATTGATTCTTTGATTTGACCACGGACATACAATCTCATCAGAAATGACTGAAGAGAAGAATTCCGAATACAATGATGAAAAGTAACTTCAATAAAGTACAAAGAGGACCTTCCTTATAGGACTGTGTTTCTTTCGCCTTTCGATATGAATTTGCTCTATTTTGCCCCGGCAATTCGACGAGATTATCTTGATTCTATTCTTTCCCGCGCCTATGCTCAATTTCCTAAGATAAAGCGTGAATATGAAGCTGCTATGAGGCAGAGAAATGCTCTTTTGAAAAAAATTCGTGACCATGAGGTGGATAAAAAAAATCTTGATTACTGGGACCGAGTTTTTGCAGAAAAAGCGCAAAACTACCATCAATATCGAAAAAGTCTAATAACTTTTATAGAGCAAAATTCAAAGGTATTTTTAGAGTTTCTTCCGAAGTATAAGCATAGATTCTCCTATATTTCAAAATTCAATGAACGAGATGATATCCAAGAGTTTACTCTCGCGTATCTTCACGAGAATAGGGATCGTGATATTATTACTGGTCATACACATATTGGTCCTCATCTAGATGATTTTATCCTCGAGATTCAATACCAATGAGATACCCAGTCGTTTCTTGATGCTACCTTGGTGCTTTCTCGGTGAGAGACTAAAGTTCTTCTGCTTGCTTTGAAGCAAATTGAAATTCTTTTTTTGAAAAAAATATTCCAGTCTCCCATAGTTCTACTTTTCGATGATATTTTTGCGGAACTTGATCAAAATTATGCTGAACATGTAATCGAAACATTTGACGTTGACCAAGTAGTATTTACAACTCAAAGAGTGCTTCCTGTTTCGGAAAAATGGGAGGAATTTTCTTGCATAAACCTTGAACTTCAATAATATGAGCCAAGTATTTCGACTCAGAATAGTTTCTCACTTTTTCGTATGCGAAATTTTTTCACTCGTGTTCTTTTTCTTCTTGTTGGTGTTACAAGCTCGCCACTAGTCCTTTTGGCGGCAGATGTTACGAACTCCTGAGCAAATACTCAGGCTACTCCAAAAATTCACCATTTCTCAATTATTACTGTTCCAACAACAAAAGTCTGAGAGGCAATCGATGTGACTGTCGAAGCCCGTGATAAGGATGATAAAGTTTTTACAGGTTACCGATGATCTATCTTCTTCCAATCGGATACAGATTTTGGAGCCTCTCTCCCTGCCCAATGAAAAGCAATTCAGTTCAAAGAAAATGATAATGGAGTTAAGACCTTTAGTAAGGGGGTAACTTTCAAAAGAGTTGGAAAACAAGAACTTGCCGTGACTGAGGCTACAGAAGATGTGGGTGGTTCTATCACTATTACTATCGAAGAGGCAACTACTACTCAACCCGTAGCTACAAATGAGCCAGTAACAATCACAGTTCCAGAACAGTGATCCACGGTTACTACAGATACGATTATGGTGAGTGGAAAAACCAAAAAAAATAGCAATGTTTCAATTAAATTTAATGGAAAGGATAGTGGAACAGCGAAAACTGACGATGCAGGTATATATACCTATAAGCTCTCATGAATTTCTCAGCAATCAAATCTTCTCTCTGTCTCAGTCCTAGATGGAACGAATAATGTTATAGGTACAGCGCAGTCTCAGTTTAATTATGCTGGGAAAATGCCAACGTATTTTAATACATCCATAAAACCAGGACTTGAGGTTGTTGGTGGTACTGGGATTACTATAACGGTTGATGCTGAACCATGACTTACTTCAGTCTCTATTCTTATTGATGGTACAACACTTCCTGCAAAAGAAGAGTCACCAGGAAAGTATACCGTATCTACTGTTGCCCCTTCAAAAACAGGTTCGTATGCTATTGAGGTCTCGCTCAAAAATATACTCGCTCAAGCTACAAATAAACCGGATGCAGCAATACTGAAAGTTATCCCTAACCCAGCTCCTATTGTTGTTCTCCCTCCAATAGATACAGGAGCACTCAATCCTCCAGCGTTTAAGAATGTTGTGACTACTATGGAGGGAACAAAGGTGAACCTAAATTTCTCAGTCGAAAACCTTCCTGCAAATACTTCTCGATTTAAGATTGTTTATGGTGATACGCCAGATACCCTCTCAAATGAAGTACTTACCTATACCCTTGATAAAATTACGCGCCCAAATTGAACCTATAATTGGTATATAAATAATCTTCCTCCGAAAAACTACTCATTTAAGATTTTTGGTGTAGCAGCTGATGGCTCTCTTGTATCTGGTTTAGTATCAGATCCTGTGAGTATGACTGTTGGGAAGTCGGGTGCTTGTAGTATCGGAAATGTTTCAAGCGTCAAAGCTCTAACTCTTGCTGATAAAACAATACTTTCATGGGATGCTCTTTCATGAGCTATCTCTTATAATGTTTATAAAATAAATGCAGCAAAGGATCTTCAGCTTATTCAAAATGTAAAAGAAAATAGTTATACAATTCAGCTTTCTTCTGGATCTATAACGTATGCTGATTTTGCAATTAAAGCTCTTTGTGATGAAAAAACTGAATCAACAGTTCCAGCTATGGCTTCAAAGGTCCAAACTGGTCCAAATGCCCTCGCTCTCATAGTTATCGTTGCTGCGCTTTGAAGTGTTCTTCTTCTTCGGAGAAAACTGTTTTAAATTCGAAAAAAATACCGATAATTCGGTATTTTTTGTATACATTATTTTTTCGCTGATATCGACAGAACCCCTTTAGATTCCTTTTATGAAAAGGAACTATTATTTTCCTTTGACATCTCCTTTCATTTTTATATAATCCCGAAGCTTTAAAAAACTAAGTTCCCCTAGTATGCTCGCAAAATTCAAGAAAAGAAAACGTCTTCGTGTTCATGGATTCCTTGCTCGAAAGAGTACGGTTGACGGACAAAAAGTTCTTCGCGCACGCCGAAGAAAAGGTCGTCATGTTCTCGCGGTGAGTTATCCAAACCGTGTAAAGAATATTCGTGGAAAAAGTAAACACCACAATATCGCCGGAGGAAACGCTCGGATCGTTACCTATCCTGGTCTTACTGAAAGATTTCGTGGCTAATTCACCTATTCTCGCATGATAGCGAAGAAATATCGTCTTACAGAAAATGAAGTCCAAAAGGTTCTGCGCGCGCGCAAACCTTTTTTTTCGCATATACTAGTGGCGAATGTTTTTCCGAATAAGTTTTGATACGCTCGTATTGGTATCGTTCTTTCAGCAAAACAAACGAGAGGGAGTGTAAATCGAAATTCTATTCGCAGGATGGTATATGACTTATGTCGTGATGAACTACAAAAAACTTCGAATGATATCGTTTTTGTTGCAAAAAAAGGTACAATATTCGACTATAAAAATCAGGCTCACTGCTCAAATATTCAAAGAGATATAGTCTTTCTTTTACGAAATATCGTGAATCAATGAACACCTTCTCTCTCAAGTTCTTCAAAAAAACAAAGAAACAAAGAATAATGAGTTTGTCTATTTTACTGAAATATACCCTTCCATCATTTTAGATAGTACCTTCGGCTAATGAGTATTCCTACAACAATCCCATTGAGGGTGATGTAGACTACCCAGTAGAGACTTGTTTCTACATTAGCACCTGATTGTGCAAGGTACATAAATCCAATATTGAGTATTCCTGTAAACCAAGCAATACTTGTCTCGGTCCAAGGGCTTATCCAAGATTTCTTGAATATCGGTAGCATGATAGTGATATCGATAATACACGAAAATATCACTGTATAGAGGATATTTTGCGATATATACCAGTATATGATGAGTATGATAGAAAGCCCGAGACTTAGGTAATCAAACCAGTTTATATGAATTTTATGAAAGCCACGAATTCCATACCCAATACCAAAGATACTTTGAGAAAAGAGTAAAAACACGAGAGGAATAAGAGAATAGTATTGTTGGTTGGTGTAGAGAACAAAAAAATTAAACCCAACGAGAATGAGTCATATAAAATTCACAAATGGATGAGGTATAGTTCGTCATCGTATCGTATCTCTCCAGTAAAATATTGACCCAGAAAGGTAAATAAAAGTACTAATGATCGCAAAAAGGAGTTCGTTTGGCATAGTTTATTCGAAAAGAGATTTCCATCATTTCAGATAGTATCGACGAGAAAGTACGAGAAGTACAAAGGTGATGTTTGCGATGAAAAGGTAAATCCAAAAGAGAGAATTTTCAAAAGTAACTTTCTCTATTGAAAGCAGGGTGAAGACTTGAGTAATCCCCGGGATGAAGTAGGATATTGTTGTTTCTGACCAAGGAGCAATCCATCCTTTTTTAAATGCAGGAAGATAGGCAACGAAATCTACGGTAATAGTAATAATAACAGTGTTCGTAATGTTCTTTGAGAAAAACCAGTAGCTAATCATGAATAGAGCAAGAATAAGGCAAAACCAGTCAAACCAGTTTATTTGAATACGTTTAAAGTGAATAATCCCAAAAATGATAAAAACAAAATTGGATACAAGCATGAGTAAGGACGGAATGAGCGCAAGAAATTCTCCAGAGAGAAATATAACATAGGTATTAAATCATACGAGTATGGTCCATATCCCAAAGGTAATCGGATGAGGATATGATCTTCACCTCAATATATCGCTATAATAAGGAATATTTCATCAGACTACAAGTATGCTACTGAGGAATGCAAAAAAAATCTCTAGAGTCATGTATTGTGGCTAATATCGAAGTCGGAACCTTCTGATAAAATGAGAGTGACTTGAGCTTATCTCCTATATAACTCATTTATTTTATTTTCTTCTTATTCACGTACCACTGTTGGGCGATGACAAAAAGTGTACCAATAAACCAGTACAATCCTACACCAAGAGGGAAAAATAGTGCGGTAACCCCAATCATTACGGGGAATACATAGAGCATTGATTTCTGCATCATTTGAGGATCAAGTGCAAGTTCAGGGGTCTCGCCTTCTTTCTTCTCAGTTTTTTTCTCTTCTTTTTTTGCTGGAGGATTATAGGCGAATGAAAGCTTTGCCTGAAGATATTGGAGTCAAGCAAGGATAAGAGCAAAAATATTGCCCACCACACCCCCTATCTGTTTCAGGTCGATTCAGTAAAAATTTGTATTGATGGATGTAGGATCAAACTCTTTAAAGAAGCTATAGAGGTGGTAGAAATTTGAAGGATCGGTAATGCTTGATACTACCCAGTATAGGCCTATGAGAATCGGCATTTGTATAAGAAGAGGGAGGCATGATCCCATTGGAGAGACTCATTCTTTTTTGTAGAGTTCCAGCATTTCCATGCCAAGCTTTGCCTGATTATCCCTTTTTTCTTCAGGGGTAGCTCCCCCAGCATACTTTTCTTGAAGAGCTTTAATTTTTGGTTGTATGAATTGGAGTTTTTTCTGACTTTCTAACATGTGTTGTTGTGGCACGAGTAAGATAAGTCGGATAATTATAGTAATAATAACAATTGCCCAACCGAGTGGATGCCCAGGAAGAAACGTGAGAAGTGCAACAAAAAAGTTATAAATTGGATTATAAAAGACGGTGGTTAGTAGGGAACGAAATGCTCCAGGCTCTGAGAGTTCAAAGAATGTGGTTCTTTCTCATCAAGGAACCTTTAGTGTCAAAATATATTTCCCAGGTTTTTTCGCGAGCATGAGAGAGAGTTCTTCGAGAGGAATATGTACTTTATTACCAGCTCATACTGAAAGTGTTTGGCAAAAATTTGGAGCTCATTCTGCAAGTTTTCCAATAGTGGTTGAATTTACACTGAGGCTAATATCTTTACAGGTATCAAATGATATCCCTGATTGAGTATGGTTTACAACTTCGATTTTTGGTGAGTTTGGTATAACAATCGTATCGTCAGTTATCGAAAGGAGAATATCATTTGTATCGTTGAGTTCCGCTTGCTTGTTCGTAAAGAAGTATTGAAATAGAAGCGTAAATGAGAGCGCATAAAGTGCAATAATAATATATCGATTCATAAAGATAATCTTCTTGTAGAGGTTAGGATTAATAAGTGTAGTAAATATTACTCTCCATGCATGATGGATGAAAGAGCTATCTGATGGCCAATAACTCTTTGATTTGAGCAATCAAGCAGCGAGTCACTTGTTACGATAGAAGGAACAACCTTATCTTCACGGGGAAGAAGGGTTCATTTTCAACTTCTTGTTACGTTTGTTATCGAGCTTGTATCAACTTGAGCAATAGAATCGAATGATTCTAGTACACTATCGATAATCACAGTATTTTCAGATGAAAGTGCTGTGAGTTTTTTGAGTGTTTTGATTTGGTCTTGTGTGAGTGACATTTTTCTATATACTGACTCGCATATTATAGGAAAAAATGGTTAAAATCAAGGACATTCGTGACCGTCTCTATAAAGATCCGACCGAATACACCGAGATACGTCTCCTTATAGCAAAACGTACGCTCGCTTTCTTTATCGCACTCTATTATACCTCACTTCTTTTTACAATTTGAGGTTTTTCTTTCTTTGTATTCGATATTTACACCCTTTCGCAAATTACCTACCATATATATACAGTACTTGTAATCATGATGGCGTGGTTCTTTTATGAATTAGTGGTATATGGTGTCCATGTTTATGCTGATAATCAGCGATGGTTGATAGTTGCGGCGCTTGGATTTTCAACGGTTTTTGTCGGATTTTCTCTCTATACTCATTTTATAAGTTAGTATGCTTCGTTTTTTTATTGTTTTTATTGTGCCTTTTCTTTTTGTCGGATGTACCCTCCCAGGAGTACAGGACGAAAGCACTCTTGTTGAAGATAATACCGTGACCTTTGAAAATGATCAAGTGTCAATGCTTGTTCCAAAAACTTGGAGTGGAAAAACTGATAATTTTCCTCCTCTTCGCGCGGGTTCAGTTATAGCAGCTTTTATATCTGGAGATGTGAGACAGGGTTTTGCAAATAATCTTCTTATTATTTCAGATGACCTTGTAAATGTTATGACGTCCAAACGATATAGTGAATTCAACAACCTTCAAACGAAGAAAAATTACTATGAATACTCGAGTCTTAAGGAAGAAGACATGACGTTTTCTGATAATGAAATAACACGAATTTATGTCTTTGAGGCTCGATATAATGAAACAACCCCGAAAATGAAGTTTATCCAGGCTGCTCGTGTCTGTGGTACAAAAGTATATCTTCTTCATTTTACTCTTTCCCCTGAGAAAAAGAGTGATAACTATATATCCCTTATGAAGACATTTACTTGCAAGTAAGTATCTCCAATTAACCAAGACTACACTGAGAAATATATGGAAGAAACATCTCGATGTAATGTAGTGAAAGATGTTCGTCCAGAAGATCGTATTCACCTTCATGATAAAAATGGAGATACAATCCATGTTCATATGGCGGCATCAACCTGGGGGGATCTTTTTAATAATCTTTATTGGGATATTGGAAATGATCGTATTATGACCGATGATGGGAACGAGTTCCGAACAGGATGGAAGGAATCTCTATTATATATTAAATGGAGAGCAATCCCTTCTATGAATAGCGAATATTCCAGTTAAAAGTGAAGATCAGCTTCTTATATATTTTGGTACAGGAACTTATGATGATGTTATGAGGGATATTTACCCTCTTGTTTCCAAAAACGCTCATGAATATAATGAAAAACAAGATCCCGCTAGTTGTAGTACTAATGCTCAAGGAGCACTTCTTGATGGATTCTTATGAGGCATAAGTGTCGCTTGGGATCAAATTAAAGAAAGGTTTCCACATAGTCATAATAAGGAAGATTCTCATTAGTATGCAGAAATATGTGTATTGACAATATTTGTCAATATTTCTTTGTTTGATTTTTCTAAAATTCGAGTAGAATACTCATGGCTCCGGGATTACTTTTTAACCCCTTTTGCCTATGCGCTTCTTGAGAAGACTCGTCTCTGCCTTCAGTAGTCCGTCTCCTTCTCCTGTCCCGCCACATTCTCGCACATCTCTATCATATCGTGATAGAGTACGAGCTATACAAGAGCTCGATACCGGTTTTATTCATCACCGTCTTGTGCATAGAGACTGACTCGACAGTTCGCTTGCGAATAATGCCATACTAAAATATAAAGAACTCCTCAAAAAGGCTCTCGACCTACATGGTCTTGGAACCCTGAACTCTAGAACTCTCAGACCCGATCATCTTACGGATAAGGCTTGGCACGCACATGTGCTTCATACTAAGCGTTATCGAGATGATTGTATGAGAGTTCTTTGATTTTATCTCGAGCATATTCCTGATGACTCCCATGATGTACGATGAAGTGCTCACCTATCATCAACTCGAAGAAAAAGAGAAAGCTCTTCCAGTGCTTGAGAATCATTGAATTCTTATTCTTGAGTTGATATTCCTTTATGGGATACTTCCCCACATTCCAATACGTTTTCTGGGAGCACCAAAAGTTCGGACTCTATTAGTGATGCATCTTGATCAGAATCGGGCTCATGAGATGCATCCGGGGATGGTGGATCATCATGTGGGGGGTGAAGTTCCTGTGGGGGGTGATGCGGTGGTTGAGACTAATAAAAATCCCTCCAATATGGAGGGATTTTCTTATTTTGCTCGCTCAAGGTATTCTCAAGTTTCCGTATTAATCACGATAGATTCATCTTGATTTACAAATCCTGGAACTCGCATCTCAAGACCAGTTTCGAGTTTTACTACTTTATCAACCTTTCCATCAGCTGTGTTTCCTGCAACGGCTGGTTCAGCTTCGATAACCTTGAGAGTAACACGAAGAGGAAGAATAATACCAATAAATTTTCCTTCGAATGTTTGGAGGTCCACAACAACACCTTCAGTCAGATAGAATGCTGCATCACCTACGTCATCCTCATGGAGCTCCACCGTTTCGTATGTTTCCTGGTTCATAAATGAGTATGTATCCCCAGAAGAATAGAGAAATTCTGCCTTTGCTCGTTCAAGAACAACGTCTTCAAGTTTTTCTTCACTGTCCATAACTCTGTCAGACGACCCATTTTGCATGAGATTCTTGAGTCGCATTGCTACATTGGTGGCTCCACGTCATCCTCGTTTCATTTCGTGTCTTACAACGAGAAAGAGTCCGCCATCTATTTTGAGTACAGTACCAGTACGAGCCTTAAGAGCAGTAATCATAAAAGGAATTTATTAACCTCCGGAGTATAGAGAAAAAGGAGGAAAAGGCAAATTTATTTGTCAATGCGTTCCATTTCAATTCTTCTTAATTCGATATCAACAGATAGGATTTTTACTATGATTTTTTTTCATATTTGATAGATTTCACGACCACTCTTGTCTCGAAGAGATCCACGAGCAAGGTCGGGATAAAATTTCGGACTTCTCTTTTCCGAGAGATATATGGATCATTCGACACCACTAGCGAGTTCGACATATACATTCGACTCTGTAACTCACGATATTGTACCTTCGTAGACATCTTCGACATGATTCGACATATATCGACACATGAAAACATCATAAATTGTTCTGGATACATTTTCAGCGACTCTTTCTTTCTCTGAAAGGCTCTCTCACCACTTCTTCATTTGTTTATCATAAGCTTTTTTATCGAATTTCGACACCTTTGACAGGTGATACTTGATCATACGGTGAAGGAGAAGATCCGGATAGCGTCGTATAGGAGAAGTAAAATGAGCGTAGTGAGTGAGCGCCAGTCAGAAGTGTCTCACAGGTTTTTCTTTGTAGACAGCTTTCGCCATTTTTGGAAGAAGGAGTCGAGAAAGTCGATATGAGAGTTCTTCGTTACTTTGAGCATTCTCTAAAAGAGACCTTATATGATGAGGTTCTATTGGTGTGTCTTCTGAAACGAGTATTTTCTCATTGAGTCATTCTTTATTCGCCAAAATAATGTCGACAATTTCTCGTATTTTATCGACCGATGGAGCATCATGTACTCTTGAGAGAAATGGAATATTTCGTTTTATTGCCCATTTCGCCACCTCTTCATTTGCGAGTACCATAAACTCTTCAATCATCATATGGGCCTCACCGCGTTCTCTTTTTCGAATACTGAGTACATTCTTTTTTTCATCCATGTCGAAATAACACTCAGTTGTGTCGAAGATGATTTTCCCCTCATTTTTTCGACGTTCTCTGAGAAGGTGATAGAGTGATTTGAAATTTTGAAGAATTTTTTCCGGTACTCCAATTCATCATTCTGAGATATTGTTGAAGAATTGAGTTCAATACTTTCAAAATCGAAGTTCTGTATTTTTTTCATCTTTTCATCCTAGTATTTCGCCAATTTCTTCATAGACACCACGGTGTCGACTCTCAATAATTCATTCAGTAACGAAGGATTCTTTTACATATCACTTTCGATCAATTCGTAGGAGGATTGATAGTACGAGTTTTGGTTCGCCAGGATGGAGACTACAAAGATGGTTGGACAGTATTTCTGGAAGCATCGGGATAACACGACCAGGAGTATATATACTCGTTCCTCTTTCATATCCCTCTTTATCAAGAGGACTTCACTCTTTCACGTATTGAGCAACGTCAGCAATATGAACCCCAAGAAGAGTATCTCCTCACTCATATTTTGCTATTGATATTGCATCATCGAGATCTTTAGCATCCGATCAGTCGATAGTCATCGTATACCATCCTCGAAAGTCGAGCCTCTCTTGTTTATTTATTTGAATTTTTGGAAATAAGTTCTCTTTGAGTGACATTGACTGTGCCAGGTTTTCTACTCAGAATTCTTTGATTGTTTCATCAGTTTCCTCTATGAGGGGCTTTTCTATCTCGATATTTTCTATAGTTTTAGGCCACTTTGTTCTTATATTATTTCTGAAGAATATGAGCTCTTCCTGTATATTTGGATCTTTTTTATTGCCAAATAGTTTAATGATTCACACTTTCCTTGCGCTTTCGAATTTTCCAATATAGATATCTCCTCACTCAATTTTTGGATTTGATGTCACTTCTATATTCAGTGAACCGAATATCGGGAGAAGTAACCATTTAACTCATTTTTTTGTTATGGTAGCTTCAATAAGTACTTCATCCTCACTTCTTTTAACAAGACGAATAGGTTTTGCTTCTGCCATTTTGCCATCTTTTGCGATCCGACTTTTTACAAACCTTACAATATCACCGTGAATGTATCCCTGGGCACGAGATGGATGTATATAAAAAGTATCATCCCCGGAAGTAATAGTAATTCTTCTTTCAGAAAAATGGATTTTTCAAGTCAGTGATTTTTCTTCATGGGGAACTTTTCGCATAAATAAAGCTTACTCGAAAATATCCCCTCGTCAATCATATTCGATCTCACGTATTCCATCGAGAAGACGGAAAAATCATTTTTCAATGTGAGGAAGGATGGGGTGAGGGAGGGAATCAAGAGTAAACCATCCATCTTCAGGATGTATATTTTTCTCGAGATTTTCCGGACTTCCTATCCAACTATTGCACAGATAGAGTACAAAATTTCGTTCTCCATCAATGTAGCGAGCGTGGATAATTATAGAGCCTTGTATATCGATATCATCGATATGAACTCCAGTTTCCTCAAGGAGTTCTCTTTGGGCAGTTTGAAAAAGGCTTTCACCTTCTTCTTTTTTTCCTCAAGGAAAGCCCCAATAGAGTGGCCAATGTTTTGATCGCTCAGATCGTCTCAGAAAATAGTAATGAGAACCATGTTTGAGAACTACTCAGGCCGATGTGGGAAGATGCTTATTCATTTAGAGTCTGATATATTCGATAAGCCGAATAATAGGGAAAAAGATTTTCTGTCTCATGAAATCAATCGAAACAACTCGAACAAAGAGGAGTCATCCAATCAATCCAAAGCCCCAACCAGCTATGATATCTCAAGGGTAATGCACTCATGCAATTACTCTTGCAGCAGCTGTTAAAAATCAGATTATCACCGTTATAAGAATAATGGATTTTTCTCTTGCAAATGCAAAAAGGGCAATAAGAAAGGCTCAGGTAAAAAGTGCATGTCCTGAGGGAAATGAGTTATCAAGCGGATGTGGTATAAGTGGCTTTATTCATCCAACAACATCCTGTGGGCTCGGTCGCCATTTATCGAATCAGAAATTTATAAGAGTATAGACAGTAAAGGTAAGAATAATCGTCGAAAATATCATAAGAGCAGCGAGTTTATAGCGATTATCGTGGGCCTTTAAGCCATAAAGCCAGAGTCATACAAGATAGAGTCATGACCATATGACAATAGATTCTCACAAAAATTGTATAGCTGTTGCATAGTTTGGCCCAACAAGTCATCGAGCCCAGATAAGAAGATGAGTATCAAAAGAAAGGAGAGATTGTAACATGGTGGCATTATAGAGAAGAAATATGTTTTTGAAAAGAGAAGAATGAAATATAAGTGACAAATTTACAATTATATATATAATCTATTTATGTTTAATTTTTGAGATTCTAGAAATCTGGATTCTACCTCATGAAATAAGAGTCCTCTTTCCAAGGGCAATAAGCTCCCTGCTGCATCATTTCTTATTGGTGCGATGGCAACATCAGCTCTTGTTCTTATAGCTGAACCACAAAAAAAATGGAATCTCTCCTTTTATGATTGCGTACTTGATACAGGATCTCCTTCATCGCAAGTTGTTAAATTACTCTATCCAGAGGCAATATGCCTTGCTCCTTTAAAGCAAAATCCACCTGCTCTCGATCCAAAAACAAATTTAGAGGTAGAATCTCTGAGTTCATCTATTTCAGATGGTATGACTGAGATTCGACAGAGAATGATTTTTCATAAAATTTTGACAGATACTCAAGCAGATCATTGGATTGATATAATGTCTCTACGAGAAGAGAGTCC
The DNA here is from genome assembly GCA_042852035.1 of Candidatus Altimarinota bacterium. Classification (GTDB taxonomy): domain Bacteria; phylum Patescibacteriota; class Gracilibacteria; order BD1-5; family UBA2023; genus JAGOMW01. The sequence goes on from BAAFHK010000003.1 coordinate 219,485, forward strand.
TTATAAAACAGAATGAGAATTAGAATACTATCATACAAAAATACCAAAAGTAACAGTCGTATATAATAAAATCTCAAAACACGTGAAACTTTATATTTTCGATCCAACAGTATCATGATGAATGGATGTTGAAGTCTCAAAAGCCGTTTTTACAGAAAAAAAATAACCTCTATAGAGGTTATTTTTTTATCAACTTATTTTACAAAATCAACAACTTTTGCGAACACTTCAGGGTTTGAAATAGCAAGGTTTGAGAGAACTTTTCTATTGAGCCCAACACGTTTTACATAAAGAGCATGGATAAATCCAGAATAGTTCATTCCCATTGGTCGAACCGCATTGTTAATACGAACATTCCAAAGTCTTCGGAAGTTTCTTTTCTTTGCCTTGCGTCCAATATAGGCATTTTGTCCAGCCTTCATAAGAGCTCCACGTGCACGTGAGTACACATTTCCATTCATTCGGCGGTATCCTTTTACCTTTGCAAGAAGATTTTTATGTCTTTTGTGGGTCATTACACCACGTTTCACGCGAGTCATATACGAGAGTTAAATTAAGAGATTTTTTAGATATAAGAAACTATCTTCCATATGGGAGAGATCGAAGACATTCGAGTTCATTGGCAGGACCAAGAACGCGACCGTACTTATCTCTACCTTTTGCTTTTGCACTCTTATCTTTGAGAAGATGGCGCTTTGCGGTTTTGTCTACTATGTATTTTCCAGTTCCAGTAATTTTTACTCGCTTTTTTGCGCTTGAGAGGGTCTTGAGTTTCATATGGGATAAATTATTTTTTCGGATAAAGAGTTATATTGAAGTTACTTCAGAGTTTTACAATTTTCATGTTTGGATCTTTCTTATATACAGCATCGAGTGAAGTGATGAATTCTTCGATTTTTTGCATTGCAAGGGTCTCATATTGGTTTTCACGTCAACGAAGTTGGAGAGTGATACGCATAGGATGTCCTTCTTTTGCCCAACCTTCGGCTTGTTTTTTCCGTATTTCGATGTCATGCTCTCCTATTTTATAGGTAAGCTTCATAGTTTTTAGTTCTGTTTTCTTTGCGTGTTGTTTATTGTGAGACTGCTGTTTCTGCTGTTCATAGATAAACTTTCCATAGTCGAGTATTTTTACGAGAGGAATACCTTCCTGCATTCCGACTTCTACGAGATCGAGGTCTTTCTCTCAGGCGAGGTCAAGCGCTTTTTCTCTATTCATCTTTCCGAGCGGTTCTCCAGTTTCAGAGATGACCATGAGCTCACGAGCGATAATAGATTCATTAATTCGCTTTTCGTTTTTTTTCTGAGGGTATGGTCGGTTCATTATTTCGAAGTTACAGATTTTACGAGCTTCGCCATAGCAGATTTGCGACGGGCAGCAGTATTACTGTGGAGGATATTCTTTTTTTCGAGGGTGTCAATACGTGAGTAAACCGCTGAAAGTGCTTCAGTAATCTTCTTCGTATCCTTTTTTTCAGCTGAAAGAAGTGCTTCGAGTGCTTTAACGCTTTCTTTTGTAAGTTCACTAAAACGACGATTTCTCGAGCGCTTTTTTTCACTTACTTTGAGAGCCTTTTTTGCAGCTTTTGTAGTAGGCATTTAGAGAGGGAAAAACAATATAAAAATCTGGCTTTTGCCAAAAGTAGGCGGATTATATAAAAATGAAAACACTTGTCAAAGGAATTTCAGAGATAAGTGATATCATCTTTTCTTAAATGCATCGATAAGGCAAAATTTCGTTGAAATAATGTATACAGAAGCTCTCAATTTTCACAAGTACTTTTCGGTGCTCTTTAAATTTGTTCAATATTTCAGGTTCCTATAGTCGCGAGATGGAACACCCCTTTCTTATGTGACAATTATTGGATGTGACGTCGAGTGATATGGAGTACTATTCTCCAAAAAAATAGATTCTACGAAAGATTAAATAATAAGGTATATTATTTATAAAAAACACCCGAATGGGTGTTTTTTATGCATTCTCCACGAGAGTGATGAGAAGTGCCTCTTTCGTTTTATTGTCTATTTGACCGGTAGCAGGGATCTTGTTTTTTCTTTGGAAATTGCGGAGCGCAAGTACGGTAGATGTCCCCATCGTTCCATTAACCTTTCCTTTAAGCATTCATGCATTTTTTAATGCTTTCTGAAGAGTGAGAACATGATTTCCGCTTTCTCATTTTTGAGGAGCACCTATTGATTCTACCATTTGGTTTGCAACAATATAGGAATTTTCCCATGCTGTTTTCTCTGAGAGAAGAGCCGCTTTTTCGGCTTCTATTTTTTGAATTTCTGCATTGCGAAGGATGACATATTTCGCATGCTCGTTTTCGAGCGTCGTCCGAGTTTTTGGTCCGTAATTTCCTGCGCCATCATCATTTTTTGACGTTATTATTCCATGATCTAATTGAAATTCTATAATCATCTCTTTTTCAGTTTGCCCATCTTCTTTTGGATACCCAAGATCATCAAACATTGCAAGAATAGATGAAGGGAGTCAAGATCCAAGAGTACTATTAGATACTTTTGGGAATTGTGAGAGATCAATCTTTCCAGTATCAATATCTGTAAACTTTAGTACCGGAAGGCTTGTATCCGTTGTAATAGTTCATTTTACCTTTCGTTTTCACCATATCATTGCTCGACGAAGTCATGCCTCGCCACTCCCCATCCATATATCGATACGATCATATGATTGTCCTTTTTCTCCTGCAGTAACTATTGCCCCTCATCGATCCTCAACAATTCCAACTCAAAGGCCAGAAAAGTTAATACGTGTTCCGAAGCTATAGGTTTTTGGGGCAGCTACCATACCAACAAAAACGGGGCGACCGCTCGCTCCGTGTGTTCCATTTCCATTCAGGAGTACTTCAGCTTCGTAATTTCATTTTAGATAGAAGCTCTGGCCTGGGAGAGGAGAATAGTAGGCAGTAACCACATACTCTCTTTCAGTTTCTGTTGCAGCATAACCGCCTTGAGAAGAAAACGAGAAGAATGTGATGAATGCAGCAAATATATAACTATAACGACGAACCTTTTTAAGAAACTGTTTAGTAGTGTTTTGCGCTACAAATATGAGCGCGATATCTTGCCTTATATGGGCTTGAAGGATACTAGCAGAATTCAGGGAAGATGTGTACATGTAGAGATATTAGGAATAAACTTTCGTCTACATACCTAGAAGTATTCATCGTATATTCACAAGTTGACCCAAAAATCATAGCACAATTTTTTTTCCTGTGGCAAGAATATTCTATTGACTTCTATTTGATGTTGTTATCAAATAAGAATTTAAAGTATTTTTGCTAAGAAGATATGATTATTGGTTCTTTTCCTGAAGCCATTTCTCTAAATTTTTTCAAGGAAAGAGAGACAAATCGTATAAAAAAAATCAAAAAAATCAAAAAATTTTTTGCAATACCCCCTTTTTTCTCTATACTGCCCGAGCTCGCATACATGCGAGACAGTTTTTTGTGTAAATCAAGTATACAAAAAACATTATGGCGGCCATAGTTTAGTTGGTTAGAACGCCGGACTGTGAATCCGGAGGTCGTGGGTTCGAGCCCCATTGGCCGCCCCATAATTCATTAAAAATTAATAAATTTATAATACGAAAAAAATTCGTATTTCCTCTAAGTTTTAATTTTTAACGCTTATTTCTTAACACTTTCTTATATATGGTAGATTTTGCAAAAGATCTTGCAGCCTCTGAACCGATTAAGTCGTTTTCAGTAGGTGAAATTGTTGCTGGTACTGCTATCGTTGCGAATCAAAAAATGATTCTCGTTGATCTTGATGGTCAGTTTACTGGTATTATTACCGGTGCTCACATGCATTCTTCAACAGAAGATTCAACTTCTATTGAGCCAGGGGCTCGTATTGAGTCTATTGTTATTGGTGAAGACGCTCACTCAGGTCTTATTCATCTTTCACTTCGTAAAGCAAGCCAGGCGAAGCTTATTGAAAAACTTCACTCAAATTTTGATACCAAAGAGATTATTACGGTTGTTCCAAATGAAGCAAACAAGTGAGGTCTTCTTATCGATCTCGATGGAATCAAGGGTTTTATCCCAGTATCACAATTGACTCCTGAACACTATCCACGTGTTGAAGGAGCAAATGCTGAACGTATTCTTGAACAACTCAACAAGCTTGTTGGAAAACCATTCCAAGTTCGTGTTATCAACGTTGATCAAGGAGGAAAGAAGATTATCTTCTCTGAAAAGGCAGCTATTGAAGAACAAAGAGCCGCAGCTCTCCAATCTATTAAGGTTGGTGATGTTGTAGAAGGACATGTTTCAGGTATTCTTACTTACGGTCTCTTCGTTACATTCCAAGGTATTGAAGGTCTTGTTCATGTATCAGAAATTGATTGGGGACATGTGAATAATCCTCACAAACATGCAAAGATTGGTGATAAGGTAACTATCCAAATCATTGGTATTGAGGGAGAAAAGATTTCTCTTTCAATTAAGCGTCTTAAGGCTAATCCATGGCAGGTTCTCGCAGATAAGTACCAAGTTGGTGATATCGTGGAGGCTCCAGTACTCCGCCTTTCTCAGTTTGGAATCTTCCTCGAGCTTGATGGGGCAATCTCAGGTCTCATCCACCTCTCAGAAATCCCAGCGGATATGGTGAAGACCCTTGAAGAAAAAGTACACTCAGGAGAGATGATGAAGGCTCGAATTATTACCTTCGATCCAATCGCAAAGCGTATTGGTCTCTCTCTCAAGGCACTTGATCCAAACTATGTTCCTCCAGCTGAGGTTCCAGATGTTCCAGCTGAAGCTCTAGAAGCGTAATCCGTTTTAAAAAATCCCCTCGAATATTCGAGGGGATTTTGATTTTTCGGGTTTAATCATATAAAATTGCTTTATGCCTAAGAATCAAGCTCCTAACACTCCACTAGATCAAGATCAACTCCATAGCTCTGAATATCTTGAGATAAATGGTAAAAGAGTTGAGATACACTATGTTCCAAAAGAACAATTAGCGCCCTTATTTTGATGTTGTTATGGCGACTGATATATAGAAGTACGAAATGATCTCCCAGAAAGAGTAAGAAAATTTGTGCGAGCACATGAGCTCTATCATCACTCAGATAGTGCAAATTGGTGATGATGGATTTGAAGAGAAATACGTGCAAACTTATTTCCTTGACTAAAGGATCCACTAGGTCTTGTTTCAACAATTATTCTTACATTAGTAACAAAGGAAAGAATCGCTTTTTATCTTGAAAGAGTGAGGAAAAGGTATTAGATTCCCCCAATTCCTAAAAATACTATATACTTGCATAAATAAAAATATTATTGTATATTAATTTTATGCAACGTTTTTTTATTGTACTCTTTTCATTCCTAGTTTTGAGCTTCCCGCCTTCTCTATTTGCTTATAAAATTACCGAGCAAATAGGCGATAATGAATTTTGTAAAATCATAAAAGTAGATGATGGAGATACTTTTAGCCTTGATTGTAGTGGTCGACAATATCCAAATGTACGACTTTTATGAGTCAATGCTCCTGATAAAAACCAAAAAGATGGAAAAAAGTCCTGCTTTTATTCTGAAGCAAAAAGGTATCTCGAAAATCGAAAGGATCGACTCTATAAGGTTGAGTTTTATGGGAGCGATCTTTGCAAAGATCCGTATAAATGATGCCGAAATCTCGTGCGACTTATTGATCTTGAGGGGGATTTTGACTTGTGAGAACGTATGATAGAGAAAGGTTTTGCATTTAGCTGGACGAATTTCTCCGTGGTTCCTCAATCTATTCGTGCTGTATATAGTCAGAGAGAGGTATTTGCATTTGAGAAATGACTCTGACTCTGGGGAAAATGTGAAGTCGAGTTTTACGACGATTCTCGTATGAACTCGAGCTATCCAGATAAGATGACATCATCGAGTAAGCGGTACGAATAACACGGAGTTTTCTATATATTTTTAATTATCCTCAGATGGATGAGGTGTCTTCTCTTTGGTTCATTCTCAATAGAATGACTGATATGCTACGAAAAGAATAAATGTACAAAGCGTAAAATATCACCCAATAATATCAATCATAAAATTCGATATCATATCGATTATAAAATTTCCCGTAAAGGAAAGGGTATCGAAATCTACAATGTAGAGTCAAAGTACAAGGTAATATACGAAACTTATAGCGAATCAGAGAATCAATGGAGTGAGAAAAAGCCCTAAGAGGATACTGAATGTTTTCCACCAACGCCCCATAATCAAGGATTTACTATGATTGCGTGCTTTTTCACCATCGACTCAAAAAAATAAGATGATATACGTGATAAAACTCCAGTATGTTCCATAAATAACCCCTGGTACAATAAGAAGGAGTGTAAGGAGTCCAATCATAATACCCGTTATAAAGTTTGCCAGAACTACTTTTCACCATGATTTGATGGCAATCTCAAGGGACTGTTTGATAGAAATAGTTTGTTTCTCAATTTTTCTGGTGATAAGCACTACGATTGCGAGAGTTGCAATAATTCCGATAAATTGTTCTAAATATCCAAGAATTCTAATATATTCCTTGAGAGATATTTCTGGGGAATTATTAAGAAAGAAGAGAAGTGTATCTACTGGAATATATACAATAGCGAGAATGGTGATAATCTCACGAAAATTCTGAGTAAATAGATCCCAAGAAATGCCAATAATTCCTCAGAACGTGAGGGTATCATCTTGAAATTTAATTTGAGGGAGATTCATAGTAAAGAGCTTATAAATTGAATATATCATAAATCCATTCTTTATCAAATTTGAGAGCCATCAGTGAGAAAAGTTTGAAATAAAATTTGCATTTTCCTCGGGTGTTGCTATAATCCGCGAGCGTTCCTTTTGTAGGGAATCCTTGCACCCATAGCTCAATTGGAAGAGTAGCGGTCTTCGAAACCGTTGGTTGTAGGTTCGAACCCTACTGGGTGCACCATAAAATCCTCATGGTTTCAGGTAAATGCCCAGGTGGTGGAATGGTAGACACGTACGTTTGAGGTGCGTATGCCTTCGGGTGTGTGGGTTCAAGTCCCATCTTGGGCACCATTCAAAAAAATTGAATCCCGTTTGAAAAAACGGGATTTTATTTTCGGCTTGCTTTTTCCTCTTTTTTATTATAATGCCCGAGCACTCGAGTTTGGCACCATGGCAGAGTGGTCAATTGCAAGGGCCTGCAAAGCTCTAAAGTCATCGGTTCAAATCCGATTGGTGCCTCCATACCAACATTTTGGTCAATGAAATTTCTATAATTTTCTCCTACCATAGAAACCTATTAGGTAAAGCAAAGTTAAGAAATGGAAAATGACATAAGAAATAAGATGAATTGTAAAAACAGAGGAATAAACAAAAAATCTCCAACCTTTTGATAGGGGGGAGATTTTTTTGAGACTTTACTTTGCTTTATTTGCTAAATCTAATATCCATTTTTTAGTGATTACCATTAAATTCTTTTGTTTATAATTTTTATCAAGATACCAAACTCTCAAAGTTTCAGATGGTAAATTATAAATATCTAATAGCTCTTGTTTGGTGAGTTTTTGTTTGTTATATGTTGTGTTAGGTTTCTCACAAGCAATTTTTTTTATTTCAGTCAAATCTTTATTGAGATCATCTATATAACTCTTATTTGCTTTTAGTTTTTTATATCATAAAGCATAGTTCTTATAATCATTTAAGAGCAGTCAGGTTATTTTATTACATCTTGTATCATAAAGTATTTGAATGTTATTACTTTGATTATTTTGTATATGATTTCATAGTTTTCTTAATAATCCTTCCCTCTTCTTCATTTTAATAATTCACTCAATGGCAATAGTATATGAGTAATTTGAATAAGTTGTTATATTATCAATGGTATCTGCTTTAATCCACATTCAAGCCTCATATAATCCAGCAGCACAAATTAAAGGTGCTACTCATACTTTGGTAGCCTCTTTTAATGTCATTGTTGCTAACTCCAAAACTCATTCTTTAACAATTTCAGCATCATCATTACTATATAATGCTTCTGCTAATCATAAATAAGGAACACAATCCTTTGCAACATCATTTGTGTATTCTGTTGCAGTTTTTGCATAGAGATTATTTGAAGCAACTAAAATGATAAAAGAAATTACTATTAGAAATATTTTTTTCATAATAAAGAGATTAAAAAAATAAGACCTAACTTTTATAAAATTTATAAAGTTGGTAAGGAATAAGAAGAGAGCCTATAAGCATAGATAAACATAATTTTAAGAAGTTCCAAAATAACCAGAACCACCAAGTTCCAACAAGACCTATTGTTTGAGGCTTGTGTTGATTAATAAAACTCCATCAGAGAGGAATTCAAGTAAATCAATAAACAGCAAGAATAGTTTCAGAAGAAGGGTTTCCTTGTTGTAATGAGGACATTAATCAAATTATTCAAAAGACTAGTCATAACCATAGAGGTTTGAGTAAGTCCCAATTTCTTTTTTTATTCATAAAATATAAAAAGGTTAATGTTAAATGGATAACATCAACCTTTAAAAGAAATCAGCACTAAAAAAGGAGGATATATCCTAGTGAGTGCTGATTTCACATTTACATCTTCTAATAGTAGAGGAGGTTGGATATACCCTCCTTGTTTACTACTATTAAAAAGACATCAAATTAGAAATTTGAGCAAGAAAAAAAGATGTTTTTGTGAAATCAGCCTGTGTATTCTATTTAAAGTTTCTTGTATTGCAAGAGCATACAGGGATTAATATATCAAAAATACCAAACAAAATAGAAAAAGAAATATAACTGCAAAATATAAAACTCTTCAAATAAAAGACAATGTAGTATTTCCAATCTCCACATTGCTTTTATTTTTTATAAGAGTTTTTGAGATAGTTTTGCATATTTCTTAACTTTCTATTTATGCTTACTTCTATTTTTTGAAATACTATTACCTTCTCTTTTAATACCCCTGTATCTGAAACAGGATTTTTATCAGAGAACTTTGATCTCACTAAAAAATCTGCTTATGCTACAATTTGAATACAAGATTTGTTAAAATTCAAAAATGATATTCAACTACAATTTATCCTTTCTAAAATATTTTCTGCTATTAATGAAACTGCAAAAATTCAAAAATTAGATTATTTCCAAAATATCAACATAAATTGAAATGATGTATGGTGCATAGATGATGGAAATACTATTTGTCTTATGTTAAAAGAGGAGTATTAAGCTCCTCTTTTTGCTTTTTTTCAATTTTTCATATAATCTAGGCAATTTTACTAATAAGTTAAGAAAATGGCTCTAAATCAACAAGAAAAAGAATTTCTATTGCAACTTATTAATGAATGAAAAGATATACCAGAAGATTTCAAATATAAACTTTTTCCTACTCTACAAAAGGAGTATGAGTTAAGTTATGCAGGTAAGATGAGAAAAGAAGATCTTTTTGCTAATGAAGATGGTGTTTTTCCTGTTCCACTTCAAGTAGAAAAAACTTTTAATTGAAATGAATATAAATGATTTGAAGATGGATGGAAAAATATGATCGTGTTTTGAGATAATTTACAATTCTTAAAAACAATTTATGAGAATAAAGATGATACCATTAAAGATAAGATTAAAGGAAAAGTGCAATTAATATATATTGACCCACCATTTGCAACTACTGATGAATTCCAAAATAAAGAATGAGCTAAGGCTTATAATGATAAAAAAATAGGGTCTGAATTTATTGAATTTCTTAGAAGAAGACTACTGATTGCAAGAGAAATACTTAGTGATAAGGGGGTAATATATATTCATCTGGATTGGAAAATGTCTCAATATATCAAAATAGTTTTAGATGAAATATTTTGAAAAAATAATTTTAGAAATGAAATTGCTTGGTGTTATAGTTGACCTTGAAAAAGCAGTAAATCTTTTATAAGAAAACATGATACAATTTTATTTTATGCAAAAAATTGGAAAGAAAGCACTTTTAATATACAAAGAATAGAGCATAAATCATGAATTCATAATAGAGGAGCATATCTATGAAAGGAAAATGAAGATGCATGAGAACTTGTTGAAAAACTTGAAGAAGAATGAAAGAGATTAGAAGATTGGTGGACTGATATATATACTGCAGACAGAAAAAGAAATGAACTAATCTGATACCCTACACAGAAACCAGAAGCACTATTAGAGAGAATAATTATGGCAAGTTCTAATGAGTGAGACATAGTTATGGATTTTTTTGGAGGCTCATGAACTACAATGGCTGTTGCAGAGAAATTATGAAGAAAATGGATTAGTTGTGATTTATGAAAACTAGCCTATTTTACAGAACAAAAAAGAATACTTACTATTCAAGATAGTAAATCCCTATTAGATGAAAAGAAAAACTATTGAAAAAAAGCAAGGAGTTTTATGACCTGCACTCTATGAATGTATAACTTGAAGGATACTCTTGATTTAGAATGGAGTAAGTATAAAGAATTTGTAGGAACACTTTTTGATATAGATATTAAAACTACTACTATTTGATGAGTTGAATTTGATGGGAAAAAGTGATCTGCTCCTGTAAAAATGTGGGACTATAATAAGCATAAGGATGCAAATGTTGATGAAACATATATTAATACACTTCATCAGTCTATTAAGGCAAAAACAAGTAGAGTTTATATTGTTGCCCCTGCAAATAATATAGGTTTTATTAGTGATTATTTTGAAATAGATGGAACAAGATACTATTTCTTAAAAATACCTTATCAGGTTATAAAAGAACTTCATAAAAAATCATTTCATAAAATTAGACAACCACAAAGTAAGAAGAATGTAAATGATCTTGAAGAAGCAATAGGCTTTCACTTTATCAAGAAACCAGAAGTAAAATCAAAAATAGTTGTTTCTAATGATGAAATATGTGTAGAAATTTCAGAGTTTAGAAGTCAGTATTATAAAGATGAAGAATGAAAAATATTAGAAAATTTTGAAACTCTATCTGCTGTTTTTATAGATGCTAATTTTAATGGAGATCAGTTTATAATGACAGATGTAAAATTTGCTGATGATTTATTGTCAAAGAAGAAAAAAGGTAAGAAGGTAGATGAAGATGAAGAGATTGATGCAGAATTAGATGAAGATGAAGAAGGGGTAAGTAATGAAGAGATTAGAGCAGAATTAAAAGAAACAGCAAATAAAGGATTAAAAATAATACTTCCAAGAAAAAAAGTAGGAGATAAAGTAATGCTTATCTATACAGATATTTATGGGAATGATTTTACAGAAATACTAACAGTCAATTAATATGCAAGATATACATATTTTTAGAAATCAAGACCTAGTCTTAAAAGTTAATCCTACTTATGATCCTACAAAATTAAGATTAAAAGAATGGGATAGTTTTTTAGATAAACTTTGTTGAGATAGAGATTATCAGAAAGAAGCAATAAAGCAGGTGATTATCTTTATGGTGTGAGGAAAATATAAAAAAATAGAGGATTTAGCAGAGGAGAATTATAAAAATAATCCTGAACTACAAATAAAATATTCATCTCTTGAAGATTATTTACATAAATTACAAATTCAGGGAAAGTTATTTGCTAATATTGATCTTGCCACCTGAACTGGAAAATCTTATGTAATGTATGGTATAGCACAAATAATGTTGGGATTATGAGTTGTAGACAGAGTATTGCTACTTTGTCCCTCTTTGACTATTGAAGCAGGGTTAAAAGAAAAATTTGAAAGTTTAAGTTGAAACCAGCAACTAAAAGATGCTATACCTGAAAACTCCATAATAAAAAATCCAAGAATTATTGATGCAAACCAAACCATTAAAAGCGGAGATATATGTATAGAAAACATACATGCAGTATATGAAAAAACAGGATCTTCTATACAAGATAGTCTAAAATGAACTGGCAGTAATGTATTAGTTCTTAATGATGAATCACACCATATTTTTAATAAATCTTCTGATAAAGATGTTAAAAAATGGAAGGAGTTTTTAACTAATGATGATTTTTGATTTCAGTATATAGTTTGATTTACAGGAACAGCATATATTGATAATAACTATTTCAATGATGTTATATATAGATTTTCATTAAGAGAAGCAATAGAAAATAAGTTTGTGAAAAGTATTGAGTATGTAGCAAAAGATGATAGTATTTGAAAATGAGAAAAATTTCAAAAGATCCATCAAAACCATATTGATAATATAGATAGATACCCAAAGATTAAACCTCTTACTATTCTGATTACAGCAGATATTGAAAAAGCAGAAGAATTAAAAGATGATTTAGTTGAGTTCTTGATGCAAAAAGAGAATAAAAGTAAAGAACAGATAGAAGAAAAGGTTTTAATTATCACTTCTCATAAAGATCATAAAAGTAATTTACTAAAACTAAAAACAGTTGATAGCAAAGAAAATAAAACTGAATGGATTATATCAGTTTCTATGTTAAGTGAAGGTTGGGATGTAAAAAATGTTTTTCAAATTGTTCCTTGGGAAGATAGGGCATTTAATTCAAAACTACTTATATCACAAGTTTTATGAAGAGGTTTAAGAGTGCCACCAGAATATGAATTACCACAACCAAAAGTGATAGTATTTAATCATGATGCTTGGAGTAGAAATATCATAGAACTTGTAAATGAAGTGTTGGAGATTGAAAAAAGAGTGGTAAGTGAGGTGCTTGATAGTTGAGACAGAAGTAAATATAATTTTGAAGTATTTAATCTAGATTATTCAAAAGAAGAAGTGGAAGTTGAATTAGAAACAAAAGAAAGTGTGATGAATTTTAGTAGAATATTTAATGAATGAATTAAATTGGAAGCACAGGTTGAGGAAATAGAAAAATGAACTGTATTTGAGAGTTTAGGTTGAACTCAATCCCAGAGAGAAAAAAATTACTTGATTGAATATGCAACAACTTCTGTTGATGATATAGTAGATAAAATCTATTCTGAATTTGAAATGAGGGATTGGGAATGAAAAGTGCTACAACTTAATCAAGAACAATATACTCAAAATAATCTACCTCCTAGAACAGTAATTAAGGAAATTATTATAAAATCAATGCAAAAACTCTGAATTAAGGGGGAAAGATTGATAGAAAAAAATAAAAATCATATCCTTTCAGGATTTTGAACTTTATTAAGAAAAAAGAATAAAACAGTTATTACAAAACTTAAAGTCAATGATCCTATACTAATAAAAACCATAGAAGTAGATAGAGAAAGTTTAGGAATTTGAAATTTTAGAAAAGATTGCACTGTATTTCTGACAACAAACTATTTACAGGAAGTAAATGAAGAACAAGGTGCTATTCTTTCTGAATTAAGTGAAGATGAAAGCCTCCCTAGAAGTGCAATCAAAGAGCAGAATGAGTATTTATTTAAAACACCCCTTAATGTTATCTTAACAAAATGAGAACCTGAAAGAAAATTTATTGAAGGTTTATGTAAGCAAGATGTTGTTGAAAAAATTAATTGTTGGATTAAATCGAGAGATAGAGGCTTTTATGGTATAGAGTATAGTTTGAGATATTGAGATAAATGAAGTAATACAAGGAGATATACAAATAAAAAATTTAACCCTGATTTCTTTATTCAAATACAAAAAGAAGATATAAAATATACTCTTGTTATTGAAACAAAGATGGATTGAGATGATAGTGAAGAGAACAAAGCAAAATATAAATATGCATTAGAACATTTTAATAGATTAAATGAAGAACTAGAACAGAGAGGAATAAATGAAAAATACATTTTTCATTTTCTTAGCCCCCAATGATATTCAACATTTTTTGAATATTTAAAAGATGGAAGAATATTGGAAGGACAAGAAAAGTATAGGTGTGCTCTTGAAAATAGCCTAGAAAATAATGAAGAGGAGCTATAATAAGGAAATTGCATACTTCCCTGTAAAGTTTTCTTTTAGGATTTCTTCATATTTTTCTTTTTTATAATCCCAACAAGACACAATCAAAATAAGGTTCTTTTCTCTAAACAGAGGAAAGAACTTTTTATTATTCTTTCTAGTATTCATATCTTCATATCCTAGTACTTTCTGATGAAACTGTTTGTATGAGTTCATATTTTCTAATTCAAGACAATAGGCTGTATTTCAGATACTTAATAGTAAATCTGGTATCATAACAAAATCTAGATATTCATATTTAGTTTCAGGATTTTTTAACTCTGTTTGAAGTATTTTTTGGATTGTTTTTGATCCTGTAAAATATTCTGCTTTCAATACAAAATCCTTATTTTTATTTCTAATCTTTCATAGGAAATAAACAAAGAGATCTCATAATAGTAGTTGATGATTATATAGGGTATAACTGGTATTATAAATTGATGGTTCATATTTTATTCAGGTCTCATAATAAATCCTGTTTAGGACTATTTCAGTAGTATTTAGCATATAAATACTATACTGGCTTATACTTTTATATTCTTGTTTCAGTTCTTTTATAAATCAATGCTTTTTCAGGAGGAGTAGCCTTATATTAAAGGTTTTATGTTGGGTTTCTGGACTAACAATATTTTTTAGATTTCTAGAACTACAAAATCATAATTCATTTAAAGTATGAAATATTAACAAGTCCCTAGGTGTTAAAACTATATTTTCTCTGGTTTTATTCATACTTTTCTCAATTAGATTTTAAAAGTTTCTGTATATTTTGATCTCAAATATTTAAAGACTGTGTTAATATGCTTAAAGTTCAGTGGTTAATAGTGTCAAAAACAGAATAGAACTCTCATCTTTTGAGATTAACAATATCTTTTTCACTTATTGCAAACTTTTGCTCTAATCAAGAATTGGTAATAGGAACAAATAACTCTGCCTGTTCTGGTGGTAATGCAAAAATAAGTGAATAACTCAAATTATTTAGTAAATCCTGTAATTCTCTACTGATACTCTGGAATATAAACAACATATTTATTTTTTTCTTCCTGTGTTCATTTAGTATTTTCTCTAAAATATCTAACATATGATTTTTACTACCTTGGAGTTCGAGAAAACTTTGAAATTCATCACAAGTATAATAATGGCTTCATAAGTTGGGATTATTATGATTTTTACCTGCTCCAATGTGATATAAAATGTTTGTAAGGAAAGATATTACTACTCTTCTTTCTTGGGTATTGAATACTGAAAAATCAAATAGATATACTTCTGTTTGTTTCTTTTCTCAACTCATATAGTGTTCTATGTCCAATGTAAGTTCTTTATAACTTTTTCAATATCCAAAAGTATCTCCTAATCAAAAACTAAAATCTTTCAATTTTGTTAAACTGGTAATATGAGACTGTTTATCTACTTGAAGATCTTTAAGAAAAGTTTTTAACTCTTGGTCTACTCCATTTGCAAGTTGGAGTATGTCAGAATGAGTAGAAGAAAATAGTTTTTTTCTATCTTCATCAAGATAAGTAGGAAGTTTCTGGCATCTACTGGTATAATCTAACAAATCATATAAATCCCTATAAGATAATAAAACATTGTCAGGATCTCTATGGTATCTTTCTATATTGATAACTATAAAACTTCTTATAAGTCCCTCTAATACTTTTGTGTTTGAGGGTCAGAAAGCAGAGTAGTTAAATACTCATTTCAAAGAGGAGATATTATAGTTTACCCATTTATTTAAGTCTGTAATATCTTCTACAAGAGACAAAGCAAATAGTGGATTAAAGAAAAATGTTTTATCCATATAAAACCCTCTATATTTTTTATTATTTTCAATAGTTTCATTGGAAAATCTAAAAATATCTCAATATCTGCTTAATTTTGGATTATCTATTAAGTATTCTCATAAAAGATTTAACAAAGGATTTATAAATGAGTTATGGGGATCAATACAAACAAAAGTATCTCCATACTTTGTATTATCTGGTTGAGACTGTTGTAAAATTGAAGATTTTATAGTAGAAAATAGGGTAGATACTAAACTGTATGTTTTGCCACTTCAAGATTTTCAGAATATTCATCAATGACCGGATTTTAAAATATTGTAGTTGAGTGATAAAAGTGCTTTATCTTCTAGTATATGGGACTTCTGGACTGTCCCTATGGGTATAATGTGAGACATAGTATAGGCTGGTTAAGTGATATGTTATATTGTATTAATAAAAATTAAGATTTTTGATTAAATTACATTCAAAAAATCATGAACTAGGTAAAATTATGGCTTTATCCTGAATAGTTCCTGAAATATGGGAAAGTGGTAAAAATAGCCCTTGTGATAATAGTGCTTCCGGTTGAAGTAGTCTTTTATACTGTGGTATATAATCTAAAAATGTTTTATATTCAGTTATTGAGTAGGAATTATACAGAGATGCATATAGTCCAAGGTTCTTATACAAAATACTTTTAATATCCCTATATTGCAGGTTATGTGATATATTAAATTGAAATAGAAACATGTTCTGGCTTTCAGTAAAAGAACTTATAAAACTCTCCTGCTCCTTTTCATTCATATTTTTACTTTTCTGGGTATATAAATAATCCTTTACTAATGATGAATAAGATCCCTTTGAGAATGAAAAGAGTATTTTAATAACTTCATTTTCATTAATGAAGGGCAATATTTCCTGTATGAATGAACTTTTTATAGATGAGGAGGTTGTAAAGTCTCAGGCTCATAAAGCACCAAGTTTCTTAATTTGTAATACAGAGTGGTTATTAAGTCAGATTTTATAAATATGCTTGTATGATTGTCTTAATATGAAATCCCTTTTTATGTCTATTGAAAAACTGATCTTTCAGTTGTAGAGTTTGATAAAAAACTGCATTATATAATTAATACCTTCAAGACTATTAGAAAATATATATTCATCTATAAAAACTCTATTTTTAGCCTGATAGCAATGTGTTTCCATTCAAAACCATAGATGAGGGAGGTAGAAAGCATTTAAATCATTCTTGATGGAATTTATAAGGTTTTCTCAAAAGTTGGTTCAAGGATTGATTTTTAAATAGAAAAGTTGATGCTCTGGAAAATATGGAATATTTGAAATTTGAAACATGGAGATCAAAATTAATAAAACAAATAATCATTATATTAATTTTTAGAAACTATGGATTATGTCATTGTATATTCTTCATTACCTACCCCTGTAATTTTTAGACTTTCTTTTATTTAAAAGGAAAAGAGCCTAATAGGTCATAACTTAAAACTTATGACCTATTAGGCTCTAACCACACCTTATTTATAGTGGAAAGTCTAAAAATTACAGGGGGGAGATTTTTTTGACTAAAGGAAGAAAAAGATATACTTGATATTAATTAATGTAATTATTATGACTAGATTAATAGATGGGGTAAGGGAGGCAGGATTGGAACAAGGAACAGATGGAAGAGTAAGCAAAGAAAAAGTAAATGAGATGTTAGAGTTTTTTAGTAAAGCATTTTGAGAAGATGCTATATTATCTGTATGAGGATTTGATAAGAAATTAGTTGATGCTGTTAAAGAAAATGACAATATCATTAAAAGATTATTACAATCAGAATTAGAAAGAAATTGTAGATATGAAATGAATATAAGCACTTCTAATGTTAAAGAAGTTATTGAGTGGATTGATATTATCAATAACAACCAAGAAAAAAATGGTTGAATTATCTGAAAACAATTTAGATTTACTGCTAGTATTATTGAGGCATTACTTGCATTTTTAAAACTCTATCAATCTGCAAATATTGTTAATCAAAATGAAAATGGAAGAGAAAAAGAAATAATTCTGGTTTTGATTGTTAAGACTTTAAGGTATGCAATAGGTTCTGGAAAGAATGGTTTTACAGGAATAAAGTCTGATTTATTTTCAAAGTTTGAAGAAGTATTGCATAGGATTTTTGATGATGCTGATATTGAAACAGATGAGAAAACACAACTTATTTTTCAGTGAAGTGCAGGATCTTATGGAAATGCACCAAAAAATAATGTATGGATAGAAGATTTTATTAGATCTGTTTCAGGAGATGGCTGAAATGTATTAGTTCATTTTTTAAAAAAATCACAACTCAATAAAACAGAGTTATTATTATATACTGATAAAAATATTGTAGAAGTTATCATTGAATATTGAAATAACTTTATATTTATTCTTACAAATAGTAGAGAATGGAAAAAGGAGGCAGTTTTACTTTATAAAACTACTGAAAATATCTTGCAGGATCAAGTTAATAGATGATGAATTGAAAAAATTATTAATCTATTTCTTCAATGAGGTTTACCAGTTGAAAAGAATGATAATCTAAAAGTTATTAGTAGAAATGATATTTTAGATAGAAAGTTTATTGCAGAAGAAGACTTTGGTAAAATTATTCAAATTTCTTAATTTCCTTTTATTAAGGTGGGTATGGGTATTTTTTAAATTATGGACTTACAAAAAAAGATTACAGACACTCTGGATTTACAAATAAATGCTGATGATATTTTATATTCAAATATTGATAAGTTAGGCTTTTATTTTAAGTCATCAGAACTATTCTGATATTTTAAATCAAAAGATCCATTTCCAGATAAAGAAGAAGTTATTACTATCTGAGATACAAAGTATAATTTTCTAGTTTATCTTTCAGATAAAGACTTGAATGGATATGATAAAAAACTATGACTAAAAATAGAATATAGAGGGGAATATTATGAGGTTATAGATATTCTATTTAACATAAAAGAAAGTAGATATTTATGTGTTTTTCATGGAAAGTTGTGGAGGTTTTCAACTCTAAAAGAGTTTGGATTTTCAAATCAAATATTAATTGAATTTATATCAAAAAACTTTACAGAGATACAATTAAGAGAAATTCATATTTGTTTAGATGTAGAAGAGAAAGAAGATTATCTAACTAGGATTAATGAATATATTAAAAACTATGTTCCAAAGGTATTCAATAAAGATACCTACAATTTTAGTAGTTGAAATTTATGAAGACAAATTGAAATAGGTTTGCCAGACAGAAAGAATAATAAAGAGTTTTTTTATAAAATTTATAATAAGACTTTACAGGCTAGGAAGATGTGAATTGATAAAATATATGTTGATTATTGTTTATCTACTGAAAAGAATGTGTTTAGATATGAAATAGAGTTTAGACAAAATATAGCAAAAACCATTAAATTAGAAGACTTAAAGTTAATCTGACCTATACTAGAAAATAAGAAACAGATGCATGCAGGGAAGTATATTTTGAATGAATGGATTTGTAGAACTCTTATTTCATATTTTGTAGACAAACAAAAATTTGATTTTGTGTTTTGACAACTCAATATTGAGAATGTGAAACTTAAAAGGTCTGAAAATAGAGCCACAGGTTCAGTTGGCAAAAGAATAAGTGATTTAAACCTGATAGGACAGCTAAAATCTTTAAGAACCCAAGCAAAGAATATAGAAAGCACTACTTGAATACCCTTGAAGAACAACTTTGATAAGTTAGATGAAATTATAGGAGAAAGTCAGGATTACAGATATTATATCACTATTTATAGAGGAATTTTCAGGACAATAAAAAACCATTATGAAGAAAATGAGGTAAAGGATTTTGATGAACTTTCTGAATTGATAAAGGGGGCTACTACCTATGCACTCAATTTTCTAAAAACTGATTATAACAACTTCTTTAAGATTATAAGATGATGAATTAATAGGAATGCTGATAGTGTAATAGAGTTTCTTGCAGATAATGAAAACTCTTTAAGTGAATTGATTTATTTTTATTACTTTTGAAGATTAAGAGAATGAATATTGTTTGATTTCCTAGATGTTCTAAAAGAATGAAATATGCCATTATTTCAAAAATATTTTGAAGATGATAAGAAGTTAAGAGAGAGTATTGCAAATAAACAAAAATCAATAAGTATGCTGAATGATGATAGTAATTTATCCTTTGATGATTACTCAAAGTCAGTTTTTAATATATTTTATAAATAATCTCATTTTCTATGGAACAATCAAAGAAAAAAAGAGTAGGAATATACATTAGAGTTTCTACATTAGACCAAGCAAAAAAAGGAACTTCTCTTGAAGATCAAGAGCAGAGTTTAAAATTATATATACAAGCAAACTCAATAGATGGTTGGGAACTTGCTGAAAATGGAGTTTACAGAGATGATGGAATTAGTGGTTTTAAGGGTATAGCAGATAGACCTGAATTTGATAGATTAATGAATGATGTGAATGACAAAAGATTAGATATTGTTTTGGTATATAGAATAGATAGACTAGCAAGAAATACAGAATTACTGCTGAATACTGTTAAGAAATTTAAAGTAAAGTGAGTGCAGTTTGTGAGTATGAGTGATAGAATTGATACAGATACAGCAAGTGGGAAGATGCTACTTGCTATACTAGGTGCTATGGCTGAAATGGAAAGGAACTTGATTTATGAAAGGACATATGCTTGAAAGATTAGAAAATTAAGTATGGGTTATGCTTCCTGATGATGATTTGATTTACCACTTGGTTATAAAAAATGAGAAGATGGGAAGATAATGATTGATGAGCCATATAAAGAGTTAATCCAAGAGATTTTTGATCTTTGTACTGGGGAGAAGCACTTTACACCAAAAGAAATTGCTGCTGAATTATCATCAAGGGAAGAAACTACTTGGTGGGATAAAAAAATGGCAAAACTTAAAAAGAAACAAGTTAAAACAGGTGTCTGGAATGCAGATACAGTAAGAAAGATACTTCTCAATCCTATTTATAAATGAGTATACTATTTTTGAAAAACAAGAAAAGTGCTTGCAGATAATGAAGAAGATGAAATTACTGTAAAAGTTCCAGAAGAAGAATGGCTACCAGTTCCTATGCCTTGTGGTTGAATTATTACAGAGAAACAATGGGAAGATGCTAAATATCAAATTCAAAAGATTAATAAAATTAATAGAGGAAGATGAAGAAGCCATATCTTTACAGGTCTAATTAAGTGTGGGTTTGACTGAATGAGTTATATTTGTTATAGGTCAAAACAGAAGAAAGTTGAATACTTTTATTATAGATGTGGTGGAACAAATGCGTCTAAAAATGAGAATAAAAGAAAAGATACTGATGTAGGAAATATTGATATGCCTTTGTGTAATAATCTACAAGTTCCTGAATTAGAACTTTATAACTACTGTATTGATATTATTACAAGGTTCATAGAAGAACCAGAAGCACTATATAAACAAAAAATAGGGAATGATGAGGAGTTTAAGAAACAAAAAAAGATCCTTGAAACAAAAATAGAGGAAGATAAGTTAAAAATTAAAGAACTTGAAGTTACTATAACATCATTGTATTATCAGAAATCAAAAGATAAAATAAATGCTGATAACATACAAAATGTGCTTGATACATACACACAAGATAAAGAAGCAGCATTGAAAAGACTTGAAAATAATGAAAAAGATTTGCTAAATTCAGAAAATCAGTTAAATTCTGGCAAGCAAATGAAACAGTTTGCTGAGACTTACAAAGATAAACTTGCAAATCTTACAGAGGAACAAGGAACAGAACTTATTAGGTTGTTAGTTGATAGGATTGAAGTTAAAGGAACGTTAATTACAGTATTCTTTAAGTTCAAACCACACCCAGAGAGTTTTACACATAGTCAAACTCTAAAAAAAAACTCTAAAAAAATAGAGGGGGGAGATTTTACAACAAGTTCTACACCAAACAAGCAGTCTCTCCAACATATATGCAGCCGTAGTTCAGTTGGATTAGAACGCCTCCCTGCGAAGGAGGAGGTCACAGGTTCGAGCCCTGCTGGTTGCACCATTTCAACTCATAGAAGACTCTTCAGTACCATTTTTTGGCTCTGGGGAGCTTTTTTTAGGTTCGTACTCATCTATACTTAATCAAACCTTGGAAGGTTGGAACCGATAGTTAATTGCTATTACTGGTCTTAAGTTCTCACGTGTAACCACTATATCTCTCACAAGAATATTGATAATTTGCTTTTTTTGAGAAAAGGAGAGATTCTCAATTTTTGTCTCGATTGTTTTAGAAAATTCCTCAAGAGAGATTTTCATCTCTTCAGCTTGTACTATCCCATCAAGCTTCTCATCGAGATCCTGTATCTGTTTTTCACAAGCTTCTCTATCCTGAGATATTTTTGCAAGGACTTTTTCATATTTCTCTTCGGAGAGCATACCTTTCCTGTAATCTAATTCAGTTGATAGATCAGCATCTTCGAGCCTTTCAAGTTCTATCTGACGACGTTCACGCTCTTTAGTATATGTGTCGTAATCTCTACTGTCGACAGATTGCTTACGGAAGATATCATATAATTCCTGAGGTCTTTTAATAAAAGTCTCAATATGTTCCCATACCAATTCCTCTAGACTCAATCAAGGAATATCAAAGTTTTTGTAATACTTTCCTCGGATAGTTCGAGCTGGACGACGGTAACTTATTCCACCTTTTGTTCGACTCACTCATACAAATTTCCGACCAGTTTCAAGATCGGTTACTTTTCTGGAGAGCAAATATTCTACGTTTCCACCTCATCTGACAGGATCCTCCTCACTCTCTTTGATGAGATTTTTTGCAAGCTCGAAGGTGAGATCGTCTATAATCCTTGGCACCTCGATCGGTACTTGTGTCTCATATCACTTCTCGTCCTTGCTCTTGTACACAGCTCTCCCAGTATAAGCACCTCTTTCGAGAATATTTCTAATATCAGTATGATACCAAATTTTAGCTTTATTTTCTCTCGTATTCCCCTTTCCCTTATCGACCTTGTTTTCTGTAAGGATATTAGCGATTTCTTGATAGGTTTTCCCAGATAAGAATTCTGAGAAAATTCTCTTCACCCAAATTGCTTCTTCTGGAATAACAATTAATGATCTTCATTCACGCTTATCACTTTTATCCTTAATATAACCAAATGGAGTCGTACTTAGTACATAATTCCCTAACCTTGCAGAGGCAAGCTTTCATTCTTTCGTTCTTGTCTTTATAGTTTCCCTCTCAAATTCTGCTAAAGCTCAAAATATCTGAAATGTAAGTTTACCGATGGGACCAGTAAAATCTATATTCTCTTTCAGAGAGAAAAATCAAACCTTATTTTTTTGTAAGATTTCAAATGTTGATAGAAGATGGGAGAGGTTCCGAGATAGTCTATCTATTTTCCACACAGCAACCATATCAAACTTCCCAAGCATAGCGTCTTCTATCATTTTTTTATACTGAGGTCTATTCAGATCAGCACCAGTCTTTCCTAGGTCCTGATACACCCATTCTGGATTATGTATCCAGTTATTGTGTTTTCCTCGAAAAACAATCATTTCCTGTAATCACTGAAGTTGCATTTCTGGTCAATAGCCATTCTTTTGTTCTTCAGTCGATACACGGATATAAAATGCAACTCGATGGGGTTTATCACTAATTGTAAGCATATAAACATAGTTAATGTATGCTTACATAATATTTTTCATTAAGGAAAAGTAAAGAAAATATCTATCAGAAGATTAATAAAAATAGACTATACCAAGATATAATCTACTTTCCCAAAATGCAATCAAGTATTCTATGGTCAATAATATCCGCTTCTAACTTAGATGGACTATCGAAATTAGCAATTACAGTAATAGGCACTCTCCGCTTTCATTGAGGTGGTATTTTTCAGATTATGATTGAATTATTTTGCTTTTCCATCTAAGGAGTAACGTTCAGATTATTGTCAAAGTTACCCCCCAGTAACAATAAAATCGTAATCTTTTTTCAGTGGTTGTACAATTTGTACCACTCAGATATCGTATTTCTCCTGATCTAGATCAGCAAATATATTTTTTGAAATTACATATCTCTGATACAAATACTTATTCAATATAAGTTTGCCAATATGCTAATTATTTATATGATACAGAGGCTAAAATGTATCCGTAATCTATAACCTGCGAAAAAGAAAAGGGCAACTTATTGTTGTCCCCCTTTTCACTTCTTCGGAGGTTGTAAGGATACGTTTTAGCGAACACTGGACACTTAGGTTGCCCTTTTGTTTGCTAAAACGTTCCACCCATTCCCAAAGATACTTTTAGCGTTATATTTTTATAACGCTTTTTCTATGGAAAAATCCGATAAATTAGGTTGATATCTCTTCTGGATATTACTTGGTGTTATTCTTATATCACTTAACTGGGACCGTATAAAAAGCTTACAATCTGAAACGTGGCAAGGATTTTTTTATCCCAGAGGTTGTCTGTGGTGTCAGAGTGAGTATATCTATAGTCGTCCTTATAAATCCCGTGAAGAGTGTCTTGCTTGGTGATCTCAACTCAAAGCACAGAGGAATATTCCAGAAGATAAATTCGAGTGTTGAAAGAATTGTAAGCCACCCAACACAAAGGATTGACTCTATGTATGTGAGAGTACCGTAGATTATTAAATAACCTTATAAGATATGTTAAATCCATCAGACCCCCACTATATAGAACATAATAAGAGACTCCGAGAAGCTGAAAAAGCCTGAAATGTCCAATACCTCACAAATCCATCAGAAATAGATATACGAATAGCAGATTGGGAAGACCAATTTCTCAAGGATTTCCCAGAGTTAAACTTTTTAGATAATCGGGAGGCTATGCTTCTGAAGTTTCGGGAAGTGGCTCAATATGATCCTTTATCATCTCAAGGCAAGGATCGATTTATCGAAGAACACTGATTTCTTCCCGAGCAGATTTTCTCTTCAGATATGGAGTCCCAGTAATACTGCCGTATTCTCCAGATTCAAGGACTTTAGCCTTCTTTTCAATAGATTTTAGTATCTCAAAAGCTCTCTTGGGACTAATATCGAGAATGATATTTTGAGGACCATTATTGATAGTTACTTTATCTTTGTCTATACGCCACTCTGGATCTGTATGCTTCAAAAATTGGAGAGAGACTTGTATATCTCCTTCAGCAAGTGCTTTATTGATATTTTGTTTTGCGAGAAGGCGAGAATAGACTCATTTTGTGTTGCGAATTTCCTCTCGAAACTCTGGATTTTTATCCAGAAAACGGTAAAAGGCAGATACCGAGAAACCGCAAGCAAAAGAGGATTCTTCGATTGTATGTCATAGTGAAATATACTCCTTGAATTTCGAGAGATTAGAAGGAGTTATTTTTGAGGGTCTGCCAATTTTATTATGTGTTTTAGTTGTATAGATCTTGGGCATAGTCAGATTATCTTATTAAAAGTCTATGTTACTATTCTAAAATTAAAATTCACAGCATCTATGGAGTAAATAGTGATATCCTCACATCTTACCTTATTGTCACGAAACAAAGCTATATTATATCACTGTGGATTCAAAGAACTATCGTATATTAAACCATCATATCATCACAAAACTTTTAAAAATTCAGCAATATATTGCGTTGGGAGATAATCTAACTCTTTGTCATCTTTTAGATTTGGCTTTGAAAACTCATTACTCATTCTTGAAATGAAGTGAATATAAGGATAATAGTCTTCTATTTTTTCCCTCTCTGAAAGACGCATAAAATCAATAGAATCTTTCCTCAGATCAACTAAAATCAAATCCTCTAGTACTATGAATTTCCCAGTGCATATTTGATCATAATGGGAGGCTCTAGTTTCATAGAATGTAGTAACAACATCACCTGATAGATATAAATAGGGTATTCCTATTGGGTTAATTCTTCAGCCTTTAGAGGATACTTTATTTATAGGAGGCATACCCAAATCTTGGATATTATATAAATTTCAAGATCTACTAATCCTGCTTCTATACAATAAGTTATCAGCATCAATGGTAGTAGTGTGATAGTTTATTAAAATATATTCTATCTCTTCTAAATCTAACGCATTTGTTATATGGAATCGATTAGTATTTTTTAATTCATTGGTAAAGTTATCCCATCATTTAGTTAGGTGTATTTTTTGAGATGGAACTAATTTAGCATTGTCAAAAATTGGATATTTATGGGTGATAAATATGTCACTAAGTAATCTATTACTGCCTCATCAGGGATTAAAAATGCTTCAAAATTCTCAAAGTATAGAATCTATAGTTCAGATTGAACTCTCAATATCTTCAATATGTAGTTTTGAAAGACCCTCAAACATATGACCAAAGTCCACATCGCTAATATCACAAACGTGAACATTATTACTCTCGCAATAATCACACTCACCCTGTTGATTTAAAGAGCTAATGTACGCTTTAACATATGGACTATTGAAACAATTTTTACAACAAAGCATATACTATACTAAACTAACCATTAATTCTATATGATTCATAATCGCAAGCTTCTTTATAGAACCAAGTCAAGGGAAGTGACCAGTATTGTATAAATCTATAAATTCTTTAATGCCTTGTGTTTCAATTCCAGTATTCTTGGACCATTCTACTAATTTTGAGTTTGCCTCATTAAATTTTCAGGCAACATCAGATCTATCTCAATTTGAATCTGAAACAAAATGCCTTACCATTACTTTCCCCGAAGTATCTTTATACGAAATATGTATAGCTACTGCAAAAGGCATAAATCCAGCTTCTGAATAGTTATCTCAAATGGTAGCAAAATCTCAAAATCCGACAAATTGTTCCGTCTTATAAAATAGATGCTCTTCGGTAAAAGCACTTGATTTGTCTTTATAATCAGAGTTCCTATTTTGTGATTCGAAATAATCTGCTAGTGAAACCCTGGAAGATTCTATAAACTCTCTATAATAACGACGATTGCTGTTTGTTTTATCGAAATTAATTACGTTATATTTAATTTTTGCAATCGAACTAAGATCATCTTGAAGTGACTTAATATTATCAGCATCTAAAACACTATTATGAATTAAGGATAACCCGCTTCAAACAGGTCCAGTTGTCACTAAACAGCCTTTAATTTCGCTTGCTTTTAGAAAGTAGTTATCGTTTATGATAAGTCATATTTGAAAATTACTATAATCTCATAGCTCGGTAGTAACTAACTCCATTATTTGTTCATACTTATCTTGAGCATCGCCATATTCAGGATTTAGAACAATAGTAAAATTAACGTTACTCTCTTTGAGTTTCCGTAGAGTTATATCAAATGTTGTCGAAAACTTAACGGGCTCAATTATTGGTGAAACCTTTTCATTATTCAGGGCTAAAAAAGAGCTCATATCTCTAAGTGCCATTAATTCGAATTGCTTTCATCTTAGATACGGAAAATACATATTTATGAAACTTTAGTATTTAAATACTGATTCAGCTTTTGAAGCTCTTTGCTGTCTAGCCCTATGTTATAGCAAGAATACCTTAATGCCTCAGGTGCTGTCTTTAAGTAATTTTGATAACTTACATTCTTTTTGCGTTCTTTTAGCCTTTCGAAAGCTAGTTTCTGAAATTTGGTTACTTCTATATTCTTAGCAAGATCTAAGCAATAACGGAATTGTTTAGTATTTGGTACATCAACCTTAGTATTGAAATAGTTCTCGATTAAATTCAAATATTCATCTTTTCTCAAGGTTTTAAATATTGTGTCGTGATCAAACCTTGTCATATCCACAATGGCTTCTTGTACAGTCTTGAGAGTATTTCTATTTGTAAATTCAATGATTCCTATATTAGTATCCTTATACTCTTCGATGATTTTTGCTAATAACTTTTTACTACTGACTATATAAACTTTATTTGCGAATTTTCTATAGTCATTTATTTGTTTTTCTAGCTTATCAAGTGTGTCTAATTCTGTCTTTACTTCAAATATCTTTACCTCACCATTGAGTAAGACGAAATCAGCAATTGAGGATCATATAGTAAACTCATCAAATACTACAGTATGACTTGTCTTATATTTTGATAATTGACTATGTAAGAGTTTATTCTTATAAAAATACTCATTTCTATAATTCCTTAGCAAGTACTCATATAGACTCTCTACAATGTCCTTATATGTAGAACCTTCTTGAATATCAAAATGTTTACTGATTCGATACCTAAACGCCGAAAAATCACCATCTATAAATTTTTTGATAGACGATGCCGAAAGAAGGGAGGCAATACTGATGAGAGCGTCTTTTTGTAGATCTTGTAACATATTGATTTTCCTCATTCTAATCGAATTGCTCGATAAAACAACATTTTTACTATACATAAAATTGCACATTCTGTTATATCTTGATTAAAGTAACTATTTTCCTCTCTATACTATAACACCCTCTCTTTCCACCCTCTCAAGAAATGATCAGACTGAGTTCTTCGGTGTTTGGACTCGGATTGATTCTTGATATTCCTTAAGCTTCTTTACTTCCTCACGGTGCATTGTCACGTACTGACTTTTCCATCGATTTCCTATTTGCAACTTACGTAACTTGAAATACAGAGGAAGGACAAAGTAACGTTCTGAGTTTTTACCACCATACATATTGGAATTAGCTCTTCAGTCGTCACTTTGTGGCTCTGGAGAGCTTTTTTTAGGTTCGCCCACTGCTTCATTTCCGACTATCTTTGATTGGTCGAACCTTTGTTTTTCTTAGCATTTGATAAACCTTAACAATTCTTAACATCTTTCCATATATTTCATGTAACTGATATACCTGGAGAAATGACTTATTTGAACTACGCATACAGTTGAAATTTTAGCCAACAGCTACTGCTTATTTTCTTGATGTAAATTTCTATTTCATATAAAATCAATACTTCAGATTTTTCAAAAATATATCGGAAATCTTAATTTTTACACCATACAATTTAGTTTAGCTTTGAATTATATACAGTATACATATAATTTATCTATCCCCTAAACAAGAAGTTTTATGCTACAATCTCTTGCGTGAAATCTCCAACTTGAACCAGAAAATTGATCACAAAGAATCTGGCAATTCCTACATCAATATCTGTCACAATTAGGATCCAATGGTATATTAGGTTATAAGATACCATCATTGTGAAATGAGCAAGAATGGGTTCCTTCAATTATTTTTAGATCAAAAGAACATGGGATAATATTAATTGAAATCGCAAAAGATAAACTAGAATCAGTCAATGATAGTGATTATTGGTTTTATAAAACATGACATACTCACACTAGAAATAAAGATAATGTTTTAGATACATTTAAATGAGAAGTTGAAAATAGACTAAGAAAGAGTAATCAACTATATGATAGAAAAAACAAGATGTTCTTAGTTGAAATTAAAACAATATTAATTCTTCCTTTTAATGATAAAGTAGATGAAAAATCACTCTTAACAGAATTATATCCAGATTGGCTCTGTGATAAAGTTCTCTACTCAGATAACTATGAAGATGAATTAAAATCACTGCTTTGAGAAAAAGATTTAAATTATGGTGAAGATCAATTGAGTATGATAGATGCATTGCTGGAATGAACAGAATCATTTATTTCAAAAAATGATTTTATTCCCAATGATCCTAAAACAAAAAATGATTTTATAAAAGAATCTCTCAATGAAACTTTTAGATTAGACCAAACTCAGAGATCTCTAGCCATGCAAATTCCTAGTTGACCACAACGAATTAGATGACTTGCAGGTACTTGAAAGACAGTGATTTTGTGCATGAAAACAGCCCTAGTACATAAGGATCATAAAGATTTTAAAGTACTGTTTTTATTTAATACTCAAAGCATGTACTGACAAATTCGAGATAAGATAACAAAGTATTATTTAAACGAGAAAAAAAGTATACCAGACTGGAATAATGTTCATATTTTACATGCCTGGTGATGAAGATCTCGTGAGTGATTATATTATAGGCTCTGCAATGAGTTGAATATTAAACCAAAAACCCTTTTGGATATTCCAAGATGATTTGATGGTACTGAAGTAATTTATAAAGACATTTTAAAATATAAGGATCAACTCAAGCAAGAATATGATATGGTTTTAATTGATGAGGCTCAAGATTTTCCACAGGAAGTATTTGAGACACTGTTCTATATAACGAAGTGAGATCCTTGAAAGAAAAAAATTATTTGGGCGTACGATGAATTTCAAACATTAAAAGATATTAAAATCAAACAACCTGAACAATTATTCTGAAGAGACAATGATGGCAACCCAAATATGCCAAACAATATATTAGATTGACAGTATCTTTGATGAATAAAAAAGGACTTCGTTTTACCAAATTCATATAGAAACCCACGCCTCACTTTAATGGTGGCTCATGGAATATGAATGTGATTATATAGCGAAAAAGATATAATTCCTATGGAAGATAGGGAATCCTGGATTGCTCGATGATATACTGTCATTGAGCCCGCACAAAAGAATAACTTCTCTGCAAATGATCAAGTGGTGGTTGAAAGAGAAGACACTTATAGTAAGAATATTTTAGAGAGATTGTTATCTGAAAAATGAAATCATAATGATACATTAATACAATTTCATGATGCTGATAATCTAATTTCCGAATTAACTTATGTTAGCTCAGAAATTAAGAAGCTAATTACAGAAGACGGTGTTCCTCCTGAAGAAATAATTGTTATTACACTTCGAACATCAACATCCAAAAAAGATCTAGAAATGCTAAGATCACTACTTAATCAAAATGGTATAAGTGCGATTACGCCTTGATATGTGGAATCTTCAAATATGTTTAAGGAACCATGATCTGTAACCTTGGTTACGCCATTTAGAGCAAAAGGAAATGAGGCAAATATCGTTTTTGTAATAAATTCTCAACAAGTTATAGCAAATGCAACTTATGTTGCAAGAGGATCATTTTTTGTATCTGTAACTAGATCCCGATGATGGTGTTATATTTCATGAAATGGAGATTTTATAGATAAATTATGACTCGAAATTAATAAAATTATTAGTGATTATCCAAAATTCAAATTTTCATTTCCTAATCCTGAAAGCCTTCAGAGGAGACTTAATCTTATCAACAATTCAGATAAGGCGGAAAAGGTGGATGAACAAATTGATTTATTATTCTCTGACGAGGTCTCAAAAAGTGTTTTAATGGAAAGATTACTTAAAGATGAGGCTTTTAAAAAAGTTTATAATGAATATCAAGCAAAAAACAGCAATGATGTTTAGTAGAAGAAAATCAGATTTATGAAAAGAGCTTCTGGATGAATTAAATCTTATTAATTCATATTTCTCAGAACTCATAATAAGCTCTTGATTTTGTTTAGATCAGGTTAATTCAATAACATGGTGAAACTATGAGCGTGGAATTTCTTCCCAATTCTATACCCAAGAATATATGAACCTTGTTAATAAAAGACAATATAGTTTTCTGCTTAAAGAAAATAAAGGATTTATACAATTTTTCTTTAGCACTGACTGAAATGTTATCACTAAATGAAAGATGGCATTTTATCCATACCCTGTTGAAGTTAATATAGAACTGAATGATATTGAAGAATTGCTTATGTCTTCGGACGATGATATTTTATGAGAGCATTTAATAAATATACATGAATTACTCGATTCTGAGATTTCATGATCAAATCTAGATAACGAGGAAAGTATTGCTTATAAGTATTTAAAGAAATACCCTATTACAAATTCTTCACATCTTAGGGTTGATTACTCTCCTGGTGTAAGCAGTCATCAGATTTGTGAAATGCAAATGTGATGAATAAATACTGTTCGGTTACCCTTTGCGGTTTTTATTCGTCCATTTATATTTTTCTCATTCATTGTAAAAAATATTTTTCCTGAAGAATATAAAAATCTTAAGACTCATAAATCAGATCCAATTGATAAATTAATTCAATCACACAAGAAAAAAAGTCTTTTTATAAAAGACTTTAAAGAAGAGAACTTTTATTTTACCCATATTTAATTAACTTAGTTTAAGTACCCAATTGGAGTAAAAGGTAGAATATACTCTTTTTCTAAGGTTTAAAATTAAATCCATTATTCTAATATAACTAAATATTGCTAATTTTTGCAGATGTATATATTTTATCATAATTTTCGACAAAATTCTTTATTGCGGTTCGTGCATGTGCCGTAATTTGTGCACCATTATATATAAAATGGCTCTACTAAGTAGAGCCATTTTTAAATTTGGATGTGGGCCGGTGGTGCCGGCCCGAGGTTGAAGGATTCAGTCCTCTTTGGGGGTGGGTTTCTTCTTCTCGGCTACCGTCTGTTGGACGATGTGTACCGGGGTGAATGCGCCCAGCGTCACGGAAGCCACGATGGCAATTCCGATGAATCCCCAGAAGGATTCGAATTGGCTCACTTGGCAGCCGAAGATCTTGTGGAATGCCACCCAGAAGGGGTAGCCAAGAACCTCGATACACCAATACAAGCCATCCTTTATCCACTGGAACACTCCAGGGATGACATGGTAGAGTGTTACCCCTACGATGCCGATGACGAGAATGGAGAAGATAGTACTTCCCACACTCCGCCAGTCTGTTGGCCACACGTTTTTCAAAGTGTTCTCCGAAAGTCAAAGACAAATGTATTATAATTAGTATTTTATATATTTCAAGCAACTCACTTACCACTTACTTACTTCGCCCTGCTACAATATGGTTATCTTCTCTTCCAGAAGTCTTGGTGTCATAACAAGAAGTGTCATCTATTTCTGGAAGGAAGGTTTCTATTCTTAATTTTCTCATATGAAAAATAAATTTATCCTTTCCGGACTTATCATCTCTACAGGTTTCTGATTGTCTGCTACTACATGGGCCTCAAGCAGCACCAACGAGAGAACTCTTCCTCCTGAATTCTCGGTTCTCTCTGATTCTGATCGAGAAACTCTTTCGACTCTTACTGGTACAGCGCGTGATACATTTCTCGAATCAAAAGGAATCACACGACCAGAAGCTGGAAGTGGTATGGAACACGGTTTGAACCATATAGATCTCACAGATGCTGAGAAAACAGCGCTAGAATCTATGACAGAAACTGAGCGACAAGCGTTTTTTGTTTCGAAGGGAATCACTCCTCCTACAAATACATGATCAAGTAATCCTCTCTCGAATCAAAATGACCGAAGAAGTTTATGATGAAGAAACCGATGAGATTCGACTCAAGCTGGACTTATCCAGACTGGCACAACCCAAACTGGGGCAACTATTTCTCGAGCACAAAGACTCAAAAATAATCAAGCAAAACTCACTTCAGCACGAATAGAGAAAATCCAAAATAAAGTTGTAAGTGGTGAAAAACTTACTCGTCTCGAAAAAGTATTTGCTCGAAAAAATAATATAGATGTCGGAGAGTAATAAAAATGCCCAGGATTCTATAGTGTCAGGCATTGATTTCTGAGAGAAACTTATGGCCTTCTTTCAATAGCATCAAGAGATCTTTTTAATCTTGCCATTAATTCATCTATTTTTCCTGAAATCAATCAATCAAGTATCTTATTTGCTCTATCGGAAGTTCAAGCGCATAGAGCAGTATTTCTTTCAACGATTTTTCGTCATATTTCGACTGGATTTTTCCACACCGTTGAAACATCAACCCCATACGGTGCAATAACGTAGTAATTCAGTCATAATTTTTTAGCATGTTCGAGACCGTAAAATGCATGACCAGAGCCAACATTTATGATAACTTGATCATATTTTGATGACCTCGCTGCCTCTATCTCTGCACGTGCGGTGTCTATGAATCGATGTTGGTTAAAATGAGTAATTGCTGTAGAATATTGTCTTATTCCATCACATCAGCATTGCTTTGATTGTTGATCTAAGGTATCTCCATTAAATAGAGCTAAGCTTGCGCTTCTTACGGTGTGTGGTGACTTCAATCCAATAGCCTGACAGGCTACAGAATCCGTACTGAGTATGTTTTGAGCATAATGTATGCTATAATCATCC
The DNA here is from genome assembly GCA_042852035.1 of Candidatus Altimarinota bacterium. Taxonomy (GTDB): domain Bacteria; phylum Patescibacteriota; class Gracilibacteria; order BD1-5; family UBA2023; genus JAGOMW01. Next base: position 253,183 of record BAAFHK010000003.1, read on the forward strand.
CTTACCTGTACATCATAGGATGCAACTGGAACAAGATGCTCAATTTTTCCTCACGCAGTTCAATGTACGGCAGATATTAGTTCTGATGCTTGATGCATTGATTTTCATGCGAGAGCCAGTGCTTGAGAATAGCCTCAATCGAGGGGGTTTGGATCTTGTGGAGTTTTTTTCAGATGGGGAAGGAGGAGATTTCATGCAATATTTCTTCTTACCAATTCCTCTCCCTTTTCTCATTTCTTTCTATCCCATCACTCATGAACGAATCCGATTCAGCCTCATTTTATTCATTGGTTTAAGAGGGTGTCTAAAATCGGTAGGGAATTTCTCTGGGTTTCGAGTCATGAAGGATTCAATCCATTGCTTACGCCAGAGACTCAGTTTCATCTTGCATGATTATCAAGTACATAGAAGAGAGTTTTTTTATTTTTCGGTTCAATGTGGGATGCGATGACTCTTGCATGTTGCAAATCAACAGAGTAGCCATTTCAGAGTTCAATAGGGGCACTATTTGCACTCCCAATAGTTCATGCTAATGAAAAAACGGCAGCTGCCGTAGAGGAAAGTTTCATATAGTTATAATAAATATTATTACAATAATGTCAATTTATATTCACTCAATTTGATAATCCCCCTTCTACATAAAAATCCCCGAATATTCGGGGATTTTTATTATTTACTTCTTGGCATACCATAGAAATCGAGTCCTTTTTGATCCACCATAGTTTTGGTGATATAATTTTTTTTCTTTCATTTCTTGAAGAATCCGCGTTCATCGATGATACCCATTTCGATAAGTTGATCTATATTTTTCGTTGGGAGACGTTTTGGAGGAAAAGCTTCTTTATTCTGATAATAACGATTTCTTTTTTTATAGGACATATTGAAACGAGACTCTTTATTTTCATTTCCAGTATAGACAAGGGCCGCCTTCTTCTTGCCTTTTGCAAGTTTACGAGCAGCTGCTTGTTTTTTTACCAGTCGAGATGAAAGTCCGTGACTATTAGCCATTGTTTTTTTATGGAGCGGGGGACCGGGTTCGAACCGACACACCCAAGGGTTGAAGCCTTAGTACACTCACTCTTTTATGTTACCCCCGCATATTGGATAATCGGTTTCCCGAAGTGCGTGCGTATATTATAGTGAGAAAGAAAAAAGTCAAAAAGTTTTGGTGAAAGAATATTTGTATATAGGATTATATGAAAAATTCATGCAATCCACCTTCCTCCACGAATTCATTTGTATACTTCTCAATGACTCTTCTTTAACAACGAAGAGGGATTATCAAAAAGTGAAAAATACACTTCTCGCAAAATATGGCAATGAAGTTGAGGATGTAAGTTCTATTGAGGTACTTGAATTTTATCGAGAAGGAATTACAAATAAGATATATATATATGACTCGAGAGTGTGGAAAATTCTTCGTAAAAGATGAGTGCGTTCTCTTTCGGGGGTTTCTGTGATCTCTCTTCTCACAAAGTTTTGGGGATGTCCTGGGAAATGTATATATTGCCCGACTTATGATGGGCTTCCGAAAAGTTATATAACGTGAGAGCCAGCTGTTCAACGAGCAGAAATGAATGAATTCGATCCCGTCCGCCAAGTCCAAAACCGTCTCAGATCACTTGAGATAACGGGAAATGCAATAGCGAAATGCGATGTGAGAATTATTTGAGGCACCTGGAGCGTATACCCACTGGAGTATCAAGAAATGTTTATAAAATGAATTTATGATGCTCATACAACCTATAGTGATTTACGACCATTTCTTGCTTCAGTAGAGACAGGGGAAGACGTTTTTGCGCGTTTTAAAGTAGAGAAATGATTTAAAATGAAGGCTTCAGAAACTTTGGAGGATGCAAAAGAAAGAAATCAAACAGCGGAGTCTCGCGTCATTGGAATTGCGATTGAAACTCGACCGGATTGGATTACCCCAGAAGAAATTATACGACTCAGAAAATATGGAATTACACGAGTGGAGATAGGGTACCAAACAACAGATGATACCATAAATCTACTCAATAAAAGATGACATGGAAATAAGGAATCGATTGAGGCAACTCGGCTTCTCAAGGACGCTGGTTTTAAAGTTGTAGCCCATATGATGCCCAATCTCCTAGGATCTACACCAGAGAAAGATAGATGGTCTATGAAAGAGGTTTTCGAGAGCTCTGATTTTAGGCCTGATGAACTCAAAATTTACCCTATGGTTGTGACCCCTTATTCTGAGCTAGAAAATATATGGAGAACGGGTTGATTTCGAGCCTATGACGATGACACGCTTATTAATCTCATGGCAGATCTTCAAGGAATGATACCCGAGTATGTACGACTCAATCGTATGTATCGAGATATCCCAGCAGATCAGATTTTAGCGGGATCAAAACTTGCAAATCTGAGACAACTGACAGAAGCAAAAATGAAAGAGAAATCAATCATGCGTCTTGATATTTCCTCAAGAGAAATTCGAGCTAAGTGAAATAATCCTCATGATGCCGTTTTAGATGAGTATTTTTATGAGGCAAGTGGTGGTCATGAATACTTTCTCCAGTATATTGATCCCAATGATAGAACGATTTTTTGACTTCTCCGTTTGCGCATTCCTTCACAGTATTTTACTCGAGAAAAGCATTTTGTAGAGGTGTTGGAAGGTGCTGCAATAGTAAGAGAACTTCATGTTTTTTGAGACCAACTTTCTATCGGATGATCTCCTGATGGAAGTGGTCAACATATGGGCTTTTGAAAAAAACTCATGCGAAGAGCTGAAGAAATTGTACAATCAAAGTATCCAGAAATATCAAAATTAGCAGTCATAGCTTGAGTTTGAGTACGAAAATATTATGAGAAACTTGGATATTTTCACGAAGAAGAGTATATGATAAAGCCTCAAATATCAGAAAATTAACACTTTTTATAAAACTACTATTCAAGAACTTGATTGTGGTCCTTTAAATAAGGGTATATGCTCTATGTTTTCTTTATTTTAAGCCGTCTATAGTCTCTATTGACGCTATTTCTCTATATTTCATGAATTATTTAATCTCAATAATACTCCCGAGAGAATATTAATTTAAAAAATAGTATATTTTTTTGTCTCTACTCTTTCACTTTTCTTTCACATTGAAAATGTATAATGGACCTGTCCTTTATTTCTTTTTTTCTTCACGTATGAAACTTTCTTCTCGTGGTTTTACTCTTGTGGAACTCATGATCGTAATTGCGATTATCGGTATCCTTGCTGCAGCTCTCTTCCCATCACTCTCTGCTTACCTTAAGCGTTCTCGTGATGCAGG